>NZ_PJMB01000009.1 GCF_002892835.1 Arthrobacter sp. AFG7.2 | reverse complement strand
CCTCAGCATTCGCCGGCGACGGCAAAGACGGCTGGGAAAACTCACACCCATCGAATATGAAACAATCAACCGGGCCGCGCTCAAAGCGGCCTAAGACCCCGAGTCAACAAAAGCCGGGGCAGTCCCCCGATCTGCTTCTGTACGTTGTACTCGACGACGGCCGCAAGGGGTGCAGCTAGAAGCAGCAGTGCCCCTAGGAGCCCTAAGATACCCGGGGCTCTTGACTTGATGGACATGGCGTTCATCTCCCCTTCTATCCCCAGCCGGGCTGCTGGCCCAGTTGCAGCGCCAGTAAATCCAATCCCACAAGTTCGTGTTATTGCCGCGCCAGGACTCCACATCCCACGCGTCTAACACGACAGCTTGCCCAAGCAGGGCCGCATGGCAGGCTCACTGATGCCTCATGCTCGTATTCATTGTGATCACACTATTGGTCTGGGGTACCTCGTTGAGGAGAAACACACTATTTGCAACGTCGATAGATGGACAATAATCTCGTCAACCAACCGGCACTGTAAGGCTAGGCGCACCTTTGATAATGCCGTTTAGGGTTCGTCAGAAAGAACGGGATAGCTTTGGCCTTACGTAGAGCCAGGCAACTATCCCGAGGAGTGGCACGAAAGCCATCACGAACCAACCGATTCTGAAAGCTGGGTCTATTCGCGTTGAACAATGGTTCCATGAGTGATCACCCTTTCGAGTCCAAGTACTCTTCCGACGACCCCCCGAGGGAAATTCCTCATGCCGAATTGCTTGCGATTGCTATAGAAAACGCTGTTACTCTGCAAGCCCTCCTCCTGGCCGCGCAAGACCATGCCCGCAAACTAGATGAGGCTCTACGAGCCCTCGGTGACTCAGGCATCTCTCCAATCGCGATCGCGGCTGAGGCCGGCTTAGGTGAAGCGCATGTTTCGGCCGTACTCGCTGGCCGGACTACCCTGGGCTTCCTTCTGGAGCTCTCAAGAACCGACTAGCCGACGCGACAGGGATCAAGAGCGTGAATACGTTCTGTTTCGCTAAAGGTTACTCAAGCGGGGGGAGTTGCAGAACTGAAGAGGGCGTCCCTGCGGATCGCCCAACGACCGATGGCTGCCGCTACGCCAACCGTGGCCCAAGGGATTAGCATCACGGGCTGCCAGCCAAAATTGAGGACGCTGCCCAACACCCAGAACGTGAGAGTTGGTACAAAGAAAAAGGCTACGATGTGCACCCATTGATTCCCCACCGGGCGCAAGACATAGGCCAACACCCAGGCCAGCGGCGCCGCGAACACCAAGGCAACTCCGAAGCTATAGAAAATCGCAATGCCCAATAAGCCCCACACATGGCCGGCGTCAGTCCCATTCCACGCGGCGGGTACGCCAAAATACACCGCAACCACGAGCAGGAGTGCACCTACCCAGAGAGAAGTCGCGATTAGCCAGCCCTTGATGAACCCGTAGGCGTCCAAGACCACCCTGTTTGATCGATCTGCCTGCGGCCGCGCCGAGTCCCGCAACGCCATAGGGCCCAGCCTAGCGATAAGCAGTCATTTGCGTCCCCTATGAGGTTCCCGATCAGACGGCCTAAGTCCGTCTGCCTCAAGCTCGTGGATGAAGCACCCCGAGACGATCCGGTAGATCAAGTACGCGGCAACCAATCCGACGGCCACAAAAAATATCGGGCGGTTGGAGGGCTCAATAAGGTAGAACTCCTCGCAGAAGCTCCCACCAGGGATGACGCTATCCCCGCAGCGTCCGTGAGCGATATTAAGCAGGAGAAAAGAAAGCGCACCCAGCAAAAGAAGAGCAAGTGTCCAGGGCCACCATTCCGACCATGGCCAAGGCGCTGATCGCAGACGGTGCTGTCGGTTTGCCATACCCAGAGCCTAGATCCTGTTGGGAGGGGTGCCTAGCGCTGTGGTCGCCCCAGTAGACGTTCCCACTCCGGCTGTCTCGAACCTCTGCGCCTCGAATCCCTAGGGATATGAGCCACACCGTCAGCTGCCCTGAACTTTTTGCGTGAAAGACTCGACTGATGTTGACCATCGAAAGGTGAACCAGATGCCGTCTCATCCACCGGCTGATATTAACGCGGAGGATTACGCGAGTTTCCTGCCGCCTGATAGAAGGAAGTCGCTGGTTCCGCCCGGCTCGGAGTGGTGGCCCTGGAAGGGCCATCAGGTTCACCTCCTCCGGTTACCCGACGCCGATGCTCCACTGCGCATGCTTGTCGTCCACGGCGCGGGCGCCCACGGATCGGCGCTCTGGCCTGTCGCGTCCCTCCTGGCAGGGCGCGGGGTTGACGTCGCTGTGGTCGACTTGCCTCTCTACGGCAAAACCAAGACGCTATCCCCCGGAACAGTTACCTACAAGGACTGGATCGATCTGCTGGTCGACCTCGTTGCAGCCGAAGACGATGGCCGTCCAGTGATTCTCCTGGGAGCCAGCATTGGTGGTTTGCTCACCGTGGAGGCAGCGGCTCGTTCCTGCAGCGTTGCCGCCGTGGTGGCTACCTGCCTACTCGACCCACAAGAAAGAGATGCCCGCTCTGCGATGACGCGGCTCGGCCGCCTCGCCGCAATTTTCATGCCAATGCTCAGGCTGGTTCGAGGGCCAATTGCCAGAGTCACAGTCAAAATTTCCTGGGTCGCCAATCTGAGTCTCATGGGACGCGATCCCGGTCTGGGGCGGCTCTGTGCGAAAGATGCACACGGAGGCGGCGCTTGGGTTCCGCTAGGGTTCCTCGCGAGCTTCATGCAGCATCCCCACTCCGAGGCGCGGACAGCAGTCCTCCCAGTCCACCTGATGCACCCAGGGCTCGACGCGTGGACCCCATCGGAGCTCAGCGAGGCCACGGTCCGGACACTGCCCGGCCCCACCACCAGCAGACCCCTGCGTGGCTGCGGCCACTTCCCCCTGGAAGAACCCGGTTTGCAGGATCTCATCGACGGGCTCGAAGCGGTGGCAGCCGACGTGCTGGCCAGCACGAAGTAGCGCCACGCTGGTGTAAATGGCCAGGGTCGGGTCCAGGTCTGGCTGAAGAGGATTCCCTTTAAGGCCCTTCCGGAATTGCGGCATTCTCTTGAGGTGCCGGCAGCACGAGCATGTGTTGCCGGCACCCCACAACCGGCTATCCGGCGATGAGCTCCTTTACAGGTCCCTCGTGGAGGGCCAGGTAGACGTCGTCGCGGATCTGGTTGGCCTGTGGATCAGTCATCGTCCTGGTGAGGGGGCGCAGCACCAGCCGTATCAGAGCGTTGGCCTGTCCTTCACGGATTTTGAGCCGCTCCCGGGCTGGCACCGGAAGTTGACTGTAGGGAGTGAGGGCCAGCAGTTCGACGCTTTCCAGATCATCGGCCTGCCCGTTCAATACTGTCCGGACCCGGTCACCCAATACTTCCGCGTCAATGTCCGCGGGAACGACTATTGAGATGTCCCGTCGGACGGGTGGCAGTTGGGAGACCGGCTGCCACGGCGCCAGGTCCATCATTTGCCGTTCGATGCGTTTGTCCGTGGACCGGAGCAACCGGATGTCGGGGATGCCTTTACGCAGCATCAGGGCGCGGTCCAAGCCCATTCCAAGGGCGAGTCCGGACCACTTGGCAGGATCCAAATCTGCATGCGCGAACAGGTGCGCTGCCACGAGGCCGCATTCGGCGAGTTCCAGCCATTCCCCATCCATGAGGACATCGACCTGTAGGCCCTGCTCGGTGTAGGGATGGACGGCCGGCACTGCGCGCCACTGGGCACCGGGAAGCACGGCGTGCACCACGGAGGCAATCATGTCTTGAAGCTCAACGGCGTCGAGGTTTGTCCGCGAGCTGACGCGCCACAGGTCTACCTGGTGCGGCGTTCCCACATGGGTGCGGTCGATGGAATCACGCCGGTAGACCAGGCCCGGGATGGCCCAGAGCCCGTCCGTGGGTCCATCAGGGTCCAGGGCTCGGAGCAGCGACGGGATGGAGGCCGAGGTGTGACTGCGCAGCATGACTGTCGGGCTGACATAGCGGGAGTATCTTTGATCCCGCGTCACGTCCGATGCCTTGAAGCCGAGATGGTCATAGTTGTCCTCCATGCTGACCAGGGGGCTGTGGCGGATAATCTGTTCCGGCACATCCCATTGGCTGCGGAGCGCAGTGACAACACACTGTAGAAGCGCCTGCATTGCGTGGGGGCCGCTGCGGGGATCTGAAAGGTCCCGGATGCTTAGGGCGTCGTGGAGTTCATTGGAGCTAAGGTAATTCGGCACGGTGGTCCTTAGGTTCGGATGTGAGTAGTGGTCTCCTCCCCCGACTCAGATCCGGCGCCAGGACCTAGGCGCGCGCCAAGAAGCCCTCACGACCGGAAACCGGTCGGGGGCAAGTAAATCGGCGCGTAGAAAGCATGAGGCAGAGTCTACCTCCGTCAAGAGCTGGTCTGTACAACGAATGCGGACTCACGGGAGACTGACGCCATGCGTAACCTGACCTTTGCCATGAGCGTCAGCCTGGACGGCTACATCACCGCGCGCGGCGACGACCTCGGCTGGGGCGTACCGAGCGACGAGCTGTTCCAATGGTGGTCCGACCGGGTGGGGGCGACGGGCCTGGCGCTGTACGGGCGCAAACTGTGGGAGACAATGAGCTCCCACTGGCCAACCGCCGACCAGCAGCCCGGCGCCACGCCGGCGCAGATGGAGTTCGCCCGCCGTTGGCGGGACATGCCGAAAACGGTGTTTTCCTCCACTGCCACCACGGTCGATTGGAACACCCGCCTCATCACCAGCGACGCGGTCACAGAAATCACCCGGCTCAAGTCCGACGACGGCGGCACCATGGACATCGGCGGCGCCACACTCGCGGCGGCGGCCATGCGGGCCGGGCTGATCGACGAGTACGCGATTGTTGCCCATCCAGTGCTGGTGGGCGGCGGCACGCCGTTTTTCGCAGCCCTGGACAGCTGGATAAACCTGAGCCTGGTGGAAACCCGGACATTTCCCGGTGGGGTGGTCCTAACGAGGTACAAGACCAGGCGGTGACTGCCTCTAGCTCTGACGAATACGAGCGAGGTCCGAACGGGCTCGACATCGACAGCCACGACCTGTTTTTCGGAAGCCTCTTCATCAATGGGGTCGACGTGGTGCCGCTCGTGGACGCCGAACTCAACCCGTCCACGTCCACGCCGCGCATCGATACACCGCTGACATCCGGGAACCGCAGGGTGGCGCCCTTGAAGCTTGCCTTAACGAAGGTGGCGCCTTCGAACTCCCTCGTACCGAAATAGGTCGTCATCGGCCCATGATCCGGCGCCGGAGCGCTAAGGGCCATGCAAGAAAGCGGGACGCGGTCCTAGGCTGTGAACCTGGCTTCGATGAACCGCAGCAGCGGCCGGGAGTTCAGGCAGACCAGGAAGACCAGCGCCCCGGCCACCACCAGCATCAGGTATGTGGTGGTCATCAGCAGCAGGAACGCGGCCACAAAGAGGATGCCTGCGTTGCCCAGCGCCACCCGTTTTTGTGCACCAAAGCCGTACAGGGACAGCCGGTAGATGTCCCGCACCGGAAAGGTGAACCTGGAAAGCAGCAGCAACCCGTTCAGGGCCGCCGTTGCCACCAGGAGTCCCAGAACGAGGAGCGCCCCCCGGAGGGCCGGTCCCGCTCCGTTTCCAGGGCCGGAGAAGAGCGGCAGGCCCACCAGGTTGAACGCGATCACGGCCAGCAACAGCAGGTGCGGCAGCCACACCACCAGGGCAGGCCGGAAGTTCATCCGGTACCCCCGCCTGAAGTCCTTGAAAACCCCGGTTTCGTGGCCCGCAAGCAACCGGTTGAAGGCATACATGGCCGCCACCAGGGAGGGGCCCAACGGAACGCAAGCCAGCAGCACGAGCAGCCAGTTGCCCAGCAGGGGCGCGAACACCAGGAGCAGGTTGCCCAGCACCAGCAGCACGTGGCCCATCATCACGCCGGCGACGGTGCCGGCCGCCCTGAATAGGGGGCCGGCACCGTATGCCGCTTTATTCTGAACCACGCACTGCCTTTCGGTTCCCGGCCAAGACGGCCGGCGCCGTCGTACGTCCTATTTCTTGTCCGCGTACGCCTTGTAAGCCTTGTTGGCCAACTCTACGTACTTGGACATGCCCTTGCTGTCCAGTTCCTTGACGTAGGCGTCGAACTCGCCCAGGCTCCGCTGCCCGGTGATGAACTTCAGGGTGTTCTGCTTGACGTGGTCCTTCAGCGGGGTGAGCACCAGGGTGGCCTGTTCGCGGTCCACGTCGCTGAACGGTACGGGCGGGGACACCGGCTTGGGGGTCTTGCTCTTCATGGCCTTCTGGAACGCCAACTCCTCCTCATTGAAGGTGGAGTGCAGCAGGTCCGTGGTGCCGCCATACGCAAAGTTGCCGCCGGAAAAGCCATAATCCACCCGCAGGTCCTTGGTGCCCGCGGGGTTGAGGCCCTGGAAGTTGATGTCCTTGGCCAGGACGCGCTTGTCGCCTTCCTTGGTGTACGTGGTGCCTTCCACGCCCCACTTCGAGAACTCCTGCCCGGCGTCACTGTAGAAGAGCCAGTCGATGTACTGCATAAGCGCCACAAAGGAGTCCTTGTCCTTGACGGACGAGTTCAGCATGATGCCGTTCTCCAGCCGGGAGCCGCCGATGATGTCTCCCGCCGGGCCGCCGGGGACAGTGATTTTGCGGATGGTGAAGTTGCCCTTGCCCAGCGACTGCTCCATGGACGTCCGGTAGGTGATGACGTTCTGCGAATTGGCGCTGATGACGAACGACTTGCCGGAGGTGAACTTCTGGATGGCTGAGTCATCCGTCTGGGTGAAGCTTTCAGGGTCCATCAGGCCCTCGGACACCAGGGAATTGAAGTACGTCACCAGTTCCTTGAACTTGGCGGTGCCGGCGGCGAACTCGAATTCCTTCTTGGACTCGTCAAAGTTCAGCCCGTCCACCAGGCCCCAGCCGGCCACTGTGCCGAACGAGTTGGCGGCGACATTCAGGACGCTGTTGCCGTTGAACCTGTCGGAGAAGGGCACCACATCCGGGTAGGCCTTCTTCAGCTTGCGCAGCACCTCACGCAGTTCATCCCAGCTTTTCGGTTCCGCAATGCCCTCCTTCTCCAGGATGTCGGTGCGGAACACCAGGGTGTAGTCCGGCCACAGTTCCTCATGCAGGCCTGGCAGCACGTAGTACTTGCCGTCCTCCTGCGTCAGCCCCTCGATCTCCGGCTCGAGCTTCCACTTCTTCACCTTGTCCTGGAAGTGCGGCATCAGGTCCACATAGTCGCTGACCGGCAGGACAGCGCCGGAGGAGACGTAGGCGCTCTCCTGGCCCGGGTAGGTCTTGGCAATGATCTCCGGAGCGTTGCCGGAGCTGATCAGGAGGCTGCGCTTCTGCTCATAGTCGCTGTTGGGGACGATGGTGGGTTCCAGCGTGACGTTGTTGTCGCTGGCCATCTTAGTGAACAGCAGCCAGTCCTTCTTGAACGGATACGTGGGCTGGTCGCTGAAGAGGAAGGTGAAGCTCAGCGGCGCCGTCGCCTTGAACGTGTCCCCCACTCCGAAACTGTCCATGGCGCCGGTGCGGGCCTTGGAAGTGTCCACTTTGCTGCCGGAATCGGAGTCGCAGCCTGCTGCAACCAGGCCGAATGCGGCGAGGGCGGAGAGGCCGAGAAACTCTCGTCTGCGGATCATGGGCTTTCCTTTCATAAGGGGTTATTCCTTGACGGAACCGAGCATGACGCCCGAAAAGAAGTACTTCTGGACAAAGGGGTAGACGCACAGGATGGGAATGACCGTGAGGACGATGGTGACCGACTGGATGTTGGCGGCGATCTGCCCGACATTCTCGGCCGTGCCGCCGGCCGAGCCCGCGGTGGTGACTCCGGCGATCATGTTGCGCAGGTAGATGGTCACCGGGAACAGGTCCGGATTGTCCAGGTAGAGAAAGGCCTGGAACCAGGAGTTCCAGTTGGCCACCGCGTAGAACAGCACCATGGTGGCCACGATGGCCTTGCTCAGGGGCAGGACAACTTTGAACAGCACCCCGTACTGGCTGAGCCCGTCGATGGCGGCCGCTTCCTCCAGTTCCCGTGGCATGTTCTCGAAGAACGACTTCATGATGAGCAGGTTGAACACGCTGATGGCGTTGGGCAGCACCACGGCCCAGAGGGTGTCCCGCATGCCCAGTGAGCTGATCAGCACGTAGTTGGGAATGAGGCCGCCATTGAAGAACATGGTGAACACAGCGATCCCAATGAACACGCTGCGGCCTTTAAGGTCTTTCTTGGCGATGGCGTAGGCGAAGCTGGTGGTGAGGACCATGGAGATGGCCGTGGCCACCACCGTGTACAGGACCGTGTTGCCGTAGTTGTTCCAGAACGTTGAATCGGCAAGGATCAGCTTGTAGGTCTCGGTGTTGAAACCCTTGGGGAACAGGTTGACCTGGCCCGCGTTGATGAAACCTTCACTGGAGAAGCTCTGGGCAATGATGTTCAGGAACGGGTAGAGGGTCAGGAACACCACCACCAGCAGGAAGGCCAGGTTGAACACCCGGAAGACCCGCATGCCCCGGGAGACTTTCATGTCCTTGAGCAGCACCCCGCTGTGCTCCGCGCCTTTGTTGGTGCCGGTGCCTTGCTTTGTCCCAGTGCCCTGCTTGACGTCCGCCGGGTTCATGGTTGTGCCCTTCATGGTTGGCCCTTTCACCACAGGCTCGTTCCGGCGAGCCGCTTGGATATGGCATTGGCGGAGAGGATCAGCGTGAGGCCGATGACGGATTCGAACATTCCGATGGCTGCGGCGTAGCTGAAGTTGCTGGACTCCAGGCCCACCCGGTACAGGTAGGTGGAGATGACATCCGAGGTTGCGTAGTTGAGCGGGTTGTAGATCAGGAGGATCTTCTCGAAGCCCACTGCCATGAACGTGCCGATGTTCAGGATCAGGAGGGTGATGATGGTGGGCCGGATGGCCGGCAGCGTCACGTGCCAGGTCTGTTGCCAGCGGTTGGCGCCGTCAATCCGCGCAGCCTCATATAGCGATTCGTCCACCCTGGTCAGGGCAGCGAGATACAGGATGGCGCCCCAGCCCATGGTCTGCCACACCTCGGAGCTGATGTACATGGGCCGGAACCAGCCGGCGTCCTGGGTGAAGTTCACCGTGGTGCCGAAGAGCGTGTTCGCGATCTGGTTGACCGTGCCGGTCATGGAGAAGTTCTGCAGGATCATCCCGGCAATAATGACCACGGACATGAAGTGCGGCAGGTACGCGACGGTCTGGACGAACTTCTTGAACTTCTGCGAGCGCAGTTCGTTCAGCATCAGGGCAAAGATGATGGGCATCGGGAAGCAGAACAGCAGCGTCAGAACGCCCAGCATGATGGTGTTCTGGAACGCCTGCCAGAAGCTGGGATCGTTGATGAAGAGCGTGACGTACTTGAGCCCCACCCATTTCTCGCCGAAGATGCTGCCTCCCGGCTGGAACTGCCGGAAGGCGATCACGTTGCCGGCCATGGGGAGGTAGCGGAACACCGCAAAGTAGGCGAGCGGCAGCAGCACGAGCGTGTACAGGCGCCAGTCCCGCTTCAGTGCCAAACTCCAGCTGCCCGGTTTGTTGCGGCGGTTCCGGGTGGTGCCGGGAGGGTCAGGGGTGACCGCCTCGGGAGGTACTTCCAGTCGCATGGCCATGGTGAGGCCTCCTATCGGGCGGTTTCGGCGGGGATGGATACTACGTGCTCTTCGAGCACCAGGACGCCGTAGGGCGCGAGCTCGACGGTTCCCTGGACAGCGGCGCCGTTGAGGAGGTCGGTGCCGCCTGCCTTGAGGTCCACGCTGGCCGGGGCATCATTGTGGTTAAGCACCAGCAGGTAGCTGCGGCCATTGCCCGCACGACGGCGGACCTGCACTCCCAGCGGAGCGTCAAGTTCCGGGCGGATCCCCGCAACAGCGCGTTCAGCCGCCAGCAGTTCCGCCAGGAAGGTGTCGTCCACGCGTGCGGACAGGTAGACGGCGGTACCCTGGCCGAAATTGTTGCGGGTCACCGCAGGGGAACCGGCAAGCCTGCCTGACGCGTAGCGTGCCAGGACGTCCGCTGTTTCTGTGTGCACGTGCTCTGTCCAGTAGCTGGCGGAGGCCGTGCCGCCGTCGGCCGTTGAAAGCTTTACTTCCTCGCCCTCGCCGGCAAGCGGGTGCATCTCCTCGCTCCACGCGCCCAGGACGTTACGGAGGGCGCCGGGGTAGCCGCCCAGGCGGATGGTGTTGTCCTGGTCCACGATGCCCGAAAGGTAGCTGGCCACCAGGCGACCGCCACCGGCCACGTAGTCCTCGAACCGCTGCGCCGCCCCGTCCGTCAGAAGGTAGGAGGCCGGCAAGACCACAACGCCGTACTGGCCCAGGTCGCTCTTGGCGTCCACGAAGTCCACCGGGATGTTTGCCTCGAAGAACGGGCGGTAAAGGCGGAGGACCTCCTGGGTGTAGCTCAGATCCGAGCGGGGCGAATTGCCCAGTTCCAGGGCCCACCAGCTGTCCCAGTCGAAGACCATGGCCACCTTGGCAGCGGACCGTGTGCCGGTAATGCCGCCCAGTTCCTTCAACTCCCGGCCCAGCTCGCAGACTTCCCGGAAGACCCGCGTGTTCGGGCCGGCGTGGTTGACCATGCCGGAGTGGAAGCGCTCGGTCCCGCCCCTGGCCTGGCGCCATTGAAAGAAGAGGATGGAGTCCGCACCCTGGGCAATGGCCTGGTAGGAGCCCAGCCGCATCTTGCCTGGAAGCTTGGAGACATTGACGGACCACTGGCTGACCGCAGCGGTGGCCTGTTCCATCACCAGCCACGGCTGGCCCTTCCGGAGCGAGCGCATGAGGTCGAAGTTAAGGGCGGCTGCAATGTGGGCATCTTCTTCACGCGGGTCCGGGTAGATGTCCAGCGCGGCGGCGTCTTCCTCCCCCGCCCAGGCCCAGTAGTCGTTGTTCTTGTAGAAGCGCATGAAGTTGGTGACGATGGGCAGGTCCGGGGTGTGCCTGCGCAGGATGTCCCGCTCAGCTTTGTAGTGCTCCAGCATGCTGTGCGACGTGAACCGGTGGTAGTCCAGCCGCCGGGAGGGGTTGGACCAGGTGCGGGGCTGGGCAGGGGCGTTCACTTGTGCCCAGTCTGAGTAGACCTGGCCCCAGACGTCCGTGCTCCAGGCCTGGTTGAGTTCGTCCAGGCTGCCGTACTTTGCCTGCAGCCATTCACGGAAGGCCCGGTCCGCGTGGGGTCCGTAGGAAACGGGTCCGTATTCGTTGTTGACGTGCCACATGCACAGGGCGGGGTGGCCGGCGTAGCGCTCCCCCATCTTCTCCGCCATCGCCAGGGACTTCTCCCGGTAGGCAGGGTGCGAGACGTCGAAGTGCTGGCGGGACCCGAATCCGAAGGTGGTGCCGTCTGCCAGGACCGGCAGGATGTCCGGATGCCTGGCGATCAGCCAGGCCGGCGGAACGGCGTCCGGGGTGGCCAGGTCCACTCCTATACCGTTCTCATGCAGCAGGTCCATGATGCTGTCCAGCCAGCCGAAGTCATAGACACCGTCCGCTGTTTCGAGCCGGCTCCAGGAAAAGACTGCCAAGGTGACCAGGTTGACCCCTGCCTCCTTCATGAGGCGGACGTCCTCCTGCCATACGTCGCGGGGCCACTGCTCCGGGTTGTAGTCCCCGCCGTAGGCTATGCCGCCGAGACGCTCGTGCAGGCGTCTGAGCCGGGTTTCGGGGGTGCTGGCGAGAGCATCGCTGGTCATCATTGTCCTTCGGTAGGAATGTGGCCGCCGGCTCCCCACCGTTGCGACCTGCATCACACGTAGAAACTATCGTAAAGTTTCAGCAATAACAACAGTCACAGTAGAAATGAAAGCGCAATCCCCAGGCGCAGCGGGGACCCAGCGTCGGCTCGCCACTCTCTCGCGCGGCCCATGGAAACTATCGGACCATTGGGCGCGACTGTTACTCCCCGCACATTTCCTTGCCGGACGCCGCGAACCGGAGCATACTTATTAGCAGGACTAATTAGCAGTGCTAAGCATCTTCAGGAGGCGCAATACCAGCGTGACCACCACCAACATCGAGAACCACAAAACCACTGAAGCGGCCAGCCCTGACAGCCTGGCCATCGAGCTCCGCACGGCCGTCATGCGAACGTCCCGCCGGCTCCGCGTCGAGGCCACCGGCGAGGTCATCACCCCCGGGCAATACACGGTCCTTGCCCTCCTGCACGGCAACGGCCCCAGCACCCTCCGCGCCCTGGCCGACAGCGAGCACGTGCAGGCCCCGTCCATGACGCGGATCGTTAATGCGCTCGCAGACCAGGGGTTCGTGTCCAGGGCGGCAAACCCCGACGACGGGCGCCAGGTCCGCGTGGACATCACCGACGCCGGACGGGCAGTCCTGGCGGAGGCCCGGAACCAGCGCACTGCCTGGCTGGCCCAACGGGTGGCCGGGCTCAGCGAAGAGGACCGACTGATCCTCAAGCGGGCCGCGCGCATCATGCAGGAAATGAGCGGCACATGAGTGCCATGTTCCGGGCCTTGGAGAACCGCAACTACAGGATCTGGGCCAGCGGGGCACTGGTGTCCAACATCGGCACCTGGATGCAGCGGGTGGCCCAGGACTGGCTGGTGCTGACCGTCCTGACCAACTACTCAGGAGCCGCCGTCGGCATCACCACCGGCCTGCAATTCCTTCCCATGCTGCTTCTCGGCCCCTACGGCGGAGTGCTGGCCGATCGCTGCCGCAAACGCGTGATTCTGCTGTGGACGCAGGTGGCGATGGGCCTGACCGGACTGGCCCTGGGACTCCTGGTGGTCACGGGCACCGCTGAACTGTGGCACGCCTACCTGGCCGCACTCTGCCTTGGCATAGCGAGCGCCATCGATGCGCCCTCGCGGCAGGCGTTCGTTTCCGAACTTGTGGGCCAGGACAACATCTCCAACGCGGTGGCGCTGAACTCCGCATCCTTCAACACCGCCAGGCTCACTGGCCCCGCCATCGCAGGCGTGCTGATTGCCTGGGTGGGAACCGGGCCCGTGTTCCTGCTCAACGCGGCCAGCTTCGCCGCCGTGATCATTTCGCTGTTCAGGATCCGCTCCTCGGAACTTGTGCCGGCGGCACCGGCCAGCAGGAGCAAACACCAGGTGGCGGAGGGGGTCCGCTACGTGCGCAACCGCCCGGATCTGGTGCTGATCATGGTCCTGGTGGGCATCCTGGGCGCGTTCGGAATGAACTTCCCCGTCGTGAACGCGCTGATGGCCACCACCGAGTTCGGTGTTGGCCCGGGCGAGTTCGGGCTGCTGGGGTCCATCATGGCGGTCGGCACGCTGGCAGGCGCACTCCTTGCAGCACGGCGGGCCGGGCCGCGGCTTCGGTTCCTGCTCGGCGGGGCGCTGGGACTGGGCGCCTTCACGCTCCTGGGCAGCGTGACGCCGTCGTTCTGGCTGTACGCAGCAGTCCTGATCCCGGTGGGCCTTGCCTCCATCACCTTCCTGAACAGCTGCAATACCAGTATCCAGCTCTCTGTGGAGCCCCAGTTCCGCGGGCGCGTGCTGGCCCTGTACCTTGCCGTGCTCCAGGGCGGAACTGCGGTGGGTGCTCCCCTGATGGGGTGGATCGGCGGCGAATTCGGGGCGCGCTGGTCCGTGGCAGTGGGCGGGCTTATCGTGCTCCTGGCCGCGGCCGCCGCCGTGTTTGTGGTCAGCCGCCGCAACAGCCTGAGCTTCCGCGACAACCTGCGGATCGTCTTCCGGAGGCGGCGGCGTCAGCCTGCGCTCTGAACCTTGGCGGAATCGCCCAGCACCACGTTCACGGGCTCCTCGCCGTCCAGCATCAGCCCGATCTGCTGTTTGATGAGCCGGACCATCCGGGGGAACATCGCCGAGCTTGCCCCGCCCACGTGTGGCGTGACGAGCACCCCGGGGGTGGTCCACAGCGGATGTTCCGCAGGCAGCGGCTCCGGATCCGTCACATCCAGGGCGGCGCGCAGCCGGCCGGAGGATGTTTCTGCCAGCAGCGCCGCAGTGTCCGCAACCGCGCCGCGGGCCACATTGACCAGCAGCGCCCCGTCCGGCATGGCGGCCAGGAACTTCGCGTCCACCAGCTGCTGCGTCTGCTCGCTGAGCGGGACGCTGACCACCACAATGTCGTGCAGCGGCAGCTGCTCAAAGAGGGAGTCGATCCCGAAAATCTTCCCGGCGGAGTCCTCGCGTTCGCGGCTGGCCATCCGGGTCACGTGCGTCTCGAACGGCAGCAGCCGGGCCTCGATCGCTTTGCCCACTCCCCCGTATCCCACCAGCAGGACCTGCCGGTCCGCAAGGCTTGGCCGCTGGCTGTTGTCCCACCTGCCGCTGGCCTGGTTCCGGGCAAAGTCGGCCATCCCGCGCTGGCTGGAGATCATCATGCCCAGGGCGAGTTCCGCCGTCGACGTCTCATGGACCCCTGCCGCATTGGCGAAAACGCAGCCTGCGGGCAGCACGTCCGCCACGCCGTCGTACCCGATGGACTGGCTCTGGATCAGGCCAATCTCCACGGACTCCAGCGCCGCCAGCACCTCCGGCCCCCGCATATAGGGCGGCACCACGATGTCGAAGCGCCCGGCGGGAGCGGGCGCGGAAAAGTCCCACACGAAAAATTCGACGCCGGCAGTCGGCTGGAGCGCGTCCAGCAGTTTCTGGTCGGGCAGGGAAACCTGCAACGGGTCCCTCATGCGGCCACTCGCTCCGCGCTGCTGACTGCTGCTGCCTGCTGCTGCCTGCTCTGCTGAAACCATGAGAAAGATCATAGTGCGGCGGGCTGCACCAGCGGCAGCCGGACACGGTTAGACTCGCCGGAAAACGCACCGAGCAGGGGGCGGGATCCTGTAAATTTAAGGGAGGAATTTGTCCGGCCAGCAACGCCGCGTTCCGCCCCTCCCCTTGAATGGATCCCACCCCCATGTCTTCCGCGATTTCCGCGCCGGCGCCTGCCCGTTTTCCCTACGCCGCAATGCTGGTTTTAGCCACCATTGCCTTCACCGCCATCACCACCGAACTCCTGCCGTCCGGGCTGCTGCCGCAGATCAGCAGCGGCCTTAACGTATCGGAACCCGTAGCCGGTTACTTGGCAGCGGCCTATGCCGCGGTCATTGTGGTCACGGTGGTCCCGGCTGCGCGGCTGCTGGTCAAGATACCGCGGCACGCACTGCTGGTGGGACTCGTCCTTACCTTCGCCGCCAGTAACGCCATGGTGGGGCTGGCGCCGGACTTCACCTCCGCGATGATTGCCCGGCTCGTGGGCGGCCTCGCCCACGGACTGCTCTGGACCACCATGGCTCCGTTCGTTACCAGGGTGGTCCCGGCGGACAAGGTGGGCAAGGCCCTGGCCATCGTCTTCAGCGGCAACAGCCTGGGCCTGGCCATCGGCGCACCCGTGGGCACGGCGCTCGGCGGGTTCCTCGGCTGGCGGGCCGCTTTCATGGTGCTGGCCGGGTTCGGTCTGGTCCTGACTGTGCTGGCGTTCTTCCTGCTGCCGCGCGTCCAGCGCATTACCGACGCCGTCCGGCCTTCGCTCCGCAAAGCGATCGCCCAGCCCGGCGTGAAGTCGGTCGCGATCGCCTGGCCGCTGCTGGTCCTGGCCCACTTTGCCCTGTTCACGTATATCGCGCCGTTTATCCGCGAGGCCGGTTTCCCCGATCACGCCATCAGCCTTTCGCTGACGGTCCTGGGCGGCTCCGGCCTGCTCGGCATCTGGATTGCGGGCCTGACGGTGGACTCACGGCCGCGGCGTTCCCTTTTGGTGACGACGACGGCGATCGCCCTTTCCATGTTCTTCCTGCCCTTGGCAGCGGGCAACTTCACCGTCGCCCTGGTCCTCATGACCGTTTGGGGTGCAGGGCTCGGCGCCATCGGCATCTACAACCAGTCGGCCATCCTGCGCGCCGGCGGGGAATACCAGGAAGCCGCCAACGGCCTCACGGTGCTGACCATCCAGTTGGGCATCACTGTGGGCGCGCTGTATGGCTCTGCCGCACTGGTGGTGGGCGGTCCGCTGCTGGTTCCCGTGGCGGCAGCGCTGCCCGTGGTGGTTGCGTGGATCATCACCCTGGCCGGAAAGCAGCACGCATATCCGCCGGGTCCTCGGGAGCGGGTGTGGCTGGATCCGCGGCCGGTCGCCAAACCAACCCCGGACAAGGTAAGCGACCGCGCTTAGGGAACGACGGCGGCAGTCCCCATGACGATGTGGCGCTCGCCGGCGTAGTGGCTGACCAAGGAGGCGGCCAGGTCCGGTAGCCAGCCGGTACCGGCGGCGTCCACGTCGAGGACTGCGGGTGCTTCGAGGAGCTGCCTGGCGGCGAAGGAGGCCCGGTGCAGGAGGAGCTCATCCGGGCTGATGACCTGCCCTGATCCCTGGCGGTAGCCCTCGAGGAACGCCGCGAGCAGCTCCGGATGCTGCGGTGAGGCGGGATGGAGCCCCAGGAGGTCGCGCACCGCGGAGGCAACGTCGGCAGCGGCAGGCATCATCCCAGACTCATCCAGGTCAAAGCAGGCTGCCTGCCCTCCTGACCAGCGCAGGTTGTCCAGCTCAAAATCGCCATGGCCCAATACCAGGGGTTTCGGGTCCTGCCGGTCATACAACCGGCCCAGGCGGCCCGCTGCCAGGGCAAGGTCAGCGTCACTTTGGGCTTCTGCTTCGGCGGCCAGGGCGGTAAATGCGTTGGCGGGACACACCGGCTCCGGGCGGAGGTCAGCGTGGGGACGTGCTTTGTCTGCTGTCAGGTGGAAGTCCACCAGTGCCAGGCCCCAAGCAAGAGCGTCGTCAGCTGTGAGGTCGCCCGTCTCCAGCTCCTCGCCCTCCACCCTTCGCAGCACGCACGCAGCCATATCCCCCAGGGGTGTGCTGACCCGTTCCACAGTCCTGCCGTGCCGCGATCTAGCTAGATCTGCCACGGCGGCGCCTGCCGCGCGGAGGTGTTCGTGGCGCCGAGCGCCCTGGCGCAGCCGGTGACCGGCAGGTCCGTCGTAGGGCGCACAGCGCGCATACAGCACACCGCGGCCATCGATCCCCGGCGGCACAACAAACACGTGCACGGCGGAAGATCGCCAGAACCGAAGCCCGCCAGGCGCGACATGCCAAAGCTCCCCCACGGCATCCGCCACAGGTGAGCACCATTGATCATCAACCGTCGCTCGGACGGCGGCAATGTCACTCAGCGGGAGCACAAAAATATCTTCACACAGTCTTGATATGTGACTATATGGTCACCTATTATTGGTCCTATGGACGCAGTGTTCAAGGCACTCTCCGACCCCACCCGCAGGGACCTCCTGGACGAGCTGTTCCGCGAGGACGGGCAGTCCCTGAGTGCGCTTGAGGCCCGCTTCGACATGACCCGCTTCGGGATTGCCAAGCACCTCAAGCTCCTGGAAGATGCAGGCCTGGTGGTGACCCGTCGTCGGGGGCGGGAAAAGCTGCACTTCCTGAATCCCGTGCCCATCCGGCTCATCCACGACCGCTGGGTCAGCAAATATGCAGAACCATGGGCCGCTGGCCTCAGCGACCTCAAATCCAGATTGGAAAGTCCCATGGAAAAGATCTTCGAAATCTATATCAAGACCACGCCGGAACGGCTCTGGGAGGCCATCACGGACAGTGAGATCCGCAGCAAGTACCAGTTCGGGAACACCATCGACACGGACTGGACCCCGGGCAGCAGCTTCACCATGAACAACGCCAATGCCGGAGCACCTTTGGGCGAGGGCGAGAACCTGGAGGTGGACCCGCCCCGCCGGCTGGTCCAGACCATGCGCGCGCTGTGGGGCGAGGACGTCAAGGCAGAGGGAACGTCGAAGATCACGTGGGACATTGAACCCGTAGGTGACTCCTGCCGCCTCACCGTCACCCACAGCGACCTCCGGGAAGGCGCCAACGAACAGCTTTACGGTGGCTGGCCAATGATCCTCTCCGGCCTCAAGACCTGGCTGGAAACCGGTGAAAAGCTCACCACGCCCGGCTCGCTCATGTACACGTAACAGGCAGGAAAACACGCACGACGGCGGGACTAGCGGGGAGGGACGGCGCTGCGCCCGGTCAGGTACGGCGGGTGCCGTCCCACTTGCGCCCGCGAAGCTTACGAGTGGCTGCCAGAGAGCCTCCGATGAACAGCACGCCCAGGACCACGATGGCCACGCCCACGTAGAACCATGCGCCGCGGCCAAAGATCATCAGCGCGGCGCCCAGAATGCACAGGCCTTTGGCGGTGATGTCCAGGTACAGCTGCACCTTTGGATTGTCCATATATCCACGATAAGCCTCCCGGATCCCGCCTGTCCGGCCTTCCGGAACTCAGTGTCTGGCAGGTGCTTTCCAGACCAGGCTCACAGCGAGTGTCACCACGCACAGGGCCAGCATCGCCAGGACCATCCGGGCCCAGCTTCCCTGGTCCACCCCGCCGCTTGCGAACACACCAATCATCACGGTGGCGGTAATGGCGCCGACGTAGCGGCAAGTCTGGTAAATCCCCGCCGCAACACCGCGCTCCTGTGGCCGGATGGAGACGAACATGCCCTGGTTCGTGGCGATTCCCACCGTCCCGTAAGGCACACCCATTAGCGCGGTCAACACCACCACCAGCGGGATCACCAAGGTGCCGGTCAGCAGCCACATCAGGGCGGCCGCCACGGTTAAGAGCCCGACCCCGACGATGAGCACCCGCCGCACACCAAACTTTCCCATCGCCTTGACAGCCCAGGGCGTGGCCAGGACGGACATGCCCGCGAGCGGCAGCATCAGCAGGCCCACGACGCCGGGATCGTAACCGCCTGCTTCCTGCAGGAGCTGCGGCAGGCCGAAGAAGACAAAGTAGTAAACGCTGCTGAACACCGCGAAGGCAAGGTAAACCAGCATCAGCGGCCGGTTGCGGCCCAGCAGCCTCAGGTCCAGGAACGGGCGGGCGAAACGCAGCTCCCGCAAGACGAAGAGAGCGGCGAGCACCGTTCCGGCGGCCAGCATCCACCAGCGGAAACCCGGCGCCACATTTAGCGCTGCCATCATCACCAGCAGCAGCGCACTCACAAAGCCCAGGATGCCGGGGATATCGGAGTCCCTCAGCAGCTCGGCCACGCTGCCGCGTTCCCGGGCCTGGTCCGCGGGCGCCGCCTGCCGCACGACCAACAGCGCAGCCAGTGCGAGCGGGATGTTAATCAGGAACAACGCTTCCCAGCCCACAAAGCTCACCAGCAGCCCGCCCACTACCGGTCCGACGGCGGCCGCGGAGGTGTTGGACATCTGGAGAATACCCAAGGGGCGGGCGGGCTCCACGTTGGCTTGGTGCGCTATGGCTCCCACCATCACCACGGCACTGGGATAGGCGGTAGCCGTGCCAAGTGCCATCACGGCCCGCGCCACGCAGAGTAGCGTGAAGTTCGGGGCGAGCGGCGCCAGCGCGCAGGTGACCGCCACGAGCGCCATGCCCAGCATGAACATCCGCCGCGGTCCAAACCGGTCGGCCAGCCTCCCCATCACCGGCTGCCCCGCAGCGGAGGCAAGGTAGAACGCCGTGACCACCCAGGTAACGGCAGCGACGTCGAGTCCGAAGTCGCCGCGGAGCACCACCAGCGCAACGGCAATCATTGAGGAGTTGAGGGGGTTCAGTGCCGTGCCCAGGCTAAGGCCGGCGACGGCCAGGGCAGTCCGGGATTTGTTGCTCACGGAAACAGTCTGCTGCACCCTGCCGGGACGGCGCGACTTTCATGAACTAACGTGCCCTGCCACCGGCCTGCACGGGCGGGAACAGCGATTCCTCAACGATGCCGGTGAGTTCACGGATGACATCAGCCTGCGCCGGCTCTTGACGACCCTCGGGATTCTCGGTATAGATCACCAGCACAAACGAGGAGCCACCATAGGTCAGGACCGCTGCGTCGTGGAGTTCGCCGTCCAACTCCCCGTACTTATGGAACACTTCCACGCCGGCCTGTGATCCGGCAGGGATCAGGTCCTCGTTGTTGGTCTCCTGCATGTAACTGAGCAGCTGGGCGGTGTTGTCCGCGTTGAGCAGGTCTCCGGCATAGAGCTTCTTCAGGACCAGTGCCATATCCGCGGGGGTCAGGCGATTCTCCACGGGGTCGTAGGTGACACCCATGGAGGTGGCATAAGCCGCCAGCTGCGGGAACCCAACGGCATCCATCAGCAGCAGCCAGGAATCGTTGTTACTGTCGTTCACCATGGCCTCAAGCTGAAACGCCGCGTCATAGTCCCCCAACGGATTGTGCAGGTCAGCCTCCCCGGTTTCCACCAAGTGGTAGAACGCCGCTGCCGTGATGATCTTCGCCGTGCTGGCGGCAGCGAAGACGTCTTTGTCCCCGAACGTCAGCGCCGCATCGCCGGATACGTCCGCCAGCGCCAGCCCGATCCTGTAATCCGCATTCTCTTCAAGGACAGCGTCAATGCGGTTTTGGAGCGATGCCGGGGCCACAGCCACCGGGGTCTCTTGGATCACCGCGGGAACCGGGGCTGCTGCCGTGCCTGTGAACGGCTCCGACCGCACGGCGGCCAGCGCTACGATGGCTGCGATCACCAGGACCACGGCAGAGAACAGCAATACCAGCCGTTTCTGTGCACGGCGGGGCTGGCGGAAATGGCGTCCGGCCGGGCGCAGCACTGGGTCCGCCATTGGAGCTCCTGTCGCACATCAATACCTCAGTCGCAGCACCCGGCCCGCCCCGACGCGCAAAATGCTTCTCGACGCGGAAATTACCTGGCGCACCGTTTATACGGGCGCGCCCAGGAATCTGCGCGTCGAGGTTGAGATTGCGCGTCAAGAACGCGACGGCGGGTGGAGACGGGGGGCCGGTCAGCGGCTGCGGCCGGCCAGTGCTCCGTTCAGGAACTCCAGGTGCGCAGGCTTCACGGCCAGCGCGTTGCCGGCGTATTCGGGATGCTTGGTGAGGAACTTCTTGATGAAGGGGCAGACCGGAACGATGCCCACGCCGGCCTTGACCGTCTCGTCCAGGGCAACCGTAGCGAGCCGGCCCGCAAGCCCCTGCCCGCCGTATTCCTCGTTGATCACGGTGTGGTAGAAAACCCGCTCCGGTGAGGCGCCGCCGTCGTACTCCTTGTAGGCCGCCTTACCGATCACGTTGCCGGCGTCGAGGATCTCGAAACGCTCGCGGCCGGGGGTGTGGCGGACGGTGATGTCACTCAAGGGGATCTCCTTCGATGCGGTGTGTCCTTCAGCCTAACCTCAGCTGAAGGACAACTATTTCCGCACCCGCCCCTAACTGACAGCACCGTCCGCAACCTGCCTCCGGCTAGCTCAGGTAGCCGTTCGGGTTAAGGACGTACTTGGTGGCCGCTCCGGCGTCGAACTCCGCGTAGCCCTGCGGGGCTTCCTCCAGCGTGATCGCCTTGGCGTTCACGTTCTTGGCGATGCTCACCCTGTCGTTCAGGATGGCCATCATCAGCTGGCGGTTGTACTTCATCACCGGGCACTGGCCGGTGGTGAAGCTCAGGGACTTCGCCCAACCGGTACCCAGGCTCAGGCTGAGGGCACCCTTCTTGGCGGCCTCATCAATGCCGCCCGGATCGCCCGTCACGTATAGCCCGGGGATGCCCAGTGCACCGCCGGCAGCGGTGATGTCCATCAGCGAGTTCAGCACGGTGGCCGGCGCTTCTTCGGCGTCCTTGCCGTGGCCGTGGCCGCGCGCCTCGAAGCCCACGGCATCCACGCCGCAGTCCACTTCCGGGACACCGAGGATCTGCTCGATCTGCTCCGCCGGGCCGCCCTTGGTGAGGTCCACAGTTTCGCAGCCGAAGCTGCGCGCCCGCGCCAGCCTGTCCTCGTTCAGGTCGCCCACAATCACGACGGCGGCGCCCAGCAGGTGTGCGCTGGTCGCTGCTGCGAGGCCAACGGGACCGGCCCCGGCCACGTAGACCGTGGAGCCAACGCCTACTCCGGCGCTGACGGCACCGTGGAATCCGGTGGGGAAGATGTCCGAGAGCATGGCCAGGTCCAGGATCTTCTCCATGGCCCGGTCCTTGTCCGGGAACTTCAGCAGGTTCCAGTCGGCGTAGGGCACCAGCACGTAGTTGGCCTGGCCGCCCACCCAGCCGCCCATGTCCACGTACCCGTAGGCGCTGCCCGGGCGGTCCGGGTTCACGTTCAGGCAGATGCCGGTCTTGCGTTCCTTGCAGTTCCGGCAGCGGCCGCAGGCGATGTTAAACGGTACCGAACACAGGTCGCCGACCTTGATGAACTCGACGTCGCGGCCCACCTCCACCACTTCGCCTGTGATTTCATGCCCGAGCACCAGGTTCGGCGGGGCTGTGGTGCGTCCTCGCACCATGTGCTGATCCGACCCGCAGATGTTGGTGGCAACTGTTTTAAGAATGACGCCGTGGTTCACGGCGCGCCCGACGTTGGCGGGGTTGACCCCTGGCCCGTCCTTGAGTTCGAACGTGGGGTAGTCGATATCGATCAGTTCGACTTTCCCGGGCGCTTTGTAGGCAACGGCTTTGTTCCCTGTCATCTTTTTCTCCTGTTTATCCCACGGTGATCGCCCGGTGGGGCGGCCGTGATTCATGAGTGGTGATGCGCACCCCGCCGGACAGGCACGGTCCAGCATCTGCTGACGGGTGGAGAATCAGGTGCCGGAGCTTCCTGGAGTGGGGTGCGCCCAGTCTAAGCAGGGGCCCGCTGTCATATCTAGGGGTATTAAGGCTGGCTTTCTACCTGATTGTGGATTAGGGGTCCGCGTGCAACCGGAAGCGGTGACTTCCACTCCGAACCCTTGTAGTCTCGGCACGGAGAGCGAGCCAACGAGCGACACCTAAGGAGCGGACATGCCGGCCAACGAAGACGAAATGCAGATCCTGGACCAGTGGAGCAACCGGCTGGCGCAGGCGCTGCAGATTCTGGATTTGAAAGTGGACCACGAACTCCTTCTGGAGCTGGCACGGAAATCGGCCGACTCGGTGATCCATGCCGCCGCCCCGGTGACCACCTTCATGGTGGGGTACGCGGCAGGACTGGAAGCCGGGACCGGCAGTGCCGGCACCAAGGAAGCATCGACGGCGTCAGTTGCCAAAGCGGCGGACGTGGCCTTCCAACTGTGCGATGACGGCCACGACGCCGGCCCTGCCAGCAAGGGCTGGGCAGACACTGCCCAGTAGTTACCGGGAGCCTGCGGTCTCCTCTTCGCGGACGGCAACGGGTTCGAGCTTGACGATCACGGCTTTGGACACCGGTGTTTGGCTGCCTTCCGCCACACTCTCCAGCGGCACCAGGACGTTGGCCTCGGGATAGTACGCGGCCGCGCATCCCCGCGCCGAAGGGTAGGACACCACGCGGTAGTTCCTGAGGACGCGCTCCACGTTGTCCGGATAGACGCCGCGCACGTCCACATGCTGCCCGTCTTCAAGCCCCAGTTCGGCGAGGTCCGCAGGGTTCACGAACACCACCTCGCGGCCCTTCCTGATACCCCGGTAACGGTCATTGTGCCCGTAGATGGTGGTGTTGAACTGGTCGTGCGAGCGCATGCTTTGCAGGATCAGGGTGCCGGCGGGACGCTCCACATGTTCCAGTTCGTTCACGGTCAGGATGGCCTTGCCGGTGGGTGTGTTGAAGGTGCGGGAGTCGCGCGGGCCGTTCGGCAGGACGAAACCGCCTTCCTGGCGGATCTTCCGGTTGTAGTCCTCGCAGCCCACCACCACATGGGAGATGTGCTCGCGGATCAGGTCGTAGTCCTTTTGGAAACCGGCCCAGTCCGCGGAAAGCTTGTCCCCCAGCACGCGCCGGGCCAGCTGGCAGACGATCGCCACTTCCGAGAGCAGCCCCGGCGCCACCGGCTCAACGGTGCCGTGCGAGGGGTGCACGGCACAGACCGTGTCCTCCACCGAGACGAACTGCGGCCCGGACTCCTGCCGGTCGATCTCGGTCCGCCCCAGCGTGGGCAGGATCAGGGCTTCCGCGCCGGTCACGGCGTGCGAGTGGTTGAGCTTGGTGGAAATCTGGACGGAGAGTTCGGTGCCTTCCATGGCGGCCTCGGCAGCCCGGGTGTCGGACATGGCGCCCACGAAGTTGCCGCCCATCGCAATGAACACCTTGATCCCGCCGTCGCGCATCTGCCGGATGGTTTCCACGGCGTCCGCACCGTGGCTCCGCGGCGGTTCGAAGCTGAATTCCTTCCCCAGGGCATCCAGGAAGGCCGGCGGCATCTGTTCCCAGATACCCATGGTGCGGTCACCCTGGACATTGCTGTGCCCGCGGATAGGTGAAGCGCCCGCGCCGGGCTTGCCGATGTTGCCCCGAAGCAGCAGCAGGTTAATGATCTCCTTGATGGTGGCCACTGCCTTCTTGTGCTGTGTGATGCCCATGGCCCAGGTGATGATCACCTTGTCCGCCGCCATGTAGCGGTCCGCCAGCTCGTCGATCTCCTCGCTCCGCAGCCCCGTGGCTTCGAGGACGGCGCCCTCGTCCAGTTCCGCAAGGTGCGCACGGAGCTCTTCCAGCCCCTGGCAGTGTTCCGCCAGGAACTGATGGTCCAGCACCGTTCCCGGATTCGCGGCTTCGGCGTCGAGGACCCGCTTTGATACCGCCTGCAGGAGCGCCATGTCGCCACCAATCCGTACCTGCAGGAACTGGTCCGCCAGGTCCGTGCCCCGCCCGATGATGCCCTTGACCTTCTGCGGGTTCTTGTAACGCATCAGGCCTGCCTCGGGTAGCGGGTTGATCGCGACGATCCGTGCGCCGGCCTCCTTGGCTTCCTCCAGGGCCGTGAGCATCCGGGGATGGTTGGTGCCCGGGTTCTGGCCCATGATGATGATCAGGTCGGCTTTGCCGAAGTCGTCATAGGAGACTGTGGCCTTGCCGACGCCGATGGTCTGCCCCATGCCCCAGCCGGACGACTCGTGGCACATGTTGGAGCAGTCCGGGAGGTTGTTGGTGCCGTACCCGCGGATGAACAGCTGGTACAGGAAGGCGGCCTCATTGGAGGTGCGGCCGCTGGTGTAGAAGGCTGCCTGGTCCGGGCTGGGCAGTGACTTCAGCTTGTCCGCAATGATGTCGAACGCTGCGTGCCAGCTCACGGGCCGGTAGTGGTCCTCCCCCGCGGGCTTGTACACCGGCTCGGTCAGCCGTCCCTGCATGCCCAGCCAGTATTCGGAGCGTTCCCGCAGTTCGCTGAGGGGATGTTCTTCCCAGAACTCCCTGCTGATGACCACCGGAGTAGCCTCCCAGGTGACTGCCTTGGCGCCGTTCTCGCAGAATTCGAACGTCTTGCGGTGGCCCGGGTCCGGCCACGCGCAGCTCATGCAGTCGAAGCCGTCCTTCTGGTTCAGCGCCAGCAGTGTCTTCGCTGAGCGCTCCACGCCCATGTGCTTTATGGCCGGCTGCATGGAGTGATAGACGCCAGGCACTCCCGCCGCCCAATTTTTCGGATGGCCGCTGACTTCGATGTCAGACTCGTCAGCCTCTTCCACATCAGGATTCTTGCGCGTCACGGCTGGTTCTCCTCGCGTTCTGCAGGTCCGGTCGCCATCCTGGACTTCGGCGGACCGGTTTCCTTTCCACACTTGTTCAGGGCAATGGCGAAGTCAAGGAGTACATCCCCCTTCCGCGCCGGCACCTTCACAGCGGCGGACGACGGCGGCGGCGGTCAGGTCGGGTTAGGCTGGTTACCTCGGCTGAAGCAAGCGGCCGCAGGAACCACTCTGCGCGGAGCACCTACATGTCCGACGATCTTGCCCTTGCCGCCCTCGCGGCATCGTCCTTTTCCCTTCCCCACCTGCGTGATGGTCAACTTGCCGGCATGGCCGCCCTGGCCGGCGGCCGGGACGTCCTGGCTGTCATGCCCACCGGCTACGGAAAATCCGCGATCTACCAGGTCGCTGCCCGGCACCTTCACAACACGACAGGGCGTCCCGTCGTCGTGGTTTCCCCGCTGATTGCCCTGCAGGAGGACCAGCTGGAGGGGCTCGGAGGGGACCTCGGCCCTGGCGCCGCCGTCGCCGTTAACTCCTCCCACAGCGCTTCGGAAGTGGAGGCGGCATGGCAGGCTGTGGAAAGCGGCACGGCCACGTTCCTGTTCCTCGCCCCCGAGCAGCTGGCCAAGCAGAAGACCGTGGACCGCATCGCCGCCCTGGACATTTCGCTGTTCGTGGTGGACGAGGCCCATTGCGTTTCTTCCTGGGGCCACGATTTCCGCCCCGACTACCTCAGCCTGGGCAACGTCCGCGAGCGGTTGGGCAATCCTCCCGTCGCAGCCTTGACAGCCACCGCGTCCCCGCCGGTCCGGGACGAAATTGTGGAGCGGCTGGGCATGAAGGACCCACTGGTCCTGGTGCGTGGCTTCGACCGGCCCAACATCCGGCTGGAGGTGGCGCGCCACCACGAGGACAAGGGCAAACGCAAGGCGGTGCTGGAGCAGGTGGCAGCCCTGGCGCGTGACGGGCAGGGCCTCCTCTATGCAGCCACCCGCAAGGACACGGAGAAGTACGCAGCAAAGCTGGGCAAGGAAGGGCTGCGGGCGGAGGCGTATCACGCCGGACGCTCCGCCGCGGACCGGGAGCACATCCACGAACAGTTCCTGGACGATGAACTGGACGTTGTGGTTGCCACCACCGCCTTCGGCATGGGAATCGACAAGCCCAATGTGCGTTTCGTGGTGCACGCGGACATTCCTGAGTCGCTTGATTCGTACTACCAGGAGATTGGGCGGGCCGGGCGTGGCGGGGAGCCCGCGTCCGCCGTGCTCCACTACCGGTCAGAGGATCTAGGCCTGCGGAAATTCTTTGCCACCCACTCCCCGGATCCCGACTCGCTCCTGGCCGTGCTGAAGGTCCTGAAATCCGCGGGCGGTCCCACGCCCAAACCTTCCCTGGCCGAGCTCACTGAGCTTCCCGCCCGCCGCCTCACCGGCCTGCTGAACCAGCTCGAGGAAACCGGCGCCATTGCCCTTGGGAAGCGCGGCATCCGCCTGGCCTCCAAAGCGAAGCTGCCCACACTGGTGCGAGGCGCCGTCGAACGTGCCGAAGCCCGGCAGCGCGTTGACCAGTCCCGGCTCACGATGATGCGTGCCTACGCTGAAACGGACAGCTGCCGGCGCCAGTTCTTGCTGGGCTACTTCGGCGAGGAGCTGGCGGAGGCATGCGGCAACTGCGATGCCTGCACTGACGCGGCCGCCAAAGTGCCGGCGCTTCACGGGGCGAACGACGGCGGCCCGGCGCCGGAGGACCAGTCAGCCGAGCCGTTCCCGCTCCAGTCCTCCGTGGTCCACAAGGAATGGGGACCGGGCCTTGTGATGCGGCACGAGGACGACGTCATCACCGTGCTCTTCGAACAGGAAGGCTACAAAACGCTGTCCCGCACCGCTGTCGTGGAACATGAGCTTCTGAAGCCGGCGTAGGTGGGTAGGCTTTAAGGAGACTCCAACGAAAGGCCTGCCGCGTGGAAGTACCTGCTTATGTCTGGACCCTGACCATCGTGGGGATCATAGGCCTGCTGGCCTTCGATTTCTTCTTCCATGTGCGGAAAGCACATACTCCGTCGCTCAAGGAGTCCGCTGTCTGGTCCGCCATCTATGTGGGCATCGCGGTGCTTTTCGGGTTGGGAGTGCTGGTGTTCGGCGGGTCCACCATGGGCACCGAATACTTTGCGGGATACATCACGGAGAAGGCGTTGTCCGTGGACAACCTCTTCGTCTTCCTCATCATCATGGCCAGTTTCCGGGTGCCCCGTGCCGACCAGCAGAAGGTCCTCCTGTTCGGCATCGTTTTTTCGCTCATCGCCCGCACAGGTTTCATCCTGCTGGGCGCCGCGCTGATCAACAGCTTCGCCTGGGTGTTTTACATCTTCGGGCTGATCCTGCTCATCACCGCCGGCAACCTGCTGAAGCCGGACAGCCATGACGACGATTCCGAGGGCCTGGTGGTGCGGCTGGCCAAGAAGTTCCTGCCGGCGTCGGAACACTATGACGGCGACAAGCTCTTCACCGTCGAAAACGGCAAGCGCGTGCTCACCCCCATGCTGCTGGTCATGGTGGCGATTGGCGGCACGGACATCCTGTTCGCGCTGGACTCCATCCCGGCGATCTTCGGCCTGACCCAGAACGTCTTCATCGTGTTCACGGCCACGGCGTTCTCCCTGATGGGCCTGCGGCAGCTGTTCTTCCTGATTGACGGCCTGCTGGACCGGCTGATCTTCCTGTCCTACGGTCTGGCAGTCATTCTTGGCTTCATCGGCGTCAAGCTCATCCTGCACGCCCTCCACGAGAACACCCTCCCGTTCATCAACGACGGCGAGCACGTCAACGTGGTGGAGGTCAGCACCGGCGTCTCCCTCAGTGTGATCCTGGGCGTCCTGGTGATCACCGTCCTCGCATCAATCTTCAGCCCCAAGGGCAAGGCCAAAAACGCCGTCTCCGGTGCCCGGCGTCATGCCATTGAGTACCTGGACCTCAACTACGAGACGGACATGAACGAGCGGGACAAGATCTTCGCCGCAATGTGCCGCGAGGAGGACCAGATCCGCAAACTTCCGGAAAAGTACAAGCGGCTCATCCGCAACGAAACCGAGTTCCTGGGCCTGCTACGAAAAGCGCATGACGCGCACGACAAAGCCCAGGTGCGTGCGGCAGCGGAGAGCTAGAACGGATATTGTCTGCCCCTCTTGCTACGTTTGGATCAGGGCCAGGGGAACCGTACCCCGGGCCCGCTGATGACAGCCTGGCTGTTGATGGGGAGGCCGCATGTTCCTGCTGGAAGCCGCAACTGCCGGTGCGCCGCCGGACCTGGTGTTTTCCGCCAGCGATCTTGTTGCTGCCAGCGAGTGTGAATACCGCACGCTCCGGATCCTCGACGAGAAACTGGGCCGCTCCGCCAAGGCGGAATACCCCGCGGACGAGATGCAGGTGCGCGCCGGCGAACTGGGCGACCGGCACGAGCAGACCGTCCTGGCCAGCCTGGTCGCCAAGTACGGCGAATGGGATGCCAGCCGCGGCGGCGGTGTCTATTCCCTGGAGCGCGGCCGGAACCTGCGCGGGGATCTGCAGGCCAAGCGCGCGGAGACCGAGCTCGCCCTGCGGTCCGGGGCGGACGTGGTCTTCCAGGCAACCTTCTTTGACGGCGAGTTCCTGGGCTATGCGGACTTCCTGGTCAACGAGGCCGCGGGTACCGGCAACCCCGGCCGTTACGAGGTCTGGGACACCAAGCTGGCCCGGCATGCCAAGGTGGGCGCCCTGCTGCAGCTCGCTGCCTACGGTGACCAGCTTCTCGAAATGGGCCTCGAGCCCTCGCCGGTGGTCACCCTTGTGCTTGGGACCCGTGCAGGCGAGGACTGGCTCCGCAGCAGCCATTCCCTTCCTGACCTGCTGCCCGTGTTCCGCGAGCGACGGCGGCGCTTCCTTGAGTTGACTGAGTGCCACAGGGAGGGCGGCGCCACTGTGCAGTGGCAGCAAAGCGGCGTCGTCCACTGCGGCAGGTGCGACTACTGCGCGGAACAGGTGCAGGCCCACCGGGACCTGCTGATGGTTGCGGGTATGTCAGTAGTGCAGCGCAAGAAACTCCGCGCGGCGGGTGTGACGACGATTGACGAACTCGCAGCCATGCCTGCGGCGGACGCCAGGAATTCCGTGGTCCGGCTGCGGGCCCAAGCACGGATGCAGCTGGGACTGGACCCCGTGGCGGGATCCCGGACGTTCAGCAAGGATGGGGCGCCCCATACGGTCTCCTTCGCCGTCCTGCAGGAGAACACCATCGGGCTGCTGCCGCCACCCAGCCCGGGAGACATCTTCTTTGACTTCGAGGGCGACCCGCTGTGGCAGGATCCCGCTACCGGGGCGTGGGGCATCGAGTACCTGTCTGGAGTGGTTGAGGCGCCGGCGCCGGGCCATCAGGGCGACCCCATATTCCGCCCGTTCTGGGCGCACTCCCGGTCCGGGGAACGCCGCGCCTTCCTGGACTTCCTGGCGTATGTGGAGGAACGCCGCGCCCGCTACCCGGACATGCACGTGTACCACTACGCGGCCTACGAAAAGACAGCCCTCCGCAACCTCTCGCTGGCACACCAGGCCGGCGAAGAGACGGTGGACGCCTGGCTCCGGGAAGGACTGCTGGTGGACCTGTACGCCACAGTCCGGCATTCCCTGCGGATCTCGGAGCCGTCCTACTCCATCAAGAAACTGGAACCGCTGTACATGGGCAGCAACCTGCGCTCCGGGGAGGTCAAAGACGCCGGAGCGTCCGTCGTGGCCTACGCCGCCTACTGTGCAGCCAGGGATGTCGGAGATGAGGCTGAAGCTGACAAGGTCCTGGCCTCCATCTCGGACTACAACCAGTACGACTGCCTGTCCACCCTCCGGCTCCGGGACTGGCTGCTGGAGGTCGGCGGGCAGGCCGGTGCGAAGGCTGGCGTGGGGACATCGGCCGGCCATCCCGCACCCGGCACTTCATCGGAACGCCGGCCCGCCCCCGGGGAAACACCTGAAGAGGCCAGGCTTCGCGAATACCTTTCAGGCCTGCCGGACAACCGCCCATGGACCGATGACGAGCGAGCCATCGCCATGGTGGCCGCCGCCACCGGCTACCACCGCCGCGAACGCAAGCAGTTCTGGTGGCAGCACTTCGACCGGGTGGAGGCACCGCTCGAGAACTGGCAGGACCAACGGAACGTTTTCCTGGTGTCTTCGGCGGAGGTCACCTCGGACTGGGTGCTTGCCAAGCCCAGGGAGCGGATGAGAACCCGGACTTTGCGGCTTCGCGGCACCATGACAGAGGGGTCGGATTTCCGAGCGGACTCCACCTGGTGCCGCCTGTACGATGCCCCGCCGCCGGAGGGTATGGCTGCGCCCGACGCTGCGCCCGGCGCCCGCGCCTACTCGTTTGGAACAAGGATCAGCGCGCTGGTTCCGGCACCTGACAACCCGGAACACACCATCATCACCATCGCTGAGCGCGAGACGGGAAAAATCGCCGCTTATCCGCACCTGCCAGTTGCTCTGACGGAGGACCAGCCGCTGCCCACCACCAGCATCGAGGCGGCCCTAGCCGAGATCGCCGGCGCCGTGGGCTCCGCCGTCCCGGCACTGCCGGACCACCCGGGGCTGGACATCCTGCGGAAGCGGGCACCACGGTTTCGCACGTTCGCCGGCCCGGCGGAGGTACGCCATGACGCAGCGGGCGCCGCAGATTATGCCGCAGCCATGACGGCCTCGCTTCAGGACCTTGACCACTCCTACCTCGCGGTGCAGGGTCCTCCGGGAACAGGAAAGACCTACGTGGGTGCCCATGTCATCGGCCGGCTGGTGGCGAAAGGCTGGAAGATCGGCGTCGTTGGCCAGTCGCATAACGTGGTGGAAAACCTGCTGTGCTGCGCCATTGCCACCGGTGGCGTCGACCCCGCTGTGGTGGCCAAGAAGCTGGCTGCGCCGCACGAGGTTCCCTGGCACCTGACGTCCGACGGCGACGTCGCCCAACTGCTCGAAGCGCCGGATGGCTGCCTGGTGGGCGGAACGGCATGGACCATGACGGGCAAGGAAGTCCCTGCGGGCGCGCTGGACCTCCTGGTGATTGACGAGGCGGGACAATTCTCACTGGCCAACACCCTTGCTGTTTCGCGCGCGGCGAAGCGGCTCCTCCTGCTCGGTGATCCGCAGCAGCTCCCGCAGGTCAGCCAGGGTGCGCATCCGGAGCCTGTGGATGAATCGGCGCTGGGCTGGCTGGCCGCCGGCCAAGCAACCCTGCCTGCCAGTCTTGGCTACTTCCTGGCTGACAGCTGGCGGATGCAGCCGGAACTGTGCCGTGCAGTCTCCCGGCTCAGCTACGAAGGAAAACTGAAATCTGCGCCGGCAGCCTCGCGACGCAATCTCGCTGAACTGCCCCCCGGCGTAGAGACAGCATTCGTGGCACACTCCGGCAACACCACTGCATCCAGGGAGGAGGCAGCCGAGGTTGTCCGCCAGGCACGGCGGCATCTGGGGCTGAAGTGGACTCCCGGGCCGGACGCAGAGTCCAGGCCACTGGACCAGCAGGACGTGCTGGTGGTAGCGGCGTACAACGCCCAGGTCCACCTGATCCGGAAGACCCTGGAGGAAGCCGGCCTGTCCCAGGTCAGGGTGGGAACGGTGGACAAGTTCCAGGGCCAGGAGGCACCTGTGGTGCTCGTGTCCATGGCCTGCTCCGCCGTAGGAGATACACCGCGGGGAGCCGAGTTCCTGCTGAACAGGAACCGTATCAACGTTGCCGTCTCGCGGGGGCAGTGGCGGGCAGTGATCATCCGCTCCCCCGAACTCACCAGCTACATGCCGGCCAAGCCCGCGGCGTTGGAGGAGCTGGGCGCCTTCCTGGGCATCAGCCCGCGTGAATAACGGAAATGACGATCAGCGTGCGCTGAAGCCCTGGAAGGTACCGTGGGCCGGGGAGCGCGAATCCTCGACCCGCTCCACCTGGCCTGGGGTGTGACCGGAGTTCAGCCACTCGAGGAGGCGGCCGACCTGTGGCCTGGGTCCCTCTGCGACCACGGCGACCGAACCGTCGTCGAGGTTCTTCACTTCGCCGGTGAGCCCGAGTTCCTCGGCCTTGCCCATGGTCCGGTAACGGAAACCGACGCCCTGCACCATACCGAAAACACGCGCCTCCAACCGGACCGGACCGGCATCGGCGTCAGCGGAACCGGGCGCTCCGGATGAGGAATCTGACTGCCTCGCCATGGTGCCTCCACTCGGTCCGCGCCGCCCCTTCCCGGCCAGGCAGCAGCTGATGCCTGAGGCGCCCTAACGGCACCTGCTGCTGACTGGTCGGGAGGGAGGACAACCGTTAGTTGATGGTGATGTCGCGGGTGCTGTGGTTGTAGCGGATGGTGACAGTTCCGCCGGCGTGGTGCAGTTCGTGGTTGGGGCCGTCGAAAGCGCCAAACGCACCGTAGTTCTCGTCCCAGGAGCGGTTGAGCGCAATCTTGAAGGTGTAGAAGCCGGCGGGCAGTTCGGCGCTCTTCTTCCACAGCTGGTCGAGGAAGTCGAACTCCATCTGCGCTTCGTCGTACTGCGGCGCCCAGTTTTCGGGTGCGCCCAGGATGGTGTTGAAGTCGCCTGCAACAGCCACCGCTTCGGGCTGGGGGTGCGTCTCGACGTCCGGGCCCTCGAAGGAACCTGCATCCGCAGGTGCAGCAGCCATTTCCGTTTTGGCGGACGTCTTGCCCTTGCCTACAGCCTTCACAACAGGTTCCACCGCGTCCTCAAGCGCCTTGGCGGCCTTGCCCACAGCTGCAGCGGCCTTCTTGGCCGGAGACTTCCTGGCGGTCTTCTTGGTTTCCGTGGTGCCGGCTGCAGGTCCCTGCGCTTCGGCGGCGGCGCTGGTCCTGCGGACGAAACCGTCAGGGGCAGTGGGAACCTTGACGTCGGCAGGAATCGCGGTGCCGGCGTCGAGCGCGGTGGCGAAGGACACCGGGTCGGGGAAAGCCACCGTGGCGCGCATGCCTTCCTCGGTGATGGTCCAGCCGGAGCGGCCCTTGACGAGCCAGCCGGCCTTGACCAGCTTGGCGGTGGCCGAGGTGAGGGTCTTGTGCCCACGGGGAATGCCGCCGCTGAGGAGTTCGGCTTCGTGCTCGTTGAACGGTACCCGGGCGGTCGCCTCGGCGAGGACCTGGCCCGCGTTCAGTGCATCGCCGGACCACACACCTTCGGTCAGGACATCCAGTACGGTCTTGAGTCGAAGGAAGGTGTTTTCTGCGGTGGACTTGGCCATGATTCCCCTTTATAAAAGCGATCGGTCTTAGGCATCTTGCCAACTGCCCGTTACATCGCGCGACTTGAAATGGTTAACACTGCGTGTCGTGACCGACTGTTAAGCGGACGTGCCAACAAGTGAGGCTGAGGTCTCGGGAAACGGGGCTGACTGCACAACCCTTGAGCGCTGACATGGGTGCCGCCCTGCACATCCCGGACACGCCTGCGGCACCCAGTTTAGCGCCATGACGCGGCGGTTGCTGCAGGAGACACGTTACGAGTCCGTGGCTTCCCCGCCGTTCAGTTCGTTCAGCAGTTCCGCCTTCCGCTCCTCGCTGGCGAAGGACGAGTGGATGGAGTTGGCGGCCAGCCGTGCCCTGTCGAAGTCGGAGAGCTGGAATTCGGCGATGAGCTGCGCGAAGTTGTCATCCACGTAGCCGCCAAAATATGCCGGGTCGTCCGAGTTGACGGACACGTTCAGGCCGGCAGCCAGCATGGCAGGCAGCGGGTGGTCTGCCAGGGTGTCAACGGCCCGCAGCCGGACGTTGGAGAGCGGACACACCGTCAGCGGGATGCGCGCATCCACCAGGCGCTCCACCAGGTCAGGGTCTTCCATGCAGCGGATGCCGTGGTCAATCCGCTCAACACTCAAAATGTCGAGGGCTTCGATGATGTACGACGCCGGGCCTTCCTCGCCCGCGTGGGCGGTCAGCCGAAGACCCGCTTCGCGTGCCTTCGCGTAGAGCCGTTCGAACTTGGACGGCGGGTTGCCCACCTCGGCCGAATCCAGGCCAATGGCCGCAATCGGCGCGTCCATGGCCAGCAGGCCGTCCAGGACTTCCAAGGCTGAGTCCTCGGGCAGGTCCCGCAGGAAAGCCGCGATCAGCAGGGTGGAAATTCCGAAATCCTCCTGTGACGTGGCCAGCACCGAGGCAACCCCGTTGACGCAGGTTTCCAGCGGTATGCCGCGCGCGAGGTGCGCCTGCGGGTCCATCATGATTTCGGCGTGGCGTACCCCGGCAGCGGCGGCCCGTTCGAGGTAGGCATGGGTCATGGCAGCGAAGTCCTCTTCCGTCTGCAGCACCGCCATGTTGGCGTAGTACAGGTCCAGGAAAGACTGCAGGTCCGTGAACTCATACCTTTCCCGGAGCTCGTCCAGGCTGGAATACGGCAGCTCGATGCCGTTCCGCTCAGCAAGCGCAAAGATCAGCTCGGGCTGGAGGGTGCCCTCGATGTGCAGGTGCAGCTCCGCCACCGGCAGGAGCGGGGCGGGTACTTCCACGTCGGCTGCGTCCAGTTCTGTTTCAGGCACGGCGGTGCCGCCCGCAAAGTTATCCATCGGGTCAGGATAATGCCCAGCGCCGGAATCGCCACTAGAGTCGAACCAATGCAGAACGCTAAGCACGCTGATGACCTGCAGTACCCGGCTCAAGCCCAGGCGGCAGACGGTTTTGTCCGGGTCAGGGGCGCCCGGGAAAACAATCTCCGCAACGTGGATGTTGATGTCCCCCGCGATGCGATCGTGGCCTTCACCGGCGTCTCAGGCTCCGGCAAGTCATCCCTGGCGTTCGGGACCATTTATGCCGAGGCCCAGCGGCGCTACTTCGAATCCGTGGCGCCCTACGCCCGCCGCCTCATCCAGCAGGGGCACAATCCCAAGGTGGAGCTGATCAGCGGACTGCCGCCCGCCGTCGCGCTTCAACAGCGCCGCGGCGCTCCCAGCAGCAGGTCAACGGTGGGGACAGTCACTACGCTCTCCAACTCGCTGCGCATGCTGTTCTCCAGGGCAGGCACTTATCCCGCCGGCAGCACCCCACTCGATTCGGATGCCTTCTCCCCCAACACCGCCGCGGGCGCCTGCAGGGAATGCCACGGCCTGGGCATCGCCCACACGGTCACCGAGGCGTCGCTGGTCCCGGACCCGTCGCTCACAATCCGGGACGGTGCCATCGCCGCCTGGCCCGGCGCCTGGCAGGGGAAAAACCTGCGGGACATCCTCACCCACCTGGGCTACGACGTCGATACTCCGTGGCGCAAGCTGCCCAGGAAACATCGCGACTGGATCCTGTTCACGGAGGAACAGCCCGTGGTGGAGGTGACTCCGCAGCGGGACCGCGTGGCCAAACCGTACAAGGGGCGGTTCTGGAGCGCCAAAAGTTATGTCCTCCATACGCTGGCCGATTCGCAGAGCGCCTCCATGCGCGAACGCGTGCTGGCGTACATGGAGTCCGGACCGTGTCCGCGCTGCTCGGGCACCGGGCTGACGCCGGAGGCCCTGGCCGTCACCTTCGCAGGAAGGACCATCGCTGAGCTGAACCGGCTTCCCATGGTGGAGCTTGCCGAGGTTGTCCGCCCCACCGCGGCGTTGGACGACGCCGGCACGGCCTCCCGCACGCAGCTTTCCGGAGAGACCAACGAAGTGGCGGTGGCCATCACCCGGGACCTGCTCCAGCGCATCACTGTCCTGCTTGACCTCGGGCTCGGCTATCTGGCGCTTGGCCGGGCAACTCCCACCCTCTCACCCGGCGAAATGCAACGGCTCCGAATTGCCACGCAGCTGCGTTCCGGTTTGTTCGGCGTGATCTACGTGCTGGATGAGCCCTCAGCCGGGCTCCATCCGGCCGACGCCGAACCCCTCCTTGAGGTGCTGGAGCAGCTGAAATCGTCCGGCAACTCAGTGTTCGTGGTGGAACACAACATGGACGTGGTCCGCCGGGCGGACTGGCTGGTGGACGTGGGGCCGCGCGCGGGCGAAGGCGGCGGCGAGGTTCTCTACAGCGGACCGGTTGACGGCCTGGCCGGGATCAAGTCATCCGTCACCAGGCCCTTCCTGTTCGACGACGGCGGCTCCGTTCAGCGTGGCGGCGCCGGTACCGCCCCGGCCAGGGAGCCGCAGGAGTGGCTGGAGTTGAAGAACATCACGCGGCACAACCTGCGGGGGCTCGATGCCGCTTTCCCCTTGGGCGTGTTGACTGCCGTCACCGGTGTTTCCGGCTCCGGAAAGTCCACCCTTGTCAGCAAAGTACTGGGCGAGGTGGTGGGTTCCGGCCTCAAGGCGCCGGCGGAGCAGGATGAACCGGCAGAGCCCCTGAAGCTGGGAAGCGTCCTGGGCAACCACCGGATCGACCGGCTGGTCACGGTGGACCATAAGCCGATCGGAAGGACTCCGCGTTCCAACCTGGCCACGTACACAGGGCTGTTCGATGCCGTGCGCAAGGAATTCGCTGCCACGGAACAAGCCAAAGCACGCCGCTTCGGTGCCGGCAGATTCTCCTTCAACGTGGCAGGCGGGCGCTGCGAAACCTGCCAGGGCGAGGGGTTTGTCGCCGTCGAACTGCTCTTCCTGCCCGGCAGTTACGGACCCTGCCCGGAGTGCGCAGGATCCCGCTACAACCCCGAGACGCTTGAAGTGGAGTACCGCGGCCTGAACGTGGCCGAGGTCCTGGCCCTCACCGTTGACGCCGCCGCCGAATTCCTGGCCGGCGTCCCCGCCGCGGCAAGGAGCCTGAAGAGCCTCAAGGATGTTGGCCTTGGCTACCTTCGGCTCGGGCAGCCGGCCACCGAGCTCTCCGGCGGTGAAGCCCAGCGCATCAAGCTGGCCACGGAGCTGCAACGGGCCCAGCGCGGCCACAGCCTCTACCTTCTCGACGAACCCACCACCGGTCTGCACCCTGCCGACGTGCAGCTCCTGATGGCCCAGCTCCAAGGACTCGTGGATGCAGGGAATTCCGTGGTGGTGGTTGAGCACGATATGGCGGTAGTTGCCGGCGCCGACTGGGTGATCGACCTGGGGCCCGCAGGCGGTGACAAAGGCGGGCGGATCATGGCAGCCGGGACGCCTTCCGCTGTCGCCCAGGCAACGGACAGCCGGACCGCTTCCTACCTTGCAGCGGCCCTCGGTCAGGGAACCACCAGCTGACGCCCAGAAATGTCTCGATTTGATAACGGCGGCATGATGTTCTAGCGTGAGGGCATGCCCGCTGCCGGCGGGCCCATGAGTGCCCGGTGCTGCCTCCACCACAACTGCCCAGCAGGCAGCCACCGAAATTGACCTCTATTTCGTCAGGGTCGGGCAGTGGCGCGATGATGTCCGGGGACGGAAGCAGCGCAGGTGGCCTTCAGGAGCATTACCATCATGAAAAACACCAAATTCCGTACTGCCGCGCGCCGCGGAGTCACCGTAGCCGCCATCTCCGCGGCAGGCCTTGCCCTCTCCGCCACCGCGGCCAACGCAACCACCCCCACGTCCACCTGGGATGCCCTGGCACAGTGCGAGAGTGGCGGCAACTGGGCAATCAACACCGGCAACGGCTACGCCGGCGGCCTCCAGTTCAGCCCCACCACGTGGGCTGCCTTCGGCGGCACGGGCTCAGCCGCGGATGCGAGCCGCGAGCAGCAGATTGCCGTAGCCCAGAACGTTCAGGCAGCACAGGGCTGGGGCGCCTGGCCCGCCTGCTCCGCCAAGCTGGGCCTGAGCGGCGGCGCCACCGGAGCAGTCCAGAGCGCTCCGGTACAGGCCGCGCCCGTCCAGGCCGCCCCGGTCCAGGCGGCGCCCGTCCAGGCCGCACCCGCCCAGGCCGCACCCGTCCAGCAGAGCGCTCCGGTTGCCCAGGCTCCCGTTGCGAAGCACGTGAAGGCTGTTGCCCTGAGCGGCGAGACCTACACGCTGCAGGCCGGCGACACCCTCAGCAAGGTGGCCGAGAAGCTGGGCATCGCAGGCGGTTGGCAGCATCTTGCTGACGCCAACCTGGACACCATTGCAGATCCCAACCTCGTCTTTGCTGGCCAGGTCATTCAGCTCCCGGCCTAAAGGCTTCGAGACTGCGGGGCAATTGTCCTCCGGGCACCCATAACAGGTCGGCGATAGACAAATTCCGTTGACCAGAAACGACGCCGGCACGCCCCACAAGGGAGGTGCCGGCGTCGTTCTTTAAATCCTGCTGAGCCGTTGCCCGGAAGGGGCTATGCCGCGGACGGTATCTCCCGCACGATCCGCACTTTCCAGGCGGAGTCGTCGCTGGTGTCCAGCAGCGCAACAGTGCCGTGCGCCAGGTTGAGGGCGACGCGCTTGACGGCGAGCAGTTCCAGGTAGAGGTGCTCGTTCATGCGGCCGGGGGTGTCGATCATGTACTTCACCGCATCACGGACCTTGCGGTAGTTTGCGCTGCTTTCCCGGTCCCTGTGCAGTTCGAGGGCCGAGCGCTGTTTGAGCCGCGGTTCGTGCCGGTTCAGCCAGCTGACGGCGGCGTGGACGGCGACCACAAGGGTGAGCGAAACCCCGTAGATCCACCAGCCGCTGGAAAGCAGGAACAGGGGCAGGTTGCCGATGGCAACGATGGCAATCACGATGCGGAGGGCTGCGATGCGCCGCATTGTCAGGGCGACGGCGGCCATGCCATCGCGGAACCGGTGCTGTTCCTTCAGGGCTGCAGCGGGATCGATGGTGAATTCGTCAAGGACAAGGATGCCCTTTGCTTCCGGACTCAGCATCTGCCCGTAACGGGGCAGGAAAACGGGGGCGGTTCCGGTGATTTTTTCAGGTGTTGATGTCATGAGGGGGCTTCCAAGACGCTGGGGTGGTTGCGGTGATCCTAGTGGGTAGAGAACACCCGCGTATGCATGGGTCCACTATGTGAACATTTTGGAGCTGTGTCTGTGGCCCGTGGCACTGCAATTGGCACATCCGCCGGGTGCCGTCAGACTGAAGGGATGCAAACCTTCCTTCCGTACCCTGATTTCCGGCAGAGCGCCGCCGCCTTGGACACCGCCAGGCTGGGCAAGCAGCGTGTTGAGGCGCTGCAGACGCTGCGTGCCCTGGTGATTCCTGGATACGGCTGGCAGACGCACCCGGCCATCCGGATGTGGATGGGGTACGTGCCTGCCCTCACCATGTACGGGCTGGCGATGGTTGACGAATGGACCAAGCGCGGCCACCCGGACAACACCCGGGCGAACATCACTGAGTTCGCCCCGCAGGCGGCCCACCCGGACTATGCGGCAAAGATTCCAATGCCCCCGTGGCTTGGCGACCCTGACTTCCACCTGAGCCACCGCTCCAAGCTGGTGCGCAAGGAACCCAAGTTCTACACCCCGGTCTTCACGGACGCCATTCCGGAAATGGACTACATCTGGCCTGAGCCCAGGCACGAGTTCCTGCCGCAGGAACCCGAGGGTGACATCCTGTGGATCCTCCGTGACCCGCATGACGACGTCGATCCCCAGACGCTGGATACCGTGTCACTTCCTCCGGTGAACGGCTTTACGGCTGCCGTGCCTGCTGAGGACGACGACTACTCACCGGTCTATGTTGAGGAGTCATCCCGCCGGCCGTCAAAGCAGTCCAGGAAAGCACCGCCGAAGCAGCAGGTGAAGAAACCCACGCGCAAGCGTCTGGCGCAGGAGGAAGCGTTCTCGACCCTCCCGGGAAAAACGCCTGTTGCAGTCCCGTTCGAGCACGGTTCAAAGTTCGCCGTCGGACAGGTTGTGGGCCGGCCCATCACGCTGGAGGACGGCAGGTTCGGCCGGAACTTTACCGTCACGGAAATCATCGACCGCTCCGCATTCACCTACCCCGCCCTCCTGCAGGACCCGCGCGTGTTCTTCCCGGTGGAGGCCCCGTAACCCATGACCATCCTCCTCGCCGGCTGCGGCGACCTTGGAACCGAAGCCGGGCTGAGGTTCCATGCCCTGGGCCACCGCGTGGTGGGCTGGCGCCGCTCCCCTGCCAAGCTGCCGGCGGCCATCGAAGGCGTGGCGGCGGACCTGAGCGCACCCAACCTGCCGCCAATTCCCGCCGATACCTCCGCCGTCGTCATAGCGGTCGCTGCTGATTCGCCCTCGGAGGACGCCTACCGGGCCGCGTACCTGGACGGAGTACGTCATGTCCTGGACGCACTGGAACGTGACCGGGTAGAGCCTGACCGGGTGCTCTTTGTCTCCTCGACGGCGGTTTACGGGGACGCCGGCGGCGGCTGGGTGGACGAAAGTGCCCCGCCGGCGCCGGGCGGATTCTCAGGCCGTGTCCTGGTGGAAACCGAACAGCTGCTTCAGGCCAGGTTCAGTGGAACGGCAACTGTGGCAACGTCCCTCCGGCTGGGCGGAATCTACGGGCCGGGACGGACCAGGTTGATCGACCAGGTCCGCAGCGGCACCGCTGTCATTCCGGAGGATGTCCGGTACACCAACCGGATCCATCGCGACGACGCAGCAGCAGCCATAGTCCACTTGGCCACCATGCCTCAACAGCCGGCCCCGATCTACGCTGGCGTGGATGACCACCCCGCAGACCTCGGCAGCGTCCTGCGCTTCCTCGCAGCGGAAATGGGCCTCGCTGAGCCCCCCGTGGGTGACGCCGGGCCTGCACGGGGCGGCAACAAGCGCTGCCACAACAGGCTACTGCGCGGCACCGGCTTTGAGTTCACATTCCCCTCGTTCGAGGAAGGTTACCGCGACATTCTTGCCGGCAACGGGGTACGGCATCCATAGCTGCAGGCAGGACACCGGGATCAGCGCTTAGGCTGGCTGCTTGTTGGGTTGGGGCGCAGAGGAAGGCATAAGCCATGGATTTTCGGCACATCATTGAGACGGTGGGAGAGTTCGTCGACTTTGCCGGAGTGGCGGTCATGGTAATCGGGGCGCTCATTTCCATCCCGCTGGCGCTTCGCGGGCACCAGCCCCGCAGCCTTCCCGCCGGTGCCGAAAAGCTCGGCTTCTACCGCTCGTACCGGCAATTGCTGGGCAGGTCCATCCTGCTGGGGCTTGAACTGCTGGTTGCCGCCGACATCATCAAAACCGTCGCTGTCACCCCCACCTATGAAAGCGTCGGGGTTCTGGCCGTCATCGTGCTCATCCGTACTTTCCTCAGTTTCTCGCTTGAGCTGGAAATCACGGGCCGCTGGCCGTGGCAGAAGGAAGGCCGCGAGTCCGCCAAACCTGCGGAAACGCCTGCCGGCTAAGTCCGGTTTCAGCCCTGGTCCCCGACTTATTGCCAGACCCCTTTGGCAGAGTATTCCGCAGGCTTCAAAACGTACGACGCCGGCATCATCCCCGCACCTTGGGGCGAAGCCACCACATCACCTACTGGTCACACGGCAGACCCACCACCACCACTACTTCAACCACCCCCACCACCAAAAGAATGACAATGTTCCGGGGTTGCTTGCCTGTGGCCTCAGTTAGGCTTCAACCGTGGACAAGCACCTTCGGGCCGCAGCCCCCTGGCCGGAACCGCCCGAACTGCCGCTGCCCGCCATCATGGACCAGCACTGGCTGGATGCGATTTTCCTTCATTGGCGGATACCGGAATTTATCGCGGCCCGGTTCATGCCGGCTGGGGTGGAGCCCGATGTCTTTGACGGTTCTTCATGGGTGGGCCTCATAGGTTTTCGCATGAAGGGAGCCGGAATCGGCCGGGGCCCCGCCGTTCCCTACCTGGGCAGCTTCAATGAGGTCAATGTGCGCCTCTACTCGCGGGAACCCGACGGAACCAGGGGCGTGGTTTTCCTGAGCCTCGACGCAGACAGGCTGCCCGTCGTCCTGGCTGCGCGGACGGCGGGAATCCCCTATGTCTGGTCCCGCATCCGGTCCTGGGGAACCCCTCCCGGAGACACCGGCTCCAGTGGGTACTCCGTCACCCGGTTCAGACGGGGAGCCTCCAGCAGCTTCAGCGTCCTTCCGGACCTTGGCACCGTTGCCGACAACCCCTTGGCCCTCCATGTCACAGCGAGATTCGGACTGCACAGCAACTTCTACGGCCGGACAATCTACATACCCAACACCCATGAACCTTGGCTGCTCTACAGCGCTGACCTGCACGAGCTTCAGGATGGGCTCATCAGCTCAGCAGGCATAACGGTGGCTGGCCCGCCCGAATCGGTCCTGTACTCGCCCGGGGTGCGGACCCAATTCGGCCGGCCGAGGCTGGTGGCCAGCCCGGGCCAACCCCGGAGGACCTAGGCGTCCTGCCAGCCCCGGCCCTCGCTGAACCTGGCCACGAGAGTTCCCACGCCGGACTGCAGGGAGTTGGAGGGGTCGAAGTAGAGGGAAGCTTCAGACGCGCGGCTGTGAATGATGAGCTGTTCAGCTTCCAGTTTTGCTTCCGGGACAGTGGCACCGATGATGCCCGTCCTGGCCGGAAGCTCAGGCGTATGCACAACCTCCGCGCCGGTTTCCGACAACGGAACAGTGGTACCGGCGTTGATCTCATCATGGGGAAATGCGAACTCAGCCTCTTTGGATGCCGCGGGAATCGTGTACTCCAGGAAATACGTCATGAACCAACCTTTACAGAAACCCCGTGGCGCCGAAAGTCTGCCCACACGGCGAGCTTCAAACATGTATTCCCTCGTCAGGCGGACGCTCCTATACTTTCCGCGTGATGTCGTTGTGGTTTGGGGTCATAGCATCCAGCGCACTTGTCCTGGGTGCACTCATCGGCGTCCGCTTCGAACTTCCCAAACGCCTCCTGGCCATGCTGTTGGCCTTCGCCGCCGGTTCACTCATCACCGCCCTGGCCTTCGAACTGTTCGAAGACGCCTACGAACACGGAGGCATCCTCCGCGCCGCTATCGGCTTGATGCTGGGTGCAGTGGTGTTCACAGTCCTGAGCGCTCTGCTGGACCGCTGGGCACAGGCCGGAGACCAGAAACGGGCCACCGCGGCGGACGAGTTCCAGGGCAGCGCCAAGCTCGATACCGACGCCGCGGCAAGCGACAAACGCGCCACCTCGGCGTCGACAGGCGGAGCCGCCGGCCTGGCACTGCTCGCTGCTGTGACCCTGGACGGCGTCCCGGAGAACCTTGCCCTGGGAATCTCGCTGGGAGAAGGAACAGGAGGACTTGCGCTTCTGGCAGCGATCTTCGTCTCCAACTTCCCCGAAGCACTGGTTGGCTCGGCCTCCATGCGGAGTCAGGGGCGATCAGCCGCGACCATCATCGGGCTGTGGGTGGCCTGTGCCGCCCTGCTGGTCATCGCCGTCGTCATCGGGGCAGGGCCACTTTCCGGCACCGATCCGGAGGCGATTTCAATACCTTTGGCGTTTGCTGCCGGCGCGGTGATTGCATCCCTGGCGGATACCCTGATGCCGGAAGCCTACGAACACGGTGGCCCGGCCGTTGCCCTCAGCACTGCAGCCGGGTTCGTCCTCGCATTCGTCCTCTCGCTCACCTGAACTCGGACAAGTCCCGCAAAAGAGGAACTTACTTCCCCAGGCCAGCTTTTCGCAGGGCCTCAGCCATAGCGGTATTTGCCGGGGCGGGCTTCTGCGCCGGAGCCGGCACCGCCTTGGAACGACCCGGCGCTGGCGAGCTCGCCGCGGGTTTGCCGCCCTGTGCCCTGCCGCGCGCCGGACCCTGCGAGCTGCCGCCCCGCCTCGAAACCGTCCCGCCAACGGCAAGCTCGTCGTCGAGCCGCAGAGTCAGCGAGATACGCTTCCGGTCAGGGTCCGCCTCCAGCACTTTGACGCGGACCACCTGCCCGGACTTGACCACTTCGCGGGGGTCGGACACAAACCGGTTGGCCATGGCCGAGACATGGACCAGCCCGTCCTGGTGGACGCCCACATCCACGAATGCTCCGAACGCCGCAACGTTGGTCACCGTTCCCTCCAGCACCATCCCGGGCTTGAGGTCAGAAATTTTCTCGACCCCCTCCGAAAACGTTGCAGCAGCAAACGCAGGACGCGGGTCCCGTCCCGGCTTATCCAGCTCGGACAGAATGTCCTGCACCGTGGGCAGCCCGACCGAACCGTTCACAAAGTCACGGGGATCCAGCGAAGAGGCCGGCGCCGAACCGGCAGCCACCAGAATCTTCCGGGCCACAGCATAGGACTCGGGGTGAACACTCGATGCATCCAGCGGCTCCGCTCCCCCGGTGATCCGCAGGAAACCTGCGCACTGTTCAAAGGCCTTGGCCCCCAGCCGCGGTACTTTCTTCAGGTCCGTCCGCTTGGCGAAGGGCCCGTGTTCGTTCCGGTAAGCCACAATATTTTCGCTGAGCAAGGGGCCGACGCCGGCCACACGGCTGAGCAGCGCGGGCGAGGCGGTGTTGACGTCCACGCCCACGGCGTTCACGCAGTCCTCCACGACCGCATCCAGGCTGCGGTCCAGTTTCGCGGCGGTCACGTCGTGCTGGTACTGGCCGACCCCGATCGATTTCGGATCGATCTTCACCAGTTCGGCCAGGGGGTCCTGCAGGCGGCGCGCAATAGAGACTGCGCCGCGAAGTGACACGTCCATCCCCGGCAGTTCAGCTGCAGCCAGAGCCGACGCCGAATACACGGATGCGCCCGCTTCGGAGACCACGAGCTTCTGCGGCTTGCGGTCCACCTCCGGCAGCAGCTTGATCAGTTCGGCCGCGAGCTTGTCCGTTTCCCTGGACGCCGTGCCGTTTCCAATGGCCACGAGTTCGACGGCGTGCTGCCGCGCCAGCCCCACCAGCGTCGCCAGTGCTTCGTCCCACTTCCGCGCCGGCGCGTGCGGGTAGACCGTATCAGTGGCCACCACTTTGCCTGTGCCGTCCACAACCGCAACCTTAACGCCAGTGCGGAGCCCGGGGTCCAGGCCGAGCGTCGCCCGGTTCCCTGCCGGGGCAGCCAAAAGCACATCGCGGAGGTTGGCGGCGAAGACCCGGACGGCTTCGTCCTCGGCCGCGGCAAACATCCTGCCGCGAAGGTCTGCGGTCAAGCGGGCGAGGACACGCGACCGCCATGCCAGCTGCGCCGTTTGCATCAGCCAGGCGTCGGCAGGACGTCCGCGGTCTGCAACCCCAAGGCACCTGGCCACTGCCGACTCGTAGCGTGAGCGCGCGGAGGCGAGGCCGTCGTCGTCCGTTGGATCTGCCTCGGCGAGGTCGAGCTCAAGGACGCCGTCTTTTTCCCCGCGCAGCAAGGCGAGCACGCGGTGGGACGGCATGCCCGCCGGAGCCTGGGCGAACTCGAAGTAGTCGGCAAATTTCTGGCCGTCAGCCTCCTTCCCCTTCTTCACACGGGACACCATGCGCCCTTGCGTCCACAGCCGCTCGCGCAGTGTGGCTGCCAGGTCAGGGTCCTGGGCCACCCGCTCAACCAGGATGGAGCGTGCCCCTGCCAGCGCCGCTGCGGCATCGGTGATGGCGTGCTCGGAGTTGAGGTACTTGGCAGCTTCGCGTTCCGGGTCAAGATCCGGCCGTTTGAGCAGCGCATCGGCCAGGGGTTCCAGGCCGGCTTCCCGGGCGATCTGCGCTTTGGTCCGTCGTTTCGACTTGAACGGCAGGTAGATGTCCTCAAGCCGGGACTTCGTGTCCGCAGCGAGGACGGCAGTTTTCAACTCCGGGGTCAGCTGGCCCTGGGCTTCAATGGCGTCCAGGACGGTACGACGGCGGTCGGCAAGTTCACGGAGATAGCGGAGGCGTTCGTCGAGCTCACGGAGTTGGGTATCGTCCAGCGTCCCGGTGGCTTCCTTGCGGTACCGGGCGATGAACGGCACGGTGGACCCGCCGTCGAGCAGTTCAACAGCTGCCTTCACCTGCCATGCTTTGACCCCCAGCTCAGCGGCGATCTGCGAGTAGAGCGCGTCATCCGGCTTTGCGGAGACGGATGGAGCGGACGGGGCCTGCGGCAGTTGAGTCACCAGAACATCTTGCCTCACCGCGTTGTCCGGCTCCACTGCTGCTCCAGGTGGCGTGTTTCGTCCGCGACCCGGGCAAGGGTATTCCGCTCCCGCCTCCAAAGTGCTGTAGTGGAGATGCCGTCACAGGCACCCAATGCTCGAGGAAGAGGCCACCATGAGGGAACTGCTGATCGTTTTTCAGGAAGGGTTCGACGAGGCCAACATCACGGTAACGGTCAACGGCAAGCAGGCACGGCGGGACACCGGGGTGTCCACCAACCCGCTCCTTGGGATTGCGAACGAAGTGTCTGTGGAGTTGCCGGCGAAGGGCGCGCAGGTTGGCGTCGAGGTTACCAACCGGGGTCTGAAGGCGATCACGAAGGTCAGCGGCAAGCCGAAAAGCGTGCTGGTTTCGATCGAGGACGGCCGGCTTGTGATGAAGGAGGGCACCGGCAGGGAGGCGCTGCTGTAACAATCCGCGGTTGCCGCGGATCAGGGTCTGGTAAAAGTCCATTTGATGGGAGTACCATCTGATCACCGCCGGCATCCCGCAGGACCCGGCGGGCCAAATTTCCAAACCGTGAGCCGAAGGCCGTCGGATGGCCATCGGTGCCAGCTGCCGGGACAGCACACCGCGCAGCCAGCGACGGCGGCACCCAAGCGGGTGCCGCCGTCGTCGTTTAAGGCGTCCTGCCTAGTTCTGGTAGGCGGGGTAGTCCGTGTAGCCTTCGGCGCCGTCTGCGTAGAACGTGGTTGGGTCCGGTTCATTCAGCGGAAGGCTTTCCTTCCACCGCCGGGCAAGGTCCGGGTTAGCGATCGCCGGGCGGCCGACGACGACAGCGTCGGCATGTCCGTCTGCTACCAGGGCGGCAGCTTCGTCGCGGGTCGTGATGACGCCAAAGCCGGTATTGACCAGGAAGGTTCCGCCGAAACGGACGCGGAGATCCTGGACAAGTTCACCCGCGGGCTCGTGATGCAGGATGCTCAGGTAGGCAAGGTTGAGCGGGGCGATGCTGTCCACAAGCACCTCGTAGGTGGCCCTGACGTCAGCGGCGTCGGTTTCGGCGATGCCCTGCACGTTGTGTTCCGGCGAAATGCGGATGCCAACACGGTTGGCGCCCACGGCGGCCACCACCGCGTTGACGGTCTCGATGACAAACCGGGCACGGTTCTCGGGCGAGCCGCCGTAGCTGTCGTCGCGGACGTTCGAGTTCGGGGCCAGGAATTCGTGCAGCAGATAGCCGTTGGCGGAGTGCAGTTCGACGCCGTCGAAGCCGGCCTCGATGGCGTTCAGCGACGCGTTCACGAATTCCTGGATGACCATGGGCAGCTCGTCCGTGGTGAGCGCATGGGGCACCGGGTACGGCTGCTTTCCTTCGGGAGTGCGGACCACGCCTTCAATGGCGACGGCGCTGGGGGCCACCAGCGGCAGGCCGCCGGTGATGTCCGGGTGCGAGACGCGCCCGCCGTGCATGATCTGGGCGAACATCCGGCCGCCTTCATTGTGGACGGCGTCGGTGACCTTCTTCCAGCCGGCCACCTGTTCCTCTGTGACGATGCCGGGCTGGCCGGGGTAGGAGCGGCCGGCGGGCGCGGGGTACGTTCCTTCACTGACGATGAGGCCAAGGGATGCGCGCTGGCGGTAGTGCTCGGCGAGGAGTGGACCGGGAACCCCTGCTTCGCCTGCGCGGAGCCTCGTCAAAGGCGCCATGACCAAGCGGTTGGGAAGCTCAAGTTCGCCGAGGGTGAGGGGGGAAAACAGCATGCGCGGTTCCTTTCGAAGGCTGAAGACGTCTTGCCTTGGCTAACCGGGATCCATGTGCAACTATTCCTGCTTGCGACACGGATCACAGCACGTGGGACGACACTTTCCGGCCCTGTGGAGCAGGGATCACCTCGGGGCGCCGGGGCAGCCCTGGCCTTGGGGGTTGGCGTTGCAGTCGTCGGCGTAGTTGCGGGTGAGTGAGCGCCACACGCTGATGGTTTGCGGAGGAGCGCTGAACTGGCCTTGGCCCGGGATGGGCAAGGGAGGCCCGGCGTTGACCGAGTACGTTCCCTGGAAGGTGGTTGTCAGGACCACCTGGAAGTCACCCGTGGCACCATAGGCATGGCTTGTCCGGGTCTCCTCGCCCCAGCGGTCCTGCGGGAGCGGCCCGCCCATCGAAGGCTGTGGACCGAACACGGTCCCGTCACCGTAATTCCATGTGTACTGGACGGGGGTGGCGACGATGTGGACCTGCTGCCCGAACATGGTGACATCGAATTGCTGTTCTGCGGCCTCGGCATAGAAGTTGGTTTCGGCACCCCTCAACGTGTGCGGGCTGGGCTGGGCCACAACAGTTCCAGCGCTCACCGGCAGGCTCTCGAACTGCCGCTGAATGTCCGCGGCGATCCGGGGCAGCAAGTCCTCCGGCTTTGCATCGTACAAACATGTGGGTCCGGAGTGATGAGCCCATACAGCGCCCGGCACGCCCCTTGGTCTCGAGAGCCAGGTGACGGGGATGCCTTCTTCACCATCAGGCCCGTCCTTGCACTCGATCTGCCTGGCCAGGCACGGGGTATCGAAGTCTCCCCCGCCCAGGTGGCACTGGAGCTCGTATTTGTACTCGTTGGGATCGGTATTAACGGCGCCTGGATCCGCACGACTAAACTCGCCGGTGTCGGGGTGAGGTACCCACTTGTCAGCTCCCATTCGAAGCCCCGTGTCTATAAAACCCCCGCCAATCTTTGGCTTCGGGTCTGGTCCCTCTTCGGCAGTGGCAGCAACGAAAGACGTCGTCAAAAGCACCGTGCAGCAGGCGAGGAATGCAAGGACCTTGCCTATGTAACCCATCGCTAACGGATCAATCCTAGGTCGCCGACTACCCATCCTGGATCAACGAACTTCACTATCGCGACACTTCCCGTGTTGGTTGCAGCTGTCTTATCTTGATACGGGCTTCCGTCACGGTTATGAATGACAAGCTCTTTCTGCAGTACTTGCAGAATCACCTGTGTAGAGCCGTCACTGGAAGGCTTCGCAGTTGCAGCAGGAATTTCTATTTTGCCGCCGGCTACCCATTTGCCGTCAGCCCAAGCAGCTTCGATATCGTCAACAAGCCCTCGACAAAAAGAACAATCAGGCGTAGCAAGCTTCGATAGTTCAGCAGTGTCCCCGGTCTCGTAGGCATAGCTCAGAACTGAAAACCAGTATTTCGTAAAAGCTTCTGCCCCCTCCTTCGACTCCGTCTTCGCCACCTCGGGCAGCACCGGTACGGGGACGTTTTGGGCTGGGCCGGACGCGTCTGCCGGCTTGTACACGGCGCTGGGTGTCGGCGTTGGGGTGGCCGAGGGGCTGGAGGTCGGTGACCCGGTAGGCGTGGACGATGCCGGTCCCGGATCTGCCGGCGCTCCGCCCGCACAACCGGCAAGCATCAGGGCTGCTGCAACAACGGCAGCAGCAATACCGGACCGCGTTCTCCAGGACGTAGAAGCGTTGTGTGATGCCATGGGCCGCTAATCCCCCAATAGTTTCAAGACGGCTTACTCCGGACAGTGCCTTAAGGGTAGCCCAGGTCACATTTTAGCGATAAGACTTATCCACAGCCACCTTGCCCCTGGTTGTACCACCAATATCTGTCCCGGGAAAAGTCATAAGGAAAGCCGGCGCATAAACGCACCGGCTTTCCCTTTGCACCATCTGGAGCAATGAATACAAGAACTACTTTTGAGGTGGCAGCACCAGCTCCCCTGTCTTATCCGTCGACAAGGCGAGGGACGAAACGTACTGCGGTCCGCCGTCGGGAGCGTCCTTGGCGGAACGGACCATGTCCGGACGCTCGAACTCAATGCCGGTCACGTGGCACAGGAGCTTCGCGTCGCTCGGGTTCCCATCGGCGTCGAACATCGGAAGATCGATACCGTCGTCGGTCCTGCGGAGGTAGTACCGGCCGCGGGTTGCCAGCGCCAGCACCGGCGGAAGGACCAGCGCCAGGCCTACGGCGAAGATCGGCGAGAACGGCTGAATCGCGGAACCGAAAGCACCAAAGAACACGGCGATAGAGATTCCCGCAGACACCAGCATCGACACAAACCCCACCGGATTCACGGCGAACAGCATGCCTCGGCGGAACTCGGGCACCTTGGGAGAGATCTTCAGCAGGTACTTGTTGATGGCGATATCGGACGCCACCGTGACCACCCAGGCCATGGCGCAGTTGGCGTAGAAGCCAAGAATGGTGTTGAGGAAGTCGAACATGTTGGCTTCCATCAGGACCAGGGCGATGGCCAGGTTGACCACCACGAATACCATGCGTCCAGGGTAGGTCTTGGTGATGCGGGTGAAGCTGTTAGTCCACGCCAGCGAGCCAGAATAGGCGTTGGTGACGTTGATCTTGATCTGCGAAATGACCACCAGGACCACTGCGAGCGTCATGGCCAGCCACGCCGGCATCATTTCCCGGTAGACACCCAGGAACTGGTGCACCGGCTCATTGGCGGTAGCAGAAGCGGCAGGATCAAGGGTGGCAATCAGGTAGATGGCGATGAACAGGCCCACGATCTGCTTGATCGCCCCGAAAATTACCCACCCCGGTCCGGCCAGGATCACTGCCCTCCACCACGCACCCTTGTTGGCCTCGGTGCGCGGCGGCATGAAGCGAAGGTAGTCGATCTGCTCGGCGATCTGTGCCATCAGGGACAGGCAGACGCCGGCAGCCAGCATGACAGACGCAAGGTTCGGGCCGCCGTCGCCTGACTCCCCCGTGTACGCGAAGAAGGTGTTGATACTCTCCGGGTGCGAGATCAGCAGGTATCCCACCGGCACCACCATCAGGAGCAGCCACAGCGGGGTGGTCCACACCTGCAACTTGGCCAGGGTGTTCATTCCGTAGATGACCAGCGGGATGATGATCACGGTGGACGCGGCGTATCCCAGCCACTGCGGGATGCCAAGGCCGACCTCCAGGCCCTGCGCCATGATGGAGCCTTCCAGCGCGAAAAAGATGAAGGTGAACGTCGCGAAGATGACGTTGGTGACTACTGACCCGTAGTAGCCGAAGCCGGAGCCGCGGGTAATGAGGTCCAGGTCGATGTTGTAGCGGGCCGCGTAGTAGGCCAGCGGGAATCCTGTGGCGAAGATGATGACCGCCGCCACCAGGATCCCGAAAATTGCGTTGACCGTACCGTAGGCGATCCCGATATTGGCGCCGATGGAAAAGTCCGCCAGGTAGGCGATTCCGCCCAGCGCACTGGTAGCCACCACCCCGGCGCTCCACTTCCGGTAGGAACGCGGCGCAAACCGGAGCGTGTAATCCTCCAGGCTTTCCTTGGTGGCGTTCAGCGCAGCAGCATTGCCTGCCGTCGTGGCCCCCGGAGAGTTTCCGACGACGGCGGCGCCAGGTTGTGCCGGCGGTTCCAGCAGTTGGGTTGTCTCTTTATCGTTGCTCATAGGTGCAGTCGCTTTCGTTTCCTGAAGGGGTTCGAAGCGACGCTATCCAACGGATTCGACAGGGCCGTCACCGGCATGTTTCAGGGTGGTTAATGCTTAACCACCTGCGTAAACAAAGCGGGCCATAAAGCCTTGTTCCTTATCCACAAAAAACTCAATGATTCCTGGAATTACCGTCAGGAGGAGAAACCAGCCGACGAAAAGGACCACAATGACAAACCCGGAGATCGAGGAATACCCCATCCTGACAACCGCCCGGCATCAGGTGCTGGAGCACGGTACCGGCCTCTCGGAAGCGCAGCTGGTGGAAGTCCTGCGCCTTCCGGACAGCGCCGTCCCCGCCGCACTGGATCTTGCACATCAGGTCCGCCTCAAGCACTGCGGTGAGGCCGTGGAGGTGGAAGGCATCATCTCCATCAAGACCGGCGGCTGCCCCGAGGACTGCCACTTCTGCAGCCAGTCAGGCCTGTTCGACTCCCCCGTCCGTGGCGTCTGGCTGAACATCCCGGAGCTGGTGAAGGCGGCCAAGGAAACCGCGGCAACCGGTGCCACCGAGTTCTGCATTGTGGCTGCCGTGCGGGGGCCTGACATCAAACTTATGAACCAGATCAAATTCGCCATTGACCGGATCAACGAGGAAGTGGACATCAACATCGCCTGCTCGCTGGGCATGCTCACCCAGCGGCAGGTGGACCAGCTGGCGGGCTGGGGTGTCCACCGCTACAACCACAACATGGAAACTGCGCGCAGTTACTTTCCGGAGGTGGTCACCACGCACACCTACGAGGAGCGGCTGGAAACCTGCGCCATGGTCAAGGAGGCGGGGATGGAACTGTGCTGCGGGGCATTGATCGGGATGGGCGAGACACTGGAGCAGCGGGCCGAGCTCGCGGCCCAGCTCGCCGCGCTGGAACCCCACGAGGTGCCGCTGAACTTCCTAAATCCCCGCCCTGGAACACCGCTCGAAAACCAGCAGATTATGGACGGCAAGGACGCCCTCCGGGCCATCGCAGCGTTCCGGTTGGCGATGCCCCGGACCGTCCTGCGTTACGCCGGCGGTCGCGAGCTTACCCTTGGCGACCTGGGCACGCGCGAGGGGCTCCTGGGCGGCATCAATGCCGTCATCGTCGGAAATTACCTCACCACCCTGGGCCGGCCCGCGGCCGCAGACCTCAACCTCCTGGTGGACCTGAACATGCCCATCAAGGAACTCCAGAAGACCCTGTGACCAACCTCTCCCCGGGCTCGACAAGCCCAACCACCGGCAGCTTTTGCGGCCACTGCGGCTCGCCGCAGCGGAAGGGAACATCCGACGGCGGGAGCCCGCCGCCGTCGGATGTTCTGGAGTGCGGCGCCCACAAGGAAAAGGCGGACCACCAGGCGTGCGCGGCCCGTTTGGAACTGGAACCGCCGCGTTACTGCACCGCATGCGGACGCCGCCTCAAGGTCCAGGTTTCTCCCCACACCTGGTGGGCCAGCTGCTCACGGCATGGCAGCGCCTGTTGACGGCATCCGAGGTCCGCAAAGCACTGGCGCATTTCTACAATAGGTAGAAGAATGGGGCCATGATGTTTGAACATGCAGATGGGCAACCCGTACTGGAACTCGATGATGAGCAGTCCTGGCGTCTCCTGGAAGGCACCAAACACGGACGGCTTGTGGTGTCCGTTGCCGGTGAGCCGGATATCTTCCCGGTCAACTACGTGACCGCTGACCGGAAGATCTACCTGAGGACTGCGCCGGGGAACAAACTGGCCCAGCTGACCATCAACGCCACAGTTCTCTTCGAAACGGACGGCATCCTCTCCGAGGAAGCATGGTCTGTTGTGCTTCGTGGAACAGCCCGTGTCCTCAGCAACTCCGCAGAACTGGAAGCAGTGGAGAAGCTCGGGCTGAAAACCTGGGTGCCAACACTGAAGGACTTCTACGTGGAGATTGACCCGACGTCCGTCAGCGGCCGCCACTTCCAGTTCGGCGAGCAGCCCGAGCGGGAGATCTAGGAGCTCCTAGACTGAAGGTATGGCGGACAAGCTCACTCCTGAGCGTCGGAGCTGGAACATGTCCCGGATCCGGGGCAAGAACACCAAGCCTGAACTGCTGGTGCGCAAGCTTCTCCACGCGAAGGGATACCGCTACCGGCTGCACGGGAAATCAGGCGGCACCCGCCTGCCGGGCAACCCTGACCTGGTGTTCGCCGGCCGCCGAAAGGTCATCTTTGTCAATGGCTGCTTCTGGCACTTTCATGACTGCCGGGCAGGCCAGCACGCGCCCCAGGCCAACGCCGAATTCTGGGCTGCCAAACGCAGCCGGACCCGCGACCGGGACGCAAGCCAGCGCCGCTTGCTCGAAGAGGACGGCTGGCAGGTGCTGACGCTATGGGAATGCGAACTTAAGGACAGTTCCGCGCTGGAGGCAGGGCTGGTGCAGTTCCTGGAAACTGGCGGCTGAAGACTCCGCCGCTCGCTCCGCCGCAAGTTTGCCTTTACCGGATCTTGATCGAATCTTTTGGCATTGCCACCTGAGTCCTTGAGTGCTGCCCGGAAGGATGGATTGGTTCAAGGCACGGCAGCCGGAGCCACGCACCCGGCGGTGCTGCAACAGCTCATCACCGTGCGAACTGGATGCCCAAAAACCACCAGCCCAGGCGTCAGGGGTAAACCCGCAGTCTCATCAAGAAACCCACAATTCTCATGCCAAAAGCTCTCGTGCCAAAGCAACGCCCCTAACCTGAAGTGAAACAAATGCCCCACCCCGCCACCCCCTTCCAGGAATGGACTGCACCCGCCGAAAGGACCGTCATGAGCGCCGCAAATGATGCCGCCCGGCCCTTGGTTGACCAGTCGGTTCTCGACCGGCTGCGGGAGGAGCTGGAAGAGGACGACGGGTACTGCAAGGTCTTCGTGGGGAACTTCATTGAATATCTGCCGCACCGGATCGGACGCCTGCGGCTGGCGCTGACAACGGGAGATCTGGAGGGGTCAGTGGACGCGGTCCTGAGCCTGAAGACTTCCAGCCAGATGGTGGGCGCCGAACGGCTCGCAGGCCTGGCCATGGACCTGGAAGGCGAAATCCGCAGCGAATCCCGCCAGTCGGATGTGGCGGTGGTCCTGCCCCAGCTGGCGGCCACCTTCCTCCGGACCATTAACCAGTGCAGCCGGCTGACGATGCACCGGCTACAGTCTCATTGTTCGCCCGGCGCCAGGCGGTAACCCACTCCCCGAACAGTCTGGAGCCAGCGCGGCTTCTGCGGCGAGTCGCCCAGCTTCTTGCGCAGGTTTCCCATGTGCACCTCGACGGACCGTTCGTCCGCCTCGCTGATGTAACTGCCGACGTCGTAATCCTCATCGCGCAGCCGGCGCACCAGGTCGGATTTGGTCCGGACCGTCCGGCCTGCCTCCAGCAGGGCGTGCAGGAGTTCGAACTCGGTGCGGGTCAGGTTCATTTCCGTGCCGTCAACGACGACGGTCCGGGACGAGTAGCTCAGCTCCAGCCCGTTGTGGCTGAAGTTCCCCCGCTCGGGGTGTGCGGCTCCCCCATCCCCTGGCAGCTCTGCCTGCGGAGCGTCGACAGGGTCTGCGACAGAACGTGGCCGGCGCATCATGGCGGCGATGCGGGCGCGCAGTTCCCTGGGGCGGAACGGTTTGGTGAGGTAGTCGTCAGCCCCGGATTCCAGCCCGATCAGGGTGTCCAGTTCCTCGGTGCGGGCCGTGAGCATCACGATGTAGGCATCTGAAAATTCGCGGATCTGGCGGGACACTTCGAAACCGTCGATGTCCGGCAGGCCCAGGTCCAGGGTGATGACGTCGGGATTGATGTTCTTGGCGACGAGGACACCTTCTGCCCCGCTGCTGGCTACGCTCACGTCGAAACCGGCCTGGGACAGCACGGTGCGTACCAGTTCCCGGATGTCGTGGTCATCCTCGATGACCAGTCCAACTCGTGCATCACTCATAGCGCCCCCTCAGCAGCCAACGTCAGAAGTATAGCTGGCTGCCGATATCCTGCTGGCATGGCTCCACACACCCCGCCCCGCAAGTTCCGCGCCATGGACCACCCCGTGGCATGGTCCTCAGGCAAGCTGAGGTTCTTCCGGCGGCCTTTCCACGAGTACCGGCTGACGGACCGTGTGGCCCTGAGCCAGATGCCGCTGTTCGTGACCACGCTCCTGACCGCATTCCTGGTGACTGCGTTCTTCCCCGAAACCATGGACAACCCGCTGTTTGTCACCTTCCTGGTATCGCAGCTGGCCATCATGGCGCTCTGCTACCTGGTTCCGTGGGATCGCCTGCCCTATACAAGTTTCCTGGTCATTCCGCTGCTTGATTTTGTTTCCATAGCCATAGGCCGGGAGGGCGGGCAGGACAGCCTGACGGGCATCAGCCTGCTGGCAGTGTTCCCGGTGATCTGGCTGTGCGCGTCCGGGTACTATCCGAGGATCTCGTTGTGGCTGTCCTTCCTGGCACCGCTCGCCATCATTTGGGTCCCGCTCCTGCTGAAAGGGAGCCTGACGCCCCAGGACCTGGCCCGGTCCCTCCTCCTGCCGGTGATGATGCTGGGCATTGGGGTTTCCGTCAGTGTCCTGACGCTCAGCATGACCCGGCAGCAACGCGCGCTTGAGGAGAAGGACGCCCAGCTGCAGGCCAACCTTCGCAGCAGCCAGCGCCAGGAGTCGCTTCTGAACACCATCCTGGACACTGTCCACCTGGGGGTCCTGGCCGTCGACGCGGACGGGCACGATGTCCTCATGAACAGGAAGCAGCGGACCAATCATGAACTTGCCCGGCCCAAGGACCTACCGGACCCGAACGAGTCCCAGTTGCTGGTCTTCGGGCCGGACCGCACCACGCTGGTTCCGGTGGAGGAGCGGCCGGTCCGCCGTGCCGTCCTTGGGGAGACTTTCACGGATTACCTCGTCTGGCTCGGCTCGGGAAGCGAACAGCGCGCCTTTGTGACAACCGCCCGGGCCATGAGGGACGACGACGGCGCGTTCGCCGGGTCCGTGATCGTCTTCAGTGACGTGACGGACCTGGTGAACGCCCTGACGGCCAAGGATGATTTTGTCTCCAGCGTCTCGCACGAATTCCGGACGCCGCTGACCTCCATCCTGGGCTACGTGGAAATCCTGCTCGGTGACGAGCCGGAGGAAGCCCAGCGGGACATGCTTGAGATCATCCGGCGGAACTCCGAACGCCTCCTGACGCTGGTCTCGGACCTCCTCTCGAGCCGTAACGGCCAGCTGATCGTGACGCCAGAGGCCGTGGACGTGGCCGACCTGGTGCGGTCCAGCGTTTCCTCGGCGATACCGCGGGCCGTGGCGTCAGGTGTGTCGCTCAGGGCGGATACTCCGGAGCGGCTGGAGGCCCACGTGGATGGGCCCAGGATTTCCCAGGTTCTGGACAACCTGGTGTCCAACGCCATCAAGTACTCCCCCGACGGCGGCAAGGTGCTGGTCTCGCTGGAGAAGCGGGACGGGCTCCTGGCGTGCCGGGTCACCGACACAGGAATGGGGATGACGCCGGAGGACGCATCTGAGGTGTTCGCCAAGTTTTTCCGTTCCAGCAACGTGCGCCGGACAGCAATCCCTGGCGTGGGGCTGGGCCTGCCGATCAGCAAGGCGATCATCGAAGCCCACGGCGGATCCATTGACGTGGACAGCACCCTCGGCGAAGGGACTACCTTTACGTTCCGGGTACCGGCCTAGTCCCCACCCGCACCTTAGCCCCGCAAGCTCAGCCAGGAACCCCGGCAATGCTACTTGCCCGCGCCGGGCCGCTTCCGGCCAAAGGTGAAGTAGCCCACGGGACCGATGAAGTTGATAAAGGATGCCGCCCGCCAGGCAGCCTTGGGACCGTTGATCAATGCCGCCGGCCGCTTTGAGATGTCCCGCTGTGCCGCCACCAGCAGGGACACCTGTGCGATCGCGACCAGGATGGTACCGGCCTTGGCGGACGGGGACATTTCTTGCCAGGTCTTCTTGTTGGCCATGTCTACTCCTTGATTGGGGTTTTCAGTTTCCGATGCAGGCCGCTCCTGCGCAACGGCCTCAGCGCTTGAGTGTCCGCAAAGACAGCTCAGGCAGTGAACGGCGCCAGGCGTTCCTTCTGGACGGGCGTGAGGCGTTGTACCCGCCCGGTGGCTTCATCCACGAACGCCAGATGGCTGCTCGCCTTCACGCAATCCTCCCGCGTGACCGGATCCTGGACCAGGTAATGGATGTCGAAGCTGGCTCCCTTGACGGCGCCGATCCACACCTGCACCACGGCCGGCACGTTGCGGTACTCAAGGGTCCTGACGTACCGGATCTTGTGGTCCACCACGAGGGCCATGGTGCCGTCGGGGACATCGTTGAAGAGGGAAACGTGCGGTTCCACGCCGGGCAGTCCCGCGCCCCGTGGCGGGCCGAAGGCCGCTATCCGCGCTTCCTCGAGCATCCGGACGATCTGCACGTTGTTGATGTGCCCGTACGCGTCCATGTCCCCCCAGCGCATGGGGACCAGGACCTCGATGGGTCTGCCGGCGCTCAACTGTGCACCGCCGTCGAATCATCCACCGGGACGTCCCCGGCGTCTGCCCCCGCGAATTGGGACATGTACAAGCGGTAGTACGCGCCCCGGGCGGCAAGGAGGACCTTGTGGTTGCCCTGTTCCACGATCTTGCCGTTTTCCATCACCAGGATGGTGTCCGCGTCGCGAATCGTGGACAGCCGGTGGGCAATCACGAAGCTGGTGCGGTCGGTGCGGAGCGCTGCCATGGCCTTTTGCACCAGCAGTTCGGTACGGGTGTCAACAGAGCTGGTGGCCTCGTCGAGGATCAGCAGCGAGGGATTGGCCACGAAGGCGCGGGCGATAGTGATGAGCTGCTTCTCGCCGGCGCTGACGTTGTTGCCCTCCTCGTCGATGACAGTGTTGTAGCCGTCCGGCAGGGCGCGCACGAAGCGGTCCACGAAGGTGGACTTGGCTGCAGCCATCACCTGCTCCTCGGTGGCGTCGAGGTTGCCGTAGCGGATGTTGTCGTAGATGGAACCGCCGAATAGCCAGGCGTCCTGCAGCACCATTCCCACCTTGGAGCGGAGCTCGGAGCGGCTGAGGCGGGTGATGTCCACCCCGTCCAGCATGATCGATCCGGAGTTGAGCTCATAGAACCTCATGACCAGGTTCACCAGGGTGGTCTTTCCGGCTCCGGTCGGGCCAACGATGGCCACGGTGTTTCCGGGTTCCGCGGTGAAGGACAGGTTTTCAATGAGGGCCTTGTCCTCGGTGTAGCTGAACGTGACGTCATTGAAATCAACGTGCCCGTCAGTCCTGGCCGGGAGGTGCTCCGTGGCGGTTTCCGCGTCCTGCTCGTCGGCGTCGAGGAACTCGAAGACCCGTTCAGCGGAGGCTACGCCGGACTGCAGCATGTTTGCCATGCCGGCCATCTGCCCCAGCGGCTGGGTGAACTCCCGCGAGTACTGGATGAAGGCGGTGGCATCGCCCAGGGACATGGACCCCGAGGCCACCCGGAGTCCGCCCACCACTGCGATCCCCACGTAGCTGAGGTAGGAAACAAACTGCATCACCGGGAAGATGATGCCGGAGACAAACTGCGCCCCGAAGCTTGCCCTGTACAGTTCCTCGTTGCGCTCCTCGAACCGTTCCAGCATGTCTGCGTCGCGGCCGAAGACCCTCACCAGGTCGTGTCCCGAGAAGGACTCCTCGATCTGCCCGTTCAGCGCGCCCGTGTTCTTCCACTGGGCGGCGAAGAGTTTCTGGCTGCGCACGCCGATCATGCCTGCCGCCACGCCCGAAAGGGGAAGCGCAACCAGGGCGATCAGGGCAAGCTGCCAGGACACGATGAACATCATGATCACGATGCCGATGACGGTCAGCAGTGAGTTGATCAGCTGCGCGAAGGCCTGCTGGAGCGCCTGCTGGATGTTGTCGACGTCGTTGGTGACCCGTGAGAGCACGTCGCCGCGCTGGCGGGTGTCGAAGTAGTTCAGCGGAAGGCGGTTGAGCTTTTTCTCGGTGTCGTCGCGGAGCCGGCGGATCACCTTCATCACGATGCGGTTCAGGACATAGCCCTGCAGCCACAGGAAAATATTGGCAACAAAGTACATCAGGAGGACCACGGCGATGAGCATGCTGAGCTTGTCGAAGTCGATGCCGGTGCCGGGCACCAGCTCCATCCGGGAGACCATGTCCGCGAAGTTGTCCTGGCCCTGCTGCCGCAGCCCGTCCACGAACTGTTCCTTGCTTGCGCCGGCGGGAAGCTGCTTTCCCACCACTCCGGCGAAGATGACGTCCATGGCCTGGCCGAGGATTTTGGGCGCGATGACATTCAGGACCACGGCGATCACCACCATGCCCACCACCACGTAAATTCCCATGGCTTCCGGCTTCAGCAACCCCATCAGCCGCTTGGCGGAAGGCCAGAAGTGCTCCGCTTTTTTGGCCGGCATCCCGCCGAACATGTCCCCGTCGGCTTCGGAAGGCTTGTACTCCTCCTCGATAAAGCCGTCGTCCTCGATGGTTTCGTGCTCCAGTTCCGCGCCGGGCCCGTCCTGTCCGGGTGCGGTTTGCTTCATGTCCGTGGAGTCCTTTTTGCGGGCGCTCATGCCATTTCCTCCACGCTCAACTGGGATTCAACGATTTCCTGGTAGGTGGGCGAGGTTTCCAGGAGTTCCTGGTGTGTTCCGCGATCCACAATGCGTCCGTTGTCCAGAACCAGGATCTGGTCCGCCTCAGTGATGGTTGAGATGCGCTGGGCGACGATGATCACCGTGGCGTCCGCCGTCATGGCTTTCAGTGCGGCGCGAAGGCGTGCGTCGGTAGCCACATCCAGCGCGGAGAAGGAATCGTCGAAGAGGTAAACCCGTGGCCTGGTGACGAGGGCCCGGGCGATGCAGAGCCGCTGTCGCTGGCCGCCTGAGACGTTGGTTCCGCCCTGGGAGATGCGGGAATCCAGTCCGTTTTTCTTGGCGCGGACAAACTCGTCCCCCTGGGCCACCCGCAGTGCCTCCCAGAGCTCCTGGTCAGTGGCTTCGGTTTTTCCGAACCGGAGGTTGTGCTCGATGGTCCCCGAGAAGAGGTACGGCCGCTGGGGTACCAGGGCTACGCGCTTGGTGATATCGGCCCGGTCCATTTTGCTGACCGGGACGCCGTCCAGGAGCACTTCCCCCTCGGCGGGATCGTACAGCCGGGGCAGGAGGGACAGCAGGGAGGTCTTTCCCGCGCCGGTGGAACCGATAATGGCGATGGTCTGCCCGGGACGGGCCGTAAAGCTGATGTTGCTCAGCACCGGCGACTCGGCACCGGGGTAGGCGAACGTGACGTTCCGGTACTCCACCACTCCGCTTAGCGTGGCCGGCACCTCCGGCCGCTCCGGATCATGGATGGAGGGTTCGACGTCGAGCACTTCACCGATGCGGTCGGCACAGACTGACGCACGGGGAATCATCATGGCCATGAAGGTGCCCATCATGACGGCCACCAGGATCTGGAGCAGGTACTGCAGGAAGGCGGTCAGGGCGCCCACCTGCATCTCACCGGAATCCACCCGCTGCCCGCCAAACCACAGCACGGCAGCAGTGGAAAGGTGGAGGATCATACTGATGGCGGGGAACATCAGCACGAACAGGGCACCGATCTTCAAAGAGACATCCGTCAGTTCCTTGTTCGCCTCGCCGAAGCGCTCCGTTTCATAGGGTTCCCGGACGAACGCGCGGACCACCCGGATACCAATGATCTGTTCACGCAGCACGGCATTGATCCGGTCGATCTTTTTCTGCATGGACCGGAACAGGGGCATGAGCCTGACCACGAGGTACCCCACGACCACCGTCAGGAGGGGCACGGAAACCCAGACCAGCCAGGACAGGTTGAGGTCCTCGCGCAGGGCCATGATTATGCCGCCAACGCACATGATGGGCGTGGCCACCATGAAGTTCAGTCCCATCAGCATCAGCATTTGGACCTGCTGGACATCGTTGGTGCCGCGGGTGATGAGCGTCGGCGCACCAAAGGCGTTGACGTCCTTGGCCGAGAAGCTCGTGACCTTGCGGAACACGCCGCGGCGCAGGTCGCGGCCCATCGCCATGGCCGTCTTGGAGCCAAAGTAGACACCCGCAATCGCAGTACCCACCTGGATGAAGGCCACCACCAGCATCACAGCGCCCGTCCGCCAGATGAAGTCTGTGTCCCCGCGGGAGACACCTTCATCGATGATCTGGGCGTTCAGGCTGGGCAGGTACAGTGCCGCGATGGTGGACGCCAGCTGGAACACGATGACGGCCACGATGTACGGCATATACGGCCTGGAAAACCGCCGTATGAGGGTAAGGAGCATGCCCACGGGTCCTTAAGATGAGTTCGAGGATGAGTTTGCGAAGATCAGTGGCTTAAGTAGTAGCAGCCGGGACTGACATCCTTAGCCTTCCCACTCTACGAAACTCCTCCCCGCGGTGAAACAGCTCCGGCAAAGATCATCCCCGGGGCGTACCCCTGGGGATCACCTGCCTGCCGGGGCAAGCTCCGCCGTCGTGCTCTCCCGGGCGCCCACAGGCTGAATATCAACCGTCCTCCGCAGGGGTTTTTCCTTGATGAACAATACGGAAACCAGCGCGACGACTGCCACGGCGGCGGATATCAGGAACACTTCCGCGGTGGCGTCCCCATACGCGGCGCGCATGATCTCGCGGACGGGTTCCGGCATGTGCGCCAGGTCCATGCTGGCCCCCGCTGTCCCGCCCTGCACCGGGATGCCCGCCGCGGCCATGCCCTGGGTGGCCAGTTCACTGACCCGGTTGGCCAGGATGGCGCCGAGCACCGAGACGCCGATGGCGCCGCCCACGGACCGGAAGAACGCTACTGAGGCACTGGCCGTGCCAATGTCTCCGGCGCGGACGGTGTTCTGCACGGCCAGGACGAGGTTCTGCATCAGCATGCCCAGGCCGAGGCCCAGCACTGCGGTAAAGATTCCTGCATGCCAGAGTTCCGTGGTGTGGTCCATGGTGCCGGACAGTCCCAGCCCGCCGATCAGCAGGATGGAGCCGGCGATCAGGAAGCCCTTCCACTTGCCCGTGCGGCTGATCAGCAGGCCGGACGCGACTGAGCCAATCAGGTTTCCGGCGATCATGGGCAGGGTGAGGAGTCCGGCTTCCGTCGGTGTGGCGCCGCGGGCCACCTGGAAGTACTGGCCGAGGAAGGTGGAGGACCCGAACATTGCGATACCGACGGCCACGGAGGCGAGGATGGCCAGTGCCGTGGTGCGTTCGGAGATGATATTCAGCGGGATGATGGGTTGCTCCACCTTGGATTCCACCAGTACCAGCAGTGCCAGCAGGAGGATTCCGCCGCCCACCATGAGGGCTGACTGCCAGGAGATCCAGTCGTAGTAGGCGGGGTTGCCGGCGAAGGAGACCCAGATCAGGAGCAGGCTTACGCCGGAGGTCAGCAGGATGGAACCGAGCCAGTCAATTTTTGCCGGACGGCGGACGTGGCTGATTTTGAGGGTGACCTGCAGCAGGATGAGTGCGACGACGGCGAGCGGCACGCAGACGAAGAAGGTCCAGCGCCAGCCGAGCGGGCTGTCCACGATGAAGCCGCCCAGCAGCGGTCCGCCGGCGGTGCCGACTGCCATGACCGCCCCCATGTAGCCGGAGTACTTCCCGCGGTTCCGCGGCGGGATCATGGTGCCGATAATGGCCTGCGACAGTGCCGTGAGTCCCCCCATGGCCACGCCCTGGATCACGCGGGCGCCCAGCAGCAGCGGGATGGTTTCGGACAGGCCCGCAAGGACGGAGCCGGCCACGAAGATGATGATGCTGAGCTGGACCAGGACCTTCTTGTTGAAGAGGTCCGCGAGTTTCCCCCAAATAGGGGTGGTTGCAGCGTTGGCCAGCAGCGCAGCGGTGATGACCCAGGCGAAGTCAGTCTGGGTGCCGTGCAGGTCCGACATGATGGTGGGCAGCGCGTTCGCCACGATGGTGCTGCTGAGGATCGCGGTGAAGAAGGCTGCGAGGAGGCCGGTGAGGGCTTCCATGATCTGGCGGTGGGACATTTCGGGTGGCGCCCCTGCGGGGGTGCCTGATGTAGCGCCGGGAGCGGCTGGACGTGCCATGGGTCTGTTCCTAAACGGTGGGTGTGATGGAGCCGGCCGCCGTTGCCCGGGCTGATTGCTTCAGTGATTCTGTGAGCTTGTGCAGGATTTTCGCCGTGGTGCCGGCGTCTTCCTCGCTCCAGTCGCGCAGGTAGTCCTGCAGGACAGCTGTTCTCTGCTCCTCGATGTGACGGAGTTTGGCCGCGCCGAGGGGCGTCAGGGCAACCAACTGCGCGCGGCCGTCGTCGGGGTCCTGCCTGCGGACCACCAATCCCTGGTCTTCCAAGTCCGCGATGTGCCGGCTGAGGACGGGTGCGCTGACTCCCAGCCGCTCGGCCAGGCGCGTGGCCCGGGCCTCCCCTTCGCCAACGAACCTCAGGACGCCCTGGAGCGCGACCCCGGTGTCCTGCCCGCGCACGCTGGCTGTGGCGATGCACCGCACCGCGCGCTGGAGGTCGAAGATCTGGTACACGAGCTCCGCTGCCGTATCCGGTGCTACTGCCATGACTAAGTGCTTTCCTTACTTGTTTGCCTGAAGCAACTATATAGGAAAGTTGTTGCTTTAGGAAACTAAACATCGTGTGCGGAAACCACGAAAGCCCCAACTCGCTATGAGCAGGGGCTTTCGCGGGCACTGAAGTTCAGGAGGGGGTCACTCAGGGAGATGGGTGGGTGCAAACATCTTCAGCAGGGTTTCCACCACGACGACGTTGGGGCCGTCGGCTGCGAATCCTGCCTTCAGCGCCTCCCCCACGTCTTCCGGCGCCACTTTCGTGGCCGGCACACCGAACGCTTCGGCGAGCTTGACGAAATCCGGCCGTGCAAGCTCTGTGGCGGTGGCCTTTCCAAAGGCGCCCACCATGTATTCGCGCAGGATGCCGTAGCCGCCGTCGTCCACGATCAGCCAGGTGACCGGCACATTGTGCTGCTTGGCTGTGGCCAGTTCAGAGATGGAGTACATCGAGGAGCCATCGCCGGACACTGCAAGGACCCGGCCGGGCCTGCCGACCGTTTCCAGCCCGACAGCCGCGCCAAGGGCGGCCGGGAAGCCGTAACCCAGGCCACCGGCGCCCTGCGCGGAATGGAACTGGCCCTCCCGGGCATCCCAGCAGCTCCAGCCCCAGTACGCGGCGATGGTCATGTCCCAGAAGGTCTGCATGCCGGCAGGAACTGCTTCGCGGATGTCTGCCATGAACTTCAGTTCCTTGGCCAGGTCCTGCGACTCCAGGCGGTCCCGGACCTTCGCCAGCGATTCCTTCACCAGCTCCTCCGGCGGCTTTCCGTGCCAGGTGGGCCCGGTTCCGCCCACCTCAACCACCAGCGCTTCATCGAGGGCGGCGAGCGCCTGGCCTGCGTCTGCCCGGATCCCCAGCCCGGGACGGTTGGATTCCAAAACCCGGGGCTCGGCGTCGATCTGGATGATGCGGCCGCGCGGTTCAAAGGTGAAGTAGTTGGAGGTGACCTCGCCCAGGGAGGAGCCGACTACCACCAGGACGTCCGCGTCTTCCAGGAGATCGGTCATGTAGCGGTCCTCGATCCAGGACTGCAGCGAGAGCTCATGGTTCCAGGGGAAGGCGCCGTTGCCCCCCGGAGTGCAAATGACGGGAGCACGAAGTTTCTCGGCGATCGAGAGCAGGGACTTCTCTGCCCGGCCCCGCCGGGTGCCGCCGCCGGCAATGATGGCCGGCCGTTCGGCCGCCTGCAGCCACTTCACCGCTTCCCGCACCAACTCCACCCGGGGCGGATTGTCCGCCGCTTCCGCCAGCGCGTCCTCGACGGGAGGCACCATGATGGGATCGAGCAGCACGTTCTGCGGGACCTCGAGCCACACTGGTCCCTGCGGCGAGGAAATCGCTTCGGTCCAGGCGTCCTGGATGGCGGACGGGATGCCGGATGCGTGCTGGATCAGCCGCTGGCTCTTGGTGACGTTCGCGGCCGATGCCTTCTGGTCATCAAGCTGGTGCAGCATGCCCTTGCGCCGCGCCCCCAGCCCTTCCAGCGGAATCTGGCTGGCGACGACCACCATGGGGACGCCTGTGGCGTAGGCTTCCTGCAGCCCGGCCAGGGACGTCAGTGCACCGGGGCCGGTGGACAGGAAGAGCACTCCCACTTCGCCGGTTGCCCGGGAGTACCCGTCTGCTGCGAACGCGGAGTTGTTCTCCACGCGGGAGGACACGAACTGCAGATTGCCCCTGCCCATGGCGTCAAAGAGTCCCAGGGCGTGTTGTCCGGGGATGCCAAAAACCGTCTTGGCACCCAGCGCCTCAAGGGTTTCGACGACGAGGTCCCCGCCGTTGCGGGCGCCGGCCCCCTGGCCTTTCCCGGCCGGTGCAGCTGCCGGCTCGAAACTGTCCACGGTGCTATTCCTTGCCTGCTGCGGCGAAGCCCGCCGGGCGGCGGACTTCCTGGCCCAGCGCCTGGGCAGCGTAGCCGGTGGCTGCTCCGTTCCGGTCCCCTGCCACCGCGCTGTCAGCCATCAGGGTCACCAGTTCGTAGGCAACATGGCTTGCCGCGACGCCGGTGATCTCGGCGTGGTCGTAGGCCGGGGCCACCTCAACCACGTCCGCGCCCACCAAATTCATGCCGCGGAAGCCCCGGATGATTTCCAGCAGCTCCCGGCTGGTGATGCCACCGGCCTCGGGGGTGCCGGTGCCCGGCGCATGGGCGGGATCCAGGACATCAATGTCCACGGAGATGTACAGCGGACGGTTGCCGATCCGGTCGCGGACCTTGGCCACAGTTTCCAGGACGCCCTGGTAGTAGACGTCCGCCGAGGTGACGATGCCGAACCCAAAGCGGTGGTCGTCGTCGAGATCCTTTTTGCCGTACAGGGGACCGCGGGTGCCGATGTGGCTGATGGCCTCCGTGTCCAGGATTCCCTCCTCCACGGCCCGGCGGAACGGCGTGCCGTGGGTGTACTCGGCACCGAAGTAGGTGTCCCAGGTATCCAGGTGCGCATCAAAGTGCAGCATGGCAATAGGTTCGCCGGCGCGTTCGGCAGCGGCGCGCAGGAGCGGCAGGGCGATGGTGTGGTCCCCGCCCAGGGTGACCAGCTTGCTGCCGCCGGCCGTGAGGTCCAGTGCGTTCTGCTGGACGGTCTCGATGGCCTCGTTGATGTTGAACGGGTTGACCGCCATGTCGCCGGCGTCCGCCACCTGGATGTTTTCGAACGGACTGACGTCCCAGGCCGGGTTGTAGGGGCGCAGCAGGCGGCTGGCTTCCCGGATGTGGTTGGCGCCGAAGCGCGCGCCGGGGCGGTAGGAAACGCCGGAGTCGAAGGGGACGCCCACCACGGTGACATCAGCCGAGGACACCTGGTCCAGCCGGGGAAGGCGGGCGTAGGTGGCAGCTCCCGCATAACGGGGAATCCGGGATGAATCGATGGGGCCAAGGTTGCCGTTGGCTTCGATGCGCAGCTCTTCCAATGGAGGCCTCTCCTTCAAGGAGTTGGGGGACTGATGTGACAGCCATCATACAGCGTGTTTTCCCGTGTGCACCATCTGTTTACTCTCTGCGCTTTCGAGGGCGCAGTCTGCCAGCGCAAGAGCTGGAGAGACAGGGTGGCCGGACTCAGCGGCTGGCGGCCGGGACCAGGACCCAGAGGACCTCGACGGGCTTGTCCGTCGGGTTGATCCAGGTGTGCGGTTCACGGCCGGGGAAGGTCACGGTATCTCCGGCGCTGAGGTCATACTCCTCATTGGTGAGGATCAGCCGGATGTTTCCCTTAATCACATGGAGGACATCCACGTCGCAGTCCACTGCGTAGAGCTCGGACTCACCCCGGCCGTGCGGCTCAATGCACGCCTGGATGATCTGGACGCGCCGCTCCGAGCGCGCAGTGAGGAGCCGCTCCACGATTCCCTGCCCGCCCAGCGAGATCCGCGGACCCTCATTGCGTTTGGTCAGGTGCGTTTCCGGTGCCGCAAAGAGGTCACCGATGGAGACGGAGAGGACCTGGCAGAGTGTCACCAGGGACGCCACGGACGGGGAGGTGAGGTCGCGCTCCACCCTGCTGAGGAATCCCTTGGTCAGGCCCGTCGCGTCAGCAACCTGTTCAATAGTGAGCCGCTGGGACTGCCGGGCCGCCCGGATCCTTGAACCGATGGCCACCGGAACGTTGCTCGGCTCAACTGGCAGTGCCTTCATCTACGAACCTTTCATGGCCGGCAGCCCGGCCCACTTTGGAGCAATACTAATGGCCCACCCCTTCTGTGACGCCTCATTGCATGCGCGCCATGGCACCTAAAGATACTTTGACTGGTATCACCGTCGCGGCCTCGCCATGGCACCACATACACCTCATATCAATGCCAACGTCGCGGATTCGCTGCTGTCCGGGCCCACCGCCGCCCGGCTAAGTCCCGCAGTATCCATCACCGGCAGGACGTACGACGGCGGCACCTCCCCTTCGCTTTCCACGAAAGGGAGGTGCCGCCGTCGTCAGTCCTACTCGCTGTTCCGGACCTCGTCAGGGTCCTCCGGCGGGACCACGCGGTCCTCGGCGTCAATGACGACGGGAGGGGCCTGGACCACAGGTTCCTCCTCGTCCAGGAATTCGTCCTCCGTGTCCCAGTCGTCCTCCACTACGGGTGCATCCTCGGCGTAGTCGTAGGCGGGATCCGCCTCGACGGCGTCAAGATGCGGCATGTCCGGGTGCTGTCCGGTGGTGCTCATGATCGAACCTCCGTTTGTTCGCCTGACGTGCTCTTTCAGTGAGGGCGCCGGCTGCGCCACACTTTCATCACAGCACCGCACCGCAAGGGGGTCAAGAGCCCGTTGCCTGCCTTGCCGGATCTGGACATCGCCCGAAAGTTAAGGCGGGCCGAAACGTCCCGGCGAGGAATACCTGCCAAAAAACAGCGGATTTTCGCAGTAGGCTGGCAACTGCAATGGGGCCGCACCATGCCCCGTCCAGCCCAGGAGTTTCCGTGTCCCAGCACGCCAAATCAAACCGCCATGCTATGCCGCAAGCGTCGTCCCTTCCTGCTGCAGCGGAACCCCGCCAACCCCAGCAGCAGAGCCAGCCATCGGCGTCGGACGTCAAGCGGTGGCGGCAGTACCTCGCGGATGAACGGGCAGAGGCCTCCGTCTACCGCGATCTGGCGCAGAACCGGCAGGGTGAAGAACGCGACATCCTGCTGGCCCTGGCCGAGGCGGAAGGCCGCCACGAGGCACATTGGCTGGCGCTGCTGGGTGACCGGGCGGGCAAGCCGCGGCGCGCATCGCTGCGCAGCCGGATGCTGGGGTTCCTGGCCCGCCACTTCGGCTCCGTCTTTGTCCTCGCGCTGGCCCAGCGGGCAGAAGGCCGCTCCCCCTACGCCAAGGACCCCAACGCCACTGACGCCATGGCTGCCGACGAGCAGATCCACGAGGAAGTAGTGCGGGGGCTCGCCACCCGCGGCCGCAACCGGCTGGCGGGCACCTTCCGTGCCGCCGTCTTCGGTGCAAACGACGGCCTGGTCAGCAACCTTTCCCTGGTCATGGGCATGGCAGCATCGGGCGTGGCCAGCAGCGTAGTGCTGCTCAGCGGCATCGCCGGGCTCCTGGCCGGAGCGATGTCCATGGGCGCCGGTGAGTTTATTTCCGTCCGGTCGCAGCGGGAACTGCTGGCAGCAACTCGTCCCACCCAGGTCACCCTGATGGCGGCCCCCAAGCTGGACCTTGAACACAACGAACTGCTGCTGGTGTACCTGGCCCGGGGCATGACCCAGGAAGCAGCCGAGCACCGCGTCGCCGAGCGGATGGGCCTGTTCTCCTGCGACTGCGATCCCAGCCTGTCGCTGCAGCCGGAGCTGCCCGACGTCGAGGACCAGCATGAGGCCGTGGGCACCGCATGGGGTGCGGCCCTGTCCAGCTTCTGCTTCTTTGCCTCCGGTGCCATCATTCCCATCCTGCCGTTCGTATTCGGCCTGACCGGGACGGCCGCACTCGTGGTGGCGGGCGTACTGGTGGGCCTCGCCCTCCTGGTCACCGGCGCCACCGTGGGCCTGCTGTCCGGCACGTCACCCCTGACACGCGGGCTCCGGCAGCTGGCCATCGGGCTGGGCGCCGCCGCAGTCACCTACCTGCTGGGGCTGGTCTTCGGCACCGTCGTGGGCTAGTGGAAGTCCGGCGGCCGGGCCACAAGACGTCCCGCCACGCGGGGAGCAAGGCGCGGCTGGGTGTCCGCCGCGGTGTTGAACTTCTGTTGGCCGCTGCCTTGACCGTGGCCGCCGTGTTCGGAGCAGCATTCCTTCTGAATGACCCGCGCTTCAAGGATCTGCTCGATGTCCGCATCGGCCCCGGGACAGGACAGAACGCCGGGCAGCATGACGCCGGCCGCTCAGGGGAGGCCGGGCAAGCGCCCCATGCTGAAGGCCGGACGGGCACCCCGCCCCCGGGGCTGGAGGAGTCCGACTCTCCCCTGGCAGCCGCCAGCGCTCCGCCACTTGGCAGCGATTCCTACCGCTTCCTCGCCGTGAACGGGGACGGCAGCCCGGTGGGATATTCCCCCTGCAGGCCCCTGCATTATGTGATCAATGACGATCTCGCCCCGGCCGCCTCGCAGCAACTGATCCCGGAGGCCATCGCCACTGTCTCCGCCGCGACCGGAATCCAGTTCATCTACGACGGGACCACGGATGAACAGCCCTCCCCTCAAAGGCCGCCGTACCAGCCTGATGCCTACGGTGAACGCTGGGCGCCGCTGCTCATCGCATGGACAACGCCGGAGGTGGCGCCGCAGCTGAAAGGCAAAGTCATCGGTACCGGAGGCAGCACCCATTTCAGCTACGGTGACGGCCCCAAGGCTTTCGTCACGGGCGGCCTGGACCTGGACGCACCTCAGATCGCGGATGAACTGCTGAACCCGGACGGGCACCTGTATGCCGGCGCGGTGATCCTGCACGAGCTCAGCCACGTGATGGGCCTCGACCATGTGGACGATCCCACACAGCTGATGTACCCGGAGATCGGCACCCCGGAGGGGCTCTCGGCCGGGGACCTCAACGGGCTCTTTGAGCTGGGCAAAACCCAATGCCGGAAGGACCTCTGACGGGCCGGACGCATGCACCAGTTTCACGCCGCCGCCGGCGTGCGCCGCAACACCTCCACAGCCTCCTGCACCGTGTCCACCAGGAAGATCCGGTCCTCCATGTGCCGACCTGCAGCCAGGCTGCGGAGCATCGGCCACGCGGGGAACTGGTGCTCCCAGTGGTGTTTGCCCACGAGCACCATGGGCGTGATCTTCTCCCTTGCCCCGTAGTAGTTTTCGCAGGCGTCCTGGAAAATTTCCTGCACGGTGCCGGCGGCGCCGGGCAGGAAGACAATACCTCCGGTGCACAGTTCCAGCAGGATCGCTTCACGGACGGCGTTCGCGAAGTACTTGGCAATGTGGGTCGCGAAGTAGACGCTTCTATGTCTTGTCAAGCGGTAGGAGTCAGGCTTGGCAGTCTGCCAACCAGCTTTTTCTCCCCGTTGTTTTGGTTGCTGGCGAAGCTCGCGGAGCTGTGTCCGAGGGAGGCCTGTCTACCCTTGGGCAAGTGCCGGGATTAGACAGGAACATACTCCCGCGGGGCAAGCCTGTGAGACGTCTCGTATCCCAAGGGATATGAGACGGAACAGACAGTTGCAGTTGACCCCCGTTCAGCGTGCATGCTCACCGTGCGGGGTAAACGTACATTGCCCTATTGGTGGGGAGCCGGACACCGAGGTTGGAATGTGCAGAGTGGTGAGCGACCGGCTTACGGGCAGACTGTGCGGGCGGGGTTCCGAGAATGTTTCGCTGTGTCTCGTGGGTGCCCGGTGCCGGTAGGGGGCCCGGCAACAGAATCGCCCAGGGCCTTGGCCTATTCTTCGAAGCGTAAGATCACCTGCATGCACGTCGAAAAGTCCTACGAACGAGACAGCAGTTGGGAGCAACACCAGAGCACTTTCCGCGTGTACTTTTTTGAGGAGCCCGGGCCCGGCTACTCGGTCAGCACCTACGATCTAACGGATGCGACTTTGTCGGAAGCCAGAACCTGGGCGGAAGATGAGGCTGGTGATCGCATGTATTCGATTGCACTAGTTTCGTCGAATGAGCAGGGACATCGGGGACTTATTTGGCTCATCGGCGACGATGCCAATGATGTGTTGGACCAGGCCCCCACGGAGGCTCGCCAACGAGTCCAAAGTAGGCTGCGACAAGAAATGATAGAAAATCGCTCGCGTCGAAATTAGGCCACGATCCCCGCAACCGTTGCGCGGCACCGTCCGCTCAGGGATCCCTAAATGGCTCCAGCCGCGGTGGCGGGGTAGCCCTATTCCGCACCGATCAATAGCATAAGGTGTGGCCACGCCAAGTGAGAGTTCAAAGTTGATCAGGCGCCTAACGGTTGTCCTGCTCGGTCTCTCTCTTTTCGCTACGTCTTGCGCCGGAACGGGGCCTGCGGGTCGGGCCGGCGAAGCTGCCCAGCCGCCCATGCAGGAGCCGACGCCAATCCAACCGCCTACTGGCTCATTGGTCAGTCCTGAAGCTGCACCTGCGGACGGAACGATCTCTCATGCGGCCAGCACGCTGAGTGGGGAGCTGGCAGGGGATGCTGAATTCGCCTCAGTCGAAGTGGTCGAGGGGAACCGGATTATCGTTCATTGGCACGGCCCGGTGGGCGCGAAGCTACAGGACCTACTGGCCCGGTTTCCAAACGTCGACATTTCAGTCCAGACAGCAGCCTGTTCCCCCGGGCAACTCTCCGATTTTGCCAGCGAGCTGTTGGCCTCCGACCCTGCTGTGAACATCACTTCGGTATCGCCTGACGGTTCACATCTGACCCTCACGCTGGATGAATCAGTCAGGGCCGCATCGGACGTTGCAAGTCTGGAGCGCAAGTACTCGAAGGCAGCTGGGTGCCCGGTCAACGTGGAATTCGGGGGTGTTGCCCCGCTCGGCGGTTAATCCGCACTCAATACTGGACGCGGTAAGGCACCCCCAGCCTGCATCATCCGCAATCTCCCCGGGGTGTCCGCTAAAGGCTCCTCATCCGGGCATGTCTGTCCATATATTCCCATGTTGGGTATATTGCTGAGCATGACCGAAGTTGCCTTTTGGATCCTCACGGCCCTCGCCGGCGGACGTCAGCACGGATACGCCATCTTGGGTGACGTTGAACAGCTCTCCGCGGCCGCCGTTTCGTTGCGGGTTACGACGCTCTACGCCACGCTCGAGCGTCTTGAGCGAGATGGGCACGTTCGCAGAGCGGGCGACGAAACGGTCGACGGGCGGGCGCGCCGCTATTACGAACTGACGGAAAATGGGCATCAAGCCTTGGCCTTGGAGGCGGAGCGACTCGCTGCCAGGCTCCGGGCGGCGGAAAGCCGGTTAGCGGCTCCCCGCGCTGCTCACAGCCGTCCCGCGCCGGCGACAATGTCATGGGGGCTCGCTCAGTGAGCGGCCGTCGGCGGAGTCGGTATGCCCGACTGTTGCGGTGGTATCCGCGATCCTGGCGTGAGGAGCACAGCAGTATTGTGCTCGACAGTCTCGAACAGCACGCCAGTGACCGAGGCCTGATGCGCCCTTCTGTTCCGGAAGCGTGGTCCCTCCGCGGCCACGGGCTGGGCGAGCGGGCAACGCTCCGCTGGGCGGCCGGATTGGCCGCGACAGCTCTGGTCGCGTATATCGGTGCCACCGCACTGTTGTTGAGCAACGCGATAATCCTCCCTGGAGCCGGCTTTGCCCGGCTCGTCCTGGCAGTGTTCATCGGACCACTCGCATTGGCCCTCTCCGCCATAGTTCTCTTGCATCGGGCTGGGCGGCTCTCCGCCCCGGCCGCTATGTCCACCGCAGCCAGCGCCATACCGGCCTGCGGCTTCGCGGCGCTGACGGCAGCGAGTTGGTCGGTCGGTTTTGAGGAAGCGGACGCCGACCTCGGCCGCAGTTGGTTTGGATCGTCGACCCTCTTATTCCTTATCCTCGCGTGGATAGCCGGGACAATCTGTCTTGTGGCACCGGTCGAATCGATGCTGAGTAAACGACGCGCTCTGCCCATGCGCCTTGTGCAAAGTACTGCCTTGGCAGCACCGTTGGCGCTCGTCTTCGGGGCGTTGACGCTGATGACACCACTGATCGGCACACTGGGCGCTGTCGTGCTGTTGGTCGTCGCTCTGCGGCAGAACAGTGCGAACCGCCCGCCAGCACCGCGCGACACATTTCGGGCAGCGCCGTGGTCTCCGCCGATTTCGGCGGCAACTTGGACCCGGCGGCGGGCCGCGCCAGCTGGCGCGGCCGCGCTGGTGACCATAACCGCCGGAGTTGGGTGTGCCCTCTTTGCCCTCACCGGCAGTAGCTGGGCACCAATGGTCAAGGATTCCACCCACGCCATGAACCTCGGCCTGGCCGTCGGCGCGCTGGCAGCCATCCCCGCGACCATCGCGGCCGGGACAGTGCTGACCCCGCGTTTCGGTGGCGTCATGCGCTGGTCGGCCCTCCTGTGTTGTGCAAGTCTCATCGTGGTGGCGGCCGCCCAATTCCTTGGGGCCGGGCATCCTAACCAGTGGCCGCTGATCCTTGCGGCAGCAGTATTGATGGGCTTCGCGGTTGCCCTGCCTTTTGGACGGCTCATTCCCGGAGGCTCCGCACTCCGCGTCGGAGTGACAACGATGTTTGGCTTCGCCGGTTCAATTGTCGGCCTCAGCCTGGTGACCATGGCAGCCTTCATCGCACCCCTTGCCGCTACCGCACTCCTCGTCTGGTCAATGACGCGCCCGGCAGCGCACGGTAAGCAACCAAGCCCGCCCCTGATCACGTACCAAGGCGGTTGAGACGCCGGGAAAGGCTCTGCAGGCGACTTCGAACCTTCCGTTCAGACGATTCCAGGAAACGACAACGTGACGGCGGCGGCGTCTGCCAAATCTGCAATTGGATGACGCTTCCTAGTTGCTGTCCCGCAGGGATCCTTTAATGGGCACCACGCCCGGACCATGATGTGACCTCGTAGCGCCCGGTGACGGATCATTTACCGGGCACACAGAACGCGGAATGTGGAGATGACGCTGCTGCTACCGGATTAAGGAGAGCTGTTATCGCAACGCCACACCGGTCCTGAATCACGCTGCCATAGCCAAAGGCGTTTGTGTTGCTGAGGCGTTGAGCGTGCGGTAGATATGGCGTGCGAGGTAGCGCTTGATGCAGCGGCGTATTTCCTTGTTGGTTCTCCCTTGGGCGCGTCGTTTTTCGGCGTACTCGCGGGTTTTGGTGTCATGGCTCATTTTGGTGACCGCGACCATGTGCAGGGCACTGTTCAGGGATCTGTCTCCGCCCCGGTTCAGTCGGTGCCTGACCGTGTTCCCGGATGATGCGGGTATGGGATTCACCCCGGCCAGGGATGCGAACGCCGCCTCGTTACGGACTCTTCCTTCGTGTGACCAGGCAGCGAGGCACTTCGCGGCGCTGATCGCTGCGAACCCTGTTTCCTCCAGCAAGGGTGCGGCCTCACTGACCTTGACCAACTCATCGAGCTGGTTCTCGTTGGCCGTGAGCTGCTCGTCGAGAAGCAGGATGTGTCTAGCCAGCCGCACGGCCTCGGTGCGGGCGATGGACAAGGAGAGTTCTTCCTCCCGGGACCGCCACTTTGAGACCTCAGTGATCTGGTTGCTGGTGAGCTTCTTGCGGGCGTCGATGCCCAGGTCATTGCCGCGCACCAGGGCGTTGAGCGCGTTGATCGACCGGGTGCGGTCCTTGCTCAGGGATCCCCGCGCCGTCACCAGAATCCTCACGCCTTGGCGGATCCCGTCATGCAGGCGGGGGCGGCGCAGCTTGTCCACCGGTAGGGGCAGGGTCGAGATGGCGATCTGGTGGGCGTCCAGGGCATCGGTCTTGCCCACCCCCCGACGCTTCCTGGCATCCATGCGCGGCGCCTCTGCCACAGGGAAGCCGTGGCTGGCTACGGTGCCGGCCAGGATCGCCCCGTAGGATGCGGCACCTTCGATCACCCAGAGAGTATCGGCACTACCATCGGTGCGGCGGGCGACCCAGTCGATTGCCCGGTTGATCCCGGCACCAGTGGCAGGGAAATCCCGGGATTCTAGCAAGGCGCCGGTATTCGCGGCGAGGATCGCGTAGACGTGGTTTCGGGCGTGCGTGTCGACACCGACGACGAATGGATGGGTATGCGCGACGATAGACATGGCGGTCATTGGTACCTTTCCTCTTCACGGACACGGTCATGGCCGTCGCTGGCCGACGCCAGTCCGGGTGAGGTCACCAAGGAACAGCACTGTGATGGGTCACGCCCCGCAAAAGGGGTGGACAATCTTCTGATCAAGCTACCGAGGTGGGCCGGACAGGTGCCGGCCGGACCACCCAATGGACCGACAAATCTACTTAAAGACACCATGCGGGTCAGTTGTGCGGTGAGTCGCATCCACGGGCGGAACGGCCTGCACCCATCCTGCCAGCCAGTCCCGGACCAGCCACTGTCAAGACTCACAGTTGGGCGGCTCGTGGCCATAGAACCACGTCGGAATTCCGAGCGACGGCGTGCCGCCGGGAAAACGTTCGACGACGGCGGCCGCCGCCCGCGCCCACGCTGACACGGAGGGGCGGAAGCCGGGGACGGAGGCGAGGTCGTCCAGCGCGGCCAGCATCTCGCCGTCGGACGCCTCGCTGAGGTACGCACCCAAGTTTGCTGCTTCCATTGCGCCCGGTCCCCCGCCGGTAGCCACTACACGTCCGTCCCGCGCCAGGAGCCTGCCCAGCAGGGCGGCGTTCGCAAAGTCCGTACTGCCGCGCTGCGCGGCATGCCCGCCCATCACTCCCACCACCCCACGGCCCTGCCATGCGTCGGACCGGGTCACTTCGTCCAAGGCATCGCCGATGGCATGGTCATGGAGCGCCGACGCCAGTGTCGCGTCCAGCCGGTGCCGCTGGCCCGGCTGGATGCTCCACTGGTAAATGCGTGCATCCGGCAGCGCTTCGTACGGGGCGTCCGCCAGTCCGGCGTACAACTCTTCCGGCGCGTACAGCGTGGCACGGTACGGGTCGAACGGGACCGACTCCAGCCGGGGGAAGATCAGCGCTCCCCGCCGGCGAAGGAGATCCTCCACGCCCTCGTCGAACGCGCAGCCCAGGAAAATGGCTCCCTCAACCTGGACGCGTTCCAAGGCCGCCGCCCTCCCCCGAAGGTCCAGGGACTGCGCATGCCAGCCGTGCAGGTCCACTGCGCCGGCGTGGAGGAGCCGGTCGAAACTGTCCAGGTCCTCCACTTCCAGGTTGTGCGGATTCGGTCCCAGGTTTCCGGAGAGGTTCACGGTTCAAACCTAAAGCAACGCGGGGTCAGATACCGCCCGTTCCGGAGCACCGGGATGGCTGTACCTGACCCCGCGTTGGTACGGGATACGGAAAGCTAGGCCGGCAGGCTCGCCGGCTGGGCGCCCTCGCGGAAGTGGGCCTCCAGTTCCTCGAGTGAACGGCCTTTGGTTTCCGGGACATATTTCATCACGAAGGCAAGGGAAGCAACGTTGACCAGGACGAAGAGGGCGAACGTTCCGGTGGATCCCAATGCCTCCACCACGATCGGGAACAGGAACGAGATGGCGGCGTTGACGGTCCACAGCGCGAACACCGCGATTCCCATCGCGAAACCGCGGATGGCCAGTGGGAACATTTCGGAGAGGAGCAACCAGACGCAGGTGCCGATGAAGCACTGGACGAATGCCACAAAGAGCATCATTGCGGCGAGGATCGTGTAGCTGGCCAGGTCGGACTGGGGCAGCAGGAAAACCACTGACAGCAGTGCCTGTGAGCCCACCACGCCGGAGAATCCAATCACGAGCATCGTGCGCCGTCCGACGAAACCAAGCAGCCAGATGCCCAGGATGGTCATCAGGACGGAGGTCACACCGACGCCGATGGTCGCCACCAGTGAAGCGCTGACTCCCAACCCGCTTTTCTCGAGGATGGTGGGGGCATAGTAGTTGACCGTGTTGATGCCGGTTGCCTGCTGGACTGTGGCAAGGCCAATGCCGATCCACAGCAGGCGCCGCATCCAGGGGTTGTCCCGAAGATCGCGCCACGCATGGCCGCGCTCTTCCTTGGCGGTCCTGGCTGCCGCCTCGATCTCCTGGAACTCGTTCGCAGCTTCTTCGGGGCTGCGGCTGAGGTTAAGCACGCGGCGGCTGTCCTCCAGCCGGCCCCGGATGGCGTACCAGCGTGGGGATTCGGGCAGCATCAGCATTCCGGCGAGCAGTGCGATGGCCGGGAGGGACGCGATGCCAAGCATCATGCGCCAGACTTCGGTGTCCTGGATCAGGGCGTCCAGCAGGGCGTTGATGGCGAATGCCAGCATCTGCCCGGTAACGATCATGAGTTCGTTGATGGTCACCATGCGGCCGCGCAGGTGGGCAGGTGCCATCTCCGCGAGATACAGCGGGCAGGTGACGGCGGCAGCACCGACGCCCAGTCCCAGCAGGATGCGGGCTGCGATCATGAAGGACACGGTGGGAGCGATGGCGCAGCCGATGGCTCCAAACAGGAACAGCAGGGCGCAGACCAGCAGGGATCCGCGGCGTCCCAGCCTGTCCGCCATGCGTCCGCCGGTGAGGGCGCCCACCGCAGCGCCCGGGAACAGCAGGGCGCTGACCACCATGGCTTCCTCGACGGAGCTCATGTTGAGGGAATCGTTCATGTACAGCAGGGCGCCTGAGATCACGCCGGTGTCGTAGCCAAAGAGCAACCCGCCCAGGGTGGAGATGACAGTGAGCCGGGCAAGGTAGCCCCGGCGTTGACTTGCGGGGGCGTTCGGTGACGGTTTCTGCAACAGCATTGTTGCCTCTCAAATTCTCTCGGGGACCGGATGCCCGGCCGGGGAATGTGATGCGGTCCACTCAGATTAGAGCGCTCTAACGTTAGCCGTCAAGAGAAAGTCCTAATGTCCTTACATGATCACGCCCCTAGCTTCCGCCCTCAGTGGCGCAGCCCCTTGACCCGAAGGGAGCGCCTGCTAGGATCAAGAAGGAAGAAAAGTATGTCCTATCAAGCGAACATATAGCGGCAAAGCGGCCGTTTGAGCCCCACCGGGCGACGACGTCCCGCACCAAGGAACATGAGGGAAGTACCGTGGCGAACAACCTGGGTCTCAGCATTGACCGCTCCTCCCCCGTCCCGCTCTACCACCAGGTGGTGCAGGGGATCGAAGCCGCAATCTTCAGCGGAGTACTGGAGCCCGGCAGCCGGCTCGATAATGAGATTGACCTGGCTGCACAGTTGAACCTTTCCCGTCCCACCATGCGCAAGGCCATGGATGAACTGGTCCGTTCCGGCCTGCTGGTGCGCAAACGCGGTGTGGGAACCCAGGTGGTGTCCAGCCAGGTGCGTCGTCCGCTGGAGCTCTCGAGCCTCCATGACGACCTCACCAACAACGGCAAGAAGCCCACCACTGATGTCCTGAGCTTCTCGCATGTCGAGGCGGATGATGCCACCCTGGCCACGCTCCAGCTGCCGGCCGGCTCCAAGGTCTACCACTTCACCCGGCTGAGGAAAGTTGGGGGCAAGCCGCTGGCCCTGATGGAGAACTGGGTCCGGGACGACATTGCAGCCATGGACGAGGCGATGCTGTCGGCCGAGGGGCTTTACGCCATCCTTCGCCGCGGCGGCGTCAACTTCCGGCTTGCCAACCAGCGGATAGGGGCCGTGGTGGCCAACGACTACCAGGCCACCCTCCTGGAGACCGCGCCCGGATCAGCACTGGTCACCATGGAGCGCACGGCCACCGATGACACAGGCCGGCGCGTGGAAACCGGGCACCACGTGTACCGCGCCGATTCCTACAGCTTTGAAATGACACTCGTACAGCGCTAACCGCAAGGAGCCAATTCACATGACCAACTGGGTATATCCGCTGGGTACCGCCGCCGACGGCGCATGGGACGTCTCGATCGGGGCCTCCGACTCTGAACTTACCGTGGACGGCTGGGCACATACCGGACTGAAGGTGGCCACCCTCGCCGCAGGGGCCGACGTCGTCCTTCCCGCCGCCCAGGAGGAACGCATCGTGGTGCCGCTCAACGGAGCCTTCACCGTCACGGTGGACGGTGAAAAATACTTCCTAGAAGGCCGGACGTCCGTGTTTCACGGGCCCAGCGACGTTCTCTACTCCGGCACTGGACGGACAGTCACCATCAGCTCGGCCGACGGCGGAAGGGTAGCGGTTGCCACCGCACCGGCCAAGGATTCGTACCCCACACGGCTGGTGACTGCTGCTGAGACCCCGGTGGAACTGCGGGGCGCCGGCAATTGCTCCCGGCAGGTCCACAACTTCGGCACGCCGGCCGCACTGGAGGCCGACCGGTTCATCGTGTGCGAGGTCCTCACTCCCGCCGGCAACTGGTCCTCCTATCCCCCGCACAAGCATGATGAGGAGAAAGACGGCGAGACGCACCTCGAGGAGATCTACTACTTCGAGACCCAGGTGGCAGCCGGGTCCCCGGCCCCCGCAAACTCCGACGCCATCGGCTACCAGCGTGTCTACGCCTCAGACGAACGCCCCATCGACGTCTCTGCGGAGGTAAGGACAGGCGACGTTGTCCTGGTGCCCTATGGCTGGCACGGTCCTGCAATGGCCGCTCCGGGCTATGACTTGTACTACCTGAACGTGATGGCAGGCCCGGGTCCCGTACGTGAATGGCTGATCAGTGATGACCCCCACCACGGCTGGGTCCGCCAAACATGGGACGGGCAGGATATCGACCCGCGGTTGCCGTTCGGCGCCTGAAGCCCGACCGGCGCGGCGATGGCATAGTGGAGCCTTGTGAAACAGCCTTCTTCCGGCCCCCGGTCCGTGACCATGGAGGACGTGGCCCGTGAGGCCGGGGTAAGCCGCGCCCTCGTTTCCCTGGTGATGCGCGACTCCCCCAAGGTCTCACCCGCCAAGCGTTCAGCTGTTCTGGAGAGCGCCGCCGCCCTGGGCTATTCCCCCAACAGGCTGGCCAGCAGGCTCGCAAGCTACCGGACCAACACGTTGGGCGTCCTGTTCCTTGACCTTCACAACCCGGTGTTCGCCGACATCTATGACGGCATCGCCGATGGCCTCGCCGGCAGCGGCAACCAGGTGATGGTCGCCGTCGGCTCCGCTGACCCGGGCACGGAACTCGAAGCGGTGCGCTCCTTCGTGGACTTGAGGGTGGACGGCGTGATCCTCGCCGGCTACACAGGTTCGCCGGAGGATCTGGCGGCAGCCCTGCGGGGGACGCCTGCGGTGGTCATCACCCGGGAGTTGGAGGTCGACGGCGTCGATTCCGTCCTGTGCGACGACTTCCGTTCCGGGGCGCTGGCCGTGGAGCACCTGCACGGACTAGGGCACCGGCGGATTGCCCACGTGGATATCTCGGAGTGGCTGCCTTACACCGCGCGCAGGGAAGGCTACCTGTGGGCCATGCGGCAGTTCGGGCTGGAGCCGCTGCTGGTGCACAGCGACATGACGGAGCGCGGCGGACGGGCCGCGATGAACAACTTCCTGGCTTCGGGTGCCGCTGTGCCCACTGCGGTCTTTGCCCACAACGACCTGACTGCGATCGGCATCATGGAAGCCCTGGCTTCGCATGGCCTGGCCGTCCCGGATGACGTGGCTGTTGTGGGCTGCGACAACATCGAAGTTGCGGCCTCCCCACTGATCGGGCTGACCTCCATCGACCAGCACGCCGGCGAACTGGGCAGGCTGGCGGCCGGCGCCATGCTGAAGCGGCTGGCCGGCGGCCCGGGACCCGCCGTGGCCCGCAAGCTCGAACCTGCCCTGCTGGTCCGGCGCTCAACGGGCCCCGGGGCGGCCCCTTAGATCCTGCTGCTCCTCACCGTCGCTGCCACCCGGACCGGAACGCCGCTGGCCAGGGAATCCTGGGCAGCATCCGCCACGCGGGAGGCGGCCACAGCATCCTCGGGTGTGCACGGGTTCTCCCGCTGGCCCAGGACAAGCTCAACGAAGGCGGCCATTTCGGAACGGTAGGCCTGGTCGAAACGCTCGGCAAACGTCCTGTGCGGCTCACCCGAGGGGAATGCGACCCCGGGTTCGGCCGATGCCATGGCACTCTTCTGGTCCAGGCCCACCATAAGGGACCGGCTGGACCCCTGGATTTCCAGCCGCACATCGTGGCCCGCCCCGTTATAGCGGGTCGCCGAAACCGTTCCTACCGTGCCGTCGTCGAATGTCACCAGGGCAAGCGCGGTATCCACGTCCCCTACGTCGCCGATTGCCGGGTCGCCGTTGTTCGAGCCCTTGGCGTAGACCTCGACGATCTCGCGGCCGGTCAGCCAGCGGAGGATGTCGAAGTCGTGGACCGAGCAGTCCCGGAAGAGCCCGCCGGAGGTTGCGAGGAACTCCACGGGCGGCGGGGCCATGTCGCAGGTGACTGCACGCAGGGAATGGATCCATCCCAGCTCGCCGGCCTGGTATGCCCGCCGTGCCTCAAGGTAGCCGGCATCGAAACGGCGCTGGTGTCCGATCTGGACCACGCCGTGGTTGTCCCGGATGTAATCCAGGACCGGCAGGGCGTCCGCCACGTTCAGGGCCACCGGCTTTTCGCAAAAGACCGGGATACCGGCGTCCACCCCCGCCGTGATCAGCTCGGGATGGGTCACGGTGCCGGTGGCTACCACCAGGCCGTCCACGCCCGAGGCCAGAAGCGCCCCCACGGAGGAAACATACTCGGCATCCACGTCCGCGGCGACGTTCCGGGCATGCTCTTCGGCCACGTCCGTGAGCCGGAGCGTGACGTTAATTCCTTTCGGATTCAGCATTCCGTTGAGGGCTGCGATGTTTTTGGCGTGCATCACACCGATCCGGCCCACGCCCACGAGGCCAAGCGTTACGTTCTTCATGATTTGTCCTCTGCATAGACGATAAAGGCAGCGCGGAAGGCGTCGAGGGCTGCGTTGCTGTCATCCTTCGCCCAGGCCTCCATGCCTACTGTGCCCAGGTAGCCCGCCTCAGCGAGGGCCCGGGCCACGGCTGCATAGTTGATTTCCCCGGTGCCCGGCTCGCAGCGTCCGGGAACGTCCGCAACCTGGATTTCACCGATGTACTGCAGGGCGCGCCTCACGAGTTCGATGAGGTTCCCCTCCCCCAACTGGGCGTGATACAGATCCAGCATCAGCTTGGCGTTCGGGTGCCCGGCGGCCTCCACCAGGGCGAGGGTGTCCTTGGCCCGTGCCAGTGGAATGCCGGGGTGGTCGAGGATGGTGTTCAGGTTTTCCAGGCAGAACGTCACCCCGTGCTTCTCGCCCAGGTTGCCGAGCCTCTCCAGCGTCCGTGCGCCGGTGGACCACATGCGGCCGGTGGAACGGTAGGCGGGGCGGGCGGCCCGGCCTTCCACCAGTTCCGCCGGGTGCACCACCATCCGGCTGACGCCAAGTTCAAGGGCTGTGGGGATCAGGGATTCAGCTGTCCGCACCACGTCATCGGCAGTGTCTGGATCCACCAGGCTGCCGGACGCGTAACCGGTCATCGAGGAAAACACTGCGCCGGTGGCCTTTAATGCCTTGACGTCCTTGGTGCGCGAATCCCACAATTCCACGTCGAATCCGGCCTCGTGGATCCGGCGGACCCGTTCCACGAAAGGCAGGTCCAGGAACACCATTTCCGCACAGACGGCCAGCCGCATCAGACGTTTGCCTTCTGCGCGACGGCAGCCGGGACGCCGCTCTTGACCGACTCGATGCAGGCGAGGGCCATCGCCAGGGCACGGCGGGCGTCGGCGGCGCCGGGCGTAAGGGTCACCTCCGACGACGGCGAGGGCACGCCGTCGCGCTTTGCCCGCACCGCGGCGGCGAAGTCGGCGAGTTCGTCCGTATAGGCCTGGCGGAACAGCTCCACGTTGAGCCGGGGCGTGTCCGCCGAAAGTCCTTCTGCGGTATAACGCCGGGATGCCGTTTCGGTGGCCCGGCCGGCCTGCACCATGCCTTTGGAGCCGAAGACTTCGCCGCGGATGTCGTATCCGTACAGTGCACTGAAATTCGCTTCGGCCACTGCCACTGCGCCGTTGCTGTACCGGATGGTCACCACAGCCGTGTCCAGGAACCCCTGGTCGCGCAGGGACGGCTCCACGAGCGCATCCGCCACCGCGTAGACCTCCACGGGCTCGGCCCCCTCGTTGAACCAGTTGAGGGTGTCGAAGTCGTGGATGAGCGTCTCCAGGAAGATGGTCCAGGCCGGGACCCTGGCAGCGTTGGGGATGCTTCCGGTCCCGGGGTCGCGGGTCAGCGAGCGAAGGAGTTGAGGGGTACCCGCCACTCCGGCGGCGAGATCCTTCTTCGCTGCCTGGAAGTCATCCGCGTAGCGGCGGTTGAAGCCGATCTGGAACAGGACGCCGGCTTCGTCCACAGCGGCCAGGGCGGCATCGAGTTCGGCCAGGGACTGGCCGGCCGGTTTCTCGCAAAAAACGTGTTTCCCGGCGGCAGCGGCCTGGGCAATCAGGGCGGAATGGAACCGTGCCGGGCTGGCGATGATCACGGCGTCAATCTCCGGATCCGCCAGGATATCGTCGGCAACCGCCGTCACCTTAGCGGTACCCAGCTCCTGGGCAAGGTTCTGCGCGGATTCCACGTTGGGGTCCGCAATGGCGGCCAGGCTGGCACCGGGCACGCGGCGGGCAATGCTTTCGGCATGGAACGCGCCCATCCAGCCTGAGCCGATGAGTCCAATCCGGACCGGTACGGGGGCTGCCGCAGGGTGCTGTGAGATGTAAGCCAATGGCTCGTCCTTTCGATGGTGTGAACAGGGAGGATCAGGCGGGCGGGTTGCCTTCGCCTGGAAATTCAATGCCGAGCTGCCGGCGGAGGGCGTCCGCTGCCTCCATCGTCCGGATGGACGCGCCGAGTGTGCGTTCGGAAACTTCGGCCAGGCCGCTCGTGACGGCGCGCGCCACGGCGGCGGCCTCATAGTGCAGGCCCTCAAAGTGCGCTCCGGGCGGTTCGTCATGGCGGAGGCGTGATCCGTCCGGGAACCGCAGCTCGAATCCCCCGGGCATGGTGAACGGGCCGTCCATTGCCAGGGTGGCTTTGGTGCCCACGATCGTTGCCGCCGTGGGTGTGACGTTATGCAGGTGAGTGTTCATGACCGCGTGGCTCCCGCCGTCGAACGCCATCACGGCTGAGAGTTGCGCGTTCACTCCGGATTCGTGCTGTTGCGCAACGGCCCTGACCTGTTGCGGAGCCCCCAAAACTTCTGTGATCAGGGCCAGCGGGTAAGTTCCAAGGTCCAGCAGCGGTCCGCCCGCCAGTGCGGGATCAAAGATCCGGTGGCTGGGCTCGAAGTGTTCGCCGTACTCTGCAAGGACAGTGGTGACCGTACCAAGCGTCCCGTCTTCGAGTATTTGGCGGACCACATCGAATTTGGGCAGGAAGAAACTCCACATCGCCTCGGCGGCAAACACCCCGGAGGCACGGGCCTGCGCTGCGATGTCCCGCGCCTGGGCTGCGTTCAGGCCGATCGGCTTCTCAATCAGGACGTGCTTGCCCGCCTCGATCGCGAGCAAGGCCGCCCTGTGGTGGAAATTGTGGGGTGTGGAAACATAAACGATGTCAACGTCCGGGGCGGCAGCCAGTTCTTCGTAGCTTCCGTAAGCCGCGGGCACGCCAAAACTGTCAGCGAAGGCTTTTGACCTCGCCAATGAGCGGGAGCCGACGGCGGCGATCACCTGGCGCGAATGCGCCTGTACGGATTCGGTGAAGCGTTCCGCTATCCATCCCGGCCCCATGATCCCCCACCGCAGGACCGGAGCGTCCATGGAGTCCGGCATGCGCGGGGACGGCAGGCGTGCAGCGGGCATCAGTAGATCACCTTCGTGTAGGCGCCGTCGCTGTGCAGTGACCGGATCATGGCTTGGGCCACCTGGGAGGCCCGCAGTCCGTCCTCTCCCGTGGCAAGCGGGGCAGGTTCGCCATGGTTGAGCGCGGCAATCCAGGCCTGCAGCTGGAGCCGGTAGGCGTCGGCGAACCGCGGACGCCAGTCGGCGGGAATACCGAAACGCCGCTGGCCTTCCTCCTGGACCGCCAAAACCGCTGGTTCCGGCAGGGCGCTCGTGCCCCGTTCCGACACAACCTCGCATGCGGTGGTGTAGCCGTAGCGTGCGTTGAGGAACAGCTCGAGGGTTGCCAGGGTACCGTCGGCCAAGCGGAACAGCATGAACGCCGGATCCTGGAGGCCGCCGTCCGCGTGCCGCGAACTCCGGCCCGCCTGCCACGAGACTTCAGCAATGGGAGACTGCAGCAGCCACGGGACGATGTCCAGTTCGTGGATAGCGGAATTGGTAATGGCGGATTCGGCGGTGGTTCCTGGCCCTGCGAAGGCGTTGCGGCTGGTGCAGTGGACCATCAGCGGCTCGCCCTGGGCCCGGTCCTGCACGGACTCGCGCAGGGACACGTACCCCGGATCGAAGCGCCGCATGAACCCCATGGACAGCAGCCGCGTACCGGTTGCGGCAATGATGTCCGCCTCTGCCGCGACCACCTCCAGGCTTTCCAGGAGCGAGGGTGCCAGCGGTTTTTCGCACAGCACCGGTGTCATCGCTTCGAAACACTCAAGCACCAGCCCGGCGTGCGTCGAGTCATGCGAGGCCACGACCACCGCGTCCACCTCGCTCGAATTAATGAGCTCGGAAGGGTCTGCGGTGGTACGTGCCGACGGTGGCGCTGCTGCAGCGGCGCGCCCGGCGTCGAGGTCCGCCACGAAGGTGACTTCGGCCCCGCTGATGGTAGTGGAGAGGTTCCTGATGTGGTCTGCGCCCATGACACCGGCGCCGATGACGCCAACCCGGATCGTCATACTGTCTTCCCGTCTGATGTTGTGGTGCACTTGCGGCATGGCGAGGGGGCCCATTGGGTCTTGCCGCCGGGCCCCCTCCTCCCCTTGCTAGGCGTGCCGCGGGCTGCTTTCCCTTGGCGTTTCTGCGCTGTGGGTGACGTCGGCGACCTCGGCCTGGACTTCCTTGACCACATCACCGTGACCGCCGAGCTGCTCCAGCTCGTGGGCGAGCTCTGCGAGTTCGGCGCCGCCGGCCATCTGGGCCGTCAGCTCGTCCAGGGAAATGTCCTTCTTGTCGTAGTAGCCGATTGATTTGCCGCGCTTGAGCAGCAGGAACCGGTCGCCCACCGGGAAGGCGTGGTGCGGGTTGTGGGTGATGAAGATGACTCCGAGTCCGCGGTCCCTGGCCTGCAGGATGTAGCGCAGGACGACGCCCGACTGCTTCACGCCGAGGGCCGCGGTCGGCTCGTCCAGGATGAGGACCTTGGCGCCGAAGTACACCGCCCGGGCGATTGCCACACACTGGCGCTCACCGCCCGAGAGCTGGCCGATGGGCTGTTCCACATCGCGCAGGTCGATGCCCATGTCCGCGAGCTCTTTTTTGGTGATGTCCTTCATTGCCTGGACATCCATCCGCTGGAAGGGGCCTTTTCCGGTCGTCAGCTCGGAACCCAGGAAGAAGTTGCGCCAGATAGGCATCAGCGGCACCACCGCAAGGTCCTGGTACACGGTGGCAATGCCGGCATCCAGGGCCTCCCGTGGAGAAGTGAACTTCCGTTCCTCGCCCATGATCTGCAACGCGCCTTCGTCATGCTGGTGCAGGCCGGCAATGATCTTGATCAAGGTGGACTTACCGGCCCCGTTATCACCAAGGACGCACGTGACGCGGCCGTTGTCCACGGCCATGGTGACGTCCCGCAGCGCCACGATATTGCCGTAATGCTTGCCCACTCCTTCAAGGGACAGCAGGTGGACTGGGGTATGCGTCAGCGGGTCTGCCTCGTTCCGGAGCAACGTCTGCTGGTCAATCTGTTTGGCATTCATGTTCGGCCCCTTACTTCAGTTCCGCGCGGCGCTTGACGATGAGGTTGACGATGGTGGCCAGCAGCAGCATCAGGCCCAGGAAGAACTTGAACCAGTCCGGATTCCACTGGGCGTAGACGATGCCCTTGTTTGCCATGCCGAAGATGAAGGCGCCGATGGCACCGCCAACGGCTGAGCCGTAGCCGCCGGTGAGGAGGCAGCCACCGATCACGGCGGCGATGATGTAAAGGAACTCATTGCCCACGCCTTCGCCGGACTGCACCGCGTCGAAAGCGAAAAGGTTGTGCATTCCCAGGACCCAGCCGCAGAATCCCACGGCCATGAAAAGCCCGATCTTCGTCGCCTTGACCGGCACGCCCACGGCGCGGGCTGCGTTCTCGTCACCGCCGACAGCGAAAATCCAGTTGCCCACCTTGGTCCGCAGAAGCACCCAGGAGGCCACCGCGACGAGCGCAATCCAGATGAAGACAGTGTTTTTTACATCTACGCCGCCAATGTTCACCGATGAGGAAAAGACCGCCTTCGCGGATACAAATCCGTCCATGGAGGAGATGGACGGCGACGAAACGCCGCCCCCGATCAGCCGTGTCAGGCCCAGGTTCAAACCCGTCAGCATCAGGAACGTTGCCAGGGTGACGATAAAGCTGGGGAGCTTTGTTTTCATCAGGATCCAGCCGTTGATGTAGCCGATACCGAGTGAAACAACCAAGGCCAGAACCACGCCGACCCATACGTTCACGCTGAAGTACCAGCTGAACATTGACGCTGTCAGTGCGGAACTGATGACTGCTACACCAGTGGAGAGGTCAAACTCCCCTCCAATCATCAGCAAGGAAACGCCCACTGCCATGATCCCGATGGTCGAGCTGCCATAGAGCACTGTGGCAAAAGCATTGGGTTGAATGAATGTCTGCGATACAGAAGCAAAGAAAATGAAGAGGACGATCGCGCCTACAAGAGCGCCCACTTCGGGCCTGCCTAACAGCTTCTGCAGCGGATTGCGTTTGCCAATCCGTTCATCCTTGATTGCCGCCGCTGGCCTTTTGAGTGTATTTGTCGCGGTCATGATGTTTCTCCTTTGTGCCTGGCCGTTACCCGTCCAGAGACACGGGGTGGTTAGCGGACGCCTTGCTGGGCAAACTGGAGCGCGTCAGCCGCTGCGGCCTTGTCGACGATGGCCGGACCGGTGAGTACCGGCTGGCCGCCGCCGATGGTGAAGCCGCCACGCTTGTTTTGCCAGATTGAATCGATGGCGCCATATCCCTGCAGCCAGGGCTGCTGGTCCACCGTGAAGAGGATCTCGCCGTCAGCGATCTTTTGGGCAAGCTCGGCGTTCATGTCGAATGAGGCCACCTTGACCTTGCTGCCGGCGGAGCTGACCGCCTTCAGGATGGTCAGGGTGTACGGGGCACCCAATCCGATGATGGCATCAGCGTCAGCCGTTGCCTGCAACTTTGCAGTGACGGTGGACGACACCTGGGTCATGTCCGTGCCCGTTACGTAAAGTATTTCTGTTGCCGGAATCTTTTCCTTGACTCCAGCGCACCTGGCCTCCAGGCCAACGTGGCCCTGTTCCTGGATAACGCAGATGGGATGGGACAACGATTCACCCGCGAGTTTCTGTCCCACAGCAGCACCAGCGAGTTTTTCGTTTGACCCGAAATGGGTAAAGGCTCCCAGCTGGGCGGAAACCGTCTCTCCAGCATTCAGGCTGACAACCGGGATGCCGGCATCCGTAGCCTTTTTCAAGGCACTCTTCAGCGCGTCGGGCTTGGCGAGCGTGACTGCGATGCCGTCGACTTTCTGATCCACGGCCTGCTCGATCAGCTGTGCCTGGCGGCCGCCTTCGGGGTCTGACGTGTACAGGAGCTCCACGTTGTCCTTGGCTGCAGCTTCTTCGGCCCCCTTGCGGACAATGTCCCAAAAAGTGTCCCCTGGTGCCGCGTGGGTGATCAACGCAATCTTGATCCTGTCAGTGGTGGCCACCTGTCCGGCGGCGGCCCCGTTTCCACTCTCGGCAGGCCTGCCGCCGCTGGAGCAGGCGCTCAAGGCCATCATGGGGACGACCGTGGCCACAATCGCTGCTTTCCGCCAGGAAAAGTTCTTCATGATAAATCTCCTTCGATTTTCGGGCGGTGCCGCCCGCGTCCTTGCGTGCGTTCAAATGCCTTCTCCTCGATCATGGTGACCCGCCTCACAAAAGTCAATACTTTGTCCTGTCATTAGCATGTTCTTACGTAGTAAGTTACGTTTCAGATGCTCTGGGCAGGGTTCGTGGCCAGGGGACGCACTGAAGCACAACGGCGAAATGCCCCCGTTGAGCCAGGCTCAACGGGGGCATTTCGCGGACAAGTGGTGGAGACCGGCGCCTCCTAGGCCTTCCCGGTTATTGCTTCTTGAGGCCTCTTCCCAGCCATGGTCTTGAAGTAGTGCTCCAGGTCCTCAAGGCTCTTGTCCTTGGTCTCCGGGACGTACTTGGCGGCGAATGCAATGGCGCCGACGCCCAGCACGGCAAACAGGAAGAACGTGTTCGAGAGCCCAAGGGCGGCCAGGAGCTGCGGGAAGCCGAAGCCCACCAGGAAGTTCACGATCCACAGGACAAACGCCGAGGCGCCCATGCCCAGGCCGCGCATCTTCAGCGGGAAGATTTCCGACAGCATCAGCCAGGTCACGGGTGAGATGGCTCCCTGCTGGAAAGCCAGGAACGTCACCGTCAGCGACAAGATGACGAACCCCCGCGCGGGGCCTTCAGGCAGGATCAGCGAAAACAGGCCGATCAGTACCAGGGCCGAGGTAGTCCCCACCTGTCCTGTGATCAGCATCCGCCGGCGCCCCGCCCTGCCGAGCAGCCAGATGCCCACAAATGTCGCCAGGACGGAGATGACCCCGTTCGCGATGTTGGCTGTCAGGGCCGCCTCCCGGCCGAAGCCGGACTCGGCAAGGATCTGGGTGCCGTAGTACATGATGGAGTTCACGCCGGTAATCTGCTGGATCACCGCCAGGCCCAGGCCCACACAGAAGATCCGGCGGAGCCATGGGATGCCCAGGTCCGCCCAGGAACCCATTTTGGACTTATAGTCCTCGACGGCCATGGCCTTGACTTCTTCGAATTCCGCACGCGCGTCAGCCTGGGACCGGATGCGCTGCAGCACGCTGAGCGTTTCGCCGAAGCTTCCCATGGACGCCAGCCAGCGCGGGCTCTCCGGCATGAAGTTCATGCCGATCCACAGCGCGATGGCCGGAAGCGTCGCGATCACCAGCATCCAGCGCCAGATACCACCGGCTTCCCCGAAGGTGTTGCCGAGGTAGGCGTTGAAGATGAAGGCCAGCAGCTGCCCGGTGACGATCATCAGTTCGTTCTGCGTGACAATCCTGCCGCGGCGCGCACTCGGCGACACCTCTGCCAGGTACACGGGTACAGTGACTGACGCGCCGCCCACGGCAAGGCCCAGCACGAACCTGGCGGCGATCATGACTTCGGTGTTCGGCGCGAATGTGCAGGCGAGCGTTCCCAGCAGGAAGATCACCGCCAGGACCATGATCATTGTGCGCCGGCCGTTGCGGTCGGCCAGGCGCCCGCCGAACAGCGCACCAAAGGCTGCACCGAACAGCAGCGAGGAGGTGACCAGGCCCTCGGTCAGCGGCGTCAGCCCCAGATCCTCCTGCATGTACGGCAAAGCTCCGTTGATCACACCAGTGTCGTAGCCGAAGAGCAAGCCGCCGAAGGTGGAAATAATGGTGACCGTACGGAGGGCCTTCTTGTGGTTGGCCGGAGCCTTGGCGGTGGTGGCAGCGGGAGCTGGACCACTCATACGCAAACCTTCTGTACGTACTGGTTCATCGTCTCAAGCTGGTAGCGCGAGACCTCCTCCGCATTCTCGTCCTCGGCAAACACGCTGGACACCATGACGGTGTCCTCCCGGTCCAGGAAGCCGATCTCCTTCAGGCCGCCGAAGAACTCGTCCCAGTTCACGTCGCCGTCGCCGATTTTAAGGTGCTGGTGCACACGGACGGGGTTTCCCGGCGGGTTGGTGATATACCGGAGCCCATGCGACGCATGGTGGTTCATGGTGTCAGCCACGTGGACCAGCCGCAGCTTGTCCCCCGCCGCGCGCATGATGTCCAGCGGCTGGTCCTTCATGTGGAAGCTGTGCGAGGCCACGTAGACCAAGCCCACATTCTTCGAGTTCACACCGCGGATGATGCGAAGGGCGGCGAGGCCTTCCTCCACGAAGTCGTCCGGGTGCGGGTCGATCAGCAGGTCGATGCCCTCCCGTTCGATGATGGGCAGCAGTTCCTCCATGGAGCGGTAGAAGGCCCTTTCGGATTCCTCGGCCTTCTCCGGACGGCCGCTGAACTCCGTGTTCATGGTGCTGACGCCCAGGTCCACAGTGATCTGGATGGCACGCTTCCAGTAGCGGATTGCCGCTTCCCGGGCGTCCTCGTCAGGGCCGGACCAGCGGAGCACCGGCAACACAGAGGCGATCTCGATGCCAGCATCCTTGCACGCTTTGTTCAGCTGGCCTACCAGCCCGTCATCCGCTTTGGGGTGGTTGTAGAAAGGGATGAAGTCCGCGTGCGGAGTCATCTGCATATATTTGTAGCCAAGGTCCGCAACCACCTTGGGGAATTCAAGCAGGCTGTGGGTGTGGTGGAACGGGGTAGGGTCAAGCGCGATTTTCACGGGGAAAACACTCCTCAGGGTGGCTACTTGTAGATGTCGGGCTTTGCGGCCAGCTTTACAGCGACCTTTTCGCCGTTCTTCTGCGCCTCGACGCCCGCTTCGCAGCATGCTGCGGTGGCGTAACCGTCCCAGGCGGTGGGGCCGCCTATTTCGCCTTTAAGTGCCGCGTCGACCCATGACTGGATTTCGACGTCGTACGCCGCACCAAAACGCTCCTCGAAGCCGGGGGTGATGTTGCCGCCCCACTGGCCGGCGCTGCGGGTGTAAGGCCCCTTGTCCCCGCCGATGCTGACGATGCCTTCTTCGAAGGACGCCTGGGTGGCCACTTCATAGCCGAACTTGGCGTTGACGAAGATTTCGACGTCGGCCAGGACCCCTGACTCGGTTTCAATCAGGACGTGCTGGGGGTCGTGTTGGCCGGCCGGGGCATTCCGGGTGGCCTTGCCGAGGCGGACCTGGACGCTGGTGATTTCCTCACCGGTGAAGTACCGGATGGCATCGAATTCGTGGACCACGGAGTCGTGGATCAGCATCTCGTTGGTGAAGCCCGGAGGCGTGGTGGGGTTGCGGTGCTGGTGGTGCAGCATGAGCAGCTCACCAAGTTCACCGTTGCGGATGATTCCGCCCAGGGCTGCGTATTCAGCGTCGAAGCGGCGCATGAAGCCCACCTGGATGCGCTTGTGGCCCAGGGCGACCTCGGCCTCGACAATCTTCCAGGATGACTCGGCGTCCGGGGTCAGCGGCTTCTCGCAGAGGATGGGAATGTCCTTGGCGAGCGCTTTGAGCAGGATGTCCTCGTGCAGGAACCCGGGGGTGGCGATCAATACCGCGTTGACGTCACCGTTGTTGAGGGCTTCCTCGGCATCGGCCAGTGCCACGGCGCCCTGGATGCCTTCAATGGCGGCCTGGGCGCGGGCAAGGTCGACGTCAACGACGGCGGCAACTTCGGCTCCGTGGATGCGCTTGTTGAGGCGCTGGATGTGGTCGGCGCCCATGCGCCCGGCGCCAATGACGGCTACGCGGAGGGTTTGTGTCATTGTTCTGTCCTTCGAAGTCTGGGGATGGATTGGTCAGCTGACAGCGGTGCGGGAGCCGCAGGACAGCAGGTAGTTGCGGGTGCGCTTGGCGATGGGCATGGGGACGTCGAAGGCGACCGGATACATATCCTGCTCCACGATGCCGAAGATGGGCCGGTTGAGGGCTTCCACGGCTTCGATGACCGCGCGGAGGTCCGGCAGGCCGTTCGGCGGCTCGGTCATGACGCCGGCCAGGTTAGCGGCAGCCCAGGTCATGTTCTCCTCATTGACCTTCCTGAGGATCTCCGGATTGATCTGCTTGAGGTGCAGGTAGCCGATGCGGTCCGGGTAGTTCTTGATGAGTTCCAGGCTGGAAGCACCGCAGTATTCGGCGTGGCCCGTGTCCAGGCACAGGTTCAGGTACTTCGCATCCGTTGCGGCCAGGAGGGTTTCAATGTCTTCCTGGGCGCCAACATGGGAGTCGGCGTGGGAATGGAACTGCTGCTTCAGCCCGAAGTCCTCCAGGAGTGTCTTGCCGAGCCGGTTGTGGCCGGCGAACAGGTCCGCCCACGCCTTCTCGCTCAGCCTGCCGCTTTCCACTGCTTCGCCTGTAACGTCATCCCGCCACATGGCCGGAATGACCACGATATGCTCGCCGCCCATGGCCGCCGTCAGCTCTGCCACCTTCCGCGCCGGTTCCCAGGCGGTTTCCCACTGGTCCAGGCCGCGGTGGAAGGCAGTGAACACGGTGCCTGCGGTGACTTGGAGGTCGCGCTGCTTCAGTTCTTCTGCGAGGCGGGCGGGGTCGGTGGGCAGGTAACCGTAGGGGCCCAGTTCGATCCACTTGTAGCCGGATTCCGCAACCTCGTCCAGGAAGCGTTCCCATGGGGTCTGCTTCGGATCGTCTGCGAACCAGACGCCCCAGGAGTCCGGTGCGGTGCCGATGATCAGCTTGTTCTCAGTCATGACAGCGTTGTCTTTCTAGTTCGACGGGAAGTTGTAGGAGGCGCCGGAGGCGTGGTGGGTTTCCGGCCAGCGTGAGGTGACCACCTTGCCGCGGGTGTAGAAGGAGACGCCTTCGGGACCGTAGATGTGCTTGTCGCCGAAGAGGGAGGCCTTCCAGCCACCGAAGGAGTGGTAGGCCACCGGGACGGGCAGCGGCACGTTGATGCCGATCATGCCGACGGTGACGGAGCGCTGGAACGTGCGGGCTGCGGCGCCGGAGGAGGTGAAGATGGCGGTGCCGTTGCCGTACGGGTTGGCGTTGATGAGCTTGATGCCGTCCTCCAGTGTGTCGACGCGGACCACGACGAGGACAGGTCCGAAGATTTCCTCGGTGTAGGCGGTCATCTCCGTCTTGACGTGGTCGATGACGGTGGGGCCCACCCAGAAGCCGTCTTCGTGGCCCGGGACCACCAGGTCACGCCCGTCCACCACCATGGCCGCGCCGGCCTGTTCGGCTTCGGTGACGATCCGGACGATGCGTTCCTTGGACGCCGGGGTGATGACCGGGCCCATTTCGGCGTCGGGTTCGGTTCCGTTCTTGACCTTGACGGCCAGGGCGCGCTCTTCGACCTTCTTGACGATCAGGTCCGCGGCATCTCCGACGGCGACAGCAACGGAGATGGCCATGCAGCGTTCGCCTGCGGAGCCGAAGGCAGCGGCGGCGAGGTGGTCGGCGGCGTTGTCCAGGTCGGCGTCGGGCATCACGATGGCGTGGTTCTTCGCCCCGCCCAGGGCCTGGACGCGCTTGCCGTGCCTGGTGGCGGTTTCGTGCACGTACTGGGCGATCGGGGTGGAGCCGACGAAGGAGATGCCGTCCACGTCCGGGTGGGTCAGGAGTCCGTCCACGGTTTCCTTGTCGCCGTGCAGGACCTGGAACACGCCGTCGGGCAGGCCTGCCTGCTTCCACAGCTTTGCGAGGAGCAGCGAGGCGGAGGGGTCGCGCTCGGAGGGCTTGAGGATGAAGGCATTGCCGGTGGCGATGGCCATCGGTGCCATCCACAGCGGCACCATCACGGGAAAGTTGAACGGCGTGATCCCGGCGACAACGCCGAGCGGCTCACGGAAGTTGAAGACGTCGATGCCGGTGGACACCTGGTCCGAGTAGTCGCCCTTGAGCAGGGTAGGGATCCCGCAGGCGTATTCGATGACTTCCAGGCCGCGGCCGATCTCGCCCTTGGCATCGGAGATGACCTTGCCGTGCTCGGCGGTGACCAGCTGCGCGAGTTCTTCCACGTGGGCAGCAACCAGTTCGCGGAACTTGAACAGCACGGCCGTGCGCTTGGCCAGGGAGATGTCACCCCAGGTGTCGGCGGCCTTGCGGGCGGCGGCGACGGCGGTCTCCAGGTCGGCCCGGTTGGCCAGGCGCAGGGTGGCGGACACGGCGCCGGTAGCGGGGTTGTAGACGGACGTGGTTCTGTCACCCTCGCCGGGGGTTTCGGCGCCGTTGATGAAGTGGTTGATGACAGTGGTCTCAGTGGTGGTGGCAGTCATGGGGACTCTTCCTTGAGTGGTGGTCAGGAGGTTCGGGGGTTCAGCCGAGCAGTTTGCGCTGGCGTGCTTTGTGGTCGGTGTAGGTCTGGTACGCCTGCTGGGTGGAGTCCAGTTCGGAGGCCTGGGAGACGGGAACGTCCCACCAGGATTCCGAGGACGGGGCATCCAGGAGCGGGTCAGATTCAACGTGGATCAGGATCGGTCCGGATCCTTCGGGTGCTGCCTTTGCATCGCGGATGGCCTGCTCGAGTTCGGCGATGACTTTCTCCCCCGGTTCGATCCGGATGACCTTCACGCCGAGGGACTCGGCGTTCAGGGCGAGGTCAACAGGCAGGGTTTCGCCGTCATCGAAGCTGTGCTGCTCCTCGTCCAGGGTCCGGTACTGGGTACCGAACCGCTGCGAGCCCAGCATTTCGGAGAGCGATCCGATGGACGCATAGCCGTGGTTCTGGATCAGGACCACGATCAGCTTGATGCGTTCCGCGACGGCGGTGACCAGTTCGGTGTGCATCATCAGGTAGGAGCCGTCCCCCACCATCACGACGACGTCCCGGACGTCCGGACGGCCCTCGCCGCCCGCCGTCGTACGTGCCGCCGCTTCAGCCAGCGCTGCGCGCTTGACGCCGAGGCCGCCCGGGATTTCGTAGCCCATGCAGGAGTAGGCGTATTCCACGTGGTAGCCGAACGGGTCGCGGACGCGCCACATCTTGTGCAGGTCGCCGGGCAGGGACCCGGCGGCGCAGATCACCACGTCACGGGGGTCCATCGCCCGGCTGGTGGCGCCGATGATCTCATTCTGGGCAGGCAACGGGGTATGGCGGGTGTCAAACGCCTCATCCACCGTGGCATCCCAGCGCTTCTTTTCCGCCGCGACCTTCTGCTCCAAGTCCGCGCCGGTCCGGTAGCCGCCCAGTGCCTGGTTCAGCTTCACCAGCGCCTTGCGGGCGTCGGCCACGATTGGCAGCGTGGTGCCGTGCTTGTAGGCGTCGATCGGGGCGACGTTGATGTTGATGAACCTGACGTCCGGGTTCTGGAACGCGGTCCGGGATGCGGTTGTGAAGTCCTCGTACCGGGTGCCGATGCCGATGATCAGGTCCGCCTCGGCAGCGAGGGCGTTCGCCGCCGTCGTACCCGTGGAGCCGATGGCGCCAAGGCTGAACTGGTGGTCCCAGGGCAGCACACCGACGCCGGCCTGCGTGTTGCCCACCGGTATGCCCGTCAGTTCCACGAACCTGGCAAGCTCCTCGTTGGCGTAGGCGTAGAGGACGCCGCCGCCGGCAATGATCAGCGGCCGCTTCGCGGCCCGGATGGCATCGGCAGCGCGGCGGATGTCGTCGTCGTCCGCGTCCGGGCGGCGGATCCGCCACTCCCGCTCGGCCAGGAACTCCTCGGGGACGTCGAACGCCTCGGCCTGGACGTCCTGCGGCAGCGAAATGGTCACCGCACCGGTCTCTGCCGGGTCCGTCAGGACACGCAGGCCGTGGTGGAACGCGGAGAACAGCTGCTCCGGCCGGGACACCCGGTCGAAGAATTTGGACAGCGGCCGGAACGCGTCGTTAACGGTGATGTCGTAGGCGTAGGGCTGTTCCAGCTGCTGCAGCACCGGGTCCGCGGCACGGGTGGCGAACGTGTCACTCGGCAGCAGCAGCACCGGAAGCCTGTTGGTGGTGGCCAGCGCGGCTCCGGTCAGCAGGTTCGAGGAACCGGGCCCGATCGAGGTGCTGACCGCGAAGGTCTGGCGGCGGCGGGTGTGCCGGGCATACCCCACGGCCTGGTGGACCTGGGCCTGCTCGTTCCGGCCCTGGTAGTACGGCATGATCGCCGGATCCAGCTGCTGGTACTGCTTCAGCGCCTGGCCCACGCCGGCCACATTGCCGTGGCCGAAAATGCCGAACGTGCCAGGGATCAGCCGCTCCCGGTAATCAACACCGTTGACCGAGTCCACGGTGTACTGCTTGGAAAGGTATTCGACGACGGCCTGCGCCACCGTCATCCTGCGCGTTCCTGGTGTTGTTCCCACGGGATCTACTCCGATACTTCTGGGGTGTGGTTAAGAAGGGAAGCGGCTGTGGCTACGGCGCCTGCCACGTCCCCGTCAGCGGGGTACAAAAGCGTGCGGCCAACGGTCAGGCCCTGCACGCCAGGAAGGGCAAGGGCTGCCTGCCAGCTGGCGAACACTTCATCCTGGCTGCTGTCCGGGTCCCCGCCCAGGAGGACCGTCGGCATGGTCGTGGCCGCCATGACACGCTCCATGTCAGCCACCACGGGCAGTTTCATCCAGGTGTAGGCACTGGTGGAGCCCAGCCCTTCGGCGATGGCGATGGACTTGATCACGGCATTCGTGGACAGGTCGTTGCGCACTTTCCCGTTCTCGCGGACCGAGAGGAACGGCTCCACCATGGCGATCAGCTTGCGCTCCGCGAGGGAATCGATCGCCTTGGCTGTTGCCTCAAGGGTCACCACGGTGTCCGGGTCTCCCAGGCAAATCCGGGTCAGCATCTTGCCACCGTCAGCGCCCAGCGCTTCCAGTGCTGCTGCGGTGTGCCCGGTGAAACGGTCGTCAAGCTCATTGACCAGGCCGGAGAGTCCGCCGCGGTTCATGGATCCGAACACCAGCTTGCCGTCCAGGGCGCCCAGCAGCAGCAGGTCGTCCATGATGTCCGGGGAGGCGAGGACGCCATCCACGTCCGGGTTGGCCAGGGCAACCTGTAACCGATCCAGGAGCTGGCGCCGGTCCGCCATTGCCACCGGATCATTGCCCACCGCGAGGGCTCCGCGGGCCGGGTGGTCTGCTGCCACGATGAAATTCTGGCGCCCGGCTTTGACGCCGGGGTGCCGCCGGCGCGCCTTCGCTGCCCGCGCTACGGCCTCAGGGTCTTCCAGCCTGATGGTGCTGAGGTGTTCGTAGCGGCGGGGGTTATCGTCCACCGCATTGTTCGAGGCAAGGGGTGTAAGGGTCACAGTGCTGCTCCTTCGGTGGCAAGCTGCGGAACGGTGCCAGGAACAGTGCGTCCGCGTTCGGCCAGCAGCGAGGTCACCTCTTCCGGCGTAGGCATAGCGTCAGCGCAGGATACTCGGGATGCCACGATGGCACCGGCCGCGTTTGCGTAGTCGAGGACCTGGGACAGCGGCCAGCCGGACAACAGTCCGTGGCAAAACGCACCGCCGAACGAGTCACCGGCCCCCAGTCCGTTGACGGTTTCCACCGGAACCGGTGCGGAGACGACGCGCTCCGTGCGGCTCTTCGCCATGACGCCTTCGGGGCCCAATTTGACGACGGCGATCTCGACGCCGGCGGCCAGCAAACGGTCCGCCTGCTCGTCAGGGGTCCCCTCCCCTACGGCGACGGCGCATTCCTTGTCGTTGCCAATGGCGACAGTGACGTGCGGCAGGACCTTGGCCACCTCGGACCGGGCTTCTTCCTCCGACGCCCAGAACATGGGCCGGTAGTCAAGGTCGAGGATGGTGAATTGCCCTTCGGCCAGTCCGGTCCGGGGCCGGGCCTCGTGCGCCTTGATGTGCGCTTCCCTGCTCGGCTCCTGGCACAGGCCCGTCACGGTGGACCAGAAGATGCCTGCATTCCTGATCGCCTCAAGATCCAGGTCTTCGGCTTTGATCTGAAGGTCCGGAGCTGTGGGGAAACGGCCGTAGAAATACAACGGGAAGTCCTCCGGCGGCTCGATGGCGCAGAAGGTGACCGCCGTCTGAAGGCCCTGCACCGGGGTGACGAAAGAATCGTCCACGCCGAACTTTTCAAGTTCCCGATGCAGGAACGTGCCGAAGGGGTCCTGGCCTGTCCGGGTGATGATGCCGGCCCGGCGGCCGTGCCGCGCAGCGGCAACAGCGACGTTGGACGGTGATCCGCCGAGGTATTTGCCAAAGGAGGTTACATCCTCCAGGCCAACCCCAATGTCGTTCGGGTAGATATCAACGCTGATGCGCCCGATCGTAAGAAGCTCGTGGGTCACGGTGATCGTGGACCTTTCTGGTGTGGAACGCTGCACCTTTAGTGGGCAGGAACTCCGGAACTGGCAGGCCGTGGCGGGGGCCACAGTCACTACTTTGCCTTAGATTGAATGTCCTGTCAAAGGTTTGTACTGACATGCTTACAACAAGCTTTACGGCAGGCCAGCCCCCCATGACTGGCCGGCTTCTACTTCTTCGGAACCGCCAGTTCCCCCGTCACGTACTGCGCCCGGCCGAAGCCAAAGGACCAGTCGCCCGCGGTGTTTTCGACGTACCCGATGAACACGTCCTCGCCCGCGACGTCCACCTCGGAAAGCTTCTCGGCAACGGCCGAGAACAGAGCCTGCTTGGCGCCCTGGGAGCGGCCGCCCTGGGTGAAGATCTGGATCATCACCACTCCCCCCGACCGCTCGAAGCCCAGGCCGGCATCCTGCGCGAAGATCTGCCCCTGCGGGTGTTCAGTCAGGATATGAAAGTAGTCGCGTTCCGGAATTCCATATTCGGCAAGGATCGCGTCATGGATTCCCCGGCTCAGCCGCTGCAGCTCTTCCGGCGAGCGGCCTTCGTTGACGTCAATGCGGACTAGAGGCATGGCATTCTCCTTCACGTAGTTTGTACTGACATACTAACAAAGTTCGGTGCGGCGAAACAAGGCTCGAGCAGCCCTTGAACTGGACCCTTTCGAGGCGTACGGTTTAAACAACCAAAAGGTTGATAAACGCTTTGGTTGATTAGCGAGGCACACTGATGACGCAGAGCGTGGAGTTGGACTCGGCCTTTATGGCCCTGGCGGATCCTGTGCGGCGAAGCATCATCGCCCGGCTGAGCCGGGGGCCTGCCACAGTAAATGAATTGGCGGAACCTTTCGAGATCTCCAAGCAGGCAGTCTCGAAACACATCCAGGTGCTTGAGCAGGCAGAACTGGTCACCCGGACCAGGGATGCACAACGCCGGCCTGTGCACCTGAACCCGGCACGGCTGGAGGCACTCACCGCATGGATTGACCAGTACAGGTTGGTTCGTGAAGAGCAGTTCCGCGGCCTGGACGCCGTGCTTCAATCCAGCGCCGGGCACAACGGCGCCAAGGCAAAGGAAAAGCCATGAGCAATCCCCTTAAACTCAGCGTTCCGGAAGGGCTCCCCTTCATTGACTACGAGCGCGAGTTCGATTTCCCGGTCGCAGACGTGTTCCGCGCCCACAAGGAACCGGACCTGATCGTCCAGTGGCTCGGTCCGCGTGGACTGAAGATGGACATTGACCATTACGACTTTCGCACGGGTGGCAGCTACAGCTACCTCCACACCGGGCCCGACGGCGTGGCCTACAAGTTCAGCGGCGTCTTCCATACTGTCCGGGAAAACGAATTTGCCATCCAGACCTTTGAATTCGGCGGATACCCGGACATCGTCAGCCTGGAATTCATGACCTTTGAAGACCTCGGCAACGGACGGTGCCGGCTGCGGGGCCATTCGGTCTATCCCACGCAGGAGGCACGGGACGGGATGGCGCAGTCCGGCATGGAAGGCGGCATGACCGAAGGCTACGAGCGCCTGGATGAACTGCTGAGCGGGGCCAAAGTCTAGGACGCAGAAGTACGACGGCGGCGGTTGCTTTCCGTAGGGACGGTGACCCGGCGCCGTCGTACTTAAATACAACGCCCGCTTAAACAACAACGGGGGCTTAAACAACAACGCGGGGCCACTTCGGGCCCGTCCACGTTTGTGGAACGGGCGCGAAGTGACCCCGCGTTGGCTTGAAAGGGGAACTACAGCGCTGCGTAAACCTCGCGCAGCAGCTTGGCGGTCTCGGACGGCGTCTTGCCGACCTTGACGCCCGCAGCCTCAAGCGCTTCCTTCTTGGCCTGGGCGGTTCCGGCGGAACCGGAGACGATGGCGCCGGCGTGGCCCATGGTCTTGCCTTCGGGAGCGGTGAAGCCTGCAACGTAACCAACAACCGGCTTGGTGACGTTGGCCTTGATGAAGTCAGCAGCGCGCTCTTCGGCGTCGCCGCCAATTTCGCCGATCATCACGATGGCCTTGGTTTCGGGATCAGCCTCGAACGCGGCCAGGGCGTCGATGTGGGTGGTGCCGATGATAGGGTCACCGCCGATGCCGATAGCGGTGGAGAAGCCCAGGTCGCGCAGTTCGTACATCATCTGGTAGGTCAGGGTGCCGGACTTGGAAACCAGTCCGATGGGGCCCTTGCCCGTGATGTTGGCCGGGGTGATGCCGACCAGGGCCTCGCCCGGGGTGATGATGCCAGGGCAGTTCGGTCCGATGATGCGGGTGACCTGGTTGCCGTCGCCGTCCACCGTGGACTGGGCCAGCGCCCAGAACTCGGCGGAGTCCTGGACCGGCACACCTTCGGTGATAACGACGACAAGGCCAATGCCGGCCTCGATGGCTTCGACAACGGCGTTCTTGGTGAATGCCGGCGGAACAAAGACGATAGAGACGTCCGCACCGGTTTCCGCCATGGCTTCCTTGACGGTGCCGTAGACGTTGATTTCGTTGTCGCCGTGCAGGACGGTGGTGCCGGCCTTACGGGCGTTGACGCCGCCAACAATGTTGGTTCCGGCCTTGAGCATCAGGGCGGTGTGCTTGGTGCCTTCGCCGCCGGTGATGCCCTGGACGATGACCTTGGAGTCTTTGTTGAGATAGATAGACATGGTGCGTCCCTTTACTTAGCTGCGTTGGCGAGCTCGGCGGCCTTGTCGGCGCCCTCGTCCATGGTTGCGGCCAGGGTAACCAGCGGGTGGTTGGCCTCGGCCAGGATGCGGCGGCCTTCCTCAACGTTGTTGCCGTCGAGGCGGACTACCAGCGGCTTGTTCGCGGAGTGGCCCAGCTCGGCCAGTGCGCCCACGATGCCCTTGGCGACAGCGTCGCACGCGGTGATGCCGCCGAAGACGTTCACGAACACGGACTTGACCTGCTCGTCACCAAGGATGACGTCCAGTCCGGCAGCCATGACCTCGGCGGAAGCTCCACCACCAATGTCCAGGAAGTTGGCGGGCTTGACGTTGCCGTGGTTTTCGCCTGCGTAGGCAACGACGTCGAGCGTGGACATGACCAAGCCGGCACCGTTGCCGATGATCCCCACTTCACCGTCGAGCTTGACGTAGTTCAGGTCCTGCTCTTTGGCCTTTGCCTCTAGCGGATCAGCAGCGTCCTTGTCCTCAAGGAGGGCGTGCTTGGCGTGGCGGAAGTCGGCGTTCTCGTCCAGGGAGACCTTGCCGTCCAGTGCGACGATCTCGCCGGCGCCGGTCTTGACGAGCGGGTTGACCTCCACGAGGGTGGCGTCTTCCTTCTTGAAAACGTCCCAGAGCTTAAGGATGACGGCGGCGACCTTGCCGCGCAGTTCCTCAGCGAAGCCGGCAGCAGCGACGATCTCGTCTGCCTTGGCCTGGTCGATGCCCACGGCGGGGTCGATGGCGATCTTCGCCAGGGCCTCGGGGCGTTCGACGGCGAGCTGTTCGATTTCCATGCCGCCTTCAACCGAGCACATGGCCAGGTAGTTGCGGTTGGCCCGGTCGAGCAGGACGGAGAAGTAGTACTCCTCGGCAATGTCCGCACCCTGGGCGATCATCACCTTGTTGACGGTGTGGCCCTTGATGTCCATACCGAGGATGTTGGTGGCGTGCTCCAGTGCCTCATCCGCGGACTTTGCCACCTTGACGCCGCCGGCCTTGCCGCGACCGCCAACCTTGACCTGTGCTTTAACGACAGTAACGCCGCCGATCTTCTCGGCAGCTGCCTGTGCTTCTTCTGGGGTGTACGCCACGATGCCGGCAAGCACGGGTACACCGTGCGCCTCGAACATATCGCGCGCCTGGTATTCAAACAGGTCCACGGTTTAGTGTCCTTCTACGTCGAAGTAGTTTCTGTACAGTCGGACACCATCGGAGACGATGACCGGGCTGCGGAATTGCACGCACCGGCGGCCTGTTGGAAACAAGCCACGCGGCGTGATGCTCCACTGGGAACTCTAGTCCTTCGGGAGGACCGGCCCGTCCCAGAGTACCCCTTATGTGAGTAAGGACACTATTCTATGGAACGTAGAAAAACCGCGGAATTACGGGGTTTTTGAGGGCTCTGCCGGGGCGGGCGAGGGGCTTTCAGCTGGTGCGGAGATCAGTTCGTAACGATCGGTTGAAACAAAGAAACCTATGCCGGCGGAAACGTTTCCGCACGCTACCCCGCCGTTGTATGCAGAACACCGCAGCCCGTTGCGCTCAAGGTTCTGGCCGTCAGCCAGGACAGGCAGGCCGGCGATTGGCCCGGCTTTGCTTCCGCGGGGCCCGTACGTTGCTTCCATCTCTGTGACGCCGGAGCGGCACTCGCCATACCTTGCGCTGTCGGGCGTCAACAGGGCTGTCCCGCCCAGGTAGCCGAGGTTCATCGCCCCACAGTCATCCGCTACATCTCCCGGAGCAGGTTTGGGATACTCGGCCAGCTCGCAGTGGGCCACCGGCACGATCGCCAGCTTGTTGTTTTCGCTGTCACTGAAGCTGTTTTGCTGATAGGGCAGGTTGATGTGCGGTCCACGGGCGGCTGTGAGCGAGCAGGCCACTTTTCGGTCTTCAGTGATGAAGGACAGCAGGTCGTCACCACCGGAAAAATCCTGCGGGTCCGCCAGCACTGCCTGTTCAAGCTGCTCCATGGGCGGCAGAGGCGGCGGCGCCACGTATCCGGGGTCCTCCACGGTGACCGAGCATGCCGTTGCGGCCACCAGGAACAGGGCAGAGAGCATCCCCCATACAGTCCGTCGCATGGCCCCATTATGCTTTACTGCCGCAGCCGCCTGGAGCCGGTCACGCTTTCGATGACCTCCGCTGCCGCCTGGGCCGGGTCCTGACGCGCGAATTCCTGCTGCATCTGGCGGGCACGGTCCTTCCACTGTGGGTCGGCCAGGATTGAGCGCACTGCTGTGCGGATCTTCGCCGGAGCCGCAGACTCTGTGCGCAGGTTGATGCCGGCCCCTGCATACTCCACCCGGGCGTTGACGTCGCTTTTACCTTCATTGATCCCGGACATCACCAGCGGGACTCCCTTGGAAAGGGCCAGCTGCACACCGCCGAACCCGCCATTGGTGACGAAAACATCCGTTGATTCAAAGACGGCGGCAAAGTCCACATAGTCCCGGACGTGGATGTGCGGCTGCGGGTAGCGATCACGCAGCCGGGCGGTTCCCCTGCCGCCTGTTGCCACAATGACCAGCGCGTCCATATCTTTCAGCGCCTCCAGCGCGGGAATGATGAGCTTGTCCTGGTCCGCGTTGTCCACGGTGCCCTGGGTGACCACAATGGTCGCCGGATACCCGTGGGGCAGCTCCTCCCGGGCCGCCGTGAGTGGGCGCCGGTACGGCAGGAGCGCCCCCACGTAGTGCACCTTCGGGTTGTTGTGGCGGCGCGGAAAGTCCAGGGACGGCGTACCGGTCTGGATGATGGCGTCCGAGCACCGGTAGGCGTCGTCAGTGAGCCTGCCCCCTTTGGGAACATCCTGGCGGTAGAAGGTGTGCTGGCGCCGGTAGCTTAGGTGCGCACGGCGGAGGATAACCTTGTTCGACAGCAGCCCGGCCATGCCCTGCAGGGCCTTCTCTGCAGGGTTTCGCGGCGGCCGGAACCCGAAGAAGAGCGGGGGCACCAGCGGATCGCTTTCCATATTGGGGATCACTACTACATTCACCACCGGCTTGCCCAGCACGTGCGCCACGAGCCGCTGGATAAACATGGAACTGTCCACCACCAGGGCGTCGAAGGGAAATTCCTGGTCCAGTTCCCGGATGTCTTCGAAGAAGTTGCTGATGTTGCTGGCGAAGATCTTTTCACCGTCGAAGCCGATGGCCCAGGGACCCTTGAGTTTGGCCCGTTCGGGGTACAGCTCGAAAAGGTTGTCGGCGCGGTGCTCAATGGCCCGCTGGAAAGGAAAGAGGGGAATCCCAAGGTCCTGAAGCTTTTCCGCGAACACCGGGCCCGTGTACCAGCGGACGTCGTGGCCGCGCTCCTTCAGCCTCATGGCCACCCCGGTCATCGGGTTGAGGTGACCATCTATGGCCTGGCTGGCGAAAAGGATCTTCATGGCCGTGCTCCGACAGGTCCTGCTCTCTTGCAGGACGGTTCCTGAACTTTAGTCCTGGGCCCTGGTACCGGCAAGGAGCGGATTCCTTTCCGGCACCAGGGCTGCCGCTGTCCCTGAGCTGTTACGCGTCGAGCCTGGTCAGCGGGGCGTACCGGAGCAGCAGCCGTTTCTCGCCGACGTCGAACTTCACCTTGGCCACGGTCTTGTCCCCTGCGCCTTCCAGCGCCAGGACCGTTCCATTACCGAAACTCGTGTGGTTGACCTTGTCCCCCACGCTGACTGCCACGATTTCCTTCTGCGGTTGTACCCGGTTCTTCGCAATGGCAGCCGGAACGTCTGCGTTGAAGCCGGCGGAGGCGTCAGCTGCCGCGCCTCTCGCCGTCCCGGCGCCCCAGAAGGATCCGCTGTAACGGCCGGACCCGATGGAACCGCTGTTACCCCAGCTGCCGGCCTGCCTGCTGCTGCCCTCCCGCTTCCATTCAACAAGGTCGGCGGGGATTTCCTCCAGGAACTGGCTGGCAGGGTTGTACTGGCTCTGGCCCCACATGCTGCGGACTTCGGAGCGGGTGACGTAGAGCCGTTTCCTGGCGCGGGTGAGGCCAACGTAGGCAAGCCGGCGCTCTTCAGCCAGCTCCTTGGGATCGGTAGCTGAACGTTGGTGCGGAAACAGTCCGTGCTCCATACCGGTCAGGAACACCACGGGGAATTCGAGCCCCTTGGCGGTGTGCAGGGTCATGAGAGTGACCACACCCAGCCGTTTGGCCTCCGCCACGGCGGCGTCGATGTCCGCTCCCGGGGCATCAGGGATCTGGTCAGCGTCGGCAACGAGCGAGACCTGCTCCAGGAAAGCGCCCAGGGTCCCTTCAGGGTTCTCCTGTTCGTATTCACGCACCACGGCAACGAGTTCGGCCAGGTTTTCCACCCTGGACTCGTCCTGTGGATCAGTGCTGGAGCGCAGCGCAGCAAGATAGCCGGTCTGCTCCAGCACGGCTTCCAGGGCGGCAGCTGCGCCGGAGCCGGCGGCCACCTCTGCGAGGTCATCCAGCAGCTTCACAAAGCCCAGGACCGCATTGACGGAGCGCGTCGCCATCGCCGGGGCCTGCTCAGCGCGGCGGGCGGCAGCCATGAACGAAATGCGCTCCCGCTGCGCCAGTGCCGCTACCGCACCTTCTGCACGGTCGCCAATGCCGCGCTTGGGTTCGTTAAGCACCCGGCGCAGGTTGACGTCGTCGTCCGGGTTTACCAGCACGCGGAGGTACGCCAAGGCGTCCTTGATCTCCTTGCGCTCGTAGAAGCGCGTGCCACCTACCACCTTGTACGGCAGGCCTACCCGTACCAGCACGTCCTCTATTGAGCGGGACTGGGCGTTGGTGCGGTAGAAAATGGCGACATCGCCGGGACGGAGGTTGTCCTCATCCTGGAGCCGGTCAATTTCCTTGGCTATGAACCGGGCCTCGTCATGCTCGTTCTCGCCTACGTAACCAACAATTTTGTGTCCGTCACCTTCAGCAGTCCACAGCCGTTTCTCGGGACGGTTGGGGTTCCGTGAAATCACCGAGTTGGCTGCGCTGAGGATGTTCTGCGTGGAGCGGTAGTTTTGCTCCAGCTTGATGGTCCGTGCCTCGGGGTAGTCCTTCTCGAACTCCACAATGTTCCGGATATCGGCGCCGCGGAAGGCGTAGATGGATTGATCTGAATCGCCTACGACGGTCAGCTCCGACGCGCCGGGGCCTTCCCCCACGATCTCCCGGACCAGAGCGTACTGGGCGTGGTTGGTGTCCTGGTATTCGTCCACCAGGACGTGCCTGAACCTCCGACGGTAGGAGTCCGCGAGGGCCGGGAAGGCCCGGAACATGAACACCGTTTCGGCGATCAGGTCATCGAAGTCCATGGCATTGGCCTGGCGCAACCGCTGCGTGTAGCCCTTGTACACCTCAGCCACGGCCTGTTCGAAGGGATCGTTGTAGTTCGCGGCGGACGAGTACGAGTCAGCATCGATGAGCTCGTTCTTCAAGGCGGAGATCTTGTGCTGGATGGCCTTGGGCGCAAACTTCTTCGGGTCCAGGTCCAGGGCCTTGGCTACCTGGGTCACCAGCCGGAGCGAATCCGCCGAGTCATAGATGGAGAAGTTGGACTTCAGCCCCACGTTCGCGGCTTCCTGGCGCAGGATCCGGACGCAGGACGAGTGGAACGTGGAGATCCACATGATCTTGGCCCGGCCGCCCACCAATGCTTCGATGCGTTCCCGCATCTCCGCCGCAGCCTTATTGGTGAAGGTGATGGCGAGGATCTCACCGTGGTGTGCACGTCCGGTGGCGATCAGGTAGGCAATCCTGTTACTGAGCACACGCGTCTTGCCGGAACCGGCCCCGGCTACGATCAGCAGCGCGGAACCCGCGTGCTTGACAGCTTCCTCCTGCTGCGGGTTCAGCCCTTCCAGGAGCTGGGCCGCGTCCGGCCGGCGGTGGCCGTGCCGATGCCCTTCTGCATGCGGTCCATCTACGTGCTGTCCATCTAGGTGCTTCCCTTCCGCCTGGGAGCCGCCGGATACCCCGGAACGGGACCGGTTTTCCCAAGGCGCAGCTCCGCCGGGACCGGCCGCCGTAGCACCTTCAGTGCGCGATTTTTTGCGGGCAGCTGCGGGGGAAGCAGCCTTGAACGGTCCGTCAGAGTACGGGTCAAACAACATATCCATGGTGCCTACAAGTCTAGGCGGTGGGACCGACACGCACTTCCAGCCTGTGGACTGTGCGCCTTTATCCACATAGGGCGGATGGGTACGTACGGAGAGTGGCACCGGCTGAAAGGCTTGGTGGATGGAAGCGATAACGACGGCGGCGGGCAGTGTGGAGGGCGGGATAGTCCCTGCTCCCGGCGACCTTGCGGGCGTCCATCAAGCCCTCGCTTCCGTCCGTCCTGCTTCTACCGGCGCTGGGATGATTAACCAGCTCAGAATGCTTGAGGATCTGAAGTCGCTGGCCGCCGCGAAAGAGGCTGAAATCGCTGTTGCTTTTGATCTCTCCCGGCGCCAGGATCAGGCCGCGGCAGGTGGTCGGGCGGATGAGTTGGGTGCTGGGGTGGGATCCGAGATCGCGTTGGCGCGGCGTGAGTCCCCGGCCCGGGGTGGCCGTTTGTTGGGGCAGGCCAAAGCACTCGCCACGGAGATGCCCCGCACCCTCGCGGCCCTGCGGTCCGGGCAACTGAACGAGTGGCGGGCCACCCTTATTGTGAAGGAAACCGCGTGTCTGTCCGCCGAGGACCGCTGCGCCGTGGATGAGGAAATGGCCGTGGACACCGGAACGCTTTCAGGCTGCGGGGACCGGGCCATCATCGCCGCCGTCCGTGCCGCCGCGTACCGGCGGGACCCGCACTCCGTCGCGAAACGGGCCAGCCACGCCATCAGTGAGCGGACCGTGACCCTCCGGCCGGCACCGGACACCATGACCCGCCTGACCGCCCTGCTGCCCGTGGCGCAGGGTGTCGCTGTCTTTGCGGCCCTCACCCGGCACGCAGACAGCGCGAGATCAAAGGGTGACGAACGGTCCAAGGGCGCGATCATGGCCGACCAGCTCGTCGAGTCCGTCACGGGTACCCCTGCCGGGATCAGCGGCATCGAAATTCAGCTCGTCATGACCGACCGCACCCTCTTCCAGGGCGACAGCGAACCAGCCCGCCTGGCCGGCTACGGCATCGTCCCCGCCGAGTGGGCCAGAAAAGCAGTCCTGGACCAGGAACCCGAAACCGGAGAGCTCACCACGTGGCTCCGCCGGCTCTACACCGCCCCCGGCACCGGCGACCTGCTCGCCATGGACTCCAAAGCCCGGCTCTTCCCTCCCGGGCTCCGCCGCTACCTCCAAGTACGCGATGACACCTGCCGCACCCCCTACTGCGACGCACCTATCCGCCACCACGACCACATCATCCCCTGGCACCAGCACGGACCCACCACCAGCACAAACGGCCAGGGCCTCTGCGAAGCCTGCAACCACACCAAAGAAACACCCGGCTGGACAACCCACACCGTCCCCGGACCACGGCACACCGTGCAGCTCCGGAGCCCCACCGGCCACACCTACCACTCCACCGCACCACCACCGCCAGGCACAGTCAGCGCCGCTACTCCGGACGGCTCCGCCCGCCGTCGTAATGTCCACCCGCAGTTGAGGGCCTCGGCGACACGTTCGCGTTTGGTCGATCATGAACGTCCGAAACCTGCTGTGGAAGTGCTCGGCCGCGTCGTTCCGGCCCGCTAAAAGCAATCAGGGTTTGGGGCTCGGACCGATCATGGGCGGGGGCGGAGGCGGGAACGGCCCGGCCGGGTAAAGCGGGGCTACGTTCACCATGTAGTTCGCCCACTGCGGCCCGGCAATCATGAAACCGTCCAGCCGGGGATAGAACGTGCCGTTGATCGTGACGTCCTGCCCGGCCCGCTTCTGGCCCTCAAGCGCATCACCAAAGAAGGACGCGGTGGCCAAACCGGTGGTGTGGCCAACTACCCACGTGGCTCCGTTGTTGTTCGAGGTTCCCGTCTTCGCCGCCACAGGCACCTTGTCCTGGACCTTCGGCTTGATCCACACGCCGGAGCCCACCTTCATCACATCCTGCAGCACGGAATTCACTCCGCGGGCCACATCCGGTTTAACCGCATCCCGGCACTCAACCGGCTGGACCGGCAGGATGCCGCCGGCAGCATCCTTCACCTCCACCAGTGCCACGGGTGTGCAGTAGCGGCCGTCGTGGGCAAAGGTAGCAAAAGCGTTGGCCATGTGCAGGGGGGCCACATTGGTAGCTCCCAGCAGGTTGCCCAGCTGGTGCATATTGATGGGTGAGCCGTCCAGACCGCTGTGGAGCCCCACAGCGTCCACCATCTTTTGGATGCCGCAGAAATCCAGCTGGGTCGCTGAGGCAAAGGTGGCAGTGTTGATGGAGTTGTAGAGGCCGTAGTTGATGGGCATCTTTCGGTAGAAACCCTCCTCGGCGTTTTGCAGGTCATCTGCCGCGCCCAGCGCTGGGTTGCTCTGGGCGGTGCTGTAGGCGCCCAGGACCTTGCCGCAGCTTGACCGCCAGGGGAAGCCCAGCGGGTAAACGCGCTTTGAAGCATCCACTTCCGCCGTAATGGTCCTGCCCTCGTTAAGCCACTCGGCAAAAGTGAACGGCTTCATCGTGGACCCGGTCTGGAACCCGCCGGCTCCGTTGAGGTTATTGCCCTGGGGGTCTTTCGCGTCAACGTTGAAGTTCAAGTGGGTATCGAATTTTCCCGGTTCAGGAAGGAACACCGTGTTCTGGGCCATCGCAAGGATCTTCCCTGTCCCGGGCTGAACGGTCACCAGTGCTGCGCCCCACCGGTCGGGGTTGGGACCTGCGGTTCCGTCAACCTGCGCCTGGGCTGCCGCCTGGAGCCTGCTGTCAAGGGTGGTGACGATTGTGAGCCCGCCCCGGTACAGCTTCCGTTCCCGTTCGGTCTGGTCGGGTCCGTACGCCGGGTTGTTCAGGATGAGGTGGGAGATGTAATCGCAGAAGTAGGGCGCCATGGTGGCGTTGGCACAGCCCTGCCGTTGCGGGGTGATCTTCAGCTCGATGGGAGTTGCCGCCGCCTCATCATGCTGCGCCTGGGTGATCTTGCCCAAGCGCAGCATCTCGCCGAGGACCTGGTTGCGGCGGACCATCGATTTGTCCGGATTGATTGACGGATTGTAGAACGTTGGGCTGTTGACGAGGCCGGCCAGCAGGGCGGACTGCGGAAGGTTCAGGTCCTTGGCGGTGGTACTGAAGAAATAGCGGGCCGCAGCCTCCACCCCATAAGCATCGCTGTTGAAGAAGACAATATTCAGGTAGCCCTCGAGAATCTGTTCCTTGGTGAACTTCTTTTCCAGCGCAACAGCCAGCTTCATCTCCCGAAGCTTGTCGCCGATGTCCTTCTGCCCGCTGAGGATTACCTCATCCGGCCGGTCCTGTGACAGCCTCGCCTCGTTGACCACGTTGGTGACGTACTGCTGGGTGATGGTGGACGCGCCCTGTTGGTCACCCTTGGTCACGTTGGCCACCACCGCGCGAAGAATGCCCTGCGGGTCCAGGCCCGCGTGATCGTAGAACCTGCTGTCCTCGATGGCGATAACGGCGTCCTTGATGTGGGGTGATATCTGGTCCAGCGGGATCCTGACGCGGTTCTCGGCATAGAAAGTGGCAATAGGCTGGCCGTCCGCGGTGAGCACCTTGGTGGATTGCGACGGCGGCTGGACAGCCAGTTCCTCCGGCAGGCTGTCGAAGAATCCAATGGAACGGCTGACTCCAAATCCGGCGGCAGCCACGGCCGGAACCACCAGGCTGGCTGCCAGGACGCCGCACACGGCACTTGCTACCAGGAACCCCAGGAGCCTTCCCAGGGCCGCGCCGAAACCGCGTCTTCGCATGTCCGTCTTCGCCATCACTCAGCCCTCGTGCTTGGAGGTCTCAAAAGAATACGCCGGTCAAGGACCTCTTTGGCGGCCTGAAAGGTCAGGATTTGATCAAGCTCTTTCCCTTGACGTCGCGATAGTTAGCGATCTATCGTTAACTATCGCCGAGGAGCTCGGCGAACTACTATCCGAAAGGACGATGCCACGATGAAAGGCATGCCTGAAGAGCGATTTCCCAACCCTGAATTTGCGAGGGGACGATTTGAGCGGGGCAGGGGCCACAGAGGGCCTCACGGACACCGCGGCGGGGGCTTTGGTCCGGGTTTCGGCCCGGGCTATGGGCCTGGCTTTGGCCCCGGGTTCGGCCGGGGTTCACGAAGGGCCAGCAGGGGGGATGTCAGGTCCGCAATCCTCTCGCTCCTGGCAGAAGCACCCTCAAACGGTTACGGATTGATCAAGACAATTGCCGAAAAGACAGACGGGGCGTGGCGGCCAAGTCCAGGGTCCATCTACCCCACCCTCCAGCAACTCGTTGACGAAGACCTGATCTCAGCCGTCAGCGAGGGCCGCGGGACAGAGTTCACACTGACCGGCGCCGGCGAGGCTTACGTGGCCGAACATGCCGAAGAGATGGAAAATGCCTGGAACGCCGGGCAGGACAGCTCCGACCGCGACTTCCACCAGAGCATCGGGAAGCTGATGGGCGCCATTCACCAGTTCCGCAGCGGTGTCACCGAGGAGCAGCGAATCGCCGCCATCGAAAAAATGGACGAAACCCGCAGGGCGTTGTACAAAATCCTGGCTGACTAAGGGCTGATTCACCGCCCCGGACGTTAGAACTGCCGGGCGTTGGCCAGCACCGGCAGCCTGGCGCGCACCTCGTCCACCACTGAAGGATCAACGTCGACGACGGCGAGTTCCGGCTTTCCGCCCAGTGCTGCCACAGCTGAGCCGAGGGGAGTGATGACGGCGCTGTGCCCAATGCCCGTCGGGGCAGTCCCGGCGGGATCCGCGCCAAGGGTCCCAGGGTCACCCTGGCCGCAGGCCACCACGAAAGTGGTGCTGTCCAGCGCGCGCGCCCGAACCAGGAGGTCCCACTGCTCCGCCTTGCCTTCGCCGGCACCCCAGGAGGCACACACGATGTTGACCTGCGCCCCCGCCCGGGCATTGGCGGCGAAAAGGGCGGGGAAACGGACGTCGTAGCACGTGGCCAGGCCAAAGACCGTGCCGTTCAGTTCGAAGGTCACCGGGGACTCGCCCGCGTCCACGGTTTTGGACTCGGCAAAACCGAACGCGTCGAAGAGGTGCACCTTGTCATAGGACGTGTCCAGGCCGGGAGCCGTGACCAGGAGGGTGTTGCGGACCCGTCCGTCCTTCCCGGGAGTGAACATCCCTGCCACTATCGCGATGTCCAGCTCCCGCGCGATGCCCCGGACTCCTTCAGCCCAGGGGCCATCCAGCGGCTCGGCGATATCCAGGAGGGAGTTCCCGAACGCCCGCATGGCTGCCTCGGGGAACACCACCAGTTCCGCGCCCGCGGCCTTGGCCTGCGTGGCGTAATCCCGGATCAGCTCCAGGTTGGCCGCGGGGTCTGCACTGCTGATGATCTGGGCTACTGCCAGGCGCATGGAGGGCTCCAATCTGTCCGCGGACCGGCTCAGGCACGGCGGTCTCAGGGCAACGATGTCACGCGCAACGTTACCGAACTGCCGTCCGGTGCTGCAGGACCAGCGGATGGAGCGGAAGCAGTTACTGCTTGTAGCCCTCTACCTCGCTGACCGGGCGCGCTTCGGCTTCGTTGGGGTTTTCGCCTGATTCCTCCTTGGCCCTGCGCTGGCGCAGCAGGTCCCAGCACTGGTCAAGGCTTTCTTCCACCTGCTTCAGCCGCGCCTTGTCCGGCGCCTGGCCGTCTCCGGATCCCTCCCGGAGTGAGTGCTCCTCCTCGACGAGGGACTGGATGCGCGTCAAAATATCCTGATCGTCCATGGCTTCCCCTTCTTCAGTGGACCGGTCACCCTCAGAGTACGCCTGTACCATCTGAATCATGCCCACTGTGCTCGAGATGGCAGGTCCAATCCTGGAAATGCTGACCTGGTTATGCTTGCCCGCCGGGCTCGGACTGCTCTTCTACACCGGGTTCCTCCGCCGCTTCATTCATCCCTGGGCGGTTGCTGAAGCGGTGGTTTACTCGGACAGCAGCGGCGTGGGCTTCCGGTGGTTCGACCGCAAGTACCGGATACACCACGCACCAATGTCCCCGCACGACATCAAGGACCTGGCAGTGGGCGACACCCTCCCCATTTACTACCACCCCAAGCGCCCCACCCAATGGCAGACCGCAGCGCCGGAAGAGGCGGGCCGGACGGCCTCCGTGCTGGGCCGCTGCCTCACAGGCATTGGGGCGGCAGCCTTTCTGGCCGGTTTCGTGCTGCCGATGTTCTGAGAGTGGTCCTGCCGGGCTAACCCATCAGGACAATCCCGACGCCGAGCCCTCCCAGCAGCACCCCCGCGAAAGCCGTCCACAGCACTGCGGTGATGTCGGCGTCGACGTTTCCTTGATGGATGCCGTCAGAACTCACGCTGTAGCGGCGGCGCTGGGTGGCATAAATGGCTGCAGCCGCCCCGGCCGAGACAGCGAACAAAAGCAGGATGGGTAAGCCGTGCTGCGGAAGCCACCGCAGGAAAATGGCGCTCACTGTCACCAGTGCCATCATGGTCCTGCCCCAGGCCAGCGAAGTCCGTTCAGGCTGAAGGCCGGGATCCCCGTGGGTTGCGGCCGGGCGGGGAGGTGCCACGGGTCAGCGCCAGAGAATAAAGGCGAGGACGACGGCGGCCGCCAGCGCCCCGGCCGCGGCCAGCAGCGGCACGATGAGCGGCAGCGGCAACGGTGCCTTGTTGCGCATGCTGCGTTCCACCCGAAGCCACCGCACGGCAGAGCCGGCGCTCAGCAGCATGCCGAGCAGCAGCAGGACCACCGCCAGCCCCTTGCGGACAGGTTCCAGGAAGAGATCCGCGGTGAAGGCCTCAATGGCAATGCCGCCGGCCAAAAGCGCGAGCGAGGTGCGGATCCAGGCAAGGAAGGTGCGTTCGTTGGCCAAGGTGAACCGTGGGTCCGGTTCTTCTCCTCCGGGCAGCAGGCGTTCGGCGATTTTCCCGCGCGACGGCGGGAGGGAGGCGCTTGCGGGCTGCTCGGGGTTGGTCACGGTGCCAGTTTAGCTACGTGGTGGTGGGGAACGTCTCCCTATCCTCCGCTGCGCGGGGCGAACATGATCACGGCCACGCCCAGCAAGCAGATCAGCGAACCGCCGATGTCCCAGCGGTCCGGCCGGAAGCCGTCGAAGACCACACCCCAGGCAAGCGACCCGGCCACAAACACTCCGCCGTAGGCAGCAAGGATCCGGCCGAAGTGGGCGTCGGGCTGGAGCGTGGCCACGAAGCCGTAGGCTCCCAGGGCGATCACGCCCAGCCCGGCCCACCACCAGTCCTTGCCTTCGCGCACTGCCTGCCAGACCAGCCACGCCCCGCCGATTTCCGCCGCGGCTGCCAACACAAACAACACGGCGGTTTTGGTGATGTTCACGGCTTCATCAGGGATACCCACCCAGCCATCATGCCAGCAGGGGTTTCACGGGAGGCGGTGGGAATGCCGGCGGCCGGACGGCAGTTGGGGCAGGTATGCAGCGCATCGGATTTCTTTCTTTCGGCCATTGGGGTCCCGGGCAGGGTTCGCGCACCAGGACCGCCGGTGATGCCCTCCTCCAGGCAATTGATCTCTCGGTGGCTGCCGAGGAGCTCGGACTGGACGGCGCGTTTTTCCGGGTGCACCACTTCGCCCGGCAACAGGCGTCGCCCTTCCCGCTTCTTTCCGCGATTGCCGCACGCACCAGCAGGATTGAGATCGGCACGGGCGTCATCGATATGCGTTACGAAAATCCGCTCTATATGGCCGAGGAGGCTGCGGCCGCGGACCTGATCAGCCGCAGCAGGCTGCAGCTCGGCGTCAGCCGCGGATCACCCGAGGCGGCCCGCCAGGGGGCAGCAGCTTTCGGCCATGTCCCCGCCCCTGGAGAAACCGACGCCGACATGGCCCGCCGGCATACTGCCCTTTTCCGGAGAGCGATCAGCGGAGCAGGGGTGGCCGAAGCGGATCCGCGGTACGCAGGGGGAGCCACGGGCCTCCTGCCGGTCCAGCCGCAGTCACCAGGGCTCGCCCAGCGCATCTGGTGGGGAGCCGGTTCCCGGAAGACTGCAGTGTGGGCGGCGGAACAGGGGATGAACCTGATGAGCTCCACGCTGCTGACCGAAGACACCGGCGTGCCCTTCCATGAGCTCCAGGCAGAGCAGATCCAGCTGTTCCGGGATGCGTGGGCCGCAGCAGGGCACCGGCACACCCCTCGGGTATCGGTCAGCCGGAGCGTCCTTCCGGTGGTGGACGAGGAAGACAGTCGTTTCTTTGCCGGCGCGGCCCTTCGCGACGGGCGGGACCAGGTGGGCGTCATTGACGGGCTGACGTCAAGGTTCGGCAAAAGCTATGTTGGCGCTCCTGACGTCCTGGCGGAGCAGTTGGCCGGTGACACGGCTGTCCGGGCGGCGGACACTCTCCTGCTCACCGTCCCCAACCAGCTGGGTGTGGAGTTCAATGCCAAGCTGTTGGGCAATATCGCCAGGCACGTTGCGCCCGCGCTGGGATGGACCCCCGCTTCTGAGCAGCGCTAATACCGTTGTCCGGCCACAGGTTCCTTCTCTGGAGGCGCTTTTCCGCTATATACTAAGCAAGCTTACTGAATACAGGGAACTTTCCGCGTTGCCGAACCGTTACTCTTAGAGTGCGGCTTTGGGGGGCTTAGCGCCACCATTACAGCGTGACTGCGGAACGGTCATATGACGGAGAGAGAGAAATATGGCTCGCGCCGCTCTAGGCTTAATCGCATGATCCGGTTACGTCAGCTGGCCCAGGCGGCCACTGTGCTCACAACCCCCTTGTCGCCGGAGGACATCCTGGCGCTGTTCAACCCTGTCTACTCGGCACGGCAACTTCGCGGCGTTGTGACGCGCGTGGTGCAGGAGACCGCACAGTCTGCAACGATCTTTTTCCGGCCCGGCCGCGGCTGGCACTCCCACCTGGCCGGTCAGTGGGCGAGGATCGGCGTCGAACTCGACGGTGTCCGCCACTGGCGGTCCTACTCCCTGAGCGCTCCCGCAGGCAAGGACCCTGCCATTACGGTCACTGACGTCGGGGCCGTCTCCGGCACCCTGGTCCGGACCACCAAGCCAGGCGACGTCCTGTTCCTGGCTCCTCCGCAGGGCGACTTCGTGCTCCCGGAGCACCCCAGGCCCCTGCTGATGGTGACAGCGGGCAGCGGGATCACTCCGGTGATGTCCATGATCCGGACCCTCGTTCCGCGGCGTCCCGATGCCGACGTCGTGCTGGTCCACTCGGCCCGTACTCCCGGTGACAGCCTCTTCCGGGAGGAACTCGCCGAGCTGGCAGACCAGTTCCCCAACTTCCGCCTTGCCCACTGGTTCACGGGCGAGCAGGGCCGCATGGACCTCACCAACACCTCCCAGTTGGACGAAATCTGTCCTGACTGGAAAGAACGTTCAGCCTACGCCTGCGGCCCGGACAGTTTCCTGGACGACGCCGAGGCGTTGTGGAAGCGCGCGGCGCTCACCACTGCTGCGCCCGGCTCCGATGTGGCAGTCGCGGGCGGTGCCGGCAACCTGATGATCGAACGGTTCAACACAACGTTCGACGCCGGGGTAGGGCACGACGGCGGACTGGTCACCTTCGAGGCCTCCGACCGGGAGGTCCAGGCCGACGGCGACACCCCCATCCTGGATGTGGGTGAGGACGCCGGGGTGCTGATGCCCAGCGGTTGCCGGATGGGCATCTGCCACAGCTGCCTGACCCCACTCCTGTCGGGCCAGGTCCGCGACCTTCGAACCGGGGAAGTCCACGGCGAACCCGGCCAACTGATCCAAACGTGTGTCTCGGCAGCCGCCGGACCCGTCAACCTCGAAATCTGAGGAGCACCAGGTATGACTGTAATTTCACCGAGCAAAGCCACCCCCGCCGAAGGCACTGCAACCGGAGGGTCAAGGACGCGCCCCGGAAAGCTCGCCGAATCCGGCAGTCCCACGGTCCGCCCTCCCGCTGCTGCGCATCTCTCTGATGAGCAGGTAGCGGAACTCGGCCGCGAGCTGGACGCCATCCGCGACGAGATCCTGGCCAAGCGCGGGGCAGCGGATGCTGCCTACATCCGCCGCGTGATCAAGATCCAGCGCGGCCTGGAGATCTCCGGCCGTGCTGCACTGCTGGTCAGCAAGAACAAGGCTGCCTGGGTGACCGGAACCACGCTGCTGAGCCTGGCCAAGATCCTGGAAAACATGGAGATCGGGCACAACGTCCTGCACGGCCAGTGGGACTGGATGCGGGACCCGGACATCCACTCCACCACTTGGGAGTGGGACTTCGTCACCCCGTCGCGTTCCTGGCAGCACACCCACAACGACCTGCACCACCGCTGGACCAACGTGGTGGGCAAGGACAACGACGTCGGATACAACCTCCTGCGCATGGACGAACAGCAGCCGTGGAAGCCCGTCAACCTGGCCAACCCGCTGTTCAATGCCATTTTGGCGCCCCTCTTCGAGTGGGGCATCGCCATTTACGACCTTGAGCTCACGGAGTTCAAGGAAGGCAAGAAGTCCAAAGAGGCGCTGCTCAAGGACCTGAAGGCCCTCGGCAAGAAGGTTGTCACCCAGTTCACCAAGGACTACGCCGCGACCCCCGCCGTGGCCATGCTCACGGGCTCCGGGAAGCAGGCGCTCTATGGAACGCTGACCGCCAACGCCGTCCGCAACGTCTGGGCCCACGCTGTGATCTTCTGCGGCCACTTCCCCGAAGGAACAGACACCTTCACGGAGGAAATGGCCGAAGGCGAGACCCGCGGCGACTGGTACATCCGCCAGATGATCGGTTCCGCCAACATCTCCGGGTCAAAGTTCATGCACATCATGACCGGCAACCTGTCCCACCAGATCGAGCACCACCTCTTCCCGGACCTGCCGTCCAACCGGTATGCCGAGGTTGCGCCCAAGGTCCGCGAGATCTGCCAGCGCTACGGCCTGAAGTACACCACGGGGCCGCTGCTGAAGCAGGTCGGATCCACCTGGGGCAAGATCTTCAAGCTGGCACTGCCCGGCAAGACGGCCCAGGCCTAGCCGCAGTAAGGTTTGCCCGAACCACCGAAAGCACCTCCTGTTCCGGGATCACCCCGGGACGGGAGGTGCTTTTTAGTTGCCGAAGCGCATAATTGATCCCACAGCCGCCGCGGCCAATGGAGGAATCATGCGGATTCTGGGAGCACTCGTCGTTATCTGGCTCATCATCGGCGGCGTTGCCGCCTGGCAGCGCGGCTACTTCGGCGCAGCCCCCGGCAACTGCGCGCAGGCCGGAACCATCGCAGTCACCATCGTGGCCGGCCCCTTAAACTACATGGGTGCCAATCCGCAGATCTCCTGCGAGCTTCCGCAGCCGTCACAATAGCGGAGAGCCGCCTGCGGGAGACCACCGCGGGCGGGACTGGACTGTGCGGCCCGCCGCCCTAGAGTAGGTACTGCACGGCCGCACCACCTTGGCGGCCGCATCGATCCCACAGTCTCGAAAGGACCCGCCGCGATGGCCTTCATCACCGTTGGAACCGAAAACAGCACTGACATCGAGCTTTACTACGAAGACCACGGCTCCGGCCAGCCCGTCGTGCTGATCCACGGCTACCCGCTGGACGGTTCCTCCTGGGAAAAGCAAACGGCCGCCCTCCTGGAAGCGGGCTACCGCGTCATCACTTACGACCGCCGCGGCTTCGGGAAATCAAGCAAGACCACCGAAGGCTACGACTACGACACCTTCGCCGCCGACCTCAACACCGTACTGACAACCCTGGACCTGAACGACGTCGTCCTGGTGGGCTTCTCCATGGGCACCGGCGAGGTGGGCCGCTACCTGGGCAACTATGGTTCTGCACGGGTGGCGCGGGCTGCGTTCCTCGGCTCGCTGGAACCGTTCCTGCTGAAGACCGATGACAACCCTGACGGCGTCCCCCAGGAGGTCTTCGACGGGTTGACTGAAGCCGTCACCGCAGACCGGTACGCCTTCTTCACCGAGTTCTTCAAGAACTTCTACAACTCCGACACGTTCCTCGGCACGCCCCGCCTCAGCCAGGAGGCCGTGAACGCCAGCTGGAACCTTGCCGCCGGGGCAGGCGCCACAGCATCCGTCGCAGCCCAGCCCGCCTGGCTCACCGACTTCCGGAACGACATCCCCAAAATCGACGTTCCCGCACTCATCCTCCACGGCACTGCGGACAACATCCTGCCCATCGACTCCACCGGCCGGCTGTTTGCCAAGGCCCTGCCCAGCGCAGAGTACGTGGAGATTGAAGGCGCCCCGCACGGGCTCCTCTGGACCCATGCCGCCGAGGTTAATGAGGCGCTCCTGCGCTTCCTCGCCAAGTAGGCCAAACGCAGAAAACTTCCGACGACGGCGGGAGGCCGCCGCCGTCGGAAGTGCGTGAGCGTTGGGGTTTTCCCGGCAGGACGTGCGTGAGCGTTGGGGGAAAGCGTGCGTCAGGTGATGGAGCGTTGGGGAACGGCCGCGTTAGGTGACAGAGCGTTGGGCTACCAGCGGGGGCCGCCACCGCCGCCTCCGGGGCCCTGTGGGCCTATGAACACTAACCGTCGTAGTGCGTGCGGGCCGGCCCCTGGCCCAGCGATTTAACGACGGCCGCGGCAACATCATGCAGCTTTGAGTTGCGTGTGCTCGATGCCGTTTTCAGGATCTCGAAGGCGTCGTCCTGGCTGCACCGGTTTTGGGCCATGATGATGCCCACCGCCATGTCGATCACCGTCCGGGACTCCAGGGTGGCGCGGAGATTCGCCGCTGTTTCGCTGTAGTGGGCAAAGCGCACTGCCAGCCGCAGCGCCAGCGACGTCTGCCCCACAAAGTCCTCGGCGAACTCGAGGATGCGCGGCTCAAAACGGTTGGGCTGGCGGGAATACAGCAGCAGCGCAGCCTTCGTCCCGCCCTCCAGCTGGAACGGCAGGGCCAGGACGGACCGGACGCCCTGGGCGACCACAGCCGAGGAGTATTCGGGCCAGCGGCCGTCATGCCGGGCATCCGGGACGTGAACGCTCTCACTCGTGGTGGAGGCCGTCAGGCTCGGTGTCTCGGTGAATTCATACTCGAGTTGCGCTATCGACTTTGCCGAGGGGCTGCTGCTGGCCACGGTCGCGGCCTTCCGCTGCCGCAGGAGGGTGATGGCGCACATGATCTCGTCATCGGGCCCGGAAAGGTTGCGTGCGGACACCTGAGCCAGTTCATTGAGGAAGTCCTCAACGTCAGAGCTGTTGAGGACCAGTTCATGCAGGTGCGCGGTGATGGATGTGTCGGATTTTGCTGTTGACTCGCTGGCCACGGTTTCTTGGTGCCATTCGCTCAGGACAACCCGGTGACTCCAGCTCCCCCGGCTGACGCGGGAAGGCTGTGATGGTCGCTGGATCGAGGAACTTTCCAACGGCCTGCTGCTAAACCGATATCAAGAAGTATATACATCCTCCGGCGGGAGGAAGCGTCACCCTGACACGGGCAGGGACGGGTTCTCTGGCGCCTGCCGGGGGTTACCGGCAGAATGAAGCAGGCGCCGTCCCGTGGCGGCAGGCCCAGGGACAACCGCGGCCGGCGCGGCCCGGAGGGGCAGGAAGAGGGACATGACATGACCAGGCTGCTTATCATCGGTCCGCCAGGCTCCGGCAAAGGAACGCAAGCAGAAAAGCTCGCGCGGCATTTCGGTGTCCCTGCTGTCTCCACCGGCGACATCTTCCGCACCAACGTCAGCCAGGAGACCGAGCTGGGAAACCAGGCTGCCGGCTATCTCGACGACGGTGATTTTGTCCCGGACCAGCTCACCAACGCGCTGGTCAAGGACCGCCTGCTGGACGCTGACCTTCAGGAAGGATTCCTGCTGGACGGCTATCCGCGGACGGCTACCCAGGTGGCGGAACTGGACACCATGCTCGCGTCCCAGGGGTTTGCCCTGGACGCAGTCATTGAGCTGTCCGCCCCCGATGCCGTGTTGGAACAGCGGATGCGCAGGCGTGCCGCGGACCAGGGCCGAACGGACGATACGGTGGATGTGTTCCGCCGCCGCCTGGATCTCTACCACCGAGAGACGCATGAAGTAGTCTCGGTTTACGCCGGCCGCGGAATGCTCGTGCCCGTGGACGGCAGCGGAGAACCTGGTGAGATTACGGAGCTGGCGATCGCCGCCGTCGAAAAATTCCTTGCCACCCCGAGCCCACGCGCCTGATCCGGCGCACGTCCCCAACGAAAAGGAAAACCTGATGAGAATTGCGGTCACCGGCGGAAGCGGAAAACTCGGACGGCACGTTGTCCGCAGGCTCACAGAGGACGGCCACCAGGTGCTCAACCTGGACCGCGCCGGTGTCCGCCACCCCGGCCTGGTAGTGGTGGACCTCCGCAACTACGGGCAGGTCCTGGACGTGTTCCTGGGGGTGGATGACAGGCATGATGAGGGTTTTGACGCCGTCGTTCACCTGGGCGCCATCCCTGCCCCGGGCATCATCCCCGATGCCGCAACCTTCGAGAACAATATGCTGTCCACCTATAACGTGTTCCAGGCTGCACGCCGGGCGGGCATCAAGAAGATCGTGTACGCCTCCAGCGAGACGGTGCTGGGACTGCCGTTCGACGTCGACCCGCCGTACATTCCCGTGGACGAGGAATATCCTGCCCGGCCCGAAAGCACGTACTCCCTGGTGAAGCACCTGGAAGAGCAGATGGCTGCCGAACTGACCCGCTGGGACCCGGAACTGAGCATTGTGGGGCTGCGGTTCTCCAATGTGATGGACGTGGAGGACTACGGCAAATTCCCGTCCTTCGACGCTGACGCAACCCAGCGGAAATGGAACCTCTGGGGCTACATCGACGGCCGGGACGGCGCCCAGGCAGTGGTCCGCGCCCTCGAAAACGGGAAGCCCCGATTCGAGGCATTCATCATCGCCAACGCGGACACCGTCATGAGCCGGCCGAGCGCTGACCTTGCTGCGGAAGTGTTTCCCGGCGTCAAGGTGGTCAAGGAGCTGGGCGAACACGAAACCATGTTGTCGATTGACAAGGCACGGCGCCTGCTGGACTTCGAGCCTGAACACACCTGGCGGAACCATGCGCAGGACGCCGCCAGTTCGGCACGCTAGCTGCTAGCCGCCACTTTCGGTCTCGAGCTGGAATTCGGCACGGCCGTGCACATCACCGTTGATCTGCAGTTCGAGGGCATGCAGGCCGGGATAGTGCACCCTGGTGGTCATCTGCCGAAAGGCGTGGCGTTTCGAAAAGCTCCTGCTCCTGCCCGGGGCAAGGGTCACGGTCGAGACCTTGAAGACCTTGGCCGAGAGGCCGCCGTTGGCCTTGCGGTAGTGGACACGGTAGTCCACCGCGAGGCGCACATCCTGTGTTCCGGTGTTGCTGATCTCGAAAGTAAACGTCAGTTCACCCGGCACGGTCACGACCTTCCGGTCGAGTCGGGGCCCGCTCACAGCTACCTGTGCCGGGGCAAAGCCCAACAGCGCCAACGCGTCCGGATCCCCCTTCTTGACGAGGGTGCGGAGACCGTGGCGGACCACCCAGCCCGTATTACCGTCAGCCGCGGAGAGCCACTCTCTGGCCGTCGCCACTACAGTGCCAGGTGCGTCCCGGGCAAGATCATTAAGGTGGTTGGCCACGGACCGCCGCACGTATTCGGACGGATCGCGGTAGAGCGCATTGAGGACGGGAAGGGTAACCTCGGGCCGCCGGGCAAGGCCGGGCACCCGGACCGCCCACGGCAGGTAGGGCCGGGTGCCCTCGCTCGCGAGACGGCGGACATGCTCATCCGGGTGGGCAGTCCACCCGAGGACTGCCTTCAACGCCCTGTCCAGGTCGTGGCCGAGCAGGCGGCGGATGGCAAACTCGCCGGTGAGCCTGGGTGTCAGCTCCGCCAGCAATGCCAGGCCATCGTCAAAATCGTCACCGCTGCCGGAGGCGACAGCAAGTGCCGCTGCCGCCTCCGAAACCGGCCATAAAATCCAGCCCGTGAACTCCGGAACCCGCAGGGCTTCCCGGAAGCTGCCCGCCGCCGTCGGATATCCCGCACCGGGGACGCTGCCGATGTCCTCAAGGATGGCCTGGGCCACAAGGTCCGTCCTGGCCCGCAAGTTGAGGTCATTCAGGAGAGGGGCAGTGGCAGCTGTCCGGTCCCACCGCACCCCCGGAGCGGCCCGGGTCAGAATCGCGGCAGCAGAACGAACGGCGCAAGCGTCAATCAGTTCGTTCATGGCACCCATGGAGACAGGCTACCGCCAGGCGTGTGCCAGGGAAGCGGCAGGCGCCGGAGAGTGCCCGTGGCTAAAAGGCGCCGGCGCCACGCGGGCGGGATACTCTTCACCCTAGGAAATCTTCTCGGCACAGGGACGGGCACAGTGGGACACCAGGATTCGGCAGGCTCCGGAAGTACCGAACACAGCCAGGGCCGGTGGCGTACCTTCCACGACAAGTTCGTGGTTGAGGAGCGCTACATGGACCCCGCCGACCGGCGCGGCCTGTACCGGGCAGCCATCATCCTGGTGGTGGCGGGTGTGGCACTGTTCATTGCCACCCTGGCCAGCGTGCTGCAGGCGGACGGTCTCTCTGCTGCCGACGTGCCCGTCCGGGACTGGCTCCTGGGGCTGAGGTCCGACGTCGGCACGGCCGTCATGATTTTCCTCGCCGTGGTCTTCGGTCCCATCGCCCTGCCCATCATTGTCCTGGTGGTCATCCTGGTGTGGGGGTTCGCCGCGAAGCATGCCTGGCGCCCCATCCTCCTGGCATCCGCCATGATCACCGGGGTCATCATTTCCCAGGTCATCCTCCAGATTGTGCGGCGCTCGCGGCCGCCGGTGGACCAGATGCTCTTCGGCATCGACCACACGTTCTCGTTCCCCTCGGGGCACGTCCTGGGGGCGTGCGACTTCCTCCTGGTGGGCGCCTTCCTGATTTTTTCCCGGCGCAGTAACCGAGCGGCCGCCCTCCTGGGCTTCGCCGGGGCAGGGCTTGGCATCCTGCTGGCCGCCCTGAGCCGGTTGTACCTGGGGTACCACTGGCTCAGCGATGCCCTTGCCTCGGTGTCACTTTCGCTCGTGATCCTCGGCGGAGTCATTGCCCTTGACACCTGGCGGACCGTGCGGGTCCCGGGGGAGCGGATCACCGGTGTGCTCTCCAAAGCGGACGTGCCGGGAAGCGAGCTCCAGGGCGGCGGTTAACCCGGCGGCCGGGACCGGGCCCGTTTGAGTGCACGAAGCAGTTTGACGTTGGCGGCCTCAAGTTCCAGCACCTTGGCCACGCCGGCGAGGTTGAGTCCCTGGTCCAGGAGTTCGCCGATCCGCAGCAGGACAGCGATGTCGTCCTCACTGTACTGGCGGGTCCCGCCGGACGTCCGCGCCGGGGACACCAGGCCCTTGGTCTCGTAGAGCCGGATGTTCTGCTGGCCCGTTCCGGCCAGCTTCGCGGCAACGGAGATTGCATACACCGCCCGGCTGCTGTTGGGGCCGCTCAAGCGTCCCGCGTTGTGGTCAGCCATCAGCTCTCCTGAAAATTCGTCCGGCCCTTGCCTCAGTTTCCCACGAGTGCTATAAAAAATCTATATCCATCACCATAGATTAAGCGGATGGATATGACACAGGTTCACCAGCTACGGATGCTGAAGGAGTGGGAAATGATGTTAATGCGCACGGACCCGTTCCGTGAGTTGGACCGGCTCACGCAGCAGGTCTTTGGAACTGCCGCCCGTCCGGCTGCCATGCCCATGGACGCCTGGCAGGAGGACGGCGAGTTTGTGGTGGCGTTTGACCTGCCGGGCGTGAAGATGGATTCCCTGGACCTGAATGTTGAACGCAACGTCCTCACCGTCCGGGCGGAGCGCAAGGATCCTACCCAGCCCAACGTGGAGCTGGTGGCGGCCGAGCGTCCCCGCGGCGTCTTCAGCCGGCAGCTGATCCTTGGCGACACCCTGGACGCAGACAACATCAAGGCCAGCTACGATCAGGGCGTCCTGACGCTGCGGATCCCGGTGGCCGAAAAGGCAAAGCCGCGCAAGATCGAGATCCAGACGCAGCACAACGACATGCACCAGATCGGAACCTAGCCACAGCCGGCGGTGCGGGCAGTGCTGCGGCGTTGCCCGCACCGCTCATCCTTTCGGTGCCGGCGTCAGGGACCGGCTCCCCGCTGCCGGCAGGGGAAAGGGGAGGCAGATGACCAATAATCCTGACTATTACGCCATCCTGCGGGTCCGGCCGCATGCCACCCCGCAGGAAATTTCCCGGGCCTACCGGGCGCTCATGCGAAGCCATCATCCCGACGTCGACGGCGGCACCGCCCCTGAAGGTGAGCTCCTGAAGATCATGCAGGCCTTCAACGTCCTGCGTGATCCGCGGCGGCGCGCCGGGTACGACGAGGAACGAGCCGCCGCCGCGGGGCAGCAGGTTCCCGTCCGGAAGGTCCGCAGTACCGGCGGATCCCCTGGCCCCGCCATCAGGGTTACCCCCGTGCGGTGGGAGAGCGGGCCCTGGTCCTGACCAAAAGGAACATCAGAACAACCGCGAGGAGGCGGAGAACCGAATGACCGACTGGCGCCGCTACGATTCACACCTGATCCCGGCATTCCATGAGCGCTTTGAGGAGCGCTGGGGTGCCGGCACTGCTCCCTTCCTGGACCCCGAAGCCCACGAGCAACCGCTGCCCCGGGCACAGTGGATCAACCCTGCCACCGGTGCGGCGTTGGCCGTGGTGCCGGTGTGGACTGTTGAAGAAAAGCAGCAGCGGTCCTTCGGGGTGTTCTACCTTCCGCCGGCAGGCGATATCTGGGTGCTGCGCCCGGGCTACACCGGATACCTGGAACCTGCTGACGGGGAAAGCGAGCACCTGGTGACGCTCCGGAACGATGCCTTCCGCAAAGCGGTGGCGCATGCCAAGGAGTTCCTGTTCGGCTCGCGGTAGCGGCCGGAACCGCCCCGCTCGTCAGGCGCCTGCGGCTGTGCAATCCTGAGACGTACTCGAAAACGTTCCGTCACAAAAAGGCCCGCCGATGCACATCACCGCCAAAGAACTCGCCGCACTCATCCCTTCCGGGTTTACATTGGGCGTTGCAACAGCAGCTTTCCAGATCGAAGGGGCGCTGGACGAGGACGGGCGGGGTCCGGCGGGCTGGGATGTGTTTGCGGCCAAAGAGGGCGCCATCGTCGACAACCACAGCCCGGTCACGGCCACCGGCCACTACCACCGTATGCCCCAGGATGTTGCCCTGATGAAGCAGCTGGGCGTGGACTCCTACCGGTTTTCCTTCGCCTGGCCCCGCGTCCAGCCCACCGGGAGCGGGCCGGCCAACCGTGCCGGCCTTGACTTCTACGACCGGCTTTTGGACGAACTGCTGGCCAACGGGATCTCCCCGATGGCCACCATCTACCACTGGGACACTCCGCTGGCGCTGGACGAAGCCGGCGGCTGGATGAACCGGGACACGGCCTACCGCCTGGGCGAGTATGCCGCCATCCTGGCGGAAGAGTTCGGCGACAGGGTGGCCCGGTGGGTGACCATCAACGAACCGGCAACCGTGAGCACCAACGGGTATTCGCTCGGACTGCACGCACCGGGTAAAGAACTGGTCCTGGGCGCCTTTCCCACCGTGCACCACCAGTTGCTGGGTCACGGCCTCGCCGTCCAGGCCCTGCGCGCCGCCAACGTGCCGGGTGAGATCGGCATGAGCAACGTCTACTCGCCCATGGTGCCGAACTCGATCAACCCGCTGGACAGGATCAGCGCCGGGCTCATGGACCTGGCACAGAACCGGCTATACGCGGACCCCGTCCTGACCGGAAAGTACCCGGACCTGATCCGTGCGGCAAAGTTTTTCAGCTCATTTGAGCACCCTGACGAGGACATGGAACTCATCTCCCAGCCGCTGGATTTCTACGGGCTCAACTACTACATGCCCACCAAGGTGGCGGTGGGCCCTGGCGGCGGTGCCGTGCCTGCGAGCATGGCGGAGGCCATGGGCAGCGACCTGAGCGCGGCGGGCAGCGGCGGAACACCGTTCCATGTGGAAACCTGGCCTGAAGCGGACATTACCGCCTACGGCTGGCCGGTGAAACCGGAATACCTGGCGGTGGCCCTGAAGGAGATGGGCGAGAGGTACCCGAACCTGCCGCCGGTCATCCTCACGGAGGGCGGAGCAAGTTTTGAGGACATCATCGTCCGGGACAAGTCCAGCAACACCAAATTCATCCCTGACGAACGCCGGCTGAAGTACCTTTCGGACCACCTCGAGACCGCGCTGAAGGCCACGGCGCCGGGCGGGGATGCTGAATCCGTGGACCTGAGGGGCTACTACGTCTGGTCGCTCATGGACAACTTCGAATGGTCCGCCGGCTACAACCAGCCTTTCGGACTCCTGCACGTGGATTTCGAAACCCTGGAACGGACGCCAAAAGCTTCCTACTTCTGGTTCCAGGAACTCATCGAGGAACGTGACCTTGCCGCCGCTGCCAGTGCTGCAATTGCGGAAGCCATGGTGGGCGACGACATGGATGCCGACGTTATGGACGACACACCCATGGGCACCGACGTACCGGACGACGGCGTTCCCGCCCTGGGTGCCAGCGCTTAGAGCAGGTCCAGCGCCGTGAGCTGCCTGGCCATGCCCGCACCGTCCGGAGAGTAGATCCACGGAACCTGGGACGCGGTATGGTCCCCGTCTTCGGAGTGGCCGCCTGCGAACACGGATTCGCTGATGGACAGCTGGCGGATGGCGATCGCGGCAACCTTGTCCGGATTCTCCTGCGCGAAGCCGGAGTAGATAGCTTCGTCATGCTGGCCGTTGTCGCCGATCAGGAGCCAGCGCATGTCCGGGAATTCCTTGGCAAGCCGCTTCAGGTTGCGGTGCTTGTGGTCCTGGCCGCTGCGGAACCAGCGGTCCTGCGTCAGGCCCCAGTCCGTCAGCAACAGGGCTCCGGACGGATACATGTTCCGGGTCAGGAAGCGGGCCAGGGTGGGGGCCGCGTTCCATGGCCCCGTGGACAAGTAGATCACCGGTGCGTCCGGGTGCTCCACGGTGAGCCGGTCGAGCAGCACGGCCATGCCGGGCGTGGCCATGCGTGCGCGTTCGCTCAACACAAACGTATTCCACAGGGCCAGGAAGGGCCGGGGCAAGGCGGTCACCATCACGGTGTCATCAATATCGGACACGATCCCGAACTTCACATCAGGTGCGACGACGCGGATCCTGGCTTCAACCGGCTCCGTGCCCTCGGCCCGCAGGACCGCGGTATGCCATCCCGGCGAAAGCTCCACCTTCACTTCCGTGTCGATCAGGCCCCCGCGGTCAGCCCGGACGTGGGTGACAACATCACCGATGGTGATTTCGACGTCGGTGAACTGCAGGGGCACGCTGGTGAAGGCCCGCCAGCCACGCACGTTCTGGTTGCCGTTCTGCGCCGCGTGTTCGGCTTTGCTGCCGGGCAGCGGCTTTTGGGTCAGCAGAACCCGTCCCAGCACACGGACCAGGCTGGTTGAACCATAGCCCTGGTACGCGATGGTCTGTGGAACAAACTTCCAGCGTTTGGCCAGCTGGATGCGCACATTGTTCGCGCCATCGGAGATCCGGTGTGCGAGCCTGAAGACCTGGTTTCCGGAGATCAGCGTGTGGTGTGTCCCGTGCTGGTCAACGGGTGTGGCTGCATTCTGGGGCGGGGTTTGGGGGGCCGTGTCCATGGAACCACTCTGCCACAGGCTGAACCGCGGCGGGCGGCCCGCCGTCCCTGCCGTCCCTCCATGACGTCACCCTTCCCCAAGGATCCACCGCAGCGTCTCGGCGTTGCGCACAGCGTTGCCCCCGCCGTCGTTGTTGAAGTAGGTATACACGTCCAGCCCGGCACCGGACCACTCCCGGATCCGGTCAGCCCACCAGTGCAGGTCTGCGTCCGAGTAGGAGCCGGCGTAGAGGTGCTGGTGGTCGGGGCCATGCAGCCGTACGTACGTAAAGGGGGCGGTGGTGCGCAGGATGCACGGCAGGTTGGCACCGCTCATGATGACGTAGGCAGCCTGGTGCCGCTCCAGCAGTGCGTAGACGTCGGAACACTCCCAGCTGGGGTGCCGGAATTCCACCGCCACCCGGATCCATTGCGGGACCGCGCCCAGGAAGTAGTCCAGCCGGGCATCGTCCCGTTCCATGCCGGGCGGCAGCTGGACCAGGAGCACCGCCCGCTTATCGCCGAGTTCATGCCAGCACTTCTCAATCCGTTCCAGCCACACCTCCGGCTGGTGGAGCCTGCGGGCATGGGTCAGGCCGCGGGGAGCCTTCACGGACATGCTGAAGCCCTGGGGGAGGCGCTGGTTCCAGCCGGCAAACGTGGTGTCCCGGGGCCAGCGGTAGAAGCTGGCGTTGAGCTCCACGGTGCTGAACCGGGCGACATAATGCTTCAGCCTGTCCTTGACCGGGAGCTTGGGTGGGTAGAGGACATTTTCCCAGTGGTCATAGCTCCAGCCGGATGTGCCAATGTGGATGGCCATAGTTCCTCCAGTAGGCCTCGGTGGCCGGGGCGCCCGGGCTGCAACCCAAGAGCGCGCTGCCTGACGATCTTCAGGCTACACCGGCTGGTGCCCTTCCCTTTCGGGACGGCTGTGGCAGGGTAAGGACATGGCGCGCATTGAGGATTACGCAGTTGTTGGAGACCTTCAAACCGGAGCCCTGATCAGCAAGGAAGGCTCCATTGACTGGCTCTGCCTTCCCCGGTTCGACTCCCCGGCCTGCTTCAACGCCCTGCTGGACACGCCCGAGGCAGGGCGGTGGTTGCTGGCACCCAGGACTGGTGGGGCATGCACCCGAAGAGGGTACCGGGACGGCACCCTGGTGCTGGAGACGGAGTGGGAAACACCCGAAGGAACAGTGCGGGTCATCGACTTCATGCCGCCGCGCGATTCCGTGGCGGACATCGTCCGCATCGTTGAGGGGGTCAGCGGCAGCGTCCGGATGCACAGCGAACTGGTCCTCCGCTTTGACTACGGCCACATCATTCCGTGGGTTCGCCGGGACAAGCTGGGCATGCATGCCATCGCAGGGCCGGACGCTGTCTACCTGGTGACGCCGGCACCCCTTCATGGCGAGAACATGCACACGGTCAGCGACTTCACTGTGAACGCAGGGGACCGCGTTCCCTTTGTCCTCACCTGGGCACCAAGCCATGCCGGGCGCCCCCACACAGTGGACGCTGAAGAAGTCCTGGGCACCACGTACGCATTCTGGCGGGGCTGGGCGTCCCAGTGCACAGTCAAGGGGGAGTACCAGGAGGCGGTGGTACGTTCCCTGGTGACACTGAAGGCCCTGACCTACGCCCCCACCGGCGGCATAGTCGCGGCGGTCACCACTTCCCTGCCGGAGCAGCTGGGCGGCCCCCGCAACTGGGACTACCGCTACTGCTGGTTGCGGGACGCCACCATGACGCTGCAGGCACTCCTCGCCGCGGGCTACACAGCCGAAGCGGCCGCGTGGCGGGACTGGCTGCTCCGCGCCGTGGCGGGCGATCCGGCCGATCTGCAGATCATGTATGGAATCCACGGCGAGCGGCGCCTGCCCGAAATGGAGCTGCCATGGCTGAAGGGCTACGAAAATTCATCGCCGGTACGTATTGGCAACGGCGCGGCCGAGCAGCTGCAGCTGGATGTGTGGGGTGAAGTGCTGGACTGCCTGGCCTTGACCCGGAACTCGTTGCTGAAGCATCCGGACGAGGCCTGGGATGTCCAGCTTGCCCTGATGGCGCATCTTGAAACCATCTGGGACCAGCCGGACAACGGGCTCTGGGAAATGCGCGGGCCCCGCCGCCACTTCACCCATTCGAAAGTCATGGCCTGGGTGGCCGCGGACCGGATGATCAAGGGCGTCCGCGAGTCCGGCCTGCCCGGGCCGGTGGAACGGTGGGAGAGGCTGCGCGACGTGATCCACCGGGACGTCATGGCCAACGGGTTTGATGCATCCCGCAATACTTTCCTTCAGTCCTATGGCCGGCCGGAGCTGGATGCCAGCCTCCTCCTGATCCCGCGCGTCGGCTTCCTGCCGTCCGATGATCCCCGGGTCATTGGCACCATCGACGCGATCCAGCGGGAGCTCACCGAGGACGGCTTCGTGCTGCGGTACCGTCCGGAAGAGAGCGACGACGGACTGCCGGGGGATGAGGGCGTGTTCATCGCCTGCTCCTTCTGGATGGTGGAAGCGCTGTTGGGTGCGGGCCGGCACGAGGAATCCCGGAAACTTTTCGAGCGGCTGCTTGAGCTGCGGAATGATGTGGGACTGCTGAGTGAGGAATGGGCTGTAAAGGCCGGCCGGCAGCTGGGCAACACCCCGCAGGCCTTCAGCCACTTTGCCCTTGTGACTAGCGCTCTGGAGCTCCATCAGGATACCGTTCGGCGGAGTGACACCCCCATCCCGCCGGAGACGGCGGGCCCGCGCTGAGGCGGCGCGGTCCGGGGTGGCTTCTCCTTCGCAGAATAGATAAGTATACTTACTAACACCTCATGAAGTGCTCCTAGACAAAGCACAACGCGGTGACTGATGGAGGAGTGATACAAATGGCCGGGTATTTTGAGCTCGTGGACGCGCCCGACGGCGGCTACAGGGTCCGGATGATGGATGGAGCCGGGAGCCTGATGGCCATCTCGGTCACCTTTCCCACAAAGAGGGCTGCTGTTGCCGGTGTGGCAATGGCGCGGGAGATTGCCGGAACCGGGCTGATCCGGGACAAGAGCAACGACGGCGCCGGGACAGTCCTGCGGGAGCGCGTCCGCCCTGTGAACTCCGCCAAGGAGGAAGCGGCGCGCCAGAAAAAGGCTCCAGCGGCAAAACGGGCAGCGGTCAGCTGATGGTGCCCCAAGGCTCTGTACCCCCTGGCGGACGACGCCGGGGGGTTCTTTTTGACGTTGACGGGACGCTGATCGATTCGTCCTACATCCATACGATCGCCTGGTGGGGCGCTTTTCGCCAGCACGGCTATGACATCCCCATGGCGTCCATCCACCATTACGTGGGAATGGGTGGGGACCGGCTGGTGGACAACCTGTTGCCCGAAGCCCGCGACCGCTCGCAGGATCCGGAGGTCATGGCAAGCCACGGCGCGCTCTATGCATCCCACTGGCCTGCCCTGCGGGCGTTTGAGGGAGTGAAAGATCTGCTCGCCCAGTGCCATGCGGGAGGGCTGGCCATTGCCCTGGCTTCATCGGCACGCAAAAAGGACCTGGAGGTGATGAAGGCCATCCTGGACGCCGATGCTTTTATTGACGGCGCCACCAGCGCCAACGATGCCAAGGAGAGCAAGCCCTCCCCGGACATCCTTGTGGCCGCACTGGACACGATCGGCGTGGACGCTGCTGACGCCGTCTTCATCGGGGACGCCGTCTGGGACATGAAGGCCGCGGCGGCGCTCGGCATCCCCGCCATTGCTGTCACGTGCGGCGGAGTCAGTGCCGCGGAACTGCGTACCGCGGGGGCAGTGGAGGTCTACGAAGGACCCCTGGACCTGCTCCAGAACCTCACGTCCAGCGCCGTGGGCCGGCTGATCGCCAGGCCGTAAGCGCCAACGGGCTCAGTCAGACTGTCTGTCCGCCGGTGACGGCATCCTCATCACCGGTGTTCGCAGGCTTGTTCCACACCACTGCCACTACGACGGAGCCGTCGTCGTTCCGCACGATATCCGTACTGACTTCCGCCATGTTGGCACCCATCTCCATGATGCGGGTCCGGTAGGTGCTGACGAGCTCCTCCAGGCTGGCTTCCGTCCACTCACCGGGCCGGATGCGGGTGGAAATTTCGACCGGTTCCGGCTGGTAGAGCGTCATGGCGTTCCTCTTTCAGTCGTGTCTGCGGATCTGGCTCTTCCTACGCTAGAAGCCCCGGGGCCCCACGACAAGACTTTAGTCAGCTTGCTTACTTTTTTCTGCTGAAGCCGATACCGTCGACTCATGGGCTTTGGCCCGGACTGAAGGCAATACCTCCAGAAAGGCGAATTGTGAAAGCACTGACGTGGCAAGGAAAGCGCTCGGTAAGCGTGGAAGAAGTACCGGATCCCGTGATCCAGGAGCCGACGGACGCCATCGTGCGGATCACCTCCACCGCCATCTGCGGCTCGGACCTGCACCTGTACGAGGTGCTGGGCGCCTACATGCACAAGGGTGACGTGATCGGCCACGAACCGATGGGCATCGTGGAGGAGGTTGGAAGCGCTGTCACCAACCTCCGCAAGGGAGACCGGGTGGTGATTCCCTTCAACATCTCCTGCGGCCGCTGCTACATGTGCAGCCAGGGCCTGCAGTCCCAGTGCGAGACCACCCAGGTCAAGAGCAAGGGCTCAGGCGCTGCGCTCTTTGGCTTCTCGGAGCTGTACGGTTCGGTTCCCGGCGGCCAGGCTGAGTTCCTGCGGGTGCCGCACGCCGACTACGGGCCGGTGAAGGTGGGGTCTGAGCTGCCGGATGAACGGTACCTCTTCCTCTCGGACATCCTTCCCACCGCGTGGCAGGGCGTTGAATACGCCGATGTCCAGCCGGGAGGCACCCTGGCAGTGTTCGGACTGGGTCCCGTGGGGCAGTTCGCCAGCCGGATCGGTGTTCAGCGGGGCCTGCGGGTCATCGGCGTGGATCCGGTCCCCGAGCGGCGGGAGATGGCTGCCCGGCATGGGGTGGAAACCCTGGATTACACCAAGGGTGTGGCGGACGAACTGCGGGAGCGGACGGCCGGAAGGGGCGCGGACGCGGTAATTGACGCCGTCGGAATGGAAGCCCACGGTTCCCCGGTGGCGGGCTTTGCCCACCAGGCGCTGAGCCTCCTGCCGGACAAGCTGGCCCAGAAAGCGATGGAAACCGCGGGTGTGGACAAACTTGCCGCACTGCACACCTCCATTGACGCCGTCCGCCGCGGCGGGACGCTGTCCCTGAGCGGCGTGTACGGCGGCCAGGCCAGCCCCATGCCGCTGCTCACCATGTTTGACAAGCAGATCCAGGTCCGGATGGGCCAATGCAACGTGCGCCGCTGGACTGACGACATCCTGCCGCTCGTGGAGGACGACGCCGATCCGCTGGGTGTGATGGACCTCGTCACCCACCGCTCCGGCCTGGACGGGGCGCCCGCCCTGTACGAAAAGTTCCAGAAGAAAGAGGACGGCTGCATCAAGGTGGTCCTGAATCCGGGGGCCTGACGCCGGCGAAGTTTAGTTCGTTTCCCCAAGCAGGGAAGCAGTAACTGCCGTTGCGGGCCTCCGCAACGGCAGTTACTGCTTCCCTGTTGGGCCGGGCAGGGCTAGGTGAGGCGGACCTGCCGGTTCATGTCCTTGTAGAGCAGGTAGCGGAATTCGCCCGGGCCGCCGGCGTAGCAGGCCTGCGGGCAGAAAGCGCGCAGCCACATGAAGTCGCCGGCCTCCACCTCAACCCAGTCGTTGTTCAGCAGGTACATGGCCTTGCCCTCCAGGACGTACAGCCCATGCTCCATGACATGCGTTTCCGGGAACGGGATGACGCCGCCAGGCTGGAACGTCACGATGTTCACCTGCATGTCGTGGGCCAGGTCGCTGGAGTCCGTGAAGCGGGTTGTCTTCCAGGCGCCGTCGGTGTCCGGCATCGCGGTGGGCTCCACGTCCTTTTCGTTGGTGACGAAGGACTTGGCCTCGTAGCCCTCAAGGCGTTCGTAGGCCTTGCGGATCCAGTGGAAGGACACGACGTCGTCGGAAACGTTCTCCAGGCCCCACTCGGAACCGGCAGCCAGGTAGGCGTAGCCGCCTTCCTCAAGCTGGTGCAGTTCGCCGTCGAGGGTGAGGTTGACCTTGCCGCGGGTGAAAAAAATGACGCCTTCGACGCCGGCCTCGAATTCGGCCTTGGGAGCACCGCCGCCCGGGCCGATCTCCACGATCAGCTGCGAGAACGTGGTGGCGAAGCCCGAGATGGGTCGGGCGATGATCCAGGAGCGCGTGTTTGCAAAGCCCGGCAGGTTGGACGTGACGATGTCCGTCATGACCCCCTTCGGGATGACTGTGTAGGCCTCGGTGACGATGGCGCGCTCAGTGGTCAGGTGGGTCTGCGGCGGCAGTCCGCCGGTGGGGGAGTAGTACTTGCCCATAGTGGTCCTTACTTAGGAATTGGAAGTGGTGGCGAGCCGCGGGTGCGCCAGGGCGGTCAGTTGCGGGACTCCGACGCCGGCCAGCGCCTGGACTTCATCCGCACCGACGGCGCCGCACTGGACGCCGCGGAGGACGAACGAGGCCAGGGCGCGGGCCGTGGCGGGCTCGTCCATGACGCCGCCTTCGGTTTGTTCCACGTAGTTGCGCAGGCGGGCAGCGGCGGCCGGCAGGCCTTGCCGGTAGAAGGCATAGGTGGCGGCGAACCTGCTGGGCAGCTGGGCCGGGTGCAGGTCCCAGCCCTGGTAGTAGCCCCGTTCCAGCGACCTCCGCACCAGGCGGCCATGCAGCTGCCAGGCGTTTTCCACGTTGTCGCCCACCGGGATGATGTTGGTGGACCCGTCCGAGAGCCGGATGCCGGTTCCCGCGACAGCCAGCTGCATGACTTCCTTGGCGAAGTCCGCCACCGGATGTTCCATGGACTGGTATTCGGCAGAGATCTGCAGTGACGCCGAGTAGTCGTAGGTCCCGTAGTGCAGGCCGCTGATCCGGCCCGGGACGGCGTGCGGCAACCGGGCCACCGGGGACGTCCCCTCGGGACCGAGGATCAGCTGCGGGGTCTCCACCTGGACTTCGAAACGGAGCCGTCCGGCGGGCAGGGAGTGGACCTCCTCCAACCGGGACACGGCGTAGTCCATGGCCTGGACCTGGGCCACCGTGGTGACCTTGGGGAGGGTGAGGACCAGGCCCTCCGGGAGTTCGCCGGCCGAGGCCAGGCCCGAGACAAACAGGTCCAGCGTCCGGAGCCCGCGGGCCCTGGTGGGAGCCTCGAAGCACTTGAACCGGATGCCGATGAAAGGGGGAGCAGAGCCGGCAGCCACGGCGGCGGCCACGGCGGATGCCGCGGTGACCGCGGCGGCGTCCTCGGCGTCGTCGCCCCTGTCCCCGAAGCCGTCCTCGAAGTCGAGGCGCAGGTCCTCAATGGGCTCGTCCGCCAGCTTGTCTTCCACGCGGGCAGCGACCGCCTCCGCCAGCCCGCTGTCCTGGCCCAGCAGCGCGCCGAGCTTCGCCAGGCCGCCGTGCGCTTTGGCCGTATTCAGTGCCTCGGCTCCCCAGCCGGCAGCGAACGACGGCGTGAAGCGGTCTGCGGGCACGTATACCGTGTGGACGGGCTGGCGGGTCCCGTCGTCACCCGGGTAGTTCTGCTCCAGCAGCCGGTCCGTCGCAGCCAGTTGTCCGTCGATGTGCGCGAGGTCCCCGGGGGAGAGCGACGCCTTGGGTGTTGCCGCCATGCCTCAGCCCACCAGTTCGTAGGCCGGGGTGGTGAGGAAGTCGGTGTAGTCCTCCGACAGGCAGATGTCCGCGATCAGGTCGCTGGCAGGCTGGTAGTAGCGGCGGAACGCCTCGTCACCGAACTCGGTGCGGAGCCGCTCGGTTTCCTCGCCCAGGATGCGCTCCACCAGTTCGCGGGAGACGGTGTTGCCCGTGTCCGCCAGGACTGACTTGTTCCGGATCTGCTGCCACACCTGCGAGCGGGAGATTTCCGCGGTGGCGGCGTCCTCCATCAGGTTGTGGATGGCCACGGCGCCGTTTCCGGACAGCCACACGGCCGTGTAGGCAACGGCAACATAGAGATTCAGCCGCAGCCCGGCCTCAGTGACCTGGCCGTCGGCAGAGGACACGTCCAGCAGCTGCCCGGCGGTCACGGAAACCTCGGGCCGCTGCTTGTCCAGCTGGTTCGGCTTGTCGCCCAGGACGGAGTCGAAAACTTCCCGGCACGTGGACACCAGGTCCGGGTGCGCAACCCAGGAACCGTCGAAGCCGTCGTTCGCCTCGCGGGTCTTGTCCGCGCGGACCTTGGCGAAGGCCGCCTCAGTCACCTCGGGATGGCGGCGGTTGGGTATCACTGCGGCCATGCCGCCCATGGCAAAGGCGCCGCGCCTGTGGCAGGTCTTGACCAGCAACTCGGTGTAGGCGCGCATGAACGGCGCGGTCATGGCCACGGAGGCGCGGTCCGGCAGCACGAATTCCTCGCCGGCGTCACGGAAGTACTTGATGATGCTGAACAGGTAGTCCCACCGGCCGGCGTTGAGGCCGGAGGCGTGGTCCCGCAGCTCGTACAGGATCTCATCCATCTCGAAAGCGGCCGGAATGGTTTCGATCAGGACCGTGGCGCGGACAGTGCCCTGGGGCAGCCCGAGGTAGTCCTGCGCGAACACAAAGACGTCGTTCCACAGCCGGGCCTCGAGGTGGCTCTCCATCTTCGGCAGATAGTAGTAAGGTCCCTGGCCGTTGTCCACCAGCTGCCTGGCGACGTGGAAGAAATGCAGGCCGAAGTCCACCAGCGCACCCACGGCCGGTTCGCCGTCGATCAGCAGGTGCTTCTCCGGCATGTGCCAGCCGCGGGGACGGGCCACCACGACGGCGAGCGGCGCGTCAGTGCGGAGCTTGTATTCCTTGCCTTCCTCCGAGGTGAAGGCCAGGGTGCCGCGGGAGGCGTCACGAAGGTTGAGGATGGCGTCGACGACGTTCGCCCAGGTGGGTGTGCTCGCATCCTCAAGGTCCGCGAGCCACACCTTGGCGCCGGAGTTCAGGGCGTTGATGGCCATCTTCGCCGGCGATGCGGGACCCGTCATCTCAACCCGGCGGTCCTGCAGGGCCGCCGGTGCGGGCGCAACCTTCCAGTCGCCGTCGCGCACGTCCTGCGTTTCCGGCAGGAAGTCCAGCTTGCCGGTCTCGGCTACGCGCTGCCGCTTGGCGCCGCGGGCTGCCAATAATTCGTTGCGGGTGCCGGCAAAGCGCTGGTGGAGCTCTTCGATGAACGCCAGTGCCTCCGGAGTGAGGATCTCCTCCGCGCGGTCGATGGGCCGGGGGTCTGTGACAGTGATGGCCATTTCTGGTCCTTTCCTTGTGCTGAAGTCAGGCGGTGAATCAGGCGCCGGCCAGGGCGGCTTCGGGCAGTGCGGCCCCGGCTGCCGGTTCCACAGCGCCGGCCTCGTTGGCATTGCGGGCGGCCGCGGCCACTGCTGCAGCCACGTCAGCGGCCACATGGGGATCGAAGACGCTGGGGATAATGTAGCTGGCATTCAGCTCGTCGTCAGCTACCCGGTTGGCAATCGCCTCCGCGGCGGCAACCAGCATCTCCGGCGTGATGTCCGAGGCTCCGGCGTCCAGCAGGCCGCGGAAGAACCCGGGGAAGGCCAAAACGTTGTTGATCTGGTTGGGGAAGTCGCTGCGGCCGGTGGCCACCACTGCGGCGTGCTTGGCAGCGATAACGGGGTCGATTTCCGGCGTCGGGTTGGCCATGGCGAACACGATGGCGTCCTTGGCCATGGAGGCCACCTGCTCCTCGCCGATCACGTGCGGGGCGCTGACGCCGATGAAGACGTCCGCTCCCTTGAGGGCGTCGTGGAGGGTTCCGGAGAATCCTTCCTCGTTGGTGTTCGCGGCAATCCAGCTGCGGTGCTCGTCGCCGTACTCTTCCCCCGAATGGATGGCTCCGGAGCGGCCGGCGGCGACGATGTGCTGTGCGCCCTGCGCCTTCAGGAGCTGGATGATGGCTGAGCCTGCCGCGCCGACGCCGGAGACGACGATCTTCACCTCTGAGAGCTTCTTGCCCACCACGCGCAGGGCGTTGACCAGGGCTGCGAGGGTGACGATGGCGGTGCCGTGCTGGTCATCATGGAAGACGGGGATGTCCAGTTCATCGCGCAGGCGCTTCTCAATCTCAAAGCAGCGCGGGGCGGCAATGTCCTCCAGGTTGATCCCGCCATAAACGGGGGCCATGGCCTTGGCGATCATGATGATCTCCTCGGTGTCCTGGGTGTCCAGGCAGACCGGCCAGGCGTCCACATTGGCGAACTGCTTGAACAGCGCGGCTTTGCCTTCCATGACCGGCAGGGCGGCCGCCGGGCCGATGTTGCCGAGCCCCAGGACTGCCGAACCGTCGGTGAGGACGGCGATGGTGTTGCGCTTGACGGTCAGGTTGCGGGCCGCTGCCGGGTCTTCTGCGATGGCGAGGCAGACGCGTGCGACGCCGGGAGTGTAGGCGCGGGAAAGATCGTCGCGGTTGCGGAGGGCCACCTTGGGGACGACCTCGAGCTTGCCGCCGAGGTGCATCAGGAAGGTGCGGTCCGAGACGTGCTGGACTTTGACGCCGTCGAGTGCGTTGAGGGCGTCCTTCACCCGTGCGGCGTGGGCGTCGTCGGTGGTGTTGCAGGTGACGTCCACCACGAGCGTCTCGTGGTGGGACTCGGTGACGTCCAGGGCGGTAATGGCGGCGCCGGCCGCTCCCACTGCTGCCGCGAGTTCGCTGGTGGCGCTGAAGCTCGAGGGTGCTTCCACGCGCAGGGTGATCGAGTTTCCGGGGCTGGGGTTCGCCATTGAATGTCCTCCTGTTGGGCCTTGTCCGGGCTTCTTGTGAATCCGAATGTTTTCGTATTATGGATATTATTATCTACAAGATGGAAATACAAGCCCCGGATGCATACCCGGGGGAAGGGCATCGCGGGGGCAGGTGCGGTGCTGTATCTTGGGTGTTCTAAGCAGCTCTTTCACGATGCGGATAAGAGTTGTCGGATTCCGAGCCGTAGGAGACAACGGAATGGCAGAAAAGTCCTCAGGCGGCGTGCAGTCGGTGGAGCGCGTCTTCGAGCTGCTGGAGCTCATAACGGACGCCGGCGGTGATGTGACGCTCAGCGAGCTCTCCTCATCCACGGACCTCCCCCTGCCCACCATCCACCGGCTCCTGCGGACCCTGGTGTCCCTCGGCTACATCCGCCAGCTGCCGAACCGGCGCTACGCCTTGGGCCCGCGGCTCATCCGGCTGGGCGAGGGAGCCAACAAGCAGCTGGGCGCCGTAGCCCGGCCGCAACTCAAGAATCTGGTGGACACCCTGGGGGAGACCTCCAATATGGCCGTCCTCGACTCGGACATGGTCATCTACGTGGCACAGGTGCCCTCGCTGCACTCCATGCGCATGTTTACCGAGGTGGGCCGCCGCGCCCATACCCACGCCACCGGCGTCGGCAAGGCCATATTGGCCCAGCTGGATGACGAAACCGTCCGCGGCATCGTGGCCCGCGCCGGCATGCCCACCCCCACGACCAAGAGCATCGGGGATGTGGAGGAGTTGCTGGCGGACCTGAAACTCATCCGGGAACGCGGCTACTCCATTGATGAGGAGGAACAGGAGCTGGGCGTCCGCTGCTTTGCCATGGCGGTGCCCAACGCTCCCACCCCCACCGCGATTTCGGTTTCCGGCCCGGTGTCCCGGGTGGACGAGCATTTTGCCGATAAGGCTGTTCCGGTCCTCCGCGACGCTGCCGAAGCCATCTCCCTGGAGATGAACCGCGCCTGACCTTCTTTTCAAACTGCCGACGACGGCGGCCCGCCCCTTCGGGGACGGGCCGCCGTCGCTGTTTGATGCCTTCTGCCATTAGTGCTCCGACGCTTTCTCGGACGACTGCACCGGGACTTCCTTGCCCTCGCAGTCGATGAGCTTGCCGTTCTCGTAGCGGTCCCCGTGCTCGAGGCACTTGAGGTCTTCTTCCTTGATGACCCGCCCCGTGCCGGCGACGAAGACCGACTGATTCTCCGAGTTGCCTGCCTTCAGGTGGTTGAACAGCAGGTTCAGCAGGATGGCCATGACGGCGGCCGAGCTGATGCCTGAGTGGAAGATGGTGCTGAACCAGGACGGGAACTGGTCATAGAACGTGGGGGCAGCGATGGGAATCATGCCGAAGCCAATGGACGCGGCCACGATGATGAGGTTCATATTGTTCCGGTACTCCACCTTGGCCAGGGTCCTGATGCCGCTGGCGGCGACCGTGCCGAACAGCACGATGCCTGCACCGCCGAGGACTGCGGTGGGGACAGCGGCAACGACGCGGCCCAGGACCGGCAGCAGGCCGAGGATGACCAGGATGACGCCGCCGGCAGCTACGACGTAGCGGCTCTTGATCTTGGTGACGGCTACCAGGCCGACGTTCTGTGCGAAGGCGCTTTGGGTGAATGAACCGAAGACCGGGGCGATCAGGCTGGAGCCCATGTCTGCCCGGAGTCCTGCTGCGATCCGCTTGGAGTCGACCTTGGTTCCAACGATTTCTCCAACAGCAAGGATGTCCGCCATGGTCTCGGTGAGGATGACCAGGACGACGATGACCATGGAGATGATGGCGGCGATTTCAAAGGTGGGAGCACCCAGGTGGAAGGGGGTGGGGAAAGCGGCGATGGGTCCCTGGCCCACCTTGGAGAAGTCCGCCATGCCGGTGACGACGGCGATGATGGTGCCTCCCACCATGGCGAGGAGGATGGACAGCCGGGAAATCGTGGCGCTGCCCACCTTGCTCAGGAGCAGCACGAGGGCCAGGGTGACGGCGGCGAGGCCGATGTTGGCCATGCTGCCGTAGTTCTCTGCCTTCCGGTTGCCGCCCATCGCCCAGTTCGCGGCAACGGGCATCAGGGTCAGCCCGATGGTGGTGATGACTGTTCCGGTCACTACCGGCGGGAAGAACCGGACGATCTTGGAAAAGACCGGGGCGATCAGGAGGCCTATGGCGGCCGAGACGATCACCGCACCGAAGACGGCAGGCAGGCCGCCGCCTCCGCTGACAATGGCCACCATGGTGGCGACGCTTGCGAAAGACACCCCCTGCACCAGCGGAAGCTGGGATCCGAAGAATGGCACTCCGATGGTTTGCAGCAGGGTGGCCAGGCCGCCCATGAAGAGCGCCGCGGCAATCAGGACGCCAATATCGGCCGGGGAGAGGCCTGCGGCCTGGCCTACGATCAGCGGGACGGCGATGATCCCGCCGTACATGGTCAGGACGTGCTGGAATCCGTAAGCAAAGCTGCTCCCGATCGAAAGCCGTTCGTCCTCCGGCCGGTCTGAGGCGGGGCGCTTGCCGCGTTGCTTGGTGTTGGCTTTGAGGGGGTTTTTGATGTTCATGGCAGACTTTCTGGTTCATGGCAGACGTCATCGTCTGGCTAACGTTGTCTGGCTAACAGGGGAAAGAAGTGGGGTGGTGGCCCGGAGTTTTTGTCCAGGGTGGCAAAAACTCCGGGCGGGTGTAACTGGTGGCGCTTTTGCTTTAGCAGAAGCCGGCGATGCCGGACCAGGCGATGCCCGCCGGGGCGGCATCCTCGCGCTGGACGGTGGCCTCGATCAGGCCATAGGGGCGGTCCGCGGCGAAGAAGACCTCGTTGGGGTTGTCGAGGCCGAACGGGGAGAGATCGACGAGGAAGTGGTGCTTGTTGGGCATCGAGAACTTGATTTCGTCGATTTCACTGTGGGCTTCCAGGACCTTGGTGCCCATGTCGAACAGGGTCTGCTGGAGGGCGTGGGAGTACTTTTCGGTGAACCCTTCGAGCAGGAGGGCCTTGACGTCGTCGTAGCTCTTGTTGAAATCGACTGTGCTGAAGTCGGTTCCGGTCTTGAACCGCCAGCGCGCGGAGACGTCGGTGGCCAGGATGCGGTCCGTGGTCTCCTGAAGGGTGGTGTATTTGTCCTTCGGGTAGCCGACGAAGCCGGATTCGGTGGACTTGAGGACGGTCAGGTCCTTGAGGCCGGAGATCAGGTGTTCGGTGGCGCCTTCGCGGACCAGGACTGCAGTGCGGACTTCCTGGCCGTTGCGAACGAAGGAGTGGTTGTGCTCCGTGCCGTGCGCCTGGATCCGGTTCCAGCTGTAGGACTCGGCTTCCCAGCGTCCGCCGGTAACCCAGTCAAAGCTGGACGTGAAGTGCTCACCGAGGCGCAGCAGGAAGGCTTCCGGGGAGCCGATGCCTTCACGGGCAAAGGCGTAGACGGTGTTCTTCTGGGTGTCGGTGGGGACCACGTGGCTGTTGTCGCCCTCAAGGTGGGCGGCTGCGAAGTCGCCGCGGAGCTGCGAGGTGACGTTCAGGTCTTCAATTTCGTGGCGGTCGGTGTCCCGGGTGATTTTGACGACCCGGACTTCGGCCTTTCCGAACTGGTTGTGGCCGAGGATGATGTTGCTGCTCATGGTCAGATTCCCAACTTCAGGTATGTGGGACCACGGTCCCGCATAGAAATTAAGCGCGCGTTTCCCGCACGTTTCTTGTACCGTCGGCCCACAAAAAAGAGCCGACATCGATTGATGTCAGCTCATTACGACCCTGCCTGCTGCTCCCAGGTTACGTGACTCGCGCCACGAATTGACATTCAGCGTAGCTCAGTCCGGCGGTGGTGTACATCACAAATTCAAATATTCATTTATGACCGGATGCTGCATCCCGGGCTGCCGGCGGAGGAAGGCACCCCTTGACCGGAGCCGCAGAGCCGCTCTACTCTTTCCATGTAACAATAATTCTTTTCCGTAATGCGGAATAAACTAGGACAATATATCAGAAGGAGGACAAGATGGACCTGCAGGACGCGAAGCCCGCCACGGAGTTTCCGGCGCCCGGCCAGGAGCTGTACCACCCGTACGGCGGCACTGACCCGGACTTCTACATCCCGGCCGATTGCGACCGGCCCACCCGCGGTTTCTCGCGCTGGTTGCGCGCGCTTCCGGTCTTCGGACGTGAGCGCTCAGCATGAGCCGGTCAGCTACGCTCCCGGGGTATCTTTCCTACTGCTGAGCGGACGGCAGGCTGCCGAGCAGCGCCGCCGCGGAGCTCACCGCAATAACCGCGGGCGCCTTTCCCCGCACATTCGGCAGGCCGATCGGGCACTGGATCCTGTCAATGTCAGAACCAGTAAAACCTTCCGCTGCCAGCTTCTGCCGGAACCGCAGCCACTTGGCCCGCGAACCGATCAGGCCTACGTTCCCCAGGTCGCCGCGGCGCAGGGCGGCGTGGCAGAGCAGGAAATCCTCGGAGTGGTCGTGGCTCATGATGAAGACGTGCGCACCCGGGGGCAGACCGGCAAGGAACGAGTCCGGTACAGGGGTATGCACCGTCCGAACGTCCGCGATGCCGGACGTCACGTCGGCCAGCCTGGCGGCATCGAGCTGGTCCCCGCGGCTGTCCACCAGATACAGGGTCATGGGCAGCCGGGACAGGATGCGCCCGAGTTCGTGTCCCACATGCCCTACGCCGAAGATCGCCACCGTGGGAAGCGACAGGAAAGGTTCCAGCAGCACGCGCACTTTTCCTCCGCAGCACTGACGCCCGTGCTGCGTAACGGCATGCTCGTTCAACGCAAACTCGGCATTAACAGGTACGGAAACGCCCCGGGCCATCATGTCCCTGGCCTGGTCCACGACAGTTGCCTCGAGATTTCCGCCCCCAATGCTTCCCCATGCAGCTTCCACTCCCACCACCATTTTCGCGCCCGCCTCCCGCGGCGCGTGGCCGCGGACCTCGGAAACGGTTGCCAGGACGCCGGGCAAACCGGCTGACCTCAGGTGCTGCAGGGCTTCGAGCCAGTCCACGTCACCGCGCTCCCATGTCAAAGCGCTGACGTTGGGACCGGCGGCCGGACGGCGTCACGGCCGTACCCGTCAGGGGAGGAAGCTGACACCCTCACCCGTTCAAGCGCCCAGAACACTGCCTCGGGCGTTGCCGGGCTGGCCAGCTCTACAGCGATGCCGCGGGGGCCGAACGCGGCTACTGCTTCCCGCAGTGCCTCACGGACACTGATGGCCAGCATGAGCGGCGGCTCACCCACAGCTTTGGAGCCATAAACCACGCCGCTTTCAGTGGCCCGCTCGAACAGGTGGACGTTGAATTGCTCCGGCATTTCGGAGAAGCTGGGCAATTTATAGGTACTGGCAGACTGCGTGGTGAGACGTCCGCGCCCCGCTCCGTCTGAGACATCCCACCGCAGGTCCTCAAGGGTCAGCCACCCGGCACCCTGGACAAATCCGCCTTCAATCTGCCCGATGTCGATCAACGGCGAAAGGCTGTCGCCGACGTCGTGCATGATGTCCGCACGCAGCTGGCGGTATGCGCCCGTAAAGCGGTCTACCTCCACCTCGGTGACGGCAGCGCCGTAGCTGAAGTACTTGAACGGTTCGCCCTGCATGCGGGCGCTGTCCCAATGCAGTCCCTCCGTCCGGTAGTACCCGGCCGCAAACAGGGGAATCCGCTGGAAGTACGCGTCATGAACTACGTCGGCGAAGCTAAGGTCCCGGTCATGGAATCCGATCCCGGTGACCTTGCCGTCGTCGAACCTGACATCGTCCGGATGGATGTTCAGCTTCCTCGCGGCCACCTCCGCCAGGCGCGCACTGATTTGTTCACAGGCATTCTTGACGGCCCCGCCGTTGAGGTCCGCCCCGGAGCTGGCAGCGGTGGCGGAGGTGTTCGGCACCTTGTCCGTCCGGGTGGGCGCCAGTCGGATGAAGGAGAGCGGGACCCCCAAGGCCGTGGCAGCCACCTGGCGCATCTTGGTGTGCAGGCCTTGCCCCATTTCCGTGCCGCCATGGTTAATGAGCACAGACCCGTCCTTATATACGTGGACAAGGGCGCCGGCCTGGTTGAAAGCGGTGAGGTTGAAGGAGATGCCGAACTTCACGGGCGTCATCCCGATGGCCCGCTTGATGTTCGGATGGACGGAATTGAATTCCGCGATGGCCGCGCGCCGCTGTGCCACGTCAGCCCGGTCAAGCAGCGACTGCCAGATTGCCGTGAGCCGTTCGGCGTGCCGTACGGGCTGCCCGTACGGCGTGCTCTGTCCCGGCTCGTAGAAATTACGACGGCGGAGCTCGGCCGGGTCGAGGCCCAGCAGCGGCGCGCACCGGCCCAGCAGGTCCTCCATCACCAGCATCCCCTGCGGACCGCCGAAACCCCGGAACGCCGTCTGCGACGTTTTGTTCGTCTTCGCGACCCGGCCGTGCACCTGGATATGGGGAACGTAGTAGGCGTTGTCGATGTGGCACATGGCCCTCGCCAGGACGGGCTCGGACAGGTCCAGGCTCCAGCCGCCGTCGCTGGTGAGGGTCGCTGTCAGCGCCTGCAGGCGGCCCTCGGCGTCGAATCCTGCTTCCCAGCTCGCATGGAACGGGTGCCGCTTGCCGGTCAGGGTGATGTCCTGGGTGCGGTTGAGGCGCAGCCGCACGGGGCGGCCAGTCATGCTTGCACCCAGCGCTGCGATGGCGGCGAAGCCGTGCGGCTGCATCTCCTTGCCGCCGAAGCCGCCACCCATGCGGAGGCACTGCACCGTTACCTCATGGTTGGCGAGCCCCAGGACGTGCGCCACGATTTCCTGCGTCTCCGAAGGGTGCTGCGTGCTCGACTGGACAAAGACCTGCCCGCCTTCGTCGATGTAGGCGAAGGATGCCTGGGTTTCCAGGTAGAAATGCTCCTGGCCGCCGAATTCGAACTCGCCGCTGAACCGGTGGGCAGCGCCGGCCAGGGCCTGGTCCGGTTCGCCCCGCGCCACCGTGGGCTGGTTGCCCTGGAAGCTTCCGGCCGCCATGGCTTCGGTGAGCGTGAGGATGGACGGCAGCGGCTGGTATTCGACAACCACAGCCTCTGCACCCAGGCGTGCCGCTTCGATTGATTCGCCGAGGACCCAGCACACGGCGTGGCCGTGGAACATGACCTCGCTGGGGAAGAGCGGTTCGTCATGCTTCACGCCGGCGTCGTTGACGCCGGGAACGTCCGACGCCGTCAGCACCTTCACCACCCCGGGAACCACAAGCGCGGGCTGGGTCTCCATCCGGAGGATCCGGGCGTGGGCGTGCGGAGCCTGGACGGGCCAGGCGTGCAGGACGTTTTGGCTTCGGACCACGAGGTCATCGGTGTAGAGGGCTGTTCCGGTCACGTGCGCGGCGGCGCTCTCGTGGGACACCGGGACCCCCACCACGGGGTTAACGGGGCGGTCAGCAAGGGACTTCACTTCGACACCTCCAAGGTCGGCGCATCCGCCGCATGGAACCTGAGCAGGGCCTGCCCCAGCAGGGCCTGCCGGTAGAGGGCGCTTGCGCGCATGTCGTCGATCGGGGTTCCCTCGCCGGCCATGACGGCCGCCGCCCTGGCCACGGTGTCCGCGGTCCAGGGCTGGTTGAGCAGCACTTCTTCTGTTGCCAAGGCCCGGATCGGCGTGGCCGCCACCCCGCCGAGGCCAATTCGGGCCGAGGTTATGACGCCGTCCGCCACCTGCAGTGCGATGCCAACCGAGACGCTTGAGATGTCGTCGAAACGCCGTTTGGAGATTTTGTAGAAGGCGGTGCTTTCGGCCAGCGGCAGCGGGATCCGCACTGCCCGGAGCAGTTCGTGGGGCTTCCTGACGCTTTGCCGGTAGCCGGTGTAGTACTCGGACAGCGGGACTTCCCGCTCGCCGTCGAGCGAGCACAGGACAACTGTGGCGTCCAGGGCGAGGAGTACCGGTGCCGAGTCGCCGATGGGCGAGCCCGTCGAGAGGTTTCCGCCGAGGGTGGCCGCGTTACGGATCAGGCGGGACGCGAACTGGGGAAACAGCTGGGCCAGGAGGGGCACCCTGCCGTCAAGTCCGCGCTCCACGTCGGACAGGGTGAGGGCCGCGCCGATCTCAACCAGGCCGTCGTCGAACGCTATTGTCCGCAGCTCGTCCAGCCGGTCGATCGCCAGCACAAGGGGCGGCCGGGAATGCCGGAGGTTCACTTCGACGCCGAGGTCGGTGGCCCCTGCCACTGGCTTTGCATCGGGGTTTTCCTGCATCACCTGCAGCGCTTCGGCCAGTGTTCCCGGGCGGAGGAACCGCGCTCCGCGGTCAATGCTGGTGTGCCTGGCAGGCGGGGCTGGCCGGTTCTGCCTGTCCAGCAAGGGGTCTGCGTCCGGCGGCGTCCCGAGTGCATAGGCCGCGTCCCGGATGGGCCGGTAGCCGGTGCACCGGCAAAGGTTGCCGCTGAGCGCGTGCAGGTCGAAGCCGTTGGGGCCGCATTCGTCGTCTGTTGCGTGATCTTCGCCCACGGCGCCGGTTCCCGTGTCCCTGGAGGCCTGGGCGGGGCTTCGGTCCGGGCGGTAATACTCTGCCGCCATGGAGCAGATGAATCCCGGCGTGCAGTATCCGCACTGGGAGCCGCCCCGGTCCGCCATCTCACGCTGCACCGGGTGGAGATCCTCGACTGCGCCGGGCCCGGCCACGGTACCCAGGCCCTCGGCTGTAACGATCTCCTGGCCGTCGAATGCCAGGGCAGGCGGCAGGCACGCGTTGAGGGACGTCCACCGGCTTCCGCTGTGCCCGTCCGGCCGGGCTACCAGGACGGCACACGCCCCGCACTCGCCCTCAGCGCAGCCTTCCTTTGCTCCTGTGAGGCCTTCAGCACGCAACCAGTCAAGAAGCCTCACGTGCGGGCTGGTCCCGCTGCAGTCCCGTGCCTTCCCGTTAACGAATATTTCGATGCCGTCCATGCCTCACGCTCCCCGTACGAACCAGACCGACGCGCCAATCAAACCTCTGGTGCCGGGAAAAGTACCCCATATTCAGTGCCAGAATGTCCGCAACGTGTTTCAGTGTGATTAAGCTTACCTTTGCCTCCGGGAAGGGGTTTTCCAGCGCCGGCTGAAGGTAGGCCCGTGGCGTGGCCGGTAAGATTCCGGCACCCCGGGGCCCACAACATATAGTCGAGGGATGGAACAGCGGATTTTAGGCAAGACCGGACGGAACGTCTCGATCGTGGGGCTGGGCACCTGGCAGCTCGGCGCGGACTGGGGCAACGTCGACCCGGCACAGGCACAGGCCATTCTGGCAGCGTCAGTGGAAGCCGGCGTTACCCTCTTCGACACCGCCGACGTCTACGGTGACGGCAAGAGCGAGCAGGCGATCGGCAAGTTCCTGGCGGACAACCCCGGCCTGGACATCACGGTGGCCACCAAGATGGGCCGGCGCATGGACCAGGTGCCGGGAAACTACACCTTGGCCAACTTCCGCCAGTGGGTGGACCGCTCCCGGAAGAACCTGGGCACTGACACCCTGGATCTGGTCCAGTTGCACTGCCCGCCTACCCCCGTCTACAGCAACGCCGAAGTCTATGACGCGCTGGACACCCTGGTATCCGAGGGCGCTATCCGTAATTATGGCGTCAGCGTGGAGCGCGCGGACGAGGCCTTGGAAGCCATCAGGCATGGGGGCACCGCGTCGGTCCAGATCATCCTGAACGCCTTCCGGCTCAAGCCCCTGGACGAGGTCCTTCCCGCGGCCAAGGCAGCAAACGTGGGAATCATTGCCCGGGTGCCGCTGGCTTCGGGGCTGCTCTCCGGGAAGTACTCCAAAGAGACAACCTTCGCAGACAACGACCACCGAAACTACAACCGCAACGGTGACAAGTTCGATGTCGGCGAGACCTTTTCCGGCGTGGACTACGAACTCGGCCTCAAAGCCGTCGCGGAATTCGAGCAGCTTGTTCCGGCCGGCGCCAGCACCGCGCAGGCAGCCATCGCCTGGATCGCCGCGCAGGACGGCGTCACCACTGTGATTCCCGGTGCACGCAATGTGGAGCAGGCCACGGCAAACGCCGCCGCAGCTTCCGTCGCGGTCACCGACGAATTCGACGCCGGCGTTCGCTGGATCTACGACCACTACTTCCGTGAGGCCATCCACCCGCGCTGGTAACCCTTTCGCCGCCTGCCAGTGCAGCTGGAGCCAGGAGGAGGCATGGCAGAGTCTTCCGTCCACGACTTCGTCGAGCGGCTGGCATCTGTGCCGTCTGATGACGGCCGCAACAACTTCCTTGATCACAGCATCGCGGGAAATGCGCAGCGCCGGCACAACCTCGAGCTTTACCTCGGGGAGATGCTGGACCGCGCACCGAAAGTGCTGCTGCTGGGAGAAGCCCCCGGCTTCAGGGGCATGCGGATCACCGGTGTTCCCTTCACCAACCGGACCATGTTCCAGGGACCGGCCAACAGCTTCGGCCTGTTTGGTCCAGGGAAGGGCTATGTGCTGCCCGCAGACGCTGCGGGTATTGCAGCCGAGCCCACCGCAACGGTGATGTGGGAGGTGCTGTCGGAACTGCAGTTCCTTCCGCTGCTGTGGAGCGCTTGCCCGTGGCACACCCACGTCCCCGGAAAGCCTCAAACCAACCGGACGCCGCGGACCAGCGACACCAGGCTTGGGACCCCCTTCTGGCAGTCACTGACTGAGCTGTTCCAGATTCGGACAGTGGTGGCAGTGGGCAACGTGGCGCACCGCAGCCTGCTCTTAAACGGCATCGAGGTGCCCAAGGTCCGGCACCCCTCCCACGGCGGGAGATCCGGCTTCAAGCAGGGCCTGGCGGACCTGCTTGAAGCCGGGATGCCCGGCCGACTGCAGGACGTTCCTCAGCTGTCGCCGCCGGTCCCGCCGGTGGTCCCGGCGGTGACGTCCAGGAGCTTGTAGCGGTCCATGGCGTACGACGGCGCGCCCTCCGCCACCTCACCCCTCGCCGCCAGCAGCTGCAGCACTTTCACCACGATGGAGTGGGTGTCGTTTTTGAAGAAGCGGCGGGCTGCGGCGCGGGTGTCGGAGAAACCGAAGCCGTCGGCGCCGAGGGTGGCGAATTCGTTGGGGACGAATTGGCGGATCTGGTCGGGGACGGCTTTCATGTAGTCCGACACGGCGACGACGGGGCCGGTGGCGCCTTCGAGCTGCCGGGTGACGAAGGGGACGCGGGCGGGTTCGCCGGGGTTGAGGAAGGCTTCCTCCTCGGCGGCGAGGCCGTCGCGGCGCAGTTCGTTCCAGGACGTCACGGACCAGACGTCGGCGGAAACGGACCAGTCTTCGGCGAGGATGCGCTGGGCCTCGATGGCCCAGGGCACGGAGACGCCGGAGGCGAGGATCTGGGTCCGGGGACCGTCGATTTTCGCCGGTGCCACGAGGTAGATGCCCTTGAGTACGCCTTCGACGTCCAGTTCCTCCGGTTCGGCGGGCTGGATGATCGGTTCGTTGTACACCGTGAGGTAGTACATCAGGTTCCGGTCTTCCGAGTCCGGCCCGTACATGCGTTCGATGCCGTCGCGGATGATGTGGCCCATTTCGTAGCCGTAGGCGGGGTCGTAGGTGAGAACGGCGGGGTTGGTGGAGGCGAGCAGGGGGGAGTGGCCGTCGGCGTGCTGGAGGCCTTCGCCGGTGAGGGTGGTCCGGCCTGCGGTGGCGCCGATGATGAAGCCGCGGGTCATTTGGTCTGCTGCGGCCCAGAACGCGTCGCCGGTGCGCTGGAAGCCGAACATGGAGTAGAACCGATCATC
>NZ_PJMB01000008.1 GCF_002892835.1 Arthrobacter sp. AFG7.2 | reverse complement strand
GCCGGCGCGGGCGCGGCGGCGGCCCCGCCGGCGGTGCTGAGTGCCAGAACGGCGGCGGCTGAGAGGCTCAGGAAGCCAGTAGCCAGAGACCTGGTGCGTGTCATTGTTGTCCTGTCTGAACGGGAAAGAGGCCCCGGGGAGGGCCGGAGTGACCATGCGAATTTACCGTCATATGACAGGTTTGTAAATAGTAGTGACGTCTCATGTATGGCCTGCGGCGGGCTCCCCGGAGGACAGCCGTGCGTGAAGCGCGACGGCGGATGGGCACCTCGGCGCGTGGCGTCGTCGTCCGTTCTCCATCGCTGTAATCCTCCTCATGCCGGGGGTAACGCTGGGGCCCCGGTAGGGTTGAAATCCCCGCGCTCGGGTAAGTTGTACATGGTGAAATAGACCGAATTTTCACAACCAAGCCGACCCACAGGGAGACGCCCGCGCATGTCCACGATTATCTACACCCACACCGACGAAGCGCCGATGCTGGCTACCTATTCGTTCCTGCCCATCGTCGAGGCGTTTGCCTCGACAGCAGGTGTGGAGGTGGAGACCCGCGACATTTCGCTCGCCGGCCGCATCATCGCCGTTTTCGGTGACTACCTGAACCCCGAGCAGCAGATCGGTGACGCCCTTGCTGAACTCGGTGAGCTGGCGAAGACGCCGGAAGCCAACATCATCAAGCTGCCCAACATCAGCGCCTCCATCCCACAGCTGAAGGCCGCCATCGCGGAGCTGCAGGAACAGGGCTACGCCCTGCCGGATTACCCGGACAACCCCTCCTCGGATGAGGAAACGGCCGTCCGCTCGCGCTACGACAAGATCAAGGGCTCCGCCGTGAACCCGGTGCTGCGTGAGGGCAACTCTGACCGCCGCGCACCCCTGTCCGTTAAGAACTACGCGCGCCAGAACCCGCACTCCATGGGTGCCTGGAGCCCCGATTCGAAAACCAACGTTGCCACCATGGGCCAGGACGACTTCCGTTCGAACGAGAAGTCCGTTGTGATCGAGTCCGAGGGCACCATCGCCATCCAGCTGGTGCGCGAAGACGGCTCCGTGAAGGTCCTGAAGAAGGCGTTCCCGGTGCTGGCCGGAGAGGTCATTGACGGCACCGTCATGCGCGCCGGTGCCTTGGACGAGTTCCTGAAGACGCAGGTTGCCCGCGCCAAGGAAGAGGGCGTGCTGTTCTCCGCACACCTGAAGGCCACCATGATGAAGGTTTCGGACCCCATCATCTTCGGCCACGTGGTCAGGGCCTACTTCTCCGAGCTGTTCGAGACCTACGGCAAGCAGCTCTCAGCTGCCGGCATCAGCCCCAACAACGGTCTGGCCGCCATCCTGAGCAGCCTGGAAGACCTGCCGGAAGACGTGCGCGACGGCGTGCAGAACCTCATCAAGAAGGGCCTCGAAGAAGGCCCCGCCCTGGCCATGGTGGACTCGGACAAGGGCATCACCACCCTCAACGTCCCCAGCGACGTCATCGTGGACGCCTCCATGCCCGCCATGATCCGCAGCTCCGGCCACATGTGGGGCCCGGACGGCAAGGAGGCTGACACTCTGGCCGTCCTGCCGGACAGCTCCTACGCCGGCATCTACCAGGTTGTCCTCGACGACTGCCGCGCCAACGGCGCCTACGATCCCACCACCATGGGAACCGTCCCCAACGTGGGCCTGATGGCCCAGGCCGCCGAGGAATACGGCAGCCACGATAAGACCTTCGAGATCCAGGAAGCCGGCACCGTACAGATCGTCGACGGTTCCGGAAACGTCCTGATCGAGCACCAGGTTTCCGAGGGCGACATCTGGCGCGCCTGCCAGACCAAGGACCTGCCCATCCGCGACTGGGTCAAGCTGGCCGTCACCCGTGCCCGCGCTTCCCAGACCCCGGCCGTGTTCTGGCTGGATGGGGAGCGCGCCCATGATGCCAACCTCATCGCAAAGGTCAACGAGTACCTGAAGGACCACGACACCGAGGGCCTGGACATCCAGATCATGTCCCCGGTCAAGGCCATCGCCTTCACCCTGGAGCGTATCCGCAAGGGCGAGGACACCATCTCGGTGTCCGGCAACGTCCTCCGCGACTACCTCACGGACCTGTTCCCCATCCTGGAACTGGGCACCAGCGCCAAGATGCTCTCCGTTGTCCCGCTGATGAACGGCGGCGGGCTCTTCGAAACCGGTGCCGGCGGCTCCGCTCCGAAGCACGTCCAGCAGCTGCTGAAGGAGAACCACCTCCGCTGGGACAGCCTGGGCGAGTTCCTGGCCCTGGCCGTCAGCTTCGAGCACCTGGCCACCACCACGAACAACGCCCGCGCCCAGGTGCTGGCCGACACCCTGGACCGCGCCACGGGTACGTTCCTGCTGGAAAACAAGTCCCCCAGCCGCCGCGCCGGTGAGCTGGACAACCGTGGCAGCCACTACTACCTGGCCCGCTACTGGGCAGAGGAACTGGCCAAGCAGACGGACGACGCCGACCTGGCCGCCGCATTCAGCTCCATCGCCAATGAGCTTTCCTCCAAGGAGGAGACGATCGTGGGCGAGCTGGCCGAGGTCCAGGGCTCACCGGTGGACATCGGAGGCTACTACCACCCGGACGATGCCAAGGCTTCCGCCGTGATGCGTCCCTCGGCCACCCTGAACAAGGTTCTCGCCACGCTGAGCTAACCCGTCAACAAGGCGGCGTTCCGGACTTCCGGGACGCCGCCTTTGTTGTTTCCGCTACCGCCAGGGCATGGAGACCTCAGGAAATGTTGCTAGGGTACTAAGCAGGCTTAGTATCCCGGTTCCGGCCGGGGACTGCTAGGTTTCCTATCCTAAGGAGAAGAATTCGTGCCAGAAGAAAGCAATATCCACATTCCCGGCGTCCCTGCCAGCGAACCTGCCAGCCTGGACGAACCCACAACGCCACGTGAGCCGCTGCCGCCCAAACCGGACCAGCAGGCACCCGAGGCTGTCTCTCCGACAGGAAGCCCTACCGGTGCCCCCGCAACCGCCCGCGCCCAGTCCGGCCAGTACCTCACTACTGCGCAGGGGCTTCGTCTGGGCGACACGGATCATTCCCTGAAGGCCGGTTCCCGTGGGCCCATCCTGCTGCAGGACCACCACCTGCGGGAAAAGATTACGCACTTTGACCACGAACGAATCCCCGAACGCGTGGTGCACGCCCGCGGTGCCGGCGCCCACGGTGTTTTCCGCTCCTACGGAACCGCAGCCAACATCACCCGTGCCGGCTTTCTGGCCAAGGACGTGGAGACGCCCGTCTTCGTCCGCTTTTCAACTGTCCTGGGCTCCCGCGGCTCCGCGGACACAGTCCGCGATACCCGCGGTTTTTCCACCAAGTTCTACACGGATGAAGGCACGTACGACCTGGTGGGCAACAACATTCCCGTGTTCTTTATCCAGGACGGCATCAAGTTTCCGGACATAGTCCATGCAGCGAAACCGCACCCCGACCGGGAGATCCCGCAGGCACAAAGTGCCCACGACACTTTCTGGGACTTCGTCTCGCTGCACACAGAGGCCCAGGCGCACACCATGTGGAACATGTCAGACCGCGGGATCCCGCGCTCGTACCGGACCATGGAAGGCTTCGGCGTCCACACCTTCCGCTTCATCAATGCAGAGGGCAAAACCACCCTGGTGAAGTTCCACTGGAAGCCCAAGCAGGGCGTCCACTCCCTGGTCTGGGAGGAAGCGCAAATCATCAACGGCATGGACCCTGACTTCCACCGCCGGGACCTGGCTGATGCCATCGAAGCCGGCGCCTACCCGGAGTGGGAACTCGGCGTCCAGACCTTCCCGGACACCGAAGACCAGATGTTCCAAGGCATCGACCTGCTGGATCCCACCAAGTTCGTACCTGAGGAACTGGCTCCGGTCCAGCCCATCGGGGTCATGACGCTGAACGCCAACCCCACCAACTACTTTGCCGAAACCGAGCAGGTGGCCTTCCATCCGGGCCACCTGGTTCCGGGAATCGATGTCACGAATGATCCGCTGCTCCAGGTGCGCCTGTTCTCCTACCTGGACACCCAGATCTCCCGGCTGGGCGGCCCCAACTTCGCGCAGCTTCCCATCAACCGCCCGCACGCTCCCGTCAATGACATGCTTAGGGACGGGATGCACCAGCAAGCGGTCCATGGGGGAGCAGCGCCCTACCACCCCAACTCGCTGGACGGCGGCTGCCCGTTTATGGCCGGGCAGGATATCGGTGCCTTCATCGACGTCCCGGAGGAGCTGGCGGCCTCGATCAAGGAGCGAAAGAACCCGGCCTCTTTTGACGACCACTACAGCCAGGTGGGCCTCTTCTTCCGCAGCCTGACCGCCGTCGAACAGGACCACGTCATCCAGGCCTACACTTTCGAGCTGGGCAAGTGTTACGAGAAGTCGATCCGGGAACGGCAACTCGCAGCCCTGGCCAACATCGATGCCGGACTGTGCGCCGCGGTGGCCAAGGGCCTTGGCCTTCCCGCTCCGGAGGCGACGGAGCATGTCCAGGCCTCGGACCTGAGTCCCGCGCTGTCACAAGTAGGAAAGACCTGGCCGGTTGCCGGCCGCATCGTCGGTATCCTTGCCGATGAGCATAGCGACCTCGCCGCCGTGGACACGGTACGGAAGGCGCTCGACGCCGAGGGAATCGTTCCGCTGGTGATCGCACCGGCAGGAGGCTTCCTGGGAGCAGAGGACGACGGCGGGGTCCCCGTTCAGCGGACCTACCTCACCGCACGCTCCACCGAGTTCGACGCGGTCATTGTTGCCGCAGCAGCCACCCCGACTCCCGACGCCGCACCCGGACTTGATGCCAAGGCCGGTGCTCCCGGGCGAACCGCGGATCCACGGGCAGTGCTCCTGCTGACTGAGGCGTTCCGCCATGCAAAGGCAATTGGCACCTGGGATTCCGGCGCCGAGGCCCTGGCCGGTGCCGGTATTCCGCAGGACACTCCGGGCGTTGTTTCAGCGGCAGATGCTGAGGCGCTGGTTCAGGAGCTGACGGGTCTGCTTGGAGCCCACAGAGTATGGGAGCGGTTCCCGGCAGTGTCAGCGCAGTCTTGATGCGCCTCAGCCGCCAGCGTCACCCCGACTGACGTGGACGCTGCTTAAGGAAGCTGCATAGCGGAGGGAGCGCCGTCGTTATCGACGGCGCTCCCTGCCGCGAGTCCGCGCTAGTCCTTGTCCTTGCCTTTGCCCTCGTTGTCCTTCTTGTCATCGTTGCCGGCCTCCGGCGCGGGCGCAGGGACAGGTTCCGGGGCGGGGGCGGGTTCCGGCGCGGGCGCCGGGGCAGGCACTTCAATAACCGGCGGCGGCGTTGCAGCGGCCGCTTTTTCGGCCGCAATCCGATCTTCCTCGGCTGCCTTGTCCGCCGCTGCCTTCTGGGCCGCCTCAATTGCCTCGTTAAGGTCTGCCCGGACGGCTGTGGCGATCGTGGTGATGCTTCGGCGCCGTTCTTCGGAAATTCGCCCTTCAGCCTGGGCTGATTCCAGTTCGGCCTCCAGGCCTTCCAGCGCCCGAAGGGCTGCGGCGGGATCGTTCTGCGACGAAGCCTGCGTTACTTCGAGGACCCGGGCCTGGAGCTGCCGTGCAGCCTCGCGCTGGATCCCGGCCTCAGCGGTACCGCATCCGGTCAGCAGCCCGGACGCCAGCAGGGCCGCGGAACAACCCAGCACAAACTCGCGCCGCATCTGGGGCAGCAACCTCACGGTTCCACGCTCTTCTGAAGTTCTTCCAGGTGCTCGCCGAGGACCCCTGACACCGTGGGATACGGCACGACGTCGGGCGGTGACTGGAAGGACAGGGTCATCAGGACGGCCGCCAGGGAGGCCGCCACCACCACGAGGCCAAGGAAAGCGGCAAGCCAGAACCGTTTTGTCCGCGGCTTGCTGTCCTTTGCGCGTTCCTGGTTCAGGACCGGCGCTTGCGTACCCAGCTCTCGTCCCTCGGACAACGGAGCCTCCGGCCCTGCAGCTTCCCGAATCTCATCCACAGATTCCTCGGCGGTGATTGAGGGCGGGTGGAACGGCATGGCGGGCAGTACCCGCGTAGTTTCAGGCGCGAGTTCCCCCGGTGTTGATGCAGGCGAAACCAGCGCCTGCCGCAGGGCGGTTTCGATGTCCGCAGCCGCCGGCCGCTCCAGTGGCTCGATCGCTGTCATCGAACGGATGAGATCGGCCCACTCGGCAGGGACGTCGTCGGGAATTTCCGGTGCCCGGTGAAGCCGTGCCACAGCCGATTCAACCGCGCTGCCCGGATACTCCACTGTGCCCTTAATGCACTCAAGCAGCACCAGGCCGAGGGAATAGATGTCTGTGGATGGCGCAAGGGGCTTACCCAGCGCCTGCTCAGGGCTGAGGTAGGCCGCCGTGCCCACCATTGTTCCCGTGGCGGTCAGCCTGGTCGAATCAACAATCCGGGCTATGCCGAAGTCGGTGAGCTTGGGACGCAGGGGTTCGCCCGGCCGGATCTGCACCAGCAGAATGTTGCCTGGCTTGATGTCCCGGTGAATAATGCCGAGCCCGTGAACATAGGCCAGGGCGTCGGCGATGCCGGCGCCAATCACGGCAAGTTCCTCCAGGGGCACCGTGCTGTGCCGGATCCGGGCCCTTAGGTCCTGGCCCTCGATGAGCTCCATCGTCAGGAAGGGCCGTGGCTCGCCGGGTATCCGGGTATCGATGCCGGCATCAAAGAGTGTCACCAGACCCGGGTGGTTCAGTGTGGCAAGGAGCTGGATTTCCGCTTCCTGGCGTTTCAGTTCGTCGGCGTCCGGTGCCTGTGGGGCGAATAGCTTGAGGGCTACGTCGCGGCCCAGATTTTCGTCCCGGGCGCAGTAGACCGAAGACATACCGCCGCGGCCAATGACTTCGCCCAACCGATAACGTCCGCCGACCACTTCATTCTTGATGGAGCTAGGCGATTCCGCCACCATGACCCGTTCCTCCCGGTGCGCTGCGGCACTGTCGTACCTCAAATTATACGGGGGGTGGAGTAAAGGGACGATTCACCCGGGACCCCAGATCTGCGGAAGGCCAGCGGTCCGGCGGCGAAAACCGTGCTTTTCGCCGCCGGACTACCGGTCACAAGGACATGTGTGCTGAAGACATGTTTCTTCGTGTTTGACTCTTTGCCTGGCGTACCTCCTTCCGTTCAGCCTGCCCCGGTGCTGCCGCTTCAGGCGCGCGGTGCAGGCATTGTCAGTGGTCATTCGGCTTTAGGACACTTTGCGCTTACGAAGCATGAGGAGTCCTGCCATCAGAAGCAGGAGGGCGAGGGGGAGCATCGAGGCGTCCACTCCCGTCTTTGCCAGCGCATTAGTGCCCTGGGCCGGAGTCCCGCGGGCGCCGGTGCTGCCCGACGCGGCGTCAACAGCGATGGCACCGCCCACTGCGGTGGAGCCGGCAGCAGGTGCTGTGGAAACCCCGCCGGTGCCGGTACTGGTGATCCCGGGGACAGTTCCACTACCCGTGGTGCCGGTGTTGTTTGTGTTCCCGCTATCAGGACCGGGAGCGGTTGTGCCTGGGTTCACGGTGCCGTTGCCGCCGATGGTGACGTTGGCGTCGGCGTTGACGAGGTCGACCGTGCCGCCGCCGACGGATCCGACGTTGCCCGCCGCGTCCGCGGCCACAACAACGCCAGTTGCCGACGCATGAGTTACCTCTGCAATCGGGCTACCAAGGCCGACGTCGGCGACGACTGCCGTGGCGGGCCCGGTGGCGTCTGTTCCGCTGCCAGTGACTGCCCCGAGCGAGACATCGACGGCGGCGGCAACATCCGCTGAAACGGACGGCGTTGGACCACCCAGCAGGCCCAACGACGTCGAGTCAACGGACGCTGCCGCCGAGATAAGGGCGGATCCGGAAAGATCCGGTCCGCTGGCGGCGTCCGCGACGTTTGCCGCGGTGCAACCGAGAGCTAAAAGCCCGCCGGTAAAGAGAGTGCCGAGCATCCCCCTGCGAAGACTGGGATTCATGATGAGTTCTCCTGTGAGTTGAGTTATGGCGCTGGTCAGCGCCGCAGGCCGCGGTCAGCCGAAAGGCAGAAGGGACTCAACTAGTCAGGAGAGGAACCGGGGTCGAAGGACACCGGTGCAGGGGCATGCTCGGAGGTCTCACCGGCAGAGACACTGCCGGTCATTGGAGGGATAAAAGTAAAGTGGTTCAGCCAGGCCGCCGCTCCGGAGGAAGCAGCAGAAGAGACGCTGCTTCCAGTGCCGGAGCCTGGTGCGGAAGGAACCTGGGCCGGGGCGGGTGAAGGTTCCACCGTGCCGGGTTGTTCTTCAGCAAAGTCAGGCGCGACAGGGGCGGCCGGCCGCGGCTCGGGCTGTTCCGCCAGGATCATGGTGGTTCCTGAAGCCAGGGATTCCCCAGTTGCGGCGAGGTCGGAAACCACGAACATCGCCGCCGTCGCAGCCGGTTCTGCAGCCGGCGCCTCCCTAGCCGCAGTTACGGCTTCGGCCCGAACTTCGACAGGAGCCATTTCAAGCGGGGCTGGAAGCGGAAGGACGACGTCGCCGGTCACCGCGTCTCCAACAGGCTGCAGCACAGGGTCAAGCACCGGAAGTGCGTCCGCCACCGGTGGAACTGCAACGTTCACAACCTCCGCCGCTGCCGCGTCCGCAAACTGGGCAATCGGATCTGCAAGAACCGATACCGTTCCTGCCGGGACCACGTGGGTCACAAGGGGGAGGGAGGAGGAGGCAATGTGGTCCGCACGGTCTGAGACATCTCCCACTATGGGTTCAGGCAGGGCGGGAGTGAAAACTTGCGCTGGTGCGGAACTTTCGAGTGCAGCTTCGCTAGCAACGGCCACGGACACGGGCAGCTTATCCGTCACCGAAGAAATTGAACTGGTGACGCCCCCCAACAGGAAAGTTGCATCCGGAAGCGTGTCCGCGGAAGCACCTGGCGCTGAAAACGTCAACCAGGTAAGGGTGGCAGCTCCTGCAAGGAATACAGGCCGAAGCGCACGCCACGGCGAGCGGCTGTCAGCCATGCGTACCACCCCCAGTACTGTTGCATTCGACGATGGCTAAAGCCTAAGACGGGTTGTTAGAGGAAGTCTAGGGTTGGCTCAACAACTCAACAAGAATGAAAACATTGCGTCTCAGTTATTACAGGCCGGGATTACAGATCAGCAGAAGCGAGCCGATTGCGGCTCAGCCAAAGGGTGCAGAAGCGGCTGTTCAGTGGCTGTCGTTTGGATAGCTGACACCGAGCTGCGCGCGCACGCCATCGAAGAGCCGCATGGTGTTCAAGGTATCCTCCAGTGGCATCACAGGGCTTTCCGTGAGTCCCTGTTGAATGCAGCGGGTTACTTCGCGCAGCTCGTACGCGTAGCCGCGGCCCACTGCTTCGAAGGCCTCGGTACGGCGTTCGTCCCCCCATCCCGTGGACACTGTCAGCTCTCGCGGGTTGTTGATCGACCCCACGCTCTGGAGGAATCCAAAGCTGCCGGCGACCGTGGCGGTCCGGGGGCCATGGGCCAGCAGCGAGGACGTCAGCTGCACCTGCGCTCCATGGTTGTATCCCAGGGTCATGGAGTTCTGGGCGTCCACGCCGTCGTCGTTGACAAAGCCCGTGGCGCTGACGGTCTGTGGGAAGCCGAGGGTGCCCAGCGCCCACAACAGTGGATAAACCGAAAGATCGAGGAGCGCACCGCCGCCGTCCTGCGGGGCCCATAGCCTGGCAGTGGGGGAGTACGGGGCAGGGAAGCCAAGGTCGGCAGTCACCCAATGGATTTCCCCCAGTTCACCGGAGGCGGCGATCTCGAAAGCCCGTTGCATGCTCGGCAGGAAGCGGCTCCAGACTGCTTCCATCAGGAAAAGTTTTCGGGTCCGGGCAACCTCGATGAGCTCAGCGGCTTCGCGGGCATTAACTGTGAAAGCCTTTTCGCAGAGAACGTGCTTGCCGGCATTGAGCGCGGCAAGAACGATCTGGTGGTGCTGGGCGTGGGGCGTCGCCACGTAGACAACGTCAACTTTTTCATCCGCAAGCAGCCGCTGGTAGCCGGGCACCCCGCCGTCGTCTCCGTAGGCCTTTGCAAAGTCGTAAGCCACGGCAAAAGCGTCCGCGGCATCCTGGCTCCTCGAGCTGACGGCATACAGTTCCGCGTCAGCAAGCAGGGCCAGGTCCTGCGACACCGAGCGTGCTATCCCGCCGGTGGCGATGACTCCCCAGCGGAGGGGAGAACCCGTAGCGGAACGGGGGTCCTGGTCTGACTGGCTGGATAGCCACGGCTTGGCAATGGGCGCACTCATGGTGGCCATCCTCTCATTGCGTGGGCGAGAGTCCGGACATTTCGTGAGAAAAGTGGGACAACCTTGGAAGGAACTTGCGGGAGCTTTCTTCTCATGCGTCCGGAATGCCCCTTGACAGGCTTGTCACAAGGCAAGTAGAAATAGAACACTCCTCAGAAAGCGCTTTCTCGGCGAGTTGTTTTTCCAGCCCTGATCCGAACCCACGCAGGCATGTGGTCTCTTTGGCATGCCGGAAATAAGGCCAATGACGTCCGAACCGCGACCCCGAACCTTCCTGTCCACCCGGTACGGCCTTCGCCGTAGGATTGGAGCAGCCGCCGCATCAGCCACAGTCTTTGCCCTTGCGGCAGGCTTGGCCCTTGCAGCTCCGGCGACCGGAAGCCCTGCTCCCACTGGCGGCGGCATTATCCGCGGTGACGATGCGGCTCCCACCGGTTGGGCCGCCGTCGGAAGCGGTACCAACGGCGGTGCCGGTGCTCCCGCTGAAAGCCGCTACGAGGTGAGTGCGCTGGCCGGGCTAAAGGCAGCGCTGGCCAATAACGGTGAACCCAAAGCACCCAAGGTCATATACGTCAACGGGACCATCGATGGCAATCAGGCAGCCGATGGCCGCATCCTGGGGGAGCAGGACTATGCGCCGGGATATGACATCAACAAATACATGTCCTGCTTCGGGCCGGAGGGAAAGGCCTGGAGTGACCAGACCTTCGACTACTGCAGGAAGCAGCGGCAGCTCCGGCAGACCGGCAGCAACAACATGAAACGGCAGATCGAGGTAAGCCTGCCCAGCAACACCACGCTGATTGGCCTAGGCGCTGATTCAGGTTTCGTCGGCGCCAACATCGTCATCCTCAGTGCCACCAATGTTGTCATGCGGAACCTCAGCGTGGAGGCCCCGGTGGATTTCTTCAGCACCTGGTCTCCCGACGACGGGGACGGTGCCTGGAACGCACGCTTCGATGCAGTCTCATCCGTTACCTCTGACCACCTTTGGATAGACCATGTCCGGCTTACGGATGGCCGGTTCCCCGACAGCGAGGCACCCTTGGGTTTTCGCGGCAAGTCCGCCAACCGGCACGACGGATTGCTGGACCTCAAGGACGGCACGGACTACGTGACCATCTCCAACAGCAAGATCCAGAACCACGACAAGACGATGCTGCTGGGCTCAGGTGACGAGCATGTGGACAAGGACGGCGGGAAGCTGCGAGTCAGCTACATCGGCAACCATTTCGAGAACATCCAGCAGCGCGGGCCGCGCGTGCGGTTCGGGCAGGTGCACGTGCTGAACAACTACTTTGTAGCAAGCACAGAACACCCGCAATATCCCATGATCAGCGAAGCCCAGGGCGGGAACAGCTACTTCCTGGGAGCGGGCTACGAATCCCGGATCTTCTCAGAAGGCAATGCTTTCGACTACACCGGAGCGGGCGCTGACGAATCGATCATGGTGAGCAGCTACAACGGGCACCGGTTCAGCGATACCGGATCGTGGTTCAACGGCCAGGAGACCGATCTCAACGCTGTGGCGCAGGCGTCATTTGAGCAAAACCGCGCGGAGGCCCTGAAGGAAGCAGAACTCGCCGGGGAGCCTGCCCCGGACTGGACTGGCTGGGACTTCAGTACCGACGTCGGCTGGGACCCTGCGGACGCCTACAGCTACAAGGCGTTCACCACTCCCCAGGCAGTGCGGAACCACGCACTGCAGTTCTCCGGGCCCGGAGTCCTCACGGTCAAGCAGTAGAGCAGGGCAGCAGCAGGCACAGAAACGCCCGGCCCCCAAGAGGGGACCGGGCGCTTCCGCGTTGTATTCCTACTTGGTGATCGGTTCGAGAACCGGGTCGCCCGCGTAGGCGGTCTTGACGTTCTCAGCGGTGACAATGACCGGCTCCAGCAGGTAAGCCGGAACGGTCTTGACACCGTTGTTGTAGGAGTCCTTGTCGTTGATTTCCAGTTCTTCGCCGGCCTGGAGATCCTTCACCATGGTGATGGCGTGCTCAACGAGCTTGCGGGTGTCCTTGTTGATGGTGGAGTACTGCTCGCCCGCCATGATGGACTTCACGGACTCAACCTCGGAGTCCTGCCCGGTGACGATGGGCAGTTCCTTGCCGGCGGCCTTGACGGAGGTCAGGACTGCGCGGGCCAGGGTGTCATTCGGGGACAGGACGCCGTGCAGGGGCTCGCTGGAGTAGCTGCCGGTCAGCAGGGTGTCAGCGCGGCGCTGGGCATTCTCAGCCTTCCAGCCCTGGGTCACAGCCTGCTCGAAGGTGTTCTGGCCCGACAGGACCTTGAGCGTGCCGTCGTCAATCTTCGGCTGCAGGACGCTCATGGCGCCGTCGAAGAAGACCTTAGCGTTGGCATCGTCGGGGGAACCAGCGAAGAGTTCGATGTTGTACGGACCGGGACCCTTCTGCGCTTCGAGCCCTTCCAGCAACGCCTGGCCCTGGAGCTCGCCGACCTTGAAGTTGTCGTAGGCCACGTAGTAGTCCACGTTCTCGGTGTTCAGCAGCAGGCGGTCGTAGGCGATGACGGTGGCGCCGGCATCCTTGGCCTGCTTGAGCTGGGTGCCCAGCTGTGATCCGTCGATGGCGCCGACGATGATGACCTTGGCACCCTTGGTGACCATGGCGCTGATCTGGTTCTGCTGCTCGGACACGCCGCCGTTGGCGAACTGTACGTCAGGTTTGAAGCCGGCTTCGGTGAGGCCCTCGTTGAACAGTTTCTCTGCCAGGACCCAGTTTTCACTGGTCTTCTGTGGAAGGGCGACGCCGATGGAGGAGTCCTGCTCGAAGCCGCTGGCGCCTTCGGTACCGCCGCCGGTGGAGGTCTCGGACCGTCCGCAGCCCGTCAGCGCCAGTGCTGCGATGGCAGCAACCGCTGCTGCCTTTCCTGCTTTACCAATCATTCGCATTGTTGGTTCTCTTTCTTTGTGATGGTTTATCGCTATTCGGGTGCAAGGCTCAGGCTTCCCTGGCGATGGCTTCCTTGGTGGAGGTGGTTTCGTCCGGCTGGAGCGGGTTGCTGGGTCCGCCGCCGGAGGCGCGTCCGCCGGAGTTCCTCATCAGCATGCCGATGATCGACTTCTTGCCCTGGCTCTTGTTGTAGACATCGAAGGCAACCGCGATCAGCAGCACCAGTCCCTTGATGATCTGGGTCAGGTCGGCGCCGACGCCCAGCAGCTGGAGGCCGTTGTTCAGCACAGCCATGACCAGGCCGCCGATGATCGACCCGACGACGGTTCCCACGCCGCCGGTCACTGCTGCGCCGCCAATGAACACTGCGGCGATGGCGTCCAGTTCCCAGCCCACGCCGTCGAACGGTCCGGAGGCGGTGGAGCGGCCCACGAAGATCATCCCGGCGAGGCCGGCGAGGACGGACATGTTCATCATGACCAGGAAGTTGACCTTCTTGGACTGGACGCCGGAGAGCTCGGCAGCGTGGCGGTTGCCGCCCACTGCGTAGACATGGCGGCCCAGGATGGTGCGGGAGGAGATGAACCCGTACAGCAACACCAGGACGGCCAGGATCAGCCCCGGAATGGGGAAGGAAGTGCCGGGACGTCCGGTGGCGAACAGGTACGTGGCGTAGAGGATGGCGCCGCAGATCAGGACCAGCTTGAGGGCGGTGACCCACATCTCGGGCACCTCTGCGCCAAGCGCTTTGGCCCGGGCCCGGGAGCGGAGCTCGCCCCACACCACAAACGCTGCGGCTGCGATGCCCAGCAGCAGGGTGAGGTTGTTGAACCCGGTGTTGGGTCCCACCTCCGGAAGGTATCCGGAACCGAGGTACTGGAAGTCGGCGGGGACCGGGATGGTGTTGGACTTGCCAACGAACTGGTTGAAACCGCGGAAGAGGAGCATGCCTGCGAGGGTCACGATGAAGGCAGGTATCCCCACATAGGCCGTCCACCAGCCTTGCCAGGCGCCGATCACCGCGCCAAGGACCAGGCCCAGCAGCACGCCCGCGTACCAGGGGATGCCCCAGTCGCGGATGGCGAGGGCCACGGTGACACCTACAAAGGCCGCTACGGATCCCACCGACAGGTCAATGTGGCCGGCGATGATGACCAGGACCATACCGATCGCGAGGATCAGGATGTAGGAGTTGCCGTTGAAGAGGTTGATGACGTTGCCGGGGGTGAGGGTCCGGCCGTCGGTGGCGATCTGGAAGAAGATGATCAATGCCACGAGGGCGAAGATCATGCCGAATTGGCGGGTGTTTCCGCCAAACAGCTTTTTGAGGGCGTTCATGGTGTGTGTCCTTGTGTCCGGAAGGTTCTGTGGATGATCCAGGGGATCAGGCGGCTTCGGCTTTGCGGGCGGAGGTCATCAGTTTCATCAGGCTTTCCTGGCTGGCCTCGTCTTTGTTCAGGACACCGGTGATGGCGCCTTCGAAAATTGTGTAGATGCGGTCGGACAGGCCCAGGAGTTCGGGGAGCTCCGAGGAGATGACGATGACTCCCTTGCCCTGGTTGGCCAGCTGCTGGATGATGCCGTAAATCTCGTACTTGGCGCCAACATCAATGCCACGGGTCGGTTCGTCCAGGATCAGCAGGTCGGGGTCCGTGAACATCCACTTGGCGAGGACCACCTTCTGCTGGTTGCCGCCGGAGAGTTTGGCCACGCCTTCCTCCACGGACGGGGTCTTGGTGCGCAGGGACTTGCGGTACTGCTCCGCCACAGTGAATTCCTGGTTCGGGTCCACCACCGAGTTGTGGCTGATCTTCCGCAGGTTGGCCGCCACCGTGGTGGTCTTGATGTCGTCCAGCAGGTTCAGCCCCAGGGACTTGCGGTCCTCTGTCACGTAACCCAGTCCGGCATCGATGGCCTGGCGTACGGACTTAAGGGTGAGCTCCTTGCCGTCCTTATGAATGTGCCCACTGATGAAGCGGCCGTAGGAGCGGCCGAACACCGAACGCGCCAGCTCGGTGCGGCCGGCGCCCATGAGACCGGCGAACCCGACGATCTCACCCCGGCGGACGAAGAAGTTGGAGTTTTTGCACACCAGCCGGTCCTGGACGTTGGGGTGGCCCACGGTCCAGTCCTTGACTTCGAAGAACACCTCGCCGATCTTGGGCGTGTGCTCTGGAAAACGGGACTCCAGCGTGCGCCCCACCATGCCCTTGATGATCCGGTCCTCGTCCACGCCGTCCGCCTTGACGTTCAGCGTTTCAATGGATTTGCCGTCACGGATGATGGTGATTGAATCGGCGATCTGCTCGATCTCGTTCAGTTTGTGGGAAATGATGATGCTGGTGATGCCCTTGGCCTTAAGGCCGAGCATCAGGTCCAGCAGGTGCTGTGAATCAGACTCGTTCAGTGCCGCTGTGGGCTCGTCCAGGATGAGGATCTTCACGGACTTGTTCAGGGCCTTGGCGATTTCCACCAGCTGCTGCTTGCCGACGCCGATTTCCTTGATGGGCGTGTCCGGGTCCTCCCGCAGTCCCACCCGTGCCAGCAGGTCCAGGGAGCGCAGCCGCGCTTCGGCCCAGTTGATGACGCCGCGTTTGGTGGGCTCATTGCCAAGGAAGATGTTCTCCATGATGGAGAGCTCCGGTATCAGCGCGAGTTCCTGGTGGATGATCACGATGCCCGCCTGTTCGCTGGCCCGGATGTCCCGGAACTGCTGCACCTGGCCCTGGTAGACGATGTCGCCGTCATAGCTGCCGTACGGGTAGACGCCCGAAAGCACCTTCATCAAAGTGGACTTGCCGGCGCCGTTTTCGCCGCAGATGGCGTGGATTTCCCCGGCCTTCACGCGCAGGTTCACATTGTCCAACGCTTTAACGCCCGGGAATTCCTTGGTGATGGACCGCATCTCAAGGATGATCGGTTCCGTTTGCGTGGTCTGGGACGTCATGAGCCCTAACCCTCCAATGCAATGACTTCTTTGTCCGGCCGGCAAAGCGCAGGGCCGTCTGATCCAAAAGTAAACTTGATCACTACTGTTGTCGTCAAGTCTTTAACGCAATCGTGGGATAACGAAACGGTTTAGTTCTTCCGGATCCCTGCATGCTGGAACACCAAAGCTGCTGCCCCAAGGGCTTCAGCCCGGTCCCCCAGGGAGGACATTGCCAGCGTTGTGGTTTCGCCGATCACCGGCACCGCATGCCTGACGAGGCCCCGCCTGATGGGATCCAGGAGGATGTCGCCCAGGCCGGCCAGCGGGCCCCCCACCACGATCACTTCGGGGTTGATCAGGTTGGCGACGTTGCCCAACGCCCGGCCGACTGACAGGCCTGCGTCATCCACCACGCGGAGGGTGGCGGGATCCCGTTCGAGGGCTTTCCTGACGATGTCGGCAGGGGTCAGCGGCCTGTCCTCGCCCCTACTGAGGAGCTCGATCATCGTAGTGGTGGAAGCGATGGTTTCCAGGCAGCCACGGTTGCCGCAGCGGCAGACGAGCCCCTGCTCATGGATGGTGGCGTGGCCGATTTCTCCGGTTATGCCGACGTTTCCGTAATAGGGGGCGCCATTAAGGATCAGGCCCGCACCAATGCCCGATCCGATCTTAAGGAACATGAGGTTGCTGACCCCGGAGTGCTGCCCCCACGTGACCTCAGACCAGGCGCCAAGATTGGCGTCGTTGTCAACAAACACCGGGATTTGCAGGGTCTCCTCGAGGTGCTGGAGGATGTTGATCCCCACCCACTCCGGAAGAATCGCGCCCTGTGCCACGGTTCCGGTGCGCCGATCGATAGGGCCGGGGATTCCGACGCCGGCGCCCACCACGGCGGTACGGTCAATGGAGCTCTCCCGCAACAGTTTGTCCAGCAGGGCGACGGCGGCCCGGATGCCTTCTTCGGCCTGGTGGCCGAGCGGGAGCATCACGGATTCCTCGGCGATGACGTGGTAGCTGAGGGAGGCGAGAACCACCCGGAGATGCCGCCGCCCAAAGTCGATGCCGACCGCGACGGCGCCGTTGCTGTTCAGCCTGACGTTCAGTGCCCGCCGGCCAGAGCTGGTGATGGGCTCCGCTGACGCGAGGCCGGAGTCGAGCATGATTTTGACGATGTTCGAAACCGTCGCAGTGGAGAGGCCCGTCTGCCTGGCAAGCTCCGCCTGCGTGGCCGGTCCGCCCATGAGGGTCTCGATGATCCGTTGCTGGTTCAGCTGGCGAAGGGCGGATTGGGACCCGGGATTCTTTGGCTTGCTCCTCGTTGAGCGCGTGGTGGCGGACATGCTAAGAAGATTGCCCTATCCCGGCTCTTGTAGTCAAGAAGTTAACGCAACGGGCAATTGTTCCGGATCGTCAGAGATCCAGGACGAACTGACCCGCACGCGGCCGCCGGCAGTGCAAACAGCCCGCAGACAGGTTCGGCCTCGTCGTTACGCTGGAAGCAAGCCCATTCCGCGGCCCTCCAACGATGGAAGGTGGTAGCAGTGCTGCTGGCACTCCTGCAGGAAAATTCTGCGGTCCTTGATGTTGACGCCAACTGCCGCGCCATTGCTGCTGCTGCCCGGACTGCAGCAGCGCACGGGGCAGCCATCCTGATTACCCCTGAACTGTTTCCCGTAGGCTACGCTCCCCGCCGGGTGCGTTCCGAGCTGGATCCTTCACTCCTGCCGGCGCTCCACGACCGGATGGCCGGCATCGCACGAAGCAACGGGATTGGGCTTGTCTACAGCCTCCCGCGCATCAGCGACGACGGCGAATGGCAGATCAGCGCCACCCTGCTGGACGCCGGCGGGTCCAGCCTGCTCAGCTACGGCAAGGTCCACCTCTTCGGCCCCGACGAGCGGGCGGCCTTCAGTCCGGCCGGGGAGCGTCCCGCCGTCGTGGACTTTGAGGGGGTCCCCACCTCCCTGCTGATCTGCTACGACGTGGAGTTTCCCGAATCCGTGCGCGCTGCTGCGGTCAGCGGCGCGGAATTGCTGCTGGTCCCCACCGCCCTGGCACATGGCTTCGATGCCGTTCCCCAAATCCTGCTGCGGGCCAGGGCACTGGAGAGCCAGCTGACCATCGCCTACGCAAACCACTCCGGGGAAGAGGAGGGATGCAGGTTCCTGGGTGGCAGCGTTGTGGCCGGGCCCGACGGCGGGCTGCTGGCAGAGGCGGGTGAGGAACCGCAGCTCCTGTACGCCGAGGTGGATCCGGGGGCAGCTGCCCGTGAGCGGCAGAATGTGCCGTACCTGGATGAACGGCGTCCTGGCCTCTACCGCACCTGGGGCCTCTGAGCAGCGTCCGCCAACGGGGCTGTCTCCTCCGCGCTGCTGTCCGGTGCGGCGTCCTCCACGTACTGGAGTGCAATCCAGAGCTCGGCCCGGGCCTGTGCCTGCCCGAGGTCAAGGCCGAGCAGTTCTGCCACGCCGTTGATTTGGCGGCGGACGCTGTTCCGGTGCAGGCCAAGGTCCTTGGCTGTGGCGTCCCAGCTGCCGTGGGCTGCCAGCCAGGACCGGAGGACCCGAAGCTGTGAAGCCCGCCGCTCGGCGTCCAGTTCCAGGACCGGGGCCAGAAGGCGTGCGGCCAGCAGCGCACCGGCATCGCCGCCCAGCAGACCGGTCACGGACCAGGTCAGCTCATCTTCCCGGAGGCTCCTTTGGGCGATGGCCACCCTGGGGCGCAGGGCACTGGCACGCCGATAGGCGGCCGCAAGACCCGGCAGCCCGGTTGGTTCGCCCACCACCAGGCGCCACCCCAGCTGTTCCACCTCGGCCAGCAGGCTCTCATCCACCGGGAGCCGGGTCACGGCAACGAAACCGTAATCGGTGAGCTCCACCATCTTGGTGTCGAACAGCCGCCGCCACTGAAGCAGTTCGCGCACCGGCCCGTCCGGCGCGGCTGTAGCGGAAGCTTCCGCCCGTACGCCCTGGACCACCCGGACGGGACCCGGCCGGTTTCCGGAGACGCTCTGGGCCAGCAACTCCTGAAGGCTGGCCAGCTCCCGGCCGTTGCTTCCCGAAAGGCTCCCGGGGTGCAGCAGCAGGGCGGTTGCCAGTTGGCTGGGGGCCAGGGAACCGCTGGTCCGCTGCCGGACCAGCAGTTCCAGGAGGCCCACAACAGATGACACCACGTTGTTCTGGGCCGGGGTCAGGGGCTTGTCCGTTCCCAGCACCAGGCCACCCAGGGTGGCGTCCCGGGTGCTCCTCAGCGGGTGGCCGACGACCATGGCCGGCCCTGGGGCTTCGAGGGTCTCCGTCTCCACCCGCGGTCCGCTGCCGGTCAGGAGCCGCTTGAGCAGCGGCTGAAGACGGGAAAGTCCGACGGCGGCCCCGGCCCGGGCGCGGACCCGCCCGTCCGCGCCGACGAGGACGGCCCAGGCAGGAACCCGCTGGATCAGCGCGGCCAGGAGTTCATGTTCCGGCCGGGCGGAGAGGACCGCCCGCATCAGGTGCCGGTTGGTCTCCGCCAGTTGCCGGAACACCTGCGCGTTGCCCGATTCCAGGAGCTTGGAGAACTCCATGCCCAACGCGGCAAAAGGAATGCTGGACGGTACCTGCACCAGGGTGAGGCCATGCTGCCGGCAGGCCGACACGACGTGGTCCGGCACGGCGTCGAAATAGGGCTGCAGGCCAAATCCCAGAGCGGCCACCCCGGCAGCCACGAGCCTGCGCACGTATTCGTCCGCCCTCGCCGTGCCGCTGCCGCCCTCGTCCCGGAAGGGCAGGCCCGCGGTCAGGACAAATTCGCCGTCGAGGAGGTACGGCGTCGGGTCCTCCAGTTCGCTCGGTTCCACCCAGCGCAGGGGTGCCTGGCCGTTCCCTGCGTCGTGCACCATCTTCACGTCGGCGGGCAGGGCCGCGAGGAACTGTCCCAGCGTCACCGCGGCCAGCTGGTCGGGACTACCATCTATAGCTGGTGCATTACGTCTCATGGGTGAACACTATAGGTCACTTTGCACCTCCTTGAGATGCGGCTCACACCCCTACTGTGGGTGAGGGGAAAAAGAAGATCAACCAGCCAACGACACGAACGGACGTCAACGATGACTGTGCCTACACTCTCCGGCCAGGCCCCGGACGGAGCGACCGGAACAGCGGCCCGTCCCGCCCTGGGCGCCCAGCTGCTGCGCCGCAAGCCAATCGCCCGGATGGTCAATGAGGCGGAAAGCAACGACGGCGGCCCCCGCCTGGTCCGCAGTTTCGGTGTCCTTCAACTGACCATGATCTCCGTGGGTGCCACGCTGGGGACGGGAATCCTGGTGATCCTGGGCGAATCCGTTCCCCTGGCCGGACCCGCCATCTGGATCTCCTTCGCCATCGCCGGCCTGGCCGCCCTGCTGTCCGCCGTGTCCTACGCCGAAATGGCGGGCCTGGTCCCGGTGGCCGGTTCAAGCTACTCCTACACGTACGCCACCATGGGCGAAGGCATGGCCTGGATCTGCGGCTGGTGCCTGGTGCTTGAATACGCCGTGTCCGTTGCCGCCGTCGCCGTGGGCGCAGGGCAGTACGTCAACGAAACCCTCGCCGTGTTCGGCTCCGTTCTTCCGGACGCAGTGTCACAGCCTCCCGGGGACGGCGGTGTGGTGAACATACCGGCCATGATCATTGTTGTCCTCGCGACCATCCTCCTGGTGCGCGGCGCCAAGGAAAGCGCCTGGATCAACACCTCCATCGTGGTGGTCAAGGTGGGCATCCTGCTGTTCTTCTGCGCCGTGGCGTTCACCGCGTTCAATGCCGGAAACTTTGAACCGCTCCTGCCGATGGGTGCAGCCGGTGTCTCCGCCGCAGCCTCGCGCGTCTTCTTCTCCTACATCGGATTCGATGCCGCCTCCACCGCAGGTGAAGAAGCCCGCAACCCCAAGCGCGACCTGCCGCGGGCCATCATGCTCTCCATGCTGATCGTCACCACCATCTACGTCCTGGTGGCAGTCGCCGCCATCGGCGCCAGGCCGTGGGGCTGGTTCGACGGAACCGAAGCTGCCCTGGTCAAAATCCTTGAGGAAACCACCGGCCAGCCCTGGATCGCACTGGTCTTTGCGGTAGGCGCCGTGCTGGCCATCGCCAGCATCGTCCTCACCGTGCTGTACGGTCAGACCCGCATCCTGCTGTCCATGTCCCGCGATGGCCTGATCCCCAAGGTCTTCGGGCGCGTTTCCCGCCGTACCGGCACTCCCGTCGCCGGCACGCTCCTGGTGGGGACCGCCGTCGCGCTGACCGCCGGTCTGGTGCCCCTCGGCGCGCTCGCCGACGCCACCAGCATCGGCACCCTGTTCGCATTCGCCCTGGTGAATGTCGCCGTCATCTACCTGCGGCGCACCCGGCCGGAACTGGAGAGGACCTTTCGTGTGCCCCTTTTCCCGCTCACTCCGATCCTCGGGGCCGCGATGTGCGCCTACCTGATGGCCAACCTTGGCGCCGACACCTGGGTGACGTTCGCCGTCTGGATGCTGGTGGGTGTGGCTGCCTACTTCGGCTACGGCCGCCGGAACTCCAGGGTGGCGGCCCTCAGCAACGAGGAATACCGTGAGCTGTCCGGTCCGCAACCTTCACCCCAGAAAACCCCCGAAACCACAAAGGCATAACTACCATGACCATCGCCACCGAACTGCCGGCCTCGGACCCATCCAGTACTTCTGCCGGCCCGGCTGCTGCCCCTTCCGCAGACGGTACCCCGGCCGGTCCCATCACCATGCTGAACCCGGACTTCCCGTTCAGCTACGACCACTACCTGGCCCACCCGGACGGCCTGGGATCAGTTCCCCCGGAGCTGCTGGGCACGGAGGTCGCCGTCATCGGAGCCGGGCTCTCCGGCCTGGTCACGGCGTACGAACTCATGAAGCTGGGCCTCCGGCCCGTAGTGTACGAGGCAGACCAGATCGGCGGCCGCCTCCGCACGGCGGCATTCCCCGCCGCACCCGGCGTGGTGGCCGACCTCGGCGGCATGAGGTTCCCCGTGTCCGGCAAGGCGTTGTACCACTACATCGACCTGCTGGGACTGGACACCCAGGAGTTCCCCAACCCGCTGTCCCCGGCCACCTCCAGCACCGTAATCGAGCTGGCCGGCCAGAAACACTATGCGGAAAAGCCGAGCGACCTGCCGCCGTTTTTCCGGGAAGTTGCCGACGCCTGGAAGGCAGCCGTAAACGACGGCGCCAGTTTCGCCGAGATGCAGACGGCCATCCGGTCCCGGGATACTGCCCGGATCAAGGAACTCTGGAACGAACTGCTGCCGCTCATGGATGAGCAGACCTTCTACGGCTTTATCGCAGCCAGCGAGTCCTTTAAGAAGGCAGGGTTCGCGCACCGTGAGGCCTTCGGCCAGGTGGGCTTCGGGACCGGCGGCTGGGACACGGACTTCCCGAACTCCATCCTGGAGATCCTCCGCGTGGTCTACACCGACGCCGATGATCAGCACCGGCTCATCAGCGGGGGAGCGCAGCGGCTGCCCGAGGCACTGTGGCAGCACGCGCCGTCGGGCATGGCGCACTGGCCGGAAGGAACGTCCCTGTCCTCGCTGCACTCCGGCTCGCCCCGCGGCGCCGTGGGGAAGATCAGCCGCGACCCGGACGGAAACCTGCGGATCCGGGAACGCTGGGGCCGCGAAGCCAGCTACCCTGCCGTCGTGACCACCTGCCAGTCCTGGCTGCTGTCCACCCGCATCCATACCGAGGAAGCACTGTTCCCCGCAGAACTGTGGACGGCCATCGAGCGCTCGCACTATATGCAGTCATCCAAGACGTTCGTGATGGTGGACCGGCCGTTCTGGAAGGACATCGATCCGGACACCGGCAACGAGGTCCTCTCGATGACGCTCACGGACCGCCTTAACCGCGCCACCTACCTGTTGGACAACGGACCGGACAAGCCCGCCGTCATCCTGCTCTCCTACACCTGGAACGACGACGCGCTGAAGTGGCTGGCGCTGGACGCGGACGAGCGCGTGGAACTGATGCTGCACTCGCTCGAGCAGATTTATCCCACAGTGGACATTGCCAGCCATATCGTGGGCCAGCCCATCACCGTCTCTTGGGAAGCGGACCCCAACTTCATGGGCGCCTTCAAGGCCAACCTGCCGGGGCACTACCGCTACCAGCAGAGGCTGTTCACCCACTTCAAGCAGGACGCCCTGCCTGAATCCCAGCGCGGCATTTTCCTGGCTGGCGACGACGTCTCGTTCACCGCCGGCTGGGCAGAAGGCGCCGTCACCACCGGGCTGAACGCGGTGTGGGGCGTCGTCAACCATCTCGGCGGTGCTTCAGCGCCGGGCAACCCGGGACCGGGTGAACTTCTGGACGAGCTGGGCCCCATCAGCCTGGATTAGGAGTGCATGTCCCGGTGGGCGGCCGCCAGCTCACGGTACCGGGCTGCGTTGGCCCGAACTCCGTCGTACTCCTCTTCAGTGAGTTCACGGCGGACCTTGCCCGGCACGCCCGCCACGAGTGAGCGGGGCGGGACCACCGTTCCCTCCAGCACGACGGCGCCGGCCGCAATCAGCGAGCCGGCGCCGATGACCGCCCCGTTGAGGATGGTGGCGCCCATGCCAATGAGGCAGTCGTCCTTGACGGTGCAACCATGGACGACGGCGGCATGGCCCACGCTGACCCGTTCGCCCACCGTGCAGGGGAAGCCGGGATCGGCGTGCAGCACCACATTGTCCTGCAGGTTGCTGCCTTCGCCGACGCTGATGGCGGCAGTGTCAGCCCGCACGGAGACACCGTAGAAGGCGCTGGAATCCCGGGCAAGGGTCGCGTTGCCAATGATGGACGCGGACGGCGCGACAAAAACGGAGTCGTGGACAGCCGGGGTGTTCCCGGCGAAGGGGTAGAGAGGAGCCATGCGCCAAGCCTAGGACATCAGGGGGAGCGCAGGACCCTCCTCCTGGGGCCTGTTGTCCGTCAGTTGAAGACGACAGTCCGGTTTCCGTCGAGCAGGACGCGGTGTTCAGCATGCCACTGCACTGCCTGGACCAACGTGCGGCCTTCCACGTCACGGCCCATCTGGACGAACTGCTCCGGGGTCCGGGCGTGGTCCACCCGGATGACTTCCTGCTCGATGATGGGGCCCTCGTCCAGGGCCGCCGTCACGTAGTGGGCAGTGGCGCCGATCAGTTTGACGCCCCGGGCGTGGGCTTGGTGGTACGGCTTGGCGCCCTTGAAGGACGGCAGGAAAGAGTGGTGGATGTTGATGGCCTTGCCAGTGAGCTCGGTGCAGAGCTCATCGGAGAGGATCTGCATGTACCGGGCCAGGACCGTCAGTTCGATGTCGTGCTCTGCCATAAGGGCACGCAGCTTGTCTTCTGCCTGGGCCTTGGTCTCCCTGGTGACCGGGATGTAGTGGAACGGGATGCCGTAGAACTCGGCAAGCCCGGCCAGGTCCTGGTGGTTGGACACGATGGCCGGAATGTCGATGGGCAGGGTCCCGCTGCGCTGCTGGAACAACAGGTCATTGAGGCAGTGGGCGGACGTGCTGGCCATGATCAGGGTACGAACCTTCTGGCCCACGGGGTTGAGGCTCCACTGCATGCCGAAGGCCCCGGCCACCGGCTCCAGGGCAGCCCGCAGTTCCTGCTGGGGAGCAGCCGTGGTCACCTCCACGCGCATGAAGAAGTTGCCCGTCGCCGGGCTGCCGTACTGCTGCGAATCCATGATGTTGCACCCCGCCACCAGCAGGGCTCCGGCCACTGCATGGACGATTCCCGGGCGGTCCGGGCAGGACAGGGTTACTACGTACGCTTGGTTCAGCTGCTCTTCATTCACGCCTACAAGGGTACCCGCGCAGCGGACCTGGGATTTGGTAGGCTGGTGGGGTCGCAACTGGCGTTGGGTGGCTAACCACCAGGGAGCGGCAATCACGAAGACCACGGATCGTACGCCTGGGCCGAGGGTCATGTCTTGCCGGAATTGGGGCTGCACCTGCGCCAGCAGAGCAGTGCCTGCCGCTCTTTCACGTCCCGTCACATGGGGGTGCGAAGTTGCGTCAGCCGGTAGCCTGACCTAAGCAGTGCCCGTATCCCTAGCCAGGAGTTCTTCGTGACTACTACAGCCACCTCAACAACCGCCGTCAGCAACCAGCCGCTGGCTGAGCTTGACCCCGAAATCGCCGCCGTCCTGGATCAGGAACTCGGCCGCCAGCGGGGCACCCTGGAAATGATCGCCTCCGAGAACTTCGCTCCCCGCGCCGTCATGGAAGCGCAGGGCTCCGTCCTCACCAACAAGTACGCCGAGGGCTACCCGGGCCGCCGCTACTACGGCGGCTGCGAATATGTCGACGTTGCCGAGCAGTTGGCCATCGACCGCGTCAAGGCTCTCTTCGGCGCCGAGTACGCCAACGTTCAGCCGCACTCCGGCGCCCAGGCCAACGCCGCGGCGCTGTCCGCCATGATCACCCCCGGTGACAAAATCCTCGGCCTGTCCCTCGCCCACGGCGGCCACCTGACCCACGGCATGAAGCTGAACTTTTCCGGCAAGCTGTACAACGTGGCTGCCTACCAGGTGGAGGAAGACAACTTCCGCGTCGACATGGACAAGCTCCGCGAGCAGGCCATCGCCGAAAAGCCCCAGGTAATCATCGCCGGCTGGTCCGCCTACCCGCGCCACCTGGACTTTGCCGCCTTCCGCTCCATCGCGGACGAGGTGGGCGCACTGCTCTGGACCGATATGGCGCACTTCGCCGGCCTGGTGGCCGCCGGACTGCACCCGAGCCCGGTTCCGCATTCCGACGTCGTCACCTCCACCGTGCACAAGACCCTGGCCGGTCCGCGCTCCGGTGTGATCCTGGCAAAGCAGGAGTGGGCCAAGAAGCTCAACTCCAATGTCTTCCCCGGACAGCAGGGCGGGCCGCTGATGCACGTCATCGCCGCCAAGGCCGTGGCCTTCAAGATCGCCGGAACCGAGGAATTCAAGGAGCGCCAGGAGCGTGTCCTGGAAGGCGCAAGGATCATCGCTGATCGCCTCAACCAGGCCGACGTCGCCGAAGCCGGCGTGTCCGTGCTCACCGGCGGCACCGACGTGCACCTGGTCCTGGTTGACCTGCGCAACTCCCAGCTGGACGGCCAGCAGGCAGAAGACCTGCTCCACTCCGTGGGCATCACGGTCAACCGCAACGCCGTCCCGTTCGACCCCCGTCCGCCGATGGTCACCTCAGGGCTGCGCATCGGCACCCCTGCACTGGCCACCCGCGGCTTCGGCGCCAACGAGTTCACCGAGGTGGCCGAAATCATTGCCACCGCGCTGAAGGCCGGCAACAGCGCCGACGTTGAGGCGCTCCAGGCCCGCGTAGACAAGCTCGCGGCCGACTTCCCCCTGTACCCGCAGCACGAGCAGTGGTGATCCGATGACTGAAACCACCCAGACCGCAAGAATCCTTGACGGCAAGGCAGCCGCTGCGGCCATCAAGTCGGAGCTGAAGGAACGCGTGGCCGAACTTAAGGCCAAGGGCGTCACTCCCGGCATTGCCACCGTGCTGGTGGGCGCGGACCCCGCGTCCCAGCTGTATGTGTCCATGAAGCACAAGCAGTCGGTGGAGATCGGAATGAACTCCATGCAGCGTGAGCTTCCGGCGGATGCCACGCAGGAACAGGTCGAAGCACTCATTGATGAACTCAATGCGGACCCCGCCTGCCACGGCTACATCGTCCAGCTGCCGCTCCCCAAGCACCTGGACACTGACGCCATCCTGGAACGCATCGACCCGGACAAGGATGCGGACGGCCTGCACCCCACCAACCTCGGCCGGCTGGTGCTCAACGTCAACGGTGAAATCACCTCGCCCCTGCCGTGCACACCCCGCGGCGTCATCGAGCTGCTGGTGCGCAACGGCTACGACCTCAAGGGCAAGCATGTAGTGGTGGTGGGCCGCGGCGTGACCATCGGCCGGTCCATCGGGCTGCTGCTGACGCGGCGCGAGGTCAACGCCACGGTCACACTGACCCATACCGGCACCACGAACATGTCGGAGCTGCTGCGGCAGGCTGACGTCATTGTGGGCGCCGCAGGCGTCAAGCACATTGTTAAGGCTGCGGACGTGAAGCCGGGCGCCGCCCTGCTAGACGTCGGCGTCACCCGGGAAACTGACCCCGAAACGGGCAAGAGCAAGGTACACGGCGACATTGAACCGGCCGCTGCGGAGGTAGCCGGCTGGATTTCACCAAACCCCGGCGGCGTGGGTCCCATGACCGTCGCACTGTTGATGACCAATGTGGTGGAAGCCGCCGAACGCAAAGCGGCAGCCACACAGTAGTTTCCTTTTTTCACGCCCGACGGCGGCCCGCACCTTGCGCACAAGGGGCGGGCCGCCGTCAGGCTTTTGTGCAGTGAACGGGCAGTCCCCTTCCACCTGCCCGCCCGCTCCACTAGTCTGCGGAGGGTGCACAACAAAGCCACCGTGTCCTCAAGCGCCGCACCAGGCGCCGTCCAGCCAGCCGAAGAGCCCCACACCGAAGCCCGGCGTATTGTCATCACGGCAGAAAACCTGACCAAGACCTATGGTGACATTGCCGCCGTCGACGGCATCTCGTTCAGCGTCCCCGCGGGCGAAGCGTTCGGCCTGCTGGGGCCGAACGGCGCAGGCAAATCGACCACCATGAAAATGATCGGCGGAGTGACCCGCCGTACTTCAGGCAGCCTGCAGATCATGGGCCTGGACCCGGACACGCACGGCCCGGAGGTGCGCGCCCACCTGGGCGTGGTTCCCCAGCAGGACAACCTGGACGAAGAACTGCGGGTGCGGGACAACCTCCTGGTCTACGGCCGGTACTTCGGGCTGCCCATGAGCTACCTGAAGCCGAAGGCCGATGAACTGCTGGAGTTTGCCCAGCTGACGGACAAGGCAACATCGAAGGTTGATGCGCTGTCCGGCGGCATGAAGCGGCGGCTGACCATCGCCCGCTCGCTGATCAACGAACCGCGGATCCTTCTCCTGGACGAGCCCACCACCGGGCTGGACCCGCAGGCCCGGCACATCCTCTGGGACAGGCTCTTCCGGCTCAAGGAACAGGGCGTCACGCTGATCCTGACCACTCATTACATGGACGAAGCCGAGCAGCTGTGCGACCGGCTCGTGGTAGTGGACAAGGGCCGCATCATGGCCGAAGGGTCTCCGGCCCAGCTGATCCGCGAGCATTCCACACGGGAAGTGGTTGAGCTGCGGTTCGGTTCCGCACGGAACGCCACCATCTCCTCCGAACTGGACGGCATCGGGGAGCGCCTGGAGGTCCTGCCGGACCGGGTGCTGATCTACGCGCACGACGGCGAAGGCGCCCTTGAGAAGGTGGCTTCCCGCGGCCTGCGGCCGCTGACGTCACTGGTCCGCAGGTCCTCGCTTGAAGACGTGTTCCTCCGGCTGACGGGCAGGAGCCTCGTTGACTGAGCGGCCGGCCACAGAGGCGTTGCGGGCACACAGCGCGGAAACAGCGGCCGCCAAGGCGAAGCGCTGGGGCGCTTTCTATTACGCCGAGCAGGTGCTCCGGGTGATGAAGGGGTACAGCTGGTCCATCATCATGTACAGCGTGGGCCACCCGGTGGCCTACCTGTTTGCCATGGGCGTGGGCCTGGCTGCCCTGGTTGACGCGCAGGGCGGGGGAGCCTTCGGGGGAGTGGGCTATGTGACCTTCGTGGCTCCGGCGCTGCTGGTTTCCGCTGCCGTCATGACCGCCGCGAACGAATTCACTTTCCCTGTGATGGACGGCTTCAAATGGCGCCGGACCTACTACGGGCCCCACGCCTCGCCGCTGACCCCGCAGCAGATCGCAGCGGGACAAGTCATGGCCGTGACGCTGCGGTTCCTGCTGCAGTCCGCGGTGTACTTCGCGGCTGTTGCCCTGTTCGGCGCCGCGCCCGGCGGCTGGGGTTGGGTCACCATCCTCGTTGCAACGCTCGCAGGGCTGTCCTTCGGCCTGCCGCTGATGGCGTACTCCGCGTCCATTACCGAGGACAAGGGCCAGTTCGCCCTGGTGATGCGGTTCATCGTGATGCCGCTGTTCCTGTTCTCCGGCACGTTCTTTCCCCTGGACAGCCTTCCGCTCGCGGTCCGCTGGATCGGCTGGATTTCACCCATCTGGCACGGTACGGAGCTGGGCCGGGTGTTCAGCTATGGGTACCAGGAACCGCCGCTGCTGACCGTCCTGCACGTGGCAGTGCTGGTGGGGTTCGCGGTGCTGGGCTGGTTCCTGACGCGCCGGCAGTTCGCGGCAAGGATGGCCCGATGAGCGCCGGGCTGCCCGTTACGGGTGCGACGGACCGGGCGCGCAACAGGACCTTCGGGCCGCTGTATTCCCGCAACGCGAGGGCAGTGATAGCCCGTGGACTGCTGGCCACGAAGAGCAGCAACTGGCTGGTGATGCTGTCCGGCTTCTTTGAACCGGTCCTGTTCCTGATCTCCATGGGAGTGGGGCTCGGTGCCATCGTGGGGCCGGTGGAGGGGCCCGGAGGCGGAGAGATCAGCTACGCGGCCTACATCGCTCCGGCGCTGTTGGCCGTTTCGGCGATGAATGGCGCGGTCTACGACTCGACGTGGAACGTGTTCTTCAAGATGAACTTCGCCAAGCTCTACCAGGGCATGCTGTACACGTCGCTGGGTCCGCTGGATGTTGCCCTCGGGGAGATCTTCCTGGCGCTGTTGCGCGGGCTGCTCTACGCCATGGGGTTCACGGCCGTGATGGGCGTTATGGGCCTGATCACCACACCGTGGGCGCTGCTGATGGTTCCGGCCTCCGTCCTGATTGCCTTTGGTTTTGCCAGCATCGGGATGGGGATCACCAGCTTCCTGAAGACCTTCCAGCAGATGGACTGGATCAACTTCATCATGCTGCCCATGTTCCTGTTCAGCGCCACGTTCTACCCGCTGAGCGTTTACCCGCAGGCCATCCAGTGGCTTATCCAGGCCATGCCCCTGTGGCACGGGGTGGAACTGCTGCGCCAGATCAGCGTTGGCACGTTTACTGCTGCCACCCCCGTCCATATCGGTTACTTCCTGGTGATGACCGCCGTCGGCATGCTGCTCACCACGGTGCGGCTGCGCCAACTCTTCCTGAAGTAGGAGGTGTTCGCCCGGGGTGGAAGGCGGCGGAAGCATACCCGGCCATTTGAGACAATAGGTGCATGCAATCTTTGGGCAGCTCCAGGTCATCCTCCAAACCCGCCCGGGGCGGATTCTCCATGTTCCGAATCAGCGGGCCGGGACTGATGGTCCTCGTGACGGCGTTTGTGGTGGCCGTGATCTTCGCGGCCAACCAGAACGACGTGGTGGGATGGGTTGTTGCCGTCATTGCCGCCTTCTGGCTGGCACTCGCCTGCTTCGTGGTGTTCAGCATCCAGAAGGCCGCAAAGAAGGCCGGCGCAAAGCTGAACGAAGCCCACAATGCCTTCACCACGGCTGCGGGCCGCGGCCCGTACACGGCCGCTGACCAGGGAGGAACCCGGGTTGTTGGTGAACGCAGCCAGGCTGAGGAAGTCCGCGACCTGAAGCTGGACCACTCCTTCAAGATTGTCCAGGTGCAGGTCCGTGTGGTGGAGGAGGAGCGCGCCAAGGGTGCCGCTGCCAACCAGGACACGATCAACCGTGCCCTCGAAACCATTGAGATCACAGCCACGAACGCCAGGGACATGATCAAGTCTTCGGGCGGCAGTGGAGAGCCGGTTACCGGAACCATCATCGACTAGAGTGGAGCGGGTGATCTCGGCATTGAAGAAGGACCACCTTCGCATCGCATCCGTTAATGTGAACGGCCTCCGGGCTGCCTACAAAAACGGCATGGCGGCCTGGCTTGAGCCGCGCGAAGTGGACATCCTCTGCCTGCAGGAGGTCCGCGCCCCGGACGCAATCGTCCGGCAGCTGCTGGGCGAAGGCTGGCACATCCTGCATGCCGAGGCCGAAGCAAAAGGCCGCGCCGGCGTCGCAATAGCTTCCCGTGAGGAACCACTGGCAACCCGGGACGGCATTGGTGATGACTACTTTTCCACGGCAGGCCGCTGGGTGGAGGCAGATTTCCGTTTCCCTGATGCGTCCGGACATGCTGTCCAGCTCACGGTTGCAAGCGCCTACGTCCACTCCGGCGAAGTCGGTACGCCCAAGCAGGACGACAAATACCGCTTCCTCGACGTCATGAGCACCAGGCTCCCCGAGCTGACCAAGCACAGCGACCACGCCCTCGTGGTGGGGGATCTTAACGTGGCCCACACACCCCTGGACATCCGGAACTCGAAGGGCAACGTCAAGAAGGCCGGCCACCTGCCGGAAGAACGGGCGTACTTTGACAGGTTCTTGGGCGAGGAGATCGGCTGGCACGATGTGCACCGGAACCTCGCGGGCCAGGTTGACGGGCCCTACACGTGGTGGTCCCAGCGCGGCAAGGCCTTTGATAATGACACCGGCTGGCGCATCGACTACCACCTGGCTACCCCGGCCCTGGCTGCGTCTGCCATCTCTGCCGTTGTGGACCGCGCAGCCTCGTGGGACACCCGTTTCTCCGACCATGCACCGCTGGTAGTGGATTACCAGCTCTGAGCCCGAAGGTTTCCTCCCCATGACCAGCCCTACTTCGCCGGCCGCCAAGAAGCGCATCCTCTCCGGTGCAAAGCCCACTGCTGATTCCCTGCACCTCGGCAACTACATCGGTGCCGTGCGCAACTGGGTGGACATGCAGGCGCAGTACGATGCAGTCTTCTTCATTCCGGACCTGCACGCCATCACCGTGGACTTTGATCCTGCCGAGCTGGCCAGGCGCACCCGGATCGTGGCAGCGCAGTACATTGCGGCGGGCATCGACCCTGACAAGAGCATCTTCTTTGTCCAGTCCCACGTTCCCGAGCACGCCCAGCTGGCCTGGGCATTGAACTGCATCACCGGCTTTGGCGAAGCTTCACGCATGACCCAGTTCAAGGACAAGACGCAGAAGTCCGGCGCTGACGCGGCAACCCTGGGCCTTTTTGCCTACCCCACCCTCATGGCCGCGGACATCCTGCTTTACCAGACCGACCTGGTGCCTGTGGGGGAGGACCAGCGCCAACACCTGGAGCTCACCCGGAACCTGGCCCAGCGCTTCAACACGAGGTTTGGACCCACCTTCACGGTCCCCGAAGCGACCATCGTCAAGGAAAGCGCAAAGATCTACGATCTGCAGAACCCCAGCGCGAAAATGTCCAAGACCGGGGAATCGCCCAACGGGGCCATCCAGCTTCTCGAGGATCCCAAGACCGCTGCCAAGCGCATCAAGTCTGCCGTGACGGATGCCGGGACGGAAATCCGGTTTGACGCCGAAGAAAAGCCCGGCGTCTCCAACCTGCTGACGATCTACTCTTCCCTGACCGGAAAGTCCGTGGCTGAACTCGAGGCCGAGTACCAGGGCAAAATGTACGGCCACCTGAAGGTGGACCTCGCGGAAGTAGTGGTGGACTTCGTGACGCCCCTGCGCAACCGGACCAACGAGCTTATGGCTGATCCTGCAGAGTTGGACAGGCTGCTCGCCCATGGTGCAGAGCGGGCCCGCGAGATCGCCACTGTCACCCTGGCGCAGGTGTATGAGCGGATGGGCTTCCTTCCGTCCCTGAGCCTTGCCGGAGTCCGCTAGCACCATGTCCTCCAGCAAAGTCGCGGCAAGGGAAGCTTCCCGCGCCACCCACCGGGTGGCGGGGACGCAGGGCAGTTCCCACGGCGATCCTGCCGGCCACCGTGCTGCGGCCGTTAGCCCCGTGTCCCGTTCCGAGGACATCAGCGTGGGCGTCATCCTGGGCTTCCCGCCCCACATTGCGGCGGAACTGCAGCGGTGGCGGGCTTCCTTCGGTGACCCGCTGGCGGACACAGTGCCGGCCCACATCACATTGGTGACCACCACACCTACCCGGGACTGGGAAGCCACCCTGGAGCATGTCCGGGAGGTGGCGCGTGAACAGCGTCCCTTCGACGTCACCATCGCAGGAACCGGAACGTTCCGCCCGGTTTCTCCCGTGGTCTTCATCAACGTGGAGGACGGGTTTGAGGACTGCGTGGTCCTGCATCAAAAGCTCCAGCAGGGCCCTCTCCACCGTGAGCTGCCGTTTGCCTACCATCCGCACGTCACTATTGCCCATGATGTAGCGCCTGAGAGCCTCGATGAAGCCGAAACGGTGCTGAGGAACTACAGGGCCACCTTCCCCGTGGTTAGCATGGGACTTTACGAGCACGATGCTGACGGCATTTGGCAGCTACGGGAAGAGCTGGACTTTGGTACCCAAACTGACGACGACGGCACCCGATCCGCGGACACAGCCGGACCGGGCGGGACAACTGCCGCTTCCCACTGACCACGCGCACCTGAAGCTGGCGGTCATCCAGAAACGGATGGAGTGGAACAAAGCACGCAGGTCCGGCAGCGGAGCTCTCGGCGGCCTGATGGCCATGGTGCAGTGGCTGGTGGCCCGCCTCAACGCGCTTCGCCCCATGCGTGCCTTTCGGCATTACACCCTCCAGCACGGCCCGCTCATGAGTGCCGGCATCGGCTTCAACATGTTCTTCTCCATCACCGGCCTCCTCGCCACCGGCTTTTCCGTCGCCGGCCTGGTCCTGAGGAGCCAGCCCGCGCTGCTGGAAACCATCATCAGCAGCGTTGCCCAGAGCGCGCCCGGGCTTTTGAAAGTCAATGGCGGCGAAGGGCTGGTAGACCCGCAGGACCTGCTGGATCCCGACGGGCTGGGGTGGACCGCGGCCATCGCGGCCGCCGTGACAGTCTTCACATCACTCCGCTGGATCGCCAGCCTGCGGGACGGGCTCCGGGGCGTGCTGGAACTGCCCCCGCCGCTGGTTAATCCCGTCCTGCTGAAGCTGCGCGACGCCGGCACCCTGATTCTTCTGGGGGTTGCCCTGGTGATCAGCGCAGGAGCTTCCCTGGTCTTTGGGACAGCCGCCGGCTGGGTCGCGGACTTCCTGCGGCTGGACGAGGTTGTGGCGGGGCCGCTGACCACGTCCATCAAGATTGCCGTGCCCCTTGTGCTCAGCTGGGTGACGGCCCTCATCATGTTCCGGCTGGCCGGGGGGTTGAAGCTGTCCCGCAGGGCGCTCCTCGAAGGCACCGTCCTGGCAGCGCTGGGCACCACGGTCCTGCAAATCTTCAGCACGGAGCTTCTGGCCGGCGCCGGCCGCAACCCCATCCTGGCACCCTTTGCCATCATCATCGGCCTTTTGATCTGGTTTAACCTGGTGAGCCAGGTGTATCTGGTGGCAGCAGGCTGGGCGGCGATCCGTGAGGCAGACCTGGGCACCTTGTCCAGCGGCCATGAGAAGAGCACCTGGGGTGCGCGGCAGGTCCAGCCGGGGAAAGTACCGGTCCAGCCAAAGCACACCGAGGGTGGCACCCAGACCATAGCCCGCGCCGCTACAGCCCGGCGCCGGGGCAGGGGCCGGCAGAAACAGTAGCCCCTGCGGGGCAGCCAGCACGGATGGGCCGCAGGCAAGGGCCGCTTCAGGCCTCGCGGATACTTTACGGTGCAGGCACCAGCCCTTCCCATGCCACTGCCCAGCCGGGCGGGAACCCGGGAGCGTGGCGCTCCGGCCCGCCGTCCCAGCCGGCAGCCATCAGTGCGGCAGCGGCGAGGAGACCGCCGTTGCCGGGCAGGTACAGCGGCAGTGAGTCTGTCTGGCGGTTGTGCCCGTTGGGCAGCACGGTGTTCTTTCCGACACCCAGCAGGAGTGCGTTCACAGCTGCTTCCGGGTCCTCCAGCCGGGCGGCGGTCATGGCCATCACGGGATAATCCCAGCCCCACGTGCTGTCCCAGTCCCAGTCAGCAAGAACACCGGCGAGTGTTGCCCGCATGATGTCCTTGTCTATCAGGCTGGTCTGGGGCAGGACACCGAGTGCGCACAGCATCGACGGATGATCCGTCCGGATGGTGAAGGGCTCCACGTCGATGGCAGCGTAAACGCCGTCGATAACGCGCGGACTGACCAGGCCGTCAGCTACTTCCAGCCAGGCCGGAACGGGCTCGAGTCCCAACCGTTCCCGCCAGGTTGCTGCGACTCGCAGGGCCCACTGCCAGTAGGCCAGCTCGAACGTGGGATTCGTGACGGACGCCCGGATGGAGCCGTAACTCTCCTGCGCTGGAATCAAGGGGGGACCGAGCTCGAAACCCCGTGGTGTGGGGTGCGCGAAGCTGGCCATGAACGCGGCGGATTCGAACACGATTTCCGCGAACTCCTCAAGGACCTTCCGGCTGGGGTTGGCGCGGTAGACAAGTTCGGCCAGGTGGACGGGGTGCGGCTGCTGCCAGATCAGGAACGTCCCGATGGGACTGGGGCTTTCACGGCCGTCCGGGCCCACCTGTTTTGGCCAGCGCACGCCGTCGAAACCCTGCATTTCGGCGGTCTGCCGGGAAACCTTCAGCACGGTGGAGTACCACCGCAACGACGGGAGCAGGAGCTCCACCCGGTTCCAGTGGGCGAAGTGTGCGGCGTGCCACCAGTGCATTTCCAGGTGGAAGCGCCCCCGCCAGGAATTGCACACGAGCCCTGTCTCCTGCGGTGGCAGCGATCCGGAGCAGTTGATGGCCGTCAGGTACTGCGACAGGACGATCCGGCGCTCCAGCTCCTGTGCCCGGGGATCGTCGGTTGCGGCAAGCTCAATTGCTCCACCGGACAACCAGAACCCGGGCCAGTATGCCTCCGAGGCGGCTGCAACACTGCTGCCTGCTGGGAGCGCGGAATTTTCAAGGCGTCCGACGGCGGCCGTCACCTCTGCGGGGCCGGCCCCCGCGACTGCCGCCCGGGACATCCCGGGTTCACCCCGGGGGATGCAGTCGCCGTCGCCGGCGGAGATAAAGGCAACACTGAAGTCCATCAGGCCCTGGCCCGGGCCGGGAGTTATTCGGAGGTGATGCTGCCCGCTCTGTTCGACGGCGAGGTCAGCTCCCGCAACCACTACCTGGTAGCGGGAATTATCCAGCTCCCGGCTGCAGGTCCAGGCGGTGGAGCCGGCATGCAGGTGGGAAGCTTCGGATTCCCTGAGCCGGGTGCTGTGGGCGTCCGGGCTGGTCCAGTCCGCGGCATCGTGCCACGCCTCCGACCCGTAGGGAAAATCGACGGTGACCACCAGGCCCTCACGCAGCGCCGGGGATTCCACCCGGATACCGAGTTCATCGCGTTGGGGGTGGCACGTCGTCGTGACGTGTACCGGGTGGCCGGCGAGCATGAAGCTGCTTGTCACAACGCCCGTCCACAGGTCCAGCGTCTGCTCTGCATCGGTGATGTCAGCTTCGGAGAGGGCGCGTTCCGTCCCGTCCTCCACCAGCTTGAAGCCGATGCGCCCCAAATCCAGGCGGTGGGGGTTGGCGCGCAGCCATGTCTCCGCGCGTACAGTGCCGGTCTCGCGGTCATTGACAATGTCCCCCACCATGTCCACATAGGGAACAGGTCCCCGCGGTGAGTCGTAGTGGATCGTGGACGCCGAGAGGTCATAGGGCCGGGCGGGCGGTATGGCGTGCCAACCCCATTGGGCCTGGGTGCCGAGGAGGGTCCCGGGCGGCAGTTCGTCCCTTGCACCAACGGGATAGGAATCCGGAAGCGACTGGAGGCCGGTAAGGTCCAGCGTGAAAGCGAACTCGCCGTTACCCACGGAGACAGGGCTCCGGGAATCAACGTGGGCCTGCCGAACGTTGTGCCGCCGGACCAGCGCTTTCCGGTCAATGCGGCCGTCGTTGACCGCGCCTGTGGAAGGCAACTCTGGCCCGGTAGCGATGGGCTGGGTGTTCACTGTGCCCGCCTTCCTGCAGCTGTTCGGTTGCCGGCAGTGCCGGAGGGCAGATCGAGAACCACAGTGTCCTCCAGTTCTTTGAGGGGATGGAAGAAGGCCCGCTCGAAGGGGCTGTTGTTCGGCTGGTGCAAAGTGAGGAAAAGCCGGCCGTCAAGAGTGCGGGCAATCATGCCATGGCCGCCGTCTTTACTCCACAGAGGCTCATCTTCCTGGACCCACGGGCCGAGGACGGTTCCGGACGTGCTGCGCGCAATCCCCATCGTGTATCCCTGCTCTCCGAAGCTTGACCACAGCATGATCAGCTTGCCGCTGGTCAGCCTGAAGACGTAGGGGCCGTCGGTGACGTAGACGGGAAATTCCCGGCTCCTCGTTGCAGGAACGTCCAGCGGCCGGGACCAGGGTGCTTCTGAAGCGCTGAACAGGAAGACGGGAGTCCCCACTGCAGAGCGGAGGTCCGGGCTGAGGCGCTGCGCCACGATGGTTCCGTCGTGGACCTGTTTCCATTCATGGCAGAAGAGCATCCAGGGCGTCCCGTCCCCGTCCATGTGAAGCGTTCCGTCAAGGCACTGCCAGTTGCGGGGGGTGACGGGGCCATCGCTCCAGGGAGCGTACGGACCCTCCGGTCGGTCAGCAGAAAGTATCTGGGTACCACGGAAATGGCCAGGCGCTGTGAAGGTGGCAAACATGAAGTATTTGCCCTGGTACGGATGGACCTCCGGAGCCCAGTACTGCTCGCGGCTCCAGAAGCCGGGCGGGGGCCGGAAAGCCGGAAAGGGCCCGTCCCAGTGGATCAGGTCCCGGCTCCGGTAGCAGTTGAATCCGGTGGCCGGGCCGGACCAGATATTGGGATCGGTGCTTCCGAATAACCAGTATTCGCTGTCCTGGGGCATGGAAAGGACGAAAGGGTCACGAATTTGTATCGCACTCAGTGGCAGTGCCATGCTGTCCGTTCTCTCAAGGGCTGGAGCCGCAGGGCCAGGGCTTGGAGCGCCTATTGACCGTCTGCAGTCACCTTGATACGTTTCACGAAACCGGTTTCCGATTCAGAAAGAAGCTTACCCAATGGTGCGTAAACATGTCCGGACTTTCCGTAAATCCCTGGCACTTCTTGCAGCAGTGGGACTGGTCGGCGCCACAGCGGCATGTTCAAGTGGTCCGTCCAACGAAGCGCAGGACGGTCCCGTCGAGATCCGCTTCTCCTGGTGGGGCAACGAGGGGCGCGCACAGCTGACCACCAAGGCCATCGCGGAGTTCGAGGCCGCCAATCCCGGCATCAAGGTCAAGCCCGAATACGGCGACATCAGCGGCTACTTCGACAAGCTGGCCACCCAGGTGGCCGCCAATGACGCCCCGGACGTCATCACGATGGGCGGAGCCTATCCGGCCGAATACGCCAACCGCGGCGCACTGCTGGACCTGTCCAAGGTCAGCGACTCGCTGGACCTCTCGAAGATGGACCAGGGCGCACTGGAAAACGGCCAGGTCAAAGGCACCCAATATGGAGTGTCCACCGGCGCCAACGCGCTGGCCATCGTGGTCAACCCCGCTGTGTTCGACGCAGCGGGCGTCCCGCTCCCGGACGACACCACGTGGAGCTGGGAGGACTTCGCAAAGACCGCGGCCGACGTCACAGCCAAGAGCCCCAAGGGTACTTACGGAACGGCAACGGTCCTCACCCACGATTCCCTGGACGCGTTTGCCCGCCAGCGCGGTGAATCGTTGTACACCCAGGACGGCCAACTGGGACTGGGCAAGGAGACAGTGCAGGACTACTTCGACTACTCGCTGAAACTCAGCGAGACAGGCGCCGCGCCCAACGCCTCCGAGACCGTGGAGAAACTGAACGTCAGCACGGAGCAGACCCTGATGGGCATGGGCCAGGCGGGCATGATGCTTACCTGGAGCAACTCCCTGTCCGCACTCAGCAAGGCCTCGGGTGATGACCTGAAGCTGTTCAAACTTCCCGGTGAGACACCCACGGCGGGAATCTGGCTCCAGTCGTCGCAGTTCTACACGATCTCTGCCCGCACCAGGCACCCTGAGGCTGCAGCCAAGCTCGTGGACTTCCTGGTCAACAACGAGTCCGCCGCCAAGATTATCCAGAGCGACCGGGGTGTCCCCAGCAATTCCGGAATGCGTACCGCCATCCAGGACCTGTTGACCCCGCAGGGGAAAGTGGAAGCGGAGTACATCGACCAGATTGGCAAGATGGACTTCGCCCCTACCTACATTGGCCCCACCGGATCCACTGCAGTTTCCGAGATCACTGCCCGCATGAACACGGATGTCCTGTTCAAGCGGCTTTCACCGGAGAAAGCGGCTGAGCAGTGGATCAGCGAAAGCAAAGCGGCGATCGGAAAATAGGCGCCGGCACCGGGGCAGCAGGGGGACGCCAGCCGGCTACTGCCCCGCGTCGAGGTACTGGTCGGCCCAGGCGGCGATGATCCGGGCAGCCCGCGCCGCCTGGCCCTTTCCGGTCAGGAGATGGTCGCTGCCCTCGAGGGAAACAAAGTTCCGGGGGTGGCGGGCTGTCTGGAAGATGCTGCTGGCATTTTCGATGCCCACGGTGTTGTCCGTGGGGGAGTGCAGCACCATCAGCGGCTTGTTCAGTTGCTTGATGCAGTCCGTCAGGTCCGCGTTCTCCAGGTCCTCCACGAAGTGCTTGCGGATTTCCACCCGTTTCCCGCCCAGGTCCACTTCGGCGCTGCCTTCATTCAGGATCTTGTCCAGCGCTGCGTCGAAGACGTGCGCCACGTGCTTCGGCGAGAACGGGGCGCCAACGGTTGCGACGGCGTCGAGTTCCGGGATCTCCCGCGCCGCTGCCAGCACGGCGGCGCCGCCAAAGGAGTGGCCCACCAGGAGGGAGATCTGCTTCCCTTCGCTGCGCATAAACTCCGCCGCCTTGACGGTATCGGCCACCTTGTGGCTGAACGAACCCGCTGCCCACTCACCGGCGGAGCCGCCCAGGCCCAGGTTGTCGAACCTCAGCATGCCCACACCGCTGTCCGCCAGCGCCTTGCACATCCGGGAGGCAGAGGGACTGTCCTTGCCGAGCGTGAAGCCGTGCGAAAACACACCCCAGCCTTTGACCGGACCTTCCGGGAAGTCGATGATGCCGGAAAGCGTCTCGCCGGTGGAACCTTCGAAGGTGACTTTTTCGGAGCGGGACAAGGCGTCCCCTTTCGTTTGATACGAATGGCTGTGGGTCCACGCCCGCCGGGTTACCTGGCCGGGCTTGCGAGGTCAGGGGGCGTGTGGGGAGGAACGACGACGGCGCCGTCCCCCTCGAGTGGGGGACGGCGCCGTCGTCCGCTTAATCCTTTGTCAGATCTTGCGGGAGAGAATAGCCTGCTTGACCTCGGCGATGGCCTGGGTCACCTGGATGCCGCGGGGGCACGCTTCGGAGCAGTTGAAGGTGGTGCGGCAGCGCCACACGCCTTCCTTGTCGTTCAGGATTTCCAGGCGCATGTCGCCGGCGTCATCGCGTGAATCGAAGATGAAGCGGTGTGCGTTGACGATTGCGGCCGGTCCGAAGTATTGGCCGTCGGTCCAGAACACGGGGCAGGAGGACGTGCAGGCTGCGCACAGGATGCACTTGGTGGTGTCGTCGAAGCGCTCACGGTCCTCGGCGGACTGCAGGCGTTCCCGGGTGGGCTCGTGCCCCTTGTTGATGAGGAAGGGCATGACCTCGCGGTAGGACTGGAAGAACGGCTCCATGTCCACGATGAGGTCCTTTTCCACCGGCAGGCCCTTGATGGGTTCCACCGTGATGGGCTTGGACGTGTCCAGGTCCTTGAGGAGCGTCTTGCAGGCAAGGCGGTTGCGGCCGTTGATGCGCATGGCATCCGAGCCGCACACGCCGTGGGCGCAGGAGCGGCGGAAGGAGAGGGTGCCGTCTGTTTCCCATTTGACCTTGTGCAGGGCATCCAGCACACGGTCCGTGCCGTACATGGTCAGGTGGAAGTCGTCCCACGTGGCTTCCTCGGAAACCTCCGGGTTGTACCGGCGGACCCGCATGTGGACGTCGAACGTGGGGATCTCTCCGCCACCGCCGACGCCGGCAGGCAGTTCAACTTTTGAGGCTGGCTCAGCAAGTTCGGCTGACATCTTAGTACTTCCTCACCATCGGCTCGTAGCGGGTAAAGACAACCGGCTTGGTGGCCAGGCGGATACCGGCGATTGATTCCGCCGATCCGTCCGCCGGGGCGTGGTCATCCTTGTACGCCATGGAGTGCTTCATGAATTTCTCGTCGTTGCGGTCCGGGAAGTCCTCGCGGAAGTGTCCGCCGCGGGATTCCTCACGGTAAAGGGCGGCCACGGTCATGACCTTCGCAAGCTCCAGCAGGAAGCCGAGCTCAACGGCTTCGAGCAGGTCAAGGTTGAAGCGCTTGCCCTTGTCCTGGACGTTGATCCGCTTGTACCGCTCCTCAAAGGATGCGATGTCACGGAGGACCTGGTTCAGCGTGTCGGCCGTGCGGAACACCTGCATGTTGGCGTCCATTGTGTCCTGGAGTTCCTTGCGGATCAGCGCCACCTTTTCATCGCCGGTGCCGTTCCGGGCAATGTCCAGCAGTTCGGTGGTGTAGGCGATGGGGTTCTCGGGGAGCTCCACGAAGTCGGCCGTCTTGGCGTACTCAGCCGCGGCAATGCCGGCACGCTTTCCGAACACGTTGATGTCCAGCAGCGAGTTGGTGCCCAGGCGGTTGGAACCATGCACCGAAACGCAGGCCACTTCGCCGGCTGCGTACAGTCCGGGAACCACGGTGTCGTTGTCCTGCAGGACCTCCGTGGTGATGTTCGTGGGGATGCCGCCCATGGCGTAGTGCGCGGTCGGGAACACCGGAACCGGTTCGGTGTACGGCTCGACGCCCAGGTACGTGCGCGCGAATTCGGTAATGTCCGGCAGCTTGGCGTCGATGTGGGCCGGCTCCAGGTGGGTCAGGTCCAGGAGGACGTAGTCCTTGTTGGGGCCGCAGCCGCGGCCTTCACGGACCTCGTTGGCCATGGAGCGGGCCACGATATCGCGGGGTGCCAGGTCCTTGATGGTGGGGGCGTAACGCTCCATGAAGCGCTCACCCTCGGAGTTGCGGAGGATGGCACCCTCACCACGGGCGGCCTCGGACAGGAGGATGCCCAGGCCGGCGAGGCCGGTCGGGTGGAACTGGAAGAACTCCATGTCCTCAAGGGGGATACCGCGGCGGAAGGCGATGCCCATGCCGTCGCCGGTAAGGGTGTGGGCGTTGGAGGTGGTCTTGAAGACCTTGCCCGCGCCACCGGAAGCGAACACCACCGACTTGGCCTGGAAGACATGAAGCTCACCGGAAGCGAGGTCGTAGGAGACCACGCCGGCTACGCGCTTCTGCTTGTAGGGGGTGCCGTCCTCGCGGACAGCGTCCTCTTCAACGGTCAGCAGGTCCAGGACGTAGTACTCGTTGTAGAACTCGACGTTGTGCTTGACGCAGTTCTGGTACAGGGTCTGCAGGATCATGTGGCCCGTGCGGTCGGCGGCGTAGCATGCACGGCGGACCGGTGCCTTGCCGTGGTCGCGGGTGTGGCCGCCGAAGCGGCGCTGGTCAATCCGGCCTTCGGGCGTGCGGTTGAACGGCAAGCCCATCTTTTCCAGGTCAAGCACGGCGTCGATGGCTTCCTTGGCCATCACCTCGGCGGCGTCCTGGTCCACCAGGTAGTCACCGCCCTTGACGGTGTCGAACGTGTGCCACTCCCAGTTGTCTTCCTCGACGTTGGCAAGGGCGGCACACATGCCACCCTGCGCCGCACCGGTGTGCGAGCGGGTGGGGTAGAGCTTGGTCAGTACTGCTGTGCGCGCGCGCTGACCGGATTCGATCGCGGCGCGCATGCCAGCGCCACCGGCACCGACGATGACGACGTCGTACTTATGGACCTGCATACCAGATGCTCTTTCTCTCAAAATTCGCTATAAAACAACGGGCCGGCGTTGCCTGCTCCGCAAAAACAGGCCCGCGGTTGTACCCGCGGGCCCGGGATGGTGCTGGTGCTAGGCAGGGCAGAATCCGCCAGGCAGGGGAACGCCGTCAACCACGGGGCAGGGATCGAAGGTGAAGATCACCAGCGTGCCCAGCACGAGAATGACCACGGTGGCGGAGTACAGGACCGTCTTCAGCCAGCGGCGGGTTGAATCCTTCTCGGCGTAGTCGTTGATGATGGTGCGCACACCGTTGGTTCCGTGCAGCATGGCAAGCCACAGCATGGCCAGGTCCCAGAACTGCCAGAACGGGTCAGCCCACTTGCCGGCCACAAAGCCGAAGTCGATGGCTTTGATGCCTTCGCCCACCAGGAGGTTCACGAACAGGTGCCCGAAAATAAGGACCACCAGGACGACGCCGGAGAGACGCATGAAGAGCCATGCGATCATCTCGAAGTTGCCCCTGCTTCCGCCGTGGCGACGGTACTGGGGAGCGATCCGCCCGCTGCGGGGGCTCTCGATAGTTGCACTCATGGCTTAGTGACCTCCGAGGGCGAGGGACAGGTGGCGGATGGAGAAGGCGACCATGGTGACGAGCCAGAGGCCCAGGACTGCCCACAGCATCTGGCGCTGGTACTTGGCGCCCTTCTTCCAGAAGTCAACCGCGATGATCCGCAGGCCGTTGAAAGCGTGGAAAACAATGGCGGCAACCAGGCCGGTCTCACCCAGGGCCATGAGGGGGTTCTTGTACGCACCGATCACGGCGGTGTAGGCCTCGGGAGACACACGCACCAAGGAGGTGTCCAAAACGTGGACCAACAAGAAGAAAAAGATCACTACACCGGTAATCCGGTGTCCTACCCAGGACCACATGCCTTCACGGCCGCGGTACAAGGTGCCAGCTGGTTTTGTCGGCACTGATAAACCTCCCTGCAACACAGCGGCGCTGGCATGAGATCCACGCGGGGGGAACGCCTGCTGCGAGAGCACTCGTAGCTCGGGCCTAAATCTAGGCTCCGGTAACAGCTTATTCAATTTAGGAGCTCCTTGGTGACCAGCAGTGGCGCGGATGTTCCGAAAATTTGAGACAAAGGACACACTGCCGGCCGGTGCGGGTGGTGCGAGGAGCTCGCGGCAGGCAGAAACGACGCAAAACCAGCACCCGGGGGCGGCCCGGTGCGGTTCCGCTAAAGTAGGCGGTGATGAGTACAGACAAAGTGACAAGCCCGGCATCACCCCTTGACCGCTTCATCGCGGTGATCCCGGCAGGCGGCGTGGGGACCCGCCTCTGGCCCCTGTCACGAGCCGCAGCTCCCAAATTCCTTCACGACCTCACGGGCTCGGGCAGCACACTGCTGCGCGCCACCTATGACCGGTTGCACCCGCTGGCCGGGACCAAAGTGCTGGTGGTCACCGGGAAAGCGCACAAGGACGCCGTCTGCCGGCAGCTCCCTGAACTCCATGATTCGGACCTCGTCCTCGAATCCGAGCCCAAGGACTCCGCAGCCGCGATCGGCCTTGCAGCAGCAATCCTGCACCAGCGGGATCCGGACATCATCATGGGTTCCTTCGCTGCGGACCAGGTCATCAGCCCCGACCACCTCTTCCAGGAGGCTGTCCGCGAGGCGATCCACACTGCTGCCGCCGGCAAGATCGTGACCATCGGCATCAAGCCCACCCACCCCTCCACGGGATTCGGCTACATCCGCTCCGGCCAGGACCTCCATGTCGACGGCGCGCCCAGCGCCCTCGACGTCGTGGAGTTCGTCGAAAAGCCGGACGAGGAAGTGGCCCAACAGTACGTGGACAGCGGCAACTACGTATGGAACGCCGGAATGTTCGTGGCGCCGGTTGCGCTGCTGCTCAAGCACCTGGAAGCCAACCAGCCGGAACTGTTCCGGGGCCTGCAGGAAATTGCCCAGGCCTGGGACACCCCGGCCCGTGACGAGGTCACCGCCCGGGTGTGGCCCACACTGCCAAAGATCGCCATCGACTACGCGGTTGCCGAGCCCGCCGCCGAAGCGGGGGACGTCGCCGTCGTGCCCGGCTCTTTCCGCTGGGACGACGTTGGCGACTTTGCCTCGGTTGGCCGGCTGAACAGTGCAAAGGAAGTGGATGACGTCACTGTGCTGGGGGAGGGCGCGCGCGTCTTCACCGAGAATTCCAGCGGCGTGGTGGTCACGGACACCAAACGCGTCATCGCACTGATCGGAATCCAGGATGTTGTCATCGTGGACACGCCCGACGCGCTGCTGGTCACCACCATGGCAAACTCCCAGCGGGTCAAGGCCGCCGTCGACGCCCTCAAGGCCAGCGGGGACACCGACGTCCTCTGATGCAACGCGGGGCTGTAACGCAGCGACCCGTGATGGCCTGTATTCACGCGAGTCTCGCTAGAGTGAAACAGTGCGCAATTACACTACTGAAGCCGAGCCCACCGCCCTGGTGGCTCCGTGGCTCGAGCCGCTCCTGCCGGAACTGATCGACTTCCGGCGGGATCTTCATGCGCACCCGGAACTGTCCTTCAAGGAGTTCCGCACCACGGACAAGCTGGCTGAGCGGCTCGAGGCTGCGGGACTCAGCCCCCGCCGCCTGGACGGGACCGGGCTCACGGTGGACGTGGGGGCCGGCCCCATTGCCACTGCGCTGCGCGGTGATATCGATGCCCTACCCATCATCGAGGAGACCGGGCTTCCTTTCGCTTCCAAGAATCATGGTGTGACCCACGCCTGCGGGCACGATGTCCACACCACCACCATGCTGGGCATCGCGCTGGTGCTGCACCGGATGCACCAGGAGGAGCCGCTCGGGGCCACTGTGCGGATCATCTTCCAGCCTGCCGAGGAAACCATGCCCGGCGGCGCGCACTCCTGCATTGAGCAGGGCGTGCTGGACGGCGTGCCGCGGATCCTGGCCCTGCACTGCGACCCCCGGATCGACGTGGGCAGGATCGGCACCCGCATCGGCGCCATTACGTCAGCCTCTGACACCATCCGGATTGAGCTGTCCGGCCGCGGCGGCCACACCTCGCGGCCGCACCTGACCGAAGACCTGGTGTTTGCTCTGGCGCAGATTGCGGTGAATGTCCCCGCCGTCCTTTCGCGCCGGGTGGATGTCCGCAGTGGAGTGTCGGTGGTGTGGGGGCAGATTTCCGCTGGTTCGGCACCCAACGCGATTCCGGGGACCGGCTACATGGCTGGAACCATGCGCTGCCTGGACCGCGACGCGTGGCACGAAGCGGGTGAGCTCCTGGACGAGGTGGTCCACCAGGTGGCGGCACCCTACGGCGTGGACGTCCGGCTGGAGCACACCAGGGGAGTGCCCCCGGTAGTCAACTCCGAGCATGAAACAGCCATCATCGAGGCGGCCGCGCGCGCCGAAATCGGCGAAAGCGCAGTGGTGCTGACCCCGCAGTCCATGGGCGGGGAAGACTTTGCCTGGTTCCTTGCCGAACTGCCCGGCGCCATGATGCGGCTGGGCACCAAGACCCCTGGCGGCGAGGAATACGACTTGCACCGCGGGGACTACATCGTGGACGAACAGGCGCTGGGTTTGGGCATCCGCGTGCTCACGGCAGCGGCGCTGCGCACCATTCGCGACCTTTAGGCGGACCCGGCTCCCCGGCGTCGACCCCTTATGCATGTCCTTCCGATCGGGCATGACAGGTAAGTTGTGCACAACTTAATTGTCCGTTATCGTATTCTCATGATTGATGCACCACGGCTGGACCGCCAGGTCTGCTTTGCGCTCTATTCGGCCTCCCGGGCTGCAACCGCTGTGTACCGGCCGGTTCTCGAAGAGCTTGGCCTGACGTATCCGCAGTACCTCGTCATGCTGGTGCTGTGGGAAAACGAGCCGCGCGGGGTCAAAGAGCTGGGCGAGGAGCTGGGGCTGGATTCCGGGACGCTGTCGCCCCTGCTGAAGCGGCTTGAGTCGCTGGGACTCGTAGAACGGCGCCGCTCGGGCGAGGATGAACGGCGCGTGGCCATCCACCTGACGCCGGCCGGCAGGGACCTCAGTGGCAAGGCCGGCACCATTCCCCAGCGGCTGGCTGACGCTGCAGGCCTCTCGGCCGGGGAACTCGACCAGCTGCGGGCCACCCTGGGCAGGCTCACTGCCGCACTGCACAACGCCCAATAGCCGGCGGCAAGCCTGCCGGCCCATTACTTTTCCATGCCCACTACAGGACGGATATGACATGAAGACCCTTTACACAGCGGAGGCCCTGGCCTCCGGCGAAGGCCGCGACGGCAATGCCCGGAGCAACGACGGCATTTTGGATGTCGCGCTTGCCAGCCCGGTGGAACTCGGAGGCAGCGGGCAGGGCACCAACCCGGAGCAGCTTTTCGCAGCTGGCTACGCTGCATGCTTCCACTCCGCCCTGCGGCTGGTTGGCCGCAAGGAGCGCGCCGACCTGACCGACTCGGCGGTGGCGGCAAAAGTGCATCTCGGCCAGCTGGAAGACGGCGGCTTTGGCATCGCAGCGGAACTCGAAATCGCCCTGCCTGCGCTGGACCTCACCACGGCGGAACAGCTCGTGGCCAAGGCCCACCAGATCTGCCCGTATTCCAACGCCACCCGGGGAAACATCCCGGTGGACATCAAGATCCTGGAGTTCGCAGCATGAGCCTTCCTGCCACAGCCCGCGAAATCCAGCTCGCTTCCCGCCCGGTGGGCCGGCCTGTCCAGGAGAACTTCCGGCTTGCCGAGTCCGCGCTGCCGGAAGTAAGCGAAGGCCAGATTTTGGTCAGGAACCTCTACATGTCCGTCGACCCCTACATGCGCGGACGCATGAATGACGTGAAGTCCTACTCGGCACCTTTCGCCCTGGACAAGGCGCTCGACGGCGGCGCGGTGGGTGAGGTGATCGCGTCCCGTTCAGGCGGGCACCAGGAGGGTGACGTCGTCGTGCATTCCCTCGGCTGGCGGGACTACGCGGTGGTGGACGCAAACGCCGTCACTCCTGCCCGCACGGAGCTGGCGCCGGCGTCCGCGTTCCTGGGGGCCCTTGGCATGACGGGTCTCACCGCTTACGCCGGACTGCTGAAAGTCGCTGAGTTCATGCCAGGGGATGCGGTGTTCGTCTCCGGCGCGGCAGGAGCGGTGGGCTCACTGGTGGGCCAGATCGCAAAAGCCATGGGCGCTTCCCGGGTCATCGGCTCGGCCGGTTCCCCGGCCAAGGTGGCGCGGCTGCTGGAGCTCGGGTTTGACGCCGCCTTCGATTACCACGACGGTCCGGTGCGCGGGCAGTTGGAAAAGGCTGCCGGTCCCGCCGGTATCGACGTCTATTTCGACAACGTGGGCGGGGAACACCTCGAGGCGGCGCTTTCCGTCCTCAACGTTGGCGGACGCGTGGCGATGTGCGGTGCCATAGCCCAGTACAACTCCACTGAACCGACACCTGCGCCCCGCAACCTGATGCTGGCCATCGGCAAGCAGCTGACGCTCAAGGGGTTCCTGGTAGGCGGCCAGCGGCAGCACGCCGCGGAGTTCGCGGAGAAGATGGCCGGCTGGCTTGCTGACGGCACTGTCCGCTACGACGAGACGATCGTGGAGGGGCTGGAAAACGCACCGCAGGCCTTCATGGATCTCCTGGACGGAGCCAACACCGGAAAAATGCTGGTCCGCCTCTAGGAAACGCCGATCCACCCAAACCTCAAGGGGGCGCCGCTTAGTCGCGGCGCCCCCTACTGGTTGGTAACAACTTGTAAACGATCTTCCGGATACCCGGCTGCCGTGCTATTGGGACGTGGCGCAGGCCACTAAAGTGGGTGCCATCAGTGCGCTCCGGCGCAGTGCTGCGTGCCCTCAGTGAAAACAGAATTTCAGTGCAGAAACGGACACTCATTGAATTCGAGCCGTAGCGCCACTCTCTTCATCCTGGAGGAAAATTGAAGAACTCACTGCGTGCAAGTTTCAAACGCGGTTCAATGGCCGGCGTGGCTACCCTCGGTGCTTCAGCGCTTCTGTTGACCGCCTGCGGCGCAGCCCCTGAAGCCGGAAGCACCTCGACCGAGGGAGCCAGCGACTACACCGGCTGCATCGTCTCGGACTCCGGCGGGTTCGATGACCAGTCCTTCAACCAGTCCTCCTACGAGGGACTGAAGAAGGCCGAGACGGACCTGGGCATCAAGGTCAACCAGGTTGAGTCCAAAACCAACAACGACTTCGAACCGAACCTGCGTGCCATGGTCAGCGCCGGTTGCGACCTTACGGTCACAGTAGGGTTCCTGCTCGGTGATGCCACCAAGGCACAGGCCGAGGCCAACCCGGACAGCCACTTTGCGATTGTCGACTTCGGCTACGAGACGCCGATCGCCAACGTCAAGCCGATCATCTACGACACCGCCCAGGCGGCATTCCTGGCCGGCTACCTCGCGGCCGGCACCACCAAGACCGGCACGGTGGCCACGTTCGGCGGAATCAAGCTTCCCACCGTGACGATCTTCATGGACGGCTACGCGGACGGCGTGAAGTACTACAACGAGCAGAAGGGCAAGGACGTCAAGCTCCTTGGCTGGAACAAGGAAGCCCAGGACGGCAGCTTCACCGGCGACTTCGAAAAGCAGGATGTTGGCAAGCAGCTCACCCAGAACTTCCTGGACCAGGGCGCAGACATCGTGATGCCGGTGGCCGGTCCGGTGGGCAAGGGTGCAGGTTCCGCGCTCAAGGAAGCCAAGGCCGCCGGCAAGGACGTCAAGCTGATCTGGGTTGACTCCGACGGCTACCTGACGGCTCCGGACTACAAGGACATCATGCTCTCCTCCGTCATGAAGACGATGGGCGAGGCAGTTGAAAACGTGGTCAAGGAAGACAAGGAAGGCAGCTTCGACAACACCCCGTACGTGGGCACGCTGGCCAATGAAGGCGTCCAGCTGGCACCCTTCCACGACCTCGACTCCCAGGTCCCGGCAGAACTGAAGTCCGAGCTGGACCAGATCAAGAAGGACATCATTGACGGAAAACTGAAGGTCGAATCCGCGGCAAGCCCGAAGGCCTGATCCCCGCCTGAGCGCCACCCCCGGCCGGTTACGGACTGGCCGGGCGGTGGCGCTTTTTGCTGGCTGCCCCTCACCAGGCAGCAGCCCGCGTATCCAGGACTGCACCCACTAGGCTGGTGCTGCAGCCATATATCCCGTCCGGTCGATCACCGGACGCTTCGAGATTGGTCAGAGTTTTGAAACTTGAACTCAGAGGGATCACTAAACGCTTTGGCACCCTGCTCGCCAACGACCACATCGACGTGGTGGTTGAGCCCGGACAGATCCACTGTCTCCTGGGCGAGAACGGTGCCGGCAAGTCCACCCTCATGAACGTGCTGTACGGGCTCTACGAGCCGTCCGAAGGCGAAATCCTCATTGACGGCACCCCTGTTTCCTTTCGGGGACCCGGCGATGCGATGGAGGCAGGCATCGGGATGGTGCACCAGCACTTCATGCTGGTCCCCGTCTTCACGGTCGCGGAGAACGTAGCGCTCGGCGCCGAACCCACCAAGGCAGCCGGCTTCCTGAACCTGGACGAGACCCGCCGCCGGATCAAGGAAATCTCTGACCAGTACGGCTTCGACGTGGACCCGGACGCCCTGGTGGAGGATCTGCCGGTGGGCGTGCAGCAGCGCGTGGAAATCATCAAGGCCCTGGTCCGCAACGCGAAGGTCCTGATCCTGGACGAACCCACCGCCGTCCTGACACCACAGGAGACCGACGAGCTGCTGGACATCATGCGCCAGCTCAAGTCCGGCGGCACGTCCATCGTGTTCATTTCACACAAGCTGCGGGAAGTGAAGGCGGTTTCGGACACGATCACCGTGATCCGGCGCGGAAAAGTGGTTGGCACGGCTGATCCCGCGGCGTCCACGACGGAGCTGGCCTCCATGATGGTGGGCCGTGCAGTCAGCCTCACTCTGGACAAAGCCCCGGCCCAGCCGAAGGAAAAGACGTTCGAGGTCCGGGACCTTACGGTGATCGCTCCCAACGGCCAGCACGTGGTGGACGGCCTCAGCTTCGACATTTCCCGGGGCGAGATCCTTGCGGTTGCGGGCGTGCAGGGCAACGGACAGACGGAGCTGACTGAAGCCATTCTTGGCCTCCAGGATCGCGTGCACGGTTCCATCCTGCTGGACGGCAAGGAACTCCTGGGCCGCAGCGTCAAGGAGGTGCTGAATGCCGGTGTCGGGTTCGTCCCCGAAGACCGCTCCGTGGACGGCCTGATCGGCACCTTTTCGATCGCTGAAAACCTGATCCTTGACCGTTACGATCAAGCCCCCTTTGCGAAGGGCATTGGCATGAGCCCGGCCAAGGTGCTGGAAAACGCCAAGAGCCGGATCGAGGAATTCGATGTCCGGACCCCGTCAGGAGCCCTGGCCGCCGGAACATTGTCGGGCGGCAACCAGCAGAAAGTGGTGATGGCCCGCGAGCTGTCCCGCCCGCTGCGCCTGTTCATCGCTTCCCAGCCCACCCGCGGCGTGGACGTGGGTTCCATCGAATTCCTGCACAAGCGGATCGTGGCTGAACGGGACCAGGGCACGCCCGTGATGATCATCTCCACCGAACTGGACGAGGTGATGGAACTGGCCGACCGGATTGCGGTGCTGTACAAAGGCAAGCTGGTGGGGATCGTACCGGCCGGCACGGGCCGCGACGTCCTGGGCCTCATGATGGCCGGCATCGCGCCTGAGGAGCACACCCATCCCGCTCCCGCCGGCACCGCCACGGCTGCCACTTCCGACGCCGAAGGAGGCGACCATGTCTGACAAGCATTCCCCTAAGCACTCTTCCAGCGGCCCCGCTGGCACATCACGGCAAGCCTCCTCCGCAGAGGAGCAGACGGCCGCCGTCGTATCCGTTGATACCGCCGGCGGCGCCATGGAGCCGTCCGCGGTCCCGGCCACCGCCCAAAGCGGCCAGCTCCCGGGCGGCCCCGACACCCTGCTTCGCAAAATCTTCACCGGCAGCGGCATGGTCTCGGTCCTCGCCGTACTGCTGGCCCTCATCATCGGCGGGCTGCTCATCGCCAGCACGGACAAGCAGGTGGCCACCACGTCCACCTACCTGTTCGCCCGGCCCACCGATTTCCTGGCCGCCGTCTGGAACGCGGCTACCCGTTCCTACATTGCCCTGTTCCAGGGGTCGGTCTTCAACCCGAGGGGCAACGGCATTGCGTCGCAGTTCGCGCCTTTCATGGAGACCCTCACCATCGCCACCCCGCTCATCACGGCCGGCCTGGGCGTTGCCCTGGCATTCCGTGCGGGACTCTTCAACATCGGCGCGCAGGGCCAGATCATCGTGGCCGGCATCCTGGCCGCCTGGGTGGGCTTTGCGCTCGAGCTGCCAATGGGCCTGCACCTGCTCCTGGTCCTGGTGGCAGGCATTATCGGCGGTGCCTTCTGGGGCGGACTCGTCGGCCTCCTCAAGGCCCGTACCGGCGCCCACGAAGTCATCCTGACCATCATGTTCAACTACATCGCGCTGTATTTCCTGCGCTATCTCCTGAACACCCCCGCCTTCCAGCGGCCGGGGGAGTCGAACCCCATCTCGCCGATCCTGGACCCCACTGCCGTCTACCCGCAGATTCTTGGCAGCCAGTACCGCCTCCACCTGGGCTTCCTCCTGGCCATCGCTGCCACGGTCCTGGTCTGGTGGCTCTTAAACCGTTCCACGGTGGGCTTCGAGTTCCGTGCAGTCGGAGCAAACCCCAAGGCTGCACAGACGGCGGGCATTAACGTGTCCCGCTCCACCATCCTCGTCATGGCCATCGCAGGCGGCCTGGCCGGAATGTCCGGAGTCGCGCAGGTGGCGGGTACCGAAAAGGTCCTTACCGACGGCGTTGCCGCCACCTACGGTTTTGACGCCATCACGGTGGCCCTGCTGGGACGCTCGACGCCGTGGGGCACGTTCGCGGCCGGCCTGCTGTTCGGTGCCTTCCGGGCAGGCGCAGTCCAGATGCAGATACAGACCGGGACACCCATCGACATCGTGCTGGTGGTCCAGTCCCTGATTGTCCTGTTCATTGCGGCTCCGCCGCTGGTCCGGGCCATCTTCGGACTGAACCCCAGACGCCGGAAACCGGCCCGCCCGGCCACGTCCCGCGAGGCAGCAACCACCGGAGGTGCAGCATGAGCACGACAGTCTCCTCATCCAGGTCCGGCAACCCGCAACCGGAAAGCGCCGGCAAGGACGCCAGTGCCGCCACGGTCTCAGCCAAGCCGGTGAGCTGGAAAACACCGGTGCTCCTTACTGCCTTCGGGCTGATTGCGCTGGTGTTCTTCGGACTGCTGGCACCCAGCCAGACCGCCAGTTTCGGGATCTCGACCGGCAGTGACTTTTTCCAGCTTCCGGCCCTCGAAGTGAACGCTTTCGCCGGCGGCCTGGTGCTGTCCATCCTGATGCTGGGGCTTGCGGCGTACGCCGTGTACCTCAAGACCCGGGACAAGGCCGCCCCGGGCTGGCTCACGGTGGCGTTCATCGTCCTGTTTGTGGCCGCGTTCCTCATCTGGGTCGTGGGCGGGGCCCGCACCCCGAGCATCTCGCTGGCCGGGCTTATTGCCGGATCCGTCACCCTCGCCGTTCCGCTGGTGTTCGGATCGCTGTCCGGCGTCCTCTGTGAACGGGTGGGCGTGGTGAACATCGCCATCGAGGGGCAGCTGCTGGGCGGAGCGTTCACGGCCGCCATCGTTGCCAGCATCACGCAGAACCCCTTTATCGGGCTTCTGGCCGCTGCCGTGGCAGGTGCAGCGGTGTCCATGGTGCTGGCCCTGTTCAGCATCAAGTACCTGGTCAACCAGATCATCGTCGGCGTTGTCCTTAACGTGCTGGTCTCGGGCGTGACGGGCTTTCTGTTCAGCACCGTGATGCAGGCCAACAAGGCGCAGTTCAATTCACCGCCCGGGCTGGACATCATCGAAATACCCGTCCTGTCCGGCATCCCGGTCATCGGTCCCATCCTCTTCAGGCAGTCCCTGGTGGGTTACCTGATGTATATTGCGGTCCTGGTGGTCTGGGTGGGCCTGTTCAAGACCAGGTGGGGCCTGCGCGTACGGGCTGTCGGCGAGCATCCGCAGGCCGCCGACACCCTGGGCATTAACGTGAATGCCACCCGCTTCTGGAACGTCACGCTGGGTGGTGCCGTGGCCGGCATCGGCGGCTCGTTCTTCACACTCGTGGCTATCGACAGCTTCACCAAGGAGATCTCGGGAGGCCGCGGCTTCATCGCCCTTGCCGCCCTGATCTTCGGCCGGTGGAACCCGATCGGGGCCTTCTTCGCAGCGCTCCTGTTCGGATTCGCGGACAACCTCCAGAGCATCGTCACCATCATCGGCACGCCCGTTCCCAGCCAGTTCATGGCCATGCTTCCCTACCTGGTGACGGTCCTGGCAGTGGCAGGGCTGGTTGGTAAATCCAGGGGACCGGCAGCCAGTGGTATTCCGTATGTCAAGGGCTGACGGCGTGGCCGGCACCGGGGGCACGCCGGAGCCGGTCGACTGGGAGGCACTGAAGGCCGCCGCCCTCGCCGCCATGCACAACGCCTACGTTCCCTATTCGAAGTTCCCGGTGGGGGCCGCGGCCCTGACCGGCGACGGCCGGCTGGTCAGCGGCTGCAATGTGGAGAACGCCAGCTACGGCCTGACACTCTGCGCCGAATGCGCGCTGGTGGGAAACCTGCACATGACCGGCGGCGGACAGCTCCGCGCGTTCTACTGCGTGGACGGGAGCGGCAACGTGCTGATGCCATGCGGACGCTGCCGGCAGCTCCTGTACGAGTTCCGCGCACCGGACATGGAGCTCATGACGACCCAAGGCATCAAATCCATGGACCAGGTGTTGCCTGATGCCTTCGGTCCCGAACACCTGGAGGAAACACGGTGACTGAAACGGTGACAGAGAACCACAATGCCGAACCCTTCGACGCCGTGGATATCATCCGCGTTAAGCGGGACAAGGGTGTCCTGAGTCCAGAACAGATCGACTGGACCATCGACGCCTACACCCGCGGTGCCATCGCCGATGAGCAGATGGCTGCCTTGAACATGGCCATCCTGCTGAACGGCATGAACCGCACGGAGATCGCCCGGTGGACGGCGGCCATGATCGCTTCAGGCGAGCGGATGGACTTCTCCAGCCTACGCAGGCCCGACGGCGGCCTGAAGTACACCTCGGACAAGCACTCAACGGGCGGCGTGGGGGACAAGATCACGCTGCCTCTCGCGCCGTTGGTTGCGGTGTTCGGGGTAGCCGTTCCGCAGCTTTCCGGCCGGGGCCTGGGTCATACCGGTGGCACCCTGGACAAGCTTGAGTCCATTCCCGGGTGCCGTGCCTCCCTCAGCAACGACGAGATCCTGGCCCAGCTGCAGGATGTGGGTGCGGTGATCTGCGCTGCCGGTGCAGGCCTGGCACCGGCAGACAAGAAGCTCTACGCCCTGCGGGACGTCACCGGCACGGTTGAGGCCATCCCGCTCATCGCTTCCTCCATCATGAGCAAGAAAATCGCCGAGGGTACCGGCTCGCTGGTCCTGGACGTCAAGGTAGGCAGCGGGGCCTTCATGAAGGACGAGGCCAGGGCCCGCGAACTCGCGGAGACCATGGTGGCGCTGGGCAAGGACGCGGGCGTGAACACGGTTGCCCTGCTCACGAACATGAACACCCCGCTTGGGCTCACCGCGGGCAATGCCATCGAGGTGGAGGAATCCGTGGAAGTACTGGCCGGGGGCGGTCCTGCCGACGTGGTGGAGCTAACGGTCAGGCTGGCCCAGGAAATGCTCGCGTGTGCAGGAGTGCACGACGCCGATCCGGCCGCTGCCCTCAAGGACGGCCGCGCCATGGACGTCTGGAACCGCATGATTGAAGCCCAGGGCGGGGATCCGCGGGCCTCCCTTCCCGTCGCCCGCGAATCCGAGGTGGTCTACGCCCCTGCGGACGGGGTGCTCGTGGAGCTGGATGCCCTTGCCGTCGGTGTTGCAGCCTGGCGCCTCGGTGCGGGACGGGCCCGCAAGGAAGACGCCGTGCAGGCAGGCGCGGGAGTCCGGATGCACGCCAAGCCCGGCGCCGTCGTCCGTGCCGGGGAACCCCTGATGACCCTGCTGACGGACACTCCGGAACGCTTTGCCCGGGCCAGGGAAGCCCTGGAACACGCGGTGGTTATCGCACCGGAGGGGTCGCGGCCTGCACAACGGCTGATCATTGACCGCATAGCATAGGAACCCATGCAGGCCATCAATGACTTCATCCTCGCCGCCGCCGGACAGCCATGGGTGCTGTTTGTGGTCCTCGCCTGCTGTGTCATTGACGGCTTTTTCCCGCCCATTCCGAGCGAATCGGTGGTGGTGGGCCTGTCTGCCGTCGCCGCCACCGCCGATGTTCCCAACCCCTGGCTCCTGATGCTGGTGGCGGCGCTGGGTGCATTCCTGGGGGACAACATCGCCTACCTGATTGGCCGCAGGGTGGGTACCCGGCGCTGGTCCTGGATGCGCGGACCCCGGATGCAGAGTGCTTTCAGGTGGGCAGGGCGTGAACTGCGGAAGCGGCCGGCGTCGCTCATCCTCGTGGCCAGGTTCGTCCCGATCGGACGGGTGGCGGTGAACCTTACCGCCGGCGTGACGCAGTATCCGCACGTTCGCTTTGTGGGGCTGACGTTCCTTTCGGCAACGTTGTGGGCGGGCTACTCGGTGGGAATCGGACTCTTCTTCGGCCAATGGTTCGAGGACAACCACCTGCTGGGTGCCGTGATCGCCATCGTGTGTGCCGTGGCGCTGGGCATCGTGGTGGATCTGGCCATCAACCGTGTCCGCCACCGGACGTCCATGATGGAGCGGATGAAGGAACCTGAAGCGTAGGTGAACCGTTGTTCCAGCAGGTGAGGGCGTAGCGAATGGCGCCTTGGCCGTGGGAGACTTAGGAACGATTTCCGCTTTGGCTGCGTCACTGACGGCTGGGCCATTTTGCATAGGAGCAAGACCTGCGTGGAGTTTATTAATGAGGCCGTGCTCCATGCAGCGGGCCAGTGGTGGATCTACCCGGTCCTGCTGGCGTTCTTCTTTGTCGACGGCTTCGCCATGGTGGTTCCCAGCGAGACCCTGATCGTGGCACTTGCCGCCTTTTCCCGGCACAGCGGGGAACCCAATCTCTGGATCCTCGGCTTCACAGCCCTGGTGGGAGCCATCGCCGGGGACAACATGGCGTTTATGCTGGGCCGGCGCATCGGCCTGAACCGGTGGAAGTGGATGCGCCGCCGCAGAGTGCAGAAAGCCTTCAGCTGGGCGCGCTACGAACTGGAAAAGCGCGGAGCCGTGCTGATCTTCACCGCCCGGTACATTCCCTGGGGACGGGTGGCCGTCAACTACGTCGCAGGCAGTACCGGCTATGCGCACCGCCGCTTCTTCCTGCTCGACGCTTTCGCCTGCGTCACCTGGGTGGGCTATTCCATCGGCATCGGGCTGCTGGCGAGCTCCTTCCCGTGGCTGCACCACAACCCGCTCCTCAGCGCCGGCATCGCCGTTGTCTTCGCGATCGTGCTGGGCATCCTCCTGGACCACGTGCTCCGGTGGTGGCACAAGCATCTCGCCCGAAAGGATGCCGGGGAGGTGGATGGCTGGCTCGACGGCGGCCCGTCCGGCGCCCGCGACCCACAGAACGGCAGTTCAGCCGTCCTTGCTTCCGCTGCCGGGGACGGCGAACCCACGGCACAGTAGCGGCTGGCTTTGGACCACGGGCCACCCTAAGGTGGGAACGTGACTGAGCCCATTGTTGACGCTGCCCCTGCCATTGACTTCGACCTGAAGAACCTGCCCAAGGTCTCCCTCCACGACCATCTGGACGGAGGACTGCGTCCGGCAACCATCATCGAACTCGCGGAAGCAGTTGGCCACACCCTTCCATCCACCGATCCCGTGGCGCTGGGCGAGTGGTTCCGTGAGTCCGCCAACTCAGGTTCGCTGGTCCGCTACCTGGAAACTTTCGACCACACCGTTGCTGTCATGCAGACCCACGAAGGCCTGTTCCGCGTGGCCAAGGAGTTCGTTGAAGACCTCGCTGACGACGGCGTGGTCTACGGCGAGGTGCGGTGGGCCCCTGAGCAGCACCTCCAGAAAGGCCTCTCGCTGGATGACGCAGTGGAGGCTGTGCAGGAAGGGCTTGAAGCCGGTGTCGAGGCCGTGGGGGAGAGCGGACGCGAGATCCAGGTGGGCCAGCTCATCACCGCCATGCGCCACGCGGACCGCGGCCAGGAAATCGCAGAACTCGCCGTCCGCCACCGCAACAAGGGGGCAGTCGGCTTCGATATCGCCGGGGCCGAGGACGGCTTCCTGCCCTCCCGCTTCAAGGACGCCTTCACCTACCTCGCGCAGCAGAACTTCCCGGCCACCGTCCACGCGGGTGAGGCTGCAGGGCTGGAAAGCATCCAGTCCGCGCTGGTGGACGGCCGTGCCCTGCGCTTGGGCCACGGCGTCCGGATCGCCGAAGACATTCTGGTGGAGTTCGACGACGATGACGACACCGGGGACACCATCGGCCTGGTGACCCTGGGTGACCTCTCCAGCTGGATCCGGGACCGGGGCATCGCCCTGGAAATCTGCCCTTCCTCCAACCTGCAGACCGGCGCGATCGCAGGGTTCGGCGACGGCATCGAAAGCCACCCGCTGGACATGCTGTACCAGCTCGGCTTCAACGTCACCGTCAACACGGACAACCGGCTCATGAGCGGTGTCACCCTGACCGACGAATTCGACCTCCTGGTGGAAACCTTCGACTACGATCTCGACGACCTGCTGGAGCTGACCCTGAACGCCGCCGAGGCGTCCTTCCTGCCGCTCGAGGAGAAGGAAGCGCTGGTGGAGTACATCAACGACGCCTACGCGAACCTTGGCTAGCGAGGCGGACGACGGCTCGCCGGTGGGGGAGCTCCTGTCCACGATCGCGTCGCTGCGTGAGCATTGTCCCTGGATGGGTGCGCTCACGCACGCGTCCCTGGTGGAGTACCTCCTCGAGGAGGCCTACGAGGTTGCCGAAACAATCGAGGCGCGGCATCCCGACGCCGAGTTGCTCGGTGAGCTGGGCGACGTCCTGCTGCAGGTGGTGCTCCACGCCCGGCTTGCCGAGGAACGGGGTGCTTTCAGGTTCGACGACGTCGCACGCGGCCTGCGTGCCAAAATGGTCCGCCGCAACCCCCATGTGTTCCGCCCGGACGGCTCCCTCCAGGAGGCCTTTCCCGCAACTGTCACTGAGATTGTGGAGAAATGGGACGCCGTGAAGCGGGCGGAGCGGCCGGAGCGGCGGGATCCCTTCGAAGGGATCCCGCAGGCCCTCCCGGCACTCGCCCGTGCGCAAAAGTCCATCGACAGGGCGGCCAGGGCGGGCTGCCGCGAATCCCGGCCACCGGTGGAAGCCGGTCCCTTCGCCTCGGAGGATGAGCTGGGGGAGCTGCTGCTCGCCGTCGTCTATTCCGCCCACGGCAGCGGATTGGATGCTGAGCGTGCCCTGCGTGGCGCTGTCCGGCGCTACCAGGAGCAGGCTCCGCCGCCGGCGGCACCGGGATAACCCCGCCATCATGACGTCCGGGGCTGGAGGAGTTTCCGTAACCCGGACCACTCTCGACTACGCTGGTCAGTGACGAGTACGTCGAGTCTTTCTGCAAGATCCCCCCGTTAATCGCCCATAAGGAGCAAATTCATGGCGCTTATCGATGCCATCCACGCCCGCGAGATCCTCGATTCCCGTGGCAACCCGACCGTAGAAGTTGAGGTTCTGCTCTCCGACGGCCAGATCGGCCGCGCGGCAGTTCCCTCCGGTGCATCCACCGGTGAGCACGAGGCCGTTGAACTGCGCGACGGCGACAAGGGCCGCTACCTCGGCAAGGGCGTCCAGAAGGCCGTCGACGCGATCATCGACCAGATCGCCCCGGCCCTGACCGGCTTCGACGCGACCGACCAGCGGAGCATCGACCAGGCCATGCTGGACCTGGACGGCACCCCGAACAAGGGCAAGCTGGGCGCCAACGCCATCCTGGGTGTTTCCCTGGCCGTCGCCAACGCAGCCGCTGCCTCCGCTGACCTGCCGCTGTACAAGTACCTCGGCGGCCCGAACGCCCACGTCCTGCCCGTCCCGCTGATGAACATCCTCAACGGTGGCAGCCACGCCGATTCCGACGTCGACATCCAAGAATTCATGGTCGTTCCGCTGGGTGCCGAGACCTTCTCCGAGGGCCTGCGCTGGGGCGTTGAGGTCTACCACGCCCTCAAGTCCGTCCTCAAGGAAAAGGGCCTCGCAACCGGCCTCGGCGACGAAGGCGGCTTCGCCCCGAACCTGCCGTCCAACCGCGCAGCACTGGACCTGATCCAGGAAGCCATCAAGAACGCCGGCTACACCCCCGGCAAGGACATCGCACTGGCCCTGGACGTTGCCTCCTCCGAGTTCTTCACCAACGGCGCCTACCAGTTCGAAGGCAAGTCGCTGACCTCCGCCGAGATGAGCGCGTACTACACCGAACTCGTCGCCGACTACCCGCTGGTCTCCATCGAAGACCCGCTGGACGAGAACGACTGGGACGGCTGGAAGACCCTCACCGACTCGATCGGCGACAAGGTGCAGCTGGTGGGCGACGACCTGTTCGTCACCAACCCCGCCATCCTGCAGCGCGGGATCGACACCAAGACCGCGAACTCGCTGCTGGTCAAGGTCAACCAGATCGGCTCCCTGACCGAGACGCTGGATGCTGTCAGCCTGGCCCAGCGCGCCGGCTACACCACCATCACCTCGCACCGTTCCGGCGAAACCGAGGACACCACCATCGCCGACATCTCGGTAGCCACCAATGCCGGCCAGATCAAGACCGGCGCACCGGCCCGCTCCGAGCGCGTTGCCAAGTACAACCAGCTGCTGCGCATCGAAGAGGAACTCGACGACGCCGCACGTTATGCCGGCCGCAGCGCCTTCCCGCGTTTCAAGGGCTAGTAGCCGCGTAAAGCACTGAACGGTGGCTATGGTTGGAAGACCATAGCCACCGTTGCTTTTTCAAGCAGCACTTGTTTCAGCACAGATAGTGGCGGCCCAGGCAGGCTGCGCGTTTCAGGAGTGTCATGGCTACCCGCCGTCCCAAAGTTCCCAAGGTTGCCCCACCCCGCTCCGCAACGGAAGCTTCCGACGGCGCGGACATCATCCGGGCGGAATTTGGCCCGGGCAAGGACACCAAGGCAGGGGAACCAGCCCGCCCGCAGCCCGCCAGTCCGCCGCCTGCCGGTAAGCGACCGGCCGGCCCGGCAACCGGACGCCGCGAGCCGCATGGCGGCAGAGGCAGCCGGCAGGCGGGCGGCCGCAAGGGGAGCAGCGCTACCGGACAATCCGCAAGGCACCCGCACCCCGAGACTGACGACGACGACCAGCAGCCCGTACCGGCCAAGGCCTTCTCCGGGCGAATGCTTGCCCTTGCCGTGGTGATGATTGCCATCACCATCATGCTCGCGCCCACGGTCAAGATCTTCTTCGACAAGAAGGCTGAGATCGACGCCCTGAATGCAGATATCGCTGCTCGCCAGGCGGAAGGTGACGTCCTCCGGCAGCAGGTCTCGCGCTGGCAGGATCCCAACTACGTGAAACAGCAGGCACGCGACCGCATTAACATGGTTATGCCGGGAGAAACCGGCTACTGGGTTTTCGGCAGCGATCTTCCGGCCGGAGAGACCGGCAGCCAGACCGGTGCAGCAGCACAAGACCCCGCCGATCTGCCGTGGGTGGATTCCCTGTGGGAGTCCATTACGCGCGCGGCTACAGACTGAACCGCAACAGGAAGGACGGCCCGCCACAGTGGAAAATAACACGGCAGCCGCCCGGGACGAATCCCGCCAACCATCCGTGCACGACCTGGAAGTACTGAGCCGCCAGCTGGGACGGCCGGTCCGTGACGTGGTGGAAATTCCTGCACGCTGCGTCTGCGGCAATCCCCTGGTGGCAGCGACCGCCCCGCGGCTCAGCAACGGAACGCCGTTCCCCACCACGTTCTACCTGACCCACCCGGTGATCACCTCGGCAGTTTCGCGGCTTGAGGCCGCAGGTGTCATGAACGAGATGAATGAGCAGCTGGCCGGCGATGAGGCGTTGTCCGCCCGGTATCGCCTGGCGCATGAGGCATATCTTGCGGATCGTGATGCCATTGGCGCGCGGTCCGGGATTGGCCCTGTACCCGAAATTGACGGCATCTCGGCCGGGGGTATGCCCACCCGCGTCAAGTGCCTGCATGTCCTGGTGGGGCATTCGCTGGCGGCCGGCCCGGGCGTCAATCCCCTGGGAGATGAAGCCCTGGCAAGGATCACCGAGTGGTGGACCGCAGACACGTGCTATTGCGACGGCGCCTGGGACACCTCAGGTGAGGTTCCTTCCCGGGACCTCAGCCGGCACGGGCCGCAGGGCCTGCCGGACATCGTGGGCCGGCCGGCGCCGGTCCGGAAATCGGCCGACGCCGCAGGGGCCGTGGAATGACGCGCGTGGCCGCCATTGACTGCGGCACAAACTCCATCCGCCTCCTGATCGCTGACGTCGAGCGGAACAATGGCAGCATCCGCCTTCGGGACGTGGTCCGGGAAATGCGGGTGGTCCGGCTGGGCCAGGGAGTGGACGCCACGGGCGAGCTCGCGCCCGAGGCACTGGAACGCACCTTCGCTGCAACCGCCGACTACGCCCGGCTCATCCGGGCTTCCGGAGCCACCAAAATCCGGTTCGTTGCAACCTCGGCCAGCCGGGACGCGCGGAACCGCGACGTCTTCGTGGATGGAATCCGGGACCTGCTTGGCGTTGAACCGGAAGTAATTTCGGGCGACGAGGAAGCCGCCCTGTCCTTCGCCGGAGCCAGCAGCGTGCTGCCCGTCCTGGACGGGCAGGAAGTGCTGGTGGTGGACCTGGGCGGCGGCAGCACCGAGTTCGTCATGGGTACAGCCGCAGGCGTCACGGCCGCAAAGTCTGTTGACATCGGCTGCGTCCGCCTCACGGAACGCCACCTCCGGGATGATCCTCCCGCTGCCGGCCAAATAGCAGCCGCGCAAGCTGACGTGGACGCGGCCGTTGCCCGTGCCCGCCAGGAGGTTCCGCTGGAACGCGCCACCGCCGTCGTCGGGGTTGCCGGTTCCATCACCACCATTACCGCGCATGCGCTGGGACTGACCGAATACTCACCGGATGCGATCCACGGCGCCGAACTCCCACTGGACACTGTCCGCGCAGCCGCCACCGATCTCCTGGCAATGCCGCGGTCCCGGCGGGCCGCCCTGCCGTACATGCATCCTGGACGGGTGGACGTCATCGGAGCCGGCGGACTCGTCTGGGGGCGCATCCTGGAACAGCTGGGGGAGCTCACCGGCGGCCGGATCGCCACCGCCATGGCCAGCGAACACGACATCCTCGACGGCATTGCCTTGAGCATCGGCTGACAAACATGCCCTTCCTTACTCCACGGGCAGCGCCCCCGCTCCGCAAGGCGGCGTCGGCCCTGCTGGCGCTGGCGCTCGTTGCCTGCTGCCTGGCCTCCGGGCTCTTTGCGGCTCCTGCAGCGCAGGCGGATGAATGGCGGGACAAGCAGTATTGGCTGGCCGAGTCCGGCATTACCAAGGCCTGGGAGGTTTCCAAAGGCGCCGGCGTTAAGGTGGCCGTCATCGACAGCGGAGTGGACGCGTCGCACCCGGACCTGAAGGGCGCTGTAGCCGGAGGCTACGACGCATCAGGGTCGGGCCGTCCGGACGGACAAAAAGGCGTGGGCATCAAACCTGAGCACGGCACCCTGGTGGCCACGATGCTGGCCGGACGCGGCCATCAGCCGGCAAGCCCGAGTCCCAGCCCAAGTGGGAGTCCCAGTCCCGGCCCCAGTCCGGCGCCGTCCCCTTCCGGGGTGGCACCTGACGGCATGGTGGGCGTGGCCCCCGAAGCCCAGATCCTTTCCGTCTCCACCTGGCTGGGGTCCAGCAATCCCTCCGGCAAGAGCGACCAGGACCAGATCCCGGAGGCCGTGCGCTGGGCGGTGGACAACGGCGCCAGGGTCATCAACATCTCGCTGGGGAGCACTACGCCACAGTGGCCGCAGAGCTGGGACGCGGCGTTCCTTTACGCAGAGCAAAAGGACGTGGTGATCGTTGCCGCTGCGGGAAACCGTATTGGCGGCAACATCCAGGTGGGGGCGCCGGCCACCATCCCCGGTGTCCTGACAGTTGCCGGGCTGGACCGGAAAGGGGCAGCAAGTGTAGACGCCTCCTCCCAGGGCATCAGTATCGGTGTGGCTGCGCCGGCTGAAACCCTGCTCGGCGGCGTACCGGGCGGGGGCTATGCCGAGTGGGCCGGAACCTCCGGCAGCACTCCTATCGTGGCCGGCGTAGCGGCACTGATTCGCTCCAAATGGCCGGCGATGAGTGCCGAGCAGGTCATCAACCGGATTATTACTACAGCCAAGGACGCGGGTGCGCCGGGCAAGGACCCGCTCTACGGCTTCGGGGTGCTGAACGCCGAGGCCGCGCTGAAGGACACCGTCCCGGAGGTTGCAGCCAACCCGCTGGGCTCCATTGCTGAGTGGATCCGTGTACACCGCCGGGGAAACCTTGCCACTCCCGCCCCGCTGCCCACCGCCGACGTCCCCAGCGCAGCACCTACGCTGCCTGAAGCGACGGTACCCGTGGCGGAGGCGCCCTCCCAGCGCGACACTGCCGTTAGCGCCGCCGTCGTGATCGGTTTTTCCGTCCTCTTTGTTGCCATCATCGGGGCAGCCGCCATCCAGCTGAGGCGGGCCGCCAGGAACCCTGCCCTGCTCCATGAAGACGCCGAAACCGGGGTGGCGGAGAAGGTGGAAACTGGTCCCAACCCCTAAGTTACGGGCGCCCACTTCAGCTAGTGAAGATTTTCACAAACTGTTGTATCCTTAAAACCATGGCAACCACCCCACAGCTCCAGGACCGTCCCAGGGTACTCGTCGTCGGCGGCGGGTACGTCGGCCTGTACGTAGCACTCAAACTGCAGAAGAAGATCGCGAATGCCGGTGGCATTGTCACCCTCGTGGATCCACTGCCCTACATGACGTACCAGCCCTTCCTTCCGGAGGTGGCCGGCGGCAACATCGAGGCCCGCCACGCCGTGGTGTCCCACCGCAAGCACCTGCAGCAGACGGAACTGATCCAGGGCCGCGTCACCTCGATCGACCACGCCAACCGCACCGCCGTCGTGGCTCCCGCTGACGGTGGCGCAAACTTCGAGGTTCCCTACTTCGACGTCGTCCTCGCCGCCGGGGCCATCACCCGTACCTTCCCCATCAAGGGACTTGCGGACAAGGGCATCGGCCTGAAAACCATTGAGGAAGCCGTTGCGCTCCGCAACAAGGTCCTGGAGCGCATCGAAGTTGCCTCAACCATGACCGATCCTGTTGCCCGTGCCCGCGCCCTGACCTTCGTCGTCGTGGGCGGCGGTTTTGCCGGCATTGAGTGCATCACGGAGATGGAAGACCTCGCCCGGGCCGCCGTGCGGAACAACCCGCGCATCAAGCAGGAGGAAGTCCGCTTCGTCCTGGTTGAAGCCATGGGCCGGATCATGCCGGAAGTTACCGCAAAGCAGGCTGAATGGGTTGTGGAGCACCTCCGCAGCCGCGGCATCGAGGTGCTGCTGAACACCTCCCTGGACAACGCCGAAGGCTCCCTCAAGCTGATCAACCTCCCGGACAAGACCCCCGCCCAGGAGTTTGAAACCGACACCCTCGTCTGGACCGCAGGCGTGCAGGCCAACCCGATGGTCCGCTCCACCGACTTCCCGCTGGAGCCGCGCGGACGCGTCCGCGTCCTCCCGGACCTCCGCGTGTCCGGCGACGAAGGCATCATCGACAACGCCTGGGCAGCCGGCGACGTCGCCGCCGTGCCGGACCTCACGGGCAAGGGCCTGCCCGACGGCACCTGCGTCCCCAACGCCCAGCACGCTCTCCGCCAGGCCAAGCGCCTCGCCAAGAACCTGTGGGCCTCCCGCTGGGACAAGCCGCTGAAGGACTACAAGCACAAGAACCTCGGTGCTGTGGCCGGCTTTGGCCAGTGGAAGGGTGTTGCCAACATCAACCTGGTGGGCAGCATCGGCCTCAAGGGCGGACTTGCCTGGCTGGCACACCGCGGCTACCACGGCCTGGCAATGCCCACCTTCGAACGCAAGTTCCGGGTAATCATCAACTGGCTCCTCAGCTTCTTTGCGGGCCGTGACACCACGCAGCTCATGGACCTGGACAACCCGCGCGGCGCATTTGTCGCGGCAGCCACCCCGGCGCCCAAGCCGGCTGCTGCTCCGGCTCCGGCCCCCGCCCCCGTGGCCGGCGGCTCCGGCTCCACGGCAACGTCCCCGGCGGCTGCTGACGCCAAGGAAGCCGTGGCGGCCAAGGCCAAGTAAGGCACACGCCCAGTAAGCGCCAGACGGCGGCTGTCCCCACGAGGGGCAGCCGCCGTTTTGCGTTTCTTGAAGCAGGTCAGGTTCCGGCCGGGGGACAGACCGCTCCGTTGGTGCCGGCCTTCTAGACTGGCACCATGACTGGCGAAAAGAACCTCGAGGCACTGCTGGCGGCGATGCAGCCGGTGCAGCGCGACGGCGAGTACGTCTACGTCCTGTGGCCGGACGGAAAGCCGCTGGTACCTGATGTCGCGGCGGCAGTCCGTGAAGCGGAAGGGCTCACGGTGGTACTGCCACGGGCAGTGGCTGACAGGGAAGGCTTGTCCTACAGTTTCGTGGGCGCCTGGATCACACTGCAGGTCCACTCCGCGCTGGAAGCAGTGGGCCTGACCGCGGCTGTCAGCAAGGCCCTGGCCGGCGCCATGATCAGCTGCAACGTCCTGGCCGGTTTCCACCATGACCACCTGCTCGTCCCGGTCGCGGATGCGCCCCGGGCGCTTGAGACCCTTGCCGGGCTGTCCGCACGCAGCAGCCAGGCGCCGCGGCCCCAGGTACTGGTCCGCACAGAGGCGCCCGGTGACCGGGAATCCATCCTGGCCCTCACAGCCGAAGCCTTTGCCATCTCACCTGCCACCGGTCTTCCCGCGGACGGCGAGCCCCTGGAAGTTAAAGTGCTCGCCGGGCTCTTCGAGGCCGCTGAGTACCTGCCCGATCTCAGTGTGGTGGCAGTCCAGGACAACGCGGTGGTGGGCCATGTCATCAGCACCCGGGGCTGGGTGGGTGACCACGGGCTGCTGGGATTGGGTCCGCTCGGGGTCACGCCGAGGCTCCAGCGCCATGGCATAGGTTCACTCCTGATGAGGGAAACCATCAAGCGGGCCAACGCGGCAGGGGAGAGCGGCATCGCCCTCCTGGGCAGCCCCGAATACTACTCGCGCTTTGGTTTTGTCCCCGCCGCCTCGCTGGGAGTACTCCCGCCCGATCCATCGTGGGGCGACTACTTCCAGCTGTTGCCACTGGCGCTCTGGCCCGGAGGCGTCCATGGCACTTTCCGGTACGCCGAACCCTTCGCACTCATCTGACGGGATACCATTGACCGGGCGCCCCAGTAGCCCAATTGGCAGAGGCAGCGGACTTAAAATCCGCGTGTTGTGGGTTCGAGTCCCACCTGGGGTACAAGCAGTGTCAGCAGGCGCAGGAAATGGAAGCCGTCCCACCGGGGGCGGCTTCCCGCATTTAATTCCACATATGCAACTACTGTTATAAGGATGTGACCTCAGTCACTTATCTTCGGCTCCGATTTGCACTAGCTTGAAGCTAAATCAGGAACACCTGGTTTTTCGTGTCAAAGGCCGTTCGCACCTTTAGATCGAGGAGCTCGTAAATGACTTTATTCCCCCAGGCGGGAACCCGTGTTGCCAAGCTGACAGCGCTTGGCATCGGCGTCGCCTTTATGGCAACGGCTTGCGGCGGTTCGTCCACACCCACGGCGACCGAGTCGTCCGCCACCGGATCAGCGTCAGGAATCGCCTGTCCGGCGCCTGAAGGCGGTGGAGGCGCAGCCGCCAGCCAGCCTGCGGAGACTCCCTCTGTACCGCCGTCAACCGCCACCACTGAAACTCCGCTCCGCATTGGTTCGCTGCTTCCCACCACCGGATCCCTGGCATTCCTCGGTCCACCCGAAATCGCCGGCGTCAACCTCGGCATCGATGAAGTCAACAAGGCCGGGGGCGTCCTGGGCAAGCCGGTTGAAGTAATCCACCGCGACTCCGGTGACACCAAGACCGACATCGCCACCCAGTCCACCTCCGCGCTGCTGGGCCAGGGCGTCAGCGCCATCATCGGTGCGGCATCTTCGGGTGTTTCCAAGACAGTGATCAACCAGATCACCGGCGCAGGTGTTATCCAGTTCTCGCCGGCCAACACCTCGCCGGACTTCACCACGTGGGATGACAAGGGCCTGTACTGGCGCACAGCACCCTCGGACGTCCTCCAAGGCAAGGTGCTCGGCAACTACATGGCCACCTGCGGGGCGCAGACCGTGGGCATGATTGTCCTCAACGACGCCTACGGCACGGGCCTGGCAACCAATATCAAGTCGGCATTTGAGGCAGCAGGCGGCCAGGTTGTGGCGGAAGAACTCTTCAATGAGGGCGACACCCAGTTCAGCAGCCAGGTGGACAAGATTATTGCCGCCAAGCCGGATGCCATCGCCCTGATCACCTTTGACCAGGCTAAGAGCATCGTTCCGCTGATGACCGGCAAGGGCGTCCAGCCCACCCAGATGTTCCTGGTGGACGGCAACACCTCCGACTACAGCAAGGACTTCCAGCCGGGCACCCTGAAGGGCGCGCAGGGCACTATCCCGGGCACGTTCGCCCAGGAAGACTTCAAGAAGAAGCTGCTCGCCATCGACCCGGCACTCAAGGACTACAGTTACGCCGGCGAGTCCTACGATGCCGTCAACCTGATTTCACTGGCCGCAGAGGCAGCCGGAAGCACCAAGGGCGTGGACATCGCAGCCAAGCTCAAGGAAGTTTCCGAAGGCGGCGAGAAGTGCACGTCCTACGCCGCCTGTGTCACGTTGATCAGGGAAGGCAAGGACGCTGACTACGACGGCCAGTCCGGACCTGTAACCTTCTCCGACGCCGGGGACCCGACCGAGGCGTACATCGGCATCTACCAGTACCAGGATGACAACAAGTACACCGCAGTCAAGGAAGAGTTCGGCCAGCTCTAGGAAACCTTCCTGAACACCAAAGAAGCCCCCGTCCAGCAGGACGGGGGCTTCCTTGTGTAGTGGCTGGGCCTACTCCACGGTGTCGGCCAGGGTGCCGAGGTAGAGCTGGATGACCTTGGGGTCCTTCATGAGCTCCCGTCCGGTACCGGTGTAGGCATCCCGGCCCTGGTCCAGGACGTAGGCGCGGTCACAGATCTGCAGGCAGCGCCGGGCGTTCTGTTCCACCATGATGACCGACACGCCTGCGCGGTTGATCTCGTGGACGCGCAGGAAGGTCTCGTCCTGCTTCACGGGGGAGAGGCCGGCAGAAGGCTCATCCAGGAGCAGCACGGCAGGATCCATCATCAGCGCACGGCCCATTGCCACCATCTGGCGTTCACCGCCGGAGAGTGAACCGGCCCGTTGTGCCCGGCGCTTGCCCAGTTCAGGGAACAGGCCGGTCACAAACTCGAACCGTTCGGCGAAGTCCTTGGGCCGCTGGAACATGCCCATCTGCAGGTTTTCCTCAATGGTCAGGGTGGCAAACACATTGTTTGTCTGCGGGACGAACCCTACTCCGCGGCTGACCAGCTTGTTCGCCTTCAACCCGGTGATGTCCTGGCCGCGCACCACCACAGTGCCGGAATGGACCTTCACGAGGCCAAACATGGCTTTCAGGAGCGTCGACTTGCCGGCTCCATTGGGGCCGATGATCCCGATCAGCTCACCTTTTCTGGCCTCGATGCTGCAGCCGTTCAGGATATTCACCCCGGGAAGGTAGCCCGCGACAAGGTCGGTGACCTTGACGACGGACCCGCTGTCGCTCACGGGCTGTGCGGCCGGTGCCGCGCTGGTGCTGCTCATTGGGCGTCCTTCTCTGTGCTGCCTGTGTCCGTGCTTCCATGGCGGCCCCGCGGCCTGTCACTGCCGGACTGTTCCCCGTCCCGGCGCTTCTGCTCAGCCTCCGCGGCCACAACGTCCAGCGAGATGATCCCGGCATTTTCGGTGCCGACGATCGATTCCTCGTCAGCCTCGAGTTCGGCTGCGAGTTCCTTGAGGCCCTCGGAGTCGCCGAGGTCCACGTCGTGGTGGGCGCCAAGATAGGCGTCGATGACGGCAGGGTTCTTCATGACCTCATTCGGGGGACCCTCAGCCACCACTTTGCCCTCGGCCATGACCACCACCCAGTCGGCAATGTGCCGGACCATGTGCATGTCGTGTTCAACGAACAGGACCGTCATGCCTTCCGCTTTGAGATTCTTGATGTGGTCCAGCAGCGACTGCGTCAGGGCCGGGTTGACTCCGGCCATGGGTTCGTCGAGCATCACGAGCTTGGGCCGCACCATGAGGGACCGCGCCATTTCCAGGAGCTTGCGCTGCCCTCCCGAGAGCGATGCCGCATAGTCGTCCTTCTTGGCGTCGAGCTTGAACTTCTCCAGCAGGACGTTGGCCTCGTTGGTGATCTGTTTCTCCCGGCCGCCCCACATGCCCTTGAACAGCGCCTTGGACAGCCGCTCGCCGGGCTGGTTTGCGGCACCAAGCCGCATGTTTTCCATAACGGTCAGCTTGCCCATCACCTTGGTGAGCTGGAAGGTGCGCACCATGCCCATCCGCGCCACCTTGTAGGGAGACACTCCGGCGAGGCTCTTGCCTTCGAACTGCCACTTGCCGGTATTGGGTGTATCAAAGCCGGTCAGGAGGTTGAAGAGAGTTGTCTTGCCGGCGCCGTTGGGGCCGATCAGCGCGGTGATCTTGTGACGGGGGATTTCGAGGTAGTTCACGTCGACGGCGTTAATTCCGCCAAAGCTCCGCGTGACGTTCTCCGCCACCACGATGGGATCCCGCTTCTTACAGCCGGGTCCGGCCTCACCTGCCGCGATGGGACGGGTGTCCGTCATGTAATCCAGCCCGCCGGGCCCGGCAGGTGTGGTTTCTTCGCTGTGCATGCTCATGCGAACGCCAGCTCCTTCTTGTTTCCGAAGACGCCCTGGGGCCTGAAAATCATCAACAGCATCAGGGCGACGCCAACCAGGATGTACCGCAGCTGCCCGGCCTGGACCGTGTTCAGCCAGGTGACGGCACCTGACTCGATCAGGCCGTACAGGATGCCCTGGGTCAGTGACAGCACAACCCAGAAGATCATGGCGCCGATCACCGGCCCCAGCACGGTTCCCAGGCCGCCCAGCAGGAGGCAGGTATAGAGGAAGAACGTCAGTTCGGTACCGTAGTTCGCCGGCTGGACCGCACCCCGGGGGAGGGTGAAGATCATACCGGCGAGTGCTCCGAGGACACCACCGATGATCAGCGCCTGCATCTTGTAGGCGTAGACGTTCTTACCCAGGGAACGGACTGCGTTCTCGTCCTCGCGGATGCCCTTGAGGACACGTCCCCACGGGCTGCGCATCAGCAGCCATACCAGGGTGCAGCAGACCGCCACCAGCGCCCAGCCCACCACCCGGATGAAGAAGTCGCGGTTGTTCATGCCGAAGTAGGAGCCTTCAGGGAAGGGGTTCATGCTGTAGAACCCGCCCTCGAAGGCTGCCAGGCCGTTCGCGGATCCGGTCACGGCGGTGAGCTGGTTGGTGGTCACGATGTAACGGACGATTTCCGCTGCAGCGATGGTCACGATGGCAAGGTAGTCCGCCCGCAGCCGCAAGGTGGGAATGCCAAGCAACAGGGCAAAAATTGACGAGGCAATGATGGCTATCAGCAGTCCCACGAAGAAGGGCACGCCGAAGCTGAGGGTGGAGATGGCGAAGCCGTAGGCTCCCACCGCCATGAAGCCGGCCTGCCCGAAGTTCAGCAGGCCGGAGTAACCGAAGTGCACGGCAAGGCCGAGCGCGGCCAGGGCATACGCTGCCGTGGTCGGGCTGAAAATCTCACTGGCAGCGCTGGCAAGAATGAATCCAAAGTCCATGGCTGTCTCCTAACCCACGCGCTCGCGCCGGCCCAGGATCCCCTGGGGCCGGAACAGAAGGACAACGATCATGATGAACAGGGCGCCCACGTACTTAAGGTCCGCGGCGAGGCCGAACACTGTGGTCAGCTCCACGAAGATACCCACGATGATGGAGCCGATCAGGGCCCCGAAGACTGTTCCGAGTCCGCCCAGGGTGACGCCGGCGAAGATGAGCAGGAGAATGGCGGAGCCCATGTCGAAAGTAACGCCCGGACGGTAGTAGGCCCACAGGATGCCGCCCAGGGAGGCGAGCATGCCGCCGGTGATCCAGACAATCCGGATCACCGAGTCCACGTCAATGCCGGAGGCTGCTGCGAGGGCGGGGTTGTCCGCCACCGCGCGGGTTGCCTTGCCCAGCCTGGTCTTGAGCAGCACGATGCCGATCAGGGCGATCACCACTGCACTGATCCCCAGGGACCAGAGGTTGTTCGGCGAAATGGAGACCGGTCCGAGCTGGATTTCGGGGCTCTGTGCGAACGGCAGTTGCTGGGTGGCGCCGCCGAAGTAGAACTGGATGACGTAGCGGACAGCCAGTGCAAGGCCGATGCTGACAATCATCATGGGTACAAGGCCGGTGCCGCGGCGGCGCAGCGGCCGCCACAACCCTCTGTCCTGGGCGTACCCGAAGAGTCCGCCGCCCAGCAGTGCCAGAAGAACGGCAAGCCAGAACGGAAGGCCCAGGGCATTGAATGCGAATACCAGCACTGCGCCCAGTGTCACCATCTCACCGTGGGCGAAGTTGGTGAGCCCGGTGGTGCCGAAGATGAGGGACAATCCTACGGAGGCGAGGGCAAGCAGAAGGCCGAAGCTCAACCCCGCCACGAGCCGGTTGAGCAGGTTTTGCCCGAAGTCCTGCTGCTGCACCACGATGCCCTTGCCGAAGGCGAAGATGACGGACAGGTTTGACGTCTGGCTGAAGGTGACGTCGCGGGGATTTTCCTGGCCCTCTGCCAGGGCGATGCCTTCCGGCAGGGTGTCTTCGTCCAGTTCCACGGTGTAGGTGCCTTGCTCCGGCACTCCGATGCTCCAGGCTCCGTTCGCGGACGACGTGGCGGTACCGGTGAAGTCGTCCTTTGTGGCCGTGATGGTCACGCCTGCCAGGGGTGCGCGGGTGTCATCACGGAGGAATCCGCTGATGTTGTTTTGGAAGGTTTGGTTCGACGGGGATGGTGTCGGTGACGGGGAAGTGGCCTGGGATGCCGGTGCGGCCACGAGGAGGATCGCCAGGATGGAAGCGCTGATGGCTCCCAGTACTCTCAGCAACCCTCGACGTCTTCCAGCCGGCGGGCCTTGCGGTGTACTTCTCAAATTGAAAAACCTCCACTTGGGGGTGGTCTCGGCTGCGCCATTGCAGCCGCTGCGAACGGATGCAGGGATGGAACGATGCCCTCAGGCCCGGCACCACCACATATGTGAGTTCCGTCACCCTGCTTGGCTTATGCTACAGCGCGGAAGTAGCGGGATATGACGAGGTTCAAGTGCTGTTGGTAGCGATCGGATAACAACTCCGCGCTCCTGATCCGGCAGGGAACTTTTGCGGGTGCAATTACGTGAGAATTGGTAGCGTAAACCTTAAGGTTCACAACACATCCCTATGGAGGAATCCCGTAATGGCACTTGGCGGCAACCCGATCTTCAACGGAAAGAGCTTCCGTGGAGCCACCCAGGCACCGCCTGTTCCGCAGGCTCCCTACGGACAGCAGGCGTACGGCCAGGCCCCCTACGGCCAGCAGCCGTACGGACAGGCGCCGTATGGCCAGCAGGCCTACGGCCAGCCGCAGAATATGACCAACGAACAGCTGCAGCAGATGTACAACCAGCCTGCTGCCGGCCCGGCTGACACCGGCCGGATGACGTTCGACGACGTCATCGTCAAGACCGCGGCCTGCCTCGGAGTGCTGCTCGTCGGTGCCGCCGTCACCATGTTCGTCAGCATGGGCCTCGCTTCGCTCCTCATGATCGTGGGCGCACTGGGCGGCTTCGTGCTGGCGCTCGTGAACACCTTCAAGAAGCAGCCGTCGCCGGCGCTGATTCTTGCCTATGCAGGCCTTGAAGGCCTCTTCCTCGGTGGACTTACCCGGGTCCTGGACACCATGTACCCGGGAGTGGGGCTTCAGGCTGTCCTCGGCACGTTGTCCGTCTTCACCGTGACGCTCCTCCTTTTCAAGAGCGGCAAGGTACGCGCCACGCCAAAGGCCATGAAGTTCTTCATGATCGCCATGGTTGGCTACGCATTGTTCTCCGTGGTGAACCTCATCATGATGGTGACGGGCCTGACCACGGAACCGTTCGGACTGCGAAGCGGCATCATCGGCGTCGTTATCGGCATCCTGGCCATCGGCCTCGCGGCCTTCTCGCTGGTCATGGACTTCACCAGCATCGAGGCGGGCGTCCGCAGCGGTGCTCCGCAGCGCTTCTCCTGGACGGCCGCCTTCGGCCTGACGGTGACGCTGGTATGGCTCTACGTGGAAATCATCCGCCTGCTGGCCATTCTGCGCGGGGACGAGTAACACCCCGGCGGCTCCCGCCGTCGAGCCTTTCTTAACGGCTGAGGGCCCCACCGCACGGTGGGGCCCTCAGCTGTTAAGAGCAGTTCCGGAAGCCGCTAAGCGATCCGCCGGGCTCCTGCCGCAGGAGACACCGTGAAGATGTCCGGCACCTTGTAGCCCGCGTCTGCGAAGGCCTTGACGACGGCGTCACGCACCGCCTGCTCCAAGCCCACCGGCGTCAGCGCTATGGCTGCACCGCCAAAACCGCCACCGGTCATTCGGGCACCGATAGCACCGCTGGCGCGGGAGGTTTCGACTGCCAGGTCCAGCTCAGGGCATGAGATCTCGAAGTCATCGCGCATGGAGGCATGGCTGGCGTCCAGCAGGGGACCAATCGCGGCAGGTCCCTCACCGGCCAGGAGCTCCACGGTCTGGAGCACGCGGTCGTTTTCGGTGACCACATGCCTGACGCGCCTGAAGGTGACCTCGTCCAGGAGGCCGGCGGCTTCCGCCAGGTCGCCCACCTGGACGTCGCGAAGCGCCTTGACTCCCATTACCTCGGCGCCCAGCTCGCAGGATGCACGCCGCGAAGCGTAACCGCCGTCGGCGTGCGAGTGCGAGACCTTTGTATCGATCACCAGCATCACAAGATCCGCCGGGCGCGTCTCGAACGGAACCAGGCGGACGTTTTGGTCACGGCAGTCCAGGAAGACCGCATGGCCTTCCGAGCCCCGGAGCGAGGCGGACTGGTCCATGATCCCTGTGGGAGCGCCGACGAAGTCATTTTCCGCGCGCTGGGTTGCCAGCACCATTTCCTCTGCTTCGAGCCCCGCCCCGGTGAGGTCGTTCAGCGCCGAAATGACGGCGCATTCAATGGCATGGGATGAAGAGAGGCCCGCTCCCAGGGGAACGTTTGAGTCGAGCAGCAGGTCCATGCCCGGAACGTCGATCCCGCGCTCCCTGAGGGCCCACATCACGCCGAGCGGGTACTTGGTCCAGCCTTTGGCGGATCCCGGCCGCAGGGAGCCAAGGGTGGCGGTCACGACGCCCTGGTCCCCAAAGGTGGAGAGCAGCCGTACGGAGGCATCGGGGCGGACTTTGACGGCCACGCGGGCTGTACGGTCGATGGCGAAGGGAAGGACGAAGCCCTCGTTGTAGTCCGTGTGCTCACCGATGAGGTTCACCCGTCCGGGTGCCTGCCAGATACCGTCCGGGTTCCCGCCAAACTCCTTGGCGAACCGGGCAGCCAGGTCCTCTGTCCCCGCCTGTGCGCGGGTGGCCAGGGGGTCGTGTGCGGTGTTCAAGCGTGGGCTCCTTCGGGCATGGCCGCCAGGGCGGCGGGGATTGCGGCGGAAGACGGACGGCTGACAGCGCGGAGGCGCTCGGCGACGCTCTCCGGGGTCGTGTCGTTGATAAAAGCGCCCATGGCGGCCTCCGACCCGGCCAGGTACTTGAGCTTATCGGCTGCCCGCCGCGGGGAGGTCAGCTGGAGGTGGAGGTAGCCGGCGGGCCGCAGGACAGGATCCAGGGGAGCCTGGTGCCAGGCAGAGATATACGGGGTGGGCGTGGGATACAGGGCGTCCACCCGCTGGAGCAGGTCGAGGTAGACGGACGCCAGTTCATCCTTCTCTTCGCCGCTCAGGGCCGCCAGGTCCGGAACCTGGCGGTGCGGCACCAGATGGATCTCCAGCGGCCACCGGGCAGCAAAAGGGACGTAGGCGCTGAAGTTTTCGCCCTCGAGGACCATCCTGCTGCCGTCTTCGCGCTCGGAGCGCAACAGGGAACCCGTGAGCGTATCCCGGCCGCCCTGCGCATCATAAAACTTCCTGGCGGCCGCCCCAACCACTCCTGCGCGGGGCGTGATGTAGGGGTACGCGTAGATCTGGCCGTGAGGGTGGTGGAGCGTTACGCCGATGTCCGCGCCGCGGTTTTCGAACGGGAAGACCTGCTTGATGCCGGGGAGCGCGCTCAAGGCTTCCGTGCGGTGCGCCCACGCTTCAATAACGGTGCGGGCGCGGACTTCGCCCAGTTCACTGAAGGATCCGGTGTGTGAGGGCGTGAACGCCACCACCTCGCAGCGGCCATACGCGGGCCCCTTGGTACCCCAGGTTGTTTCATCCGGTATCGGGCCCAGCGCAGGGCCGAGGGACGGGAACCGGTTCTCAAACACCACCACGTCGTAGTCTGCAGCAGGGATTTCGGAAGGATTGCCGGCGGTGGTGGGGCAGATGGGGCACTGGTCCGCCGGCGGGAGGTGGGTGCGGGTCTGGCGGTGTGCGGCCACGGCCACCCACTCATCCGTCAGCGCGTCGTAGCGGACCTCCCCAGGTTCTCCCCGCGGGGGAAGGCCCCGGTGGTCGGTGGTCAGCTCGGCGGTGCGGGACTTTGGCGCCCCGGCGTCGTCGAAATAGATCAGCTCCCTGCCATCGGAAAGGCTGGTGCTCGTGATTCCTGTCATGGGAAAAGTCTGGCACATTCGATCAAAAAAGAATAGTTAACAACAAAACCGCACACCGCTTACTGGTGCCCGGGGAGCAGGACCGGGGTACGGTAAAGCTCATGACTTCCAGTTCAGCCCAGGAATCCCCAGCCGGGTCCACCCTTCAGGGTTATGCCACAGGCAGGCAGTATGAGCTCCGCCGGGGCGACGCCCTGGCCGTGGTAACAGAGCTTGCCGCAGGCCTGCGCTCCTTCACCAGGGGAGGGATGCTCCTGACGGAGACCTACGGCGATGATGAAATTGCACCGGGTGCTGCCGGCATAACACTCGCGCCCTGGGCCAACCGGGTCGAGAACGGAACATGGTTCCTCAACGGAAAAAAGCAGCAACTGGATATCACCGAGGTCGCCAGGAACAACGCCAGCCACGGACTGCTCCGAAACGCCGCCTATTCCCTGGTGGACGAGTCGGAGCACTCTGTCACCCTTGAGGCCACCATCTTTCCGCAGCATGGCTACCCTTTCCTGCTCCGGCACCGGGTGCAGTACCAGCTCACCGATGACCTTGGGCTTGCGGTGCGCCAGACCCTGCTGAACGACGGGAAAGAGCCGGCGCCCTTCGTCCTGGGCGCCCACCCTTACCTCAGGCTCGGCGACGCGCCCATTGAGGAACTCGTCCTGACGGTAGCTGCCGATACCCGGTTGGTGGCTGATGACCGTCTGATTCCCCGCAGCTCCGCGCCGGTGCACGGGGATACTGACTTCCGGTCAGGCCAGAACATTGCCGGGATCACCGTTGACGTCGCCCTGACGGACCTGACGTACGAGGAGGGCAGGGCGCGGCATACGCTTTCAGCGCCGGACGGGAGGCAGGTAAGCCTGTGGCAGGACGAGGCCTGCCGGTATGTCCACGTCTTTGTCAGCACCCAGTACCCGGGGCGCGTCCGGGCCGTTGCCGTTGAACCCATGACAGGTCCGGCCAACGCCTTCAACTCAGGCGACGGCCTGCACTGGCTGGTCCCGGGGAAATCCTTCAGTGTTGATTGGGGCATTGACTACAGCCCCGGGCCCCGGGGGTAGCGGTTTCCGAATAGGCGTCCGCTGGTGAAGGATGAACCTATGACGCCAGCAGAGGATGCCGCTACCTCCCGCCCTACTCCGGCCCAGCAACTGCCGGCCTCCAGCCAGCCCTTACGGGTCCTCGCTGACCGTGAACTGGACCGCGACATACCCTACGGTGTGCGGATAGCAGCATCCTGGGCCTGGCGGGTGGGACTCATCCTCCTGGTGGGCGGAGCGCTGGTTTGGCTGCTGAGCCGCATCAGCTTCCTCATCATCCCGGTGATGGTGGCTGCCCTGCTGGCCGGACTCCTCAGTCCGGTGGTGCGGTGGCTCAAAGGCCACAGGCTGCCGCCCGGAGCCGCCGTTGCCGTGACCGTTGTGGGCTTTATCGGCCTGATCGGCGGATCACTGGCCCTGGTTGGGCGCCAACTGGTTTCAGGATTCGGGGAACTCTGGTCGGAGGCCCTCGCAGGAGTCAAGCAGATCCAGGGCTGGCTGTCCGACGGGCCGCTCCACCTGACCGCGGCCCAGATGGACCAGTACCTGCAGGACGCCACCACTGCCCTCCAGAACAACACCAGCAGCATTGTCAGCGGGGCACTGTCCTTCGGCAGCACAGCCGGACACTTTGCCGCCGGGCTGATCCTTGCGCTGTTTATCCTCATCTTCTTCCTGCTGGAGGGCGACCGCATCTGGGTCTTCCTGGTCCGGCTGCTCCCCAGGAAGGCACGGGCCGCGGCGTTCGGCGCCGGGCGCAAGGGCTGGACATCCATGGTCAGCTACGCCCGCATCCAGATGTTCGTGGCCTTTGTGGACGCGGTGGGCATCGGCGCGGGAGCCGCCATCATTGGCGTACCGCTGGCGCTGCCACTGAGCGTGCTCGTGTTCATCGGTTCGTTCATTCCGATTGTCGGAGCCCTCGTGACCGGCGCTATCGCCGTTCTGCTCGCGCTGGTGGCCAACGGACCCATCAACGCCTTGATCATGCTGGGCATCGTGCTGCTCGTCCAGCAGCTGGAGAGCCACATCCTGCAACCCTTGATCATGGGCAAGGCCGTGGCCCTGCACCCGGTGGCGGTGATCCTGTCCGTGGCGGCGGGATCCTACCTCGCCGGTATCCCGGGCGCCCTGTTCTCGGTGCCCATCCTCGCCGTCGCAAACTCGGCCATTCGCTACATCGCCGCCAGAACGTGGGAACATGAACAAGTGCCGGCATTCGCCGGAGCGCCCATGACGGCGGGCGCCGGATCGGACAACACCATCCAGGACGCTCCGCCGCCGGCAGCACTCAAACGCGGCAAGGGCGCCGCCGCCGGCACAAACGCAGAACATCCTGCTGCCCCTCCCTCCGTGGAACCGGGCGCGGGGGCCGAATCCAGAGGAGAATAGTCCGTGAACATCCTTGAAACCCTTCCGGTCACGCTGGACGATGTCCTGGAGGCGCAGAAGCTGCTCGACGGGATTATTGCGCGTACCCCGGTGGAGTCGTCCCGTGCCCTCGGGAGGATGGTGGGCGGGGATGTCTACTTCAAGTGCGAAAACCTCCAGCGGGCAGGATCCTTCAAGGTCCGGGGTGCCTACGTGCGCATGGCGAGGCTCTCCCCGGAGGAGAAAAAGCGCGGGGTGGTGGCAGCCTCTGCAGGCAACCACGCCCAGGGCGTAGCCGTGGCCGCCAAGAGCCTGGGCATCAAAGCCCGGATCTACATGCCGCTGGGGGTCGCGCTTCCCAAGCTGGCTGCCACCCGCAGCCATGGTGCCGAGGTCATCCTTCACGGCCACAATGTCGATGAGGCGCTCGCCGAGGCCCAGCGGTACAGCAACGAGACCGGAACCGTCTTTGTCCACCCCTTTGACAACGTAGATGTCGTGGCGGGCCAAGGGACCCTGGGCCTTGAAATCCTGGAACAGGTCCCCACCGTTGACACCATTTTGATGGGTGTTGGCGGCGGGGGACTCCTGGCGGGGGTCGCCGTCGCCATCAAGGCACGGGCTAAGGAGCTTGGGCGGAACATCCGCATCATCGGGGTCCAGGCCGAGAACGCTGCCGCATACCCTCCTTCCCTCGCGGCTGACGCGCTGGTGCCCCTCAAGAAGGTGTCCACCATGGCGGACGGCATCGCCGTCGGCCGCCCCGGGCAGCTCCCGTTCAGCATCATCCGCGAGCTGGTGGATGACGTGGTCACCGTCAGTGAGGACTCATTGGCCCGTGCGCTGATCTTCCTGCTGGAGCGGGCCAAGATGGTGGTGGAACCGGCCGGCGCTGTGGGTGTGGCAGCACTGATGGACGGCAAGATCGAAAATCCGGGAACCACGGTGGTGGTCCTTTCCGGCGGCAACATCGACCCCATGCTCATGCTCAAGGTCATCCAGCGGGGCCTCTCCGCTGCTGGGCGCTACATGACGGTCCGCATGATGCTCGATGACCGCCCCGGCTCGCTGGCCACCATCGCCAGGATCATCGCGGAAAACGATGCCAATGTCACCGGCCTGGACCACACCCGCGTGGGCGGCTCCATCAGCATGGGCGATGTGTCCATCACCGTGAACCTGGAAACTAAAGGCCACGAGCACGGCGAGCAGGTACTCAGCGCCCTGCGGGCCGAGGGCTTCCAGCCCATCGTGGTGCATTAGGACGCCCCGATGGCGGGACTGACGGGAAAGGGCAGCTTCGGGCAGCGCCGCACCGTGGCTGCCCGTGCGAAGGGCGGCCTGCTGGTGCTGGGCACCTTTGTGGTCCTGCTCTTTGTCATCGAACTGTTCAACATGGTGATGCTGCGTTCCCTCAACGCCACGTTCGGGCTCCGGCCCAGAAGCGCAGACGGGCTGCTGGACATCTTCACCTTCCCGCTCCTGCACGCGAACCTGAACCATTTGCTGTCCAACAGCCTGCCGCTGATCATCTTCGGCTTCCTGGTGTTCCTCTCAGGGGTGAGGGTATTCCTGACAGCACTGGCCTTCAGCTGGCTGGGTTCCGGCCTCACGGTCTGGCTGATTGGCGACGGCGGCGTCACAGTAGGTGCCTCGGGCCTGGTTTTCGGGCTGTTTTCCTTTCTTCTGGTCCGGGGATTCCTCAACCGGAGCTGGCGCCAGATTCTCCTGGCTGTTGTCCTGTTCATGGGGTACGGGAGCATCCTGCTGGGTGTCCTGCCCATCGGGGCAGGCTACATCTCCTGGCAGGCCCATCTGGGCGGTGCGGCCGGGGGAGTGGTGGCAGCCATGCTGCTCCGGCACCGCCCGGTCACCGGTCCGGCGCTGCGGGTACCGGGCGCTTAACGGAAAACGCCGGCCGCCCCTTTCGGGGCGGCCGGCGTTTTTGTCTCTGGGGCTAGGCTGCGTACGGCTTGGCGGAGAGGATCTCCACCGTGATGTCCTTGCCGTTGGGAGCCACATAGCTCAGGGTGTCGCCCTCCTTGTGCCCAAGAATGGCCGCGCCCAGGGGCGACTTCTCGCTGAAGACATCCAGGTCTGAGTCACCGGCAATTTCACGGGAACCGAGCAGGAATGTCTCTTCATCGCCGGCGATCCTGGCCACGACGAGCATGCCGGGCTCCACGATTCCGTCGTCTGCCGGAGCCTCGCCTACGTGGGCGTCACGGAGCAGTGCAGTCAGCTGGCGGATGCGGGCTTCAATCTTGCCCTGCTCTTCCTTGGCTGCGTGGTAGCCGCCGTTCTCCTTGAGGTCCCCCTCTTGCCGGGCTGCTTCAATCTTCTGGACGATCTCTGCCCGGCCAGCGCCGGAAAGGTGGTCCAGCTCTGCCTTCAGGCGGTCAAAAGCTTCCTGGGTGAGCCAGGCTGCAGCTGCGCTGTTGGTGGTAGACACGGACTTCTCCTCTGGTGGTCCTACATGCAAAAGACCCCGCCACGGTGGCCACTTGTGGAACAGTAACCAGCTCAGCGGGGTAAAGGTATTGCTCCATTGTAGTCAATCCCTTGGAGTTAACCCAACAAGGAAGGGGCGCACATCACATGCTCCGCCCCTGCTTCGTCTTAGGCGTCGTCAGCCCAACAGCTGTCCACCACGCCGGAGACGGACAGTGATTCGGTGCGCACCGCCACCCGCTGCGCAACTGTGCGGCCGCCGTCGGCTGTTCCGTCTGCCTCTGCCGGGGGAATGTCCACAACCTTCCATCCCACCACCGCGAACTTGGAATCGAGCGCCTTGACGGCACACTTGACTGCTGTTCCCGGCTCGCGGGTGACCTGGAAGTCCACCTCGGCCAGCGTGGCGTCAGTGGTGCTGTATCCCACGTCCTTGAACGACACGTCGGACAGGGACTGGGACGTGGAAACCCAAGCCAGGAATCCGATTCCTGCGGCCAGGGCAGCACCGCCAATGATGCGTTTGGCTCCTGGCGTAAGCCTGCGCTTTTGAGCGCCATAACGATTGGCTAGGCTAGTGTCTGCGGGCGCGGGTTGGGCCGGCTGGTCCGGGGAAGTCACCTGAACAGTTTAGTGCCCTTTTCGGCGGCGGCTTGTTAGCAGCCCCTGGTACGCGCCCGCCCCGCCCAAGCGATCCGTTCAGCGGCCACAGGCAGCAGAAAAAGAATAAGGAGCCGTCCTTCGATGACAGCGCCCAGCACACACCCGGCACCGCTACGGCTGCTGGCAGTCCACGCCCACCCGGACGACGAGTCCAGCAAGGGCGCTGCGACAATGGCGAAGTACGCCGCCGCGGGCGTTGACGTCCTGGTGGCCACCTGCACGGACGGCTCCAGGGGAGACATCCAGAATCCCGCCGTTGAGGGCGAACCGCATCCCAAGCGGGACATGGCCGGGGCCAGGCGACTGGAGATGGACCGGGCCGCCGCCATCCTGGGCGTCCGCCAGCGGTGGCTGGGCTTCGTGGACTCGGGCCTTCCGGAGGGGGACCCGCTTCCTCCCCTGCCCAACGGTTCCTTCGCCACGTTGCCGCTGCACCGCGCTGCGGCGCCCCTGGTCCAGCTGGTGAGGTCGTTCAAGCCGCACGTCATCCTCAGCTATGACGAAAACGGCGGCTACCCCCATCCGGACCACATCATGGCGCACCGCGTGGCCGTGGAAGCCTTCGAATCCGCCGGCGACGGGTCGCGTTATCCCGATGCGGGGGAGCCTTGGGAACCCAGCAAGCTTTACTACGACAGGGCCTTTAGCCCGGAGCGCTTCCGCGCGCTGCATTTTGCCCTCGAGGAAGCCGGCCTTCAGTCCCCCTACGCCGAGCGGCTTGCAGCCTGGCTTGAAGCGGACGCCGAGGGGCACACTCCGCCTCCCGCCACGCACCCCACCACAACCCAGGTGGACTGCGGGGACTTCTTCGAAGTGCGCGACGACGCGCTCCGCGCCCACCGGACCCAGGTGGACCCCCTGGGGTTCTTCTTCGCCGTCTCCCCTGAGATGCAGCGCCGGGTCTGGCCGTGGGAAGACTACTCCCTCATCCACTCCCGGGTCCCCTCCGAGCTCCCGGAGCGGGACCTGTTCGCAGGGCTAAGATAGAAGCAGCCGGCAATTTCTATGTCGCGTAGAAGATAGGGCCAGGCTCCCCTGGCCCCGTCCGCGGCCCCTGCCACCCGCTCCACAGAAGGTTATAACCGTGCATCATCTGCTCCTCAGCCTGGCCACAACTCCGACGCCCCTGCCCACGCCCACGCTGCGTGAAGGGATATCGGAGGATCAGGTAACACCTGGCCTGCTGGGCTTCATCATGACGGCGTTCTTCGTGGTTGCCACCGCGCTGCTGATCGTGGACATGGTGCGGCGTATCCGGCGGGTGCGGTACCGGGCACAGGTGGAGGAGGACCGCATCGCGGCAGCTGCCGCGGCGGATGTTGACGCGGCGGAGGCTGCGGATGCGGCCCCGGGCGCGCCTGCCCACGGACAGGGCCAGGGTACGGCCGACGGCGCCGCTGACCCCGGGCAGGGTGACCAGCGGTACTGATCCAGCGGCCTTGCTGGTCCGGACCCCGGCCCGTCGCCAGGAAAGGGGCTGCCCGCATCAGCTGAGGACGGCTGTGGCTATGGCGGTGTAGTGCGCGGCGAAGGCCACCACAGTCAAGGCATGGAACAGTTCGTGGAAGCCAAAGTGGTGGTAGCTGAAGTTCGGCTTCTTGAGCGCGTAGAAAACCGCGCCGGTGATGTACAGGACGCCTCCCACGCAGATCAGGACCGCGGCAGGAATGCTGGCCTGGAAAAACTGCGGCAGGTAGAAGAGTGCGCCGCAGCCCAGGGCAATGTAGATGGGCACGTAGAGCCAGCGCGGGGCGTCCGTCCACAGCAGCCGGAACAGTACTCCGAGGATGGCGCCGGACCAGATGACCCACAGCAACAGGGTTGCCTGGGGCCGCTCGAGAAGGGTCCAGGCAAGTGGTGTGTAGCTGCCCGCAATCACCAGCATGATATTGGTGTGGTCCAGCCGCTTGAGGATGATCTTTACCCGGGGTGACCAGTTGCCCCGGTGGTAGATGGCGCTGACCCCAAACAGCAGGACGCCGGTGGCCGCGTAGATGGCGGACGTGACTTTACGGTCTGTGGTCGGGGCGAGGACCACCAGGATGATCCCGGCCGCGAGGGCAAGCGGCGCGGTGACGGTGTGGATCCAGCCCCGCCATTTGGGCTTGATCATCAGCAGCTCGGCCAGCCGGACGGCGGCGTCGTCCATCGCGTTCGTTGCCGGGCCGCTTTCCGCGCCGGTGCTGTCCTTGGGCTGCGGCGTCCGGGGACCTTCCGGGGTGTCGCTGTTCATGCCTCCAGAATAACTTACGGATTGGTAAGTTACTTGTGAGTAGGTATCTGCGGCCGGCTACCCGGTGTCATCGCAACAGCCCCCGGCGGTCTTGGCGGTAGCCTAGGATGTGCAAGAACGTCCAGCAAGGAAGTCAGGTGAGTGAACGCGTGGAGTTGCCCGGGTTCCTCTACGGCTTCTACGAGCGCAGACTGCTCAAGGACCTTGCCAGCGACCGCATTCCCCGCCACATCGGTGTGATGGTGGACGGGAACCGCCGCTGGGCGAAGCAGTTCAACGCCCCCACCAGCCAGGGACACCAGGCGGGCGCCGATAAGATCCACGAGTTCCTTGGCTGGTGCCAGGAGCTGGGGGTCAAGGTAGTCACCCTGTACATGTTGTCCACGGACAATATGAACAGGTCCAGCGAGGAACTGGACCTCCTCATGGGGATCATTGCCAACACCCTGGACCGGCTGGACGAGGACGCCAACATCTCAGTTCACGCCATGGGAGCCCCTGAGCTTCTTCCTGACTACCTCGCGGAACGGCTCAACAAGTTGACGGCGCGCACTCCTGTCCGGGAGAAGATCCACGTCAATGTGGCCGTGGGCTACGGCGGCCGGCGCGAGATCGTGGATGCAGTCCGGGAACTCCTGCACGATGCCGTGGCCAGGGGAACGGACATTTCACACCTCGCGGACGAGCTCTGCGTGGACGACATCTCCCGCTTCCTGTACACCCGCGGGCAACCCGACCCGGACCTGGTGATCCGGACGTCAGGAGAGCAGCGGCTCTCAGGCTTCCTGATGTGGCAGAGCGCCTACAGCGAGTTCTACTTCTGCGAGGCACTGTGGCCCGCCTTCCGCAAGGTGGACTTCCTGCGCGCCCTCCGCGATTACGCCGGGAGGCAGCGCCGCTTCGGCACCTGACGGCTCCGGTTCATCACAAGTTCACATCACTGCAACAGGAATCGCCGTCTGATGGTTGCGGAAATTACCAGGAGTGGATTTACGTTATATCCATTAGCTGGCAAAACCGCCGGCTGATCGGGGAGGCCAGTACATGGAGCGGAACATCGCGCCGGTTGTATGGGAGGCCGGACCCGGCCTCGTGGCCGAGCCGCCTCACCACTAACAAATCCGGGTTGCGCCCGGGGCTGGAGTCGATGTGGCTACTTCTGAACAACTGCCCGAGGTCCTGATTGGCCAGGGACAGAAAGCTACCTCTCGCGCCACGCGAGCCACCTCACAAACCGGTTCAGCGGCAGACGCTGCGGCCGGTTTTGCTGTCTCCGGAAGGGAAGCCACCATCAACACCTTCGTCATCGACACCTCCGTCCTGCTGTCCGATCCCCGTGCCCTCCTGCGCTTTGCGGAACACGAGGTCATCGTTCCGATAGTGGTGATTACGGAACTGGAAGCCAAACGGCACGATCCTGAACTCGGCTACTTCGCCCGGAAGGCCCTGCGGCTCCTTGACGACCTCCGGGTCAAACACGGCGGACTCAACGAACCCATTCCCATCGGCGACGACGGCGGCTCCCTGATGGTTGAGCTCAACCACATCTCCTCCGAGGTGCTGCCGCTGGGTTTCCGCAGTGGGGACAACGACAGCCGGATCCTCGCCGTCGCAAAGAACCTGGCCAACGAGGGCCGGAATGTCACCGTGGTCTCCAAGGACCTGCCCATGCGGGTCAAGGCTTCGGCCATGGGCCTCACCGCCGACGAGTACCGCAACGAACTGGTGAAGGACTCCGGCTGGACCGGAGTGGCGGAAGTTGAAGCCGGTGAGCAGGAGATCTCCACCCTTTACGGGCACGAGCCGGTCTTCATTCCTGCTGCCGCTGAGCTGCCGGTCAATACCGGGCTTGTCCTGCTGTCCAACCGCGGTTCAGCCCTCGGCCGGGTGGGTCCGGACAAGCAGGTCCGGCTCGTCAAGGGCGACCGGGACGTGTTCGGTTTGCACGGACGGTCCGCGGAGCAGCGGCTGGCCATCGACATGCTGATGGATCCCGCCGTCGGCATCGTGTCCATCGGCGGCCGGGCGGGAACCGGCAAATCGGCCCTGGCACTCTGCGCCGGCCTGGAAGCTGTCCTGGAGCGGCGCGAGCACCGCAAGGTCATCGTGTTCCGGCCCCTCTACGCCGTGGGCGGGCAGGAGCTCGGCTACCTCCCGGGTTCCGAGTCCGAAAAGATGAACCCCTGGGCACAGGCAGTCTTCGACACCCTCGGCGCCCTGGTCAGCCAGGAAGTGGTGGAGGAGGTCATGGACCGCGGCATGCTCGAGGTCATGCCCCTCACCCATATCCGCGGACGCTCCCTCCACGACGCCTTCGTGATCGTTGACGAAGCCCAGTCACTCGAAAAGAACGTCCTGCTGACCGTCATGAGCCGAATTGGCCAGAACTCGAAAATCGTCCTGACCCACGACGTCGCCCAGCGCGACAACCTCCGCGTCGGACGCCACGACGGAATTGCCGCCGTCGTCGAAACCCTGAAAGGACACCCGCTCTTCGGCCACATCACCCTGACCCGCTCCGAACGTTCGCCCATCGCAGCCCTGGTGACGGAACTTCTAGAGGGCTAAGCGGGGGCGTCCCGTCAGTTGCTGATATCCAGGAACTTTGCCGCTGCGTCGTGGCCCTCAACCTGGAGGGTCCAGTCGGGACGTTTGAAGGTTTGCGGGGTGAGGCGGACGTGCTGGACCGCTTCGACCTTGGTGCCCCATGCCTTGCGGGTGATGCCGTTCAGTTCATAACCCAGTGAACGGGAGACGCCCAGGGAGGCGTCGTTCCATTCTGCCGCTTCGGATTCGGCGACTTCTGCACCGAGCCAGTCGAATGCGTAAAGGGCGACGGCGGCACGCATCTCCTTGCCGAGGCCGCGGCCCTGCACGGACTGCTTGAGCCAGGACCCTGTGGTGACGGTTTTGAGCGCTGCAAAATCTTTGGCGCCCACATCCTGGCAGCCAACGAATTCACCGTCGTGCCAGATGCCCAGCAGAAGCGTCCACGACTCGGGCGTACACTCAGCCCGGCAACGCCAGTGCCAGCGGGCCATGTTGGGGCCGAGGTCTTCGGCCGGAAGTTCAGTCCAGGGCGTGCTGAACGGATTCCTTCCGGGCTCGTGGATGCCAGTGCGGGCTGCAGCTGCTGCCGCTGGGATTTCCTGGTCCAGCACGGGGCGGAGCTCCAGCCGGGGCGTGGCCAGCGTGAGGCCGAAGAGCGGCCAGACGGTGTTCAGTGATGTCATCCGCGAAGCCTAGCCGATGGACCCGGGCTCCTGGTTGTCACATCAGGCCGGAACATCCCAGCTGATGTGGCGGCGGACGTCGGTGAGGTTCATGGATTCGGCCAGGAACAGGTCGTCCAGCATGTACTCATCCACGGCGATGATTCGCAGCCAATGGCCGTACCGGTCCGATTCAGGCTCGCGCGAGCAGCTGGACACGCATACACCTGTTCCCAGGTCCACGCGGATCCGGGACCGGCCGGGCACGCACAGGGGAGCAGCAGGATCCAGGGGATGGTAGGCGGGGGTAGGGGTCACCACGGCTTCAAGTGCGGGCCGGCCCTCATGCTCAACCTGGCGGACATCCTGCACCACCACGGGGTTGCTGCCAGGGAACTCCAAAGGCGCGGGGGCATTGCCTGCCAATTCCACCGGATCCAGCGCTGCAGAGAAACGCCCGTTGCCGAACCCCGGCTCGCCGTAGGCTGCTTCAGGGCGGCGCCGCACCAGCCCATGGTCGTCGTAGACAGGCGTTACCAGGTTGGGCGGCAGGAGCCAGGACTTCCGCGTCGAACTTGTGTACAAGCCGCCCCTGGAATCGTTGATGCCGGTGGTGCTGTGGAGGACCAGTCCCTCCGGGCTTTCCAGCCGCAGTGCGCCCGGCCTGCGAAGCCACGCCCGGACCAGGGGAGCGGCAGGACTTGGCGCCTCCTCGAACGGCTCGTCCCAGTATTCGAAGCGCAAGGCCTGCCACTTCCAGGGGGAGGACCGGCACAGGTTGCGGAACAGGGCCGCGAGGTCGGTGGGGGCAACACCACTGCCCGGATCCGGCCGGTGCCGCGCATCCCACGTCGCCATATCCACAGTTTACGCGCGGGCGGTACTGCGGTGGAGCCGGAATCCAGTAGCATCCGAGGGGTGATCCAACGACTGGGCGAACTCTGGCAGCACGAACCGCCGGCTTTCTGGCTGGTACTTGCTGCCTGCGCCTACTTCGCTGTCATGGCCGTTCGGCTTACCGTGATCGACGTCCGGCACCACCTCCTGCCCAACAGAATCGTGTTTCCGTCCTACGCTGTGGCCGGTGTCCTGCTCCTCGTGGCAGCAGCGATGGCCGGTGCGGACCAGGGTGTTGCTGTTGCGTACGCCGGCTTCACATTCCAGCCCGTGGTCCAGGTTGTGGCCGGAGGGGCGATCCTGTGGGTCTTCTACTTCCTCCTTCGGTTCGCGTATCCGCCGGGCATGGGATTTGGGGATGTGAAACTTGCCGGGGTCCTGGGCATGTACCTCGGCTACCTCAGCTGGGGGCACCTCTTCGCCGGCACTTTCCTGGCTTTCCTCCTGGGCGGCCTGTGGTCCATCGCCCTCCTGGCTGCGCGCAGGGGAACCCTGAAATCGTCTATCCCTTTCGGGCCATTTATGCTGGCCGGCGCCGCCGCCGCGATGCTGCTTCCGGCCTGATCGGCGCGGCTGGCCAGCCGGGGCGGCGCAGGCAGGCGCGCGCAGGCGCGGCAAGCGGATCGGCCGGGCAGGCAGGCACAGCCCACCAGCACTTGGGTAGGCTGGCTGAATGCCTGCGCCTGACTACGTCCTGAAGCTCCGCAAGAAAATCGGCAACGACCCCCTCTGGGTTCCAGGGGTGCGCGGCGTGGTGGTCGACGCCGCAGGGCGGGTCCTGCTCGCCCAGCGGGCCGACAACAAACAATGGGCTCTGGTCAGCGGAATGCTCGAGCCGGGAGAGCAGCCCGCGCGTGGGCTGGTGCGGGAGATTTTTGAGGAAACGGCAGTAGTGGCTGAACCTGAGCGGGTGGTGTCTGTTGGGGCTGTGGGTCCGTTCACCTATCCCAACGGCGACGTCTGCGAGTTCCTGGACGTCGTGTTCCTCTGCCGCTACGTCTCGGGGACTGCCAGGGTGAACGACGACGAGTCCTTGGCCGTTGGCTGGTTCGGCCTCGAAGAGCTGCCCGAACTTATGGCCGGGCACCTCACAAGCATCCATCGGGCACTGGCTCCCGCCGAAGCCGCCCATTTCGAGCCCTGACGGTCGCTGCCGGATTGAAGAAAGAAACACAGCAGGAGCGCCGCAACACCCAAGAATGCGGCGCTCCTGCCGGCTTTGACCCCGGCCTGCGGTATGCGGGCCGGGGGGGGGCACGACGGCGGTCAGTGTCGCTGGGAAACCAGCTCGCCGTCGTCGTCCTTGGCATTGCCCCGCAGCCCTGCGGCCTCCGTCGTTGACGCAGGCAGGCCGGCGGCGAGGCGCTCAGCCTCCTCACCACCCACAGCTTCGCCGCGTGCCACCATCCCGGCAGTGTCCGAGAGCGGAATCTGCTTCAGCGTGACGGCCAGGATCAAGGCAACCGCGATGAACGGGATCAGGTACCAGAAGACAGGGGCGAGCGACTCGGCGTAGGCGTTGACGATCGCGTCACGCAGCTGCTCCGGAAGCTGACTCAGCGCCTGCGGGTCCAAGGTGCTGGTGGACTGGGCCGCCTGGTCGGCTGACGCGCCCGCGCCGGTGAAGGCGACGGTGAGGGACTCCGAGAGGCGGTTGGTGAAGATAGCGCCGAAGACTGCAACCCCCATGGCCGCGCCCACCTCCCGGAAGTAGTTGTTGGTGCTGGTGGCCGTGCCGAGCTGGTCCGCGGGGACGGAGTTCTGCACCACGAGGACCACTACCTGCATGATCAGGCCCAGGCCTGCCCCGAAGATGAACAGCTGGACGCAGATGGTCCAAATGGGGGTGCTGGCGGCGAGTGTGGTCATCCAGAGCATGGCCGCCATGGTGAAGGCCGCACCAAGGATGGGATACATCCTGTACTTGCCGGTCTTTGATATCCGGACACCCGAGTAGATGGAGGTTCCCATCAGGCCCGCCATCATCGGGAGCATCAGCAGGCCGGATTCGGCCGCGTTGGTTCCGGAGGACATCTGCAGGAATGTGGGGACGAAAGCGATCGCGGAGAACATGCCCAGTCCAAGGGTGAAACCGATGGCCGTGGCGTTAACGAAGATCCGGTTGCGGAACAGGCTCAGCGGGATGATGGGATCCTCGGCCCGTCGCTCCACCAGAACGAAGGCGGCAGCCGAGAGGACCATGCCGGCGCCGAAGGCCCACGTGAGGGGCGAATCCCAGCCCTCGTCCTTCTTGCCGCCGAAGTCGGTGAAGAAGATAAGGCAGGTGGTGGCGGCAGACAGCAGTATGACACCAAGGATGTCGATGCGCTTGTCAGCCTTCTTGTTCGGCAGCGTCAGGGTGAACCAGGCGATGGCGAAGGCTGCGATGCCGATGGGAATGTTGATGTAGAAGGCCCACTCCCAGGTCAGGTGGTCCACGAAGAAACCGCCCAGCAGGGGACCGGCTACGGCGGACAGGCCGAAGACGGCGCCCAGCGGGCCCATGTACTTGCCACGGTCCTTGGCAGGGACGATGTCGGCGATGATGGCCTGCGAGAGGATCATGAGTCCGCCCCCGCCGAGGCCCTGGATGGCCCGGAAAATGACGAAACCCCAGAAATCTGTGGCAAGGGCGCAGCCCACGGAGGCCAGCGTGAACAAGGCGATGGCTATCAGGAACAGGTTGCGCCGCCCCAGCACATCCCCAAATTTGCCGTAAATGGGCATCACGATGGTGGTGGCGAGCAGGTACGCCGTGGTGATCCACGCCTGGTGCTCCACCCCGCCGAGTTTGCCCACGATGGTGGGCATGGCGGTGGAAACGATGGTCTGGTCAAGGCTGGAGAGCAGCATGCCGGCGATGAGCGCGGAGAAGATGATCCAGATGCGTTTTTGGGTGAGCAGCAGGGGACCCGCTGGTGTTGCCCTGTTCCTGACGGTAGTACTCATGGTTGTCCTTCTGCGGGTGTGGGTTCCGGCTGATCGAATGGCTGGGAGAAGAGGAGGCTTGCGGCGGAAATGTTTTCCATCAGCAGGTCCTGGTAGGCGCGGGTGTTGCCGTCGGAGAAATAAGCCATGCTGCTCTTCCGGGCGATGGTGCTGAGGAGGACAACGGCCATTTGCACCACAGGATGGTCGGGCGGGACGCCTTCGCGCCGTGCGACGTCGCGTGCGAACTGCGCCTCCCGCTGCTCCGTGATACCAATAATCCGAAGGATCAGCTGCGGTTCCTTCTTGACCACGCCGATGAGTTGCCGGGTTTCCTCCTCGGCGCCGGCCATGTCATCGGAAAGCCGCAGGGAGAGTCGCACCAGGTCCCTGAACAGTGTGGGGGAGATGTTTCCTGGACGGGAGGATGCCCCGCCGGCGACGAATTCCTCGATGACGTCCGCGGGAATGTCATCGTCTGCGTGGCCGATGATCGCATCTTCCTTGGTGGGGAAGTAGTTGAAAAACGTTCGCCGGGAGATGGCGGCCCGTTCGCAGACTTCTTCAATGGTGTAGCCATTGAGGCCGTGTTCGGCGGTCAGGACCCGTGCGGCGGCCGTAATGGCAGAACGGGTTGCGGCCCGCTTCCGCTCACGGAGGCCGCCTTCTAAACTTGCACTTTCATCCACAGAGTAAAGTTTTGCACTCAGGGCGGCTATAGTGCAACTTCAGGAGGGTGGGGTGCGGAACGACGGCGGCCGCCCACCTTCGCAGGGAAGGTGGGCGGCCGCCGTCGGAAAAGCTGTGGCGACTTACGCCTTGTGCGGAGGACGTGTCATGGACATCACGTCCAGGGCCGTGTCCAGCTGCTCCTCCGTGAGCTCGCCGCGTTCCAGGAAGCCCATGGCTACTACCGTCTCGCGGATGGTCAGGCCCTCGGCAACTGCCTTCTTGGCGATCTTGGCCGCGTTCTCGTAGCCGATGTGCTTATTCAGCGGGGTGACGATGGACGGCGATGCTTCGGCCAGGAAGCGGGCACGCTCCACGTTGGCGGTGATGCCGTCGATCATCTTGTCAGCCATGACCCGACTGGTGTTGGCCAGCAGGCGGATGGATTCGAGCAGGTTGGCGGCCATCACGGGGATGCCGACGTTCAGCTCGAAGGCGCCGTTGGTTCCGGACCAGGCGATGGCTGTGTCGTTGCCGATGACCTGTGCGGCCACCATGATGGACGCCTCGCAGATGACCGGGTTGACCTTGCCGGGCATGATCGAGGAACCCGGCTGCAGGTCCGGAATGGCGATCTCGCCGAGGCCGGTGTTGGGGCCCGAGCCCATCCAGCGGAGGTCGTTGTTGATCTTCATGAACGAGATGGCGATGTTGCGCAGCTGGCTGGACGCCTCGATGAGGCCGTCGCGGTTGGCCTGCGCCTCAAAGTGGTTGCGGGCCTCCGTCAGGGGCAGCCCGGTGTCCGTGGCCAGCAGTTCGATAACCCGCTCCGGGAATCCTGCCGGGGTGTTGATGCCGGTTCCAACGGCGGTCCCGCCCAGGGGAACCTCGGCGACGCGGGGGAGGGAGGCGTTGATGCGCTCAATGCCAAACCTGACCTGGGCTGCGTAGCCGCCGAATTCCTGGCCCAGCGTCACGGGCGTGGCATCCATGAGGTGGGTGCGGCCGGACTTGACGACGTCCTTGAACTCCACCTCCTTGCGCTCCAGGGACTCGGCCAGGTATCCGAGGACAGGAATGAGGTCGTTGATCAGGGCGGACGTCGCTGCGACGTGCACGGACGTGGGGAAGACGTCGTTGGAGGACTGCGAGGCGTTGACATGGTCGTTCGGGTGGACCACCTTGTCGCTGCCGGCTGCCTTGAGGGAGCGGGTGGCGAGCTCGGCGATGACCTCGTTGGTGTTCATGTTCGAGGACGTGCCGGAGCCGGTCTGGAAAACGTCGATGGGGAAGTCGCCGTCGTACTTACCGGTGGCAACCTCATCCGCGGCTTCTGCGATTGCTTTGGCCAGCTCGCCGTCGAGCACACCCAGTTCAGCGTTGGCCTGGGCGGCAGCCTTCTTGACCCGGGCCAGTGCTTCGATGTGCGCACGTTCCAGGGTCTTGCCGGAAATCGGGAAGTTCTCCACTGCCCGCTGCGTCTGCGCGCGGTACAGTGCGTTCACGGGGACGCGGACTTCGCCCATCGTGTCATGTTCAATGCGGAACTCTTCAGTGGAAGTCATGGGGCTAGCTTAGGACGCACAGGCGCCGCATCGAAAACCGTGAACTCCTTGCTACACGCTGCCGGCCGGGGTTGTTGCGGGGGAGCTCCTAGAGCTTGCCGATTCCGGAAACGAGGTTGGCGCGGCCCTCGGCGAGGCTGTAGGAAAGGCCGATCACGGCAGCCTTTCCTGAGCCGATTGCGTCTGAAATCACACGGGAGCTGTCCACGAGCCGTTCGGACGTCTGTTTGACGTGTTCCACCACCATGTCATTGACGTCGGTCTGGTCATTACGCAGGGATGTCAGGACGGAGGGCGTGATTCTCTCCACAAGGTCCCTGATGAAACCTGCCGGCATTTGCCCGGTTTCGACGGCAGACTTTGTGGCACTCACGGCACCGCAGCTGTCATGGCCAAGGATCACGATCAGGGGCACACCCAGCACCCCGATACTGTATTCGAGCGAGCCCAGGACGGCGTCGTCGATAACCTGCCCTGCCGTCCTGACAACAAAGACGTCACCCAGCCCGACGTCGAAAATTATCTCTGCTGCGAGCCGGGAGTCCGAGCAGCCGAAGATGACCGCGAAAGGATGCTGGTTTTCCACCAGGGAGGACCGCCGGGACGCATCCTGGTTGGGGTGCGAGGTCTCACCGTTGACAAAACGTTCGTTGCCCTCGCGGAGCCGGCGCCAGGCGAGTGCGGGAGTCAGGTAGGTAGTCACGCGCCTACCTTACGGGGCGGCAGCGGGAGAGGGTGAAACTGTGACAGCCGGGTTGCTTTCCAGTGATTTAACGACGGCGTCAGCAAGGGCCGAGAATTCCTCCAGTTGGGCTTCACCGGACAAAATGACGGTGGTCCCGCGGTAGGCCAGGACCATGGACTTTTCGCCCTTGCCGGTGTCCCGCAGCTCCCACTCCTGGCCGCCGGCGTTGCGGGAACCGGTGACGGGGGCATTCCTGGTCTGCTGGAGAAGCCACGTGGGATTGGCTTCCCGGGTCTGGACCAGGCCTATGAAGGACTCCCTGGGCGTCAGGTAGCCCACTTCCCATGTGGGCACACCGCTGCCGGAGCCGGATTCCCACCTGGCGTAGTTGGGGCGGAATGCACCGCCGGTATCCGGCGCCACCGGTGTGAATCCCGCCACATCCGTGGCGTTCCGGGAAACGGCTTCGACGTCGATGTTCGGACGGTAGCCGTCACTCTTGGGCAGCGGATTCATGAGGATAATGGGCAGGAAGGCGGCGATGCTCACCACCAGGGCGATGATCATCCCGATGACTGAGGCGTTAGCGCGCTTCGCTGCAGCGGCCGGAATGACAGGCTTTACCGGCGCGTCTCCTGCCGCAGGGCCCGATCCGCTGCTCCCTCCGGATTCGGACGGCTCTGGGCTGGGGCTGGTCTTTTCCTGCATGTCATTCACACCTCTATAGTCGCCCATGCCGGCAGGCAAGTTCCATTTAAAGCCCACTGCTGAAGGGCACGGACTCCCGGCACATTGCGGTATGGCGTCATCCGCCGCCCCCGGAGTGGCGCCGCGACTATGATCAATACCAGAGGAATCACCGCTCAGCTGTTCCGGCGGGCGGGTTCAATGATCGCCACTCGAAGAAGAGGTTCACGTGTCACCAGCGTCCATGACCCAGAAGTACTCCACGATCTCCCCGTCCCTCGCGGTTGGCAACGATGAGCCGGACCGCAACCTCGCCCTCGAGCTTGTCCGCGTGACCGAGGCGGCAGCCATCGCCGGCGGACACTGGGTTGGCTTCGGCGACAAGAACACGGCAGACGGCGCCGCTGTCGACGCCATGCGCTCCTTCCTGCAGACCGTCCACTTCAACGGCGTCGTGGTCATCGGCGAGGGTGAAAAAGACGAAGCCCCCATGCTGTTCAACGGCGAACGCGTCGGCGACGGTACCGGCCCCGAATGCGATGTGGCCGTTGACCCCATCGACGGCACCCGGCTGACGGCACTGGGCATCAACAACGCGCTCGCCGTCCTGGCAGTGGCCGAACGCGGTTCCATGTTCGACCCCTCCGCCGTGTTCTACATGGAGAAGCTGGTCACCGGCCCCGAAGCCGCGGACATGGTTGACCTCCGCCTCCCGGTTAAGCAGAACCTGCACCTCATCGCCAAGGCCAAGGGCGTCAAGGTCAACCAGCTCAACGTGATGATCCTGGACCGCGACCGCCACAAGCCCCTGGTGGAGGAAATCCGCGAGGCAGGCGCACGCACCAAATTCATCATGGACGGCGACGTCGCCGGTGCAATCGCCGCTGCCCGCTCCGGCACCGGCGTCGACGCGCTGATGGGCATCGGCGGCACACCCGAAGGCATCGTGGCGGCCTGCGCCATCAAATCCCTCGGCGGTGTGATCCAGGGGCGTCTCTGGCCCACCAGCGACGAGGAGAAGCAGAAGGCCATCGACGCCGGCCACGACCTGGAGCGTGTCCTCTCCACCAACGACCTCGTCTCGAGCGACAACTGCTACTTCGCCGCCACCGGCATCACCGACGGTGACCTGCTTAAGGGCGTGCGGTACTCCAAGGACAAGGTCCTCACCCAGTCCATCGTGATGCGTTCCAAGTCCGGCACCATCCGTTTCGTGGACGGCGAGCACCAGGCCAGCAAGTGGGAAGGCTACGCCCGCAAGAGCTGATTTCCGGCCCCGCCGAACGCCAGATCCCCGGACTGCCCTGCGCTCCGGGGATCTGGCGTTTAAGCCCTTGGTATAGGGTTGAAGCCATGATTCCTGCTGTTGTGCCCTGTACTGACCGCGCCCTCTGGGACGACCACGTCGACCGGTTCCAGGGACATCCGCAGCAGTTGTGGGGGTGGGGTGAGACCAAAGCCATGCATGGCTGGTCCGTTGACCGCGTACTGGTCAATGACGGCGGCACCACCATTGGCTGCGCCCAATTGCTGGTCAGGCGCCTGCCGCTTCCCTTCCGTGCCCTGGTCTACATTCCCCGCGGCCCGATGTGTGAGCCGGAGCATGCACAGGCCGTCCTCAACCGCCTGGCGGAGCATGCTGCCGTCCGTCACCGGGGAGTTGCGCTGAGCATTGAACCGGACTGGGACCAGGACTCCGTCTATGCAGGCGCCGTGGCTTCTGCAGGGTTCCGTCCGTCCGCCAATACCGTGCTGATACCGCGCACACTGATCCTTGACCTCACGAAGTCCGATGACGAGCTCATGGCGGACATGTCCAAGTCCACCAGGGCCAACATCCGCAAGGCCATGCGCAGTGACGTTGAGTTCCGCAAGGTGAAGAACGACGCCGAACTTGAGCAGGTGCTGGCGATTTACCACGAGACGGCGGAACGGGCCGGGTTCGGAATCCACGAGGACCAGTACTACCGGGACATCTTCCGGAACATGGGGGACGGCTCACCCGTCATCGGGGCGTTCGACGGCGAGCAGCTGCTGGCGTTCGTCTGGCTCGCCAGGAGTGGTTCCACCGCTTTCGAACTCTACGGCGGCGTGTCTGCCGAGGGGCAGAAACAGCGCGTCAACTACGGCGTGAAGTGGGCGGCACTGCAGTCCATGCGCGAGGATGGCTGCCGCCGGTATGACTTCAACGGCCTGCTCAATGACGGAATTTCCGATTTCAAGAAGCAGTTCGCCAAACACGAGAACATGCTTCTCGGGACCTGGGAAAAGCCGCTCTCCCCGCTGTACCCTGCGTACGCGCAGGCCATGCCCCTGGCGCGCCGCGGACTCCAAACGGCACGCCGTGTCCTCAAGGTTGCTGCCGGGAGAGTCCGGCCACTGATCCAGAGGGTACGCCCGGGCAGTTAGCCCGCGCCAAGCAGAGGGCGACGGCGGCACCCGCCCGGGTGCCGCCGTCGCCCTTTTTGTCGCTGCCTGAGGGGCCGCGGGCGCGGCCGGCTAAAGGCCGGTGGTGACAGCGAAGGCCAGCGCGGGTTCCGTGCTCCCGGCCACCGGGTGAACGTTGACCGGCGCCTCGGCGGCAGCCAGGAAGGCGCTGCCGCCGCGCGAGAGCTGCAGATCGCCCTTGGGTGAATCAAGGTAGATGTCACCGGCCATAACGACGATCACGGCCGCGCCGGATTGCGCCAGCGGGACAGGTCCCGCATCCGGCGTGAGTTCAATGCGCTGGAGCTGGAATTCCTCGAACGGCGGGCGGAAAAGCTCCTGGTCCATGACGGTCCGTTCGGCCTCGAGCCTCGGCACGGCCACGGGCTCGAAATCAACGGTGCGCAGGAGTTCAGGAACATCCACGAACTTCGGGGTAAGCCCGCCGCGCAGCACGTTGTCCGAGGATGCCATCACCTCCACGCCCAGGCCGTGCAGGTACGCGTGGACATTCCCGGCCGGAAGGTACACCGCTTCACCCGGTGCCAAAGACACGCGGTTCAGCAGCAGGGAGATCAGGACGCCGGGATCGCCGGGGTACTTCTCGTTAAGGCTGATGACCGTGTTGATCTCGGCCTCATAAGGAGCAAAGGAGGCTTCTGAGAGGAGCGCCGCCACGATGATTGCCGTGTCGTCGGCAACGGCCTGGCCGCCCGTTATCAGGCGCTCGAAGGCGCTCCGAAGGCCGTCCCGCTCATTACCGGCGCTCAAGTCTTCCAGCAGTGCCCCGATCAGGGCCGGCGCTTCACCGTTCCCGGAATCGAAAGCCGCGGCAACACGCGCCAGGATCTTTCGTGTTTCAGGTACCGGACGGAACCCGCACAGCGCCTCAAACGGGGTCAGGGCAAGGATCATCTCGGGTTTGTGGTTGTCGTCCCGGTAGTTCCGGTGTGGCGCATCGGGAGCGACACCTTCAGCATTCTCCCGTGCAAACCCGGCCTTTGCCTGCTCCAGGCTCGGGTGGACCTGCAGGGACAGGGGCTGTGCTGCGGCGAGGACCTTGGCCAGGAAGGGCAGCCGGGGGCCGAAACGCGCCACGGAATCAGCACCGAGGAAATGCTCCGGATCGCGTGAGATCAAGGAGTCCAGGGGAGCGGCGGAACCGTCCTCCGGGACGCGTGCCACCGACGGCGAGTCGGGGTGGGCACCGATCCACAGCTCCGCTTCCGGCCTGCCGGACTCCTGCCGTCCCAGCAGGGCCGCGATGGCCGTCGTCGAACCCCAGGCGTAGTCGCGAAGGACGTTCTCAATCTCGTACAAAGCCGTTCCGTTCCCTAGGTCTGTCAGATGAAGTGCGCGGCTATAACGGCGCGCACTGGCCGTTGGTGGCCACCAGTTCCCGGATGGCCTGCTCGTTTCCCTCGAGTTTGAGCTGCGTCAGCATCTCTTCGGTGATGGGTTCGCCGTCCGGCGTGGTGGTGACAGGCGTAAAGTCCGACGGCGCAGGCGACTGCTGCGCCGGCACGGCGCCTGCCAGCGGGGCTGCGGCGAGGGGGCGGGCCGCAGCCGCCTGAATGTGCCCCGGGGCGCTGCTTCCCGGGGCAGCGCCGGCATCCACCATGACGTCGTCCTGGACGCCTGAGGCCTGGGCAGAGGAAGCGGACGCCAGCAACTGGTCCACACGGTCGTGGATCTCGTCGAAGTTTGGAACCGTGGAGAACGAGGCGTCAAAGTCCGGCGGCCCGATGGTGAGCCTTTTGATGTCCAGGCCTTTTGCCTTGATGGCCAGATCCACGAAGCTTCCCAGCTGCGAGGAGGAGATGTTGGAGTCCACCACTTTGGTTCCCGCATCGGCGATGTCCTCGAACTTGGCCAGCAGCGTGGCGGGGTCCAGCTGCCTCAGCATGGCCTGTTGCACGCACTGCTGGCGCTGGATGCGGGCATAGTCGTCCACATACTCCCGCGATCTTCCATACCAGAGCGCCTGGTTGCCGTCGAGGGTCTGCTCTCCGGCCGGTATCCACCCGATGGGCATCCCGTGGGTTTGGCTGAACTCGTCGAAGTAGCCGCTCATGGGAACCCATCCGCCGGCTTTGATCCTGATGCCGCCCATGGCGTCGATGAGCCGGGAAAAGCCGTCCATGTCCACCAGGACGTATGCCTGCACGGTGAGTCCCAGGGTCCCGGAGACTGCTTCGAGTGTGGCCTGCGCACCGGGATCGGCAACGCCGGGATAAAGGTCCGCGTACTCGTTGGTGACCTCGGTGTTGATGGCGTTGATCAGGCACTCGTCCCCGCAGTCGTAACCGTCGGGATAGATGGCCCGCATGGGGGAGCCCTCGCTGAACTGGGCGTTCTGGAGGTTGCGGGGCACGGAGATGATGGCTGTCTGCCCGGACTTGGCGTCGATGCTGAGGACAGAGAGGCTGTCCGGGCGCCGGCCCGTGCGGTCGTCGCCGGCGTCTCCGCCCATCATCAGGAAGTTGTAGCGGCCGTCCACGGGGTCGATGGTGGGGCCGGAGGAGAAGATGTTGCCGATCGCGTTCCTTCCCACATTCAGCAGGTAGGCAGCATAGCCAAGGGAACCGCTGCCCAGGACCATCGCCAGCACCAGCGCCACCGCGACTCCGGGCCGTGCCGAGGGCGCCAGCAGCACGGGGCGGATGAGCCGCAGGGTGTTGAGGAACAGCAACGCCCAGCCTGTGGCCAGGGCTGCCAGCAGGATCACGATCATCAGCGAGGCAAAGGGGTTGGTGATGATGTTGATCAGCAGGGTCCGGTTGAGGAGCAGCAGCAGCAGGGTGAGCCCGGCTGCTGCCCAGGCGCAGAGCGTTACGCGCAGCGCGGTGCGGCCGAGTCTGCGGTCTCCGGCGACGATCTGGGCGCTGCCGGGAGCCAGGAGGGTCAGGAGGATCAGGACAAAAGCGCGTTTTGTACGGACGGGCGGGGAAGCGCTGACCGGATAGCGGACGGGGTCCGTCATGGAGCCGCCGGCGGCGGGCTGGTGGACCTTGCTGCTTGACATACGCGCCGCCTAGCGGCCGCCCCGCAGGGCCCCGTTGCCGTCGGCGAAGACTTCGCTCACTTTCTGCCGCAGGTTGGCTCCCTTGCGGGCAGCGACGGCGTTGAGGTCGGCCGCGAAATCGAGGAGGTCTGCGCGAAGTGATGCGGCCAGCTCGTCCGTGCCTGCCGCGAGCATCCTGACGGCCAGGAGGCCTGCGTTGCGGGCACCTGCGATGGAAACGGTGGCCACCGGGACACCGGCGGGCATCTGGACGATCGACAGCAGCGAGTCCATTCCGTCCAGGGTCTTGAGGGGGACAGGCACGCCAATGACCGGAAGCGGGGTAACGCTGGCCAGCATTCCGGGCAGGTGGGCTGCGCCGCCGGCGCCCGCAATGATGACCCTTAACCCCCGTTCATGGGCTGTCTGGCCGTAGCGGATCATTTCGGTCGGCATCCGGTGGGCAGACACAACGTCGGCCTCGAAGGGGATGCCGAACTCCGCGAGTGCGTCAGCTGCAGCTTCCATGACGGGCCAGTCCGAGTCGGAACCCATGACCAGGCCAACCAGCGGGGACTCCTGGCCAGCGGGAGTGGTGTGGGCGCTCATGCGTTCTCCTCGAAAGTGCTTGGCATTTCTTCCACCCGCCCGTCGCGGATGATGGTGGCCACCATGGTGGCACGGCGCCGAACCGAGTCAACGTCTGCAGTGGATGAACCCACCAGGTTTACGTGGCCGATCTTGCGCCCCGGGCGGACGGACTTGCCGTAACAGTGGACCTTGGCCGCAGGTTCGCTTGCCAGCGCCAGCGGGAACGCCGAAAACAGGTCCTCGTTTGCTCCGCCCAGGAAGTTTTTCATCACCACGACGGGGGCCAGGACATCGGTGGCGCCGAGGGGAAGGTTCAGGACCGCCCGGAGGTGCTGTTCGAACTGGCTTGTTACCGAGCCGTCCTGGGTCCAGTGCCCCGTGTTGTGCGGTCGCATGGCAAGTTCATTGATCAGGAACCCTGCCCCTGTTCCCGGCGTTTCGAAGAGTTCGACGGCCAGCACTCCCGTTACTCCGAGTTCGCCCGCAATCCGAAGGGCGGCGTCTTCCGCGGCAGCAGCGACCTCTACCGGAATGTCCAGGGCCGGGGCAATCACTTCATCACATACTCCATCCACCTGGATGGTGTGGACCACAGGCCAGGCGCGGGCTTCGCCGTCGGGCGTCCTTGCCACGAGCGCCGAAAGCTCCCGCGTGAACTCCACTTTGGCCTCGGCAAGCAGGGGACTCATTGCCGCGAACCATTCCTCTGTGGCAGCGGCCTCTTCTGCCGATGAGACGACCCGGACGCCCTTGCCGTCGTAGCCGCCCCGCGGCATCTTCAGCACCACCGGCCAGCCTGTCTCCTCGCCAAAGCTGACCAAGGCTGCGACGTCCGCAACCGACGCCCAGGCGGGGTTGGGAAGTTCCAGCCGGTCGATCGCTGCACGCATCACCAGCTTGTCCTGGGCGTTCACGAGTGCATCGGGCCCGGGCTGGACGTTTACGCCGGCGTCCTGCAGGGCACGCAGGTGGTCAGTCGGGACGTGCTCGTGGTCAAACGTCATGACATCCAGGCCCTCCGCAAAGTCCAAAAGGGTCTGCAGGTCCTTGTAGTCGCCCACTGGCGAGGAGGACACTGCCGACACCGCGGAGACGTCGTCGCCTTCGGCAAGGACGCGGAGTTCGAAGCCAAGGGCAGTTGCGGCCGGGGCCATCATTCGGGCAAGCTGGCCGCCGCCAACGACACCTATTACTGGAAAAGTCACAGGGACCAGCCTACCGAAGACGGCCCGGTATGCCGCGTTTCGAGCGCGGCGGGGCTGGAGTGTTTCGGCCTGCGGACTGCCCCCGGCGGCAGGTTAGGGAGGCTGGCTCGCAGGTTTGGGGGCTAAAATGGCCTCTGGCCCAATGGCCCACAGTTCATACAGCCATGGAGGGCCATGTTCACCACACTTGCAGACCGTATCCGGGGACTGGCCTCGCTTTTTTGGCGCGAGGTGGCCAAGTTCGGAGCCGTGGGCGGAGTGGCCTTCGTTATCGACAACGGCCTCACGTATTACCTGATGCACGGCCCGATGACCGACAGCGAGGCCAAGGCACGGTTCGTGGGTGCCTCGATAGCAACTGTCTTCTCGTGGATCGCCAACCGGCTGTGGACGTTCCGGCACCGGCGGCAGGCCAATGTGCTCCGTGAATTCCTGATGTTCGTCCTGATCAATGGAATCGGCATCGGCATTTCCACCGGCTTCACCGCCCTTGCCAAGTACGGGCTTGGCATCACCGACAAAAACATGCTGTTCTTCGCGGGTGTTGCGGGCATCCTGGTAGCTACAGTTGTCCGCTTCTTCGCCTACCGGTTCCTTGTGTTCAACCAGGAACTGGACCAGGAGCCGGAATTCTCCCACGACCACGAACTCATCGAGCTCCACCCCCACCACAAGGAGCAGGCTGCCGGCGTGGAGCGGGCCGGGCAGCGCGAGCCTTCGCCGGACGGCCCTGCCAAGCCGTAGCTGAAGCGTGTACCGGAGCGGGCTGAAGAGCCCGCTCCGTTTCCTTAGGAGCCGTGAATACGTTCGGCCGTGAGGAGTTTTTCCGTCAGTTCCACATCCGGATGCGTCATCACCACGGAACCATCACGGGACCAGGCGCCCAATGCGTGGGACAGGGCTGCCTCCAGCCCGTTCCCGGCCGGCACATGGAGGCGCACGCTTTCCTCGTGGCCGGCCGCGAAGCCTTCGAGTAAGTCCAGGTGCGAGTGCAGGCTGCCGTCGCTGCCCACCACTGCGCAGCCCGCAGGATCCGGCTCGGCGTGCGGCATAAAGACGTCCCCGTGGGAACGGACTTCCGCAGCGTAGTCCAGGCAACCGGCGGGCAGCCCACCAGGCCAACGCATAGCCAGTGCAGGCAGTGCAACGGCGATGACGGCGTCGTAGGTTTCCTTAACTGCTTCCGGATCAGCGGTGACCAGGTAGTCCGCAGGTCCCTGATCGAGCACGGTTTGCAGTCCCACCTGCCAGGCGGCCAAGGCCCAGACGATGGACTTCCAGTGCGCCGGCAGCTCAAGGCGCACGCGCATCCCGGGAGCGGCATCCAGTTCGTCCTGGAGCAGGTTGCTGGTCTTGGCAACCCAGTTGTCCAGCACCCTGCCGGAAAGCTCCACGCGCTCATTATCGGGGCCGTACCAGGTCAGGCGGGGAGCCGTGGAATTGCCTGACCGAAGGGTTGCCATGAGATTGGCTGACGGATTGTTCATGGCTCCATCCTGCCACCGGCGGCGTATCGGGTCACGGGGCGGATCTTGGCAGTTCCGGGAACGTACTCCGGCTGGTGCCGGCTTCAGTGATATATCTCACACCCCTGATACTCAGCCTGCTTGCCATTTCGCGGAGTTGACGGTATTTTCCCGGGATTGTCGGCGGTTTCAGGCCCTTCCCGTCGTCTCTCCGGCATTCCGGTCAGACACTCCGAAGCCAGCGCAGAAAATTCCCGGGCGTGGCGTGCGCCATGTTCGTCATCGGGAGTGATTATTATCCGGCGGCAGCTTGACTCACCCAAGTTACACACGTGTAATTAGGTAACTAAAAGCAACTGCGTAAATGCCGGCACACAACCGAGTGCCGGGTATCCAGGCAGAGGCTGCAACATCAGGAGGGTCGCCATGGGGCAAGCAGAGCGTATCCAGGAAGATGCCGTGGTGGCCGGCCAGGCCACGGCAAAGTACCGCGCCCGGGGGGTGCCCAGCGACTGGTACGTGGACCCTGCCGATCCGGACGCTGCCGATCGGTACAACAAGACTGCGGGAGGACTGGAAGACCAGGCCACCGCGTTCCTCGCCGCCCACGAAGCCCTGCTGGATGGAGGCGCGGAGCCTGAGGACGAGCTTGACCCGCCCATGGAGCTGGCATCTGTTGATGCGGGACAGCCCGTGTGGATTGGGCTTCCCCTCCAGCAGGACTTCGACGACGAAGGGGAGCTGGGGTGGCAAACGGACGCTTTGTGCGCCCAGACGGACCCCGAGGCATTCTTCCCTGAGAAGGGCGGTTCCACCCGCGATGCCAAGAAAGTCTGCGGGGCATGCAACGTGCGCTCCCAGTGCCTTGAATACGCCCTGGCCAACGATGAACGGTTCGGCATCTGGGGCGGCCTGTCCGAGCGTGAGCGCCGGCGGCTTAGGAAGCGAGCAATCTAATTCACCAGGATGTTCACGTCACTGCCGTTGTGGTTGCCCACAACGGCAGTGCCTATCTGCCCAGAACCCTTGCAGCCCTGGCGGGCCAGACGCGGCCCGCCGACTACGCCATCGGCGTGGACACTGGCTCGCGGGATGATTCCGAGGTCCTCCTTCAGCAGGCCCTGGGCGAAGCCAACGTCATCAGCCAGCAGCGGGGCAGGGGCGGTATGGGGACCGCAGTATCGGCCGCACTGGCCGAACTGGCGCCGTGGTCCGGCCGCGCCGCCCCCGGGGCTGCTGAATGGATCTGGCTGCTCCATGATGATGCAGCACCTGCACCGCAGGCTCTCGCTGAGCTGCTCAGTGCGGTCGAACGAGCGCCCTCGGTAACGGTTGCAGGCTGCAAGCAGCTGGACTGGCACTCAGAACGCAAGCTGATCGACGTCGGCCTGTCCACCAGCCGGTGGGCTGAACGGCTCACCCTGATCGACGCCGACGAGCTGGACCAGGGACAGTACGACGGCCGCAGCGACACCTTCGCAGTCAACTCCGCCGGCATGCTGGTCCGCCGTGATATCTGGGAACAGTTGGGCGGTTTCGATCCAGCCCTGCCCGGCAGCGGCGACGACGTTGACTTCTGCTGGCGCAACCGGCTGGCAGGGCATCGCGTCGTGGTGGTGCCCGCGGCGCGGATGTTCCACGTTGCGCACCGGCCACACGCCCTGGGCAATGCGGCAGCAGCCCGGAAAGCACAGGTGCATCTGCGGCTGAAGCATGCCACGCCGTGGATGGTTCCCGTTCACGGAGCAGGAGCCCTTCTGGGCGGTCTGTTCAAACTCGTGTTGAGCATTCTGATTAAGGATCCCGGACACGGCCTGTCACAGCTCGTTGCCACGTGTGCCGCGCTGGGGAGGCCACGTGCCGTGGCTAAGGCGCGGCGAAGCGCCCGGCAAACCCGCCGGATCCGCCGGTCCGTCATCCGGAAGCTCCAGACACCCCGCCGCGAGGTCTGGAGTCATCGGCGGTCCCTGATGGAAGCGATAGGGGCGGACAACTCCCCGGCGGACGAACTTGAGCAGGATCCCCTGGCGCACCAGCCCACGGGCGACGCTTCCGACGACTTCGCGGCACTGGCCAGGACAAAGCGCGGCTGGGTGGGCAATGGCGCCCTTGCAGCGGTGATCATTGCGTCCATAGCGTCCCTTCTTGCCCTGACGGGCCTCTTCCGTGCTGACGCCGTTGCCGGCGGCGGGCTGATCCCCGTTTCAGCAGGCCTCGGCGACATCTGGCACCACGCCTCCTCCTGGTGGATCACGCTGGGGGCCGGGCTGCCGGGACGGGGTGACCCTTTCGGATACGTCCTGTGGATCCTGGGGGTCCTTGGCGGAGGCGACGCAAATGCCGCCATGGCCTGGCTGCTCCTGCTCGCGGCGCCATTGTCCGGCCTCACAGCCTGGTTCGCTGCGGGAGGGCTTACCGTCCGGCGACGGCTCCGCCTTGCCGCCGCACTCCTGTGGGCCGCCGCCCCTGCACTCCAGGTGGCAGTCAACCAGGGCAGGGCAGGGGCGCTGATTGCCCACATCATGCTTCCCCTGGTGGTCCTGGCCCTGCTCCGGGCTACCGGCTCGGCAGTAGGCCATGGGCGTTTCACCTTGCCTTCCCCTGCGGAACGGCGCTTCAGCGAAAAACCTCCTGCCAGGCCCGGCATCAACGGCACACCGTCCTGGACCGCTGCAGCTGCAGCTGGCCTTGCGTTGGCCGTGGTGGTTGCCTCCGCCCCCTCGCTTCTGCTTCCGGCCACCGTGGTGGTTCTGCTTTGTGGACTCCTGCCCGGCCGCCGCGGACGCACGGTCTGGTGGGCCCTGCTGCCCCCAGCGGCTCTGTTCATTCCGTTCGGCCTGTCCGTGCTTGACCGGCCGCGCGCGCTGCTGGCGGACCCCGGACTGCCGCTTGCCTTTGATGCCGCTCCACTGTGGCAACAGTTGCTGGGCCAGCCGCTGGAGTTCGATCCGCAGGGCGGCCTGCAGGGGCTGCCCTATTTTGAGGCCGGGGCGGTGCCCTGGGCATTGCTGCTGGCGCTCCTTGTGGCCGCCCCGGTGCTGGTACTGGCTGTTGCCGGTCTGGTGACCCCGGGAAACCGCGCCATGACAGCGAGGTCTTTGTGGGTGGCGGGTGTCATCGCCCTTGCCGGCGGATGGCTTGCCAGCCACGTGGCCACCGGGATAAATGCCGAAACCCTCGTGACCCCCTTTACCGGTCCGACTGTTTCAGCTGCGGCGTTCGCACTCCTGGCCGCGGCCATCCTGGGAGCGGAGCAACTCCTGGCCATGGCCCGGAAGTCTGCGGACAGCAGCAGCGCCAGGCGCAGGACGGCCCTTCGTGCTGCCACAGCCCTCGGCATGGCTGTCCTGCTGGCCGGACCCCTGGCCGGCCTCGCCGCGTGGTCGGCCCAGAACCTGCTGCGCCCGGCCACGCTGGACGCCACCGCCGTGGGTTCCCCGGGTGGCAGCGCCACGAACCCCGGGGATGCCGAAGCCGCCGGCCAGCTTGGAACACCGCGTTTAGTGGAGCCTGCCAGCCCCCGCACCCTTCCTGCCACCGCTATTGATCGCGGAACCGGCCCCGAACAAACACGCACCCTGCTGATCAGTACACGCGACAACGGTACTTTCGACGCGTCATTGATGCGGGGCGCCGGGACCACCCTGGACAGCCTCTCCACCATCGCGTCCGCACGGCACATCATCGGCAGCCCGGGCGCGGAAACCGTTCGGGACGATGATGACGTCACCGCCGCCGTCCGCCGCGTGGTGGCAACACTGGTTGCCGGACAAGGGGTGGACCCGCGCAGCGACCTCGAACAGCTGGGAGCAGGATTCCTGGTCCTCCGTTCCACGGATACAGCTGCCCAGCTGACAGCCAGCAGGATCGACGCGGTGCCGGGCCTGGTGGCCGTAGGCCAGACGGACGTGGGTTGGCTCTGGCGGATCTCCCCCCTGAACCAGCCGGTACTGCAGGCCGCCGATGTTGCCCACCGGGTACGTATTGTCGATGCAAGCGGTGCGGCCATCGGGCTGGTGCCCTCCACATACAACGACGTCGATGCGCGCATTCCGGCGGGGCCCGAAGGCCGTCTTGTGGTGCTCGCGGAACGGGCGGACGCGGGCTGGAGCGCCTGGCTGGACGGCCGCAAGCTCACGGCAACCAGTTCGGGCTGGTCACAGGCTTTCACCCTTCCGGCTTCGGAAGGCCAGCTCACCATCCGCTACGAGAACCCTTGGGCCCTCTGGTCAGGCATTGCCCAGATCACGGTGATTGGCCTGACAGTCATGCTCGCCATCCCCATGCCGGCACAGCGGCCCCGGACCGGCATCTCACGGGATGAGGGCTCCCTGCGTAAGGAACACCAGAATGCATGAGCACCCCACGCCGGCTGAAGCGCCGGACGACCAGCCCTCCGCTGACGCAGGCAAGCCATTGGGCGGAGGCGGGACCCCGGAGCCGGACGCAAAGGCGGACGTCCCCCGGCGGCCTGCTTCCCAGGGGCGTAAAGCGGCACTCGTGGGCATGGCATCCGCGGCATTGATCCTGGCGGGGGCGGGTGCGGTAGTAGTAGGTGGCTCTCTCGCGCCGCCGCCGGATTCCAGCCGTGCCCTTGCCGTCGCCGCGGCAGCCGTGCCCGCCGGAACAAGCCTTGGTGTGTGCCCTGGCCCTGCCCGACTGCTTGAAGGCACGGAAGCAGGCACCGACCCCCAGTTCAGTCCGAAATCAGCCACAGCGGCCAGTGCTGTCACAGGTGCCGTGCTCGGCGCCGCAGGGGTACTGCCGGCAAGCCGGCTGTCGGCACTGGACGGGACCACCGTCGTCGACACCGCCAAGGAGCCCGGCCAGGCACCATCCGCCGGGGCGCCCCAGGAACTCCTGGCAGGAGTGGTGGCCGCCCGCCCAGTGGACCAGGTGAGCGTACTCAGCGCGGATGCACTGGCCAATCAAAAAGCTTCAGCAGCAGCGGTGATGAAGTTCACCGCCACTGACGGCGACCTCCAGGGCACCGCGACCTCCAACTGCCACCAGCCCTCCAATGACCAGTGGCTTGCAGGGGCCAGCACCACCGTGGGCCGGGCATCAGTACTCGTGCTGACCAATGCCTCCACAACACCGGCCACTGTCAGCCTTGAGCTCTTCGGCGCCCAGGGCCAGATCCAGGCGCCCGGCAGCCGCGGCCTGTTGGTTGCGCCGGGCACCTCCCGATCAGTCGTCCTTGCGGGCCTTGCCCCGGGGGAGTCGCAACTCAGCGTGCACATCCGCAGTGCAGGCGGTCCCGTCGCTGCCGTCATCCAGCAGAGCGTCCTGCGCGGCCTCACGCCGGGCGGAGTCGACTTCATTGCTCCCGGAGCGGCGCCGGCTGCGCGCCAGGTGATGGCCGGAGTGGACATCCAGGACCCTGGCGGGGTGGCGCAGCTGACCGGAAAGGCAGGCTATGAGGACGCCGGGGCGGCGCTCCAGCTGACAGTTCCGGGACCGTCCGACGCGGTGGTGGAAGTTAAGCTCTACGGCCGGGACGGACAAGCAACCCTGCCCTCTGGTGGCGTCATCACCGCCAGAGCAGGTGCCGTCACTGAGGTATCCCTCGCAGGTGTCCCCGCCGGGCAATATACCGTTGCTGCGTCCTCGGACGTCTCCTTTGTTGCCGCAACGCGCGTTACCCGCGGACTCCAGGAAGACCAGCCGTCGGACGTGGCCTGGGCAGCGGCGGGAGTCCGTCTGGGCAGCCAGCACGTCGTTCCGGTTCCGCAGGGCGGGGTCCGCAGCCTGGTCTTCGGTGCTCTGGACACCAGGGCAACCATTTCCTATGCCGCCATCACCGCCGACGGGAAAGTACGGGCACCGGCTACCGCAGATATTGCCGGTGGGACAACGTCGTCGATCTCTGTTCCGGACAAGGTGGAGGACTCCGACGTGGTGGGCTACGTCGTGTCGGCGTCAGGGGATGCCGCTTATGGCTCGGTGCTGGTACAGCAGGACGGCAGAAGCGACGTCTCCACACTCGCCTTCCTGGCGGCAGCGGCAGGCCAGGAAACAGTGCCGGTTACCCTCAGCTACTAGCAGCTCCTGCCCTGGGCAGGATCGCGCCCGCTTTTTGCCGTGGGATCAGTACCGGCGGCGGTAGACCGGATCGAGCGTCTCCGGGGCAACACCCAGCATCTCGGCGGTGTACTCCACCACGACATCATGGACCAGGTCCTGCAGTTCTTCGGGCCCGGGGCAGCCCTGCTCCACCACCAGCCGGTAGACAGTGATCATTGGTCCTTCGGCGTCGGTGCCGGCAGTGTAGGAACCCATCGGCACGGAGGAGGAATGGGCGGCCAGCTGCTCCAGGTCCGGCGGTATCTCGTCGACGCCGAACCTGACCCCGTCCAGCGTCTTGCCCCATATATCGTGGAGCCGCTGCGCGGAATCGAGCACCATGTCATCAAAGCGGTCCGACCGCGTCCGGTACCCCGGGTGCGTGGGAAGCACGACCTCCCCCCGGAGCCCGCGTCCGTGCCGGTTCCGGCGCCGCGTTGCAAAGCTTTTACCCTGGGAGCCGTGGTCCGGGCCGCTATGCGCATCCGGATCAGCCAACCGGACCGTGAAACCTGATTTCTGGTTCGATGACTGCATACATCGACTGTAAACCCGGGCGAACATTTATGCGATACATGGGCGCGGGGGCAGGGGCGCGTCGGCCGGAACGGCAATGCGCTGTTTTTGTGTGGACACGGAGTAGTCTGTGATGTCGTGGGAGCTATCCGTCAGTGTTCAAGATCTGCCTGCCGCCAGTCAGCGGTGGCTACCCTGACGTATGTCTATGCAGAGTCCACAGCCGTTCTCGGTCCACTGGCCACCTACGCGGAGCCGCATTGCTACGATCTGTGCGAGCAGCATGCTGATTCGCTGACGGTTCCGCGCGGCTGGGAAGTCCTCAGGCTGGCCATGCCGTCTTCTCCCCAGCAGCCCGGCCCGGATGATCTCCTGGCCCTTGCCAATGCTGTCCGTGATGCTGCAGCCCTCCCCGCCCAGGCGCAGCAGCCGCCGGCACAGCGCGGGCCCCACTCGGCGCTGGAGGCGCCGGCAGGCGCCGAAGGTACGCGCAGGGGGCACCTGCGCGTCCTGCGTGAACCCTCCTGACACCCTTCTGGCGGTAGGCTGGTAGCTGCACACCAGTCCTCTACCGGCGCGAGCGCGCCCGCCAGGGAGCACGAAGAAATGCCACATATCAGTCCTGAGCTGCTGTCCGTCCTGCGCTGTCCCGTGACGGGTTCCGCCCTGGTGCAGGAAGGGGACGAACTGGTTGCAGCCGTCGCCGGGGACTCCGGAGTCAAGCCGCGTTACGCCATCGAGGACGGAATTCCGCTGCTCCTGCCTCCCGAACTGCTGGCAGCAGCCACCACGGCAGCATCGGACCAGCACGATTCGGCCCCCGGAACTGCCGCTGCCGGGTAGCGGCCACGCCAGCTCGCCCAAAACAAAGCCCAGGTGCCACGGCCGGCGTCGCACCTCACCACAGCAACACCGGAGCCGCGCTCCGGACAGGACGAAGGACCATCCATGACTTTTGATTACAAGGTTGCCGATATCACTCTGGCTGAAGCCGGCCGGCACCAGATCCGCCTGGCTGAACATGAAATGCCGGGCCTGATGTCGCTCCGCGAGGAATTCGGCCCCACCCAGCCCCTCAAAGGTGCCCGGATCGCAGGTTCACTGCACATGACAGTGCAGACGGCCGTGCTGATCGAGACCCTGACCGCCCTCGGTGCCGAGGTCCGCTGGGCCTCCTGCAACATCTTCTCCACCCAGGACGAGGCCGCGGCAGCCGTCGTAGTGGGGAAAGGCACGGTAGAGGACCCCCAGGGCGTGCCGGTGTTCGCCTGGAAGGGTGAAACGCTCGAAGAGTACTGGTGGACCGCCGAGCAGATCCTCACCTGGCCCGGAGCGGAGTCCAACCCCGAGCTCGGCCCGAACATGATCCTGGACGATGGCGGCGACGCCACCATGCTGGTGCACAAAGGCGTGGAGTTTGAGGCAGTGGGCAACGTACCCTCCGCTGATCCCACCGATTCCGAGGAATACGGGATTTTCCTCGATGTGCTTCGCCGCTCGATCGCCGCGGACCCGAACAAGTGGACCCGGGCCGCATCCACCATCAAGGGCGTCAGCGAAGAAACCACCACCGGCGTACACCGCCTGTACCAGCTGGCTGAACAGGGCAAGCTGCTCTTCCCGGCCATCAACGTCAACGATTCCGTCACCAAGAGCAAGTTCGACAACAAGTACGGAATCCGGCACTCGCTCCCGGACGGCATCAACAGGGCCACGGACGTGCTCATGGGCGGCAAGGTCGCCGTCGTCTGCGGCTACGGTGACGTCGGCAAGGGCGCCGCGGAAGCGCTCCGCGGCCAGGGTTCCCGGGTCATCGTCACCGAGATTGACCCCATCTGCGCGCTGCAGGCCGCGATGGACGGCTACCAGGTGGCCAAGCTGGAGTCCGTCCTCGCGCAGGGTGACATCTTCATCACCACCACGGGCAACAAGGACGTGATCATGGCCGAGCACATGGCCGGGATGAAGAACAAAGCGATCGTGGGCAACATCGGCCACTTCGACAACGAGATCGACATGGCCGGGCTGGCCAGGACTTCCGGCATCAAGAAGGTGGAAATCAAGCCGCAGGTGCACGAGTGGGTTTTCGAGGCCGGGACGGATGCCGAGCGCTCCATCATCGTCCTCTCGGAAGGCCGGCTGCTGAACCTGGGCAACGCCACCGGACACCCGTCCTTCGTGATGAGCAACTCGTTTGCCAACCAGACCATCGCGCAAATCGAGCTGTGGACCAAGAAGGACCAGCCCGAAGGCGAACGCGAGTACGAGAACCAGGTCTACGTCCTGCCCAAGGTCCTGGATGAAAAGGTGGCGCGGCTGCACCTTGATGCCCTGGGTGTCGAGCTGACCGAGCTGACCAAGGACCAGGCAGAGTACCTGGACATCGACGTCGCCGGCCCGTACAAGCCCGAGCACTATCGTTACTAAGAAGTAAAGTGCCCGGGTGCCGTCGGCACCCGGGCTGTTACTTTCTGCCCCTAGGATCAAAATATGGAGCCCGAAGTCCAGTCCCGCCGTCCGGGAAACCTCAAGAAAATCCTCGTGGTGATCGCCGTGTGCGTCCTCGCCGCGGTGGGCGGCGTTTTTGCCGCGGTTTCGCCAGGCATTGCCCGCGGAGCAATCGAGTCTGAAGCGGGATCCGCCGTCAGGACCTCTCCCGGCATCGCTTCGCCGGTCATTGCGCCGGTCACGTTCGACGCCGCACCGGCCAACGGTGCCAAGCAGGTGAACCCGGCTGCCCCGGTGTCCCTGAAGGTAGGCAACGGCACCATTGAACGGGTCACCCTGACCAGCACGTCGGGCGAAACGGTGGAGGGCCGTATCGACGCCGCGGGAACAGGCTGGACCGCATCCGGACCGCTCAAGTTCAACACCGACTACAGCTATACCTACGTGGTCAAGGATGAAGCCGGCCGCGAGACGAGCACCACGCAGTCCTTCAGCACAGTGTCCAGTTCCCATGAAGCGGACGCCGCCATTTACCCGCTGGACGGAATGAAGGTGGGCGTTGGGCAGCCTCTGCAGGTCATCTTCAGCGAACCAGTGGTCAACCGCGAGGCGGTGGAAAAGGCCATCAGCGTTACCAGCAGCGCCGGCCAGGCGGGCGCCTTCCACTGGCACAGCGACACCATGGTCCGGTACCGCGCGGAAAACTTCTGGGCGGCAAACTCCACCATCACCATGGACATGCAGCTCTTCGGCGTGGACCTGGGCAACGGCCAGATCGCCAACTTCAATAAGAAGGTGAATGTCTCCATCGGTGACAAGAAGGTGGCCGTCGCCGATGCCGCTGCCCACACCTTCACGCTGAGCGTCAACGACCAGGTGGTCAAAACGCTGCCCGTCAGCATGGGGGACAAGCGCTTCCCGTCCGCCCGCGGCTACGGGGTGCTGATGGAAAAGAAGCGCTATGACCACTTCCGGGCCTCGAGCATCGGGCTCAAACCCGACGATCCGGCCTACTACGGCGACGTGGACGTCGAGTACACCATCCGGCTGACGCTCAGCGGTGCCTACATCCACCAGGCCCTCGAGTCCGCCTATCCGTTCATCGGCAACACGAACGTCTCGCACGGCTGCATCGGCTTCGCCCCCGACGGCGCTGCCTGGGTCTTTGACAACATGGGCACCGGGGACGTGGTACAGATCGTGAACACCGAGGGCGATTATGCAGCCCACGATGACGGGTTCGGCGACTGGAACATCCCGTGGAGCGAGTACGACAACTAGAGGTCAGCTGCCGAAAGGAAGCCGCTGCAAGCGCTCGCCGACCTCCGTGTTGCGCCGGCGTGTTTGCGTGAGCCGAGTCAGCTCCCTGGTACGGCGTTCGGCGACGACGGCGGCAAGGTAGTCGTCCGGGCCGGTTCCCGGGGGTGGGGGCGGAGCGACGTGGGCGGAGAGTTCCGTGGCAATGGACGCCGCCATTTCCGACCGCGACAAGGGTGCCATCCGCCCTGCCTGCCGGATGAACTGCGAGGCCCTGCGAACCGTCCCGTCAGGAATCCTTCCGATATCGGCGGCCGCGGCCCACGCCTGCAGCCGCGGCGGAACAAACACCGGAACCGGCTGCTCCACGGGGACGCGGGTACGAACAGCGTACGTACCGGCCATCAGGTCTCCCAGCCGGCGTGACCTGTCGTTGAACAGCGCGACGATCAGTGCGACGCCACCGAAAGTCAGGTAGATCTCCAGGAAGCCGGTCAGGCCGCGGATTACGGCGTGCCGGAAACGGATGGCGCCGCCGTCCTCCCTGACCACCCGGAGGCCGGTGGCCAGCTTCCCCAGCGACCGGCCGCGGCTCAGTGTTTCCACGGCCACGGGGACGATGACCAGGCAAAAGACCACACTGGCCAGGGTCAGGGCACGCGCGGCAGCCTCATCCAGGTCCTCCCCGGCCGCGGCGAGCCCAATCAGGATCGCCACCAGCAGGACGATGTTGAATGCCGCATCAAGGAGCAGTCCCAGCGCGCGGCCGGCAAAAGATGCAGGCCGCAATTCCAGGACCACGGCCTCGCCGGTGATAATCGAAGCCACAGTTCTGCCCCGTTCCCTGTCCCGTTCGGTGTGGTCGCTCAAAGTCTAGTGCGGTGAGGCTAGGCTGGTCGCGTGGATATGGACGCCTTCTCCGCAGCGAACGCGGACAAGTGGGCACGGCTGCACGAGCTTGCCGCCAAGGGCAGGCTCAGCGGGCGCGAGGCCGACGAACTGCTGACGCTGTACCAGTCGACGTCTGCCCACCTGTCCCTGATCCGGTCAGTCGCCCCCGAAAGCGGACTGTCCGCCTCGCTGTCCGCCACCCTTGCTCAGGCCAGGACCCGCTTTACTGGCGCCAGGTCCAATGTGCCGGCGGACCTGGCACGGTTTTTTGTGATTGCACTTCCGGCCGCTTTCTACCGGCTGACCTGGCTGACGCTTGCCTGCGGTGCAGCCTTCACCCTCATCGCCGCAGCCTACGCGTTCTGGATCGGCACGTCTCCCGAAGCGCTGCGGGCAGTAGCGTCCGAGGCTGCGGCGAGGCAGTACGTCGAGGAAGACTTCATCAATTACTACTCTGAAAATCCGGCGGCATCCTTTGCCGGTGCTGTATGGACGAATAACGCCTGGATCAGCGCGCAGGCCGTGGCTCTGGGGATTACGGGCTTTTGGGTTCCCATGATCCTGTTCGGGAATGCCCAGGGGGTTGGGATTGCCGCCGGAATGTTTGCAGCGGCCGGAAAGAGCGACGTTTTTTTCAGCTACATCCTGCCGCACGGGCTGATGGAGCTCACCGCCGTGTTCATCGCCTGTGCAGCCGGTCTCCGCGTCTTCTGGGCCATGGTGTCACCGGGCGCACGGACCAGGGGCAGGGCTGTTGCCGAGGAAGGCAGGTCCCTCATCACCGTTGCCCTTGGCCTGGTCCTGGTGTTGTTCGTCTCAGGTCTGGTTGAAGGCTTTGTCACTCCCGGTCCTTTACCGGTGTGGGCCAAAATCGGCATCGGCGCTGCGGTCCTGGCCGCCTACTGGTTCTACGTTCTGCGATGGGGGAGGCCCGCTTACCTCGCGGGAGAACGCGGGGACCTGCGGCGGGAGGACGCCGGCTACACGGAGATCGCTGCCTGAATCGTTGTAATTCAGCCGGGGTGGTTCCTCGTCCCCCGGAAGGCGCGGACGGTAGGCTCGACAACAGAAAAAGCGCGCCAGCTGACCACGGCCCGGCGCGGAAACACGACGGAAGTGACGCTGCTGTGAAAGACGAAACACCGGCCCGCGCCAAAAGCGCAGAGCCGCAGCCGGAACCTCTCCTGGATACTTCCGGGGACTCCGACGAGCCCGCGTTTTCCTGGCTGACACCCTCCGGCAACGGCTCGAGTGCGGCCACGGGGTCCCCGGCCGCGGCTGCTGCCGGTTCCGCCCGTGACGGTGGCGCCGTCGAAGGCTCCGGTGCCGGCAGATCTTCCGCAGACCATGCTGCCGAGGGCTCATCCGCCACTGACCTGAGTTCCTCCTCCGAGAAGGCCGGGGAGCCCGCGGCCGCCGCTTCCCAGGCGACCATCCAGCCGGAGAGCAGGGCCCGCCGGAAGGCTGCTGAAGCTGCCGCGGAGACTCCGGCAGAGGGCAGCTCACCTGTTTTCAAGGAGCCGCTTCCCACGTCCGCGCTTCAGATCCGGCCGCCGGAGGAGGAGGTGGAGCGCCGCAACGCCCAGCGGGAGAGCGCCGCCAACGCCAAGCCCGTGGCTCCGCGGGTGATGCAGGTACTGCTCGCCGTTTTCTTCCCGCTGATTCTTTTGATCCTCGCTGTCCGCGCAGTGACCACTCCGTTGTTCCTGTGGGTGGAGTACAACCGTCCGGGCTTCCCCGGGGACGGGTATGGCTTCAGCACGGACGACAGGATGACCTACGGGTCCTATGCCGTGGATTACCTGACCAACTGGTCGGGGCCGCGCTACCTCGGCGACCTGGTCCACCGCAGTGGTGACAAGCTGTTCAAGGACGGCGAAGTCAGCCACATGGCGGACGTCAAACTCGTCATCCTCTCCACGTTCGGTGCCGGCGTCCTGCTGATCCTCGTCAGCCTGATCGCCGTCCTCTACCTCCGAAAGCGAAGCAGGGGCGGAGTCCGCAGGGGCCTCTTTGCAGGCTCTATCGTTACGCTGGTCCTGATCCTCGGGCTGGGCACGCTGGCAGTACTCGGCTGGCAGCAGTTCTTTACCGAGTTCCACCGCATCTTCTTCGCCGACGGGTCCTGGACCTTCAGCCTGGACGATACCCTGATCCGGCTTTTCCCCGGCCAGTTCTGGATTGATGCCGGCATGGTCATAGCCGCACTGGTGCTGCTGACCGCGCTCGTGACGCTGATCCTGACATGGCCTACCAGGCGCCGGCGCGGCCTGGCCAAAGATGAGCCCGAAACAGCTGCTGAAGGCGCCTGATACCCCAGGCGTCGTCACCCCGTCCGGGAACGGAGCCTAGGCGTACAGCCTGGCGACGTCGTCACCGTAGTCGCGCACGACGGCGGCGCGTTTCAGTTTGAGGGACGGCGTCAGGTGTCCTGACTCCACGGTGAACTGGGCGTCAAGGAGCGAAAACCTGCGGATCGACTCCGCCTTGGAGACAAACAGGTTGGCCTGGTCCACCGCATCCTGCACTGCCGCGAGGACGTCGGGATCGCTGACCGCCTGTGCCAGTTCCAGGGCCGGCAGGCCCTGTTCGGAGCGCCAATCGTTCAGGCCCTCAGGGTCAAGGGTCACCAGCGCCGAGACAAAGGGCCTGCCGTCGCCCACCACCACCGCATGAGCCACCAACCGGTGGGCGCGGATCCGCTCTTCCAGCGGACCGGGTGCAACGTTCTTGCCGCCGGCCGTGACCAGGAGGTCCTTCTTCCGGCCGGTGACTGTCAGGTACCCCTGCGGATCCAGTTCCCCGAGGTCGCCGGTACGGAAGAATCCATCAACGAAAGCCTCCGCGTTCGCGGCCTCGTTCCCGTGGTAGCCCTTGAACACACCGATCCCCTTAACCAGGATCTCGCCGTCTTCCGCCACACGGATGGTGGTGCCCGGGATGGGTATGCCCACGGACCCCACCCGCGTGCGCGACGGGGTGTTCGCGGTGCACGGCGCCGTGGTTTCGGTGAGCCCGTACCCTTCCAGCACGGGTATGCCGGCGCCGCGGAAGAAGTGAGCGTCATCAAGGGCGAGGGGACTTGCGCCGGAGACTGTATACCCCACTTGCCCGCCCAGGGCCCGGCGCAGGCGGGGATACAGCAGCCGGTCGAAGATTCCGTGCCGTACCCGGCATAGCAGTCCAGGACCGCTACCCTGGCCGCGGTCCCGCTGGTCTTCTGCCTGCGAGTATTCAATGGCCGTGGCGGAAGCAGCCTTGAACAGCCGGTCCTTGCCCGCCAGCGCGGCCTTGTGCGCGGCCGTGGCCCGGACTTTTTCGAAGATCCGCGGTACCACCAGGAGGAAAGTGGGCCGGAAGGTTCCCAGGTCCTCCAGGAGTTGCGCGGCTCCTGCCGTATGTCCCAGGGTTGCCCCCGCGCTGAGGCAAACCACCTGCACTGCGCGGGCCAGGACGTGTGCCAGCGGCAGGAACATCAGGGTGCGGGCCTGGTCCTGCAGGAGCAGTTCAGGAAGGAACGCCACGATGTTCTTGGCCACCAGGGCGAAGTTTCCATGGGTAATCTCGCAACCCTTGGGATTGCCCGTGGTGCCGGATGTGTACACCAGGGAGGCGACGTCGTCCAGCCCCGCGCGGCTGCGGTGCCGTTCAAGCTCCGCGTCAGTGACCCCGGCGCCAGCCGCGGCGAGGCTGGCAAGGTTGGGAGCGTCGCCGTCGTAATCCATCCGGACCACATTGACGAGCCGGTCCCGGAACAGGGCGGAACCAGTCAGGACGTCCGTCACCAAGGCCACTGTCCGGCGGTCGCCGGCAAAGACCCGGCGAACGCCCGCGTCCTGGATGATCCACTCCACCTGCCGGGCCGAGGATGTTTCGTAAATGGGAACCGTCACGCCGCCGGCGAACCAGATGGCGAAGTCCACCAGCGTCCACTCATACGTGGTGGGGGACATCACCGCCACCCTGTCGCCGGGCTCGATGCCGCCGGCGATGAGTCCCTTTGCCAGGGCACTGACATCGTGCAGGAATTTGCCGGCCGGCACGTCCACCCAGCCGTTTGGCCCCTTACGCCGATACAGGGGGTGGGCAGGGTTGGCAGCGTGCTGCTCCAGCAGCAGATCAGTCACGTTGCTGGCTGCATCAAGCTCCACCAGCAGTTCAGTGCTCGCTTCTCTCACACGGGTCTCCGTTCCGCTGCCATGCCGCGGCAGCGGCTCGGTTGGGGTCTGATGCCATCCTGCCCTAGATCCAGGACGGCATCCACATCCGGACTTTCCAGTCCTCGTAGGGAATGGTTTCGGCTGCCCAGACAGGATAAAAGAAAGCGGACAGCAGGATCGCGGCAGCAACAAAAAGGGCCACCAGGTACAGGCCTGACCGGCGCCGCCACGGAGGATCGGAAGCCCTGCCCAAAACGAGGCCCAGGCAGTAGGTGAGCGCCAGGATGAGGAAAGGCTCGAAGGACACCGCGTAGAAGTAGAACATGGTCCGTTCGGGGTACAGGAACCACGGGAGGTAGCCTGCGCCCGCGCCGGCCAGTATGGCCCCTGCGCGCCAGTCCCGCCGCCCCGCCCACCAGAAGAGAAGGACCACCAGGGAGATTGCTGCACCCCACCAGATCAGCGGATTTCCGACGGAAAGGATGGCCGAGGTGCACTTTTCCACCGCACAGCCGGGGCTGCCCTGCTGGGGCGATTCGTAAAAGAACGACGTCGGCCTGCCAAGTACCAGCCAGCTCCAGGCGCTGGCCTCGTAGGGGTGGTCAGAGCCGAGGCCCTGGTGGAAGGTGTACGCCTCCCGGTGGTAATGGGCCAGTGAACGGACAGAGTCCGGCAGCCAACCCCACTCGGCAGAGGGATTGCTCTCGGCCCACCGGCGGAAGTACGCATTTTCGGACTGGAACCAGCCGGTCCACGTTGCCGCGTACACAAGCGCGGCCACCGGGACCATGCTGACGAATGCCGGGACCCCGTCCTTGATGATGCCCCCGCTGATCCAGCCGCGGACGCCGGCAACCCGCCGTGCACTGAGATCCCAGAAAACGGTGAGCAGTCCGAACCCGGCCAGGAAGAACAGTCCAGACCATTTGGTCCCGACGGCGAGCCCCAGGCATAGCCCCGCCGCCAGGCGCCACCAGCGGATCCCCAGCCAGGGGCCGGAGAGCAGCTGGGCCGGCGTCGGGTGTCCGCCGTTTTCTGCAGCAGCCCGGGCCAGCCGAACAGCCAGCCGCCGCCGGCCGTCATCCCGGTCCAGGAGCAGGGCGCCGAATGCGGCGAGGACCCAGAACATCAGGAAGATGTCCAGCAGCGACGTCCGGGACATCACCAGATGGTGGCCGTCCACCGCCAGAAGGAGTCCCGCGGCACCTGCCAGCGGGAGCGACCGGAAGAGCTTCAGCGCCACCAGGGACAGGAGCAGGATGGACAACGTTCCGGTCAGTGCAGCAGCGAAGCGCCAACCAAACGGGTTTTCCGGACCGAAGAGCCCCATGCCTGCCGCGATCATCCATTTGCCCACCGGCGGATGGACCACGTATTCGGGAGAGTCCAGGAGCACCCCCGGGTTTCCCGCATTGAATGCATCGTTGGCTTTGTCCGGCCAGCCGCGCTCGTAGCCGCTGATCAGGTACGAGTAGCCGTCCTTCACGTAATACGTTTCATCGAAGACGAGTTTGGCCGGGGCCTCCAGCCGGACAAAACGCAGGACCCCGCCGGCAACGGCTGTCAGGACGGGGACCAGCAGCAGCCACAGCCTCAACGTCGGCGGGTAATCACGCCACGTGTGGGCACTTCCCAGGAGCCGCGCCAGGAGGGAGTCGACCGTGAAGGCCTCGGCGGGGCGGGTGACCCAGGGCCGCAAGGAACCGCCCGGCCCCCCTGCCTTTACCGCGGTATCACTGCCGGCTGCCGCGGGGGCGGCCTCTCCGGTTTCGCCCGGCCGCGTCGAGGTCTGCGTCACGAGCCAATGCTACCGTTTGCGGCCGGCAGCCCCCGGCAGCAGTAGGCTGGTGGCGTGGACCCTAACCCCAACACACCTCCTGATACCGGCACGGCGACGGCAGGGCGCATCTTGCTCGCCGCCACTCCGATCGGTAATACCGGTGATGCTTCAGCGCGTCTGGTGGAACTGCTGGGAACCGCGGACATCGTGGCAGCAGAAGACACGCGCCGCCTGCACCGGCTGGTCCAGAGCCTGGGTGTGACGGTGGCCGGGCGGGTCATCAGTTACCACGAACACAACGAGGCGGCCAAGACTGCCGAGCTGCTGGAACAGGTGAAGTCCGGAAGCACCCTGGTCATGGTCACCGACGCAGGCATGCCCTCGGTTTCGGATCCGGGTTTCCGCCTGGTTGAGGGGGCAGTCGCGGCGGGCCTGACGGTGACTGCAGTTCCGGGCCCGTCAGCCGTACTCACTGCCCTGGCGCTCTCCGGCCTGCCCACGGACCGTTTTTGTTTCGAAGGGTTCCTTCCGCGCAAAGCCGGTGAAAGGGCCTCGCGCCTGGCCGACCTTGCCGGGGAACGGCGGACCATGGTGTTTTTCGAAGCACCGCACCGGCTCGAGGTCATGCTCCGGGCGCTGCGCGAACGGTTCGGGCCCGACCGTCCCGTCGCCGTATGCCGCGAACTCACCAAAACATATGAAGAAGTCATCCGCGGCACGCTCAATGAACTGTTGGAGTGGGCAGAGAAGACAGAAATCAGGGGGGAGATCGCCGTTGTCCTCGGCGGAGCGCCGGAAAAGGCAGCCGGGGAGCCCGAGGACCACGTGGCTGCAGTGAACGAGCTCGTTTCCCAGGGTATCCGGCTTAAGGAAGCGGTGGCAGCCGTTGCCGAGGACGTCCGGGTGAGCAAAAGAGAGCTTTACTCCGCTGTCCTGGCTGCACGCTGACCATCTCCGATGACGTGCAGGCCACGCTGTGCAGCTGCACAGCAACCCTGTGATGCAGCAGTGCGCAACGGCGTAGACCTGCCGGAAGCCCAGCAGTAGTCTGGCAGTTAATCAGCCTGTATGGGCCCGGTCACTCCGGCCGCCGCCGAAGGGCTGCACCAACCCTACTGACGAGGGAGTCATTGTGACTGTCACTGCACAGCCGGCCGTTTCCGCAGACCGCGAAAGCGCCCTTTTGGCCTCTGTCCCCACTGGCCTGCTTATCAACGGTGAATGGCGGGACGCCATCTCCGGGAAGACCTTCGACGTCGAGGATCCCGCCACCGGAAAGGTGCTGCTGAGCCTTGCCGACGCCGGAGCGGAGGACGGTGCCGCAGCCCTGGATGCTGCCGCCGCCGCCCAGGAGTCCTGGGCAAAGGTTCCGCCCCGCGAGCGGGGCGAGATCCTCCGCCGTGCCTTTGAGCTCGTGACTGAACGCGCCGAGGACTTCGCGCTGTTGATGACCATGGAAATGGGCAAGCCGCTGGCCGAAGCCCGCGGGGAAGTTACCTACGGCGCCGAGTTCCTGCGCTGGTTCTCCGAGGAGGCAGTCCGTGCCTTCGGCCGGTACTCGGTGTCCCCGGACGGCAAGTCACGGTTGCTGGTGACCAAGAAGCCCGTTGGCCCCTGCCTCCTGATCACCCCGTGGAACTTCCCGCTGGCCATGGCCACCCGCAAGATCGCCCCGGCCGTGGCCGCCGGCTGCACCATGGTGCTGAAGTCAGCGAACCTCACGCCGCTGACCTCCCAGCTCTTCGCCGCCGTCATGATGGAGGCCGGCCTGCCCGCCGGGGTGCTCAACGTCATCCCCACGTCCACTGCCGGTGCCACCACCGGCCCGTTGATCAAGGACTCCCGGCTCCGGAAGCTGTCCTTCACCGGCTCCACTGAAGTGGGCCGCCGCCTGCTCGCGGATGCCTCCGAAACTGTTCTGCGCACCTCGATGGAGCTCGGCGGCAACGCCCCGTTCGTGGTCTTTGAGGACGCTGACCTGGACGCTGCGGTCGCCGGCGCAATGCTCGCGAAGCTGCGGAACATGGGTGAGGCCTGCACCGCGGCCAACCGCTTCATTGTGCACGAGTCCGTTGCAGCCGAGTTCGCGGAGAAGTTCGCCGCGAAGATGAAGGAGATGACCACCGCACGCGGCACCGAGCCCGAGTCCAAGGTGGGCCCGCTGATCGACGCCAAGAGCCGGGACAAGGTCCACGAACTGGTCTCGGACGCCGTCGCGTCCGGTGCCAAGGCAGTGCTGGGCGGGGGACCGGTGGAGGGCCCGGGCTACTTCTACCAGCCCACCATCCTCTCCGGCGTCGCCGAGGGCACCCGGATCCTGTCCGAGGAAATTTTCGGCCCGGTGGCGCCCATCATCACCTTCAGCAGTGAAGACGACGCCGTGCGCCTGGCCAACAACACTGAGTACGGGCTGGTGGCCTACGTCTTCACCAGGGACCTCAACCGAGGCATCCGGATGGGCGAACGCCTCGAGACGGGCATGCTTGGCCTGAACGCCGGCGTCATCTCCAATGCCGCAGCACCCTTCGGCGGCGTCAAGCAGTCCGGCCTCGGGCGCGAAGGCGGCCTCGAGGGCATTGAGGAATACCTGTACACCCAGTACATCGGCATCGCCGACCCGTACGCCGGATAGTGCCCTGACCGGCAGTTGCCGGTCAGTTGCCGCCCTGCCGCCGAACGCCGTCGCGCGCTCCACGCCTGGAGTTACCAGGCCACGAGCGGGCGGCGGCGTTTGCCGTGCCGCGCAGCATCCGGCCAGTGGCGAGGAACGGGGCTGAAAGCAGCCGGCCGAGCCGTCCCATGACCGACGCGGGAACCCAGGCTGCCCGCAAACGGCGCGTGAAGGTGGCATTGGCGTGCAGCGACGTTTCAACGGCCGCAACCCGGGCTGCCAGGGTGCTGTTGGTATCGCCGCTGGAGCCGGACTCTTCGCCGCCGGCTGCCGCTGCGGGGACCGGAAGTGGTGGGCGGCCGTAGCTGTGGCGCTCAAAGTCTGCCGTCAGTGCAACAACGGCCAGGTGGGCCTGCTGGTCCATGCCATGGGGTTCCCCCAGCAGGGAGCCGCGGAGCCGCGCAGAATATGCCCTCGGTGTTTCGCTCGAACCCGGGGCCATGCCATAGTCCGTGCCGAGGTCCAGCAGTTCCCGCCAGCCCAAAGGTACAGCGGTGCCGTGGTCCTGCGGCCGAAGCCTGCCCGCCCTGATCGCCGTCCTTGCCAGCCGCGGCGAAGCCAGCAGAAGGGCAATTCCCAGCATGCCGCCGGCAGTCAGCAGCCACGGCAGAAGTTGCCGGCCCGTGTCGGGGCTTCCGCTGCCACCCGGTGCGGGCAGGGGAGCGGCGCTCGGTGCCGGGGAAGGAGCCGGAGCAGCGTCGGGGAGCACGCCTTCATTGTTGTCCAGCGCGTCGGGCGCGGCGGCGGCCGCTGATTCGGTGGCGTACTCGGGAACCACGCCACGGGACGGGGTTGGCTCGAAGGGCACCCAGCCCAGCCCCTGGAAGTAGAGTTCGGGCCAGGCGTGGGCGTCGCGCGCATCCACCTCATATTCCGGTAGTGCTCCCTGGCCGGCCACTGAAACCGTGGCACCCGTGAGCCTGCCGGGTGCGTAGCCCACGGCAATGCGGCTTGGGATACCTTCCAGCCGTGCCATCACAGCCATCGCCGACGCGTAATGGATGCAGTAACCGCTCTTCTGTTCCAGGAAATCCGCCAAGACCGAGAGCCCGTTGCCGTCATAGCCGCCCTGTACCGGGGACTGCAGGGAATAGGTGAACTCCGGCGAGCGGAGGTACTTCTGGAGTGCCATCGCCTTGGCGTACGGCGTGCCCGTTCCAGCCACGGTATCGGCAGTGGTGCGGACAACGTCCGGAACGTTGCCGGGAATCCTGGTGAAATCCGCCGGGATGCCCTGGACCGCCGCCGAGGACTGCGCCAGCAGCCCTGCCGTCAGTTTGGGTGCGGAGGACGTGACCAGGTACTCCTGCCTCCTGGAGGTGGTGGTGTCCGACCCCTTAATGCTCAGGGTGGCAGGGTCCCAGGTCCATCGCCCGTTGAGTCCGCGGACGGACTCGGGGGCGTAGGGCGCTGGAAGATACGGGCTGTTGAAGCTGCCGGCGTCGATGGCCGTCACCAGCCGCTGCTGTTCGTCCGCCAGCACCGTGTAGCCGGGATCGATCCGGCCGCCCAGCCGGAGCCGGGACGCAGTACGGTCGTCCGGGCCCCAGGAGTCGCCGTCGAAGTGATCCACGGTGACGGACCGCAGGTACAGCGGGGTGGATGCATTGGTGGCGTACGTGATGCGCCCGCTTCCGTCAGGAGTCCGGAGGCTGTTGCCCAGCGTGATCATGGGGTTCAGGCCTGTTGACGCCCCCCACGGGTTGAGCCGCGAACCCTGGGGGAAAGTCCCCTGGTCAAAGCCGGGAATGGCCAGGGGCGCCACCAGCGTGGCGGCGAGCGCAACGGACCCTGTGAGGACGGCACGCTTCATCTGCCCGGGACTGCGGGCGGAATCCGTCTGAAGCCGTGCATCGGGGACGAAGTACTGGCTGCAGGCAAGGATGGCCAGGTATCCGGCCAGCGTCACGGCAAATCCCCAGAAGCCCACGCTCTGCGGCTTGATCATCGCCGGTACCACCAGGATGGCCAGCAGGCCAACACCCGTGGCGGCGGGTATGCCCAGCGGCAGCGCGAGCGCGTCCACCAAAATGACCGCCAGGCCCAGGACAGCGCAGATGACCATGACAATTCCCACATTGGGGGCCACCGGCGCCGTCTCGGAAAGCACGGTTTCGCTGGCACGCCGGATGAGGCGGTCCAGTTCGCCCAGGGTGCTGCCGGTGGGGATAAGCCCGGCAAAACTGGAGCCGCGGAAGAATGTCAGCGTCAGGATTGCGCCCAGGGAAAGGAATCCGCCGGCAGTTACCAGCAGGGGTTGCGCCCGCACGGATCGAAGTGCTGCCAGGGTGAGGCTTACCACCAGGACGGTGGTCAGAGCGGGCCAGTACCAGCCCCAGCCCCGGAGGACACCGTTCAGGGACAGGGCGGCACCGGACACAGCCAGGGCTATGGCGGCTGCCATGGCCCAGGGGTAGGCGCCTACCCGCGGCCTTCCACGGCGGGGTTCCCCCTGGAGCCCGGGCTCGTGGCCGGTTCCCGGACTGTGTGTTGTTGCCGTGGTCACCGCACCGCCCCCGTCCCGCGCCGGACCTCCGCTGACGGAGTAGGCACTGCCATGTCCTGGTCGAACTGGCTCCACGCGGCCGCTACCGGGACCGAGGGCGCCACCGCAACAGCACGCCAGCCTCCCTGCCGGAGTGCTTCCACAACCTCCGCGGACTCGCCCGGCTTCTCCGTGACAATCACGGCAAAGGCGTTGGTGCCGTAACCCGCAGCCGGGGCCAGCGCAAGGGCCTCCACCCGTGAAAGTGTTCCAAGGACCGCAATCACCGGTCCCCTCATCCGGTGGGCTGACAGTTTGTCCATCAGCAGGTCATCGAACGCGTCCGGTCCGGCGTCCTGCTGGGTGCGGTCGCCGCTTGCTGTAACCTTTCCAGCCCAGTCCCGGAGGGTATTCTCGCGGCGGGGGTGGTGGGGCCCGGTCAGCTGGATCGCCGCAAGGCTTTCCGCGATGGACTGGAGTCCTGCTGCGCCGCTGTACTCCTCCACCTCAGGCTCGGGAGCGGACGGCGAGCGCAGGAAGGCAGGCCCGCCCCCTGTGTCCAGCACGCGAAGTGCGTAGTTTCGTTCGGCCAGGTGTGCGCTGATGGACATGACCGCCACGACGGACCATTCAAAAGTCCCGCTGCTGGCCATGGGGTGGCCGTCCTGGCCGGCGGGCCACTGCAGTCCGGCACCTGGACCACCTGAAAACGCACCGTACCTGTGGTCCACGATGATGGTCGCCTCGGGGGTGGTGACTGATTCCTCCTGCCGCACCATGAGGTCGCCGTGCCGTGCCGTGGCGGCCCAGTGCACCCGCCGCATCGGATCGCCGTGGCGGTACTCACGGGTCATCACGTCGTCGTCGCTGGGATTTGCCCGGATCCGGGTGGCGGTCACGCCATCATTCCCCCGTGCGCCAGCGAGCCCGGTGAGGGGAAGTACGACGGCGGCCGGCGTCACGGTGAGGGTGTCGCCGTCGTCTATTGCCTGCCGATGCAGCGAAAGGCCAAAGGGGTCCGTGAATTCGGCAGTCACCGGGCCGATCAGGAACTGGCCCCGCTGGGCCGAGCGCAGATGGTATTCGTACCGGCTGGTGCCGCCGGTGGCAGAACGGGAAGGGAACCGGAAGGCAGGGGACTCGCCGAAGCGCGCCGGCAGCCGCTCTTCCATGGTGGCCCTGCCGCTGCCGTTCCCTGTCCGCGCCACTGCCAGCCGCACCGTTGCGGGTGCTGACGTTTCCACCGGTGCCGGATTGAACTCCCGGTACACCTGGAACCGTGGCTTGACCAGGCGGATTCCGGCGAGCGAAACGAGGGGGAGGACTATCAGCAGGATGCTGAGCGTCAGCAGGTCCCTGCGTCCCATGACGGACGCTGCGACGAGTGACACCCCGCCGGCGGCGATCATGCCCCAGCCGCGTTGGGTGAAGAGGTGCCGGGGTACCCGGTCCAGCAGCGCCATGGCGTCCGCCTAGCGGTTCCTGCCCAGCCCGGTGACCGGGGCGGCGGTCCTGCCGGCGGGTGCCGGAGCCTTGGTGACGGTTCCGCCGGGCTGGGAGGTGACAGGAAGGCGGGACAAAATGCCCCTCAAGACGCTGTGGGGGGTTTCTCCGGTCCCTGCGGCCTTGCGGTCCAGGATGATGCGGTGTGCCAGGACTGCTTCGGCGACGTGGACGACGTCGTCCGGAAGGACGAAGTCCCGCCCGTCCAGTGCGGCGGTGGCCTTTGCTGCCCGCAGGAGCTGCAACATGGAGCGGGGGCTCGCGCCCAGCCGCAGCAGCGGGCTCTCCCTGGTGGCCCTGCCCAGCGACACCGTGTACTCCTTGACAGCCTGGGACACGTACACCTGCTGGACGGTGGTGATCATGGCAGCCACATCCGCCGAGGTGACAACGGCGGAAACCTTGGCCAGCGGGGACGTGGCCTGATGCGTTTCGAGCATCTCGATCTCGGCGTCCTTGTCCGGGTAGCCCATGGAGATCCGCGCCATGAAACGGTCCCGCTGCGCCTCGGGCAACGGGTAGGTCCCTTCCATTTCGATGGGATTCTGTGTGGCCACGACCATGAAGGGTTCGTCCAGCCGGTAGGTGTTTCCGTCAACGGTGACCTGGTGCTCCTCCATGCATTCGAGCAAGGCCGACTGGGTCTTCGCGGAGGCCCGGTTGATTTCATCGCCAATAACAATATTGGCGAACACCGCCCCCGGCCGGAACTCGAACAACCGGGAGGACTGGTTGTAGATGGATACTCCCGTCACGTCGGACGGGAGCAGGTCCGGGGTGAACTGGATGCGGTTGACTGTGCAGTCAATGGTGCGGGCCAGCGTCTTGGCGAGGAGCGTTTTTCCCACTCCAGGGACGTCCTCAAGCAGCAGGTGCCCCTGCGCGAGCAGGACGGTCAGTGCCAGCTTGGCGGCGTCGGATTTCCCATCGATGACGGTATTGACGGATGTGAGAATGCGCTGGCTGGCGGCATGGAAGGCGGCAGCGTCCATGGCGGCAGGACGGTGTCCGTTCAGGTGGCTGACGGAATCGGCCAGCCCCGCCATGGTGCGGTTCGCAGCGCTCACATCGTTGGCAGTGCGTCGGTGGGATTCCATCGGCAACCTTTCAGCCCGGGGTTCACCTGGACGGGACAACAAGCCTGCCTTCGCCCGTCGGTGGGCGTTCGCATGTGTTCGTACCAGACTACTAACACAACTGCCACTGCTGACAGAGAGTTCCGACAATTATGGGGAACCGTCCGCGGTTAGGGTGGATGGATGTGCACTTCGCTTCCTCCCGCCGCATACCGGGACCTTGACATGGATGATGAGCAGGAGCGGGGGAACTCCCGGCAGAAGGCTTATCCGCCCGCCCCCGAGCCCCTGCCGGTGCCGGTGATGGACAACCACACCCACTTGGACTTCCCGGACGGCCAGGCTCCTGTTGCAGTCAAAGCTGCGCTGGATGCCGCCGCCGCGGTGGGTGTCCAGGGCGCAGTCCAGGTGGGCTGCGACCTTGAATCATCCCGGTTCACCGTCAAAGCCGTCGACATGGACCGGAGGTTGCTGGGGGCCGTGGCACTCCACCCCAACGATGCCCCCCGCTACGCCGCCCGCGGACAGTTGGAGGAAGCGCTTGCGGAGATCGAGCGGCTGGCTGCCCACCCGCGGGTCAGGGCCATCGGAGAGACCGGCCTGGACTTCTTCCGCACCGAAGGCGAGGGGCTGGCGCATCAGCGGCACTCCTTCCGCCGTCACATCGACATCGCCAAGCGCCTGGACCTTACCCTGCAGATCCATGACCGCGACGCCCACGACGACGTCGTCCAGGTGCTCCGGGAAGAGGGTGCCCCTGGCCGTGTGGTCTTCCACTGTTTCTCGGGGGACGAGGAACTGGCAAAAATCTGCAACCGGGAGGGCTGGTGGATGTCGTTCGCCGGCACCCTGACTTTCCGCAACGCGTCCAACCTTCGGGCTGCGCTCGCAGTGGCGGATCCCGGGCTGGTCCTGGTGGAAACGGATGCGCCCTTCCTTACTCCGCACCCTCATCGCGGCCGGCCAAACGCCAGCTACATGGTTCCCTACACCGTCCGGGCGATGGCTGAGTTGACAGGAACGGACCTCGCAGAGCTTTGCGCAGCAATCAGCGCAAATACCGTGCGGGCGTACGGGAGTTGGGACTAGCGGAGCCGGCGTCTGACCGTTACCTTGGGCATACCCGGTATGCAGATTTCTTGGCTGCTTTATAACGCTACGGTTACAGTGGACATTTATTAGCCGGGGTCGGGGAAGGCCAACGGGTAAATTCACTTCTTTTTGCAGCCAGGACTGCCGGGCTTTCCGCCCGGCTGCCCGTTGCGTGGAGTGTCGCGGCGCGACGGTGCCCGGACTGCCCCCAATGGTGGTGCCGGGCATTTTATTGCGCAATTCCCCGTGCCCGGACAGACCTAAAGTTACGGGCAAACGTGAGTAAGTTCTTCACATCGGACGGCAAGTTCAGCTTCATCAAGGTTGGCGCCCAGATTCTGGTGCTGTGCGCACTCGTCGTGGGGCTCGTAGCCTTCGTCGGCAATAACAAAACCATCACGCTTAATGTCGATGGCAAAGTCTCGTCCGTGCAGACCTTCGGTGGAACCGTGGGCCAGGTGGTCAAGAGCGCCAACCTGGACCTGAGTCCAGCCGACCGCGTCTCGCCCTCCGTTGATGCCTCTGTCCAGGACGGCACCGTCATCAACGTCAACAAGGTAAAAGAAGTCAAGGTCAGCCTCGACGGTGCCGAAAAGACGGTGAACACCACCGCGCAGGACGTCGCCGGCCTGGTCACTGAGCTCGGTGTCGCCAGCGCCTCCTCGGTATCCGTCCCCAAGGACGCCCAGCTGTCCGTCGCGGGGTCCTTCGTCTCCATCTCCACACCCAAGACGGTCAGCATCGTTGCCGACGGCAAGGTGGACACCGCCACCACCACCGCCGCCACCGTGGGTACCGTCCTCGGCGACGCCGGCCTGGCCCTCGGCGCCAACGACCGCACCTCGCAGCCCGCCCACGCCCCCGTGGTCAACAACATGGTCATCAAGGTGTCCCGCGTGGACAACAGCCAGACCGCTGCCACCACAGACGAGGTTCCGTTTGAGACCGTCACCATTGAGAGCGGCGAACTGCTCAAGGGCGAGAAGGAAGTAACCCAAAAGGGTGTACCCGGCAAGCTCGAGAAGACCTTCAAGCTCGTGCTGGTGGACGGCCGCGAGGCGTCGCGCACACTGGTGTCCGAGGCGGTCACGGTCCAGCCGGTAGCGGAGAAAATCACCGTGGGCACCAAGCCGAAGCCTGTGGCCAAGCCCGCCCCTGCAGCAGCTGCAGCACCTGCGGCACCTGCGGCAAGCGCGGGAGCCAACACGGGCGCCGCTGCACCGGCCATGTTGAACGAAGCAATGTGGGACAAGATCGCCCAGTGCGAGGCCACGGGAAACTGGAGTATCAACACCGGAAACGGCTACTACGGCGGCCTGCAGTTTGATATCCGCACCTGGCTCGGCGCCGGCGGAGGAGCATATGCACCCAACGCCAGCCTTGCCACCAAGGCCCAGCAGATCGATATTGCCAACCGCGTGTACGCACAGCGCGGACTTCAGCCCTGGGGCTGCGGCTGGGCTGCCACCCGCTGACCTGCTGAACTTATACGCCCCGTCACTGCTGTGGCCGGGCCCGGATCTCCGGGCCCGGCCACAGCCGTTAGCCAGGCGTCGTCCGGGCAGGGCGGGGGAGCGGCGCGGGATAGGATACCTAGGTGACTGAACCAATCCCCGCGCCCGCACCGCTTTTTGGTGCATCCGACATACGCCGGCTCGCGGAGGACATCGGTATCCGCCCCACCAAAACCCTTGGCCAGAACTTCGTCATTGACGGCAACACCATCCGCAGGATCGTGGCCGCAGCAGATGTGGAACCCGACGAGACAGTTCTGGAGGTGGGACCGGGCCTGGGATCCCTGACCCTCGGACTGCTTGATGCGGCGGCGTCGGTGGTGGCAGTTGAAATCGATCCGGTGCTGGCCGCGAAGTTGCCGGCAACAGTCCAGGAGTGGCGCCCGTCCGCCGCAGCGAACTTCCACCTGGTGCATGCCGATGCCATGAAAGTCACCGAACTCCCGGTGCAGCCCACAGCGCTGGTGGCGAACCTGCCCTATAACGTCGCAGTTCCGGTGGTACTGCATCTCCTGCAGCATTTCCCCACGCTTCAGCACGGACTCGTGATGGTCCAGGATGAGGTGGCGGACCGGCTGGCGGCAGGCCCGGGGTCCAAAACCTACGGGGTGCCGTCCGTGAAGGCCGCCTGGTACAGCCAGATGCGCAAGGCCGGCGTCATAGGAATGAACGTTTTCTGGCCGGCGCCAAAAATCCATTCCGGGCTGGTTGCCTTTACGCGCCGCGAACCTCCCGCCACCACCGCAACCAGGGAACAGGTCTTCGCCGTGGTGGACGCCGCCTTCGCCCAGCGCCGCAAGACCCTCCGGGCCGCCCTTGCAGGCTGGGCAGGTGGTGCACCGGAAGCAGAGCGCTGCCTGGTGGCTGCCGGCGTCGATCCCACAGCCAGGGGCGAGGTCATCGACATCCGGGCCTTCGCCAGAATCGCAGAGGCTAAGCAGGCCCTAGAGTGAACGCCCCGGCAGGGCGGTTCGCTGCCAGGACCGTCCGCGTCAAGGCCCCCGGTAAGGTCAACGTCTCCCTTGAAGTGGGTCCGCTCCGACCCGACGGCTACCACTCCGTTGCCAGCGTGTACCTCGCCGTGTCGCTGTACGAGGAAGTTGCCGCAACCAGTACCGAAACCCCGGGGATCACCGTCAGCCTGAGCAGGGCGAGCACCGTGGACCTGGACACCGCCGACATCCCCCTGGACGAAAGCAACCTGGCGTACAAGGCGGCGGCAATCATGGCCGACGTCTCCGAGCGTCCCTCCGGTGTGCACCTGGAGATCACCAAGCGCGTCCCCGTGGCGGGCGGCATGGGCGGGGGATCGGCAGATGCTGCGGCGACCCTCCTGGCCTGCGACGCGCTGTGGAACAGCGGCTTATCCCGCGAAGAGCTGGCGCACCTGGCTGCGGAGCTGGGCGCCGACGTCCCGTTTTCACTCCTGGGCGGTACAGCAGTGGGGCTCGGGGTGGGCGACGAACTTTCCCCCGCCCTGGCAAAAGCGCAGACCCACTGGGTCCTCGTCACGGCCGATTATGGCCTCCCGACTCCTGAGGTCTACCGGACCCTGGACCGCATGCGCGAGGCCGGCGGCGTCCAGGCCGTTGAACCTACCGGAGTGGATCCCCGGATTCTCACTGCCCTCCGCAGCGGAGACGCGGAAGCGCTGAGCCGGGTCCTGGTCAACGACCTCCAGCGGGCATCCATTGAACTGTCACCGGCCCTGCGCGATACGCTGGGGATCGGAGAATCGCACGGAGCCATTGCAGGCATCGTCTCCGGTTCGGGGCCCACCGTGGCCCTGCTGGCGGACGATTCCGTCGCGGCGGAGGCCCTGGCGACGGACCTGCGGCACTATGGCCTGACAGCCCTCGCCGTCCACGGCCCTGTTCCCGGGGCGCGGATCATGTCGGACACCCTCCTTTAAACTTCCAGTCCTTACCCTGAACCAGAAAGCAGTTCCCTGTGGCACACCTTCTTGGCGGCGAGAACCTGACGGTCTCCTACGCAACCCGCACCGTCCTGGACGGCATTACCCTGGGGCTCGAGGAGGGTGACAGGATCGGCATGGTGGGCCGCAACGGCGACGGAAAATCCACCCTGATGAGGCTGCTGGCCCTGCGCTCCACGCCTGATTCCGGCCGGGTCACCAAGCGAGGCGACGTCAACGTGGGTTATCTGGACCAAAGCGACGTGCTCGACGGCGACCTGACGGTCGGCGCGGCCATCGTCGGGGACCAGGCGGACTACGAATGGGCCCGCAACCCCCAGATCCGTGAGGTCATGGGCGGACTGGTGTCCGACGTCGACTGGCACGCCAACGTCCATGCACTCTCCGGCGGGCAGAAACGGCGCGTTGCCCTGGCCAAGCTCCTGATCGAGGACCACGACGTCATCATGCTTGACGAACCAACCAACCACCTCGACGTCGAGGGCGTTGCCTGGCTGTCCCGGCATCTGAAGACCCGGTGGCGTGCCAACCAGGGTGCATTCCTTGTGGTCACCCACGACCGCTGGTTCCTGGACGAAGTCTGCAACAAGACGTGGGAAGTCCACGACGGCATCGTTGACCCCTTCGAAGGCGGCTACGCGGCCTATGTCCTGGCCCGCGCCGAACGGGACCGCTCGGCGTCGGTCATGGAAGGCAAGCGGCAGCAGCTGGTCAAGAAGGAGCTCGCGTGGCTGAGGCGTGGCGCCCCGGCCCGGACGGCGAAGCCGAAGTTCCGGATCGAAGCGGCCAACGCCCTCATCGCCGACGTGCCCGCTCCCCGCGACTCCATGGCGCTCAGCAAGATGGCCACCGCGCGGCAGGGCAAGGACGTGCTGGACCTGGAGCACGTATCCCTTGACTTCCAGGGCGGCGACGACGGGCGGAAACTCTTCGACAACATCACCCTGCGCCTTGCTCCCGGCGAACGCCTCGGACTGGTGGGCGTCAACGGCGCCGGCAAGACCACCCTCCTGAAACTGCTTAACGGAGAAATCACCCCCGACGCCGGGAAGGTCAAGCGGGGCAAGACAGTGGTCACCGCGGTCCTCAGCCAGGAGGTCAAGGAGCTCGACGACGTCTCTGACCTGCGCGTCATCGAGGTGATCGAGCGCGAGAAGCGTTCCTTCAACGTGGGCGGCAAGGAGTTCAGCGCGGGCCAGCTCGTGGAACAGCTCGGCTTCACCAAAGAGAAGCAGTGGACTCCGGTCAAGGACCTTTCCGGCGGTGAGCGCCGCCGGCTGCAGCTGCTTCGCCTGCTGGTGGGGGAGCCCAACGTGCTGATGCTCGATGAGCCCACCAATGACCTGGACACCGATACCCTCGCCGCCGTTGAGGATGTCCTCGACGGCTGGCCCGGGACGCTCGTGGTGGTGAGCCATGACCGTTACTTGCTGGAGCGGGTCACCGACCACCAGATGGCACTCCTGGGCGACGGAAAGCTGCGCGGCCTGCCCGGCGGTGTGGACCAGTACCTGGAACTCCGGGAGTCCGCCCTGGCCGGCTCCACGATCACCGGCGGCGGCAACCCCGTCACCAGCGCCAGTTCCACCCCGGCCGCGGCAGCACCCTCCGGCGCCTCAGAAGCCGAAAAGCGCGACGCCCGCAAAGCCAAGAACCGGATCGAGCGCCAGCTGGGCAAGCTCGAACAGCAGGAAAAGAAAGTCCACGACCAAATGGTCAAGAGCACGGAGCAGTCGGACTTCGACGCTTTGGCCGAACAGAACAAAAAGCTCAAGGACCTGGCGGGCGAACGCGAAGCCCTCGAACTCGAATGGCTCGAGGCCCTCGAGGTCCTCGGCGAATAGTCCTGCTGCTTGCGCCACGGGGACGTAACCAGGCGACAACTCACCCCTCTGACATCAGCCCGGGGTCCTTCTTGAGCCCGGTCAGGCCGTTCCAGGCCAGGTTGACCAGGTGCGCGGCGACAGTCTGTTTGTCGGGCTGGCGGCTGTCCTGCCACCACTGGCCCGTCATGGCTACCATTCCCACCAGCATCTGCGCGTACATGGCGCCGTCCTGGGCGCTGAATCCCCGGCGGTCGAACTCGTCGGCGAGGATGTGTTCCACTTTGGCGGTGACGTGGGACAGCAGGGTGGAGAAGGCGCCCTCGGGCTGCGACGGCGGGGCGTCGCGCATCAGGATCCGGAATCCTTCGGTGCGTTCCTCGATGTAGGTCAGCAAGGCCAGGGCGGCGCGCTCCACCAGGACGCGCGGCTTGGCCTCCTGGGTCAGGGCCTCATTGATGGAGTCCAGGAGGAGCCGGAACTCGTGGTCCACCACCTGGGTGTACAGCCCCTCTTTCGAGCCGAAGTGCTCATAGATGACTGGCTTGGACACCCCCGCACTGGCCGCGATTTCCTCAATGGTGGTCCCGTCGAGGCCACGCACGGCGAAAAGCCCGCGTCCGACGTCGACCAGCTGGCTGCGCCGCTGCAGGCCGGTCATGCGTGTCCGCGGAGGGTTGTTGCTCACATTTCCATCATGCACCACCGGGCAGTGGCGGGATGGCGGGCATGCCGCAGGGCATAATGACGGGCGGCGGACCTGGCGGGAATGCCCCATGTCGCGCAGCGCCCCGAACCCGTGGCAAAATAACTACTTGTGCCCGGCCGCGTGCCACGGCACGGTCCGCTCTGGTGTAATGGCAGCACCCCGGCCTTTGGAGCCGTGGAGTATAGGTTCGAATCCTATGGGCGGAACTGCTGCGCGTGGAGCGTTCAGTAGGATGACCGTCGGTGCCGCCCGCAACGTGGCCGGACACCGCAAGCGCCAGCGTAACCAAGCAAGGAGAGCCCGTACGTGATCCCCGAGAATTCCGGCCCGGCCGCAGTAATCGTCCTGGCGGCAGGTGCCGGTACACGGATGAAATCCCGTACCCCGAAGATCCTGCATGAGATTGGCGGCAGGTCCATGGTGGGCCATGCGCTGCTCGCCGCGCGGAGCATCGATCCCCGCCAGCTCGCCATCGTGGTCCGGCATGAACGTGACCTGGTGGCCCGCCACCTCTCAGAGCTCGATCCTGCTGCCGTCATCGTGGACCAGGACGAGGTTCCCGGCACCGGCCGCGCCGTCGAGGTTGCCCTCCAGGCCCTTGACGCAGGTCAGGAACTGGCCGGCACCGTGGTGGTGACCTACGGCGATGTGCCGCTGCTTTCCGGCCAGCTGCTCGCCGAGCTCGTCGCCACCCATGAGCACGAGGCCAACGCCGTCACTGTCCTCACGGCAGTCCTCGATGACGCCACCGGCTACGGCCGCATCCTGCGCGGCGACGACGGGACCGTCACCGGCATCGTCGAACACAAGGACGCCTCCGACGCCGAGCGGCTCATCCGCGAGGTCAACTCCGGCATTTACGCCTTCGACGCAGCCGTTCTTCGGGACGCGCTGACCCACGTCACGACTGAGAACTCACAAGGCGAGAAGTACCTCACCGACGTCCTGGGCCTGGCCCGGCAGGCAGGCGGCCGGGTTGCCGCCGTCGTCACCGCCGACCGCTGGCAGGTGGAGGGCGCCAACGACCGCGTCCAGCTCTCCGCGCTGGGCGCCGAGCTGAACCGCCGGACAGTGGAGGCCTGGATGCGGTCCGGCGTCACCGTCGTGGACCCCGCCACCACCTGGATCGACTCCTCCGTGACCCTGGACGAGGACGTCCGCATCCTCCCCAACACCCAGCTGCACGGCACCACCCGTGTGGCGAGGGACGCCGTCGTCGGCCCGGACACCACCCTGACGGACGTCACCATCGGCGAGGGCGCCAAGGTGGTCCGCACCCACGGTTCCGGTGCCAGCATCGGGGCAGGCGCCGCCGTCGGACCCTTCACCTACCTGCGCCCCGGCACCGTACTGGGTGAGACCGGCAAAATCGGTGCCTTCTACGAAACCAAGAACGTGATCATCGGCCGCGGCTCCAAGTTGTCCCACCTCGGTTACGCCGGCGATGCCGAAATCGGCGAGGACACCAACATCGGCTGCGGAAACATCACAGCCAATTACGACGGCGAGAAGAAGCACCGCACCGTGATCGGCTCGGGCGTCCGCACGGGTTCCAACACAGTGTTCGTTGCCCCGGTCACCGTGGGGGACGGCGCCTACAGCGGCGCCGGCGCGGTGATCCGCAAGGACGTCCCTGCGGGAGCGCTGGCCCTGTCCGTTGCTGCGCAGCAGAACACAGAGGGCTGGGTGCCGGCCAACCGCCCCGGAACCCGATCCGCTGAACTGGCCCAGGCAGCCACCACAGATTCCTCAAGTACCCCGGCATCTACAGAAGAGGGCAACCAACCATGAGCGAAATTACGGCGCGCGGCGAAAAGAAGCTGGTACTCGCCACCGGGCGGGCACACCCCGAGCTGGCCCGGGAAATCGCCAAGGAGCTGGGCACCGAACTGCTGCCGGTGGATGCCTACGACTTCGCCAACGGTGAGATCTACGTCCGTGCCGGGGAAAGCGTCCGCGGCACCGACGCCTTCGTGATCCAGGCACACCCGGCACCGCTGAACAACTGGCTGATGGAACAGCTGATCATGATCGATTCGCTCAAGCGGGCCTCTGCCAAGCGCATCACCGTTGTTTCACCCTTCTACCCCTACGCCCGCCAGGACAAGAAGGGCCGCGGCCGTGAACCCATCTCCGCCCGGCTGGTGGCGGACCTGTACAAAACGGCCGGCGCGGACCGCATCATGAGCGTTGACCTGCACACCTCCCAGATCCAGGGCTTCTTTGACGGCCCGGTGGACCATCTGATGGCCATTCCCTTGCTGGCCGACTACATCCGGACCCGCGTCGACGCCGAAAACGTCACCGTTGTCTCGCCGGACACCGGACGGGTCCGGGTAGCGGAGCAGTGGGCTGAGCGGCTGGGCGGCGCGCCGCTCGCGTTCGTACACAAGATGCGCGACCTGACCGTGCCGAACCAGGCCGTTTCCAAAACAGTGGTGGGCCAGATCGAGGGGCGCACCTGCGTCCTGATCGACGACATGATTGACACCGGCGGAACCATCTCCGGTGCAGTCCAGGTGCTGAAGAACGCCGGGGCAAAGGACGTCATTATCGCGGCCACGCATGCCGTCTTCTCCGACCCCGCGGCCAAGCGTCTCTCCGAATCCGGCGCCCGTGAAGTAGTGGTGACCAACACCCTTCCGCTGACTGCCTCCCAGCGGTTCCCGCAGCTGACCGTGCTCTCCATCGCACCGCTGATCGCCCGGGCAGTGCGTGAAGTGTTCGACGACGGCTCCGTCACCAGCCTTTTCGACGGCAACGCCTGAGCCTTTTCGACATGCGGGCCCTGCACCCGGCGGCCACTTGGACAACCGCCGGGTGCGGGCCCGTTTTCAGTAAACGGGACCGGCGCTGGTAAGCTATTCAGCGATACCTTGGCGAGGGAGAGCGCCGGTCACCGCAGCTGCGGGAACCGGACTGCAGGTCTCCGTTATCGACTGGGTCTGAATCTCCCTTCGAAGATGGGCAATGGCTCCGGCCGCCCGGCGTTGAAGGTCGCGACAGACCTCCGCCCTTGCTGAACACCGTTTAGTTTCAAGGAGATTTCCATGTCTGAGCAGAAGCTCGCAGCAGAAGTACGCACCGAATTCGGCAAGGGCTACGCCCGTCGCGCCCGGATGGCCAACCTCATCCCCGCCGTCATCTACGGCCACGGTGCGGATCCCATCCACGTGACCCTCCCGGCCAAGGCCACCACGCTGGCCGTCCGCACCGCCAACGCCCTGCTGTCCCTGGACATCAACGGCGAAGGCCACCTGGCCCTGGTCAAGGATGTCCAGCGCGACCCGATCAAGCAGATCATCGAGCACATCGACCTCCTGACCGTCCGCCAGGGCGAAAAGGTCACGGTGGAGATCCCCGTCCACGTTGTCGGCGAGCTTGCACCGGGCAACGTCTTCAACCAGGAACTGACCACCATCTCCCTTGAGGCTGAGGCAACCCACCTGCCCGAGGCCGTCGAGGTCAGCATCGAAGGCCGTGCCGCCGGCGAGCACATCCACGCATCGGACCTGGTCCTGCCCAAGGGTGCCGTCCTCCTGGCCGACGCCGACGCCCTCGTGGTGAACATCTCCGAAGCTACCGAAACCTCTGACGAGGAAGGCACCGAGGAAACTGCAGGCGCCGCTTCCGAGTCTGCTGCCGAGTAATTCACCAGTCGTTTCTGCCAGTGGCCGGATCCCCAGGGGTCCGGCCACTGGCATGTCTACTGTCCCGCCCGGCATCAACCCGGACGGGCGTCCGACCCTAGGATTGATTCATGACTGATTCCTGGCTCATCGTCGGCCTCGGCAACCCCGGGGCGCAGTACCACGGCAACCGGCACAATGTCGGCCAGATGGTGCTCGACGAACTGGCGGCCCGGATGGGCGCCGGCTTCAAAAGCCACAAGGCCCGTGCCCAGGTCCTGGAAGGGCGGCTGGGTATCGGCGGACCCCGCCTGGTACTGGCAAAGCCCATGAGCTACATGAACGTCTCCGGCGGACCCGTGGCCTCGCTGGCAAACTTCTACGGCATTGCCCCGGACCATGTGATAGCTGTCCACGACGAAATAGACATTCCCTTTAATACGGTGAAGCTGAAGATTGGCGGGGGAGAGGGCGGCCACAACGGGCTGCGGGACATCTCCAAAGCTCTCGGCACCAAGGACTACCTCCGCGTCAGGGTGGGGGTGGGGCGGCCGCCCGGGCGCATGGAAACCGCCGACTACGTCCTCCGCGACTTCGGCACCGCCGAGCTCAAGGAACTGCCCTTCCTGCTGGATGAAGCAGCGGACGCAGTGGAAAGCCTGGTGCAGGACGGGCTCACTGCAGCGCAGCAAAAGTTCCACCCCGCGAAGTCCGGGCGCTAGCAACATGGAAACTTAAAGACCCCTGACCCTGTCTCCTTGTCTGTGCCCCGGGGTAGTCTTCTACCTATGCGGGGGAGCAATGGGGCTACATCCCGCTATAGCGTGATGTAGGGGATAAGTTCATGTCAATCGAGCCACTCAGCTGGGAACGTGGGTCAACGCCTCACGACGTTGGGCTGAACAGAGACACCTCCGGGAAACGGGAGGGTCAGCTGTGGTCTGTTCCTGCCCGCGGCGCCAACCTTGAGTCGGTCCGCACAGCACTCACCAGCGCCGATTCCCTGGGGGTCGTCATCACCGGCGGCCGCGGCGTGGGGAAGTCCTCGCTGGCCCGTGCTGCGGTCATGGACCTTGGCCCGGATGTGTGGTCACTGCAGCTCCGCAACGGCCCGGCCGGTGCCACCACGCCCTACGGCTGCCTTTCCTTTCTCCTGGCCAGGCTCCCGCAGGCGTACATGGGTTCGCCCACGGCCATCCTGCGGGGTATTTCGTCCCTGATCCGCAGCGACGCCGCCGGCCGTTCCTGCGTGATCACGCTGGACACCTCCGGAAGCATCGACGAGATGAGTGCCGGCGTACTCCTGAACGTCCTCCTGACCGGTACGGCCAAAATTATTGCGGTGGCGCCGAAGATCAGTGACCTTCCGGCAGACTTCCACTGGCTGCTGACGGACCGGCGCCTGACCGAAGTGCGGCTCAGCAACCTCAACGAACTGCAAACCCGTCAGGTTCTGTTATCTCTCCTGGGCCACCGGGTGTCGGCATCCCTGGTCAGCACCTACCACCACATGGTGGGCGGCAACCCGCTTCTGCTGAAGGCGCTCGTCACGGAACAGCAGCTGTCCGGCAACCTGGTGCTGTCCGACTCCGTCTGGACGCTGCGGGAAAAGGTGGTGCTCGACGGCGCGGCCAGCCTTGATGATATTGTCCGGTCCCGCTGGTCCAGGGAAACGCCGGAAACCCGGGAAGTCCTTGAGATGCTGTCGTGCGCCCGCAGGGTGGAACTGTCACGGCTGACTGCCATCTACGGCGCTGAAGTTGTGGCCGACATGGAGGACGGCGGGCTGCTGGAGATCGACTCCTCCGACCACCGGTGGGTGTCCCTGCGTGAGAAGTACATCGGTGATGTGGTGCGCACCTGGCTGAGCATTGCCCGCCGCCGCGAGTTGCGGAGCGTGCTCCTGGGCGGCACCGAACCGGATCCTGCCGGGATGACAGTTGATGAACTGATGGCCTTCGCAGCGTGGACGCATGAATGCGAGGCGGACCTGAGTCCTGCCCTTGCACTCGCGGCCGCCGACGCTGCCGTCCAGCTTTTCGACCCCCGGTTCGCCCTGACCTATGCGGAAATGCTTCAACGGACCGACCGGGAGTGGGTGGCCGGCCAGCGCCAGAAGGCGGCCGCGTACCTCCAGCTGGACATGCCGGTCCAGGCCATGGCCGCACTTGATGGCATCACCCAGCCGGAACTCGAGAGCCTTGATGTCCAGGAGTACGCGCATGTCGTAGCCGCCAAGGCACAGGTGATGATGTGGCTTCCGGAAGCGGCAGCGAAGGTGCCGGACCTCCTGGTGAAAGCCGGCGAGCGGCTCGGGGAAGCAGCGGCCGGCACTGCATGGCCCCATCCTGCGGCCTCGGCCGTCAACCGGGTGGCGCTGAGTGAGTTCGAATACCGCTCCTTCGTGGGCGACTACGCTGCCATCATTCCGGCCCTTGAAACAGCTTCGGACCCGGTACTCAATCCGGACACTGAACACCGCATGAATGCAGCCATCCTGTTGATGACTGCCCTGGCCATGACCGGGCGGGAGATGGATGCCCTCAGCCTCATGCGGCAGCTGGGAGGCCAGATCAGTGACGCCTCCCATGTCGTCGGCCTGCGGGAGCGGTACACCAGGGAGGCTTACCTGGTCCTGCTGACGGCGGGGCAGTGGCGGAGGTGCATTGACCTTCTGGGCCCGCAGACGATGGATGAGCCGTACCGCCTTCCATTCCGGAGCGCTGCAACCGAATTGGCGGCCGGCATTGCGTACGTCTATTCCGGCCGGGGAGCCGCTGCCCTTGACCCGCTGATTTCTGCCGCCGCCCAGCTGGAGCTCCAGCCCGTCCAGGCGGCCCTCCGCTGCGCGTACGCAGCCATTGCGCTGGCCCATGCCCAAATCGGCAATGCGGGGCAGGCACGCAAATACCTTGGCAAACTGCAGAGGACCACCGGGAACTCCAGCTTCATCACTGAGAACATCGTCGAGTTTTGCTCCCTGGTCGCCGGCCGGTGGCTGGGTGATTCCGACGCCGTTGCCGGGCTTAAAAGGGCAGCCCGCCAGAATATGGAAGCAGGGCGCTTCACCCTGGCCGGGATCAACCTGCTCGCGGCCACCGTGAATGGCAGCGACGCCGACTTCCGGCTGCTGGAGGAGATCGCGGACCACCGCCAGGGCCCGCTGGCAGAGGTCTCCCGGCTGATCGCAGTGGGAAGCCGGACAAAGGACGCCAAGACCCTCCTCGCCGGCGGCGAGCTGGCGGCCACCCTGGAGCTGGATGCGGTGGAAGCCCGCTGCATGGCCCTTGCCGTGGATTTCGCGCGTCAGGACGGCGACTCGCTCACCGCCCGGACAGCGCAGGCACGGCTTGATATCCTCGCCGCCACTGTGGCCAACCTCCCTATTGTCCCCAGCAGCGGCAGCCCCCTGCTGACCAGCAGGGAGCGCCAGATTGCGCGGCTGGCAGGGCGGGGAGCCTCCAACCGCGACATCGCCCTGGAAATGGGTGTCTCAGTCCGGACCGTGGAAGGCCACCTGTACCAGGTCTTCACCAAGCTCGGCGTAACTTCCAGGGGTGATCTGACTGGACTCGTCTAATGGCCACAAGCCCACCACTGCGCACAGGTTCCTTACCGGGCGGCGGGAACCGCTGGACCGGATCTGCAATATTGTCCGGAGCCGCACCAGCCAGGCGGTTTTTGTCATGGCAGGGCCCGGCATCGGCAAATCTTCACTGACGGAGGCCATTGCCGAGCGCCTTGCCGGCGAACTGAACATACTGCATATCCACGGCAGCTCTGCCCTCGCCGCCGTGCCGTTCGGCGTCCTTACTCCCTACACCGGCGAGCTGAGTGCGGAAGACTCTGTCTCTCCGGTCGCCGTGCTTCGGTCCATGTGGAGCTACTTCGAGCAGCTGAGGGCCGGAAACGGGGCCCCTGTCCTGGTCGTCATCGATGATGCGCACCACCTGGACGAGGCATCGGCCGGCGTCGTCGCCGAGCTGATCTCAGCCGGATGGGCAACAGTGGTGGCCGCGGCCAGGCCTCGTCCGGGCCTGCCCCAACCACTGGACCAGCTCTGGTACGACGGCCTTGCCGAGCGTGTGGACCTGCGTCCGCTGAACCGGGAACAGATCGAGGAGGTCCTCGCCCACGTTCTTGACGGGACCGTTCCGGACGCCACCGTGAACGCTGTCTGGAGCGCCTCCGGCGGCAACCCCCGCGTCCTGAATGCGCTGCTGCACGACTCTGCCGAGGCCGGGATACTCGCCAAACGGAACGGGATCTGGGTCCTGCTGGGCTCCTTGCCCACGGACGGGGTCCGGCTCACGGCAGTGGTCACCAAGGACCATCTCCGGCGCCGGCCGGAGGAACAGGAGGCCTTGAAACTCATTGCCCTCGCAGGCCCGGTGGGACGGAAAGTCATTGAGGAGATCTGCGGGGCAGCGGTTGTCCGTTCGCTGCTGGACCAGCAGACCGTTGTCGAGAATTCGGGGGTCCCGGCCGAACTCAGCGTGTGGAACGTCCTGTTCGCGAAAGCCATCAGAAACACGATCTCGGTCTCCCGGAGCCTGCAGTTGCTGGAGAAGATCCGGGAACACCAGGATTCGGCCACCCTTCGTGCGGAGGGCCGGCTGCGGTTTGTCGAGTGGTCCCTTGAATGCGGGCTGCGCGTCCCGGACGCTGAAATGCTGGACGCTGCACGTGAGGCCCTGAGCCGTTTCAGGAACCACAGCGCCCGCTCCATCGCAGCCAAGATCCGGGACCCGGAGCTGGTGCACCTTGCGAACGCCGTCCAGGCGCGCGCACTGTACAACGAGGGCGCCTATGCGGAAGCTGCAACGCTTTTGGACAGCAGTTGGGTACAGCTCGCCGGTGATGCCCAGGGCCCTTCGGTCCTGTTACTCAGGATGGCAGCCCATCAGGCAGCGGGCCGGCCGCTTGCCGAGTTCGCCGAGGACGTGCGGAAACAGCAGCAGGGGTTACCGGAGGAAACCAGGGGCCGGCAGGAAGAGCTGTTGGAGCTGCTGCAATTCGGCGCCGAAGTGGATTTCGAGGCGCTCGGTGACAGAGTAGCGGAGATCAGGAACAGCAGCTCCGCCGGAACAGGCAACGAGCCGCTCAAAGCCTTGGGCGAGGCGCTCCTGGCCCATGCCCTTGCAGCGGCCGGACGGCCCTCGGAGGGACTCGACGCGGCACTCCTTGCAGCTTCTGAGCTGCCCATCCTGGAAGGTGATTTGTTCTTCTATTCGGAATTCGTGCTGGGGCGGCTGGTCATTGACTACCTTGCCATGGGCGAGTGGGAATCCGCGGAGCGTGAACTCGAAAGCTACGCATCAACGCATGCTGCCGGAGACGCAACCTTCAACGGCAGCCTCCAGGTGCTTCGGGGCTATTCCATGCTGCGCCAGGGCCGGATGGAGCGCGCCTACCAGCTGCTGCTGCCGGCGGTGGAGGCGCTGCGCCTGAGCGATCCCCTTCAACTGTTCCGCTTCGGTTCAGCCCTGGGCTTCTACGTTGCCTCGCGGCTGGGTGACACTGCCCAGGCGAAGCGCCTCGAACAGGACTACAAGGATGCGGTGGCAGGAGGGCCTGCCCACGACTTCCTTGCCGGCGCCTACGGTGCGGCCGCTTCAGAGTATCTGTCCCGGGACGGCAAGGGCCTCGCCGCACTGCACACGCTGGCCACCACCACGGAAGCGTCATCAAGGGCCGGTACCTTGCTGGAGCTCCTGTCACTGTGCTGGGACCTGGGGGACGCCTCGGTGATTCCCATGGTGCAGAACGCGGCCCGGGCTGTGGATGGCCGTTGGGCCGCCTCAATGCTCAAACTGGCGTCCGACTGGGAAGCAGCTGACGGGGATGCCCTGATGGAAACTGCGGCCATGCTCGAGGAATCGGGGTTCGTTAACCTCGCCCGCGAGGCGTACGCCCGTGCCAGCACGGTGCTGGAGCAGGCGGGGGAACGCCGCAGGTCCAGGCAGGCCGTTGCGCAGCGCGAGAAATGCGACCACGAACTGGGTGAGCGGTTCCGGGAGGGCAGGTTCATAGCTGCGGCCCCGGCCGTCCACCTCACCCGCCGCGAACAGGACATCGTGGAGCTCGCCGTGCAGGGCCTGACGGACCGTGAGATTGCCCAGCGCCTCATGGTTTCCGTCCGGACCGTCGAGGGCCACCTGTACCGCACTTACGTCAAGCTCGGTGTACGCAGCCGGGATGAGCTGGACGCGGCACTGCCAAAGTAAGCCGGCGCCGCTATTTTCTGCCGCCCCTTGTGCGTCCCTATGGTGAAACGGCAATGCCCCCTGCGCTCTTCCGGGTAGCCGGCCGTCCGTCGTCGGGCTCCCAGCGGGTATCAGCCGGTGAACCCGGTAGTGCCGGGTGGGCGAATTCGAGTACTTCCTACTCGTGTACGTCCGTGCCCTGCAAGCTTTACTTAAAGAGTCGAAGGAAGCGGCCGGCGAAAAGCCGCAGAACATGCGACAGCCATTCAAGGCCTCACAAGTTTCCGGTCTCCGTGACCGGGCCAGACGGGGCCGGCGACGTTAGAGTCTTCTGAGACCGAGACTCTCCCCCCAGCCGTCGCCGGCCCTCCATTCCGCGGGCTGAAGCCCGGAGCGGATGCGGCGGCTGCCCCTCCAGGGCGGCCGCCACAGCTGTGCTATGGGACAATTGAGTGTCATTGGCTGGCATCTCAAGGAGTTAATTTTGGCCGTAGTATCAACGCCTCCCACGCTGGAACGCGCCCTGCCGGTCATGGACAACGCGGAAGTTCTCCGCATCCGCAACGATTTTCCGGTCCTGGACCAGGTGGTTAACGGCCACCCGTTGGTCTACCTCGATTCCGGCGCCACCTCGCAGAACCCGCTGAGCGTCATTGAAGCTGAACAGGAATTCTACGAACAGCGCAACGCAGCTGTTCACCGGGGGGCCCACCACCTTGCCGTGGAGGCCACCGAGGTCTTTGAGGATGCCCGGCAGACCGTCGCCGATTTTATCGGCGCTGAGTACGCGGAGACCGTCTGGACGTCGAATGCCACGGAAGGCCTCAACCTGCTGAGCTATGCGTTCTCCACTGCAGGACTCTGGGCTGCGCAGGGCCGCGGTGATGCAGGGCTCAAGGAGCTTGCGCTGAAGCCGGGCGACGAGATCGTGGTTACCGAAATGGAGCACCACGCCAACCTGATTCCCTGGCAGGAACTGGCGTTCCGCACCGGTGCCACGCTCCGCTACATCCCCGTCGACGACGCCGGATCGCTTCGCATGGACGTGGCCGCGGAGGTGATCGGCAACCGTACCCGGGTGCTGGCGTTCACCCACGCGTCGAATGTCCTGGGCACCATCAACCCGGTCACGGATCTTGTGGGGCTGGCCCGGCGGGCCGGCGCCCTGGTGGTTCTGGACGCCTGCCAGTCCGCCCCGCACCTGCCCCTTGACGTCAAGGCACTCGACGTCGACTTCGCCGTCTTTTCCGGCCATAAGATGCTTGCACCCACGGGGATCGGGGTGCTGTACGGAAAGCAGGAGCTCCTGGACATCCTGCCGCCCTTCCTGACCGGCGGTTCCATGATCACTACCGTCACCATGGAACGTGCTGAATATCTGCCCGCACCCCAACGTTTCGAAGCCGGAACACAGCGGATCTCACAGGCTGTGGCATTGGCGGCAGCGGCGAACTACCTGACTGAAACGGGACTGGCCAGGATCCACGAATGGGAAGCCGGGCTGGGCCAGCGCATGGTTGCCGGGCTGGAGTCGATTCCGGGAATCCGGGTCCTCGGCCCTGCCGCCGGCCAGGAACGCATCGGACTGGCTGCTTTCGACGTCGACGGTGTCCACGCCCATGACGTGGGGCAGTTCCTGGACTCGCGGGGGATTGCCGTGCGGGTGGGCCACCACTGCGCCCAGCCGCTCCACCGCAAGCTGGGGCTGACCGCAACCACCAGGGCCAGCGCGTACTTGTACAACACGACGGACGACGTCGACCAGTTCCTGGATGCCGTAGCCGGTGTGCGGGCCTATTTCCGCGCTTAGCAACGAAAACCGAAAGTACCACTATGAGCCTTGACCAGTTGTACCAGCAGATCATCCTGGACCATTCCAAAGTCCGGCACGGCAGCGGCCTCGCCGGGACAGATGCACCCGAGGGTGCAACCACCGGGCAGTCGCACCAGCTCAACCCGGTGTGCGGTGACGAAGTGACGCTCAGGGTGGCAGTCGCGGACGGGAAGGTCACCCAGGTCTCATGGGACGGGGCGGGCTGCTCAATTTCCATGGCCTCCGCATCCGTTCTCAGTGAAATGGCTGAAGGCATGACCGTCCCGGAACTGCACCAGGTCATTGACAGCTTCCGCGACGTCCTGCGGTCCCGGGGCAAGATCGCGGCGGATCCTGAACTGCTGGGGGATGCGGCAGCGTTTGAAGGGGTGGCCCGTTATGCGGCCCGGGTCAAGTGCGCCATGATTTCCTGGGTTGCCGCCGAGGACGCACTGAACCAGGCCGCCTGACTCCCGCTCCCTCCACCCGGCTGCACGGGCTGCCCCGCTGCACGAAAAGGCCCTCCTCCCGCCGGGAAGAGGGCCTTTTACCTGGGGATCGTGCCCCCGGTGCTGTTCTTCAGCCGGCCATGGCCATGATGCCGATGACCGCAGTGGCGGCGCCCAGCACCATGGAGATGCTGACCAGCACCACGTGGACGGTGAGGAACTTCGTGGCCTTGCCGGCAGAGTCCCGGGCACGGGGATCCTTCATGACCCGGCGCAGGAACTGCGGCCAGACCACCAGGGACCAAACTCCTGCAATGATCAGGACCAGCGATGCAACGACGGGCAGTTCCATTGGCTAGTGGCTTTCCAGCCAGGCCTGCGCCTGCTTGGCCTGCAGGTTCAGGGCCTTGGCCACCATGGGCTCAGCGGCGTCGGCGATCTTCCCGCCAAGGAACGGCACAGAGGATTTCACGGCACCTTCAAGTTCCACGCGGGTTCCGCCATCGGCAGTCACCAGCCGCTGTACGGCGGTGACATCGACGGGTGCGCCGGCGATCTTCAACGAGATGGTGCTCTGGCGGGAGCCGTCCGCCGCCGGGGCGTCCCACTTTTCCACCTGCGTCACCTTGAGCTGCTCACCCACGAACTTCCGGGCGAATTCGGGAAGGCGGGTGGTGGGAAGGGTCCGCACCGAGGTGGCGCTGAAGGATCCGGCAAGGTCTCCGTCAACGGTGAACGACTCCAGCGAGCCGCCTACCAGCTGGCTGACGTGGCGCTGGAAATCCTCGTTCACCAGGACGGCTGCGACGCTGTCGACAGAGTGCGGAAGGGTGGTGGTTGCGCTCAAGGCCATGGGTCCTCCTGGGACATGCGGAACGGTTTTTGCTCCCCACATCCTACGGGGTCCGCGCTGCGCGCTCCGCATCCCCGATCTCCTGCGCAGCGCTGGTGATGTTCCGGGCCATGGCCGGAAAGATCAGGCTGTGGAAAGGAAGCACAGCCAGCCAGTACAACCGGCCGCTCAGGCCCTTGGGGAAGAAGATGGCCCGCTGCCGGTAGCGGCTGCCCTTCCCGTCCGGCTCCACGGAAAGCTCCAGCCAGGCCCGGCCCGGGGCGCGCATCTCGGCACGGAGCCGCAGCAGCCTGCCGCGGTCGATCCGTTCAACACGCCACCAGTCCACCACCTCCCCGACTGCGAGGGAATGGGGATGCCGCCGTCCCCGCAGGAGCCCCGCGCCGCCGGTCAGCTTGTCCAGCCAGCCGCGAACCTGCCACGCCAGCGGGAGGGAATACCAGCCGTTCTTCCCGCCGATACCCTCAATGACCGTCCATACGTCGGCCGGATCAACGTCGCCATGGAAGGTCCGCTCATCCATGTACACCTTGTGGCCGGCCCACTCGGGGTCGCTGGGCAACGGATCGGAGGATGCACCCGCATTTGCCCACGTGGTCTGCACCTGGCCGTCGCGTTCCTTGCCAAGCGCCAGGGCGACGGCGGTGCGGTAGTCGGTCAGGCCGCCGTCGGGCTGTGGAATGTACTGGTCGATGTCGTGCTCATCCGAGACCGCGTCATGCTGCAGGGACTGGACCAGCGGCACGGCCATGGACAGCGGGATGGGGGTGGTGAGGGCAACCCACATGCCGGCCAGCTTCGGGGCAGGGACCGGCAGGGCCAGCACCACCCTGTACGGCAGGCCGGCTTCCGCCGCGTACTCCTTCATCATTCCGGCGTACGTGAGCACCTGGCGGCAGCCGATGTCGAACGTCCGGTTGATCGGGCCGGCCAGGGAAGCCGCGGACACCAGGTAATAGAGAACGTCCCGCACCGCGATGGCCTCGATCCGGTTGCGGACCCAGCTGGGTGCCGGCATGAGCGGCAGCGTCTCGGAGAGGTGGCGGATCATTTCAAACGAGGCGGAACCTGAACCGATAACCACCCCTGCCTGGAACACGACGGCATCCACGGGACTATCGAGGAACACCTTGCCCACAGCCTCCCGGGAACGCATGTGGGTGGACAGCTCCACTCCTGTGGGGTGGAGCCCGCCCAGGTAGACGATCCGGTCCACGCCTGCTGCCGTTGCGGCATCAGCGGCCGTCCTGGCCATGGCCTGTTCTTTGGCCTCAAAGCCCTGCCCCGCGGCCATGGAGTGCACCAGGTAGTAGAACACGTCGACGCCGGCCAGCGCCTGGCGGAGGGCGTCCCCGTCGTCGAGGCTGCTTTCCACCACGTCCACGTCGTCCCGCCACGGCACCCCGGCGATCTTGTCCGGAGACCGCACCAGGACCTTGACCGTGTGCCCGGCCTCCAGGAGCCTGGGCACCAGGCGGCCGCCGATGTAACCGGTGGCCCCGGTGACCAGGACCGTTTTCGATGTACGCGCAGTGTTGCTGGGTTCGGTCATGTTGACTCCTTCTCGTCCACAGGCCATTCGGAGCGGCCAGCAGTCCGGACTGCTTCTCCTGGACATTGGCGCCGGCGTCACCTGCCCGCCCCTGCCAGCCTAGACCTGTGCCAGCCCGCATTGTCGTTGCTGCGCGGTAGGCTGGGTTTACCCGGGATTCGCAGCGAATTTCGGGTTTTCGCGTTGCCTGCGATCCGTTGAACACCACAGGAGCTTTTGCCATGAGCCTTCCAGGCCCGTCCACCGCCGGCCAATCCAGCGCAGGCCCGTCGCTGGACGGGCTCCGCCGTGCCCTCGCCCCGGACCAGACGTTTGCCCGCGTCCGGGCCGAGGCTGCCCGCGGCTTCGACGTCCGGGGCCAGGATTACCAGATCAGTGCACCCGCCGGCCTCCGTGCGGTACTTCTGGCCGAGATGGCGGACGGGATTACCGCCTCCCACGCCCCGGGCGAAGGGCACGACGGCGGCTCCGGAGTGGTGCTGGCGGTCACCGCGACCGGCCGCGAGGCTGAGGACCTGACGGCGGCGTTGCGGGCATACCTCCCTGCCGACTGCGTGGCGGAGTTCCCCAGCTGGGAAACCCTCCCGCACGAGCGGCTCTCCCCGCGTTCGGACACAGTGGGCCGGCGCCTCTCCGTGCTGCGCCGCCTGGCGCACCCGGAAACCTCGACGGCGGGACCGCTCCGCGTTGTGGTGGCACCGGTCCGCGCGGTGGTCCAGCCCGTGGTGGCCGGCCTGGGCGAGCTGGTACCGGTGACTTTGAAGGTGGGCCAGGAGAAACCCTTCACCGAGGTGGTGCGAAGCCTGGCTGATGCCGCCTACGCCAGGGTGGACATGGTGACGCACCGGGGTGAGTTCGCCGTCCGTGGCGGCATCATCGACGTCTTTCCGCCCACGGAGGACCACCCCATCCGGGTTGAATTCTTCGGTGACGAGGTAGACCAGATGCGCTGGTTCGCGGTGGCCGACCAGCGCTCGCTGTCCTCACCCGGCCTGCACCACCCCACCGAACTGCACGCGCCGCCGTGCCGTGAAATCCTCATCACCCCGTCGGTGATGTCCCGGGCCGCCACCCTCAAATCCCAGCTTCCTGCAGCGGCGGACATGCTGGAAAAGATCGCCGGCGGCATCGCCGTGGAGGGTATGGAATCACTGGCGCCGGTGCTGGTCGACTCCATGGTTCCATTCGTGGACCAGCTGCCCGCAGGCTCAATTGCGGTGGTCATCGAACCGGAAAAGGTCCGGACCCGCGCCCATGACCTGGCCGCCACGAACGAGGAATTCCTTGAGGCCGCCTGGTCGACTGCCTCGGACGGCGGGGCTGCCCCGCTTGACCTGAGCTCGCAGGCAAGTGCAGCGCTCCATTCCGCGAGCTTTCGCTCGCTGGCCGAAACGCGCAGATCTTCGCTGGAACACGGGGTGTCCTGGTGGTCCATCACGTCCCTGGCACAGGACGAGGAACTGCTCCCGGAGATTGACGTCCTGAACCTGCACGCGCGCGAACCCCGGGGCTACCAGGGCGACGTCGCGGAAATGATGGACTTCATCGGCTCGCACGTCCGCGACCAGTGGCGCATCGTTGTGGCCACCGAAGGCCCCGGCCCCGCCCAGCGCCTGGCGGAGCTCTTCCACGAGAACGACATTCCCTGCGCCCGCGTGGACAGCCTGGACCACGAGCCGCAGGCGGGCATCATCGAAGTGACCACCGCCGCCGTCGGACGCGGCTTTGTCCTGGACGGGCTGAAACTCGGCCTGCTGACGGAAGCCGACCTGCTGGGCCGCACCTCTGCCGGGTCCACCAAGGACATGCGACGGATGCCCTCCAAGCGCCGTAACGCCGTGGACCCGCTGCAGCTCGTTGCAGGCGACCATGTGGTCCATGAGCAGCACGGCATTGGAAAGTTCGTGGAGCTGATCCAGCGCAAGGTGGCCGGCGGCGGCGACGGTGTGCGCGAGTACCTGGTGCTGGAATACGCGCCATCCAAGCGCGGCGCCCCGGGGGACCGGCTGTTCGTTCCCACCGACCAGCTGGACCAGGTGACCCGCTACGTGGGCGGAGACACCCCGGTGCTCAGCAAGATGGGCGGCGCGGACTGGGCCAGCACCAAGTCCAAGGCCCGGAAAGCCGTCAAGGAGATTGCCGGTGAGCTCATCCGGCTGTACTCGGCCCGGATGGCTTCACGCGGGCACGCCTTTGCACCGGACACCCCCTGGCAGCGCGAGCTGGAGGAAGCTTTCCCGTACGTGGAGACGCCGGACCAGCTGACCACCATCAACGAGGTCAAGGCGGACATGGAGCGCGAGATCCCCATGGACCGGCTGGTCTCCGGCGACGTTGGCTACGGCAAGACGGAAATTGCCGTACGGGCCGCTTTCAAGGCAGTGCAGGACGGCAAGCAGGTGGCCGTGCTGGTCCCAACAACCCTGCTGGCGCAGCAGCACTACGAAACGTTCACCGAACGTTTCTCCGGCTTCCCCCTGCGCGTGAAGCCGCTCTCGCGCTTCCAGGCGTCCAAGGAGGCCAAGGAGACGGCGGAGGGCGTCAAGAACGGGAGCGTGGACGTGGTGATCGGTACCCACCGGCTGCTGTCCAAGGACTTTGAGTTCAAGGACCTCGGCCTGGTGATCGTGGACGAGGAGCAGCGCTTCGGCGTGGAGCACAAGGAAGCGCTCAAGAAAATGCGCACCAACGTGGACGTGCTGGCCATGAGCGCAACCCCCATCCCGCGAACCCTGGAAATGTCCCTCACGGGCATCCGTGAAACCTCCACGCTGGCTACCCCGCCGGAGGAACGGCATCCGGTCCTGACGTACGTTGGCCCGTACACGGACAAGCAGACCTCTGCCGCCATCCGCCGGGAGCTGATGCGCGAAGGCCAGGTCTTCTTTGTCCACAACAGGGTGTCCACCATCGAACGCACGGCTGCAAAGATCCGCGAACTGGTACCCGAAGCACGCGTGGAGGTGGCGCACGGCAAAATGTCCGAGAGCCGGCTGGAGCAGATCATCGTTGACTTCTGGGAGAAGCGCTTTGACGTGCTGGTGTGCACCACCATCATCGAAACCGGCCTGGACATCTCCAACGCCAACACCCTGATCGTGGACGGCGCGGACAAGTACGGCCTGTCCCAGCTTCACCAGCTCCGCGGCCGTGTGGGCCGTGGCCGGGAACGCGCTTACGCCTATTTCCTGTACCCCTCGGAGAAGCCGTTGGGGGAGGTGGCACTCGAGCGGCTGAAGGCCGTAGCCACGCACAACGAGCTCGGCGCGGGCATGCAGCTGGCCATGAAGGACCTGGAAATCCGCGGCGCCGGCAACCTCCTGGGCGGCGAGCAGTCCGGCCACATCCAGGGTGTCGGCTTCGACCTCTACATCCGCCTGGTGGGCGAGGCTGTGGCCGACTTCCGCGGCGAGGCCGAGGAAAAGGCCGCCGAGATGAAGATCGAACTGCCGGTCAATGCCCACCTTCCGCACGACTACGTGCCGGGGGAGCGGCTGCGCCTGGAGGCCTACCGCAAGCTTGCCTCCGCGCTCACCAACGAGGCCATCGACGAAGTCCTGGCCGAACTGGTGGACCGGTACGGCGAGCCGCCCCTTCCGGCCCAAAATCTGGTGTCCGTGGCCCGCTTCCGAGTGGGGGCCAGGGAAGCCGGCTTGTCCGACGTCGCCCTGCAGGGGAACTTCATCAAGTTCTCGCCCGCAACCCTGCCGGAATCCAAGGTCATGCGCCTGAACCGGATGTACCCGGGGTCCCAGTCCAAGCCGGCCCTCGATGCGGTGCTGATCCCCAAGCCGAAGACCGCAAGGATCGGCGGCAGGGACCTGCAGGACGCAGAGATCCTGGAATGGGCCAACGGCGTGATCCGCAACATCTTCTCCGACCAGCCGCTGACAGTGGCCTGACGGATGATGGGGGGACACCACGCCGCGTCTGGAGCCGCGGCGTGGGTGGCTATTGCCTCAACAGGGCCGTACACCCTCGGCTGGTACCCGCTGGATGCCACCGGGATCCTGATCGGCGGAATGGCGACGGCGGGAACGGCCCTGGTGTGCGACTGGGACCACCGGCACAGCACGGTGGCGAATTCGCTGCCGCCGCTCTCCAACATCATCGCCGTCGGGATAGAGAATGCCAGCGGCGGGCACCGCCAGGGAACGCACTCGGTCCTCGGGGCGGCGTTGTTTGTGCTGCTGGCCACGCTGGCAGGCCAGGTCCAGCTGCAGACGGAGTGGGGGCTGCTGTCCATCGGCGCGGGGCTGTTGTGCATGTTCATGATCAACATCGCGGCGAAGGCCCTGAAACTGTTTCCCAAGGCAGGGTTCATCAGCAACTGGATCTTCGCCCTGACCATGGCCGGGCTGGTCACCTGGTTTGCTCCGGACCAGTGGACGTGGCTTCCGGTTTCCATGCTGACCGGCGTGGTGGTGCATATTGTGGGGGACCTGGTCACCACCGGCGGCGTGCCCCTGCTCTGGCCGCTGGTGGTCCGGCCGCCGAAACCCCTCCGGCGGATGCCCCTGCTGCGCCAGGTCTGGCGGCCCAACGGGGCGCTGTCCCTCCCGCTGCTTGGCCGGGCCGGGTCGAAGCGCGAGTGGCTTGTCCTGATCCCCGTGAGCGCGTATGCCATGGTTGGGCTCGCGGTGGCCGCGTGGTCCATCGCGGAAGTCCACTGGGGCAGGGCCGCAGACGCCGCCCTGGCCTGGACACGTCTGTGGCTGTGAGAACCAGTCCTGGACTGGCGGTTTAACCGGCGAAACCCCCGGAGGTCATCCGGGGGTTTCGGTGGAGCCGGGGTTTTAGTGCTCGCCGGCGGAGTCTGAACGGCCCAGGATGCTCTGCGGAACCCAGAAGGCCAGGGCAAAGAGGATAATGCAGACTGCCATGGGCCAGGGGTTGTCCAGGGTGAGGAAGGACAGCGAGTATACGGCTCCGAGGAACAGTGCCAGCATGACGGCAAAAAGGAGAATGCTCGTACCGAGCTTGTTCTCGTTCTGGGGTGTGCGGACGGTGTCCTGGTTGGACAGCGTGCCCTGCCGGGCTGATGATCCGTGGTTGGAACCCGTGCCGTCGTTGGACGCCGTAATCTTGCTGGACATTCGTTCCTCCTCGGCCCCGCGGGGCTCAATCTGTGGCGGCGGCGGAGTTGCCGTCAGTAGGAAGATGAACCCTGTTCACCCTTCACAATGGCAATTCCGGAGCTGGCACCAATACGTGTTGCACCTGCAGCAATCATAGCCTGCGCATCCTCGAGGGACCGCACCCCGCCGGAGGCCTTGACACCCAGGCCGGGCCCCACAGTTCCGCGCATCAGCGCGATGTCCTCTGCCGTGGCGCCGCCGCCGTTGAACCCGGTGGAGGTTTTGACGAAGTCGGCACCGGCCTCGGCAGCTGCTTCACAGGCCAGGACCTTCTGGCTGTCTGTGAGCAGAGCTGTTTCGATGATGACCTTAAGGATGGCCCCGCTGGCGTGGACTGCCTCGGCCACCGAGGCGATGTCCTCGATCAGTGCGCCCTTGTCCCCGGCCCTGGCAGCGGCGATGTTGATGACCATATCCACTTCATCGGCTCCGTCCAGTACGGCGCCCCGGGCCTCAAAGGTCTTGACGTCGGTGGGCGTGGCGCCCAGGGGGAACCCCACCACGGAGCAGGTGAGGACGCCGGAACCCTTGAGGGCCGTCTTCACGGTCTTGACCCAGATAGGGTTGACGCACACGGACTTGAAGCCATATTCCGCCGCTTCCGCGCAGACCTTGAGGACGTCAGCCTCTCCCGCCTCGGGCTTCAGGAGTGTGTGGTCGATATAGGAGGCGATGCTGCCGGAACCGGCGGTGCCGGCGGCTGCAGTCTTAACGGAAGGGGTGGCTTCGTTGCTCATGATGGTCCTCTCCAAGGGCCGGTGCGCCGGGCGTTGTAACGCCCTCGACTCAGTTCGTGAACCATCTTGCCACAGCGGGGACCACCCTAAACCTGCGGCACAGGACAGCGCGGGGCGCAGGACAGCGCGGGGGACGGGACCACCCGTGGCCACATCCCGCCTGGGGCCTCTGCCCAGCGGGCCGCACATGGCCCCGCGTTGGCGGGGAGCTCAGGCAGCGGCCTGCAGCGGCCCCGGAGCCGAGGCGGCCGTGATCAGTTGTGTGGCGCAGGCGCCGGCAGCGGAAGCGGCGGCAACCAGCAAACCCAGCCGGACGCCGTCGAACGCTGCTGCATCCCCGATGGCCCAGATGCCGGCAACCGAGGTCCGGAAGTCCTGGCTGATGACGATCCCGCCGCTGGCTGCGGTCCGAAGCCCGGCGCTGGCGGCCAGGCCGTCCCGGGAGATGCGGTCCTCGGCCAGGACCACCAGGTCCCCGTTCATGCTGCTGCCATCTTCGAAGATCACGGCAGAGGCAGCCAGTCCGGAAGCTGACGCGCCGGGAATAACCGCCGCAGGACGGGCTGTGGTGCGGATGGGGCGGACGCCCCGGGCACGCAGCACAGCTTCAGCCTGCCCCGCCGCCGCACCGTTGCCCACCAGGATTCCCAAGGGGCGGCGGCCCAGCTCCCTGGTTACCTCGCTGACGGCCTCGCCAATGCGGGCGGCGTCATCGATGGTGGAGTAGCTCAGGCACTGGCCGGCCCCGTCAACCGGGTTGGCCACGGGGGCTGATCCGGTGGCGATGACCAGCTGGTCGTAACCGAACTCCATGCCGTCTGCCGTGGCCACGGTGCGGTTGACGGGGTCGATGTGGCTGGCAGGCTGGCCGAACCGGACGGAAACCTGGGGGAGCAGCGCCAGCTCCAGCAGTTCCTCCGGGGTGTCGTCCCGGTTGCTCAGCACCGTGATGGTGCCGCTGAAGCGGGCGCGGTCAAGCTGACTGACAAGTGCCTGGGCAGCAGGCCCTGCGCCCGCAATGACGATGCGGGTGGTGGGAGCAGTGGAGGTGGGTGCCGGAGCGGACATGTGCTGGCCCTTTCGCTGGCGGCCGGAAACGGCCGGAACTTCGTGATGGAACCCAGCGTAGGCGCGTGCTTTTACCGTTGTGTTTCCCCGCAGTTGCCGTTTTGCGGCCCCGTGTTCGCCAGTGTTTACCGGCCGGTAACAGAACCTGTGACGTGCTTCTCATCCCACCTGCAATCGACACAATCGCACGCGGCCGCGTCAGCTGGATGGAGTACCCCTAGACCCGGATGCGGTAGCCGCGCTTCACAACGGTTTCCACCAGCCGTCCGTCGGGCAGGGACGACCGGAGCCGGCTGACTGTCATGTCCAGGGCGTGCACCGATCCGCGCAGTTCCAGCAGGTCGGACAGCGATTCCCGGGACAGGACGGCGCCGCCGGCACCGAGCAGGGCACGGAGCAGGAGCAGGGGTGCGGGAGCGAGTTCAACGGCCTGGCCGTTGACGCGCAGGCAGCGGCCGCGCAGCTCGATGCTGCCGGACCTCGTGTCCAACCGCCGGACGTGGTTGAGCGCGAGGTGCTCGCAAACCAGCCGGATGAGGGCGCCCATCCGGAAACGCTCGGGAATCAGCGGGGTCACGCCGGCGTCGAGCAGCGGCTGCGCCGTGACCGGACCCACCACTGCCGTAGTGACGTTCGTCTTCAGGCTCTCGATCAGCTGCTTGTACACGCCCATCTCGTGGGCCGTGCTCCACATCGCATCGACGGCGGGTGCGCTGGTGAAGGTCAGGACGTCCAGGTTTCCGCTGCAGGCTGCCTCGATGAGCCGGGGAAGCCTGTCCTCGCCGTCGGGCTTAACCCAGCGGTAGGGCGTGACCGTCAGGACCGTGGCGCCGGACATGCGCAGGCGCTCCAGCTGCCGCACATCCGTGTAGCCGTGCAGCTGAACGGCTACAGTCTTGCCGCGTACGCCTTCAGCCAGCAGCATGTCCACCAGTGTTGCGGTGGTTTCGTCGCTGCTGATTCCGACGTCGGCAAGTCCCGCAGCGCGCACGGCGCCGCGGGCTTTGGGCCCCCGCACGAACATCCGGCAGGCGCCGAGCGTTTCCAGGAGCTGCTCGCCGATACCAAAGGAATCGGCGGCCTCGCACCACCGGCGCATGCCGTAGGCGGTGGTGGCGATGCAGAGGTCCGGCTGGGCGTCGATGATGGCCCTGGTGTCCTCGATGAGCCGCATGTCCTCCTGCACGGGGGCGATCTTCAGGGCGGGGGCGTGCAGTACTTCCGCGCCGCGGCGTTCCAGGGCCTCGATCAGGTCCTGTGACCGGCGGTGCGAGGTGACACCGATGCGGAAGCCCTCGAGGGGTGATTCGGCGGCAGTGTCCGTTGCTTCGTCAACCTGCGGAGGTTCGGCCGGTGCAAGTGCAGTCATGGGGGTCAATCCTTTCATGAACCCAGCAGCGAGGCCGCCAGCCTGTCGAGGTCGGCGGCGGCCTCCGCATGCCCGCGGTTGGCCTCAGCCACCCGGACCACCTCGCCGATCACCAGGACGGCAGGGTTGCTGCACCCGGCGGCGGCGGAGGTGATGGTGCCGAGATCTGCGATGGTGGTGCGCTGCCCGGGACGGTAGCCGCGCTCCACCACGGCCATGGGCATGTCCGGCCGCATTCCGGCCCGGCGGAGTCCTGCGGCGAGCTGGTGGAGGGTTCCGATGCCCATCAGCACCACGATGGTGCCGCCCAGTCCGGCGAGGTGCGTGTGCTCTTTTTCCGTGAGCGGGGCGTGGCCGGACACTACGGTGAACATGTGGCTGACTTCCCGGTGGGTCACGGGGATGCCCGCAGCGGCGGGGACGGAAATCGCGCTGGTGACGCCGGAGATGACCTGGACTTTGACGCCGGCGGCAACACAGGCGGCAACTTCTTCGCCGCCGCGGCCGAAGACGTACGGGTCTCCGCCTTTGAGCCGGACCACGTTGTTGCCCGCCAGTGCGCTTTCCACCATCAGCTTTTCGATGTCGGACTGGCTCACCTTGTGGTGGCCGGGCTTCTTGCCGACATCCACCAGTTCGGCGGACGTGAGGGACGGCAGTTCCTGGTACGGGGCCAGGCGGTCATAGAAGACAACATCGGCATCCCGCAGTGCCCTGACGGCGGCGACAGTGAGCAGCTCGGCGGTGCCGGGCCCTCCACCCACCAGGGTGACCTGGCCGGGTGCGCCGGCGGCGGGCTCGGCGGCCACCGGAATTCCGGTCTCCCGGCACCTGCCGAGCAGGGCTTCCCAGCCCGGCTGGCCGTCGTCGACCGCTGCCACGAGGAAAGGGCGTTCGGGCAACGGGCCGTCATGGGCTGCGCCCTGCGGCGTGCTGAGGCGGTAGACGACGGCGCCCGCGGCTTCATAGCGGCGTACGGCCTGCCGCGCTGCGGCATCCGACCCGGTGACCAGGACGTCCCTGCCGGTGAGATCAATGCTGAGCTGCATGCCTATACCTCGTTCTCGTTGCCGGGCCGGACGGGGATGGAGGCGCCGATGAGGACCTTGCCCTTCTCCTCGGGTGTAGCCGGGCGCATCTGGCCGCGTTCATCGGGGACGAAGGTGATGGAGTCGTCCTTCTGGTCGGGGGCGTTGACGAAGGAGCGGAACCGGCGCAGGCGCTCGGGGTCCTTGAGGGTGTCGGCCCACTCGTCAATGTACGTGTCCACGTGCTTGGCCATGGCCGCCTCGAGGTCCGCCGCGATGCCCAGGGTGTCCTTGACCACGACGTCCTCAACATGCTTGATGCCGCCGTCGAGCTCTTCCTGCCAGCGGGCTGTTCGCTGCAGGCGGTCCGCCGTGCGGATGTAGTACATGAAGTAGCGGTCGATGTACTTGATCAGCGTTTCGTCGTCCAGGTCCTTGGCCAGCAGCTGGGCGTGGGCCGGGGTGGCACCGCCGTTGCCGCCGACATAGAGGTTCCAGCCGTCCGCGGTGGCAATGACGCCCACGTCCTTGCCGCGGGCCTCGGCGCATTCGCGGGCGCAGCCGGAGACGCCCATCTTCAGCTTGTGCGGGCTGCGCAGTCCGCGGTAGCGCAGCTCGAGCTGGATGGCCATGGCCACCGAGTCCTGGACGCCGAAGCGGCACCAGGTGGAACCGACGCAGGACTTCACCGTACGCAGGCTCTTGCCGTAGGCCTGGCCGGATTCGAAGCCGGCGTCCACCAGTTCCTTCCAGATTTCCGGCAGCTGTTCCAGGCGGGCACCGAACATGTCGATCCGCTGGCCGCCGGTGATCTTGGTGTACAGGTTGTATTTTTCGGCCACGGCTGCGATGACGCCCAGCTTCTTGGGGGTGATCTCGCCGCCGGCGATCCGGGGGACCACCGAGTAGGTGCCGTCCTTTTGCATGTTGGCCAGGGCGCGGTCATTGGTGTCCTGCAGGGTGCCGCGGCCGGCATCGAGGACGTAGGCGCTGTTCTGGCTGGCCAGGATGTTGGCGACCGTCGGCTTGCAGATGTCGCAGCCGGCGCCGGTGCCGTACTTGGCCATGATCTCTTCGAACGAGGTGAGCTCCAGGACCCGGATGGCGTCGAAGAGTTCCTGGCGGGACAGGGCAATGTGCTCGCAGAGGGCCTTGGAAACCTCGACGCCGGACTTGGTCAGTTCGGTTTCCAGCAGCTTCTTCAGCATGGGGACACAGGAGCCGCACTGGGTGCCGGCGCGGGTGCAGCCCTTCAGCTCACCGAGTTCCTGGACGGGCGCGTTGCCCTCGCAGGCTCCACAGCCGTTGATGGCATCGCGGATGCTGCCGGCGGTGACGTTGTTGCAGGAGCAGAGGGTGGCGTCGTCCGGGAGTTCGGTTTCGGGGGCATCGCCGCCGCCGGCGGCGGTGAGGTAGGCGCCGGGCTCGGCCGGGAGTTCACGGCCAAGGAGGGGACGCAGGCTGGTGTACGGGGTGGCGTCGCCTACAAAGATGCCGCCCAGGAGCGTCTTGGCGTCATCGGTGGTGACGATCTTTTGGTAGATACCGCGGGCGGGATCGGCATAGACGATTTCGAGGGCGTGCTCGGTTTTGGCGAAGGCGTCACCGAAGCTGGCCACGTCCACGCCGGAAAGCTTCAGCTTGGTGGCGGTGTCAAAGCCGGGGAACGTAGCCTCACCCCCGTGGAGGCGGTCGGCGACGATTTCAGCCATGGTGTTGGCGGGGGCCACCAGGCCCAGGCACATGCCGCCAAAGTTGGCTACTTCACCGATGGCCCAGATGCCGGGTACCTCCGTGGCACAGTAGTCATTGATGACCACGCCGCCGCGCTGGCCGAGGCTGAAGACCTGCTCTTCGCCTTCGGGAGCCCGGAACAGTTCATCGCGGGGACGGACACCGATGGCCACGATGACCAGATCGGCGTCGATAACGCGGCCGTCTGCCATCAGCACGCCGGTGACCTGGCCGTCGTCGTCAGACAACACTTCGGACGGGAAGACGCCGCCGTGGACTTCGAAGCCTTTGGCCTTGATCAGCCGGCCCATTGCCTGGCCGGCGCCTTCGTCGAGCTGGGTGGCCATGAGCCACTGCGAGCCGTCGATGACGATGGGGTTGGCGCCCAGCTGCTCGGTGCCGGCCGCGGACTCGAGTCCGAGAAGGCCGCCACCGATGGTGACTGCGTTGACCTTGCGGCCCAGTTTCTTCGTGAGTCCGGTCATGGCCTCGTTGATGGCCCAGACGTCTTCGAGCGTGCGGTAAACATGCGTGTGCTCGGCACCCGGGATGGGCAGCCGGGCGGCGTTGGAGCCGGTGGCGACCACCAGTTCGTCGTAGTCGAAGGTATTGCCGGCGGCAGTTTCCACTGTCTTGGAGCCGGTGTTGATCCTGACCACGCGCTCGCCGGTTTTCAGCTCGAGGGAAGGGTGGTCCCACATGGACGCCGTCCCCAGGGTCAGGTCCACGTCCTTCCGGGTAAGTGCCTTGGACAGTGCCACGCGGTCATACGGCAGGTGGGCTTCCTCGGTGAGGACCGTGACCTGCCAGCCATCGAGGCCACGTGCATGCATGGCGTCCGCAAAACGGTGGGCCGCGGGGCCGCCGCCGGCGACGACGATGCGGCGCGGAGTCTCTGTGCTTGAAGTCTGTTCGGTCACTGATGGGCCTTTCGCATGGGCCGCAGTGGGACTGCAGCCTTCTCTGTCGAGCTGTCCATCCAGACTAGGGAGACGCAGTTTCGCTTCAGTTTCCCAATTGTTTCGCCAACTTAACTTCTGCATCACAAACGCGTTTCCGGGCGGGTGAGGTGTCTTTTACGCGCCCGACACATTCATTGCATGCCTTTGAAACACCCGGGACCTAGCGTGGTTCACGGCTGCAGAACGCGGCCATTGCGAACGATGCAACGCACAGGGAGAGGGGCCGGACATGACGGCAACACTGGAACTTGGGGCACTCGAGGCCGGCTTTGACGAGACCGCAGCCGGAACCGGCGGCTGGCACAGCGTCTGCCGGGTGGAGGATCTGGAACCCGCCTGGGGCGAGGCGGCGCTTATTGCCGGACGCCAGATCGCCCTGTTCCGCACCGGCGCCCAGGAAGTATTTGCGGTAGCCCACGAGGACCCGGCCACGGGAGCACACGTCATGGCACGCGGAATCGTGGGTTCGCGCGGCGACCGTCCCACCATTGCTTCACCGCTGCACAAAGAGGTTTACGATCTTCACACCGGCGAATGCCTCAGCAGCCCGGGACCGGGCCTTGCCACCTTCCGCACCCGCGTTGCCGGCGGCGTCATCGAGGTTGAGCTCTAGCGGCCGCTACAGTCCCAACGCCTCGCTGACGTCGCGGAGTACGTCGTCCAGCGCTGTCCGGACCGCCTGCCGGGCCTCCGGCAGCTCCGCGGCGGTGCCCACGTGGTGGATCACCTCGAGGTAGCACTTGAGCTTAGGTTCGGTGCCGCTGGGGCGGATGATCACCCGGGTCAGGTCCCGGGTGACATACAGCAGCCCGTCCGTGGGCGGAAGCTGCTCACTGCCCTCGGCCAGGTCGGTATAAACCTCAACAGCGGAAGACCCGAACGTTTCCGGCGGGGAGACCCTCAGCCTGTTCATCATGGCGTCCAGGAGCCCCAGGTCCGCAACCCGGATGCTGAGCTGGTCACTGGCGTGCAGGCCGTGCTGCAGGTACAGCTCGTCCAGCGTGTCAAAGATGGTCTTGCCGTCAGCCTTAGCGGCTGCGGCGAGTTCGGCGATCAGCAGGGCAGCCGAAATGCCGTCCTTATCCCTGACCAGGTCCGGCGCCACGCAGTATCCAAGCGCTTCCTCGTAGCCGTATACCAGCCCGGGAACCCGGGAAATCCACTTGAACCCGGTCAGTGTTTCCTGGTGGTCATAACCGGCCGCAGCAGCAATGCGGGCCAGCAGCCGGGACGACACAATGGAATTCGCGAACACTCCCCGCGCGCCTTCTTCCGTGCCGCCGTCGTCCTTCATCCTGTCCGCAGCCAGCCGGGCCGCAACATGGGCTCCCAGCAGCGCCCCTACTTCATCACCGCGGAGCATGCGCCAGGCACCGGTGTCCGGGTCCTTTGCTGCAACGGCTGCCCGGTCGGCGTCGGGATCGTTGGCAATCACGAGGTCAGCGTCAAGGCGTTCCGCGGCCTCCAGGGCCAGGTCCAGGGCGCCGGGTTCTTCCGGGTTAGGAAAGCTGACGGTAGGGAAGTCAGGGTCCGGTTCAGCCTGCTCAGCCACCAATGTGATGTCCTTGAAACCTGCAGCGTTCAACACTGCCAGTGCAGTCCCGCCCCCCACGCCATGCAGGGGCGTCAGGACAATGCGCAGGTCGCGGGCCGGGAACTCCTCCGGCAGGGCAAGCGCGGCCGTCGCCCGCTCGTAGTCGGCTGCAAGGGATTCGTCCAGGACAGTCCAGCCGGAGGGTGCGAGGGCAATCGCGTCCAGCGGCCCCACGGCGTTGATCCGGGCTGCGATGCCGGCGTCGTAAGGGGTGACGATCTGGGCGCCATTGCCACTCTCCGGCACGGCATGGCGGCCCAGGTACACCTTGTAGCCGTTGTCCTGCGGCGGGTTGTGGCTGGCGGTCACCATGACTCCGCCATCGCACTCCAGCGCCCTGACCGCGTAGGCCAGCAGGGGAGTGGGCAGCGCAGCCGGCATCAGGAACGTCTCTATTCCCGCGGCAGTGAAAATGGCCGCGGTTTCCTCCGCGAAGATGTCCGAGTTGTGCCGGGCGTCGTAGCCGACGACGGCGCGCGGCGGGGTTCCCGGCGACGCCTCGCCTACCGCCGAAACCAGGAAGTCCGCCAGACCGGCCGCGGCCCGGCGCACCACCACCCGGTTCATCCGGTTCGGGCCCGGACCCAGGGCGGCGCGCAGCCCTGCGGTGCCGAACTGCAGGGTGCCGCGGAAGCTGTCCTCGAGTTCCTGGCGCGCTGCCGGAACCCCGTCCTCCACCCGCCGGACCAGTTCAAGGAGCGAAGCCGACGTCACCGGATCGGGGTCTTGGGCAGCCCACTCGCGGGCGTCGTTGAGCAGGCGGAGATCGGCATCGGAAGACGTCATGGGCATAAACCTATCGTTGTTGGCCGTCGAGTTCCTGCAAACCGGGGTCGCTGGGGGTCCCTTCCGGCCTTCGCGATGGGCCGGAACTGACCCCGCTTTTGTTTAGAGCCTGCCGATGATTTCGGCGAGCAGCTTTGAGATCCGCGGACCCGCGGCCTGCCCGGACTCGATGACCTCCTGGTGGCTCAAGGGCTCGGGGCTGATGCCGGCGGCAAGGTTAGTGACGAGCGAGATGCCGAACACTTCCATTCCGGCGTGGCGTCCGGCGATGGCCTCCAGCGCCGTCGACATCCCCACCAGGTCGGCGCCGATGCGCTTGGCGTACTGCACCTCGGCCGGCGTCTCATAGTGCGGGCCGGGGAACTGGGCGTAGACGCCTTCCCCAAGCGTGGCATCGACTTCACGTGCCAGGCCGCGGATCCGGGACGAGTAGAGGTCCGTCAGGTCCACAAAGGTAGCGCCCTCGAGCGGCGAGGCCGCAGTGAGGTTGATGTGGTCGCTGATCAGCACCGGGGTGCCCGGGCTCCAGTTTTCCTGCAGCCCCCCGCAGCCGTTGGTCAGCACCAGGGTCTTGCAGCCCGCGGCGGCCGCTGCGCGGATCCCGTGCACTACCGCGCGGACGCCCTTGCCCTCGTAGTAGTGCGTCCGCGCTCCCAGGACGAGGGCCCGCTTGCCATCCTTGGTCAGCACAGACCGGATGGTGCCCACATGGCCTTCCACCGCCGGGGCATGGAAACCGGGGACCTCTTCGGCGGACAGGGTGGCGGTGGTCTCGCCGATCAGGTCGGCTGCTTCGGCCCAGCCTGAGCCGAGCACCAGGGCGACGTCGTGGCTGTCCACGCCGGTTTCCTCGGCGATGTAGTCGGCGGCGGCACGGGCCGCGACGAAGGGATCGGTGTTCAGGAAGTCAGTTGTACTCACTGGTACAAGCTATCCTGCTGCCCGTGGTGGCGCCCACCCCTGCCGACCGTCATCCCCGCCCGTTGCTGAGAGAACGTTTTCTTTGGTGGTGCGGGGGAGTTGCAGGAGAATGAATGTTTGTGACTACGCATCCAGATTTCAGCTCCCCCCGGATCGCAATCCTGGGAGGTGGCCCCGGCGGGTACGAAGCCGCCATGGTGGCCGCCTCGCTGGGGGCGCAGGTCACCATCATCGAGCGCGCCGGGCTGGGTGGATCGGCCGTGCTCACCGACGTTGTCCCTTCCAAGACCCTGATCGCCACGGCGGACCTTATGACGCGCGTCGGCGAGGCAGGCGAGCTGGGAGTGAAGTTCGACGTCGACGGCGGCGACTTCGTGCCCGTGATGCGCGCCGACCTCAAGCACATTAACGACCGTTTGCTGAACCTTGCCCGCAGCCAGTCCAAGGACATCCACGACGGCCTGGAGCACCAGGGCGTGCGGATCCTGGCCGGGTCCGGCCGGCTGCTGGATGACCAAACCATCGAGGTGCTGACGGCGGATGGCACCGAAACCGTTGAGGCGGACACCATCCTGCTCGCCGTGGGCGCCCATCCGCGCGAACTTCCCACGGCCCGGCCGGACGGGGAGCGCATCCTCAACTGGACCCAGATCTACGATCTCGACGAACTGCCCGAGGAACTGATTGTGGTGGGTTCCGGTGTCACCGGGGCTGAATTTGCCTCCGCGTACAATGGCCTGGGTTCCAAGGTGACGCTGATTTCCAGCCGCGACCGCGTGCTTCCCGGATCCGACGTGGATGCGGCCGTGGTGCTGGAGGAAGTGTTCGAACGCCGGGGCGTTCGGGTTCTTTCCCGTTCCCGTGCCGAGACCGTTGAGCGGACGGACGACGGCGTGGTGGTCACCCTCAGCGACGGTTCAAAGGTCACCGGCAGCCACTGCCTGCTGTGCCTGGGCTCCATTCCCAACACCGCCGGAATTGGCCTTGAAGAGGCCGGGGTTGCGGTCAGCGAAAGCGGCCACATCAAGGTTGACGGGGTATCACGTACCTCAGCCCCCAACATTTACGCGGCGGGAGACTGCACCGGTGTGCTGCCGCTGGCCTCCGTGGCCGCCATGCAGGGCCGCATCGCGGTGGCGCACTTCATGGGCGACACTGTCACTCCGTTGAAGCTGCACCAGGTGGCTTCAAACATCTTCACGTCGCCGGAAATCGCCAACGTGGGGGTTTCCGAAGCTGAGATCGATTCCGGCAAGTACCAGGGCGACGTCATCAAGCTCTCCCTGCGCAGCAACGCCCGCGCCAAGATGCGGAACCACAAGGACGGTTTCGTCAAGATCTTCGCCCGCAAGGGGTCAGGCACTGTCATTGGCGGGGTGGTTGTTGGCCCGAACGCCTCGGAGCTGATCTTCCCCATCTCCATCGCCGTGAAGCAGAAGCTGCACGTCGACGACGTCGCCAGCACCTTCACCGTCTACCCGTCCCTGAGCGGATCCATTTCCGAAGCAGCGCGGCGCCTGCACGTTCACCTGTAAGGGCCGGGAGGCCGGAAGCCGAATCCCCGAGTCTGGACCCGCCACGCGCCACCTGCATAGACTCCTCAAAGGACCGGCCGGAACTTTCGGCGAATCTTCGGCCGTCCCTGCATAAGCCATCGACGCAAGGAGCCACCCGTGGAACTGAAGGACGTCAAGTGGAACGAACAGGCGCGCGAAAAGATCCTGCTGGACGCGGACCGGGCTCTGCAGGAAGCGGTCCGCGAGGCAAGCTCGTCCTTGGCGGACGCTGACAAGGACGAGGTGTATAAGTTCCTGTTTGAGCAGCTGAAGGACCAGTTCGTCGACTTCCAGCCGGGACCGGACCTCACCCGCTACGCGGAGGCGGTAGCAAACGGTGACTTCAGCAGCAACGGTTCAACAGGTACGGAAGGTTAGGGCAGCAGCAATGACAACAGCTCTCGTCAGGCCGCGCAGCGGCAAGATCCTGGGCGGCGTGTGCGCAGCCCTCGCGGTACGTTTCGGCCTCCCGAAATTCCTCGTCCGGCTGGGCTTCATCATCTTTGGGCTGGTAGGGGTGGGCGAACTGGCCTACATCGTGCTTTGGATCATCATTCCCAAGGCGCCGGTTTAGGACACCAGGGAGCGAATGTCCGCCGGCCCGCTGGTTGGCCCCACGCTGTGGGGCCAACCTCTCTGACCTGCGCTACGGCTCTTCCATCGGGGGAGTGTTCGGGTTGCAGGCAATACCCGGGCTTGGGAATACGGCTTTGAAATCCCTTTTGACGAGTTGGCCGTATGACTGAACCTGCCCGTCGAATGGGAAGGCCTCGTCGGGATCGTCGTTGAGCCCGGAGTAGGCGCATATCGACCGTGCCGTGTCCACGCCCTGTTCCACCTGTCCCCGAGGGACATCACCGGGCTTCGCGCCGGCAACGGCGGGTGCCGTGTTAAGGCCAATCAGCGCCAGTGTGCAGACAGCAGCGCCGAGTATCGATTTTCCTTGCATAGCGTTCCTTATCCGTTAAAGTTTCAGGGCTTCGGTCAGCCCTTGCCGGGAAGGCTACGGGGCGGCGGGGTCCATTAGTAGAAGGCAGATCGCGTTCTGTTGAAACCCACAGGAGGTCTGTGGACGGCTCGCGGCCGCCGGGGACGTTATGCCCTACTGCTCCACCGCATCCGGGAGGAACAGTGGAGCATGGCTACTATCTACATTGCTTACGGCAGCGTCGAAGGGCAGACGGCCCATATCGCTGAGTACATCGCCGATGTGATCCGGGCACACGGGCACCAGGCTGAAACAGCTGACCTCAAGCATTCCGCGGACACCCTTCCGGACGGACAGGACGGCGTCATTGTGGCGGCTTCCGTCCACGTGGGCAAGCACGAGGGCTTTGTGGCCGACTTTGTCCGCAGGAACCGCGGGGACCTTGAACGTCTGCCTTCCGCCCTGGTCTCGGTCAGCCTGGCGGCCCACGGTCATGAGGCGGACGCGGAGGGCTACGTGGCAAAGTTCGAGGAGGAGACCGGCTGGCATCCCGCCCACGTGGCATTGTTCGGCGGCGCGCTGCCGTACACCCAGTACAACTTCCTCAAACGCCAGCTGATGAAAAAGATTGTCAAGGACAAGGGCTCACAGGACCTGGACACGTCCCGCGACTACATCTACACCGAGTGGGACGGCGTTCGGCACTTCACGGAAGAGTTCCTGGCCCGGGTGACTGCCCCAGCGGGCCAGGGCCAGGGTACCGGGACAACGTCGACAGAGGTCCCGGGATCGTCGCCAGGCTTCAACCCGTGAGAAGCCCTGCAGCCGTGCCCGTCCTGGTCCTTGCTGCGTCCGCTTTTCTTAGCGGGTGTTCGGAGCCCGAAAACCAAAGCGGACCGGCACCGGCAGCCGGCTCCTCCACTGGCGCGACCAGCCCAGCCTGTGACCTCATCACTCCCGAGATCGCAGCGAAGGCCGTACCCGGGATCATGCCCGCAGGCCAGAACAGCACAGACAGGCCGCACGGAAGCAAGGCCTATCTGTGCACGTATTCGAGCAAGTCCATGGAAGGAGGCCTCACTGGCCTGTCCGTGGCCCTCACATCACCGGCGTCCTCGGACGACATCGCCAGGGCAAAGTCGGCGTCTAACTGCTCACCGGTCTCCGGTATCGGCGACTTTGCCTGCCTGCAGTGGACCGGCTACTTCCGCGGTGAGAAAGGGGGCGCTTCCGCGAACGTTGTCCTTACTGCAGTCAGGGGCGAGGAGACGCTCGAAATGCCCTATGTAGTGTCTGCGCCCATGAACGGTGCGCCTGCTCCCGACGGCAACGCTATGGCACGCGCGCTTGCTCAGGCAGCAGTGGAAGCAGGCTGGGGCAATGGCACACCGCTCGGTGTTCCCGCCGCACCGGCACCCGACGGTCAGTCAGGCGGCTGACACCGCCTGGAAGTGTTTTTCGATGAGGCCCTTGATGTCCTCGTGGCAGCCGCCGCACCCGGTGCCGGCCCGGGTTGCCGTGGACACCTCGGCCACGGTTGAGCAGCCTTCCTCCACCGCGCCGGCAATAGCAGCCCCGCTGACACCGGCACACCGGCATACCGTCCCCTGCGGGTCGGCAGGCCCGGAGCCCGGAAGCTGGTCCGGGCCGTCGAGCCGCAGCAGCAGGGACCGGTCCGCGGGGAGTTCTGCCCCGCGTTCGAACAGCCCCACCAGTTCGGCCGCCGTGCGGGGCATTCCAACCGCCACCAGGCCTTCAAGGACGCCGCCGCGGGTGGTCATTTTGACGTAGCGGCCATGTTCCGGGTCCGCCCACTGGGCAACCTGAAGGCGCGGGCGTTCGTTCACCGCTCCGGCGGCGAGCGCGTCCTCGTCCCAGGGGTCGGCAGAATTCTCGCCAGCCACCGCCATGTTCATGCCCCGGGCCTTCAGGACGATGACGCCTGGCTGCTCGGCCGGAAGCGCGGGCAGGAGCGCGGCGTCTCCGCCGGCTGCCAGCAGGGCCAGGTATTCTGCCAGCCATTCCGCCTGCCGCCAGCCCGGTCCCACCAGCCCTGAAGGTCCCCTAGCGTTACGGCAGGCTGCACATTCCGGATCCGGGCAGCGCACCTCGGCGCAGTCGCCGATGGCGAAGATGTGCGGCTCGTGATGAGCGCGGAGCTTGTGGTCCACCAGTATCCCGGCAGAGGTGGACAGGCCACAGCCCTCGGCAAGCTCCGTGCGGGGACGCACGCCGCAGGACAGCACCAGGAGGTCGCCGTCAATTGCTGACCCGTCGTCGAGCAGCAAAGCCGAGAAGCCGCCGTCGGCCGCGTTGTGCTCCACTCCCGTGGAGCGTGCGTTGCCCGCCATCCGCACACCGCAGCGCCGCAGGCCCGCCGCCAGGACGGCGCCGCCGCCGCGGTCGATGGTGCGGCCCAGCGGGTGCGGACCGTTGTGGACAACGGTCACCGTGGCACCTTCCTCGGCGGCGGCGAGGGCCGTTTCCAGGCCCAGGACGCCGCCGCCCAGGACCACCACCCGTTTGCCGCCATCCACCGCCCGGCGCAGCACCTCCGCGTCCCGGAGGTCGCGAAGCGCGGTGACGCCCGCCGGGAGGACCGGGTGGACGGGGTCCGGGTTGATCCCGGTCAGGTTGGGAATGACCGGCCGCGACCCGGTGGCAAAGACCAGCCGGTCGTAGCGGACAGCACCGCCGTCGGACAGGATGACCTGTTGCCGGGCCCGGTCCACCCGCCGGACCCGGACCCCGAGACGGATGTCCACACCTTCACAGGCCAAGGTTGCGGCATCGGCAAGTGCGAGGGCCTCGGCGGTGGTCCTGCCCACGCCAAGATCAGCCACGAGCACGCGGTTGTAGGCGGCTTCGGCTTCCTCTCCCACCACTGCCAGGGTTACCAGGCCGCTGCGGACCGCCGGCAGGAGTTCATCAACAAGCCGGGCCGCCACCGGGCCGAATCCCACAATGACAATCTGCTCGCTCATGAAGCCTCCGTCGTTTGAAGCACGTTGCTGGAAAGGGTGCCGGCCGCAGGCCGGACCCACACCGTGTTGAACTTGAATTCGGGCATCCCTGAAATGGGGTCCGTGGCGGCTTCCGTCAGGCGGTTGGCACTTTCCAGCTCCGGGAAATGGAACGGCAGGAAGACCGTTTCGGGTCGGATGGCGGTGCTGAACTCCGCCCGGCAGACCACCGCGCCACGCTCGTTGGCTACCGAGACCAACGCGCCATCGGTGATGCCCATGGACGCCGCTGCTGCCGGGTGCAGCTGGACCTTCGCCTCCGGCTGAGCCGCCAGCAGCTCCGACACCCGCCGCGTCTGCGCGCCGGACTGGTAATGCTCCAGCAGGCGGCCGGTGATGAGGGTCATGGTTTTCGCATCCGGATAAGGGTTTACGGCAGGAGTACGACGGCGGCGCGGCGCCACCGCCGTCATCACGGCTTTCCCGTCGGGGTGGGCGAAGCGGTCCAGGAACAGCCGGGGAGTCCCGGTGCTGCCCGCGGGGTAGGGCCAGTAGGCTGCTTCGCCGCGGTCCAGCATGGCGTAGTCGAGGCCGGAGTAGTCGGCCAGGCCGCCGGCTGAGGCCAGGCGGAGCTCCTCGAACACAGTTTCCGGGTCTTCGCTGTAGGTGGACGGGGCGTCCAGTGCCTCGGCCAGGCGGGCCATGATCCAGAGCTCGCTGCGGGCGCCTGCGGGCGGTGCCAGGGCCCGGCGCCGGCGCAGGACGCGGCCTTCAAGGTTGGTCAAGGTGCCTTCCTCCTCGGCCCACTGGAGCACGGGGAGGATGAGGTCCGCCTCGGCCGCGGTCTCGGACATAAAGAAGTCGCACACCACCAGGAAGTCCAGGCTGCGAAGCCCTGCGATCACGGCGTTGGCGTCGGGGGAGGCCACCGCGATGTTGGAGGCGTGGACAAAAAGGCAACGGACGCCGTCGGGCTGTCCCAGCGACTGAAGCAGCTGGACGGCCGGCAGCCCGGGCCCGGGGATGAGATCCTCCGGGACGCCCCAGACGCCGGCAACGTGGGCGCGGGCTGCGGGGTCGGTGATCTTGCGGTAGCCGGGGAGCTGGTCGGCTTTCTGTCCGTGCTCCCTGCCGCCCTGGCCGTTTCCCTGGCCGGTGAGGGTGCCGTAGCCGCTGCGGGCCGAGCCGGGCAGGCCCAGCAGGAGGCTGAGGTTGATGGCAGCGGTGGCGGTGTCGGTGCCGTCAACGTGCTGCTCCACGCCACGGCCGGTGAGGATGTAGCTGCCGCCTTCGCGGGCTCCGGCGGCGAGGCGGCGGGCAGTATCCCGGATCAGTTCGGCCGGGACGCCGGTAAGGGACTGGACGCGTTCCGGCCAGAAGGAATTAACGCTGCGGGCCACGGCACTAAAGCCGGTCGTGCGTTCCGCGATGAAGGCGGTGTCCACCAGTTTCTCGTGGATGACCACGTGGGAAATGCCCAGCAGGAGGGTGAGGTCTGTGCCCGGCAGAGGCTGGAGGTGCAGGCCGCCGCCGTCGGCCGTGAAAGCAGCCGTGGCGGAACGGCGCGGATCCACCACAATCAGCCCGCCGGCGTCGCGCGTTCCCTTAAGGTGCTGCACGAAAGGCGGCATGGTCTCCGCCACGTTGGAGCCCAGCATCATGATGGTGCTTGCGGTGTTCAGGGCCTCCAGTGGGAACGGCAGGCCGCGGTCCACTCCAAAGGCCCGCATGCCCGCCGCCGCAGCGGAGGACATGCAAAAGCGGCCGTTGTAGTCGATGCGCGACGTCCCCAGGGCCAGCCGGGCGAACTTGCCCAGCATGTAGGCCTTTTCGTTGGTGAGGCCGCCGCCGCCGAAAACGCCGACGGCGTCCGCACCGTACAGCGCGCGTGCATCTTTTACGGCGGACACGGCGAGGTCCAGGGCCCGGTCCCAGCTGATGGGGCGGTGGACGCCATCGGGGCCTTTCAGGAGCGGCTCGGTGATCCGGCCCGGATGGTTCAGGAGGGCGGGCGAGGTCCAGCCTTTGCGGCAGAGGCCGCCGCGGTTCGTGGGAAAGTCACGGCCGCTTACTTCGAGGGGTGCCGCCAGGGGGATTCCGGGGACGGTTCCCGGCAAGGGGACCGGCCCCGGCCGGGAAGCCGGGGCCAGTTCCGCTGGAGACGTGAGCGTCATGGCGCACTGCAGGGCGCAGTAAGGGCAGTGCGTGTCGGCGCTTGTGGCCATGTTAGACGTGTCCCATCGCGTTTCGGTTGGCGTTGCGGATGTAGCAGAACCAGCACACAGCCAGCATCAGGACATACGCCCCGACGAAGCCGTAGAAGGCCGGTGTGTAGGAACCGCTGGCGGTGTTGGAGGCGTTCAGCACCTGTGGGATGACGAACCCGCCGTAGGCGCCGATGGCCGAGATCAGGCCGAGGGCTGAGGATGCCAGGCGCTGGGTGGCCACGGAACTGGCGCCCTTGCGCGCGGCACGGCTTGATGTTGCGAAGATGACCGGGATCATCCGGTAGGTGGCGCCGTTTCCAAAGCCGCTGGCGGTGAAGAGCATCAGGAAAAAGACCAGGAAGAGCCAGAAGTTCTTCAGCGGAAGGGTCCAGACCATGGTGAGCGTGATGACGGCCATGGAAGCGAAGGCCGCCACGGTCATCCGGGCGCCGCCCATCCGGTCCGCCATGCGGCCGCCGTACGGCCGGGCCAGGGAGCCCACCAGCGGACCGAGGAAGGCCAGGGACAGCGCCACAGTACCCACCCCGATGGAGGAGAACGCCGGGAAGTAGTCCTTGATCAGCTTGGGGAAGACACCGGCGAAGCCGATGAACGAGCCGAACGTGCCAATGTACAGCAGCGCCATGATCCACAGATGCGGTTCCTTCAGGGCTGCGACTGAACCGGCGACGTCACCCCTGGCGCTGGTCAGGTTGTCCATGTACTTGAAAGCGCCGAAGGCTGCGAGCAGTATGAACGGCACCCACATCCAGCCGGCCAGCGGCAGGTTGACTGTGCCTGCTGCCAGGAGCGTGATGGCGATGGGGACAGCCAGCTGTGCGACGGCGGCACCCATGTTGCCGCCCGCGGCGTTCAGGCCCAGCGCCCAGCCCTTTTCGCGGGCCGGGTAAAAGAAGGTGATGTTGGCCATCGAGCTGGCGAAGTTGCCGCCGCCGAAGCCGGCCAGGGCTGCCACCAGCAGCATGACGCCGAAGGGTGTGCCCGGGTTGGAGACGCAGATGCCCAGACCGACGGCGGGAATCAGCAGCAGCAGGGCGGACACGATGGTCCAGTTGCGGCCGCCGAAGCGGGGAACCATGAACGTGTACGGGATGCGGAGCGTCGCGCCCACCAGGCTGGGCATGGAGATCAGCCAGAAAATTTCGGAGGTGGAGAAGTTGAATCCTGCTGCCGGCAGCTGGACCACCACGATGGACCAGAGCTGCCACACGACAAAACCGAGGAACTCGGCAAAAATGGACCAGTTGAGGTTCCGGCGGGCAATGGAGCGACCGGAGCTTTCCCACTGTTCCTTGTTCTCGGCATCCCAGTTGGCGATCCAGCGGCCGGGGCGGAATTCGAGGGCGGGGGCGTCTGTGGTGCGGGTAGGGCCGGGCTGCGCGCTGGCAGATGCGTCGGGGTTTCCGGGCCTTGCGGCGTCGTCCAGATCAAGGGAATTGCCGGGGCCGGCATCAGCGTTGCGGTCAACAGTCACGGGGTACCTCCTTTTGGGGGATGTTGTTCCTCCAAGGTAGGGAGGCCGCGTTTCACGGACCGACGAGGTTTGTTAACGCGCTGTGACATTTGCCTATCGGCGGGCCGGGAGGCACGTGAGGCCATGTGAAGGGCCGGCAGGTGAGACGGACAGCACAGGTCCGCATACTGGACCTTTCGTCCATTGACTGGACCGCGGGAACTAATATTGAACTCTAACTATTTCGAGCCGGGCGCACTGCCGGCGTCCGGCCGGTTCGAGCGAAAGCGTTTACCTATGTCATCCACCCATACCTCCACGGTGCCCGGGTCGCAGCCGGTGAACTCACGCGGGCGCGTGATTGTTGCCAGCCTCATCGGCACCACGGTTGAGTTCTACGACTTCTACGTCTACGCCACTGCCGCGGTGCTGGTTTTCCCCCAGCTGTTCTTCCCCAACCAGAACGAAACAACCCAGCTCCTGAGCTCCTTCGCGGTGTTCGGTGTGGCCTTCGTGGCCCGCCCGCTGGGTTCAATCGTCTTTGGGCACTTCGGTGACAAGTTCGGCCGCAAGGGCACCCTGGTGGCATCCCTGCTCACCATGGGTATTGCAACATTCCTGATCGGCTGCCTGCCCACGGCACTGGTGCCGGGCTGGCAGTTCTGGGCGCCGGCACTGCTGGTGGTCATGCGTTTCGCCCAGGGCCTGGCCCTGGGTGGCGAATGGAGCGGCGCCGCGCTGCTGGCCACCGAGAACGCCCCCGCCAACAAGCGCGCCATCTATGGCACGTTCCCGCAGCTGGGCGCCCCCATCGGCTTCATCATTGCCAACGTCATCTTCCTGGTGTTCAGCTACGCGCTGTCGCCGGCCGACTTCCAGGCCTGGGGCTGGCGCGTACCGTTCCTGCTCAGCGCCGTCATGGTCATCATCGGCCTGTACGTCCGCCTGAAGCTGATCGAGACCCCTGCCTTCACCAAGGTGATCGAGTCCAACGAGGTAGCCAAGCTGCCCCTGGGCCGGGTGTTCAAGACCAGCTGGCGCCAGCTCATCCTGGGTACGTTCATCATGCTCGCCACGTATGTGCTCTTCTACCTGATGACCACGTTCACCCTCACCTACGGCACCCGTCCGGCCAGCCTGGAGGCCGCCAGGGCTGCCGCTGAAAAGGCAGGAAAGCCGATGACGGAAGCGGCAGCTGCCGCGTTCGTTCCCGGCCTGGGCTACACCCGCAACGACTTCCTGTGGATGCTGATTGCCGGCGTCGTCTTCTTCGGCATCTTCACCCTCGTGTCCGGGCCGCTGGCCGAGAAGTACGGCCGCCGCAAGATGCTCCTTGCCGTCACGGGCGGCATCTTCGTCTTCGGCCTGCTCTTCGTCCCGCTGTTCAGTGGCGGCTTCGTGGGCACCATGGCGCTGCTGGTGATTGGTTTCTCCCTGATGGGCCTGACGTTCGGGCCGATGGGTGCGCTGCTGCCGGAACTGTTCCCCACCAATGTCCGGTACACCGGATCAGCGGTGAGCTACAACTTCTCCAGCATCCTGGGCGCAGCGGTGGCCCCGTTCATCGCCGTCGCGCTGTGGGAAATGGCGGATGGCAGCCCGGTGCTCGTGGGCATCTATCTGACCTCCATGGCCGTTCTGACGCTCATAGCCCTGTTCGTGAGCAAGGAGACGCGCGACCTGGACTACGAAAACAACGTGGCCTGACAGCACTGACACGTAATGCCCGGCTGGTCAGCTGACCAGCCGGGCATTCTTGTCTACCGGGCGTAGCGGGCCACGAAATTCCGGAGAACGTTCATGGGTTCGGTGACCGTGAACTGCCGGGCGTCTTCCATCAGTTGTTCCGCTGATTCAGGCGGGAAATAGCCGGCATGCCGGTAGATATCGATGCGGGTGATGAGGCCATCCACGTCCAGTTCGGGATGGAACTGCGTGGCATACAGGTTCTTCCGGATACGGAACATGTGCACCGGGCAGGCCGCGGAACGCGCGAGCACCACGGCGTGCGGCGGGAGCCTGGTGCAGGCTTCCTTGTGGCCGGTGAAGGCCGTGAACGAGCGGGGCATACCCTCCAGGACCGGGTCTTCCAGCCCGGCGTCCGTGAGTTCGATCTCCACACCGCCCAGCGGCTCGCCGTAGGTCCTGTCGATCACGGCCCCTTGGTGCGTTCCCAGCGTACCCACGCCGTAGCAGGCGCCCAGGAACGGAAAGTCCCGGACCACCAGCTCGTCCAGCAGCCCGGACAGCTCCCGCTCCACCCGGTGCTGGACAGCGGTCTTTTGCCCGGGCGGGTCACTGGAGGTGAACGGGCTTCCACCCACGATCACGCCCGAATAGCTGGACAAGTCCAGTTCCGGCAGCGGGGCAGCTTCCAGCCTGACGCGGCGCAGCTCGCGCGGTTCCAGCCCGCCATACCGAAGGTAGGCGGCGTATTCGTCGTCGGCGGCAGCGTCTTCCGCCCGGGAGGCCAGGAGCAGGAAAGGCAACATCTGCTAAGTGTGCCGGTTCAGCCCCGGCCTGTCAGCTAACCGGCAGGTTGGCTGAGGGAGCGGCGGGACTGGGGACGGGCGGCTGGGTCTGCATGCCGGTGCACGAGCTTCCAGTAGCCTTCTTCACGCCGGAAGATGCTGGTGACCCGGAGCGCGAACTCCTCGGCAACGGCGGCACCGTCCAGACGGGCACGGAAATGTTCAGTCTCCACGAGGTAGGCGGTGTCACGTGCCGTGTAGGACGTGATCGTGTCAAACCCCAGCATTTGGCCGTCCTGGAACTGCCGTGAAGCCTGGTCCAGCCGTGCCTCCACCTGCGCCCAGCCGCGGGCGATCCCGCCGAAGGGATTCGCGAGGGTCACATCGTCCAGCTGGGAGTAAAGCTCCTTGACGGGTGCAGGGTTGCCCCGCGTGATTTCGGGGACCGCCAGATGGTAGCGGTCCACTTCTTCCTGGAAACTGGGTGCAAGCATGGATCCTCCCGCGCTTACTGGTCTTCGATCACGGCGATGATGGCGCCGGCAGACACCGTTTCGCCGGATGATGCCTCCAGCCCGATGATGACTCCGGAGCGGTGTGCCGTCAGCGGCTGCTCCATCTTCATCGCCTCCAGGACCACCACAAGGTCGCCCTCGGAAACCACATCACCGTTGGTCACCGCGACCTTCACGATGGTGCCCTGCATGGGGGAGGTGAGGGCATTGCCGGTGGCAGCGGCAGGACCGCCGGAGCGTGAGCGCTTCTTCGACTTCGCAGGCTTCCCGGCCGATGCCGCCCCGCCGCTTCCCACGGAACCCAGGGATGCCGGCAGGACCACCTCGAGGCGCTTGCCGCCGACTTCGACCACCACGCGCTGGCGGTCCTCCGCCCTGCCGTCCATGTCGGCCGCGCCGTCCGGCGTCCAGGCCGGAAGGTTGTTGACGAACTCGGTCTCGATCCAGCGGGTATGGACCGTGAAGGGTCCCTCGGCCGGGGCGAAAGCGGGATCCGAAACCACCGCAAGGTCGAACGGGATGACGGTGGGGATACCCTCCACCACCATCTCCTCCAGTGCACGCCGGGAGCGCTGCAGTGCTTGGCTGCGCGTGGCGCCGGTGACGATCAGTTTGGAGAGCATGGAGTCGAAGTTGCCGCTGATCTCGTCGCCCTGTTCGACGCCCGAGTCGATTCGGACGCCAGGCCCGGTGGGGTTCTTCAGGACACGAATCGTCCCGGGTGCGGGCATGAAGTTCCGGCCCGGGTCTTCACCCGTAATGCGGAACTCGAAGGAGTGGCCGCGGACCTCGGGATCGCCGTAGCCGAGCTCTTCGCCCCGGGCCAGCCGGAACTGCTCACGGACCAGGTCGATGCCGGTAACTTCCTCGGAAACGCAGTGCTCCACCTGCAGGCGCGTGTTGACTTCCAGGAAGGAGATGGTGCCGTCCTGGCCCACCAGGAATTCGCAGGTGCCGGCGCCGAGATAGCCTGCCTCTTTGAGAATGGCCTTAGAGGACTCGTACAGGCGGCGGTTCTGCTCTTCGGTGAGGAACGGCGCCGGAGCCTCCTCCACCAGTTTCTGGTTGCGGCGCTGGAGCGAACAGTCGCGGGTGGAAACCACCACGACGTTGCCGTGGGCATCCGCCAGGCACTGCGTCTCGACGTGCCGGGGGGCGTCCAGGAAACGCTCGATAAAGCACTCGCCGCGGCCGAAGGCGGCGGTGGCCTCGCGCACGGCGGACTCAAACAGCTCGGGAATTTCCTCGCGGGTGCGCGCTACCTTGATGCCGCGTCCGCCGCCCCCGAAGGCGGCCTTGATGGCCACCGGAAGGCCGAACTTGTCCACGAAATCGAGGATCTCCTCGGCGGAATCCACCGGGTCAGCTGTGCCGGGAACCTGCGGGGCGCCGACCTTCTCGGCAATGTGGCGGGCCTGGACCTTGTCGCCGAGGGCCGAGATGGCTTCCGGCGAGGGGCCGATCCAGGTGATGCCAGCTTCAATCACGCGTGCCGCGAACTGGGCGTTCTCGGCCAGGAAGCCGTAGCCGGGGTGGATCGCGTCGGCGCCGGACTGGCGGGCGGCCTCGATGATTTTGTCCATGACGAGGTAGGACTCGGCGGCCGTGTTCCCGCCCAGGGCATAGGCCTCGTCTGCCAGGCGGACATGCAGGGCGTCCCGGTCCGGGTCGGCGTAGACGGCTACTGAGGCGATGCCTTCGTCGCGGGCCGCGCGGATGATGCGCACGGCGATTTCACCGCGGTTGGCGATCAGCACCTTTGTGAGGGTCGAGTGCGTGGTTCCTGCGGACTGCTCCAAATTTGCTGACAAGGCGTCTCCTTCTTTCCTTCAGGGAGCCTAGCGCGGTTTTGAGGGTTCCGCCGATATTACTTGCGGAATCCGCGTGTAAACGGGCCGGGCTTTGTAGGGAAGCTACAAGAGTCTGCCAATTGCGGCAGTTTTGTTGCAGCCCGTACCAGTCCCGCTATACGGACCAGAGGTCGGTGATACGGACGTTCGCTGAGGACAGGAGGCTCCGAAGGGTGGAGACGGAAAGCCCGACGACGGTGTGGGGGTCGCCGTCGACCTTACGGATGAACGCCCCGCCCAGGCCGTCTATGGTGAAGGACCCGGCGCACTGCAGTGGCTCGCCGGTGGCGATGTAGGCGTCGATCTCGGCAGGTTCCATCTCCAGGAAGGTGACCTCGGCTGAGGCCACCGTCCCCAAAGTGGCGCCGGAACCCTGTTCCCCGCCGCCGTCGTCGCCGTAGTCGCCTGTATCAGTGTCCCGGCAGTCCACCAGCCAGTGACCGGTGTGCAGCACGCCGGTGTTCCCGCTCATCCGCAGCATGCGCTCGCGGGCGACGGCGGCCGTATAGGGCTTGCCGTGGGCCTCGCCGTCGAACTCAAACACGGAGTCGCAGCCGAGTACCAGGGCGCCTTCCGCTTCCGGCAGGGCGGCCACCGCTTCAGCCTTGGCGCGGGCCAGGAGCAGGGCGGTGTCGTGGGGATCGGTGACGCCATAACGGGCCTGCACGGCGTCCTCGTCCACATCGGACACCAGGACTGAGTGCCTGATGCCGGCCTCGGCCAGGAGCTTGGTGCGGGCGGGGGACTGGGAAGCGAGAATCAGGCGGACCACGGCTCCAGCCTAGTGGACCGGCTCGGCCTCTTTGGCGTGCTTCGGGTGGCGGCTCTCCAGCCGCACCAGTTTGGCGCCTTCAACGTCCACGTCAGGCAGGATCCGGTCCAGCCACCGCGGCAGCCACCAGGACTTTTCACCCAGCAGATACATGACGGCGGGGACAATCGTCATGCGCACCACGAAGGCATCCAGGAGGACGCCGAACGCCATGGCGAAGCCCAGCGGCCGGACCATGGTCAGGTGGCTGAAGATGAAGCCGGCAAAGACGCTGACCATGATGATCGCTGCGGCGGTCACCACGGCGGCGGCGTGGCGGAAGCCCACCCGGACTGCTTCCCTGGCCGTGGAGCCGTGCATGTAGGCCTCACGCATGCCGGAGGCGATGAACACCTGGTAGTCCATGGCCAAACCGAACAGCACACCGATGAGGATGATGGGCAGGAAGCTCAGGACGGCGCCGGGGTTGGCGACGTCGAACACACCGCCCAGCCAGCCCCACTGATACACGGCCACCACGGCACCGAAGGCAGCGGCGAGGGAGAGCAGGAATCCACCGGTGGCCAGCAGCGGCACCACGATGGAGCGGAATACCAGCAGCAGGAGGATCAGGGAAAGTCCGACGACGATCGCCAGGTAGGGCGGCAGCGCGTCACCGAGCTTGGTGGAGACGTCCACGTTGCCGGCGGTCTGACCCGTCAGGCCCATGGCCACGCCGTACTCGGACTGTATTTCGCTATTCAGGCCGCGAAGCTCGGAAACCACCTGCACAGTGCTGGCGCTGGCCGGGCCTTCCTTGGGGATGACCTGGAACACCGCGGTCCGGCGGTCCTCGCTGAGTGCCACCGGCACGGCGGCCACCACGTTGTCCACGGCGCGGAGCTTGTCCGCAACGTCGTACTGCAGGGTCTGGGCTTCAGCCTCATCCAGATCCGCAGGGAACTCACCCACGGCGACGATGGGGCCGGTGACGCCCTCACCGAAACTGCGTGCCGTCAGGTCGTAGGCCTGGTAGGCCTCGGACTCCACGGGTTCGGAGCCGCCGTCCGGCAGTGCAAGCTGCAGCTGGGTGGCGGGCAGGGCCAGGGTGCCCAGGAGGACCACCCCGGCCAGGAGCGCAAGGACGGGGTGCTTGGTGACCAGGCCGCCCCATCCGTGGGTGCTGCGCTCGCGGTCCTTGGCCTCGTCCTCGGCTTCGTGGCCCGGTTCGGCGTTGTGCGCTTCGGCTTTGGCCCACGCACGGCGGGAGATGATGCGCCGCCCGATCAGGGACAGCATGGCGGGAGTGAGGGTGATGGCCACCAGGACAGCCACTGCCACGGTTCCGGCCGCGGCCAGGCCCATGACGGTGAGGAACGGCAGGCCCGGCACCACCAGGGCGGCGAGGGCGATGATCACGGTCAGGCCTGCGAACACCACGGCATTGCCGGACGTGCCTGCGGCCCGTGCCACCGATTCCTCCGGGTCCATGCCGGCGAGCAGTTGGGTCCGGTGGCGGTTGACGATGAAGAGGGAGTAGTCAATGCCCACAGCCAGGCCCAGCATGAGGGCCAGCATGGGGGAGATGGAGCTCATGTCGAAGAGGCCGGAGAGCGCGAAGGTGATGCCGACGCCGACGCCGACTCCCACGATGGCCATCAGCAGCGGCAGTCCGGCAGCAATCAGCGTGCCCAGCATGAGGATCAGGACCAGGGCGGCGACGGCGATGCCGATGATCTCGGCCGCGCCGAAGAGTTCCGAGATGTCCTCGGTGATCTCCTTGCTGGCATAGGCGGTGACGCCTGCTGCGGAGGTTTCGTGGGCAATGTCCTGGACCTGCTGGCGGACCTCCGGGCTCAGGCCGTTGATGGAGGTGTTGAACTGGACTTGGGCGACGGCGGCGCGGCCGTCCTCGGACACAAAGCGGATAGCCGAGGATGCCTCCGCCTGGCGCTTGCCGAGTTCAAGTTTCGCCGTACCGGCTTCCAGTTCCTGCGCACCGGCGTCGAGCTTCGCCTGGCCCTCAGCCAGGGCGGCTTTTTGCTGGCCGAGCTGTGCCTCGATGAGCGCGGCGGGGGCGCCCGCAGCAGCCAGCTGCTGTTCCGCTGCGGCAAGTTGCGCCTGGCCGGCTTCAAGCTGCGCACGGGAGGCATCCAGCTGTGCCTTGCCGGCGGCCAGCTGCTGCTCGCCGTCGATGATGGCCTGGCCGGCCTGGTCCACCTGCGCCTGGGTGGCAAACGGGTCCACGGTTCCGCGGACGTCCGGGACGCCCTCGAGTTTCTTGAGTGCGTCCGTCACGGCCGCCTGGCTCCCGGCCGTGAAACCGCCGTCGGGCGCTTCAAAGACGATGGTGGCGGTCCCGCCGGAAGCCGAGGGAAGTTCTTCCTTCAGCTTGTCCGCGATCCGCTGCGTTTCAGTGCCGGGAATCTGGAAGTTGTTGGACAGCGTCCCGTGGAAGGCTGCCGCAGCACCTCCCACGGCCAGCAGGGCGGCAAGCCAGAGGGAGATGACCAGCCAGCGCCGGCGGTAGGAGAACTTGCCCAGGCGGTAAAGGAACAATGCCATGTGAGGGGACCGATCTGATCAGGAGGAACGGGAGGCGGAAGGTGAGGGGGCAGGCGTGCTACCTGCGGTGAAACCGGAACCCAGCAGCGCCATGGCGTCGATCAGGAGCTGGCGGAGCTCGGCAAGGGATGCCGGGGAGAGGTCGGCGCCACGGCGGGTGAACCAGACCTCCATGGCGGCCTTGCCGCAGGAAATTACTGAACCGGCCAGGGCTCGGAGGTAGAGCTCATCCACGGCCCCTGGCCCTGCCGCCGCGCGGCCGCGGGCCACCGCGGTGATCTGTTCCCGGCAGTGGTCCCAGGCCTCCAGTTCGGAGTGCGACATGAGGGTGCTCTGCTGGGTCAGCGTGAACAGTTCGGCCAGCGGGGCAACGGTCATCGGGTCCGCCAGCGCCATAAGCGCCTCCTGGGCCGACTGCAGGATGGGCTCGTTTGCGGGCCGGAGCTTGAACTGCTGGATGGCATTGTCCAGGAAGCCGTGGGTGACGGACGCGAGGGCGGCGTCGGTGCTGCTGAAGTAATTGAAGAACGTGCGCCGCGAGATGCCGGCAGTATCGGCGATGTCCTCGACCGTGAAGTTTCCGGGCCCTTTGCTGCGCAGGAGGGTAAGCGCGGCGTCGGTGATGCCCTGGCGGGTTGCGGCTTTGTTCAGCTCACGGCGTGAGGTTGCCATGGGCGCACGGGCGGCGTTCCCGGGCAGGGCAGGCTCAGCGGAAGTTGTCACGCATTTACACTACGTGCAACTTTGCACTCTGGGCAACTTGCTTTCACAGGAGAATGAAAGGTTCCGGACAGCTCTCCCATGACTTGCCCCCGGATGCTGGAAATGTCCCGAAAAGGACTACAACCAGCAGCCGTCCCGGACGGCAGTACCAGGAGACAAGAAATGTCACGCACAAAGAAAATGACCCTCGGCCTGTCAGCTACGGCGCTGGCCCTTGCTTCCGGAATTGGCGTAGCCGGCATGGCCGCCGCCACCACAACACCGGCTCCCGCCCCAAGCGTGAGTTCCAGCGCCTCGGCTGACGGGAGCACCAGCACCATGCCCGGCGGCGGCATGGGCAAGCATGGCGGGCGGGGCGGCGAGCGCGGAATTACCCAGGCGTCCGCACTGGCGGAGAAGCTGGCCGTCGAGGAGGCCAAGGTGACGGAGGCACTCCAGGCCTTCCGTGAGGCCAACAAACCCGCCACGAGGCCGGCGGAAGGCGAAAAGCCTGACGCAGCCGCCCGCGATGCTGCCCTTGCCGCCTCGCTGGCTGAATCGCTCGGCATTGAGGAGTCCAAGGTCGCCGCCGCGCTGGAGGAGCTCCGCAGCGAACGGCAGGCAGAGAAGGCGGCGGGGCTGAAGACCCGGCTGGACCAGGCCGTCACGGACGGGAAACTGACGCAGGCCGAGGCTGACGCGGTCACCAAGGCAGTGGAGAGCGGCGTGATCGGCGGCGGCGGGCACTGACCGCACCGGCCCCGCCGAACAACGCCTGAAGCAGCAGAAGTCCCCGGGAACAGTTCAGTTCCCGGGGACTTCTTGCTTCTTGCAGGGGGTGAGCAGGGACCCTTAGGCCTTTACATCCTCCAGCCGGCGCGGAGCGGTGTCCGTGGTGGTTCCATCGGAGGATGCCGCAGCAGCATCGGCGTCGACGGTGTCGTCAACAAACGGCGTGCCATTGCGGGGCGCGTTGTACAGCTGCTCGTCCAGGATGCCCTGGCGCTTGGCCACGATGGTGGGGACCAGCGCCTGGCCTGCCACGTTCACAGCGGTGCGGCCCATGTCCAGGATCGGATCAATGGCGAGGAGCAGTCCCACGCCGGCCAGCGGCAGGCCCAGCGTGGACAGCGTCAGCGTGAGCATCACCACCGCGCCCGTGGTTCCGGCTGTTGCCGCGGAACCCAGGACGGAGACCAGGGCGATCAGCAGGTACTGGGTGAAGTCCAGCTGGATGCCGAAGAACTGGGCCACAAAGATGGCTGAGATGGCCGGGTAAATGGCGGCGCAGCCGTCCATCTTGGTGGTGGCGCCCAGCGGCACGGCGAAGGAAGCGTAGGCGCGGGGGACGCCCAGGCTGCGTTCGGTCACACGCTGGGTCAGGGGCAGCGTGCCCACCGAGGAACGGGAGACGAAGGCCAGCTGGACCGCAGGCCATACGCCGGAGAAGTACTGCTTGATGGACAGGCCGTGGGCGCGGACCAGGATGGGGTAGACCGCGAAGATCACCAGGGCGAGACCGACGTAGATGGCGAAGGTGAACTTGCCCAGCGAGCCGATGGTGTCCCACCCGTAGACAGCGACTGCGTTGCCGATGAGGCCCACGGTGCCCAGCGGGGCGATGCGGATGATCCACCACAGCACCTTCTGGATGACGGCCAGCGCGGAAGCGTTCAGGTTCAGGAACGGCTCAGCGGCCTTGCCCACCTTCAGTGCGGCTACACCGACGGCGATGGCGATCACCAGGATCTGAAGCACGTTGAAGCTGACGGAGGTGGTGACGGCGCCGGATTCGGCAACGGTGGAGCTGGCGCCCAGTCCGAGGAAGTTCTTGGGGAAGAGGCCCACCAGGAAGGCCCACCAGTCACCGGATTTGCCGGAGTACTTGGCTTCCTCGGTGATCCCGGTGTTGGCGCCGGGCTGCAGCAGGACGCCCAGGCCGATGCCGATCAGCACGGCAATCAGGGAGGTAATGGCGAACCACAGCAGGGTGTTCCACGCGAGCTTGGCGGCGTTGGACACCTGCCGCAGGTTTGAGATGGAGCTGACGACGGCGGTGAAGATCAGGGGTACGACGGCGGTCTGCAGCAATGACACGTAGCTGGACCCGATGGTCTGCAGCGTGGCGCCGAGGGCGTTGGGGCTGGCCTTCGTGCTGCCGGTGTACTTGGCCAGCAGGCCGAGGCCAAGCCCGACGACAAGGGCTGCGATGATCTGGAAGCCGAACGAGCCAGCCCATTTGGGCAGCTGGAAGCCGGACTTTCCTGCGGATTCTGAGGGGCGGGTTTGAGTGCTCACCTGAATACGGTAGAGCCACTTCCAATATCACGGCGAACGAACATTGAGAAATATTACGCGCCCCGAGTTTCCGCTGGAGCGAATCAACCCCGTGAAATCAAGGGAGTGCAGCGGCTATGTTAAGTATTCCCGGTCCGGGTGTGCTTAAAGTCTCGCTGGTGAAGGGGTGGGAGGGCGACATCCGGCAGCGCGCGTCAAAGCGAGGAACGAGCAGCGCGCCGAGGATGTTGCCCTCCCGCCCCGAAGGGGGCTAGGAAAGCAGCGCGCGCCTTAGGGTGTCCAGTCCTACGGAGCCGATGTTGAGTGCCCTTGTGTGGAACTCCTTCAGGTCGAACCCGGGGCGTGCTTCGAGTTCCGCGCGGATTTGTTCCCACAGGCGCTGTCCCACCTTGTAGGAGGGTGCCTGGCCCGGCCAGCCGAGGTAGCGGGTGAACTCGAAGTTGAGCTGGCCTTCGCTGATGGGCAGGTTTTCCTTCAGGAATTCGTAGCCCTTGTCCGCCGTCCAGGTGCCGGAGCCCCAACGCCCGGGCACCTCCAGTTCAAGGTGGACGCCGATGTCAAAAACTACCCGTGCGGCACGCATCCGCTGCATGTCCAGCATGCCCATGCGGTCGCCGGGATCGCTCAGGTAGCCCAGTTCCTGCATGAGCTTCTCCGCATACAGTGCCCAGCCTTCACCATGGCCGGACGTCCAGCAGACGTTGCGCCGCCACTTGTTCAGCAGCTCACGACGGAAGGTGGCGGTGGCGACCTGCAGGTGGTGGCCCGGCACGCCCTCGTGGTAGACGGTGGTGGTTTCCGCCCAGGTGGTGAAAGTGTCCTCGCCGGCGGGGACGGACCACCACATCCGGCCGGGCCGGCTGAAATCGTCCGAGGGGCCGGTGTAGTAGATACCGCCCTCGTCAGTGGGCGCAATCAGGCACTCGAGTTTCCTCATGACATCCGGGATGTCGAAGTGGACACCGGCCAATTCGGCCACGGCTTTGTCCGAGAGTTCCTGCATCCACTCCCGCAGGGCTTCTTTCCCTTGCAGCTGCCTGGCGGGATCGTTGTTCAGGATCTCCTTGGCCTCGGCGATGGTGGCGCCGGCCTTGATGGTGTGCGCTACCTGTTCCTGCTGCGCAATGAGCCGGTCCAGCTCTTCCACGCCCCATGCGTAGGTTTCTTCCAGGTCCACGGTTGCGCCGAGGAATGAGCGGGATGCCAAGGCGTAGCGCGCACGGCCCACGGCGTCCTTTTCGGGCGCGGCGGGCAACAGTTCGGTGCGCAGGAAGTCCGCCAGTCCGGCGTAGGCCGCCCGGGCGGCGGCAGCTCCGCCGTCGAGCTCTTCCTGAAGGCCCGCGGGCAGGGGGCCGGCGGCGGTGGATGCCCCTGCCGCCAGCTTGGCGAAGAAGCCGTCCTCCGCGGCGTACTTTGTGACCTGCTCAATGACGATTTTCACCTGCCGCACGGCGGCGATCCGGCCGGCGTCCTTTGCCAGCCGGAGCGATTCGGTGTAGCCGGCAATGGCGGCAGGAACGTTGCGTGCGCGGCCGGCAATGTGGTGCCAGTCCTGCTCACTGTCAGTGGGCATGAGGTCGAAAATGGCGCGGATATCCTGCGCGGGGGAGGCGATGTTGTTCAGGTCGGCATAGTCCCAGCCGGACGCATGGATCAGCAGCTGCAGGCCCAGCCGCTCCTGCATGGCGTCCAGCGTGACGGCGTCAACGTCGTCCTGCGGCGTGAGGCCCTCGAGGTCGGCCAGTGCCTTGCGCGCGGTTTCGGCGAATTCGGCGATGCCTGCGGGGGAGAAGTCCTGGTATTCAGTCTCGTGCCCGGGTATGCCGAGGGTGGTCGCGAAGGACGGATTGAGCCTGATCAGTGTCTCGGTGTAGTCATCTGCGACGGCGTCGATCCGGGTGTGTGGACGGGCGGTGGCAGGCGAAGTGTCTGTAGTCACACACCGAGACTAACCGCCCGGCCGCGAAAGTTCAGGCTAGCCGCGGCTTCTCTTCCAGGCCCCGGGACCGGGGGTGGGGCCCAGCCTGAGCTGCTGGCGGCGCACCCAGTGCCGGACGGTTGGCTTGTCCGCCCGCTCAGGCTCGCCGCCGCCGAGGGAAAGAACGACGGCGGTCAGCGCAGCCAGTTCCTCGGCCGTCGGCTGCCCTTTCACAACAGAGAGCAGCGGTTCAGCAGGTGGCTGGTTCTCTTCAGCCGGTTGGGCGGGGATCACAGCGGGATGTTCCCATGCTTCTTGGTGGGAAGGCTGGCGCGCTTGTCGCGCAGGGCGCGCAGCCCCCTGATGATTTGCAGGCGGGTCTCGGACGGTGCGATGACGGCGTCCACATAGCCGAGCTCAGCTGCCTGGTACGGGTTGAGGAGTTCTTCCTCGTACTGGCGGATGACCTCGGCGCGCCGCGCTTCCACGTCCCCGCCTGCTTCTGCCACCGCCACAAGGTCACGCCGGTACAGGATGTTGACGGCACCCTGGGCACCCATCACACCGATCTGCGCAGTGGGCCAGGCCAGGTTCAGGTCAGCACCGAGCTTCTTGGAGCCCATCACGATGTAGGCGCCGCCATAGGCCTTGCGGGTGATCACGGTGAGCTTCGGAACGGTTGCCTCAGCATAGGCGTAGAGCAGTTTGGCGCCGCGGCGGATGATGCCCTGGAATTCCTGGTCCTTGCCGGGCAGGAAGCCGGGAACGTCCACCAGGGTGATGATGGGGATGTTGAACGCGTCGCAGTGCCGGACGAAGCGGGCGGCCTTTTCCGAGGCGGCAATGTCCAGGGTGCCGGCGAACTGGAGCGGCTGGTTGGCCACGATGCCCACCGTGTGTCCCTCCACCCGGCCGTAGCCGATCATCACGTTCGGCGCGTACAGTGCCTGCATCTCCAGGAAGTGGCCGTCGTCCACAATTTGTTCGACGACGGTGCGCATGTCGTAGGGCTGGTTTGCTGAGTCGGGGATCAGGGTATCCAGGGCGAGGTCGTCGTCGTCGACGTCCAGCCCCTGGGTATGCTCCAGGACGGGCGCCTCCGAGAGGTTGTTGGAGGGAAGGAAGTCCAGCAGTTCGCGGACGAACTCGATGGCGTCCGCTTCATCCGAGGCCAGGTACGTGGACGTTCCCGTCGTGGCATTGTGCTGCCGGGCACCGCCGAGGGTTTCCATGTCCACGTCCTCGCCGGTGACTGTCTTGATGACGTCAGGGCCGGTAATGAACATGTGGGAGGTCTTGTCCACCATCACCACGTAGTCGGTGAGCGCGGGGGAGTAGGCGGCGCCGCCGGCAGAAGGGCCCATGATGAGCGAGACCTGGGGCACCACGCCGGAGGCATGGACGTTGTTGCGGAAGATGTCCGCGAACATTGCCAGGGAGGCCACGCCTTCCTGGATGCGGGCACCGCCGCCGTCCAGGATGCCGACGACGGGGCAGCCGTTGCGCAGTGCAAACTCCTGGACCTTGACGATCTTTTCGCCGTTCACCTGGCTGAGGGAACCGCCGTACACTGAAAAGTCCTGGCTGTAGACAGCCACGAGGCGGCCGTCCACGGTGCCGTAGCCGGACACCAGGCCGTCGCCCAGCGGCTTTTTCTTCTCCATCCCGAACGCGGTGGAACGGTGTACGGCCAGGGCGTCGAATTCCACGAAGGAGTCCTCGTCCAGCAGGAGGGCAATGCGCTCCCGGGCGGTGTTCTTGCCGCGGGCGTGCTGCTTTTCGATTGCTTCAGGGCCGGAGGGCTGTTCGGCACGTGCCTGGCGGTCGCGGAAATCGGCGATCTTTCCCGCAGTCGTTGTCAGATCGTGGCTCATCAAGTATCTCCGGCTCTGTAGCAGATTGATTCTGTAGTGCTTGGTTTTGCTGGCGGGTCCGGTGCGCGGAGGTTTAAGTAGCTTCCACACAAACGGCGAACCCTGCTGGCAAGTCTAGTGACGCTACCGGCGGCGGCAGCTGTAGGGAACCTACAATTTTCGGCCGCGTCATCAGCAGCACCGCAATGTTACTCATGAGTAACTTAGTTGGGTTACAGTGTTGCCATGACTTCGAGCAATGATGCTTCGCACGGCCCTGCAGGCAGGTACCAGGCCGACGGCTCACTCAAGGGACGGACCATTCTGATCTCCGGTGGGAGCCGTGGAATCGGGTTGGCGATCGCCCTCCGGGCGGCCCGTGACGGCGCCAATATCGTCCTCATGGCGAAAACAGGGGAACCCCATCCCAGGCTGGCCGGAACTGTTTACACAGCTGCCAGGGAGGTGGTGGATGCGGGCGGCCAGGCCCTTCCCCTCGTGGGCGACGTCCGGAATGACGACGACGTGGCCGGAGCCGTCTCTGCTGCGGTGGACCAGTTCGGGGGTATCGACGCCGTCATCAACAATGCCTCCGCGATCGACCTCTCCCGCACCGACGACGTGGACATGAAAAAGTACGACCTGATGCAGGACATCAATGTCCGCGGGACGTTCCTGATGTCCAAGCTGGCACTGCCGGCGCTGCGGGCATCGGACCAGGGCCATATCCTCACACTCTCGCCACCCCTGAACCTCGACCCGCACTGGGCCGGAAAGCACCTGGCCTACACCATGGCCAAGTACGGCATGAGTTTGACCACCCTCGGCCTCGCCGAAGAGTTGAAGGGGGACGGCATCAGGGTGAACTCGTTGTGGCCCTGCACCCTGATCGATACGGCTGCCATCAGGAACATGCCGCACGGTGAGCAGATCGTCCAGGCGGCGCGCGGCCCGGAGATCATGGCAGACGCGGCCCACGCGGTACTCACCGGCAGCAACCTTGGCGACGGCGGCATGCCGAGCGGCAACTTCTACACGGATGAAGAGGTACTCACGGCGGCCGGAGTCACCGATTTCCGCCCGTACAGCCTCGGCGCACCCGAAGACCGCCTGGCACCGGACATTTTTCTGTAACCTGCCGCCCCCGCTTGGAAGGACCCGTGCCCGGGCAGCCCTAATCCGGGAACTTTCAGGACGTAGCTCTGTCGGTAGAGTTTAGGTATGGACGACGCACACGCCCCCGGTACCCCCCTGAACCGGCGGGACCTCGCGGACCACCACTTCCTGTCAGCGGCCGGCATCGCCCGGCTCGAGGTGGTGGACTCCACCGGATCCACCAATGCTGATCTCCTCCGTGCGGTCACCGTGGAGCCGTCGGCCTGGCCGGACATGTCCGTGCTGACCGCGGAATACCAGACGGCGGCCCGCGGACGCCTGGACAGGCACTGGGAAGCGCCTCCGCTCAGTTCCGTCTCCGTTTCTGTTGTCCTGAAGCCGGTAAACGCGGAAGGCAGGCCGCTTCCCACCCAGAGTTACTCCTGGTTGTCCCTCATCGGAGCCTTGGCGCTGCGTGAGACCCTGCTGGAAACGGCGGGCCTGCCGGCGGAGCTGAAATGGCCCAACGACGTCCTGGTGCGCGGTAGGAAGATTGCGGGAATCCTTGCCCAGCTTGGTCCCATGGTGGACGGCTCGGTGCCGCCCGTCATCCTTGGAACCGGCCTGAACGTCACCCTGCGGGAAGCCGAACTCCCGGTGCCCACGGCGACCTCTGTGCTGCTGGAATCGCCGACGACGTCGGACCGGACCGAGCTGCTGAAAAGCTACCTCTCACACTTTGCTCTGCTGTACCGCAACTTCTGCAACGCTGACGGGGACCCTGCGGCCGGCCTGGCCGGGGGGCCGTCCCTGCATAAGCGGGTGGAGGCAGTCATGACGACGCTGGGCAAGCAGGTCCGGGCGCAGCTCCCGGGCGACCACGAGATCATTGGCCATGCGTCCAGGCTCGACGAGTACGGGTCGCTCCTGGTGCTTGACCGCGAGTCCCGGGAGCACGTGGTGACCGCAGGGGACGTCGTGCATCTGCGCCCCTGGACGTCACCGGATGAGTCCGGCCAGGGCGGTTATGCGTAAAGCCCTCGTGCCGGGGGAGCAGGTGATTGTCACCACCCGCCCCCAGCCGAGGAAGCTGGCGGGGGCCGCAGCAGCGTTCATTCTTTCGCCGGCCATCGCAGCCTTTGCTTCCGCATGGGTGGTCCGTGGCGAAGCAGAGCGGCTGATTCCCGAACTGACCGCGTCGTGGACGCCGTGGCTGGTCGCCGGGTCCGCCCTGGCGGTGGCAGGCGTCTGGCTGGGATACTGCCTGCCCCGGCTGCTGAAGTGGCAGGGCACGCGGTACACGCTGACCAGCCGCCGCATGATTTCACGGTCCGGGATACTGCATCGGCAGGACCAGCAGGTGAACCTCGCGTCGGTCCGCAACCTGACTGTCCACGAATCGGTACTTCAACGCCTGGTGCGCTCAGGGAATATATCCTTGGAAACCGGGTACCAGGGCGTGGTGACTTTCCAGGATGTGCCGGAGGTTGCCAGGTTTCGGGATTTCATCCTCGATGCCATCGGGGAACTGCCGGACGAACGCGACGGCCAGGCCGGCGGAGCAATGGATTATTCCGCCGACGCAGTGCCATGGGAACTGAGAGAAGGTGGACGGGATGAACGATGAGGACCAGGAGGAACGCGTGGACTCAAGTGCGCCCAATCCTGCCGCTGTCCCGGAACCTGCTTCCGTCGCTGACAGCCATCCCCAGCAGGCTTCCACCCGCCAGCCCGTGCACAGCAGCAACCCCCCTACCGGCACCATGTCCGCCGAACGGCTCGCCATGAAGGCGCTGGAAGCCAGGCTGCTCGGCGGGGAACGCAAGCTCCGGCGTCGTGAAGTTGCCGCCGGCGCAGGGCTTTCCCTGCTGTCCGCACGCAAATTGTGGCGCGCCCTCGGCTTCCCGAACTTTGGCGACGAGGACGTCGCCTTTACTGAGCGGGACCAGGCTGCGCTCTCCACCGTGGTGGACCTGGTGCGCTCCGGAAAACTAACTGAAGAAGCAGCCATTTCCGTCACCCGCTCCATTGGCCAGATGACGGACCGGATGGTGGTGTGGCAGATCGAAGCCCTGGTGGAGGACATGGTCCACGAGCAGGGCGTCACCGATGCGGTGGCGCGCAAGCGGCTGGTCAACGAGCTGCCCGCACTGGTGGACGCCCTCGAGGAGGTGCTGGTCTACTCCTGGCGGCGCCAGCTCAACGCCGGTGTCCAGCGGCTGGCCGTCCGCGCCGAGGCAGGGCTGCAGGCGAGCGAAGAAGGCCGGGAAGGCGACGAGGATGACGCTCCGCTGCCACTGGCTCGTGCCGTAGGGTTCGCTGACCTGGTCTCGTACACCAGCCTGTCACGGCGCATGAACGAAAAAACCCTGGCCCGTCTGGTCCAGCGCTTCGAAAACAAGTGCGCGGAGATTATTTCCGTGGGCGGCGGCAGGCTCGTGAAAACCGTAGGGGACGAGGTCCTGTACATCGCAGAAACCCCGGCAGCCGGCGCCGAGATCTCCCTTGCCCTTGCCCAGGCCTTCACGGAGGACGAGATTCTTCCCGAAGCACGGGTGGCCATGGTGTGGGGAAGGATCCTCTCGAGGCTCGGTGACATCTATGGTCCCACCGTGAACCTCGCGGCCCGGCTCACAACCCTTGCCGATCCCGGGACTGTTTTGGTGGACTCGATGACGGCTTCAGCGTTGGACCATGACGAACGGTTTGTGCTGGAACCCCAGCCGCCCGAGAACGTCCGCGGCTTCGGCGAGATCCGGCCGGTGAGGCTCGGCCGCGGACTGGGCAAGGGGCTTGTTCTGGACTAGAGCGCCAGGGAGCCAGGAGTTTATCCATTTGTTGGCCATTAAGGCTATATTTGTTGTGCCCGGCTGTCACAAGCCGGAAGCCGGCTGTTGCCGGGGTCTATCTGGGGGAACCGTTCCATGAATCTTCGCGGACGAACGCGCGCAAAAGGCATCGCATCCACAACGGCAGATCGCCATCCGCTTCTCCGATCCCGCCTTTTCAGAGGTACTGCTTTTGGTGCTGCGGTTGCTGTTGTGGTGACTGGTGCTGTGTTGTATCCGGGGTTCAAGACCACTGAGGTGGACTTGAATGATGGTGGTGTGT
>NZ_PJMB01000007.1 GCF_002892835.1 Arthrobacter sp. AFG7.2 | reverse complement strand
CCCGGGAGGGTGTGGGAGAGTAGGTCACCGCCGGACAACCATTAGGTCGAGGCCCCAACCACACGGTTGGGGCCTCCCACATTTAACACCCACCACCACCAAGGACACCCAACGGCCGAAGATACCGGGCCGTTGGGGATCGCCTGCACCCTGCACAACCTCCCGCGGCAGCACCGCCGTCGAACACCCCTCCAAGACGCCGGCCGTCACGCCACAACCCGCAGGAGCTGACGGGGCGTCACGCCCAAACCCGCAGGAGGTGACGGGGCGTTGTGAATATTCCCACGATGCTGCTCCCTGGCCCTGCCCGGTCCTGCCAGGTTGGGCAACTCCACTAGAATTGATGAAGATGTACGGACTTCGAAGCGCTTGATTTCGGGTTGCGTAGGAAACGAAACACGGATACGAGCGGCTGCAGTTGCGCCAGTGGTCAGCTCACAACAGGAGGAATCCACATGGCTGAGCACAACGGGGGCAACCGCGGCGGAAATGACCGCGGCGGGTTCCGCGGCAACAACAATTCCGGCGGCGACCCCCGCGGATTCCGTTCCCGCCCCAACCGCGACAGCGGCGACACCACCGGACGTGGCTCTGGTGGTGGCGAGCGTAAGCCGTTCGGCGACCGGGACAAGAAGCCGTTCGGTGATCGTCCCCGCCGTGATGGTGAAGGCGACCGTCGTAGTTTCGGTGGCGGGGAGCGCAAGCCGTTCGGTGATCGTGAGCGCAAGCCCTACGGTGACCGGGATAAGTCTTTTGGTGACCGGCCGCGCCGTGACGGCGAAGGCGACCGTCGCGGTTTCGGCGGGGGAGAGCGTAAGCCGTTCGGCGAGCGGGACCGGAAGCCCTTTGCTGGTGGCGGAGAGCGCAAGCCCTACGGTGACCGGGATAAGTCCTTTGGTGACCGGCCGCGCCGTGACGGCGAAGGCGACCGTCGCGGTTTCAGCGGGGGAGAGCGTAAGCCTTTCGGCGACCGGGACCGGAAGCCCTTTGCTGGTGGCGGAGAACGCAAGCCGTTCGGTGGCGGAGAGCGCAAGCCCTACGGTGACCGGGATAAGTCTTTTGGTGACCGTCCGCGCCGTGACGGCGAAGGCGACCGTCGCGGTTTCGGCGGGGGAGAAAACCGGAAGCCCTTCGGAGAGCGCAGCGACCGGCCCGCCCGCAGCGACCGCCCGGACCGCGCACCCCGCAGTTTCGACCGTGGCCCCGGCCGTGGCGACGCAGGTCCCCGCACCTTTGGAAGGGACCGCCAGGAAGACCGGCCCGTTCGCGAACCCAACGTCCGCGACCTCCGCAGCGCCAACCGTCCGGACCGCGAGCGGTCGCCGGAGATCGACGAGGACGTCACGGGCAAAGAGCTTGACCGCGCCACCCAGCACCAAATCAAGACCCTGGAAGCAAAGAGCGCGGAGTGGGTCGCACGCCACCTGGTGATGGCCGGCCGGCTGATCGATGAAGAACCGGAACTCGCCTTCCAGCACGCCCTCGCCGCCAGCCGGAGAGGCGGCAGGCTGGCAGCGGTCCGCGAAGCTGTTGGACTCACTGCCTACGCAGCCGGCCATTATGGCGAAGCCCTCCGGGAATTCCGCACATACCGCCGCATCAGCGGCTCGAACGTCCACCTTCCGGTCATGGCTGACTGTGAGCGCGGGCTGGGACGCCCGGACCGCGCCCTGGACGTGGCACGCTCCGAGGAAGCCCAGGACCTGGACGCCCCCGGCAAAGCCGAACTCGCGATTGTGGCAGCAGGCGCCAGGACCGACCTGGGCCAGCTCGACGCTGCAGTAGCCGAACTGGAAATTCCCCAGCTGGACATCAACCGGGCGTTCTCCTACAGCCCCCGGCTGTTCCGCGCCTACGCTGATGCCCTTGCCGGTGTGGGGCGCGAGCCCGAAGCCGAGAAATGGCGGAAGCAGGCCGTGGTTGCCGAAAACGCACTGGGCCAGGGTGTGGATGAAGAGCCTGACATCATCGACCTCGGCTGGGACGAAGAGGAAGAGGCCAGGGAGGAAGCCGAGCGCCGCCGCCTGCTCGAGCGCGCGTCCCAGGCATCCGACACCGCCCCCAAGGCCGCATCGGCTGTCACTGCGGCTGAGGCCGCGCCCCAAGCCGCCCTGGCCACTGAGCCGCAGGACGGCAGCATAGACGACCAGGAAGCCGACTACTTCGTCTCCGATGACGCCGAATCGGACGAGGACTCGGTGGAGCGCGACGAGCTGGAGTCGTCCGACATGGCCGCAGACAGTGCTGAGGGCGAACAGGATGAAGCATTTGACACCGCGGACGCCGCTGACCACCAGGCCGGGGACCAGCAGGACCGCCGGGAAGACTGACGAATGACGGACGTTGCCCTGATCTCCCGGTTCGACGCACTCCTGGCCGATCTGGACGGCGTGGTCTACGCCGGCCCGCATGCCATCCCCGGTGCCATTGAGTCGCTGAAGCGGCTCTCCGGCGCCGGTATTGGGCTGGGCTACGTGACCAATAATGCGTCCCGTTCCCCGGCCCAGGTAGCGGCCCATCTCAGGGAACTCGGGGCACCTGCCGACGACCACCAGGTGGTGAGTTCCTCGCAGGCCGCCGCGGAACTGTTGGCGTCCATGCTGGTGCCCGGCTCCCGGATCCTGATTACCGGCAGCCCGGCCCTGGCCGCGGAGATCGAACTCGTCGGGCTGGTTCCGGTGTACAGCCAGGACCAGGACCCGGTGGCAGTTGTCCAGGGCTTCAACCCCGAAATTGGGTGGAAAGACCTGGCCGAAGCCACCTACGTTGTGAATGCGGGCGCCCTCTGGGTGGCCACAAACACCGACATGTCCATACCCCAGGCCCGCGGCATTGCCCCTGGAAACGGGACCCTGGTGGCAGCTGTCGCGGCTGCAACCGGCAAGACACCCCGCGTGGCCGGCAAACCCGAGGCTCCGCTCTTCCATTCGGCAGCCAAACGGCTTGGCGCGGAACGGCCCCTGGTGGTGGGTGACCGGCTGGACACTGACATCCTGGGCGGCAACAATGCAGGATTCGCCACGGTGGCGGTACTGACCGGCGTGGATACCCGTCAGACCATCCTGGCCGCCCGTGCTGCTGAACGGCCGGACTACATCATCAACGACCTCGCGGAGCTGCACCGGCCGTACCCGGAAGTGAAGCACGACGACGACACGTACGTGTGCGGCGAGGCTACGGCCCGCGTAGCCAACGGCGCGGTGGGCATCATTGGCAGCCAGGACAACCTCGACTCCTGGCGTGCAGCCTGCGCCGCATGGTGGGCCGCTACCCCTGACGCCCCCACGCCCCAGGCTCCCAAACTGGTATGGCTGGATCACTAGACTGGTCGAATGACTGAGCTGAGCCACCCCGACGAGTCCGCACCAGCCCAGCTTTCCCCGGACTGGCCTGACACCACGGATACGGGAGTCACAGACCCCGTGGTGTTGCATGCCCTGGCGCGGCTGGACGCCTTGCCGAAGGTTCCCGTAAGTGACCACGAAAGTGCCTACAACCGACTCCACGATGAACTGCTGGCCGCACTGAACAGTGTTCCCGCAGACAGTGTTCCCGCAGACAGTGATCCCGCAGACAGTCACCCCACTACTGCTGCCCGCACCGTCAGCAACCCGGCGGGCGGCGCTGCCTGATGCCGGCACGCCTCGACCAGGCCCTTGTTGCCCGCGGCCTCGCAAGGTCCCGCACGCACGCGGCCGCCCTGGTCGCCGAGGGCAAGGTCAGCTCCGCAGGGCAGGTCCTCGCCAAAGCGTCACTCCAGGTGGACGAGGACAGGCCCCTGGAAGTCGACCACGACGAACGGGACACCTACGTAAGCCGGGCAGGGCACAAACTGGCCGGCGCGCTTGACGCCTTCCCGGAGATCACACCGGATGGTAAAAGGTGCCTCGACGCCGGCGCCTCCACCGGCGGCTTCACCGACGTGCTGCTGAGGCGCGGCGCCGCGCAGGTGGTGGCGGTCGACGTCGGACACGGCCAGCTGGTGCCCCAGCTCCGGGACGATCCCCGCGTGGAAGTCCACGAGGGAGTGAACGTCCGCTACATGTCGCCAGCAGATATCGGCGGCACGGCGGAGCTCACCGTGGCTGACCTGTCCTTCATCTCCCTCACCCTGGTGGTCCAGCCGCTGGCACAGTGCACTGAGCCGGGAGGGGACCTGGTGCTGATGGTGAAGCCGCAGTTCGAGATCGGCAAGGACCGCCTGGGCCGCACCGGAGTGGTCACATCGGAGCGGGAACGCCGGATGGCAGTGGAGAAAGTAGCCAGGGCAGCGCTCGACGCCGGGCTGGACCTGTGCGGCCTGGCGGTCAGCCCCCTGCCCGGCCAGGACGGAAACGTTGAATACTTCCTGTGGATAAAACGCAGTATGAGCAAAGACTTGCCTAAGATCGAAGAGCGGGAGGCAGCAGCCGCTGCCTTGCTCGGACGTATCTGGCCGAACCACTAGAGAGCGGAACCTGATGAGCAGGCGTGTACTGGTCCTTGCCCATACCGGCCGCGAGGACTCGCTGAAGGCCGCCTGGGAAGCGTGCGCCCTCCTGCACGCCTCAGGCATCGTGCCGGTGATGCAGGAGTCCGAACTCGACGACATGGAACGGTTTTTCGGACACCTCGCCCAGCCCGTGGAAGTCCTCCACGACCATGTCCAGCTCCCCGACGTGGAACTGGTGATGGTCCTCGGCGGCGACGGAACCATCCTGCGCGCGGCCGAGCTGGTCCGGGAAGTGGACGTGCCGCTGCTGGGCGTCAACCTTGGCCATGTGGGCTTCCTTGCCGAAAGCGAGCGGGCAGACCTGGCACAGACCGTCGATTGGATCGCCAGCCGCGAGTACACCGTGGAAGAGCGCATGACCATCGATGTCCAGGTGTGGGTCCGCGGCCAGAAGATCTGGCACACGTGGGCGCTGAACGAGGCCGCCATCGAGAAGGCCAACCGGGAACGCATGCTCGAAGTGGTCACCGAAGTGGACGAACGACCCCTCACCTCCTTTGGCTGTGACGGCATCGTCCTTGCCACCCCTACAGGTTCCACTGCCTACGGCTTCTCTGCCGGTGGACCTGTCGTCTGGCCTGAGGTGGAGGCGCTGGTAATAGTCCCCATCAGCGCCCATGCGCTCTTCGCCAAACCGCTGGTGGTCTCGCCCCGTTCCCGGCTCGCGGTGGAGGTCCTGAGCCGGACAGAGGCGCAGGGCGTCCTGTGGTGTGACGGCCGGCGGTCCGTGGACCTGCCGCCGGGCGCCAGGGTGGAAGTCACCAAATCCGCCACGCCCGTGCGGCTGGCGCGCACGCACCAGACGCCGTTCTCAGCCCGGCTGGTCCGCAAGTTCGAGCTGCCGATCCACGGCTGGCGCGGCCCCGTGCCCAAGGCAGAAGCTGTCCACACCGGCCCCATACCCATCGTCAGGACACCGCGGCCCATGCCCCCGCTGCAGGTGCCGCCCCCGGGCCGGCCCGAAGCCGATACCGATCCGTCCACCGCAAAGTGAAGCCATGCTTGAAGAACTGAGAATCCGCGACCTTGGCGTCATCACCGACGCAACGCTGCCGCTTGGGCCGGGCCTGAGTGTGGTGACCGGTGAGACCGGTGCCGGCAAGACGATGGTGGTCACCGCCGTCGGACTCCTCCTGGGCGCGCGCTCGGACGCCGGAGCAGTCAGGAGCGGCGCGAAGAGCGCCGCGGCCGAGGCAGTCCTCAGGCTCGACGCCGGCCACCCCGCCATCGCCCGCGCCCTGGAGGCCGGCGCAGAGGCGGAAGAGTTCGACGGCGGAGCAGAGCTGATCCTGGCCCGCCGCCTCGGGTCGGACGGGCGCAGCCGTGCCTACCTGGGCGGCAGGGCAGCGCCCGTGGGAGTCCTCGCCGAAATCGGCGAGACGCTGGTGGTGGTCCACGGCCAGTCGGATCAGATCCGGCTCAAGGGAGCCGCAGCCCAGCGGGGTGCCCTGGACAAGTTCGCCGGGGAGGCGCTTGCCGGTCCGCTTGACGCCTACCAGGATCTTTACAGCCACTGGAAAGCCAGCCAGTCCGAGCTCGATGCACTCCGCAACGCTGCCCGTGACAGGCTGCGGGAAGCGGAATCCCTGCAGACGGCCCTGGCGGAAATCTATGAGGTGGACCCGCAGCCGGGGGAGGACGAACTGCTCAAGGCTGAAGCGGTGAAGCTGGCCAACGTGGAGGAGCTTCGCATCGCCGCCACCACAGCACACCAGGCCCTGATTGCCGAGGACTTTGGCGAAGCCGGGGACGCCACCACCCTTGTGGATGCCGCGAAGCGGACGCTGGAGCATGTTGCCGAACACGACGCGGAACTGGGGTCTGCTGCTTCGCGCCTGGCCGAGGTGGGCTTCCTGCTGAACGATATCGCCACGGAACTGGCAAGCTACCAGGCAGGCCTGGACACCGAAGGGCCGGAACGGCTCGCGGAAATCGAGGACCGGAGGGCGGCCCTGGCAAAGCTCGTCCGCAAGTATGCCCCCACCATCGACGAGGTTCTGGTCTGGGCGGAAAACGCCCGCGTTCGCTTTGACGAACTGCAGGACGACTCAACCCGGATTGAAACGCTGGACGCCGAGGTAGTCCGCGCCGAAGCGGACCTGAAAAAGCAGGCTGCCGCCATCAGCAAGATCAGGGCCAAGGCCGCCAAGGACCTTTCCGCCCGCGTCAGCGCGGAGCTCAAGGCCCTGGCCATGGCTGATGCCACCTTGGTCATCAACCTCGAATCGGGCGGCCAGCTGGGACCGCACGGCGCGGACGACATCAGTTTCCTCCTGCAGCCGCACTCCGGCGCACCCGCCCGGCCGCTGGGCAAAGGTGCCTCCGGCGGCGAGCTCTCCCGCGTCATGCTCGCCATCGAGGTGGTGCTGGCAGCGGTGGATCCCGTTCCCACGTTCGTCTTCGATGAGGTGGACGCGGGCGTGGGCGGCCGCGCCGCCGTCGAGATCGGGCGCAGGCTCGCCATGCTGGCCCGCCACGTCCAGGTGCTGGTGGTGACGCACCTGCCCCAGGTGGCCGCCTTCGCGGACCAGCACATCACCGTGACCAAGACCTCCGTCAGGGGAGCCGACGGCGGAACCGCCACCGGGTTCACCTCGAGTGACGTCCGCCTCCTGGACGGTCCGGAACGGGTCCGGGAACTGGCCCGCATGCTGGCCGGCCAGGAGGACTCCGAGTCGGCGCAGGCCCACGCGCAGGAACTGCTGGACGACGCGAAACTGCTGCCGCAGCGGGCCTGAGAGCCGGCAGGGCGCGGCCTCTTGCCGCATGCGCCCTTGCCCGGCAGGCAGCCGAAGGGCAGACTTGACGGTTTGGGAAGCCAATCAGCGATCCGGGGAAGGCTCAAATGATGATAAGCTCGAATTCCGTGGTGCAGCGATCAAATTCCCGTGTAAATTCCCGGTTCCCGGGCTCATCCAAGACGACCAAACACATCTTCGTAACCGGTGGTGTGGCGTCCTCGCTCGGTAAGGGACTGACGGCTTCAAGCCTCGGTCATCTGCTGCGTGCACGCGGCCTGTCTGTAACTATGCAGAAGCTCGATCCGTACCTGAACGTGGATCCGGGCACCATGAACCCCTTCCAGCACGGCGAAGTCTTCGTCACCGACGACGGCGCTGAGACGGACCTGGACATCGGGCACTACGAGCGCTTCCTGGACGAAAACCTCGAGGGCTCGGCGAACGTGACCACCGGCCAGGTGTACTCCACCGTGATAGCCAAGGAACGTCGCGGCGAGTACCTCGGCGACACAGTCCAGGTCATCCCGCACATCACCGATGAGATCAAGCGCCGCATGCGGCTGCCCGCCGAGGTCAAGAACGCCCCGGACGTCATCATCACCGAAATCGGCGGCACCGTAGGTGACATCGAGTCCCAGCCGTTCCTCGAATCGGCCCGCCAGGTGCGCCAGGACATCGGCCGCACCAACGTCTTCTTCCTGCACGTCTCGCTGGTGCCCTACATCGGACCGTCCCAGGAGCTGAAGACCAAGCCCACCCAGCACTCCGTTGCTGCCCTGCGTTCCATCGGTATCCAGCCCGAAGCGATCGTCATCCGCTCGGACCGCGAAGTACCCGATGCGATGCGCGAAAAGATCGGCCGTATGTGCGACGTCGACATCGATGCCGTGGTCAACGCCGCCGATGCTCCCAGCATCTACGACATCCCCAAGACCCTCCACACCCAGGGCCTGGACTCGTACATCGTCCGCGCCCTTGACCTTCCCTTCAAGGACGTGGACTGGACCAGCTGGGACAAGCTGCTCGAAGCCGTGCACAACCCCAAGCACCACGTGGAGATCGCACTGGTAGGCAAGTACATCGACCTGCCCGACGCCTACCTGTCGGTGACTGAGGCCCTGCGCGCGGGCGGCTTCGCCAACGACACCAAGGTCAAGATCCGCTGGGTTCCGTCCGATGAATGCGAAACCCGTGAGGGCGCCATCAAGGCCCTCGACGGTGTCAACGCCATCTGCGTCCCCGGCGGCTTCGGCATCCGCGGCCTCGAGGGCAAACTCGGTGCGCTGAAGTTCGCCCGCGAAACCAAGCTGCCTGTCCTGGGACTCTGCCTGGGCCTGCAATGCATGGTGATCGAATACGCCCGCAACGTGGTGGGACTTGAAGGCGCTTCATCCAGCGAGTTCGAACCGGATTCCAAGTATCCGGTTATTGCCACCATGGAAGAGCAGCTGGAGTTCGTCGAAGGCCGCGGCGACCTGGGCGGCACCATGCGCCTGGGCCTCTACGAAGCCAAGCTCGACGAAGGCTCGGTCATCGCCGGAACCTACGGCAAGACCACCGTCAGTGAACGCCACCGCCACCGCTACGAGGTCAACAACAAATACCGCGAGCAGATCGCAGCCGAAGGACTGGTCTTCTCCGGCACGTCCCCGGACGGCAAGCTCGTGGAGTTCGTTGAGCTTCCCGCCGCTGTCCACCCGTACTACGTGGCCACCCAGGCGCACCCCGAATTGAGCTCGCGCCCCACCCGCCCGCACCCGCTGTTCGCAGGCCTGGTCAAGGCGGCGCTGAACCACCAGGAGGCCTCCGACACGGCCGCCTCCCTGGACGCCGGCGCACCGGACACAGAGCAGTCCGGTACGGTAGCCGCTAAGTAGTTCAACAGAAAAGGACGGCGCGATGCCCGGTACACCTGAAACCACGCCTGCTGTGAAGCAGGTTTCGGATGCACCGAGCCCGCGCCGTCTTTTGTCTACTGAGAAGGTCTACGAAGGCCGGATCTGGGACGTGGTCAGCGACAGCTTCCAGCTGCAGGAAACGGGCGGGGCCCTGACCCGCGACTACATTGACCACCCCGGGGCAGTCGCCGTCCTGCCCATGAATGACGACGGCGAGATCCTCCTCCTCAAGCAGTACCGGCACCCCGTGGGCATGGACCTTTGGGAAATTCCTGCCGGGCTGCTCGATATTGAAGGCGAAGACTTCGTGGTAGGGGCAGCGCGCGAACTGGCCGAAGAAGCCGATCTTGCCGCGGGCACCTGGAACGTCCTGGCCGACTTCTTCAACTCGCCAGGTTCCTCCAGCGAGGCCATCAGGATCTACCTGGCCCGGGACCTGACCGACGTCCCGCACCATGAACGCCATGAGCGGACGGACGAGGAGGCCGAGATCGAGTTCCATTGGATCAAGCTCGACGACGCCGTGGAGTCGGTGCTTGCCGGACGGCTCCACAACCCGTCCGCCGTCGTCGGGATCCTGGCAGCCGCGGCCGCACGTGCGGCCGGGTATGAAGGGCTTCGTCCCGCGGACGCGCCCTGGCCGGCACACCCCAGCCAGCGCTGATGGTTCCATCTCCCTCCGCAGAACCCGTTGCAGTGCAACCGGCTCCCGGCGCTCCGGCCCCGGACTCCGCGCCCCCTGTTTCTCCGCCCACGGCCGTTGACCGCGGGATAACCGACTACCTCCAGCACATGGGCGTGGAACGCGGGCTGGCCGCCAATACCCTGGCTGCCTACCGGCGCGATCTCACCCGTTACGCGCGGTACCTTGCAGCGTCCGGCTGCGGGCGCCCCGAGGACATCACCCGCCACCACGTCACCGGATACGTCCGGGCGCTTGCCGACGGGTCCGACGGCGGTTCTTCCCTGGGCGTGAGGTCCGCCGCCAGGACAGTCGTGGCAGTCCGCGGACTCCACAAGTTCTGGGCCTTGGAGGGTTTCACCCCTACAGATCCCGCCAGTGAAGTCCACCCGCCCATGGCCGGGAAGCGGCTGCCGAAGGCCATCAGCGTGGACGAAGTCACCAGGATCCTCGAAGCAGCAGGAACAGACACCGCCACGGGGCTGCGGGACCGTGCCCTCCTCGAATTCCTGTACTCCACGGGGGCCCGGATCAGTGAGGCAGTGGGCCTGGACGTGGACGACATTTCCCTCGATCCCGCCGAATCCGGTCCGGCCATTGTGCGGCTCTTCGGCAAGGGGTCCAAGGAACGGCTGGTGCCCCTTGGTTCTTACGGTGCCAGGGCGCTGGAAGCCTACCTGGTGCGCGGCAGGCCCCTGCTCGCGGCCAAGGGAAAGGGTACCCCGGCCCTGTTCCTGAACGCCCGTGGCGGCCGGATCAGCCGCCAGAGTGCCTGGACCATCCTGAAGGCCGCAGCCGGGAAAGCGAACATCACCAAGGACGTCTCGCCGCACACCCTCCGGCATTCCTTCGCAACCCACCTGCTGGAAGGCGGGGCCGACGTTCGCGTGGTCCAGGAGCTGCTGGGCCATGCCTCGGTGACCACCACCCAGGTCTATACCCTGGTCACGGCCGACACCCTGCGCGAGATCTATGCGGCAGCCCACCCGCGGGCACTCGGCTGAGGTCTGCCTGACACTGCCTTGGATCGACTGGAGACGCGGCCCGCAGTGCTAAAGCAGCGCTTCGATGGTGAGTTCCACCGGCCCCAGCAGGAAAGCGAGCACTGAAGTGCCCATCCCGGCGAGCAGCATCAGTCCCGGATGTGCCAGGCGGGCGTCAATGGCCGAGACACGGGCCGGCCGCATTTCTGGTGCAGTTTCGGGAGCCACACCTGGAGCTTGGCACAGTCAGCGAGCCTTGGCGCTTCCTCGCGGACAACTGATGGACCCCCTAGGCTTGAGCGCATGACTGCAGCAAGGGTTACTCTCTGCTTCCTGCTCCGCGACGGGGATTCCGGGCCGGAGGTGCTGCTCGGGCTGAAAAAAACCGGCTTTGGCCGGGGAAAGATTGTCGGCATCGGAGGCCATGTGGAAGCGGGGGAGAGCGATGCGGACGCGGCGATCCGGGAAGTGCGTGAAGAAGCCGATGTGGTGCTGCGGCTCGAGGACCTCAGGGATGCGGGCGTGGTGCGGTTCGTGTTTCCCGCCAAGCCCGAGTGGAACATGGACACCCGGCTGTTCACAGCGGCGCGGTGGGACGGCGAACCGGCCGAAAGCATGGAGATCGCCCCCGCCTGGTTCAGTACCGCCACCCTCCCTGTGGACCGGATGTGGCAGGACGCGGACCATTGGCTGCCGGTGGTCCTTGAAGGTGGGAAGGTCAACATCGTGGTGACCATGGACGACGACAACGAAGCCGTCGCCTCCTCCGAAAGCGTTCTCTTCCAGCAGTAATTCCCGGGAAGAGCGACGGCGGCCAGGTCACTTGGGTGACCTGGCCGCCGCCGGAATCTTCGCCGTCGCGCCTTCCATCAGGAAGGGGCAGCCCAGCCGGGACGTGAGGCCTACGGCAGGTGCCGTTCCTCTTCCCCGTTGTACTCGCTCAAAGGCCGGATCAGCGAGTTCGAGTCCAGCTGCTCCATGATGTGCGCCGTCCAGCCCGTAATGCGGCTGGCGACGAACAGGGGAGTAAACGTCTGGGTGTCGAAGCCCATGAGGTGGTAGGTCGGTCCTGCCGGGTAGTCAAGGTTGGGCTTAATGGCCTTGGCCTCGTCCATGGCAGTCTCGAGCCCCTGGTAGAGGCCCAGCAGTTCCGGCCGGCCGTAGTGCGCGATCATCTTGTCCAGGGCGGCCTTCATGGTGGGCACCCTCGAATCGCCGTGCTTGTAGACGCGGTGGCCAAACCCCATCACCTTCTTCTTTTGGGCGAGGGCGTTCTCCATCCAGGCCTTGGCGCGCGCTGCCGCTTCTTCCAGGGATTCCTCCGGCCGGATGCCGATCTCGTCGAAGGTGTGCATGACGGCCTCGTTGGCACCGCCGTGCAGCGGACCTTTCAGCGCACCGATGGCACCGGTGACCGCCGAATGCAGGTCCGAGAGCGTTGAGGTGATCACCCGCGCGGTGAAGGTCGAGGCGTTGAAGCTGTGCTCGGCGTACAGGATCATGGAGACGTTGAAGGCGTCCACGACTTCCGGTACCTGTTCCTCGCCAAAGGCCATCCACAGGAAGTTGGCGGAGTAGCCCAGGTCCTCACGGGGCTCCACCACGGTTTGGCCGTGCCTGCGCCGCTGGTCATAGGCCACAACAGCCGGCATCGCCGCGAACAGGTCCACCGCCTTTGCCACGTTGGCTTCGCGCGAGGAGTCCTCGGCCAGCGGGTGCCTGGCTCCCAGCACTGACGCTGCCGTCCGGCAGACATCCATGGGATGCGAGCTGGTGGGCAGCGCGTCGATGACCTGCTTGACCACGGGGTCCAGGGCACGCCCCGCCCGCTCCCTTGCCGTGAACTCCGAGAGCTGGTCCCCACTGGGCAGTTCGCCGTTCCAAAGCAGGTACGCGACTTCCTCAAAGCTGCACCGTGCCGCGAGCTCCTGGACCGGGTAGCCGCGGTACAGCAGTGAGTTGGTGTCCGGGTTGACCTTCGAAACGGACGTGTAATCCACTACGACGCCGGCGAGACCTTTTTTGATGTCCTGTTCAGCCATGCTGAAACTCCCTTGTTCCTGTCGCCTTTCGGATGCCGGCCGCGGCCGGCGGTGGTCCTTTAGTGCTTGCCCGGGACCTGGAAATTGAAGACCCCGGTGTCGAAACGGTTGTAGGCCTCGTAATCGACGAGATCGTACAACCGCGCACGGGTCAGCATGCTGCCAACCTGTGCCTCCTGCGTTCCCTCAGCCTTGATCGAGTCCAGCGTACGCTCAGCAGCGCCCATGGCACTACGGAGCAGGGTGACCGGATAAATCACCATGTTCACCCCCACTGCTGCCAGCTGGTCCACCGTAAAGAGATCGCTCTTCCCGAACTCCGTCATGTTGGCCAGGATGGGCACGTCCACGGCGTCACGGATGGCCTGGAACTCGTCCAGGGTGGCCATCGCCTCGGGGAAAATTGCATCAGCGCCGGCCTGCACGAGTGCTTTGGCCCGTTCCTGCGCCGCTGCCAGTCCGTCTGTTGCCCGGATATCGGTACGGGCCATGATCAGGAAGTTGGGATCCCGGCGGGCATCCGCAGCAGCACGGATACGCTTCGTGGCTGTCTCCAGGTCCACCACGTTTTTCCCGTCCAGGTGACCGCAGCGCTTGGGGTTGAACTGGTCCTCAATGTGCAGGCCGGCCAGGCCGGCATTCTCGATCTCCTGGACGGTACGGGCCACGTTCATGGGTTCACCGAAGCCCGTGTCGGCATCAACGATGGCGGGCAGGTCCGTCATTCTGGCGATCTGCCCGGCGCGGGTGGCTACCTCCGTGAGGGTGGTCAGGCCGATGTCCGGCAGCCCGAGGTCGTTGGCGAGGACTGCGCCGGAGATGTACACCCCCGCGAAGCCCTTTTCCTCGATGAGCCGGGCCGAGAGCGGGCTGAAGGCACCGGGAAACTGCTGGATGGTGCCGGATGCCAGAAGCTCCCGGAAGCGAAGCCGCTTCTGCTCGGGGGTGGTCTTGGAATACAGCATCAGAACAGGCCCTTCGGTGCGGCGGCCGGATCGATGACGCCGGGGGCGGCAGCGATGTTCAGCTGGTCAAGTTCGCCGGCCGCCAGTTCGGGGAGGCGTTCGACGGCGGCCAGGAACCTTTCGATTTCAGCTTCCTCCACGAGGCCTGCGGCCAGGGTCCGGAATTTGTTGATGTATTCAGCGCGTGCGAAGGGACGGGCGCCGAGGGGATGGGCGTCAGCGACGGCGATTTCGTCCGTAATGACGGTGCCGTCGGTAAGGACGATCTCCACGGAACCGCCGAAGGCCTTCTCGGAGATGTCCAGCGAGTGGTAACGGCGGGTCCACTCGGGGTCTTCCTCGGTGCTGACCTTCTGCCACAGGTCCACGGTGTCCGGCCGTCCGGCGCGCTCCGGGGAGTAGGAGTCAACGTGGTGCCAGGCACCGTCCTGCAGGGCGACCGTGAAGATGTACGGGATGGAGTGGTCCAGGGTTTCCCGGCTGGCCTTCGGATCGTACTTCTGGGGATCGTTGGCCCCGGAACCGATGACGTAGTGGGTGTGGTGGCTCGTCCTGATCAGGACGGACTTCACGTTGGCCGCGTCCGTGGCTTCGGGGTGCTCACGGTTGAGTTTCCGGGCCAGGTCAATCCAGGCCTGTGCCTGGTACTCGGCGGAATGTTCCTTCGTGTAGGTGTCCAGGATGGCGCGCTTGGCTTCCCCGGCCTCGGGCAGCGGGACCAGGTAGGAGGCCTCCGGACCATCCAGCAGCCAGGCGATGACGCCGTCCTCACCTTCATAGATGGGCACGGGGGAGGTCTGTCCCCGCATTGCACGGTCGGCTGCTTCCACGGCCATCTTGCCCGCGAACGCCGGCGCGTGCGCCTTCCACGTGGAGATCTCGCCCTTGCGGGACTGCCTGGTTGCGGTGGTGGTGTGCAGGCCCTGGCCGACCGACTGGAAGATAGTCTCGACGTCGAGCCCCAGCAGGGTGCCGATGCCCGCCGCTGCAGACGGGCCAAGATGCGCCACATGGTCAATCTTGTGCTTGTGCAGGCAGATGGCCTTGACCAGGTTTACCTGGATCTCGTACCCGGTGGCGATGCCGCGGATGAGGTCCTGCCCGCTGGACCCTGCATGCTGCGCGACAGCAAGGATCGGCGGGATGTTGTCTCCCGGGTGTGAGTAGTCGGCCGCGAGGAAGGTGTCATGGTAATCCAGTTCCCGTACCGCCACCCCGTTGGCCCATGCCGCCCACTCGGGTGAAACGCGCTCGCCGATGCCAAACACGTTGGCGCCTTTGCCACCGGTGCTGGGTCCGTGGGCCAGGGCCTGGGCACGGGCTGCCACAATCGGGCCACGGTTCAGGGACGCAATGGCCACCGAGGCGTTGTCGATAATCCGGTTGATCACCATGTCGGTGACCTCTGCCGTGACCGCGACGGGATCGGTGGCGACCATCGCGATCTTGTAAGCAAGCTGCTCCTCGCGGGGCAGGTTTTCCTCGCTCTTGTAAACCCGGACGTGGTGTTCCTTAACCATGGTGCTCCTTGTCATGAGGTGTGTGCGTGTTTTTGACGTGCGAAAGGCTTCGGTGCAGGTGGAGGATAGTGGCGGCCTCCGCCAGGCGCGGATTGCGGGCAGCAATAGCTTCGGCGATCGCTGCGTGCTCGGCTGCAGCGGACGTGAGCCGTTGCGCGTCGTCTGCTGCCAGCCGGCGCACGCGGACCAGGTGCACGCGAAGCCCGCGCATGGCCTGGGCCAGGTATGAGTTGGACACGGCGGCGTCGATGGCGGCGTCGAGGCGTCCCGCGAGATCGTAGTAGGCGTGCCGTCCCGGGTCGTTGCTGTCAATCAGGGCCGGAGCTTCAAGGAGTTCCTTATGCAGCTGCAGGAAGACGGCTGCATCGCCACGTTCGGCGGCAAGGGCTGCGGCTTTGCACTCCAGTGTTTCCCGAAGCTCGAATAGTTCATCGATGTCATCGAGCGAAACGTCGGTGACCACGACGCCGCGGCCGCCGGCCGTCGTCGTCAGTCCTTCCGCCGTGAGCCTGCTGAGCGCCTCCCGCAGCGGAGTGCGGGAGACACCAAGGCGTTCTGACTGTTCCACTTCCGCCAGCACCGTGCCTGGCAGGAGGCGCCACTCGGTGATGTCGTCACGTAAGGCGGCATAAGCCCTGTCACTGGCGCGCATCGTTGCCTCCCTTCGGTATTCGACCCCTTCAGTGTATACACAACCGGCAGAAAAAGCAGTAGAAAGAACGACGGAAAGCACTTTTAAGCGCTTCATGTATACAGACCTCTTGTGACAGCTCACCGTCACCGGCTAGCATGGCGTCAACACAACGTCGTGGACGGGATGCATTTTCATGGTTACCGATAGCTATCGAAACACCTACGAACAAAGCCTTGCGGAGCCCGGGGAGTTTTGGCTCAAGGCAGCCTCACAGCTTTCCTGGACCAGGCCGCCGGGCATTGCGCTGGATTCAGGCAGGGCTCCACTGTACGGCTGGTTTCCGGACGGCACCCTCAATACCTCGTACAACGCCCTGGACCGCCACGTGGAGGCAGGCCGGGGAGAGCAGGATGCGCTCATTTACGATTCCGCAATGCTTGGCACCCGGGAACGCTTCAGCTACGCGGAACTCACCGGGCTGGTCGCACGCTTCGCGGGTGCCCTCCGCCGCCGGGGGGTGGGCAAAGGGGACCGGGTGGTGATCTATATGCCGATGATTCCCGAGGCTGCCATCGCCATGCTGGCAACGGCACGGCTTGGAGCGGTCCACTCAGTGGTATTCGGCGGATTCGCACCCAAGGAACTCGCGGCGCGCATCCGGGACGCTGCTCCTGCTGTTGTGGTCACAGCTTCCGGCGGAATCGAACCGTCACGCCGGATTGAATACCTCCCCGCGGTCGCCGAAGCCCTCAGCCTCGCCGGCATGCCGGACCTCCCCGTGATCGTCAAGGAGCGGGAAGGCTTTGCAGCCTCGGCGGGCGATCACGGCTGGCTGGACTGGAACTCCGAACTTGCAGCTGCGGAACCGGCAGCCCCGGTGGATGTCGCCGCCACGGACCCGCTGTACATCCTCTACACCTCAGGTACCACGGGGACCCCTAAGGGAGTGGTGCGCGACAACGGAGGGCACGCCGTCGCGCTCAGCTGGACCATGGAAAACATCTACGACGTCGGCCCCGGCGACGTGATGTGGACCGCCTCCGATGTCGGCTGGGTGGTGGGGCACTCGTACATCGTCTACGGCCCGCTGCTGGCCGGTGCCACCACCGTCCTCTACGAAGGAAAACCGGTCGGAACGCCGGATGCAGGCGCCTTTTGGCGTGTGGTCCAGGACCACGGCGTCAACGTGCTGTTTACTGCGCCTACGGCACTGCGGGCCATCCGGAAGGCGGACCCGGAAGCAGGCCTACTGCGGAACTACGACATCTCCAGCCTGCGCACCCTCTTTACCGCCGGTGAGCGGCTGGATACGGACACGTTCCACTGGGCCTCCCGAACAGTGGGCGTTCCCGTGGTGGACCACTGGTGGCAGACCGAAACGGGCTGGGCCATCTGCGCCAATCCACGGGGACTGGAAAAACTGCCCGTCAAGGCAGGCTCACCCAGCGTTCCCATGCCCGGATTCAGGCTGACCATCGTGGACGGCCTGGGGGAAGAGGTGGAAAACGGCACCGAAGGCAACATCGTGCTCGGACTGCCACTGCCGCCCGGCACGCTGGCCACGTTGTGGGGCGACGACGAAAGGTACATCTCCTCCTACCTGCAGGCATTTGAGGGGTATTACGCCACGGGGGACTCCGGTTACCGGGACGGGGACGGCTACGTGTTCGTGATGGGACGAACGGATGACGTCATCAATGTTGCGGGGCACCGGCTGTCCACTGGCGCCATGGAACAGGTCATCGGGCAGCATCCGGCCGTGGCTGAGTGCGCGGTGATTGGCCTGGCAGATCCCCTGAAGGGCCAGCGCCCCAGCGGCTACGTAGTGCTGAAGTCAGGGGTTGAGGTGTCCGAAGATGTCCTGGTCAGGGATCTGATCGCGCTGGTCCGCAGGGACATTGGCGCTGTTGCAGACTTCAAGCATGTGACCGTTGTGGACGCCCTGCCCAAGACCCGGTCAGGGAAAATCCTGCGCAAAACCATGCGCCAGATTGCCGACGGCGAGGAGTACACAGTGCCGTCCACGATCGAGGACGCCGGGGTGATTGACCAGCTGATCGGCAGCCTCCGCCCTGGCGTCCACAGGGACCAGCAGCGCGGCGGCACGGGCTAGCGTCCGCTCCAGCGGTACTCGTTTTCCGGCCTGCCCGGGGTTCCGTAGCGGGCAGTCCTGGAAACAGCCCCCGCATCTGCCAGGTACTCCAGGTAACGGCGGGCAGTAACGCGGGACATGCCCAGGGCGTCCATCACTTCCGTGGCGGAGACAGCATCGCGCTGCTGCTTGACGAAATCCTGGACCGAGCCAAGGGTCGACACCGAGAGTCCCTTGGGCAGAGGCAGCTCCGACGGTGCCCGCAGGCTGGCGAATGCCTGGTCCACATCGCTTTGGGACGCACCTGCCTTCCCTGTCCCGGCGTTGGTGCCTGCAAGCTGCTGCCGGAACTGGCGGTAGCTTTCCAGCTTGTCCGCGAACGTTGCGAACGTAAAGGGCTTGATCAGGTACTGCACCACGCCGATGGCCACGGCGCTCCGTACGATCGCCAGCTCCCGGACGGCCGTGATGGCAATGATGTCCGCCAGGATGCCGGACGCACGCATCCGCCGGGCGATGTCCAGGCCGTGGAGATCCGGCAGGTTCATGTCCAGGAGGACCAGCTCCACAGGGTTGCCTGCCGCCGACAGTTCAGTGAGCAGCCGAAGGGCAGACTGGCCGTCCGGGGCGCGTCCAGCGAGCTCGAAACCCGGCAACCGGCCAATGTAGGCTGCATGGGCTGCCGCGGCGATGGCCTCGTCCTCAACAACGAGGACCCGGATGTTGCTCACGGTGACTGCTCCTTCTGCGGTGACGCCGTTGCGGGAAGAAAGACTTCGAACTTCGCTCCGCGCCGTCCATTAACGGTCAGGGTCCCTCCCAGCCGTTGCACGGCCTGCCGGACCAGCGCCAGCCCGATTCCGCGCCCGCCGGGCCCCGAAGGCTTGGTGCTGAAACCGTGACGGAAGATCGTGTCGGCGGACCTGGCATCCAGGACAGCACCGGAATCGTGGACCGCGATGTCCAGCCCTTCCTCGTCCGACTCCACTGTCAGCTCCACACGCCGCGGTGGAGGCGCATCTGCCGCCGCGTCAATCGCGTTGTCCAGCAGGTTTCCCAGGATCGTGACGAGGTCCTGCACAGCTACCCCCGCTACAGTACCGGAACCGAGCGTGGAAACATCGAGCTGGACCCCGCGTTCGTGGGCCTCAGCCACCTTTCCCATGACCAGGGCTCCCAGGACAGGCTCATCGACTGAGCTGACCATGTCATCGGTCAGCTGCTGGCTCAGTTCCAGGTCGCGGGTGGCGAAGTCCAGGGCTTCCTGCGTGCGGCCAAGTTCCAGGAGCGAGACCATGGTGTGAAGCCTGTTGGCGTGTTCGTGGGTCTGGGCCCGGAGCGCGCCCGAAAGCGTCCGCATGGTTTCCAGTTCGTTGCCCAGTGCTTCAATTTCGGTCCGGTCCCGCAGCGTGGCCACCGTGCCGTAAACCTGTGCCTTACCCCGGGACCCGGGAGACCCGGGTGCCCTTGCCGGTCCCTGGTTAACCACCAGGACGCGGGAACCATAGAGGATGATCTCGTCCTTGGCGATCCGCCCGGACTCAAACAGGTCCCGGAGCTCCTCCTCAACCGGAAGTTCCGCGAGCGACGGCGGCCGTGTGGGGTCCTTGCTCCCGGCGCCTTCGAGGCCCAGCAGTTCCGCGGCCTGGTCGTTGTACATCACCACCCTGCCCTTGGTGTCAATGAGGATCAAACCTTCCCGCACGGAGTGCAGGACCGATTCATAGTAGGCGAACAGCTGCGACAGTTGCTCCGGGCCCCAGCCCCGGGTCACCCGGCGGAGATACCGTCCCAGCAGCCACGAGGCCAGTGATCCCCCCACCAGCAGGGCAAGGCCAATCGACAGCAGCGCAGGCAGCCGTCCGGCGAAGGCAACGTCAACTGTGCGTACCGTGACGCCCGCTGCCACCAGTGCCCTGACGTCACCTGCGGCATCCTTGACCGGGACGATGGTCCGCACCGACGGGCCCAGGGTTCCCGCCGTCACTTCCGTGAACTGCTCACCCCGCAGGGCGGCATCAATGGAGCCAATATACGGCCGGCCAATTTCCTCATCGCGCGGATGTGTCCACCGGGTCCTGTCCGGCGCCATGATGGTGACAAAGTCGGCGTCGGCTGCTGCCATGACGTCCCTGGCATAGGGCTGCAGTGACGCCGTGGGGTCAGGTCCGGCGGCTGCCTCCAGTACCAGCGGGCTGGACGCGATAGCGGCAGCGATCCCCGCCATCCGCCGGCCCGCCTCGTCATAGGTCCGGTCACGGGCGTCAACGAAAGTGGCCGAACCGGCGACGGCGATAAACACCACCACGATCAACAGGTTCGCGACGAAGAGCCGGCGGGCGATACTCCAGGGGTGGATCATCTGTACCTCCCGGCGACCTTTCCAGGCGCCATTCCTAAGAAAAGCGTGAGCGCCGCGACCAATATGAACGCAACGGTGAGCTGGGTCACGGCGTACCCAATGATGGATATCACACCGGAGGACGTGTAGAGCCCAGAGACTGTGCCGCAGCGTCTATCAGATTATCCATAAGGAGACACATCATGGCTTCTCAACGAGGAGAGTCGCTTGACACCGTGAAGACGCGGCGCAAGGGCATCGACAAGTCCCATTACCTCTATATTGCGGTCATCGCCGCCGTCATTCTCGGCGCCGTGGTAGGCCTCATGTTCCCCGAGGTCGGTAAATCACTCAAACCGCTCGGTGACGGATTCATCAAGCTGATCAAGATGATGATCGCGCCCATCATTTTCTGCACCATCGTCCTCGGCATCGGGTCCATCGCCAAGGCTGCCACCGTGGGCAAGGTGGGCGGGCTGGCGCTCGGCTACTTCGTCCTTATGTCGACGTTTGCGCTCGCAATCGGCCTGGTTGTGGGCAACCTGATCCACCCGGGTGAGGGACTGAAGCTCGCTCCCTACGACCCCACGAAGAAAGCGGAAGTCGACAGCACCGTCGCCTTCCTCCTGGGAATCATCCCCGGCGACATTCCGGTTCTGCCGACGCTCTTTGCAGCCCTCCTGGTAGGTTTCGCACTGCAGAAGATGGGCCCCCAGGGCGCTCCCATCCTCAAGGCCATCGGCCACGGACAGGTTCTCGTCTTCCGCATCCTGATCATGATCATGTGGCTGGCACCCGTCGGTGCCTTCGGTGCCATCGCAGCCGTCGTCGGCGCTACCGGTTTCCAGGCCATCGTCAGCATGTTCACCCTGATGGCTGCCTTCTACATCACCTGCGCCCTGTTCATCGTGATCATCCTGGGCGGTCTGCTCAAGGTGGTCACCGGTGTCAACATCTTCAAGCTGATGAAGTACCTGGGCCGCGAATACCTGCTCATCTTCTCCACTTCCTCCTCCGAGGCAGCACTGCCCCGCCTCATCGCCAAGATGGAACACCTTGGTGTCTCCAAGCCCGTTGTCGGCGTCACGGTACCCACCGGCTACTCCTTCAACCTGGACGGCACAGCGATCTACCTGACCATGGCATCCCTGTTCGTAGCCAACGCCATGGGCACACCGCTGGATCTTGGCGCACAGGTCTCCCTGCTGATCTTCATGATCATTGCCTCCAAGGGTGCAGCCGGCGTCACCGGCGCAGGCCTCGCCACGCTGGCTGCCGGCCTCCAGGCCCACAAGCCGGAACTGCTGGGCGGCGTGGGCATGATCGTGGGCATCGACCGCTTCATGTCAGAAGCCCGCGCCCTGACCAACTTCACCGGCAACGCTGTCGCCACCGTCCTGATCGGCACATGGGTCAAGGAGATCGACGGCACCCAGGTCAACCAGGTGCTCTCCGGTGAACTGCCCTTCGACGAGCAGACCATGATCGCCGGACACGGCGCCCCGGCCGCCGAGGAAACCGAGGCACGGCCCGTACCGGCCACCGTCTAGCCACCCCCGCATCAATGCGACAGCCCCCGCAGCCTCCGCTGCGGGGGCTGTCGCATGCGCGGATAATCCGAACCTTCGACCTCAGCTAGAGGGTCAAGGCTCAACATTCGAGGAAAGTCAAGTTGCCTCGAATACCGTGTCGGCCGCTGTAACCTTGGGAAGAAGAAGGAACGGCGCTGGCATCCAGCGGCAGGAAATCACCGTCATCGAAAGTGTGGATAGATACGTGAGCAGCGAACAGGGTTCAGCAACTCTGGAGGGCACGGAATTTGACCTGGACAACGCGGTGATGGGCCCTACGGGACGCCCATACCGAGAGTTCCCGGAACCTGCGCCGCTGTCCTCCCACGGTCCGGCGCGCGTCATCGCCATGGTGAACCAAAAGGGCGGCGTAGGAAAAACCACCTCCACCATCAACCTCGCGGCAGCCCTGGCGGAGTACGGCCGCCGCGTGCTCCTCGTCGATTTCGACCCCCAGGGTGCGCTGTCGGCAGGACTCGGCGTCAATCCGCATGAACTGGACCTCACGGTCTACAACGTGCTGATGGACCGCAAAGTGAACATCCGTGACGCCATCCACCAGACCGGCGTCGAGAATGTCGACCTGCTGCCGGCCAACATCGACCTGTCCGCTGCGGAAGTCCAGCTCGTTAACGAGGTTGCGCGGGAGCAGGTCCTGGACCGGGCCCTCAAAAAAGTGGAGGACGATTACGACGTCGTCCTCATCGACTGCCAGCCCTCCCTTGGCCTCCTCACCGTCAACGCACTCACGGCCGCGCACGGCGTGATCATCCCGCTGATCTGCGAGTTCTTCGCCCTGCGCGCCGTTGCCCTGCTGGTTGAAACCATTGACAAGGTGCAGGACCGGCTCAACCCGCGCCTGCAGGTGGACGGCGTGCTCGCCACGATGTACGACGCCCGGACCCTGCACAGCCGTGAAGTCATCACCCGCCTGGTGGAGGCTTTCGGAGACAAGGTGTTCGAGACCGTCATTAAGCGTTCCATCAAGTTTGCCGACGCTACGGTGGCCGCCGAGCCGATCACCAGTTATGCCGGCAACCACGTGGGCGCAGACGCGTACCGCCGGCTGGCCAAAGAGCTGATCTCGCGCGGCGGCGCACCCTAGCCACGACGTGGCCGAATCCAAGCCCGGCTTCGAGGTGCGGCTGGCCAACTTCACCGGTCCGTTCGACCTCCTGCTGGGGCTGATCGCCAAGCACCAGCTGGACATTACCGAGGTGGCCATCGCCACCGTCACGGACGAGTTCATCAAGTACATCCGGAACCTGCAGAAGCAGGGCGGGGAATGGGCGCTCGATGAAGCCAGCGAGTTCCTGGTGATCGCCGCGACGCTGCTGGACCTCAAAGCTGCAAGGCTCCTTCCGGCGGGCGAAGTCGACGACGACGAGGACATGGCTTTGCTGGAAGCCAGGGACCTGTTGTTTGCCCGGCTTCTGCAGTACAAAGCCTTCAAGCACGTGGCCGGCCTCATGGGGGAAACCCTGCACCAGGAAGCCCTGCGCTTTCCCCGGCAGGTTGCGCTCGAGGAGCACTTCGCCGCCATGCTCCCTGAACTCGTCTGGAAACACACGCCGGCACAGTTCGCCGCCTTGGCGGAAGCGGCGCTCCGTCCCAAGGCGCCAAAACCCGCCGAAGTAGGCCTGGCCCATCTCCACGGCGGCAACGTCAGCGTCAAGGAGCAGGCAGAAATTGTGGGGCTGCGGCTGCAACGGGAATCGCCGATGACCTTCCGCGCCATCATCGCCGATGCCGAATCCACGCTGGTGGTGGTTGCGAGGTTCCTGGCGCTGCTGGAGCTGTTCCGCGACAAAGCGGTTTCATTCGACCAGCTCTCACCGCTCGCCGACCTTGCCGTCCACTGGACCGCCGGCAGCCGGCAGTGGTCCGCGGAAAACCTGAGCGAAGAGTTTGAGGAGCAGCTGTGACCAAGCAAACCACGGAAGATACGCGGGTGGGGGAGGCGGACCTCAAAAGCCTTCCCGGCGGAGCGAAAGCCGCCGTCGAAGCCGTGCTGATGGTCATCGACCAGCCGGCCACAGAGGAAGAACTGGCTGCCGGGCTTGACCTGACCGTTGAAACGGTCCGGGTCCTGCTCGCCGAACTTCAGCGCGAGTATAACGGCTATACTGTTAAAGCCCCGGATATGGATCAAGCCAGTGCCACTGGTTTTGGCTCCAGCCCCCGGGGTTTCGAATTGCGGAACATTGCCGGTGGCTGGCGGATCTACTCCCGGGCGGACTTCGCCGACATTGTCGGTAAGTACGTACTGGAAGGCCAAACAGCCCGGCTTACCCAGGCAGCTTTGGAGACGCTCGCGGTCATTGCGTACCGCCAGCCCGTTTCCAGGGCCAGGGTATCCGCAATTCGCGGCGTCAACGTTGACTCTGTGGTACGGACACTTGCCCAGCGCGGGTTGATCGAGGATGCGGGAACGGATCCGGAGTCCGGTGCCATCCTCTACCGGACTACCTCGTACTTCCTTGAACGGATGGGAATCGGTTCGGTGGCCGAGTTGCCGCAGCTGTCGCCGCATCTTCCCGGCCTGGACGGCATCGCGGAGTACTACGACGCCGAAGGGATCTAGGCAGGTTCGCCATGCCTGCAAAAGTATTTATCAGGGCAGATTATTTCTGCACAGCTGGTTAGGGTTGTCTGTGGACACCTTGCCGGCCAAACATTTGAAGGACGGGTCATGACACAGGCGGGACGCCAGGGTTCACCACGTAACAGCTCGGGACGCAACACTTCCCAGCGCAACACCTCCCAGGGCGGCAATTTTGCGGGCGGGTTCCGCAGCGGCGCCCCCAAGCGGGGCGGCGGGTTCGGCAGCGACCGCCCGCAGCGCGCAGCCAAGCCGCGCGAGGAGCGCTTCATCGATCCTGATGAAGCCGGCTCCCAGCAGGGACGCGGCGCCTCTGACGCCAAGTCTGCCAAGCCCTCGTCCCGGAAGCCGGCAGCGCGCAAGCCCGGAGCCGGGAAAACGCCGGGCACCCCCGGGGCGCTTAAGCCCAAGCCGCGCACCGGCGCCCCCGGTGCAGCTGCATCGCGTGCTTTCGGCAGCGAACGCTTCGGGCAGAACCTGGGACCGGTCCGCCGGCCTTCACGGAAGAGGGGCCCGCGCGGTGACGTCCCCCAATCTGAACTTCACGACGCCGACGGCGTGCGGCTGCAGAAGGTCATGGCCTCGGCCGGCGTTGCCTCCCGGCGGGTCTGCGAAGAGATGATTGCCGAGGGCCGCGTGGAAGTGGACGGGCAGGTGGTCACCGAACTCGGTGTCCGCGTGGACCCCAAGACCGCCGTCATCCACGTGGACGGCCTGCGGATCCAGCTGGACGAGAACCTGGTGTACATGGTGTTCAACAAGCCCAAGGGTGTTGTTTCCACCATGGAGGATCCCGAAGGCCGTCCCTGCATCAGTGACTTCCTCAAGAACAACAAGAACAAGGGCGAGAGGCTCTTCCACGTTGGCCGCCTCGACGTTGCCACCGAGGGCCTGCTCCTGCTGACTAACGACGGCGAACTCGCCAACCGGCTGACGCACCCTTCCTACGAAGTGCCCAAGACCTACCTGGTGCAGGTGCGTGGTCCCTTCCCGCAGGGGATCGGCGCCCAGCTCAAGGAAGGCGTGGAGCTGGAGGACGGCTTCGCCTCCGTGGACTCCTTCCGGCTCGTTGACTCGACGCCCGGCCACGTCCTGATCGAGGTAGTGCTGCACTCGGGCAAGAACCGCATTGTCCGCCGCCTCTTCGATGCCGTCGGCTTCCCGGTCCTGCGGCTGGTGCGGGTCAAGGTCGGCCCCATCGGCCTGGGCGACCAGCGCCAGGGCAGCATCCGCAACCTCGGCAAGCAGGAAGTCGGGCATCTGCTCGCATCCGTAGGGCTCTGAGGCATGTCCGCCTTCCACAGCCAGGGCCGCGGGCACCTGGATGGCCCGGTGGTGGTCCTGGGGACCGGGCTGCTCGGCACCAGCATCGGGCTGGGCCTGCGCGGGCGGGGCGTTCCGGTGTTCCTGTCCGATCCGTCACCCACCAACCAGGCTGTAGCCGTGGACATTGGTGCGGGCAGGCCCCTCGCGGAACTGGGCAGCGCTGCACCGCAGCTTGTGGTGGTTGCCGCGCCGCCGGATGTAACCACCGACGTCGTGGCGCAGGCGCTGTCCGACTACCCCGGCTCCGTGGTGGTGGACATAGCCAGCGTGAAGGCGGACATCCTGGACAGGCTGCGCCGCCGTGGCGTTGACCTGTCCCGCTATGTGGGCACGCATCCGATGGCCGGACGGGAAAAGTCCGGGCCGGTCGCAGCCCGCGGGGAGCTGTTCACGTCGATGCCGTGGGTGGTATGCCCCTCCGAGGAGACCTCGGGCGCAGCCCTCCAGATGGCCTGCTCGCTGGCGACGGACCTGGGGGCGGTGGTATCGCGGTTCACAGCGGACGAACACGACGAAGCAGTTGCCCTGGTATCCCACCTGCCCCAGGTCATGTCCTCACTGCTGGCCAGCCGGCTGCAGGGGACGCCGCTGCATGCGCTGTCCCTTGCCGGCAACGGCCTGCGCGATGTCACCCGGATTGCCGCCAGCGATCCGTCCCTCTGGGTGCAGATCCTGGGCGGCAACGCGGGAAAAGTCGTTGAGATCCTTTACGGCGTCCGTGAAGACCTCAACCGGCTGATCGCTACGCTGGAAAAGCCAACGGCTCCCGGGGCGAGGCTGGACCTGGCGCAGCTGATCAGCGAAGGCAACGCCGGCCAGGCCCGCATTCCCGGCAAGCATGGCGGACCACCGCAGGCATACTCCTGGCTGACGGTCCTGGTGGACGACAAGCCCGGACAGATTGCCCGGCTTTTAACGGAGATCGGGGAGATCGGCGTAAACCTCGAGGACCTCCGGCTTGACCACTCCTCCGGCCAAAACGTAGGTATGGTGGAAATCTCCGTGTTGCCGAACAAGCATGACCACCTGATCGAAGCTCTCAACGACCGCGGATGGCGGGTACTCCAGTAATGACACAGGAACTTCTCGATACCATGCCTGCGCTGCGTATTGGCCGGCCGCTCGTGGTTGCCATTGATGGCCCCTCCGGATCCGGCAAGTCCAGCGTCAGCAAGGAAGTGGCCCGCAGGCTCAGGCTCGCCTACCTGGACACCGGCGCGATGTACCGCGCGCTCACCTGGTACTGCGTCACCAAAGGGATCGATCTCGACGACTCCGCCGCGGTGGAGCAGGCATCCCGGGACCTGGTCCTGGAACTGAGCACCAGCCCGCTCGAGGAATACGTGCGGGTGGACGGCATTGACGTCACCGACGCCATCCGCGAGCCGGCTATTTCCTCCGCCGTCAGCGCAGTTGCAACCACCCTGGGCGCCAGGACCGAGCTCATTCGCCGGCAGCGGGAACTGATCGAAAAGCACCACCGCCGCATGGTGGTGGAAGGCAGGGACATTACCACCGTCGTCGCGCCCGGCGCGGAAGTCCGGATGCTGTTGACTGCTAGCGAGGAAGCCCGGCTGCGCCGGCGTGGCATCCAGCTGGGCGGAACCCAGAACGCCGAGCAGCTGGCGGCGCAGGTGACCCACCGGGATGCCAAGGATTCCGCCGTCGTGAATTTCACGAAAGCTGCCTCCGGCGTCGTAACTTTGGACTCGTCGGACCTCGATTTCGACCAGACCGTCACCGCCGCCCTGGTCATTGTGACAAAGGTCCTGAACCGTGACTGACGGCGGGCCGGGCATTCCCCCGGGCTTGACCATGGCGTGGAGCAGGCCGGTGGGCTGGCTCCTTGACCACGCTGTGTACCGGACCACCGTCAGGGGCCGGCATAACGTGCCCACCGGAGGACCCGTCATTTTCGCGGGGAACCACATCAGTTTCCTGGACGGCCCGGTCATGTTCGGCGCTTCGCCGCGCCCCATGCACATCCTGGTCAAGCAGGAAATGTTCAAGGGCTTCCTCGGCCGGGTGCTCACGGCCTCCGGCCAGCTGCCGGTGGACAGGAGCGGAGACCGGGCTGCCCTTCAGCGCTGCAAGGAAGTGCTCGACGCCGGCCGTTGCGTCGGGATCCTCCCCGAAGGCACACGGGGGAGCGGGGCCGCGGCGGACATCAATGGCGGCGTGGCCTGGCTGGCGCTCAACTCCGGAGCTCCCGTGGTCCCCGTGGCCATCCTGGGCACCCGGAGGGGAGACGAACACCTCGATTCGGTACCCCGGCCTGGCAGGCGCTTCCACGTCAGCTTCGGAAATGCCCTCACCCTGGCCCGCCGGGCAGGGGAAAGCGGGCGTGCTTCAATGGACAGGGCAGCGCTGGAAATCCGCGCGGCGCTGGCGGGGCACGTCCAGGACTCCATCCAACTCAGCGGGCAGCCCCTGCCATTCGCAGATGCCCCACACGATTTCACAGCAGTAGCCGGGACGCCGGCAGATGACCACTAAGGACAGTGCAATGAGCGATACGACTCAAACTCCCGGCCACTCCGGCGCCGGCGAAGACGACTACACGCCCACGGGCACGGACCAGGTGGCCGAACGGCTGGCTGCCATTGACGACGACGAGGCCGACCTCCGCGCCGCGTCACTCCGGGCGGGCCTGGAGGACTACGACCTCGACGAGGAAGACGCCGCGCTGCTCAGCGGCGAGTACGACGACGAAGACTTCGATGGACCCGTCAAGCTCGATCCCGTGCTGGCCATCATCGGACGGCCCAACGTGGGTAAATCCACCCTGGTGAACCGCATCCTGGGCCGCCGGGAAGCGGTCGTGGAGGACACCCCCGGCGTCACCCGCGACCGTGTCATGTACTCCGCCAGCTGGAACGGCCGCAACTTCACCCTCGTGGACACCGGCGGCTGGGAGCACGACGCCCGCGGCATCCACGCCCGCGTGGCCGAGCAGGCCGAGATGGCCGTGGAACTCGCGGACGCCGTGCTCTTCGTGGTGGACTCCGCCGTCGGGGCGACGGCCACCGATGAGGGCGTCATGAAGATGCTGCGCCGCAGCAAGAAGCCCGTCATCATGGTGGCGAACAAGGTGGACGACTTTGCCCAGGAGGCAGACTCCGCTGCGCTGTGGGGACTCGGATTCGGCGAGCCCTACCCCGTCTCCGCACTGCACGGGCGGGGCGTGGCCGACCTGCTGGACCACGTGATGGACACCCTTCCGGAGTTCTCCACCATCGAGGGCCTGGAACGCTCCGGCGGACCCCGCCGCGTGGCCCTGATCGGGCGCCCCAACGTTGGCAAGTCCTCGCTGCTGAACAAGCTGGCCGGAACTGAACGCGTTGTGGTGGACAACACCGCCGGGACCACCCGCGACCCCGTGGACGAGTTCATCGAACTTGGCGGCCGCACCTGGCGCTTCGTTGACACAGCCGGCATCCGCCGCCGCCAGCACATGGCACAGGGCGCCGACTACTATGCCTCCCTGCGCACGCAGGCCGCGCTCGAAAAGGCGGAGGTCGCCGTCGTGCTCCTTGCTGTGGACGAGGTCCTCAGTGAGCAGGACGTCCGGATCCTGCAGCTGGCCATTGAGTCAGGCCGGGCCCTGGTCCTTGCGTTCAACAAGTGGGACCTGCTCGACGACGAACGCCGGCGTTACCTCGAACGTGAGATTGGGCAGGACCTGGCCCATGTGGAGTGGGCGCCCCGCGTGAACATCTCGGCCAAGACCGGGTGGCACAAGGACCGCCTGGTTCCTGCCCTCGACGTGGCCCTGGAGAACTGGGACAAGCGCATCGCCACCGGCCGCCTGAACGCCTTCCTCGGCGAACTCGTGGCCGCGCACCCGCACCCCGTCCGTGGCGGCAAGCAGCCACGCATCCTCTTCGGCACCCAGGCTTCCAGCCGGCCGCCCAAGTTCGTCCTGTTCACCACCGGGTTCCTGGACCCGGGATACCGGCGCTTCATCACCCGCCGGCTGCGGGAAACGTTCGGCTTTGAGGGTACCCCCATCGAGGTCAGCATGCGCGTGCGGGAAAAGCGCGGCAAGAAGCGTTAATTCCGACACACCGCAGGGAAGAACCCCGGAAAGTGTCACTGGCACCCTCCGGGATCGTGTAAGCTCTTCTAGGTGGTTCGGCCGGACTGCTGGTGGAAATCCTTGGATCTGATCCTGGATGAAGCACAGCGGAGAACGGCGGAACCAGCGGGCTGTAGCGCAGCTTGGTAGCGCACTTGACTGGGGGTCAAGGGGTCGCAGGTTCAAATCCTGTCAGCCCGACCAAAGAGCGGAAGCGCCGGAGACTTCTCCGGCGCTTCCGCTTTTTGTGTTGCTACTTCAGGAACTTCGAAGTCCTGCGGTCCGCCAGGATTTTCCCCTTGGTCTGGCAGGTGGGGCAGTACTGCAGGGCGGTGTCGGCAAAGGAAACCTCCCGGACCGTGTCCCCACAGACAGGGCAGGGCTGCCCGGTCCGGGCGTGGACGCGCATATGGCTCCGTTTGACGTCCTTCAGGTCCTTGGGCGGCTTGCCCCGGGCCTCGGTCATCGCCGTCCCCAGGATGGTATGGATCGCGTCATACAGGACCTGGACCGTTGCGCGGTCCAATGATTTGGCGGTGGCGAACGGCGAAATCCCCGCAGCGTGCAGGATTTCGTCGCTGTAGGCGTTCCCGATGCCCGCTATGACGCTCTGGCTGCGCAGGAGCCCCTTGATCTGCTGGGAGCTGCCGGCGAGGATCTCAGCCAGCATGCCGGCGTCGAACGCTGGAGCAAAGGGATCAGGCCCCAGCGTGGCAATGCCGTGGACTTCCTGGGGATCCCGCACCACATAAACCGCGAGGCTTTTCTTGGTGCCCGCCTCGGTCAGGTCGAAGCCGCGCTGACCGCCAGCTCCGGTGAAGGCGAGGCGCGCCGCGATGTTGCCCTTGCCCATTTTCAGCTGCGCGTCGGTGGGGGAGTCCGTGAAGCGCACCCAGCCCGCCCTGGCGAGGTGGAAGACGAAGGACATCCCGTCCGTATCAATGCTGATGAACTTGCCGAAGCGCCGGACGCCGGTCACGGTCCTGCCCTCAAGGGCGCTGTAGGGCGGATCGGCAGTCTTCAGGACCGCAAAGGAAACAATCTGCACTTTGGACACAACGGTTTCCTGCAGATGGTCGCCCAGGAAGCCTGCAAGGCCGGCCACTTCGGGGAGCTCAGGCATCCGCTACCTGCCGTCTCTGCCGGGGACGCCGACTGTGCGTGCGCTCATGCGTCCCATCTTGTCAGAAACCCCGGCTAACGCCCCGGCAGTTGTGCCTATACTTTCAACGCGGACCGTTTCCGGGCCGCGTTGACATTGGTGTTCGACCCGATGAAAGGCCCCTGATGAGCAACATTCCCGAAGATCTGTCCTACACCGCCGAACACGAGTGGGTTACCGCCCCCAACTCCGACGGCGTGGTCCGGGTAGGCATCACCGACTTTGCCCAGGACGCCCTGGGGGATGTTGTCTACGCCCAGATGCCGGAAGTAGGCACCAGGATTACGGCGAATGAAGTTGTCGGTGAAGTGGAGTCGACCAAGAGCGTCAGTGACATCTACGCACCCGTCAGCGGTGAAGTTGTGGGTCGTAACGAGTCCCTTGACACGGATTCGGCACTCATCAACACCGATCCCTACGGAGACGGCTGGCTGATCGAGGTCAAGCTCGCCGAAGCTGACGCGGTTGAGTCATTGCTCAGTGCATCGGAGTACGAACAACAGGTAGGCTAAAGCTAACCGGTAATTCCGGTCCGGCCCGTTGTGAAGCCAGAATGTCTTCGCATGTCAGGGGCCGGATCGGCGGCCGGTCCGGCCTGCGCTGCAGGTCCGGAGGGCAAATGTTGGTTGCGCGCCTCAGTGCCGCAGCGGAAAGAGGAGGAGTCCATGGCTGGCCACACACAGAACCCTGCCGACGGGGAATACGGCTCGGGTGCGGCCAGGGCGTCGGAGACCACCTCCATCCACCTCACCCCCGTGAGGGATGAGCCCACCATCGCACCAAAGCTCTCATCGGACGAGCGAACGTCAGTGGAGGCCCTCCCGGCTGGATCAGCGCTGCTGGTCGCCCACAGCGGCCCCAACGCCGGCGCCCGGTTCCTGCTCGACTCCGACGTCACCACTGCCGGCCGGCACCCGGACGCGGATATTTTCCTCGACGACGTCACGGTTTCCCGCCGCCATGTCGAGTTCCGCCGCACGGCACGGAGCTTCGAGGTAGTGGACAAGAACAGCCTGAACGGCACCTACGTGAACCACGACCGTGTGGACAGCGTGGAACTGAAGTCCGGCAGCGAAGTCCAGATCGGCAAGTTCCGCCTCACCTTCTACCTGAGCCCTGCCAGCGCTGCAGGCCGCGGCTGAACCGGGGACCACTGCCTGTGGCAATGGCACAACCGGAACGCCGGGGACCCCAGGTCCTCAACATAGGGGAAGTCCTCGCCCAGCTCAGCGGGGACTTCCCCGGCATGACTGCGTCCAAAATCAGGTTCCTTGAGGAAAAGGGGCTGATCAACCCCCGCCGCACGCCTGCCGGGTACCGGCAGTATTCCGACGGCGACGTCGAGCGGCTGCGGTTCGTCCTGGCCCTGCAGCGGGACCAGTATCTGCCCCTGAAAGTCATCAAGGACTACCTCGACGCCATCGACAGGGGAGAACGCCCGGAGAACCTACCGCCCGGCGTCGTGGTTTCCCCGCGCATCGTCTCTGATGAGCTGGCGGTGGAACTGCAGAACCGGGGGCGCAAGCTCACTGAGGAACAGCTGCGCACCGAATCCGGCGCCAGCGTGCCGCTGCTGCAGGCGCTGCTGAGCTTCGGCCTGATCAGCCACAGCAACGGACAGTTCGACGAGCATGCCCTCCAGGTGGCCCGGGCATGCGTCCAGCTGGAAAGCCACGGGCTCGAACCCCGTCACCTCCGTCCCTTCCAGGCGGCGGCCGAGCGCGAGTTCGGCCTCGTGGAGCGGGCGGTGGCGCCCCTGGCATCCCGGAAGGACGCCGCGTCACAGGCACGGGCAGCGGAAGCCGCCCGCGAAATCAGCGACCTTTGCCTCACCCTGCACCGGGCCCTGGTGCAGGACCACATCTCACGCATGGACATCTGATGATTGAAGTCGAGATTGTAGGCGTTCGCATCGAACTGCCTTCCAACCAGCCCCTGGTCCTGCTCCGCGAGATGCACGGGGAGCGGCACGTTCCGATCTGGATCGGGACTCCGGAAGCCAGCGCCATCGCCCTGGCCCAGCAGGGCGTGGTCCCGCCGCGCCCCATGACGCATGACCTCCTGGTGGACGTGGTGGAATCGCTGGGGCATTCGGTGGTAAGCGTCAACATCGTGGCGGTGGAGGACAACATCTTCTACGGGCAGCTCCAGTTCGAAAACGGCACCACGGTCAGTTCGAGGGCTTCGGATGCACTCGCTGTGGCGCTGCGCGCGAAGTGCAGGATCTGGTGCGCCGACTCCGTCATGGATGAGGCAGGGGTCCGCATCACGGAGCACGATGAGGGCGAAGATGCAGAACCTGGTCCCACCGTTGACGAAGAGCGCGAACTGCGCCGTTTCCGGGAGTTCCTGGACGACGTGGAGCCCGAGGATTTCGACGGCTAAGGTCACGTTAAGGTTAAAGTTGAGGATGAATCTTTCGACACGGCTCGTGAAACCGTTCAGGGTCTTTGACCTTGCAGTCCGGCGGGCCTAACGTCGAAGTATCAAGTTCCCATTGCTTACCGCAGCCTCGCAAGTCACACTGGAAAGTGCGCCCCGCGAAAATTACATGCATGGTCTTCATGCGCCACTGCTGCAGGAGTTTCCCGGGAGCGGTATGACGAGGAGGATCCAGGTGAGTCCCAAAGGCGAAGCAGGCGGGCTGAAACAGCCCACGGCTGGTGTTGCTGTGCCCGCGAGCGGTGCCCAGGGCCTCCTGTTTACCGAGGACCTTCCTGTCCTGGACGAGGACGCAGGCTACCGAGGCCCCACGGCCTGCAAGGCCGCCGGAATCACGTACCGTCAGCTCGACTACTGGGCCCGCACCGGCCTGGTGGAGCCCGCAGTCCGCGGCGCGGCCGGCTCCGGATCCCAGCGTCTTTACGGCTTCCGCGACATCCTCGTCCTCAAGGTGGTCAAGCGACTGCTGGACACGGGGGTGTCACTGCAGCAGATCCGCACCGCGGTGGAGCACCTTCGGGAGCGCGGCGTGGAGGACCTGGCCCAGATTACGCTGATGAGCGACGGCGCGAGTGTCTACGAATGCACCTCCGCCGATGAGGTCATCGACCTCGTCCAGGGCGGGCAGGGAGTGTTCGGCATCGCCGTTGGGCGGGTCTGGCGTGAAGTGGAGGGCAGCCTCGCATCCCTTCCCAGCGAACATGCCGCAGAGCAGCCCTTTCCGGACGACGAACTGAGCAAGCGGCGCGCAGCGCGCAAAATCAGCTGAACAGGCACACAACAGGGGCCGCTCTCCATATGTGGGGAGCGGCCCCTGTTCGTGAGGTTGGTCCTTCAGCGTGCCCTACCGGGCGCGGCTGCGCAGGCCGCTTCCCACCGCCATCAGGTTTGCCAGCAGGTCATCAAAGAGTCCAGCAGCGGCCTTGGCTGAATCGCCGGGCCAGTGGTGGACCGGGTGGGCGGCGCCCTGGATCTGCTGCCAGTTGGCCTGTTCAGGGATGCGGGGGCTGAGGAGGAGGTCTCCGAACATGGATTCCATTTCAGCGAGCCTGTAGGTGTGCTCGGAGGACCCGGAGCGCACCCGGTTGGCCACGATGCCCGCCGGAGAAAGGTTGGGTGCGAACTCCCGGCGGAAAAGCTGGATGGCCCGCATGGTCCGCTCAGTACCTGCAACTGAGAACAGGCCGGGCTCCGCAACCAGCGCCACCTTGTCGCTGGCGGTCCAGGCCATCCGCGTGAGGCCGTTCAGCGACGGCGGGCAGTCGACAAGGACCAGCTGGTAAGTATCTGCTGTGGCAAGCACCGAGGAGAGCCTGCGCAGGTCGCGGCGGCCCAGGTCCGGCCGGTCATAGATCCCGGTGTAGGCGGAGCCAACGGCAACGTCCAGGATGGCAGGGCCTGAGCCCTTGGCCTGTGCCCGGGCGCTCCAGCTGCTGCGGACCACGTTTTCGGCCAGTTTTGCGCGCCGGGGGCTCTTGAGCATCCTGCCGATATCCAACTGGTCTCCGGGCTGGACGCCCAATGCAGTGGTGGCATCTGCGTGGGGATCGAGGTCCACCACCAGCGTGCTGATGCCTGCGGCCAGCGCCGCAGACGCCAATCCTGTGGTGACGGAAGTCTTACCGACTCCACCCTTGAGGCTGCTGATGCTGACTACTTGCACTTGAGAGACCAAAACCTAACGCCGGATGCCGTGTTTGGGGGTAATGTTTGCTCCGGCAGTGCCGAAGCCGGACGGTCCTGCCGCCCTACTCATCATATGTTGATGCGTCGGCGAATCCTGCTTTATCGGGCATCGGCACGGCACCGGTGGTGCGGCAGCTGCCCCGGCCGGCAGAAGGCTCCGGGACATGACGGAGAAATCTGTGACGGTGGCCACAAAGATTTGTGTTTGCCCTTGCAGGTCCTAGACACTGTGACCACTCACCGATCCACCCGCAACGATGCAGGAGAAGTATGTTTTCCAAAGTTCTGGTGGCCAACCGCGGCGAAATCGCGATCAGGGCCTTCCGCGCCGGCTACGAGCTGGGCGCAAAGACCGTAGCAGTCTTCCCCCACGAGGACAGGAACTCGATCCACCGCCAAAAAGCGGACGAGGCCTACCTGATTGGCGAAGAGGGCCATCCTGTCCGGGCTTACCTCGACGTTGCGGAAGTCGTGCGGGTGGCAAAGGAATCCGGCGCTGACGCCATCTACCCGGGCTACGGGTTCCTCTCGGAAAACCCGGATTTGGCCCGCGCAGCCAAGGCTGCGGGTATTACTTTTGTTGGTCCGCCCGCCGAGGTCCTGGAACTGGCAGGCAATAAGGTGGAAGCCCTCAAAGCCGCCCGTGAGGCCGGCGTGCCTGTCCTGAAATCCAGTGCACCCTCCAAGGACCTGGACGAACTCATTGCGGCTGCCGACGAGATCGGGTTCCCCATCTTCGCCAAGGCCGTCGCCGGCGGCGGCGGCCGCGGCATGCGCCGGGTGGATACCCGGGAAGCACTGCCGGAGGCACTGCAGGCCGCCATGCGCGAAGCCGACGCAGCCTTCGGCGATCCCACCATGTTCCTGGAACAGGCAGTCCTCCGTCCCCGGCACATCGAAGTCCAGATCCTGGCGGACGCCGAGGGCAACGTCATGCACCTCTTCGAACGGGACTGCTCCATCCAGCGGCGCCACCAGAAAGTCATCGAAATCGCCCCGGCCCCCAACCTGGATGAAGGCATCCGGCAGGCTCTCTACCGGGACGCCGTGAAGTTCGCCAAGGCCCTTAACTACGTCAACGCCGGCACAGTGGAGTTCCTTGTGGACACCGTCGGGGAACGCGCCGGCCAGCACGTCTTCATTGAGATGAATCCGCGCATCCAGGTGGAACACACTGTCACCGAGGAAGTCACGGACGTCGACCTGGTACAGGCGCAGATGAGGATTGCCTCCGGTGAGACCCTGGCGGACCTCGGGCTGTCGCAGGAGACTGTGCACCTCAAGGGGGCGGCCCTGCAGAGCCGCATCACCACGGAGGACCCGGCCAACGGCTTCCGCCCCGACGTTGGAAAGATCACCGGTTACCGGTCCGCCGGCGGTGCGGGCGTAAGGCTCGACGGCGGCACGGTGTACTCGGGTGCTGAAATCAGCCCGCACTTCGACTCCATGCTGGTAAAGCTCACCTGCCGCGGCAGGGACTACCCTTCCGCCGTCGCCCGTGCCCGCCGGGCGCTGGCAGAGTTCCGTATCCGCGGTGTCTCCACCAACATCTCCTTCCTGCAGGCGGTGCTGGACGATCCCGACTTCATCGCCGGGGATGTCGCCACCTCCTTTATCGACGAGCGGCCGCAGCTGCTGAAAGCCCGGGTCTCTGCCGATCGCGGCACCAAGCTCCTCACCTGGCTGGCCGAAGTCACGGTCAACAAGCCCAACGGCGAGCTCACTGTGCACTCCAACCCGGCCAGTAAGCTGCCGTCGGTGAAGGACGCGCAGCCTGCACCGGGCTCCCGCCAGAAGCTGCTCGAGCTGGGACCGGAGGGCTTCGCCAGGGCGCTTCGTGAACAGAACGCCGTGGCCGTCACGGACACCACGTTCCGCGATGCACACCAGTCCCTCCTGGCAACCCGGGTGCGGACCAGGGACCTGGTGGCCGCCGGTCCCGCCGTCACCGCGCTGATGCCGGAACTGCTGTCCGTGGAGGCCTGGGGAGGGGCAACCTACGACGTCGCCCTCCGGTTCCTGGGTGAAGACCCCTGGGACCGGCTGGCCGCCCTCCGCCAGGCGCTTCCGAATGTGTGCCTGCAGATGCTTCTCCGCGGCCGCAACACCGTGGGCTACACGCCCTACCCCGAGGAGGTTACCGAGGCGTTCGTCAATGAGGCCGCGGCCACCGGCATCGACATCTTCCGGATCTTCGATGCCCTGAACGATGTGAACCAGATGGCGCCCGCCATCCGGGCTGTCCGGGCAACGGGCACGGCTGTCGCCGAAGTGGCCCTGTGCTACACCGGGGACATGCTGGACCCGGAAGAGAAGCTCTACACGCTGGACTACTACCTGGAACTGGCCCGGAAGATCGTCGACGCCGGCGCCCACATCCTGGCGATCAAGGACATGGCAGGCCTGCTCCGGCCCGCGGCGGCCGCCAAGCTTGTTGCGGCCCTTCGGGAACGCTTCGACCTGCCCGTGCACCTGCACACCCACGACACTGCGGGCGGCCAGCTGGCCACGCTGCTGGCTGCCGTGGACGCCGGGGTTGACGCCGTGGACGTGGCCTCGGCATCGCTGGCCGGAACCACCAGCCAGCCGTCCGCCTCGGCCTTGGTTGCCGCCCTGGCACACACCCCGCGGGACACGGGCCTCAGCCTGGCCGCCGTCAGCTCGCTGGAACCGTACTGGGAAGCAGTCCGCCGGGTCTACGCACCGTTCGAGTCCGGCCTTCCGGGCCCCACCGGCCGGGTGTACCAGCACGAGATTCCCGGCGGCCAGCTCTCCAACCTTCGCCAGCAGGCCATGGCCCTGGGGCTGGGGGAGCGCTTCGAAGCCATCGAGGATATGTACACCGCTGCGGACCGGATCCTGGGCCGCCTGGTCAAGGTCACGCCGTCGTCGAAGGTTGTCGGTGACCTGGCCCTGCACCTGGTGGGCCTGAACGCGGACCCCGCCGACTTCGAAGAGAACCCGCAGAACTACGACATCCCGGATTCAGTCATCGGATTCCTGTCCGGCGATCTCGGCGACCCGCCGGGCGGGTGGCCGGTGCCCTTCCGCACCAAGGCCCTGCAGGGCCGCAGCGTGAAGGTCCGGGACGTGGAGCTCAGCGCCGAGGACAGTGCCGCCCTGAAGGCCGATTCCAAAACCCGCCAGCACACGCTGAACCGGCTGCTTTTTGACGGACCCACCAAGGACTACCTGAAGAGCGTCGAAACCTACGGCAACATCTCCGTCCTGGACACCCGCGACTACCTGTACGGGCTGCAGCGCGGTGCCGAGCACGAGATCCAGCTGGAGAAGGGCGTTCGGCTGATCGCCTCCCTGGAGGCTGTCTCGGAGCCGGACGAGAAGGGCATGCGGACCGTCATGTGCACCCTCAACGGCCAGTCCCGCCCCGTGGTAGTGCGGGACCGGTCCGTGGTGAGCAACGTCAAGGCGGCTGAGAAGGCCGACCCGGCCCAGCCCGGCCACGTCGCGGCGCCGTTCGCCGGTGCGGTGACCGTCACCGTCAAGCAGGGCGACGAGGTCAAGGCCGGCGATACGGTGGCCACCATCGAGGCAATGAAGATGGAAGCGTCCATCACGACGCCGGCAGCCGGCAAAGTTTCCCGGCTCGCCATCTCAACGATTGAGCAGGTCGAAGGCGGGGATCTCCTGCTGGTAGTCGAGCAGTAGCCAGAGCAGCTGAGTAGGACAACGAGAGGGTCCCCCGCCAGGAGGACCCTCTCGTTGCATTGCGGTAGTGGTTGAGGCAGGGCCCGATCCTCTGCGTGCTATTCCCCCCGCCCCGCTGAGGCCGCTTCGCGGCGAGCGGGGGCGCGGGGCCCCTTTTACGCACGCTGCCGGACCGGGCCCTGCCTCTTAGTGTTGCCTGTTACGAACGCGGCGCGGAGTACATCTCTTCGATGACGGTCTCGAAGTCCTTCATGACCTGGGCACGCTTAACCTTCATGGAGGGCGTCAAGTGCCCTGATGCTTCCGTGAAGTCGGCCGGGACTATCCGGAAGGACTTAATGGCTTCGGCCTGTGAGACCGACGCGTTGGCCGCTGTGATGAGGTCCTGGACGGCCGCCTTGACCACGGGGTTGTGCGCGGCGTCGTCCAGGGAGGTGTCCGCGGGGAGGTTGTGGCGCTGCAGCCAGCCGGGCAGGGCTTCCTGGTCCAGGGTGACCAGCGCGCCGATGAACGGCCGGTTGTCGCCGACCACCAGCACCTGCGACACCAGCGCATCGGCCCGGATCTGGTCTTCCAGCAGTGCCGGAATGACATTCTTGCCGCCGGCGGTGACGATGATCTCCTTCTTGCGCCCGGTGATCCATACAAAGCCGTCCTCGTCCAGGCGGCCGATGTCGCCGGTGCGGAACCAGCCGTCGTCGAACGTCTCCTTGGTGAGGTCGGGGCGCTGGTAGTAGCCGCGCATGACGCAGACGCCCTTGGCCAGGATTTCCCCGTCCTCGGCGATCTTGACCGAGTTGCCGGGCAGCGGCTTTCCAACGGATCCGATCTTGATCAGCGACGGCGTGTTCACGGAGATGGGGGCGGTGGTTTCGGTGAGGCCGTAGCCTTCGAGCACCTGCAGCCCGATGCCCTGGAAGAAGTGCCCCAGCCGTTCGCCCAGGGGACCCCCACCGGAGACGGCGTGGGCAACGTGGCCGCCCATCGCGGCCCGCAGCTTGCCGTAGACCAGTTTGTCGAACAAGGCGTGGCGGAGCTTCAGGCCCAGGCCAACGCGGCCTTCCTGCCGGGCCTTGGAGTAGGCGATGGCGGTATCGGCCGCCTTGTGGAAGATCGCTCCCTTTCCGCCGTCCTCCGCCTTGGTCAGCGCAGAGTTGTACACCTTTTCGAATACACGGGGCACGGCCAGGATGAACGTGGGCTCATAGCTCTGCAGGTCTGCCAGGAGGTTCTTGATGTCCGGCGTGTGGGCCACTGTGGTGCCGGCCGCCATGGCCAGCACGGAGATGAAGCGCGCAAAGACGTGTGCCAGGGGCAGGAACATGATCGTCTTGGCGTCCTCGTGGACGATCTCGCCGATGATGGCCAGCGCATTGTCCGAGAGCTCCACGAAGTTTCCGTGCGTGAGTTCGCAGCCCTTGGGCCTGCCGGTGGTGCCGGAGGTATAGATGATGGTGGCGGTATCGCCCAGCCGGGCGGTCTTCCTGCGGGCCTCAAGATCGTCGTCGCTGACGTCCCGGCCGGCCTCACGGAGGGCATCAAGTCCGTTGCCTTCCAGCTGCCACACGTGCTGGAGCGACGTCAGCGCTTCCGCCGTCACCGCCTGGCGGATGACGTCCTCGTGGTGTGCCGCCTCGCCGAAGGCGGCCACAGCGCCTGAGTCGCCCAGGTTCCATGCCACCTGCGAAGGCGAGGACGTTTCGTAGATCGGGACGGAAACGGCTCCGGCGAACCAGATGGCGAAATCCACCAGGGACCATTCATAACGGGTCCGGGACATGATGCCCACACGGTCACCGGCGGCTACACCGCTGGCCATCAGTCCCTTGGCCAGCGCCCTGACGTCGGCGAGGAAATCCGTGGCGGAAATATCCTGCCAGGTTCCGGAAGCATCGAGGCGCGAAAAGAGTGCCGGGTTGCTGGCCTTGGCTGCCTGCCGCAGCACCAGATCGGTGATGTTGGTTTCCGGTGGGACAACAACAAGAGGCGGAACACTGAATTCGCGCACTATAGCTCCTTTGATATCCGAGGTCCCGCACAGGGGTATGCCTAAAGACTAGTACGCCGAATGCGGGCCCATGCAGTATCTAAAGTTACTGGCCGGTAACTTTGCCGTCAACGGGCCTGCGACATGCAGGGGGCATCTCCGCGCCTCGGTACGCCGCAGTGGAATGGGCGCACCTAGAATGGGGGATTATGTACGTACCGCCCCCCGGCGACCAGTCCGGGCCCCTGAGCAGACCTGCGCCGTGGAGGCGGCGGCCCACCTCCCACCGGGCAAGGACACGGCACGACGGCGGGGGCTTTCGTGAGCACCTGCGCCTCGGCCGCAAGGGCCTCGCCATCGGCATCGACATCGGCGGCACCAAGGTGGCTGCCGGAGTGGTGGATGCAGACGGCCGCATCCTCAGCGAGGCGCGGCGGGCCACGCCGGGCAGTGACCCGCGGGCGGTGGAGCGGGTCATCGTCGAGCTCGTGGAGGAACTGGGCAGGGGGCACCGGATCTGGTCCGTGGGTATTGGCGCGGCCGGGTGGATGGACCTCGACGGCGGCACGGTGCTTTTCAGCCCGCACCTCGCCTGGCGCAACGAGCCCCTGAGGGCAAACCTGCAGCAGCTCCTCCGCCGGCCGGTACTCCTTGCCAACGACGCCGACGCCGCGGCATGGGCTGAATGGCGCTTTGGTGCCGGGCAGGGGGAAGACCGGCTGGTCTGTATCACCCTGGGTACCGGCATAGGAGGTGCCATGGTGATGGACGGCAGGGTTGAGCGCGGCCGGTTTGGCGTGGCCGGGGAGTTTGGACACCAGATCATCATGCCTGGCGGGCACCGGTGCGAATGCGGCAACCGCGGCTGCTGGGAGCAGTACGCATCCGGGAATGCCCTGGGACGCGAAGCGCGGATACTGGCGCGGGCGAACTCTCCGGTGGCGCAGGACCTCCTTGCAGCCGTCGGCGGACGCACCGAAGCAATCACAGGTGCCATCGTGACCGAGCTCGCCCTTGCCGGTGACGCAGCCTCGCGGGAGCTGGTCGAAGAAGTGGGGGAGTGGCTGGGACTGGGGCTGGCCAACCTGGCAGCGGCGCTGGATCCCGGGCTTTTCGTCATCGGCGGTGGCCTGTGCTCAGCCGGCGACCTGCTGGTGGAGCCTGCCCGCAAGGCCTTCGCACGCAACCTGACCGGCCGCGGTTTCAGGCCGGCCGCCGGGATCCAGCTGGCCGCGCTGGGACCCAATGCCGGACTTATCGGAGCAGCCGACCTGTCCCGGGTCAGCAGCCGTGCGCGCCGCTGACGAAGCACCATGACGACGCACGCGGTGTCACTGCGCCGCGGTGTCGACGCGCCCGAGGCGGACGCTGGCCGCTGACGCGCAGCTGATGGGGGAGCGGCCGCGCTAAACGCGCGCGCCGTCGTCGTTCTCGTCTTTTTCCTGCGGAAGCTTCATGATCAGGAAGACAGTTCCGAGCACGAACACAGCCACGATTCCCACGATGGCCAGCAGGGGCGCGGAGCGCCAGAACATCACGGACAGCAGCAGCGCCACGGGTCCGCCGACGGCGGCGAGCCAAGCAAGCATGGTCAGTGGATCCGTTCCGGCCAGGCTGGGCGGTTCCTCCGGTACGAACGCGCCGTCGTCCAGGTCCACCTCATAATCGCGGGGCCCGGCAGGGACATCTTGTCCCGCCTCGGGGGCTGCGGCCCCAGCTGAGGCCTGCCGCTCTGCGGCGGACAATTCGGCGGGTGCAGCCCCGGCAAGGCCAAGGGGATCAAAGTCCCGGAAGGCAGGAGGACGGCCGCCGGATCCCGTTGCGTCATGGCGCAGTCCCGTCCCCGGTCGGGTATCAGCGGCAGTGCCGGCAGCGGGCGCATCCGATTCAAGTCTGGCGACCAGGTCCAGCCAGACGGCGTCATCCTGGTTCGCGCCGTGGTCCTGCGAGCCGGAGTCAGGCCTGTTCATGGATCGCAGCCTCCAGGTGTGGTTCCGCACTTGCGGCCCTTGGGCGTTCGGGGCTCATACCGGAGGTCACGCGGTGGATAAATTCCACGGAGCCATGGAAAATCCGGTCGGCGTCGTTGTCCAGGGTGGCCACGTGGTAGCTGTTTTCAAGGGGGACCAGGTCCAGCGGTGCGTGGGTAAGCCCGCGCCGGAGCGCCAGGATGCTGGAGTCCGATACGACGTGGTCAACAGTGGACCGGAAGACCTGCACGGGAGCGGTCACCCTTGGCAGGATCCTGATGGTGTCCTTGAACAGCTTGTTCAGTTCATGGGCGGCCGCCACTGGAGTTCGGGGATATGCTCCTTCGACCATGCCTTCCTTAAGGATGTCGTTGCCGATTGATGGAGTACTTCTCATCACCAGCTTCAGGATGCCGGCGAGGGGTGCGCGGGGATCGTCGATCACCAGGCCCGGGTTCACCAGGACCACCCCGGCCACAGGCCGGGTTGCCGCGATACGCAGGGCGAGCGCTCCTCCCATGCTCAATCCTGCCGAAAAAACGTAGTCGCAGTCAGCATCCAGTTCCAGGTACGCGTCGTCCAGGGCACCGTGCCACTGCTGCCACCGCGTGCGGGCGAGTTCCTGCCAGCTGGTGCCATGTCCGGGCAGCAGCGGCATGCGTACGGCGAAACCGGCGCCGGCCAGGGCCTGCGCCCAGGCACGCAGCCCGTGCGGACTGCCGGTGAACCCATGCGACAGGACCACGCCGATGCGGGCTCCTTCGCCGGTGCAGCCGCTGCTGAAGGGGCTGTGGTCCAGGCTGGAGGTCATGGAGTCTCCAATGCGGTGTTCTGGCGGGCGAGGGCGTGGAAGAAATCACTGGACTTCGCAAAGATCTCCGGCGCGTCCACGTCCAGCGTAGCGACATGTCCGCTGGCGTGGAGATCAACCACTTCCGTGAGGTGCCTGCCGAGGCCTTTCCGGAGCAGCGCCAGGGACGTCGGCGGAACCACGGAGTCGGTGCGCGATTTGAAGACCTGGACAGGTGCCGTGACCTTGGTCAGGCCGCGGGCGGCAGCACCAAAGAGCTTCTTGAGCTCATGCACAGCCGAGAGGGGAGTCCGTGAATAATCCCCATCATTGGTGACTGCTGCCGTGGCCTGCTCCTCTTCAAGAGGGAGGGTTGTCTGTTGGAAGTACTTCAGCAGGCCAATCACCCGGACCCTCCGGTCGTAGAAGCTCAGGCCAGGATTGACCACCGACACCCCGGCGACGTTGTGCCTGGACGCTGTCAGCAGCGCGATGGCGCCGCCCATTGAGAGGCCTGCCACAAAGCACGTCTCCGTGCTCCTCCCAAGCTCCAGGTAGGCGTCCTCGAAGGTGCGGTACCAGTCGCTCCAGCGCGTCCTGGCCAGATGCCGCCAGTCCGTACCATGACCGGGCAACAAGGGAACAGTGACCGCGTAACCCTGCGAGGCAAGGTGCTCCGCCCATGGCAGCACGCTCAGGGGACTGCCGGTAAAGCCGTGGCAGATTGCCACGCCAATCCTGGCATTCGGCCCGTGGCCCGGATAGCTGAAAGCGGCAGGAGGGGACGGGATGCTGCTTTCGCTCATGCGTCCATCGTGTCACTGTTCCGCACAAATCTCACTAGAGTAGGGTTGCATTGAACTGCCGGCCGGGCCCGATGCCGGGTTTGCAGGCCGCCTTCCGGAGAGGTTTCTCACGTGTTCTATTGGGTCATGAAGCGGATTTTCCTCGGTCCTGTGTTGAAGCTTCTTTTCCGCCCCTGGGTGAAGGGCCTGGACAATATCCCGGCTGAAGGCGCAGCCATTATTGCCTCAAACCACCTCTCGTTCTCCGACTCGATCTTTATGCCGTTGATGGTTCGCAGGCCCGTGGTGTTCCTGGCGAAGTCGGAGTACTTCACCGGTACCGGCATCAAAGGCAGGCTGACGGCCCTGTTTTTTCGCCTGACCAACCAGTTGCCCATGGACCGGTCCGGGGGAGCTGCCTCTGCCGCCTCCTTGACTGCCGGCATGGAGGTCCTCACGCATGGCGGACTGCTGGGTATCTATCCTGAGGGCACGCGGAGTCCGGACGCCAGGCTGTACCGGGGCAAAGTGGGCGTAGCCAGGCTTGCCCTGCAGGCTGGAGTCCCGGTGATACCTGTTGCCATGATCGGCACAGACAAGGTGCAGCCCATCGGTAAGCGGATGCCGAACATCCGGAGGATCGGCATGATTTTTGGCGAGCCGCTGGACTTCAGCCACTACCGTGACCAGGCGGAGGACCGTGACGTCCAACGGAAGGTCACGGACCAGATCATGTTCGAGCTGATGCGGCTCTCCGGGCAGGAATACGTGGACGAATACGCCGCCGTGGTCAAGCTTCGGCTCGCAGGCAAGGGCGCCGTGCCGGCGGAAGCTGCCGGGCCGGTAGCGTCTCCGGTGCCTGACGAGGGGCCTGCCAAGGATCCGCTGCCCGGTGCAGGATCGGGCGGGCGCGAGGGCACCGCGGCGAAAGTGGAGGACGACGGCGGGATAGCCGCGGCAGGCTGAACGGGTTATGACGCGGCAGGCAGGATGCGTGACGGTGCGGTGTCCCCGGGAGCGGCGCGACCGCTAGTCTTAGATAGTGACTGAGCTATCTGCAAAACCCGCCTTCTCGCTGTCCAGCACCGCCCAGAGCGGAGCAGCCGACTATCCCGGACTTGATGACTGGCGGGACCTCCCCATCTCCCAGCAGCCAAGCTGGCAGGACCGGGACGTGTTTGATGCATCGGTGAAGGAGCTTTCTGTTCTTCCTCCGCTGGTGTTCGCCGGTGAGGTGGACATCCTGCGCGAGCGGCTGGCCGCCGCTGCCCAGGGCAAGGCCTTCCTGCTGCAGGGCGGTGACTGTGCCGAGACCTTCGAGGCCGCCACGGCGGACAAGATCAGCGCCCGCGTCAAGACCATCCTCCAGATGGCCGTGGTGCTCACCTACGGTGCTGCAATGCCCGTCATCAAGATGGGCCGGATGGCGGGACAGTTCGCCAAGCCCCGCTCGTCAAACGACGAGACGCGGGACGGTGTCACCCTGCCTGCCTACCGCGGCGACATCGTCAACGGTTACGACTTCACTCCCGAGTCCCGCGGCCACGACGCCGCCCGCATGCTCCGTGCCTATCACACGTCCGCGTCAACACTGAACCTGATCCGTGCCTTTACCCAGGGCGGATTCGCGGACCTGCGCTCCGTGCACCAGTGGAACAAGGGCTTCACCGAGAACCCGGCCCATGCACGCTATGAGTCCCTGGCCCGTGACATCGACCGTGCCATCCAGTTCATGGCTTCCTGCGGCGCCGACTTCGAGGCCCTGAAGCGCGTTGAATTTTTCGCCAGCCACGAGGCCCTGCTGCTGGACTACGAACGCGCCCTGACCCGCATCGATTCGCGCACCGGCTTCCCGTACGACACTTCGGCCCACTTCCTCTGGATCGGGGAGCGGACCCGGGAGCTGGACCACGCACACGTCGACTTCCTGTCGCGGGTGCGGAACCCCATTGGCGTCAAGCTCGGACCCTCCACTACCGGTGACGACGCACTCCGCCTGATCGACAAGCTGGACCCGGAGCGGGAGCCCGGCCGGTTGACCTTTATCACCCGCATGGGTGCAGGGAACATCCGCGAGAAGCTGCCCGCCGTCGTCGAAAAGGTCACCGCTTCCGGCGCGCAGGTGCTGTGGGTAACAGACCCTATGCATGGGAACACCGTGACGTCGCCCAACGGCTACAAGACGCGCAATTTCGACGACGTCATCGACGAAGTGCGCGGCTTCTTCGAAGTTCACCACGCACTGGGGACAGTACCGGGCGGGCTGCACGTGGAAATGACCGGAGACGACGTTGCCGAGTGCCTGGGCGGCGCTGATCCCGTTGACCAGGACGCCTTCCTGGACCGCTACGAGTCCGTGTGCGACCCCCGGCTGAACCACATGCAGTCCCTGGAAATGGCCTTCCTGGTGGCAGGCGCCCTGGCCCGCCGCTGATCCCGGAAATAAGGCCCGCAGTGGTGTAGGCGGACGCCCGCTTACACCACTGTCAGGGTGATCACCGAGCCTTCGGGAACCTCCCTGTTGACCGGATCCTGGTCCCGGACCGTTCCGAAGAAGCCGCCCAGGATGTTGTTCACCCGAACCTGGAAGCCCAGGCTTTCCAACGCTTTCCGCGCGTCCGCAGCCTGTTTGCCGATGTAGCTGGGGACCTCCACCATCCGGGGTCCCTTGGAGATGGTCAGCGTGACGGTGTCGCCACGGATGAGTGTCCCGGTTGCCGGCGCCTGGCCTGCCACCGCACCCTTCGGAACATCCCTGCTGAAGACTTCTTCGCGTGCCACCTCCGCCAGGAAGCCGGCGGCCTCGATGGCGTCAACAGCGTCATCCCTGTCCTGGCCCACCACGGACGGAACGGGAATGGGCTCCGGGCCCTTGGACACTGCCAGGCTGACGGGTGTGCCGTGCCGGACGGCTGTGCCGGCGGCCGGGTCCTGGGACAGGACCGTGCCGGCAGGTGCCTCTTCGTCAAACTGTTCCGTTACGGTGCCCAGGGCCATCTCAGCAGCGTTAAGGCTGTTCTTGGCCTCTGCCAGGGTGCCGCCGGCCAACTCCGGCAAAGGAAAAAGCTGGGGACCCTTGGACACAAAAAGGGACACGGGCTGGAACTTGCGGACTTCGGTGCCGGATGCGGGCTCGCTGCCCACCACCAGGCCGGACGGGACGTCATCGTCGAACACATCGCTGGTGACGGACCGGAAACCGGCCTCATCGAGCAGCTGCTGCGCCTGTGCCACTGTCTTGTTCGCTACGGAGGGAATGGCGGCAGCGGCGCCTGGGCCCATACCGAAGAACCACCCTGCGCCTGTTGCCAGCAGGGCCGCAAGAATAAGGACGATCACCCACAGGATGCCGCGGCGCCGGGGATTACCTTCATGCAGCGTCCGGGCCGGGGTGGCGGCAGCGCGGACCCGCGCCCGTTCGTCTTCCTTGTCCGCCTTGCGCTGTGCGCGCTTACCCAGGACGGCAGGCGGGGGACTCCACGTCTGGCCGGAGTCATCACCGGTGGGCGTGAGAGCGCGCCCGGTAACACTGGAACCAGGACCTGCAGACCGGACGGCTGAGGTGAAGCCGCCCTGGGAAGGTGGATAAGGAGGCGCCGCCGGCTTGCCGTAGGGCATGACCGTTGTTGGATTGTTGGTGCGGCCGATGACCTCCGTATGTTGGGGAACATATTCGGTGTCATCGAAGGCAGCGGGGCTTCGGCGCGGGGGAACATCCTGGAACGGGGCATGATCCTGGAACGGGGCATGGTAGTGGGACGTGCCGGCAGCGCCGCCGGCTGCAGCTGCGGGCGGGTGCAGATCCAGCTCGGCATCAGTGAGGTGGGTACGGATATGCCGCAATTCCTGGAGCAGTGCGTTTCCGTCAACTGGCCGGTTCTCGGGATCGTTCGACGTGCACCACTGCACCAGCTCGTCCACTTCGGCGGCCAGTCCCGGAACCAGGGCCGATGGCGGCCCGACGGTCCCGTTAACGTGCTGGTACGCAACCTGGATGGGAACGTCGCCGTCGAACGGCTGCTGTCCGGTGAGCATCTCGAACAGCATGATGCCCACTGAATAGATGTCGCTGCGCGCGTCCGCCGGTTTTCCCAGGACGAGTTCGGGCGAAAGGTAGGCAACCGTTCCGATCAGGGCGCCGGTGCTGGTGGCGGTGGTCACCGCACGTGCCAGGCCGAAATCGCCGATCTTGATCCGTCCGTCGTCAGAGATCAGCACATTCTCCGGCTTCACATCGCGATGGATGAAGCCTGCGGTGTGCGCAGCACCCAGTCCTTCAACTACCGGATCGATCAGCGCCAGGGCCAGGCGGGGTGGCAACGCGCCCTTGTCGTTGATGAGGTCGCGAAGCGTGTGGCCCTTGATGTATTCCATCACCAGGTAGGCCGTCCGGCCGTCGTTTCCCTGGTCGAGGACCCCCACTACGTGAGGATGGGACAACCGTGCTGCGGCCTTCGCCTCGCGCCCGAGCCTCCCCAGGAAGTTTTCGTCAGCCGAGAGGTGCGGGTGCAGCACCTTCAGTGCCACGTCCCGCTCCAGCCGCTGGTCCGTAGCCACATAGACCGTGGACATGCCACCCCGCGCGAGCTTGGACCTGACGGCGTACCGGTTGTCCACCAGCGTTCCTACCAGTGGGTCTGACATCTGTTCCTGCACCCTTCGATCCTAAGCCCCGCAACGAAACGGGCCCGAACCTTGCTGGTCCGGACCCGTGTCACTTTTCTTTCCGCCCATGGTGCGCAGGCGGGCGGCAGAAGCTCAGCCGAAGTTCTTCTGGTGCGCCTTGATGGCGGCGACGTAGGCCTTGGTGTCGTTGTACATGCCGTACTTACTGACGGAGTACTGGCCCTGGTAGTAGCCCGCGATCGCCGTGTCCCTGTCCTTGCTGGTTGCCAGCAGCTGGCGGATGATAGCCACGCCGGCCGTGGCATTGTCGTACGGATCCAGCAGGTTCAGCTTGCGCCCCACCAGGTCCGAGGCCCACTGGCCGGAGCTGGGGATGACCTGCATGGTCCCGATGGCATTCGCCGGAGAGACTGCCCGCTGGTCGAACCCGGATTCCTGGTGCGCAAACGCGAGGGCGAGGGAGGGCTCCACACCCATCCTGCGCGCAGCATCTGCCACTATATTCCGCATCTCGGCCCGGGAGGGAACGGGGGAAGCGTTGAGCAGGGCCTTGTTCTCGTTGGCAGAGCTGACAACAGCGGCGGGGTAGCTGAATCCCAGGAATGAGCTTGGGACCAGCGGAGCCACCGAGGCAGCCGGCTGCGGGGCTGCAGGCTGCCCGCCGGGCCCGGGGATGGCCAGCTTGTTGCCGGGGTAGATGATGCTGGACATGGACAGGCGGTTGGCGGACAGCAGTTCGGAAAGCTTGACCCCGTGCCGGGTGGCTATTGCGGACAGTGTGTCTCCGGCTTTGACTGTGTACGAGCCGGAAGCCGGCGCGGGGGCAGCCGGTGCGGATGTTGAGGCGAGGGGGGCCGGGGCGGGGGCCGGGGCAGCTCCTCCGGCGCCCACCTTGATCTTCTGCCCCGGGTGGATGATGGAGCGCATGCCGAGGTTGTTCCACGCGAATACGTCGGCCAGAGCCACGTTGTGCCGGGCTGCAATGGCGCCGAGGGTGTCACCGGGCTTTACCGTGTAGGTGGCTCCCGCTGGAGCGGCGGGCGCAGCCGGGGCGGCGGAGGGTGCTGCGGGGGCCGCAGCCGAACCTGAAAGCTTCAGCTTCTGTCCGGGATAAATGATCGTGTGCGGCTGCAGGTTGTTCAGCTTCAGTACTTCCGCTGTGCTGAGTCCGAATTTGCCCGCAATGGCACTGACGGTGTCGCCGCGGGAAACGGTGTATTCGGCAGGCGCCGCGGGCTGTGCCGGCTTGAAAGCTGTGGGGATGGCAGTGGATACCGATGACGCGGGAATGACGGTACCGGCTGATGCCGCTGCTGCCTGGGCTTTCATGGCAGCGACAAGCGTGCCCGGGATGGCACGGACGGGCTGCTCAGCGGCGGCGGGCTGGGCAAGTGCCAAGGATGACAATACGACCGCTGGCAGCGCTGCCGTTGTAGCGGCGAGCATGGGCAGGCTCGTCTTGTTGGGCTGCTTGTGCGAGCGGGACATCGTCATGGAAAGAATCCTCTTCTCAACTGCGGGCGCGGGCGGAAATGCCGCTGTTAATTCTGATACTACTGTTGCTCATGTTAATAATGTTACAAATGTGGTCAAAGAGAATCTCTCACGGATTTGGGATTAGCACAAGAAATCCGGGAATGCCCGCAAGGAAGAAATTCCGGAGTGTCCGCAGGTCAGCCGGTGTGCCTGACAGCATCGACTAGGCGCCAGGGCGCACAGCGTGGGAACCTTGATCCGTGAGTAATGTAGAAAACCTTGTGGGCGAGTGGCTGCCACTGCCCGACGTCGCACGTTTATTGGATGTTTCCATCACAAAGGTCCACAGCCTGCTTGATGAACGTGCCTTGGCGGCGCTGCGGGTGGGTGAACGCAGAATCAGGTCAGTGCCTGCCGAATTCATTCAGGACGGCCAGGTGGTGGACAGCCTCAAGGGGACCATTGTTGTCCTGTCCGACGCCGGCTACTCGGACGAGGACCTGATCGTTTGGCTCTTTACTCCCGACGAGTCGCTGCGCGGCCGCCCCATCGACGCACTGCGTGAAGGCCGCAAAACCGAGATCAGGCGCAGGGCCCAGACCCTCGCCTGGTAATTCCGTCCCGCGGCAATTCCGCTGGTCTGGGGTACAGCGACCCTAGGACGCCCTGCTGACAGCCGCTTCGGCCAGCCTCCGCAGGGCGGTTTTGGGCAGTTCGGCCAAGGGAAGGTCCTCGAGGGCGTCGAATGCAGCAGCGCCGAATTCGCTGATGAGGACCTCAGTGGCGGCCAGCGCTCCTGATTCCTCAATGATCCGCCGGAGCTCCGCAATGTCTTCGTCAGAGAGGTCCGGGCTGCCGAGGCGGGCGTCAATGTACGCCGCCTCGGCCGCCGAGGCCTGGTCTATGGCCAAGGCAACCAGCACGGTGCGTTTGCCTTCCCGGAGGTCGTCCCCGGCGGGTTTTCCTGTCGTCAGCGGATCGCCGAACACGCCCAGTACGTCATCGCGAAGCTGGAACGCTTCTCCAAGGGGCAGTGCGAAGGACGAATAGCCGCGCAGCAGCTCATCCGATGCGCCTGCCAGGGCGCCGCCCAGAGCCAGGGGATGCTCGGTGGAGTATTTGGCAGACTTGAAGCGGATGATGGACTGCGCACGCGAAACAGCGCCGGCACGGTCCCTGGCGGGCCCTGCAACTTCTTCCAGGATGTCCAGGTACTGTCCTGCCATTACTTCTGACCTCATGAGGTTGAAAATCAGCCTGGCCCTGCTTCCCGCTGCTGCCCGTTCGCCGATGTCCGTAAAGGCTTCCTCACTGAAGGAGAGGCAAAGGTCGCCAGCCAAAATGGCGGCCGCCTGGCCGAAGCGTTCGCTGTCCAGCGCCCAGCCCTGGGCCCCGTGAAGGTCGCTGAAGCGGCGGTGGACGCTTGGTCCGCCCCGCCTGGTGTCGGAACGGTCGATGATGTCGTCGTGGATTAAGGCAGCCGCCTGGAACAGCTCCAGGGCTGCTCCTGCCGCAACCGCCTGCCGGGCTGCAGGCTCTCCGCCGGCACCCCGCCAGCCCCAGTAGCACATCAACGCCCTGAGCCGCTTACCGCCGGTCACCAGATTGGAGATTGAACCCATGATGGGCTCGATGTCCGGCGAGATGGTGGACATGAGAACCTGGCGTGAGGACAGAAATCCCGTCAGTTCGCCGGCCACCGCCGCTACGAAATCCGCCTGTTCGTGCCTTAGCTGCTCGGCCGCCGTCACTTGGCGGACTCAGCTGGCACGTTGGCGCCGATAGTAAACGTGGCAACGCCCGCTGCTTCAACCAGCGAGAGGTTCACGGTCTCGTTGTCGCCCCGGACGAAGTCCTTGGAAGCCACTGCACCGACAGCCTCGCCCGGGACGGCCTTGAAGCCCTGGCCCTCGAGCGCCTTGGTGTAAAAATCGAGGACCGCAGCAGTTGGGGCAGCCACGGTGCCCACCAGGGCGGCAGTGGCGGGAGCCGAAGCCTTGTCGAAGCTGCTCGAGACCACGGTGGCTCCCGGCATGAGGGGAAGCAGCTGCTGGGGAAAGCCTTCCACCAGCGCGCCCACAGTGGCGGACGTGTTGGGTGAAGCGGAAGGGCTGGGGGACGCGGTAAGGCTTGTCGCCGCAGTTGCAGGAGCGGAGGCCGGGGTGGAAGGATCCGGGGTCGCTGACGGAGATGGACTGCAGGCAGCAAGGGCCAAGGCTGCGCCGGCAGCGAGAGCTGCCACGCCTGCCGGCCTAAGGTTTCCAAAAACCGTCACAGGGACTTTCCTCCTGGTGTTGATGCCGGATTCAGCCTCCAGTTTAGTCAGTACAAAACGATAGGATTGCAGCCGTGGTGCCCGAAGGTAAGAACCAGCCGCCCGGAGCGGGGCCTCCGGCACGCCGGCGCACGTGCATCATGCACGTGGATATGGATGCCTTCTACGTTTCCGTGGAGCTGCGGACCCGTCCTGAGCTTCGCGGCAAGCCCGTCATCGTCGGCTTTCCCGCGGAGCGTTCCGTGGTCCTCTCCGCCTCCTACGAAGCCAGGGCGTTCGGCGTGAAATCCGCCATGCCGATGGCAGTGGCGGTGCGAATGTGTCCCCAGGCAGTCATTATCGAACCGCGCCACACGGTGTACTACGAGGTATCCGCCAGGTTGATGGCCATTTTTGAGTCAGTCACCGAGCTTGTGGAACCACTCAGCGTCGATGAGGCGTTCCTCGACGTCACCGGCGCCATACGCAGGCTTGGACCACCCCGGGGCATCGGGGAAATGATCCGGCGCAAGGTCGCTTCGGAACTGGGCATCACTGCATCAGTGGGGATCGCGGAGACAAAGTTCGTGGCGAAGATTGCCTCAACCCGCTGCAAGCCGGACGGGCTCCTCCTGATCGGCCCCGACGACACTGTGCCGTACCTCCACAGCCTGCCGGTCGGCGCGCTGTGGGGCGTTGGGGCCAAGACGTCGGACGTTCTCGCGAGAATGGGCATCAGGACGGTTGCGGACGTGGCAGCCACGCCTGTTTCCACCCTCAAGAGAATGCTTGGCGCCACCGGAGTACATGTCCACCAGCTCTCCTGGGGGATAGACCATCGCGTGGTGACTCCGGTCAGGCTGGAGAAGAGCATCGGCGCCGAGGAGACGTTCGCCGTCGATACCGGTGATGACGCCCTGCTCCACCGGGAACTCCTCCGGCTCTCCCACCGGACCGCTTTGCGGCTGCGAAGTTCGGGCATGGTGGCCCGGACCATCGCTCTGAAGCTGCGGTTCGCCGATTTCTCGACCATCACGCGCAGCCGGACGGTCCAGACCCCCGTGGACAGCGCCCAGTTGATCTATGCGGTGGCGCTGCAGCTGCTGGAATCCCTGGGGGAGAGGGCGATGACGGTGCGGCTCGTGGGGGTACGGGCTGAACAGCTTGAAGACACCGCCCGGACGTCGCTGCAGCTGAGCATCGACCGCCGGGACGAGAACTGGCGTGCTGCTGAGCAGGCGCTGGATGAAGTGACCCGCAAATTCGGCAGTAAATCCGTGCTGCCGGCCCGCCTGATGGAACCCGGAAACGAACCCGGCTGAAGGATTCCGGGAGGCACGCAGAGGGTGCCCCGGAAAGTCATTGCCGTCTTTCAGAACAGCCCTCAACAAACTATCCTTAGACATACATAGTTTTTGAGTGGATGGACTTACTGCCGGACCCTCTTGGACATGCTCCCGCTCCTGCGACGGCATGCCTGGTTACCGACTTTTTGCCCTTGCCGGCAGAGCGGGAACCACTTAGGCATAGCAGCCGTTAACGGTGCAGAAGTAGTGGCTGGGATCAGCCCGGACGTTGGCCTACAAAAGGAGGTCGTGATGCCGCTGTCGGAGCACGAACAGAAGCTGCTGGAGCAGCTGGAGAAGCAGCTTCACGAGGACGACCCGAAGTTCGCACATTCCATGGGGTCAGACCCGGGGCGATCGTGGTCCACGAGGCACGTGGTGATCGGCGTCCTGTGCGCCCTGGCAGGCGTCTTCCTGTTGCTCGTGGGCGTCACTTTGCAGAACATCTTCGTTGGCGTACTGGGCTTTGTGGTGATGGGCGGCGGTGTTTACTTCGCCACCATGCGCAGCAGTTCGGGCGCTGCAAAGCCGGGATCCAAGGCAGGCGGCCGAAAGCCCGGCAAGCAAAGAAGCTCCTTCATGAGCAGCCTTGAGGAGCGGTGGGACGAAAGGCGCAGGGGAGAGCCGTAGAGCTCCCGGCTGTCAGTTCGGCGGCCACTCCACTTTCCTCCCCCGTGACGGGGGAGTGCACGAAAAGACCGGCCAATGGCCGGTCTTTTCGCATTTGATCCTCTCCTTGCCAGGAACAAACGGTGCGGACAGCCGCATTGCAGGACCTGCCTGAGGTTGGCATATCCCCGCTGACCCGCACCGGGAGGGCTGCCGCCCGTCCAGGCCGAAACCCCTCCACTTTCCACCATCCCGCGGTATTCCGCGCCGTTTCAGCCCTCCTTTCCCACGAAGGGGCTGCCGGAGGGTCCGGTTTGCGTTGACTGTGGGGGAAAGTGGAGTAATGTGGAGGACATAAGAGGGTAGTTGCAACACAGGGGATGTGCAGTTCCTGACATCGGACAGGCGGTGGGCCAGTGTTTCTGGGCACACATTCGCCGCGTCTGGATGAAAAGGGGCGGATTATCCTCCCCGCGAAGTTCCGCGAGGAACTTGCCAGCGGGCTGGTGCTCACAAGGGGCCAGGAACGTTGCATCTACGTCTTCAGCGAGAAGGAATTTGCACGGGTCCACGAGCAAATGCGGGAAGCACCCATTTCCTCCAAGCAGGCGAGGGATTACATCCGCGTCTTTCTCTCTGGAGCCTCCGACGAGGTACCTGACAAGCAGGGGCGCGTGACAATTCCGCCGGCGCTCCGGGAGTATGCAGGCCTTGGCAGGGAACTTGCCGTGATCGGCGCCGGCTCCCGCGCCGAGATCTGGGACGCCCAGGCCTGGACTGAATACCTCGCAGAGAAGGAAACAGCCTTCTCTGAGACTGATGACCCCATTCCGGGCATTCTGTGACCGGAAAGGACAGCAGGCAGCTTCTTGGATGAGATCTCCAGCCGCCCATCGGTTGGCCATCCTGGCTCACTTCCCCGGAGCCAGGCCGGCGGACGATAGGCGCGGATGGGGATCTGGCCCCAGAAGCATCAGGAGTTACACCGACGGCGAGAGAGGACGAGGCATGAACGAACACCCGAAGCCAACGTCCCAACGCCATGTGCCGGTCCTTCGGGACCGGTGCATCAATTTGTTGGCCCCCGGATTCGACGCGGCAAGGCTTCGCGGTGAAACCCCGGTAGCCGTCGACGCCACCCTGGGCATGGGCGGCCACTCCGAAGCCATGCTGCATCGTTTTCCGGACCTGCACCTCATTGGTATCGACCGGGATGAAGAAGCACTTGCCCTGGCCGGCGAACGGCTCGCTCCATTCTCGGCCCGCACTGACCTGGTGCACGCTGTGTACGACGACATCGAAGATGTCCTGGCAGACCTCGGCGTTTCCGAGGTGCACGGCATCCTGATGGACCTCGGTGTTTCCTCGCTTCAGCTCGACGAACGCGAACGCGGCTTCGCCTACTCCTTTGATGCCCCGCTGGATATGCGGATGGACACCAGCCGCGGCCAGACCGCGGCAGACGTCGTGAACAACTACAGCGAAGAGGAACTCGTCAGGATCATCCGGAAGTGGGGCGAGGAGAAGTTCGCCGGACGGATCGCCAACAGGATTGTCGCCGCCCGTGCCGCCAAGCCCTTCACTACCACCGGAGAACTCGTGGAACAGATCCGCTCCGTGGTTCCGGCCTCGGCCGCGAAGTCGGGAGGGCATCCCGCCAAGCGAACGTTCCAGGCGCTGCGGATCGAGGTCAACGAGGAACTCGACGTCCTGGAACGCGCCGTTCCTGCCGCCGTCGACTCCCTGGCCATGGGAGGCCGGATAGTCGTCATGTCCTACCACTCCCTCGAAGACAAGATCGTCAAGAGCGTCCTGCAGGCACGTTCCAAATCCTCGGCTCCGCTGGGTTTCCCGGTGGAGCTGGAAGAGCATAAGGCCGAACTGAAAACCCTGACCAAAGGCACCGAGGTGCCCACCGCCGTCGAAATCGCTGAAAACCCGCGCGCTGCCTCTGCAAGACTGCGTGCGGCGGAACGAATCCGAGCCAGGAGAGCTGCATGAGCACCGCTGCCGTCAAGAACTTTCCCGCTGCTTCCAGCAGTTCAGCCGCCGGCAGGGGACTTCCCGCGCAGACCTCCGGCGACAGCCGGAAGGGCAGGACCCCGCTGTCCGTGGTCCGCACCGTACCCCGCAAGCGCCGGGCACCCTTTGTGGTGCTGTGCTTCGCCATGCTCGCACTGGCGCTGATTGCCGTGCTGGTCCTGAATATCTCGGTCTCCACCGCCCAGTACCAGCTGGTTGAACTGCGTGCTAAACAGAGCACGCTGACCAAGCAGAACCAGGACCTCACGCAGCAGGTGCAGAACTTTGAAGCACCCCAGAACCTGGCGGCCAAAGCCTCCGAACTGGGGATGGTGGCCTCCACCGTGAAGGGCCAGATCGACCTCTCCACCCTGTCTGTCACCGGCAAAGCGACTCCGGCGGTTAAGGGTGGTGCGCAGGGCGCTGTTATTCCTGCGCCCGCCGTCGCAGGGCAGTTGATCGTGGTTCCGCCGGCGTCCAAGGGCGAACCGCTCGAAAGCCGGAAGCCGGCGGAAGCTGCTGCGCCCGCGGCCCAGGGTGCTGGAACCCAGGGTGCTGCAGCCTCGGACGCTGCGGCCCCGAACGCCGCGACCCCCGGTGCTGCGGCTCCTTCAACTCCACCCGCAGAACTTCCCGCGCCGGCAGCTGCAGCTCCGGCGGCGCCCGCGGCGGAACTCCACGGCGGGTCTGTCCCCGCGCCTGCACAGAAGGTGCCCGGACAGTAGTACGGCAGGTCTGGCAGGCAGCAGGTTCGAGCAGCAAGGAATATCACGGTGGCGCAGAGGACCGGCAAGGCAAATAACGGCAAGGTGCCCAACGCCACCAAGCGCTTGCGCCTGGGGCTTGGCATCATGCTGACGCTCCTGCTGGTGGTGGGCGGCAAGCTCTTCCTGGTCCAGGGACTGGATGTGGGGGGCATGGCGGAAGCCGCCCTGAACAGCCGGATGAAGCAGACCGTGCTCCCGGCAGAACGCGGAAGCATCCTGGATTCCAAGGGCACCGTGCTCGCCAACAGCGTCATCCGCTACAACGTGGTGGTGGACCAAAGAGTCAACACGAAGACGGAGACCTTCAAGCGCCTGGATGACGCCAAGGAAAAGCTCGTGGACGTCAGCAGGGACCAGGGGCTGACGGAACTGGCTGCTGCGCTCGGCATGGAAAAGGATGCCATCCGCGAGGCCGTAACCGGGCAGCAGCCCTACTACATCGTTGCCAAGGACGTGAAGCCGGACGTTGAGGACCGCATCTCCCGGCTCCAGATTCCCGGCATTGTCACTGAAGGCGTCAGCAAACGCGTATATCCCAACGGATCCGTTGCCGGCGGCATCATCGGCTTCCTCCAGGACGGAACCACGGGACAGGCGGGGATCGAGCAGACCCAGGACGAACTCCTGAAAGGCGCGGACGGCAAGCGCCTCTTCGAAATTGGTGCTGACGGCCTGCGCATCCCCGTGGGCGTGGATGAACTGACGCCGCCGCAGGACGGCAAGGACGTCAAGCTCACCCTCAACTCGGATCTGCAGTACTTCGCCCAGCAGGCCATCCAGAGCCAGTCGGACAAACTGGGTGCAGAATGGGGCGTCATCATCGTGATGGATGCCAAGACCGGAGACCTGGTGGCCATGGCGGACACCAATGCCCCGGACCCGAACGACCCTGGCAGGGTGGCCGCCAAGGACCGTGGTGTCCGCTCCGTGACCGCAGCCTATGAGCCGGGTTCGGTGCAAAAGATGATGACCGTTGCCGCGCTGATCGAAGAGGGCAAGGCCAGCCCCCTCGATGCCTTCACGCTGGACCCGACCTACACCGTGAACGGGCAGACATTCAGCGACTCCTTCACCCACGGCACTGAGGAACGGACGCTCGCCGGCATCCTGGGCTCCTCCATGAATACCGGCACCGTCAAAGCCGGCCAGCGCCTGACCAAGGCGGAACGCTACGACTGGCTGAAGAAGTTCGGTATCGGCGAAGCCCCGGACATCGGCCTGCCCGCAACGGCCTCCGGCATCCTGACCCCGTGGGAGCAGTGGGACGGGCGGCAGGAATACACTGTCCTCTTCGGCCAGGGTGTGTCGCAATCCACCCTGCAGACTGTGCGGGCGTTCCAGTCCGTCGCCAACAACGGGGTGATGCTGCAGCCGCGCCTGATCGACGCTTATGTATCTGCAGACGGTACCGAGGAAAAGGTGCCGGCGGCAGAACCGCGTCAGATCGTGTCCGAGGAGACCGCCCAGCAGGTACAGGACATCCTCGAAAGTGCCGTCACCGAGGGGCAGATCAAGGACGCAGGAATCGACGGATACCGGGTGGGAGCCAAGACAGGCACCTCGGAGTCGCCGTGCGATGATGGCAAATCCGGCTTCTGCGGTTACACCGCCTCGATCGTGGGCATGGCCCCGATGGACGATCCGCGGTTTATTGTGGAGGTGGTACTCCAGCGGCCCAAGGGCAGCATTTACGGGATTACCAACGGACCGGTGTTCCGGTCTGTCATGAGCCAGGCACTGCGGACCTACAACGTCCAGCCGTCCACGGGTGAGCCGGCCCGGCTGGCCCAGTTCGCCAAGTAATATCCCGGCAGCAGCCGGAGCAGCCCTGCGCTGCTCCGGCCTATCCATGCCGGTCACGGTCCACTAGCACCATCGGAGATCCCTTGTCAGAGTTCAACGCGTCCGGTCAGCGCCCAGTGTCCGAAGAACCAGCCCGGCCCGGCCCGGCCCTGGGGGATGGCGCCCCGGCGGAAAACGAACGCCAGGCACGCTTCCGGCCCTCCGCAGTGGAGGCGGTCCGGCTGGAAACCCTTGGTCAGGCAATCGGCGTCGTTGTTCCCGGAACTTCGGCGGACGTGTCCGTGACAGGGATCTCGATCAACTCCCGCACCGTGGAACCAGGAGATCTGTACGTGGCCCTGCCCGGTGCCGTCCGGCACGGCGCCGACTTCGCCGCCCAGGCCATCGATGCGGGAGCTGCGGCCGTTTTGACGGACGACGCCGGTGCCCGCCTCTTGGCCTTGTCCTCCGACACGGCGGTACCGGTGCTGGTGGTGGACGCCCCGCGGAACGTGGTGGGGCCGCTCTCGGCCATGATTTACGGCACGCGGCAGGAAAGCGCCCTGCGCATGTTTGGCGTGACAGGCACGAACGGTAAGACGACCACCACCTACTTCATCACCTCCTTGCTGCGCTCCCTGGGCAAGAAGACCGGGCTGATCGGCACTATCGAGATTGTGGCCGGCGGGGACCCCATTCCAAGCCTGCTCACCACGCCGGAGTCCCCTGACGTCCATGGGCTCCTGGCACTCATGCGGGAAAAGGACCTGGACGCGGCAGCCATGGAGGTCTCCTCCCATGCCATCTCCTACCAGCGGGTGGACGGGGTCCTGTTCGACGTGGCCGGCTTCACCAACCTCACCCAGGACCACCTGGACCTGCACCACACCATGGAGGACTATTTCGCGACCAAGGCAGAGCTGTTCACGCCTGGCCGTGCGCGGAAGGCAGTGGTGACGGTCGACGACGAATGGGGCCGCCGGCTGGCAGGCACCGCCGGGGTACCGGTCACCACCCTCAGTACCTCAGCGCAGAACCCGGCGGATTGGACCGTTACTGAAACGACGGCCCGTGGCCTCGGCACGGAATTCATTCTCAGCGGGCCCGGGGGCACCACGCTGCGGGTCCACACCGGGCTTCCCGGGAGCTTCAACGTGGCCAACGCAGCCCTGGCTGCCGTCATGGTGCTGGCAGGCGGCGTGGACGCTGCCTCCCTCCAGGCAGCACTTGACGCCGGCGATCCCTTTACCGTGGCAGTGCCGGGGCGGATGCAGCTCGTCTCAGAACATCCCGCCGCGGTGGTGGACTTCGCGCACAACACTGATGCCCTGGCCCGGGCGCTGGAAGCCGTCCGGTCACCGGAACCCGGGTCACGGCTGATTGTCGTTTTTGGTGCGACAGGCCAGCGCGACCAGGGCAAGCGGCCGGCAATGGGTGCCATCGCCGCCCGGCTCGCAGACACCGTCATCGTCACCGACGACGACCCCCACGACGAGGACGCAGCCGCCATCCGCGCAGACGTCCTGGCGGGGGCACGCGAGGCCCGGCACCGGGAGGGGCTGCCCTGCACCGTGCTGGAGGAGTTTCCCCGGGACAGGGCCATCCAGCGCGCCGTGGAACTCGCCCGGCCACAGGACACCATCCTCGTTGCCGGCCGGGGCCATGAGGTGTGGCAGGAAGTGAAGGGCGTCAACCTTGCGCTCGACGACAGGGTGGAGCTTCGCAGCGCCTTGACAGCCAGGGGATTCAACGTTCTCCATGACGACCGGATAGAGTCCTAGACCGAGATGATTGCATTTACTGCGGCCGAAATCGCCGACATCACCAAAGGGCGCCTGGACGCCGAGCCCGGGATTACGCCTCTTTCGGTGGTCACGGATTCCCGCGAAGCCACCCCTGGATCGCTGTACGTAGCGAAACCGGGGGAGTACGCGGACGGCCACGACTTCGTCGGAGCCGCCTTCGCCGGCGGCGCCACCCTGGCCCTTGTGGAACGACCGACAGCAGCTCCCGACGGCTCCATCTACCCTTCCGTGGTGGTTCCCGACGCCGTGCTGGCCATGGGCGCGCTTGCTGCTGAAACCGTCCGGAGGATCCGCGCCGCGCGTGCGGAGGCGGATGACAGGTTAACGGTGATCGGCATTACCGGCTCAGCCGGTAAGACCACCACCAAGGACCTGCTGGCGGGGATCCTGGCCGTGCACGGCAACACTGTGGCGCCCCGGGGCTCCTACAACGGTGAAATCGGCGTACCGCTCACTGTCTTTACGGCCGGAACGGATACCCGGTACCTGGTGATCGAAATGGGCGCCACCGGCATCGGCCACATCAACTACCTCGTTGACATGGTCAAGCCCGATATCGGCGTAGTCCTGGGGGTGGGGACAGCGCACGCCGGTGAATTCGGCGGAGTGGACAACATCGCCCGCGCCAAAGGCGAAATGGTGGAAGGCCTCGCAGCCTCCGGTACCGCCGTCCTCAACCTCGACGACGACAGGGTGGCCGCCATGCACGCGCGCACCTCGGCGTCCGTCGTAGGGTTCTCCGCCGAAGGGCGGCCGGACGCCACCGTCCAGGCCCTCAACACAGACACCAACACCGACGGCCACCCGGAATTCGACCTCATCCTCCCTGGCGAAGCCACTTCCCACCGCGTCACCAGCCGCCTGATAGGCGCCCACCACGTGGGCAACCTGCTCGCGGCGGCATCAGCAGCGTGGGCGGCAGGAATCCCCGGCGCGGACATCGCTGCTGCGCTGAGCAGCCAGGCCGCCGCCAGCCGGTGGCGTATGGAGCGCACTGAGCGGGCGGACGGCGTGACCGTCATCAACGATGCCTACAACGCCAACCCCGAATCCATGCGCGCGGCGCTTCGGACACTCGCTGACCTCGGCCAGGGCAGGCGCACCTGGGCAGTCCTGGGAGCCATGCTGGAACTCGGCGAGGACTCCATCCGCGAGCACACCGCGGTGGGAACGCAGGTGGTCCGGCTGAACATTTCCCGGCTGGTGGTGGTGGGCAGGGAAGCGCGTGCCCTCTACGTGTCGGCCGTCCAGGAAGGCTCGTGGGGGGACGAATGCATCTTCGCGGAGACCGCCGAGGAAGCCTACGAACTGCTTAGCGCCGAACTTGAACCGGGCGATTTGGTGCTGTTCAAGTCCTCCAACAGCGTGGGACTTCGCCATTTAGGCGATCGGATAGCATTACCCCCACACACCCCTCAGGCTGCCGATGAAAGGAGCACACTGCTGTGATTGCACTTTTGATCGGCGCCGGGCTGGCCCTCCTTTTCGCCCTGGTGGGCACACCGCTCTTCATCCGGCTCCTCGTCCGCCGGGGCTACGGGCAGTTCATCCGTGATGACGGGCCCACCTCCCACCACACGAAACGCGGAACCCCCACCATGGGCGGCACCGTGGTGGTGGCGGCCGTCCTGTTAAGTTACGGCCTGACCCACCTCATCATGCTGATGGTGAACCCGGACTCCCCGGGACCCTCCGCTTCCGCACTGATCCTGCTCTTCCTGATGGTGGGCATGGGACTCGTTGGATTCCTGGATGACTTCATCAAGATCTCCCGGCAGCGCAGCCTGGGGCTGAACGCCAAGGCCAAGCTGATCCTCCAGGCCGCGGTAGGCATCATCTTCGCCGTTCTTGCGCTCAATTTCCCTGATGAAGACGGACTCGCGCCGGCCTCCACGAAGATCTCACTGGTCCGCGACCTCCCGTGGCTGGACCTGGCCTTCGGCGGGACCGTGCTGGGGGCAATCCTCTTCGTCATCTGGTCCAACCTGATCGTTACCGCCGCTACCAATGGGGTGAACCTTACGGACGGCCTGGACGGGCTCGCCGCGGGAGCGTCCGTGATGGTGTTTGGCGCCTACACGCTGATGGGCATCTGGCAGAGCAACCAGGCCTGCGGCTCGCCCCGGCAGGCCGGCGGAGGCTGCTACTCCGTCAGGGACCCCCTGGATCTGGCCCTGCTGGCAGCCATCATGAGCGCGGCCCTGGTGGGCTTCCTCTGGTGGAACACGTCGCCGGCAAAAATCTTCATGGGCGATACCGGCTCCCTTGCCATCGGCGGGGCCATCGCGGGTTTCGCCATCCTTTCCAGGACGGAATTGCTGCTGGGCATCATCGGCGGGCTGTTCGTCCTGATTACGCTGTCCGTCATCATCCAAGTTGGTTACTTCAAAGCCACCGGTGGTAAACGCGTCTTCAAAATGGCGCCACTGCAGCACCACTTCGAACTGCAGGGGTGGGCTGAAGTGACTGTGGTGGTCCGCTTCTGGATCCTGGGCGGGCTTTTCGTCGCCGTGGGCCTGGGAATTTTCTACGCTGAATGGGTTGTGCTGCTGTGACCGTTTCTCCCCGCCTCCAGAACCTCGTGAGCTGGGACTCCGACTGGTCAGGTTTGCGGGTGGTGGTCACCGGCATTGGCGTCTCAGGATTTGCTGCCGCTGACACCCTGATCGAACTCGGTGCCCGGGTGGTGGTGGTGGATGCCGCCACCAGCGACACAGCCACAGCCCACGCGGATACCCTTAAGATTGTCGGCGCAGCCGACGTCCTCCTCGGCGAGGACGCCGTCACCAGCATTCCCAAGATCGACGGCGAGCTTCCCGAACTGATCGTCACATCACCGGGCTGGCGTCCCGACCAGGCCCTGCTCGCCGCTGCGGCACGCGCCCATATCGCGGTCTGGGGTGACGTCGAACTTGCCTGGCGGGTGCGCGTCCGCGAAGGACGCAAGACTGCCGATTGGCTGGCCATCACGGGAACCAACGGAAAGACCACCACCGTGGGCCTGACCGAGTCAATGCTGCGGGCAGCCGGACTGAAAGCCATCGCCGTGGGCAACGTCGGTACCCCCATCCTGGACGCTATCCGCGACCCTGTGGAGTACGACGTTTTCGCCGTTGAACTCTCCAGCTTCCAGCTGCACTGGTCGGAGTCGTTATCACCGGTAGCCAGTGTGTGCCTTAACGTTGCCGAGGACCACGTCGACTGGCACGGATCGTATGATTCGTACCTCGCGGACAAAGCCAAAGTCTACGAGCGCACCCAAAAGGCCTGCCTCTACAACGCCGAACAGATCGAAACCGAACGCATGGTGGAGAACGCGGATGTCGTGGAAGGGTGCCGCGCCGTCGGATTCACCACCGTGACCCCCGCAATCAGCATGCTCGGCGTAGTGGAAGGGCTCCTGGTGGACCGCGCGTTCATTGAAGAACGCAGGGACAGCGCCGCCGAGCTGGCCTCGATGTCCGATTTGGGTGCCCTGGCACCACGGCACATGGTGGCCAATGCCCTGGCAGCCGCAGGCCTGGTCCGCGCCTACGGCATCGAGCCGAAGGCGGTTCGGCAGGGGATCCAGGACTACGTTCCGGGGGACCACCGCATCCAGCCGGTAGCCCGCCACAACGGCGTCCTGTGGATCAACGACTCCAAAGCAACCAACCCGCATGCAGCAGCAGCCTCCCTCGCCGCTTTCAGCAACGTCGTCTGGATCGCCGGCGGCCTCTCCAAGGGTGTCACCTATGACGACCTGGTGCGGGAACATGCCCACCGGCTCAAGGCCGTAGTGCTCATTGGCACGGATTCCTCGGCGCTGGCCGGGGCCCTCCGGCGACACGCGCCCGATGTCCCGGTGATCCAGCCGGGAACGGGCGAAACTGAAGAAGTGCAGACTGCTGCAACAGACGGCATCGAGACCGGTTCTCCCGTCGCCGGGAAACCCGTGATGACCCGGGCAGTTGCGTCAGCAGCCCAGGTTGCCGGGTCCGGCGACACTGTGCTGATGGCTCCGGCAGCTGCTTCCATGGATCAGTTCTCTTCCTACGCTCACCGTGGTGACACTTTCATCGAAGCTGTCAGCGAGCTGGTGGAAGGGCAGGCCCGGACCGGCGAGGAGTAACAATGGTCAGCACGCCAACACGCCCGCCAGCCCAACAGCGGGCCGGCAAGCCGCGCCCCGGATCCTCCGCATCGCCGGTCCGCCCCCCTGCCGCCGCCGGTAACCGCCTGCGCGCCGCCTACCGCACCTTCTGGTCCGCGCTGGAAGGAACGGGCACTTCCAGGAACGGCTCCACCTACTACCTCATCCTGGGGTCCACCCTGGCCCTGACGGCGATCGGCATCATGATGGTTCTCTCCGCCTCGAGCGTGGAGTCGATCGCCGCCGGCAAGTCCCCGTACGGAGACGCCCTGAAGCAGGGCATGTTCGCCGGGATTGGCATTTTCACCATGTTCGTGCTGTCCCGCATCAATGTGGTGTGGCTGAAGCGGCTTGCCTGGCCCGCGATCATCGCCGCCCTGGTTCTGCTGGGGCTGGTGCAGCTTGTGGGCGCCGAGGTCAACGGTAACAAAAACTGGATTGACCTTGGGGGCATCACCTTCCAGCCGTCGGAAGCGTCCAAGCTGGCACTCGCGCTGTGGATGGCCACCGTACTGGCCAGGAAGGGCAGGCTGCTGAGCAAGTGGCAGCACGTCGCGGTTCCTGCCGTCCCGATGGCCATCATCATTGTGGGCCTGGTCCTGGTGGGCAACGACCTTGGCACGGCCATGATCATCATGATGATCACGGCCGCCGCACTCTTTTTTGCTGGAGCCCCCCTCTACCTCTTCGGCGTCGCAGGCCTGGTGGCGGTGGCCGGAACAGCCGTTATGGCTGTAACGAGCTCAAACCGCATGTGCCGCATCACTTCCTGGTGGACCGGCCAGTCCTGTGCCGATGGCGTTGACGCCAATTACCAGGCCACGAACGGCCTGTACGGGCTTGCCTCCGGCGGATGGTTTGGAGTAGGTCTGGGGCAGAGCCGGCAAAAGTACAGCTGGATTCCCGAAGCCCACAACGACTTCATCTTCGCCATCATCGGCGAGGAACTGGGACTGGTGGGAACCGTCGTCGTCCTCATTCTTTTCGCCATCCTGGGAACCGCGATCTACCGCGTGGTGGTGGCTCAGGAGGACATGTTCCACCGGGTGCTTGCCGGCACCATCATGGTGTGGCTGCTGGGACAGGCCACAGTCAATATGTCCGTGGTGACCGGCCTGATGCCCGTCATCGGCGTGCCGCTGCCCTTCATCTCCTATGGCGGTTCAGCGCTGCTGATGTCGCTCTGTGCCATTGGGGTGGTGCTTTCCCTGGCCCGGGAGCAGATGGCCCCGGCTCTCCGTCCCAAGCGGATGCTCAAGTTCAAGGCCAAGCCGGCGCGGGAAAACGCTGCCCGGAAGAAAACTGCAGGAAAGCGTACCTAACCCTCCATGACCTCCAAGAACCCGTCCATCGTCCTGGCAGGGGGCGGCACCGCCGGACACATCAGCCCGCTCCTCGCCATCGCCGCGGCCCTCCGGACCGCGTCCCCCGAGGCCGCCATCCTGGCTGTCGGAACACCATCCGGGATGGAAACCAGGCTGGTGCCGGCAGCCGGCGTGGAGCTGGCCACCATCGACCGGGTGCCCTTCCCCCGCAAACCCTCGGCAGACCTGCTGAGGCTTCCCGGCAGGCTGGCCGGTGCGGTACGCCAGGCCGGCGCCATCCTGGACACAGCCGGCGCGGATGTCCTGGTGGGCGTTGGGGGCTACGTGTGCACGCCCATGTACCTGGCCGCGCGGAAACGCCGGATTCCCATTGTGATCCATGAGGCCAACGCCCGTCCCGGCCTTGCGAACCGCGTGGGTGCCATGATGACCAACCGCGTGGCCGTGGCCTTGGACAAGACGCCGCTCCCGCATGCCACCCACGTGGGCATGCCAATGCGCACGGAAATTTCAGGCCTGGACAGGGCCGCCACCCGCGCTGCCGCCCGCGCAGCCCTGGGGCTGGACCCGGCGCAGCCTGCACTAATAGTTACCGGGGGATCCTCGGGCGCCCAAAGCATCAACCGCACCATAGCCGCCGCTGTCCGGCAGCTGGCTGCCGCGGGCATCCAGACCCTGCACATCACCGGCCGGGGCAAGACCGTCCTGGACGACGACGGCGGGCCGCTGGCGGCAGATGGCTACCGGCAGGTGGAATACGTGGACGGCATGGAGCTTGCCTACGCGGCGGCGGACGTGCTGCTGGCACGCTCCGGTGCGGCCACTGTGTGCGAGGTTGCCGCCGTCGGTGTCCCTGCTGTCCTGGTGCCGCTGCCCATCGGCAACGGCGAGCAGGCCCTCAATGCTGCCGGCCTGGTTGCCGCCGGCGGGGCACTGCTCGTCAATGACCGGGACTTCACGGCTGACTGGGTGGCCAAGGAATTGATTCCGCTTGTCGTGGACCAGCCACGGCTTGCGGCCATGGCCGCCAGTTCCTACCGGCTTGGTATTCGAAACGCCGATCAGCGCATGGCTGATCTCATCCTGGAAGCGGTAGCAGCATGAACCACCCCGGCATCCCTGTCCTTGAATCGCTGGGACGGATCCACTTCGTGGGGATCGGCGGGGTGGGCATGTCTGCGGTCGCCAGGATCATGGTGGCCCGCGGCGTTCCAGTCAGCGGTTCCGACGCCAAGGACCTGCCAGTGATGGCCGACCTTGCCGCGGCCGGTGCCCGGATCGCCGTCGGGTACGACGCCGCCAACCTGGGCGACGCGCAGACCGTCGTGGCCGGTTCCGCCATCCGGGCGGACAACCCGGAGCTCGCTGCGGCAAGGGAGGCAGGGCTGCCGGTGCTGCACCGCTCCGAGGCGCTGGCCGCAACGATGGGCGGCGACACGGTTGTCACCGTCGCCGGAACCCACGGCAAATCGACCACCACCTCCATGGTCACCGTCCTGCTGCAGGGCGCCGGACTGGATCCTTCCTTCGCCATCGGGGCGAACGTCCCGGCGCTGGGCGTCAACGCCGCGCACGGCCGCTCCGGAATCTTTGTGGCCGAGGCGGACGAATCCGACGGCTCTTTCCTTAACTACCGGCCGATGATCGCCGTTGTCACCAACGTTGAGCCGGACCACCTGGACCACTACGGAACCGCGGAGGCGGTGTACGAGTCCTTTGACCGCTTCACAGCGCTCCTTCCAGCGGACGGCGTGCTCGTGGCCTGCGCGGACGACGCCGGCGCGCTGGCCCTTGCGGAAAGGACGCGGGCGCGCGGCAACAGCCGTGTGGTCCTTTACGGAACCGGCAGCGAGGCGGACCTCGTGCTGCACGACGGCGGTCCCGGCGATGTCGCAGTTTCCACGCCCACAGGGCGCTACGAACTGGCCCTGCAGGTGCCGGGGCGCCACAACGCGCTGAACGCCGTTGCTGCGTTTGCCGTCGCGCTTGAACTCGGAGTGGACCCCAGTGCGGCAGCGGCTGCCCTGGCACACTTTTCCGGCGCCTCCCGACGCTTCGAGCTCAAGGGGGAGGCCCGGGGAGTGCGTGTGTTCGACGATTATGCCCACCACCCCACCGAAGTCCGGGCAGCCCTTACAGCGGCGCGTTCGGTAGCGGGCGGCCACAAAGTGCACGTCCTGTTCCAGCCCCACCTGTTTTCACGTACCCGCGAGTTCGCCCAGGAGTTTGCCGCAGCACTCAACCTCGCCGACACCGCCCTGGTGCTGGATATCTATCCGGCCCGTGAAGATCCCATCCCGGATGTCACCAGCCGGCTTATAGCCGATCACCTGAACCAGGGCGGACGCCTGGTGACCGCCGGTGATGCCGTGCCCGCACTGGTGGCTGCTGCCGCTGAAGGGGACATTGTGCTGACAGTGGGCGCCGGCGATGTCACGGCATACGGACCGCACATCATCGAGGCCCTGCGTGGCTAGCACCCGCCGCCCCACCTACACGTCCACCGGCAGGCCGGGCGCCAGGTCCGCCGGCAGCTCCGTCGGAACCGCCGGGGATGAGGTCATCTCAGCTTCGCGTTCTGTTCCGGAACCTGCCGCACCGGAGGACGGGAAGCCCGCCAAACCCAAAAAGGCGGCCATCCCCGGCTTTGGCAAGGGCAGGAAGGCCGAACCGCCGGCGGCTGCCGCAGCGAACGTGGTGGCGTTTCCCGGGCCCAAGGGGAAGCGCCGCAAGCGGAATGTCCTCATGGCGGCCGGCACGCTTTTTGCGCTGGTGGCCGCGCTCCTGGCTGCGGCTATTTTTTCGCCGGTCCTGGCGGTTGACACGATCTCGGTGTCCGGCACGAGGCTGCTCACCCCTGCGCAGGTCCAGGCAGCGCTGGAACCCTTGCGCGGTAAACCCCTGCCGCAGGTTACGGACGAGGAAGTGGCCCGGCTCCTTGAACCGCTGGTCCAGGTCAAGTCCGCCTCGGCTGAGGCACGCCCGCCGTCCGGACTGGCCGTTGAGGTTCGCGAACGCGCGCCTGTGGCACTGGTCAAGCAGGGCGAGCAGTACCAGCTCGTGGACGTGGAGGGAGTGCAGCTTGCGGCCACGGCCGATCCTGAGTCGGTGTCGCTGCCTGTTATCGACGGGGGAGCGGGAGCTATCGGCCAGGACCTCTTCCGCGCCACGGCCGCAGTCCTTGGCGCCCTCCCGGCCGACGTGCTCGCCAGGCTTTCCAATGCCTCCGCCCAGTCTGTAAATGCAGTGGAACTCAAGCTTGTGGACGGCCAGACGATCGTCTGGGGCAACGCAGGCGAAAAGGAACTCAAGGCCAAAGTGCTGGCCGCACTCCTGAAGGTTCCCGCCGATCCGAAGAATCCGGTCAAGGTCTACGATGTCAGCGTGCCCAGGCATCCGGTGACGCGCTGAAGCTTTCTTTCCGGTATTAATCCGACACGCGGAGCCGGTTATTGAATGTGGCCAGCAGAGGAAATACCGTCACAGACATGAGTTACTTGACATAACTATAACCTTCAACTCGAAGGTTAAGGTTTCATGGTTCAAGCTCTCCATCAGTTTTCGCAATAAGACACGAACAAGGGACACGTAACGTGGCAGCTCCGCAGAATTACTTGGCCGTCATCAAAGTCGTCGGCATCGGCGGCGGTGGCGTTAACGCAGTCAACCGCATGATCGAGGTCGGCCTCCGAGGTGTTGAATTCATCGCCATCAATACCGACGCCCAGGCTCTGCTCATGAGTGACGCCGACGTGAAGCTCGACGTCGGGCGTGAGCTGACCCGCGGGCTGGGTGCCGGCGCCAATCCCGAGGTAGGCAAGCAGGCGGCCGAGGATCACGCCGACGAGATCGAGGAAGTGCTTCGCGGCGCTGACATGGTCTTCGTGACGGCCGGCGAAGGCGGCGGAACCGGCACCGGCGGGGCACCCGTTGTTGCACGCATTGCGCGCTCCCTCGGCGCCCTGACCATCGGCGTAGTGACCCGTCCCTTCACCTTCGAGGGACGCCGCCGCGCAGGCTCCGCAGAAGCCGGCATCGACGCCCTGCGGGACGAGGTGGACACGCTGATCGTGATCCCCAATGACCGGCTCCTGTCCATCAGCGACCGCAACGTTTCCGTCCTTGACGCATTCCGTTCAGCCGACCAGGTGCTGCTCTCGGGCGTCCAGGGCATTACGGACCTCATTACGACGCCAGGCCTGATCAACCTTGACTTCGCCGACGTCAAGTCCGTCATGCAGGGCGCCGGTTCCGCGCTCATGGGTATTGGCTCTGCACGTGGCGAGGACCGCGCGGTCAAGGCTGCCGAGCTTGCCATCGCCTCGCCGCTGCTGGAAGCGTCCATCGACGGCGCCCATGGTGTTCTGCTGTCCATCCAGGGTGGCTCCGACCTTGGCCTCTTCGAGATCAACGAGGCCGCACGCCTGGTGCAGGAAGTCGCGCACCCTGAGGCGAACATCATCTTCGGTGCCGTGATCGACGACGCCCTTGGTGACGAGGCCCGCGTCACCGTTATCGCCGCCGGCTTCGACGACGTCAAGGCAACATCGCCGTCCATGGACCAGTCGCAGCCCCAGGTTGCTCCGCAGCGGCCCGCCGCTCCGGCCGCTGCGCCCGCCCCTTCACAGGCACCCTCCTCCGCGCATCACCAGGTGCACGTCCAGCCGGTCCACGCAGGAATAGGCGCAGCAGGGCTCAGCAACTGGGGCCAGCAGCGCCCGGCAGCCGTCCCCGCCGATTCCGGCTTCGATGTGGACCTGCCCTCCGTGGTGGAGCCGGACATGACCAGCAGCCATTCGGATGACCTGGATGTCCCCGACTTCCTGAAGTAGGCCCCGGCTTGTTCCATTGGCGCGGCGAGATACTGCCGGGGGTCTCAGCCGCGTTTACAGACAGCAGCGCCGGAAACCTCGCCCTGCACGTGGGTGATGATCCGGATGATGTCCTGCGGCGGCGGGAGCGGCTTGAAGCCATGATGGGCATTGAGCCGCAGGGCCTGCGGTTCATGAACCAGGTGCATGGCACCACCGTTGCCGTGATGGGCAGGGAGAGCGGGACGCCGGACGCTGATGCCATGGTGTCGCAGGCACTTCCGCTGGCTGTCATGGTGGCGGACTGCATTCCCGTCCTGCTGGCGGGTAAGTCTACGGGCGGCCCGGTCCTTGCTGCTGTCCATGCCGGACGTCCGGGTGTGGCCGGCGGCGTTATTCCGCTCGCTGTGGACAGGATGAGATCCTTGGGCGCGTCAGGCATCAAAGCCTGGCTCGGGCCGTCCATCTGCGGCAGCTGCTATGAAGTTCCTGCGCCTCTCCGGGATGAAGTGGCTGCCGGCGTTCCCGCTGCGTGGTCCACCACGTCCTGGGGAACCCCGGCACTGGACCTCCCGGCGGGAGCCCGGCGGCAGCTGGAGGACGCCGGGGTTGACGTGGAATACAGCGGACCATGCACCCTGGAGACGGAGTCCCTCTACTCCTACCGCCGCGACCGGGCCACCGGACGTTTCGCAGGCATGGTGTGGCGCAATGACTGAACCGTTACTGGGAGACGGCGGTCCGGGCAACCAGGATCCGCGCACCGTGGAGCTGGCCGGCCGGCTGGAAACAGTCAGGCGCAGGATCAGCTCCGCGGCTGCGGCGGCCGGACGCTCCGACCAACTGCCAACCCTGATTGTGGTCACGAAATTCCACCCTCCGGAGGACGTCCGGCGGCTCGCCGTGCTGGGAGTGACTGACGTCGGGGAAAACAGGGACCAGGAGGCTGCCGCGAAGGCGGAGAGCCTGGCCGACTGCGGCCTCACCTGGCATTTCGTGGGCCAGTTGCAGACAAAAAAAGCGAAGTCAGTGGTCCGCTACGCTGCCGCCGTTCATTCAGTGGACCGGCCACAGCTCGTGGATGCCCTGGCAAAGGCAGTGCAGAACCAGCAGGCGGCCACGGGGCGTGAACCGCTGGACTGTTTCATCCAGGTAAGCCTTGAGGACGACGCCGGCGCGCATCGGGGCGGAGCCGCTCCCGCCGAGGCGCTTCTGCTCGCCGACAGGATAGCGGCCGCCGAAGGCCTGCGGCTGGCTGGCGTGATGGCCGTGGCGCCCCTGGGTGCCCCGCCGGAGCCCGCCTTTGAAAAACTCGCCGGGGTTTCGGCGCGGCTGGTGGCGCACCACCCCGAAGCCACGGCCATTTCCGCAGGCATGAGCCAGGACCTGGAAGCGGCCATAGCCTTTGGAGCGACACACCTGCGCATCGGTTCCGATATTCTCGGATCGCGCCCCGCCGTGGGGTAGCGTCAAAGCTATTGCAAGTGATGGGCGGGGGACTCCAGTGCTGTCAAGCCATTGGGCGGCCCGCTTACGGGACACGATTAGGAGTCGACCATGGCCGGCGCTCTGCGCAAGACAATGATCTATCTTGGGCTCGCCGACGGCGATGAACATTACGAGTCCGAGCAACAGACAACACGTAAGGATGAGGACGAAACGATGGAAGCTGACCGTGAGGAGCGCCGTGCACCTGCACCCGTCCGAGAGGTCAGCCGCGAAACGTCCTACGCCCCTGAAGAGGAATACCGCGCGCCAGTGACTCCCATCAAACGAGCGGCGTCAAGCCGCGAGGAGACCAGCGGTCTCCGCCAGATCACTACCATCCACCCGCGCTCCTACAACGATGCCAAGCTCATCGGTGAGAGCTTCCGGGACGGTATCCCGGTGATCATGAACGTCACAGACATGGGCGAGGCCGACGCCAAGCGCCTGGTGGACTTCTCCGCCGGCCTGGTCTTTGGACTCCGCGGGAGCATCGAACGGGTCACCAATAAGGTCTTCCTGCTGTCGCCGTCGTATGTTGAAGTCATCGGTGACGACAAAAAAATCAGCGAGACCCAGGCGAGCTTCTTCAACCAAAGCTGAACATCTGGCGGTATGCGGATGCCAGGCAGGGACACCTGTCTGGCATCTGTGTTGAAATAGACAGGACATCGGCAGAACGCCGCGGTAAACAGATGAACATGGAGATATGAATTAAGTCATGGGAATTGCTTTCGGACTTGTCTATCTCGCGCTGCTCCTGTTCTTTGTTGCCCTGATCATCCGGCTGGTCTTCGACTGGGTCCAGATGTTCGCCCGTGAATGGCGCCCACGGGGAGCCGCCCTGGTGGTGGCCCACGCCGTGTACTCGATCACCGATCCGCCCCTCAAGGTGCTGCGCCGGCTGATCCCGCCCCTTCGGTTGGGTGGTATCTCCCTGGACCTGGGTTTCCTGATCCTTTTCATCGCCGTCAGCATCGCGATGGGGATCACCAGGGGCCTGGCTTCCTGAATAAAACCGCCATAAACCTAGCCGCGCAGGGTGTACCCCCGGGAACAGCTACTGTAAAGCGAAGAAAACTCAGGTTTGACACCGCAGTGTTGAATTAGAGTAACCAGACCAAATTTAGGTACCGTAGTTTTGACGGCCGGAAGGCCTACTGACTAACCAGACCAGTGAGGTGACCAGATGGCTTTGACGCCAGAAGACGTTGTCAATAAGCGCTTTCAGCCGACCAAGTTCCGCGAGGGCTACGACCAGGACGAAGTTGATGACTTCCTGGACGAGATCGTCGTTGAACTCCGCCGCCTGAACCAGGAGAACGACGAACTTCGCAAGAAGCTTTCCGACGCCGGTTCCAGCGTTCCTGCGAGCTCGGCTGCTGCTCCCGTTGTGGAGAAGGTCCCCGCGCCCGTCAAGGCCGACAAGGATGAGGCACGCGAGAAGGCAGAAGCAGAAGCCAAGACTGCCGAAGCGGGCAAGAAGAAGGACGTCCAGCCGTCCGCTCCTGCAGCCGCAGCGCCCGCAACCTCCACGCCTGCCGCCGTCGCAACTCCGTCTGCCGAATCCGCCGCCGGCCTCCTGGCCATGGCCCAGCAGATGCACGACCGCCACGTCGCCGACGGCCAGGCGCAGAAGGACAAGATCATCGCCGAGGCGCAGATCGAAGCCAGCAGCCTCGTCAATGACGCGCAGGAGAAGTCCCGCAAGATCCTCGGTGCACTCGAGCAGCAGCGTTCGGTCCTGGAGCGCAAGGTTGAGCAGCTCCGCGGCTTCGAGCGCGACTACCGTTCACGCCTGAAGGCCTACATCGAAGGCCAGCTGCGCGACCTGGACGCCCGCGGTTCAGTGGCTACGCCGGAAGTGAGCGAAGCCAACTAGTCCGTCAAAGCACGTATTCTGAAAGCCGGTGGCTGAGGATTCCTCGGCCACCGGCTTTTGGCATTAACACCTGGTTTACGAATGAAAGCACCATGACTGACGAACTTGCTGCGGACCCCGCACGCCCCGTACCACCTTCCCCGCGCCCGCGCCGGGCAGTGCTGCTCTCGGTCTTCGCCGGGTTCGCACTTTTCGCGTATATCCTGGACCAGCTCACCAAGCTGTGGGTCACGTCCAGCATGGTGGAGGGCGAACGGATCCCGGTATTCCCTCCTCTCCTGCACTGGTACTTCATCCGGAACTCGGGGGCGGCATTTTCCATCGGTGAAAACGTGACCTGGGTGTTTTCAATCATCATGGCCGCAGTGTCCGTGGCCATTCTCTTCCAGATCCGCAAATTGGGGTCAATCTGGTGGTCCCTGGCGCTCGGCCTGCTCCTGGGCGGGGCACTGGGCAACCTCACTGACAGGCTCTTCCGGGAGCCGTCATTCGGTATGGGACACGTGGTCGATTTCATTCAGCTCCCGAACTTCGCCATCTTCAATATCGCTGATTCGGCCGTGGTTTCCGCCGTGACGATTATCTGCATCCTGACCCTGCGCGGCATCACCATGGACGGAAGCCGCCTGACGTCTGAAAGCAAGGAGAAGCCCGGGGATGCCTGAACGCATTGTCGTTGCCGACGAATACGGGGGAGCCAGGGCGGACGCGGGTGTTGCCGGCCTCCTCGGCATCTCGCGCTCGCTCGCGGCGTCCCTTCTTGCGGAGGGTCATGTGGAGAGCAAAGGCAGGCCGCTGGGCAAGTCGGCGAAGCTGGTGGCGGGCGATGTCCTGCAGGTGAGTATGCCGGAACGGCGAGACCCCCTGGAAGTTGTGGAGGAAGTTGTGGAAGGCCTGAAGATCCTGCTGGACGATGAGGATTTCGTCGTCGTGGACAAGCCGGTAGGAGTTGCCGCCCACCCCTCGCCGGGATGGGTAGGGCCGACGGTGGTGGGCGGCCTCGCAGGAGCCGGCTACCGCATCTCCACCTCCGGATCGCCGGAACGTGCCGGCATCGTGCACCGGCTCGACGTCGGGACCTCGGGTGTGATGGTGGTGGCAAAGTCGGAGCGTGCCTACACCGCCCTGAAGCGCGCGTTCAAGGAACGCACAGTGGACAAGGTTTACCACGCCGTAGTCCAGGGCCTGCCCGACCCGCTGGCTGGAACCATCGACGCGCCCATCGGCCGGCATCCGGGGCACGATTGGCGTTTCGCGGTGATTGAAGACGGACGTCCCTCAGTCACCCACTACGAAGTGATCGAAGCCTTCGGCAAGGCCAGCCTGGTGGAGGTCCACCTGGAAACGGGACGCACCCACCAGATCCGCGTGCACTTTTCCGCGCTCCGGCATCCTTGCGCCGGCGACCTGACCTATGGTGCCGACCCGCGGCTTGCCGCCACACTTGGCCTGACCCGCCAGTGGCTGCACGCCCGCGAACTGGGCTTCGACCATCCGGTCACGGGGGAACGCGTCCGCGTCACCAGCGACTACCCGCAGGACCTGGCGTATGCCCTGGAAATCCTGGAGTCAGGGCAGGCCTAGCGCTTTCCACCGCCGCCCGGCGCATAGAATAGTGCGGTGACTTCCAGCAATGACTCGTTTGTCCATCTCCACAACCACACCGAGTACTCGATGCTGGACGGCGCAGCCAGGCTCGGGGAATTGTTTGACGAAACCGGGCGGCTGGGGATGCCCGCCCTCGCCACCACGGACCACGGGTACCTCTTCGGAGCCTTTGATTTCTGGAAAAAGGCCACGGACAAGGGAATCAAGCCGATCATTGGCGTCGAAGCCTATGTGACCCCGGGAACGGCGCGCGGTGACAAGAGCCGCGTGCGGTGGGGCGAGGAACACCAGCGCAAGGACGACATTTCCGGCGGCGGTTCCTACACGCACATGACCCTGCTCAGCTACAACAACGCGGGCATGCGGAACCTGTTCCGGGCATCCTCCATCGCCTCCCTGGACGCCGTGTTCGGCAAGTGGCCCAGGCTGGACCGGGAGCTCCTGAACACCTACTCCGAGGGACTGATTGCCACCACCGGCTGCCCGTCCGGGGAAATCCAGACCCGGCTGCGGCTGGGCCAATACCGCGAGGCACTTGAGGCAGCCTCCGAGTTCCGCGACATCTTCGGGGCCGAAAACTACTTCTGCGAACTCATGGACCACGGGCTGGACATCGAGCGGCGCGTCACGGGGGACCTGCTGCGGCTCGCCAAGGACCTGAACCTTCCCTTGGTGGCCACCAACGACCTCCACTACACCCATGAACATGACGCCAAGGCCCACGAGGCCCTCCTGGCCATCCAGTCCGGCTCCACGCTCCTGGAACCTACCTACGACAATGGCGGCTCCCGCTTCGCGTTCTCCGGCAGCGGCTACTACCTGAAGTCACCGCAGGAGATGCGTGAGCTGTTCCGCGACCACCCCGATGCCTGCGACAACACCCTCCTGATCGCCGAACGGTGCGAGGTTTCCTTCAACACCGGCGCCAACTACATGCCCCGCTTCCCCTGCCCTCCCGGCGAGGACGAGACGTCCTGGCTGGTCAAGGAAGTAGCCACCGGGCTTGAGTACCGGTATCCGGGCGGAGTCCCGGACAACGTCCGCGCGCAGGCTGACTACGAGCTGGGCGTCATCACCTCGATGGGCTTCCCCGGGTACTTCCTGGTGGTGGCCGACTTCATCAACTGGGCCAAGAACAACGGCATCCGGGTTGGTCCGGGCCGTGGCTCCGGCGCAGGTTCCATGGTGGCCTACGCCATGCGCATCACCGACCTGGACCCCCTGCGGCACGGGCTGATCTTCGAACGGTTCCTCAACCCGGACCGCGTCTCCATGCCCGACTTCGACGTGGACTTCGATGACCGCCGCCGTTCGGAGGTCATCGACTACGTGACCCGGAAGTACGGCGACGAGCGCGTGGCCATGATCGTCACGTACGGCACCATCAAGACCAAGCAGGCGTTGAAGGACTCATCCCGCGTACTGGGCTACCCGTTCAGCATGGGCGAGCAGCTGACCAAGGCGCTGCCGCCCGCGGTGATGGCCAAAGACATCCCCCTGGCCGACATCCAGAACCCGGAGGCGAAGCGCTACGGCGAAGCCGGGGATTTCCGCCAGCTCATCAGCACCGATCCGGAAGCTGCGAAAGTCTTCGAGACAGCCCTGGGCATCGAAGGCCTGAAGCGCCAGTGGGGCGTCCACGCGGCCGGCGTCATCATGTCCTCGGACCCGATCATCGACGTCATCCCCATCATGCGCCGGATCCAGGACGGCCAGGTCATTACCCAGTTCGACTACCCCACGTGTGAGGGCCTCGGCCTGATCAAGATGGACTTCCTGGGCCTGCGGAACCTGACGATCATTTCCGACGCCCTGGAAAACATTAAGATGAACCGCGGCATCGACCTGGAGCTCGAAACACTGGAACTCGACGACGCCCCGTCGTACGAGCTCCTGGCCCGTGGCGACACCCTGGGCGTGTTCCAGCTCGACGGCGGCCCCATGCGGTCGCTGCTCAAGCTGATGAAGCCTGACAACTTCGAAGACATCTCGGCCGTGCTCGCCCTGTACCGGCCCGGTCCCATGGGCGCCAACGCGCACACGGACTACGCGCTGCGCAAGAACGGGATCCAGGAAGTCATCCCGATCCACCCGGAACTAAAGGAACCGCTCTCGGAAATCCTCGGCGGGACCTATGGCCTGATCGTGTACCAGGAGCAGGTCATGGCCGTGGCCCAGAAGCTCGCCGGGTACTCGCTGGGCCAGGCAGACATCCTCCGACGTGCCATGGGTAAAAAGAAGAAATCCGAGCTGGACAAGCAGTTTGCCGGCTTCTCCCAGGGCATGCAGGACAACGGCTACTCGATGGAAGCCGTCAAGACCCTGTGGGACATTCTGCTTCCCTTCTCCGACTACGCCTTCAACAAGGCCCACTCTGCCGCGTACGGCGTCATTTCCTACTGGACCGCGTACCTGAAGGCCCACTACGCGCCGGAGTACATGGCTGCCCTGTTGACCTCAGTGGGGGATGACAAGGACAAGTCAGCCATCTACCTCAACGAATGCCGTCGCATGGGCATCACCGTCCTGCCTCCCGACGTGAACGAGTCCGCCCTGAACTTCACCCCCGTCGGCAACGACATCCGCTTCGGGATGGGCGCGATCCGCAACGTTGGGGTCAACGTGGTGGAAGCGATGGTGGCCGCCCGGGAAAGCGAGGGCGCCTACACGTCCTTCAAGGATTACCTGATGAAGGTCCCGGCAGTGGTCTGCAACAAGCGCACCATTGAATCGCTGATCAAATCCGGTGCTTTCGATTCGCTGGGCCATCATCGTCGGGCGCTGGCGATGATCCACGAAGAGGCCATCGATTCCGTCATCACGCTCAAGCGGAACGAAGCGATAGGGCAGTTCGACCTCTTCGCCGGCTTCGACGAAGCGGAATCCGAGTCATCGCTCAGCATCGAGATTCCGGACCTGCCGGAGTGGGAGAAGAAGGACAAACTGTCCTTTGAACGGGACATGCTTGGGCTGTACGTCTCGGACCACCCGTTGCAGGGCCTGGAGGGCCTGCTCAGCCAGCACGCGGAAATGAGCATTACCTCTGTCCTGGGTGAGGACGGGCCGCAGGACGGCGCCATCATCACCATTGCCGGCATGATCACCTCGCTGAGCAGGCGTATCGCCAAGGCCAGCGGCAACGCCTACGCCCGGGCCGAAGTGGAGGACCTGGGCGGTTCCATGGAGGTCATGTTCTTCGGCCAGGTTTACGGGCCGATCGCGTCCGTACTCGCCGAAGACCTGATTGTGGTGGTCAAGGGACGCCTGCAGAAGCGCGACGACGGCGCCATCACCCTTAACTGCATGGAACTGTCCGTTCCGGACCTGAGCGAGGGCCTGAACGGCCCGCTGGTGATCACCATGCCCACCCACAAGGCCACCGAGGCCGTGGTCACCGAACTTGGCGATGTGCTCCGCACGCACCGCGGCAACTCTGAGGTGCGCCTGCACCTGCAGGGTGACACCCGGACGGAGATCATGGGGTTGCCGGTCCACCTCCGGGTGAACCCCAGCCCGTCGCTCTTTGGGGACCTGAAGGTGCTGCTTGGTCCGGCCTGCCTGGACGCCTGAGCGGCTGCGCAGGGAAGCACGACGACGGATGGCACCGCCCGTCGTCGTGTGCGGTTGTTCCGGCTGTCAGATTTCGTAGTCCAGCGGGACAGGCTGGCTGTAGCCCCCGCCGTGGTACAGCAGGGGCGACGCGTCCCCGCCAACCTGGCCGTCCACCACCTGGACCACCACAACGGCGTTGTTCTCGAAGGAGAGGCGCATCTGCACCTCGCCGATGAGCCAGCCCGCCACGTCCTTCAGCACCGGCACGCCGTGCGGCCCCGTTTCCCAGTGGTCACCTTCGAACCGGTTGCCGGCCCCGGCAAAAAGGTCAGCGAGCCGCATGTTCTCCAGGCCGAGCATGTGGACGCCCAGATACGTGGTGTTGGCCACGGCGGGCCACGACCTGGAACTCCGGGCCATGTTGAAGGTAAAGCGCGGGGGCTGCGCCGAGAGCGACGCCACCGACGTGGCGGTGAAGCCGTACGGCTGGTCCTGGTAGTTCACCGTGATAATGGCGACCCCGGCGGCATGGCGCCGGAACATTTCCCTGAAGGTCCGCTCGAACGGCACGTCATCTGTTGTCACGGCAACTCCTGCGGATGGGATGTTTGGTCAAGGCACTCTCCTCCAAGACTATTGGTCCGCGATGCCGCAGGTGAATTCGCCGAGGCACGCCCGCGCCTTACCCCCAAGAACATTTGTTACGGTTTGTGCATGATGAAAGCCACCCGCCGGCCGCGCCGGCGGCCGCCCTGGGCAATGCTGGCCCTCCCGGCAGCAGCAGGTATCCCGCTGGGAATATTGTGGTGGCTCCTGGCTCCCGGGGGCCTGAACCTGATCACCCGGAACCCCGCCCTCGGTGCCGGCACCAACCCGGACGTCTGGCTGCCGCGGGACCTGACGCTGGCGGGGCTGCTGGTGTTCGCCGGGTGCCTCCTCGGAGTTTTCCTGGCAGACCAAAAGCGTGCGAACCCGCGGGCGGACCTGGCCGCTGGACTCGTCGGAGCCCTGTGCGGCGCCGTCGTGGCCTGGCAGGCAGGACTGCTGGCCGCCCAGGTGTGGGCGCCGGCGGTCGACGCCTCAGCAAACGCCAGCATCGCCTTTTCGCTCCGGGCCTGGCCGGTGCTGCTTTTGTGGCCCGCCGCCACAGCAGCGTCGGTCTTCGTTCTGGAGCTCCTGAACCTCCTGGGCAGCAGACCCGACGGCGGAACGGGCCCGTCGCGGCATGCTGCGGCAGAGGGCCGGTAAAATAGGCCGGTGACCATTTCCCCGGAGAATCCCGCCAGCCCAGCCACCGCCGTCGTAGACTTCCGCACGGTTGACCTGCGTGGCCGAAACCTCACCCTCGCAGGGCTCCGCGCTGCCGTACCGCGCGCCCAGGGCCACACCGTGGCCGATGCTGAGGAAAAGGTCCTGGATATTATCTCGGCCGTCCGGCAGCGCGGCTTTGGGGCGCTGGCGGACCTTGCGCTGCGTTTTGACGGCGTGGCACAGACCCACCCGCTGGTTCCCGGGGAGGCCCTGGCTTCCGCACTGGATGAGCTGGATCCGGCCGTCCGGAGCGCACTGGAGGAATCCATTAGCCGCGCACGGCGCTTCGCGGACGGCCAGCGCCCGCGCAACATCGAGGTTCAACTCGGTGACGGGGCGGTGGTGGCACAGAACTGGGTTCCCGTGGCGCGCGTGGGACTTTACGTCCCCGGCGGCCTGGCCGTCTATCCGTCGTCCGTGATCATGAACGTTGTTCCAGCCCTTGCTGCGGGGGTCGAGTCCATCGCGCTGGCGTCGCCGCCGCAAAAGGAGTTCGGCGGGCTGCCGCACCCCACCATCCTCGCCGCCGCTGCGCTGCTCGGCATCACCGAGGTGTATGCCATCGGCGGTGCCCAGGCCATCGCGGCGTTCGCTTACGGTGTTGCGGCAACGGAGGCCGGTCCGGCGCTGGAACCGGTGGACGTTGTGACCGGGCCCGGCAACATTTTTGTTGCCACCGCCAAGCGCCTGGTGAAGGGCGTCGTGGGAATCGACTCGGAGGCGGGCACCACCGAAATTGCGATCCTTGCAGATTCCACCGCCCAGCCCCGCCTGGTGGCCGCTGACCTCATCAGCCAGGCAGAGCACGACCCCAAGGCCGCCTCGGTGCTGATCACGGATTCCGAAGATCTGGCCGCCGCCGTCCGCGCCGAACTTGACCGGCAGGCCGCGGCCACCAGGCACGCCGGCCGCGTCCGCGAAGCGCTGTCCGGCCCGCAGTCCGGAGTTGTGCTGGTGAAGGACCTGGAACAGGGCATCGCCGCCTGCGACGCCTACGCCGCGGAGCACCTCGAGATCATGACGCAGGATGCGCCCGGCGTCGCTGCCAGGATCAGGAATGCCGGCGCCATCTTTGTTGGCGATTTCAGCCCCGTCAGCCTGGGGGATTACTGCGCCGGATCCAACCACGTCCTGCCCACCAGCGGCACAGCCACCTTTTCATCCGGACTGAACGTCACCACCTTCCTGCGGGCCATCCAGGTGGTGAACTACAGCCGCGACGCGCTGGCCGAAGTCAGCGGGCACATCGTCAGCCTCTCCGGCGCCGAAGACCTTCCAGCACACGGGGATGCTGTGACCGCCAGGTTCTCCTGACCCGCCTGGGCCGACATGTAGTAGTGCCGACCACTACATGTAGTACTTACACGCTTGTTATTAGCAGGTGCGGGGACGTAAACTGGGAGCCGCTGGAGTACTGCGTGCACGTATTCAGGCGCGCATACAAACAGGGAAGAGGGAGGCACAATGTACTGTCCGTTCTGCCGCAACCCCGATTCCCGGGTAGTGGACAGCCGCATGGCGGACGACGGCTCAGCCATCCGGCGCCGCCGTCAGTGCCCGGAGTGCGGCCGAAGGTTCACCACCGTCGAAACCACCAGCCTCTCCGTGATCAAACGGTCCGGCGTCGGCGAGCCCTTCAGCCGCAGCAAAGTGATCAACGGGGTACGCAAAGCCTGCCAGGGCCGCCCTGTTAGCGAGGACGACCTCGCCCTGCTCGCACAGGAAGTCGAAGAGCAGATCCGTTCCTCCGGTGCTGCCGAAATCGATGCCCATGAGGTGGGCCTGGTCATCCTCGGTCCGCTGCAGAAGCTGGACAAGGTGGCCTACCTCCGGTTTGCGAGCGTCTACCAGGCCTTTGAATCCCTTGAGGACTTCGAGACGGCCATAGCCCTGCTTCGGCAGGAAGAACAGGATGCCCGGGGCGTTGCCCCGAAAGGCGCCAAGAGCTCCGAGAAGAGCCCCCTGTAGACTCCGGTGGCGCTGCGGAGGGGAAGCCGCAGCCGCCACCGGCACCACGATCTTCAGTAACAATCCGTACCCGGGAGCTTGAAGGCCAGCGCGCTTCTCTGCGCCTGGGATCACAGAGCACACACGCAGCGGCGCAGCTCAGGCTCCCGGCGCGCGTTAAACCAGTGTGCCGCCGTCGCCCGCTGCATTGCTGACGACGGCGGCACGGAACCTGCGCTATTTGGCGAGCTTGTGCTTCAACGCGATTTCGATGGCGGCGCCGACGATGCCGGCCTCGTTGCGAAGGACCGCCGGCACGATGGGCGTGCGGAGGCGGAGGTTGGGCAGGTACTCATTGGCGCGCTTGGAGATGCCCCCGCCCACGATGAACAGTTCCGGGGAGAACAGGAATTCGACGTGCGAAAAGTAGCGCTGGAGCAGGACGCTGTACTCATCCCAGGACAGCCCGTCACGTTCACGGGCCACGGCGGAAGCCTTCGTTTCAGCGTCGTGGCCGTCGATCTCCAGGTGGCCCAGTTCAGCGTTGGGAACCAGCTTGCCGTCGAAGATGAAGGCCGAGCCGATTCCGGTACCCAGGGTGATCACCAGGACGGTGCCCTTGACGCCGGCTCCGGCGCCGTACCGGGCTTCGGCCAGTCCTGCGGCGTCGGCGTCGTTGATGACCTCCACGGGCCTGCCCAGGCGGGCAGTCAGGAGGCCGTCGATGTCCATGGAGAGCCAGCTCTTGTCCACGTTGGCCGCGGAGTGGACCACGCCGTGCTGGATGATGCCGGGGAACGTCACACCGACGGGTGAGTCGGCAGCAGGCGCTTCCGGACGGGCGGACAGTTCGGACACCACCAGTGCCACGGCCTCCGCAACGGATTCAGGCGTGGCGGGCTGCGGGGTGGGGACGCGGAACCGTTCACCGAGCAGTTTGCCCTTCTTCAGGTCGACAATGCCGCCCTTGATTCCCGTGCCTCCGATGTCGATGCCGATCAGCGGGGCGTTCTTGTGCGGTTTCTCGTCCTTCTTGGCCAATGGGTTTCCGTTCGTGGCAGGGGCGGGCAGGATGGCAACGGCCGGTGGCCGGCCGTGGAGTGGTGTCCGGTCGGGAACCGGGAGGGGTACAGCAGGTGGTCAGTACAGCGTGGTGGTGGTGATTGGCCAGCCTAGGGCAGGGTGAGGATCTCTGCGCCGGTGTCCGTCACCAGCAGGGTGTGTTCAAACTGCGCGGTGCGCTTCCGGTCTTTGGTCACAACGGTCCAGTCGTCGGCCCACATATCCCATTCCACGGTGCCGAGGGTAAGCATCGGTTCGATGGTGAAGACCATGCCGGCTTCGATCACCGTATTGTAGGCCGGGGCCGCGTCATAGTGCGGAATGATGAGCCCGGTGTGGAAGGCTTCGCCCACGCCGTGGCCGGTGAAGTCGCGGACCACCCCATAGCCAAAGCGCTTGGCATAGGACTGGATGGCCCTGCCAATGACGTTGATCTCCCGGCCGGGAGCCACAGCCTTGATCGCCCGGTTCAGCGACTCCCGGGTTCGTTCCACCAGGAGGCGGGATTCCTCGTCCACATCGCCCACCAGGAAGGTGTAGTTGGTGTCCCCGTGGACGCCGTTGATGAAAGCGGTGATGTCGATGTTGAGGATGTCGCCGTCCTGGACCACCGTGCTGTCCGGGATGCCGTGGCAGATGACCTCATTCAGTGACGAGCACAGCGACTTCGGGAAGCCCCGGTAGCCCAGGGTGGACGGGTAGGCGTGGTGGTCAAGGAGGAACTCGTGGCCCACCTTGTCCAGCAGGTCCGTGGTGACACCCGGCTCGATGTGCTTGCCGACTTCCACGATTGCCTGTGCCGCAATCTTTCCCGCGACCCGGATTTTCTCGATGGTCTCCGGGGACTTGACTTCCGAGCCCGTGAATTTTGCCGGCGCGGGCCTGCCGACATACTCCGGCCGGGGGATGGACGCCGGAACGGGACGCTGCGGACCTATGGTTCCCGGGGTGAGGGTGCCGATGGGTGCAGTCGAGGCAAGGGAAGGCATAGATTGATCATATAAGGCAGTGCAGAACGCCTAGCAACCGGAAGCCGCACGGGGCCTGCGTAAGAATTTAAGTTACGCGGATCACGCCGCAGCTTCCCCGCCGCCGGAACGAGGAGCAACGATGACTGAGTACTGGTACAACGTCAGGACGCACGAGATCGAAGAGGACCGGGTATCCGACTGGAGCCAGCTGATCGGGCCCTACAAAACGCGGGAAGAAGCGGAACACGCCCTTGAGAAGGTCCGGGCCCGCAATGTCGCCTGGGAAAAGGACGACGACGACTGACAGTTGGGCGGGCAGGCTGCCCCCGTGCCGGCCCGTCCCTGCACCGGCGCGGTTAGAAGGTGTGCTCGGGTCCGGGGAACCGGCCTGACCTGACGTCCTCGCCGTAGGCCGCGGCCGCGTCCAAAAGGGTGCTGCGGAGGTCCGCGTACTGCTTGACGAACTTGGCCATCCGACCGCCCCGGAGCCCGGCCATATCCTGCCAGACAAGCACCTGGCCCGTTGTTTCCTTGCCCGCGCCGATGCCCACAGTGGGAACGGTGACAGCCGCATCCACGGCAGCTGCCGTTTCAGCAGGGACCATCTCCATGAGCACGCAGAAGGCTCCGGCTTCAGCCAGGGCGACGGCGTCGTCAATGAGCCGCTTGGCGTCGTCGCCACGGCCCTGCACGCGGTAGCCGCCGAGTGCGTGCTCGCTTTGCGGAGTGAAACCGATGTGGGCCATGACGGGAATTCCGGCCTGGACCATGGCTTTCACAGTGGGAGCGTAGTATGCGCCGCCCTCGATCTTCACCGCGTGGGCGAGGCCTTCCTTGAGGAACCGGACACCGGCGGCGACGGCCTGTTCGGCCGAGACCTCGTAGCTGCCGAACGGCAGGTCAGCCACAACGAGCGCGCGCCTGGCGCTCCGGGCGACCGCGCGGCACAGGGGCAGCAGCTCATCCACCGTGACCGGAAGGCTGGTCTCGTTGCCGAACACGTTGTTCGAGGCCGAGTCCCCGACGAGGAGCACTTCGATGCCGGCGGCATCGAAGATCTCCGCCGTGTACTGCTCATAGGCGGTCAGCATCGCGAACCTGGTGCCGTCATTCTTGGCCTGCTGCAGGTGGTGGATGCGCACCTTGGCCGGCTTCCGCTCCGCGGCTGCGGCCGCTGCCTGCCCCGGCCCGCTGCCGTAGGGGGCGGGGACGTCGGCGGACATGCTGCTGGAATCGGAGCTGTTGCTGGAGGCCATGGCATGAGCGTAGTGCGGCAGCCGCTCTCCTAGCTACCGCCGGCCGGAGCCGCACAGCGTGATTACGGTCATAGGAGCAGCCATCCGGCAGCTCCGGACCGCTAGCGCAGTCCGGCTGCAGGGCTGGAATCCGGGCGCATGGTGTTAACGCTGTGTTACGTGCGGCAGCGGCTCCAGCATCGGCGCCGAATGCTTAGTACAGTGTTGGTGAACTGCTGCCGGCTTCCCCTTCGCGGGCCCCGGAGCATGCACGTTGACCGGAGAAGAGGCCATCATGGACCGCCAGCAAGAGTTTGTCCTGCGCACTATCGAAGAGCGGGACGTACGTTTCGTGCGCCTGTGGTTCACCGACGTCGTGGGTTCGCTCAAGTCCGTGGCACTCGCCCCGGCCGAGGTTGAGGGTGCGTTTGAGGAAGGACTGGGCTTCGACGGCTCCGCGATTGAAGGCCTGGCCCGGGTGTTCGAATCAGACATGCTGGCCCAGCCTGATCCCTCCACTTTCCAGATCCTGCCCTGGCGCGGCGAGACCGAACAGACCTCGCGCATGTTCTGCGACATCCTCACCCCCGATGGTGAACCGTCCGCTGCAGATCCGCGCAATGTCCTGAAGCGGACCCTTGCCAAGGCCGCGGACATGGGCTTTACCTGCTACACCCACCCGGAAATCGAGTTCTACCTCCTCAAGTCGCAGGAACCCGGGCCGGACGGCGCGCCTGTGCCCGTGGATGAAGGCGGTTATTTCGACCATGTCCCCGGCGGCGTGGCCCAGGACTTCCGCCGGACCGCCGTCACCATGCTCGAATCCGTTGGCATCTCCGTGGAGTTCAGCCACCACGAGGCCGGCCCGGGCCAGAACGAAATAGACCTGCGCTACGCTGACGCCCTCCAGACCGCGGACAACATCATGACCTTCCGTACGGTCATCAAGGAAGTGGCGCTGCAGCAGGGCACGTACGCCACGTTCATGCCCAAGCCGTTCACGGCCCACCCCGGCTCCGGCATGCACACGCACTTTTCCCTGTTCGAAGGCGACGCCAACGCTTTTTACGAAGCCGGTGCCGAGTTCCAGCTGTCAAAAACGGCCCGCCAGTTCATCGCCGGGATCCTCAAGCACGCCCCCGAGTTCACGGCAGTGACCAACCAGTTCGTCAACTCGTACAAGCGGCTCTGGGGCGGCGGCGAGGCGCCGAGCTACCTGAGCTGGGGCCACAACAACCGCTCAGCCCTGGTGCGCGTTCCGCTGTACAAGCCGGGCAAGGGCCAGTCTGCACGGATCGAATACCGCGGTATTGATTCCGCGGCAAACCCCTACCTGGCGTACGCCGTCCTCCTCGGCGCCGGCCTGAAAGGCATCGAGGAAGGCTACGACCTTCCCGCCGCAGCCGAGGATGACGTCTGGTCGCTGAGTTCTGCCGAGCGCCGGGCTATGGGCCACGATCCCCTTCCCGCCAGCCTCCATGACGCCATCCGGACCATGGAAGACTCGGAACTGATGCCCCAGATCCTGGGCGAGCAGGTCTTTGAGCACTTCCTGCGCAACAAGCGCGCCGAGTGGCAGGACTACCGCCTGCAGGTGACGCCCTACGAACTGCAGCGCAACCTCGGCATCCTTTAGGCTGCGGGCGTGAGCCTGGCACGCCGCCTCATTGCGGCCGGTTTCAGCGACCTTGAGAAAGGCGAGCGGTTCCTGGCTGCGCCGGAACTGGAAGGGCTCGAACCGGAGCGGCTGTTTGCGGGCCTGCAGATGGCAGCCAGCCCGGACACCGCCCTGCAGTCGCTGGTCCGCCTGATTGAAAAGCATCCGGAGCTCCGGGACCTGGCCGCCGCCGACCCCGACATCAGCGAACCGATGTACCGCGTGCTGGGCGCGTCCGAAGCGCTGGGTGAATTCCTGATCCGCCATCCGGAGCACCTGGCAGCCTTCCGGGTGCGCGCGAGCCCCGAACCCGTGCAGTCCGATCCTGCCTCCCTGCGTGAGGTGCTGCTGCAGTCCGTGGGCGCCGATCCGCGTGCCGTCCGGCCCGTGGCAGCCGGCGGTGGAACGGACGCCTACGCGGCCCTTCGAACGGCCTACCGCAGGGGAGTGGTGGACCTGGCCGTCAAGGATCTGTGTGCCGCTGATCCGCTGGACTTCCTGCCGTCGGTGGGCGCGGAACTTGCCGACCTTGCAGGGGCAGCCATCGAAGCTGCCCTGGCGGTCTCGCGCGCAGAGGCCGCCGGCCAGTACGGCACTGACGATGTTGCCGCCGTCGGCCTCGCCGTCATCGGCATGGGCAAATGCGGCGCCCGCGAGCTGAACTACATCTCCGACGTCGACGTCATCTACGTGGTGGACCCTGGCAGCCTGGACGATGCCCGCGCCAGCACTATCGGGACTGCCCTGGCCAGCGGAATTTCCCGCGCCATCTCCTCCGTTGCCCGCGAGCCGGGGCTGTGGGAAGTGGACGCGAACCTTCGCCCGGAAGGAAAATCCGGACCCCTGGTCCGCACCCTGGCCTCGCACGAGTCCTACTATGCCCGCTGGGCGGAAACCTGGGAGTTCCAGGCGCTGTTGAAGGCCCGGACCATCGCCGGTGACGCCGATCTGGGCCGCCGTTACGAGGACGCCGTCGCGCCGTTGATCTGGAGTTCTGCGAGCCGGGACGGATTCGTGGAATCGGTGCAGGCGATGCGCCGCCGTGTCACCGAGCATATCCCTGCCGCCGAGGAGCAGCGCCAGATCAAGCTCGGCCGCGGCGGGCTGCGGGACGTTGAATTCACCGTCCAGCTGCTCCAGCTGGTGCACGGAAAAGCAGACGAAAACCTCCGACGGCGGGACACCACCTCCGCCATCGCTGCCCTCTCGGCGGGAGGGTATATCGGCCGCTCCGATGCCGCCGCCTTCGATAACGCGTACCGGTACCTGCGCCTGCTGGAACACCGGATCCAGCTGTTCCAGCTGCGCAGGACGCACCTCATGCCGGTCGCTGAACCAGCCCTCCGGTCGCTGGCCAAGGCTGTGCTGGGGCCTTTCTCCAACGAGCGGCCGCATCCGGACGCCCTGCTGGCCACGTGGCAGAAGACCAAGCGCTCCGTCCGGGAACTGCATGAGCGGATCTTCTACCGGCCGCTGCTGAACACCGCGGCCAAGCTCAGCACCGAAGACGCCAGGCTGACACCGGAAGCAGCCCAGGGCCGGCTCGCCGCACTCGGTTACCTGGACCCGAAGGGGGCCATGCGCCACATCGAGGCCCTGACCGCCGGGGTCAGCCGCCGTGCTGCCCTTCAGCGGCAGCTGCTGCCCATCCTGCTGGACTGGCTGGCGGAAGGGGTGGACGCCGACGCCGGACTCCTCGCCTTCCGCCGCGTCAGCGAGGCCCTGGGAACCACCCACTGGTACCTTGGCCTGCTCCGGGACTCCAATGCTGCCGCAGAGCGGCTGTGCCACATGCTCTCCAACTCCCGGCTGATCGCGGATCTGCTTGAGGTTTCGCCTGAGTCCGTGGCCTGGCTTGGCCAGGACAAGGACCTGGCACCGGTGGGTTTTGAAGCCCAGTGGCAGGAAATCACGTCCAAGATGTCCCGGCACGCTGATCCGGAGAGCGCCATGCGTCTCATCCGGCTGATCCGGCGCCGCGAGATCCTTCGGATCGCCATCGCCGATTCAGCCGGGCTGCTGGACCAGGACCAGGTGGGGGCGGCCCTGGCGGACACGGACCGGGCTGCAGTGCTGGGTGCCCTGCGGGTGGCGGAAGGCATCGTCTCCGCAAGCGGTCCGCTGAAGACGGCAGTGCTGGTGGTCGCGATGGGACGGCAGGGAGGCCGCGAGATTGGTTACGGTTCGGACGCGGATGTCATGTATGTACACAGGGCCCTGCCGGGTTTCAGCGAGGCTGAAGCGCAGGAGCAGGCCGCCCGGATCGTGGCGAAGGTTTCCACCCTGCTGACCCAGCCGCTGAAACCGGCCATCATGGCTGAGCGCGTGCTGCAGATGGACGCGGACCTGCGGCCCGAGGGGAAAAACGGGGCCATGGTCCGTTCCCTTGACTCCTTCGCAGAGTACTACCGGCGCTGGTCCCTCATCTGGGAGGCCCAGGCGCTGCTGCGGGCCCGTCCCATGGCCGGCAATGATGATCTGGCAAGGGACTTCCTGGAACTCATCGTTCCCATCCGGTACCCCGAATCAATCGCCGAGACGGATGTGCGGGAAATCCGGCGGGTCAAGGCGCGGGTGGAGTCGGAACGCCTGCCCCGCGGCGCTGACCCCGCGCGGCACCTGAAACTCGGCCGCGGCGGATTGAGCGACGTGGAATGGCTGGTCCAGCTCCTGCAGCTGCAGCATGCCCGCCGCCATCCGGAGCTGCGGACCACGTCCACGCTGGAGGCACTGGACGCAGCCGCACGGCTTGGCCTGCTTGAGCAGGACGACGCCGGCCTGCTGGCCGCCGCGTGGCGGCTTGCCAGCCGGATCAGGTCTGCCAACGTGATCTGGAACGGCAAGGCCTCGGACCTGCTGCCCTCATCGCGGCGCGACCTGGAAGCCGTGGCGCGCTGGTGCGGATATGAGCCGGGGCAGGCCGCAGTACTGGAGGAGGACTACCTCCGGGTCAGCAGGCGGGCACGGGGAGTTTTCGAGCGGATTTTCTACGGACAGTAACCGAATGGCCAATACTTACAGCCTGGACCTGAGCGTCTGGCTCATCCCGCTCCGGGACCTCGACGACGATGCGCGGGCAGTACAGCTGGGAGCCGTGGCTGAGCTTGAACTCGGCCCCGGCCAGCAGCAGTTTGTGGGCGATCCGCTCCGCATGGCCCTGGCCGGCCTGGCTGAGGAGTCGCGCAGGCCCTATGTGATCGAGTCCGGCGGCCGGGCCGTTGGCGTGCTGACCCTGCAGGCGGGGGCGGCGCGCCTGGCGGGGTGGCCCGATGATGACTCGGCGTGGCTGCTGCGGGGCTTCCTGATTGACAGGCGGGACCAGGGCAGGGGGCTGGGTCCGCTCGCTGCTGCTGCTGCCGTGGCTGCCGCCCGAAAACTCACGCTTCGGCACGACACGGGGGAGGCCGGCGTCGTTCTTTCCGTAAATGAAGCGAACCCCGCAGGCCTGACCGCTTATCTCCGCGCAGGATTCGTGGACCGGGGGCAATATACGGGCGGGCAGTCAGGCCCCCAGCGGATCATGTTCCGCAGTTTTGGGCCACAATGACATAACGGGCGGCGGGCCGCGTTTGCGCTGAGAAAGCGATTGCCCGATCATGTGGAGTGGCGGTGTCCTTCAACCTTGTTGGGGGGAAGGCTGAATGGTCTTTGTCCCGGGGGGCATTCGTCAGGGGGTCTGGTTCCCGGTCTCAGCACGTCTGGAGCTGGGCCCCCACCTTATCGTTGAACGAAAAGAAGGCGGCCACCGGATACCCGGTGGCCGCCTTCTGCAGTCTCAGTGGCCCGGATGAGCGGGCCGCAGGCTAGACGCCGTAGTAGAGCTCGAACTCGTAGGGGTTCGGGCGCAGGGACAGCGGGCGGATCTCGTTCTCGTACTTGTACTCGATCCAGGTGTCGATCAGGTCCTGGGTGAACACGCCGCCGGCCTGCAGGAACTCGTTGTCCTCGCGCAGTGCCTCCAGCGCCTCCTCAAGCGTGCCCGGTGCCTTGGGGATGTCCTTGGCCTCTTCGGCGGGGAGCTCGTAGAGGTCTTTGTCGATCGGGGCGGGGGGTTCGATGCGGTTGCGGATGCCGTCGATGCCGGCCATCAGCTGGGCAGCGAAGGCCAGGTACGGGTTGGAGGAGGGGTCCGGAGCGCGGAACTCGATGCGCTTGGCCTTCGGGTTGGAGCCCGTGATCGGAATGCGGATACCGGCGGAGCGGTTGCCCTGCGAGTAGACCATGTTGACCGGAGCTTCGAAGCCCTTGACCAGGCGGCGGTAGGAGTTCACCGTCGGGTTGGTGAAGGCCAGGACAGCAGAGGAGTGCTTGAGCAGTCCGCCAATGTACCAGCGGGCGGTGTCGGACAGGCCGGCATAACCCTTCTCGTCGTAGAACAGCGGCTCGCCGCCGGTCCACAGGGACTGGTGGCAGTGCATGCCGGAACCGTTGTCACCGAAGACCGGCTTCGGCATGAAGGTCACTGACTTGCCCCAGGCATCCGCGGTGTTCTTGATGACGTACTTGAACTTCTGCAGGTCATCGGCAGCGTGGGTCAGCGTGGTGAACTTGTAGTTGATCTCGGCCTGGCCGGCGGAGCCAACCTCGTGGTGGCTGCGTTCCACCTCAAGGCCTGCCTCGTCCAGGGCGACGCACATGGCGTCACGGAGATCAGCCTGCTTGTCGGTGGGGGAGACCGGGAAGTAACCGCCCTTGACGGGGGTCTTGTAGCCGAGGTTTCCGCCCTCTTCCTCGCGGCCGCTGTTCCAGTGGGCTTCCTCGGAATCGATCTTGTAGAAGCTGCCCTCGGGGGAGGACTGGTACTGCACGTTGTCGAACACGAAGAACTCGGCTTCGGGGGCGAAGAATGCGGTATCAGCGATACCGGTCGAGGCGAGGTAGGCTTCAGCCTTCTCTGCCACGCCGCGGGGGTCGCGGTGGTAGGGATCCCCGGTGCGGGGGTTGACGATGGAGAAGTTCAGCGCGAGGGTCTTCTCCATGCGGAAGGTATCCAGGAACGCCGTGGTGACGTCCGGGATGAGCTGCATGTCAGACTCTGCAATGCCCTGGAAGCCGCGGATGGAGGATCCGTCGAAGAGCTGGCCGTTGATGAAGAAGTCAGCGTCAACGCTCTTGGCGGGGACGTTGAAGTGCTGCTGGACGCCCGGAAGATCGGTGAAACGGATGTCGACGAACTTAATATCTTCGTCTTTGATGAACTTGAGGACTTCGTCCGCAGTCTTGAACATCTATGCTCCTAACGCATATGTGAATATCTGGCGTGCAAGCCAGCTGATCCAGCGCAATCCGAAGGCAGGGAAACACTGGTGTTTCCCTGCTGTGAGTACCCTGCCGTGACTACCTGCTGCAGTACTGCATGCGGTGGGTTGCTTGAAACTGGTAACAGCCTATTGACGCGGCATTTCCCGTCGGTGTCCGCATTGTTTCGGGCAGGTTACAGAATGCCCTGATACGGCAACGCTATCCTGCGTCCACTGTGTGGTCTAACCCCATCCACAGTGTGGTCGGCAGGAAGTCGGTAAGCTTGGACGGTGGTAGATCGCAATGACATTGGCTCCTGGCTCTCCGGCCCCGACACCTCGGGCATCTCCAAATATCCGGGGGAGCGGCTGGGACTGCCGGAGTCCGGGCCCGGCTCCATTGCCCGTGCCGGCCGCAGGATTGCGGCCATCATGATCGACTGGGGCATCGCGCTTTTGATCAGCAACTTCGCCTTCGGAGGCGACGCGTGGGCCACGCTGGCGATCTTCGCCGTCGAACAAGTCCTCCTGATCGGAACCCTCGGCTACAGCATTGGGCACCGTGTCATGGGCATTCACGTGGTGAAGGCCGGCGGCGCGCCGGCCGGTCCGCTGGCCGCACTGGTGAGGTCAGTTTTGCTCTGCCTTGTCATCCCTGCGGTCATTTTCGATCCGGACCACCGAGGCCTGCATGACAAGGCCATGAACACGCTGCTGCTCAGGCGCTGAAGGCTGCGGCCCGGACGACAGGAACCGCGGGTTTGCTATACCTGGCTGGTTTCCCGGACTGACGCGGCGTCCTGCTCTGCGGCCGTGGCGGTGAGGTAGCCCCGTTTGTCCGCCCAGCGCTCGAACAGAATCGTGGCGAACGGGAAGACGGCGGACATGCCCGCGAACAGGGCCACCACGAAGGGCCAGCGCTGCAGCCGCCAGAGGGCCAGTGCCGCGATGCCGTAGCCCACAAACAGGGCGCCATGGACAGGCCCCGCTACCTGGACACCTATTTCGGTGGTTCCGGCGATCCATTTGAAGTACATGCCAATGAGGAGCGCTGCCCAGCTGAAGGCTTCCGCGATGGCCAGGATCCGGAACGCGCGGATAACTGCGGTTTTTGTGAGGGCCATGATGATTTCCTGTCCTGCTGTCAGCCGTAAAAAAGCGCCCCGGCTGCCGGTACAGACCGGAACCGGGGCGCGTTCCAAAACCTAGCGTCCGCGGTTGGGACGCGCCTTGTAGGGATCAATACCCTTGGGAATGGGGAGGCGGTTGCCCAGCGAGGAGATCCGCTTGGACACTGCGTTCACCTCAAGCTTGGTCAGTTCCTTCTTGAGCTTGCCCATCTTCTTGGCCACCTCACTGATCGGAACCTGGCCTTCGCCGCGGCCGCTCTCAATCACGTGGACGGTGACGTTGGGCAGGATGCGCGCAAGGCGCTTGCGTTCCGCATCCAGCAGCGGCTTCACCCGGTGCGTGGGGCCTTCACTGACGAGTACGACGCCGGGACGGCCAATGGCGCGGAACACGGCGTCCTGCGTCCGGGGATTCACGGCGACAGGCTGTTCCTCCGTGATCCAGCCGCGGCGCAGCGTGCCCAAGGCAGCGCCGGAAGCGCCCGGCTGGTTCTCGATCTGGGCGAAGGCTGCGCGTTCGGCCCGGCGCGACAGGATGAGGGTGGCGCCCAGGAAGCCCAGGGGAATGCCGATGATCAGGCCCGTGATCCAGTTTTCCAGCCAGTAGCCCACCAGGAAGCTCACGGCCACAATGCCAAGGAACACCAGCAGCATCAGCCACGGGACCATGGGGTCGTGGCGGCGGGTCATGGTGAAGACTTCGCGGATCTGCTTGAGCCTGCTGGGCTTCTTGGCCTTCGCTTCTTTCGGCTTGCGCGAGAAGAGGCCACGCTTGACAGCGCTGGAGCCAGACGGAGTGGAGTTGCTGGAATCAGGGGATTTCGCCATAGTGCCTCAATTCTACGTGACCAAAGCCGTAGGGCCGGCACCGGAGTCTTCCGGTGCCGGCCCTGCGCGGGACGCCTGTTGAGTCGGGAACTGCTGGTCAGGAGCGGGCTGCGAGGAGGGAGCTGGCTTCCTGGCGGGTGGTGCCGGAGGACTCGATGTGGGCCAGTTCTGCAGGGATCTCCCAGCCCTTCTTCCGCATCGCGGTGGCCCAGAGCCGGCCGGCGCGGTAGGAGGAGCGGACCAGCGGGCCGGACATCACGCCGAGGAAGCCGATCTCGGTGGCCTCGTCCTGGAGGTCCACGAATTCCTGCGGCTTGACCCAGCGGTCCACCGGCAGGTGCCGCTCGGACGGGCGCAGGTACTGGGTGATGGTGATCAGGTCGCAGCCGGCCTCGTGCAGGTCCCGGAGTGCTTCGGAGATTTCCTCGCGGGTTTCGCCCATGCCCAGGATCAGGTTGGACTTGGTCACCATGCCCAGGTTCCGGCCCTGCGTGATCACATCCAGGGACCGCTCGTACCGGAACGCCGGCCGGATCCGCTTGAAAATCCTGGGCACGGTCTCGACGTTGTGCGCGAACACCTCGGGCTTGGAGTCGCAGATCGCGGCGATGTGTTCGGGTTTGCCGGAGAAGTCCGGGATCAGTAGCTCAACGCCGGTGCCGGGGTTCAGTTCGTGGATTTTCCGGACTGTCTCGGCGTACAGCCACACGCCCTCGTCCTCAAGGTCGTCGCGGGCCACGCCGGTGACGGTGGCGTAGCGCAGCTGCATCGCCTGCACGGACCGGGCCACCTTGGTCGGTTCGAACCTGTCCACCGGGGAGGGTTTGCCGGTATCGATCTGGCAGAAATCACACCTGCGGGTGCACTCGGACCCGCCGATCAGGAACGTGGCTTCCTTGTCCTCCCAGCACTCAAAAATGTTGGGGCAGCCGGCCTCCTCGCACACCGTGTGCAGGCCTTCCTTCTTCACCAGGTTCTTGAGCTGGACGAACTCCGGGCCCATCTGGACCTTGGCCTTGATCCACTCCGGCTTACGCTCCACCGGAACAGCAGAGTTGCGCTGTTCAACGCGCAAAAGCTTCCGGCCTTCAGGTGCCAATGTCACAGTAGAGCTCCTTCGGGGGTAGCGACCAGGGCGTCTTCATTCTTGCGCAGTTCTTCAGTAATGCGGGAAACGAGGTCAGCCGGGGCGACGTCATAACCTGTTTCCCGGGCAATCGTTGTCACGCCGGCATCCGTAATGCCACAGGCGATGATCTGTGAGTACGGGGCAAGATCGTTGTTGCAGTTGATGGCGAACCCGTGCATGGTCACGCCGTCATGCACGCGGATGCCGATCGCCGCGATCTTCCGGTCGGGGCCCTTGATGTCCGCGGTGATCCACACCCCGGCCCGGCCCTTGATGCGTACAGCGTTGATTCCATAATCGGCCAGCACCGCAATGATCACGGACTCCAGGCGTTCCACGTAGTCCCGGATGCCCGCCCGGTTCTTCAGTTTGATGATGGGGTATCCCACCAGCTGGCCGGGTCCGTGCCAGGTCAGTTTCCCGCCGCGGTCCACCGGGACCACGGGGGTGCCGTCGAAGGGCCGCTCGTGATCCTCGGTCCGTTTGCCCGCTGTGTATACCGGCCCGTGCTCAAGGAGGAGGACAGTGCTTGGGGCCACCCCCGCGACCACTTTGGCGTGGAGTTCGCTCTGGATTTCCCAACCACGCAGGTAGTCGACGAAATCAGGAGCAAGACCCAGCTGTGAAAACTCAAGAGTCATGGCATCCAGCTTAGACCGCGTGCCGTCCCGTACCCGCTTTAGTGTTCAAGCTCACCCACTCGTACCGGGTCAGCCGGCAGCACTCCGGTTGTTGTGGCACCTGGCCGGAGCAGCCTGTGGATAACTTCTGCGCTGCAGCCGTGATTCGGCTAGACATGACGTATGGAAAACCCGCAGGCTCCCGACCTACCCGGCTTCACCCTGGGCCGGCTGCTGGGCAGCGGCGGCAGCGCGTCGGTTTGGCTGGCAAGAGAGCATCAGACCGGCCGGAACTTTGCCGTAAAGTGCTTCCGAACCGTGCCGGGCGGACCGCACAGCGCAGAGGCAATAACGGAGGACGCCATAAGGCGGGAGATCCGTATCCTGTCCCTCCTGGACCACCCGCACCTGGTCAAAGCCCATGACGTCGTCCGGCTTGCCGTGCCGGAAGACGGAACAGCCCTGGTTATGGACTACGCGCCCGGCGGGTCACTGGCCGCACTTCTGGAAGTCCGCGGAAGGCTGAGCGTTGGTGAAACAGTCACCGTGCTGACGCCCGTAGCCCAGGTCCTTGGTTACCTGCACGGCCACGGATTCACGCATTCGGATGTTGCGCCGGGCAACGTCCTGTTTACCGGCCAGGGCAAACCTCTGCTGTCCGACCTCGGCATAGCCCGGATCCTGGGCGACCCAGGCGATGCTGCAACATCAGGAACGCCAGGGTTTATGGATCCGGCACCGGCGGACCCGGTGCGCGGCCTGCAACCCGAACGGGATGTCTATTCGGCGGCGGCGCTGGGCTGGTTCTGCCTTACCGGACAGGCGCCGCCCCGGACGGCTTACCGGCCGCCGCTGTCCCTCCTGGTCCCCGAGGTTCCCCGGGAGTTGGCAGCTGCCCTGGAAGCCGGACTTGATGAGAACCGGAGGCGGCGGCCGACGGCGGCCGCGCTGGCCACGGCCGTGTACCGCAGCGCGTCACCCCAGCCGCTTGACCTCGCAGCGTCGGTCCACCCCACCGTCGTCCCGGAGCTGGTGACCCGCCGTCATGTGCCGGACGCGTCCCGGCCTGGAGCTGTAAGGGAGAAGGTCAAAGCGGCCGGCAGGTGGATATCTACGGCCACGTGGGTCCGTTTGCCCATTTCCGTGCAACGCATGCCGTTCCCGCCCACCAGGAATGATCGTGCGGCGTCCGGCGGCAAACACGCAGGCAGGGCGCCGCGCAGCGGGCCTCGCACGGCGCTGCTGCTACGCGGCCTGCCGGCAGCAGCCGGCGTGCTGGGCCTGGCAGCTGCCTGGTGGATTGTGGGACCCGGACCGCTGCCGGCGGAATCTCCCCCTGCAGCAGTTGCCATACAAGGGCAGGAGACGGTCAGCGGACAGGGGGCTGATATTGCGCGGGAGGATGGCGCTGTGCAGGAGGGCAGCACCCTTGGGAAAGACGGTGACACGGGAGGTGGCCGGACAGTGGCGCCGGAAGCAGCACCTCTGCCCGCCGGCATCGGAACCCTTGACGTGCTTGCCGCCGCGGGCAGGCAGCAGGCCCGGGCTGAAGACCCCGCCCAGGCTGTACGCGGCCTCGCTGTCCTGCGCGACCTGGCGTTCAGCAGCGGGCATCTGGAGCTCCTGGGCGAGGTGAACGTGGACGGTTCACCGGCAGCCATCGCCGACCAGCAGACAGCGGAACGGCTGCGGGGCCCGGGGCACGTCCTGGCCGGGTTTTCCAGCACCCTTGCGGACGTACGCACTGAGGAGGGGGCAACGTCCGCGCAGGCGGTGGTCCGTGTGCGCTCCAGTTCCTCGGCGTACGAGGAAAAGGATTCAGGTGGGTCTGTCGTGGGAACAGGTTCCGCCAGCAAAGACCGTGGACTCAGGCTCGTACTCGTCGCCGTGAACGGAACGTGGCGGATCAGCGAGATCCGGCCGGGAGACTGATCGTTGCAACCGGCTGGCCCCACCTGATCTTCGCCGACCGCCTTCCTGCCTCGTGTCCGGACGTTGAATACCTGGCACTCCCTTGCCGCGGAAGACAGGGTGTCCCTAGTCCTGGCCGGGTTCGTCCTTGGCCGCGACCCACCGGACGGCCCGGGCGAGCGTGGGATGTTGCCAGGTGAACCCCGCCCCGGAAAGCACGGCGGGCTCGACGCGCTGGCTTGCCAGGAGGAGCTCCTCCGCCAGTTCCCGCATCACCAGGCGGAGGACAGGGGCCGGAACGCGCAGCGCCGCAGGGCGGTGCAGGGCGTGGGCGAGCGACGCCACCAGGGCGTTGACGTCGGCCTCCTCGGGAGCGCACACGTTCACGGGCCCGCTGACCTCGGACTCCAGCAGGAAGAGGAACGCGGAGGAGACATCAGGCAGCGTCACCCAGGGCCAAAACTGCCGGCCGTTCCCCAGCGGCCCGCCCACACCCAGGCGGATCAACGGCAACAACCTGCCCAACGCGCCGCCGGAGCGGCTGAGTACCACGCCCGTCCGCGTGACCACCACCCGGACACCCGGGGGTGCCTCCGCGGCCGCCGCCTCCCATTGGCCACAAATCCGCGCCAGCGTTCCGGCACCTTGCGGCGCATTTTCGCGCAGCACAGTGTTGCCGGCATCACCGTAGTAGCCGGAACCGGACTGGCTGATAAAGACAGGGGGCGGCGAATCCAGCTGCCGCATCGCTTTGGTAAGAGTCCGCGTCGGGCCCAGCCGTGAGCTGAAGAGCTCATCCACCCGTTTGCGGGTCCACGGCCTGTCCCCGATGCCCGCACCGGACAGATTAACCACGGCGTCCGCGCCGGCAAGCGCCTGCGGATCCAGCCGGCCCGCCGCGGGGTCCCACCGGATCTGCGACGCTGAGGCTGGCTCCCGCCTGACCAGGGACACGACCTCGTGGCCGGCGTTGCGGAAGGTTTCTGACATGGAGGTACCGATAAGCCCGGAGGCCCCGGCCATGACGATGCGCATGGTACATCTCACCACGCCGCATCACCGGCGGCACCTCCCGACAGGCCGCAGGAGGGGTGACTATGATCGAACGATGACCTTTTCGAGCTACTTTCGTTTCCCCCATCTGCACGGCGATCTGGTCACCTTCGTGGCCGAGGATGACGTGTGGATTGCGCCCCTGGGCGGTGGCCGGGCCTGGCGTGTCTCTGCACTCCAATTGCCTGCCCGAAACCCCCGCTTCACCCCTGACGGGAAGCGGCTGGTGTGGACGGTTGTCCAGGGAACGGCGCCTGAAGTGGTCACGGCGGACGTCGACGGCGGCGGGTACCGGCAGTTGACCTACTTCGGTCACAGCACAACAAGGGTCAAGGGCTTTACCGCCGCCGGTTCCGTGGTGGTCACGAGCGCTTTCCGCCAGGCCGAAAGCAGGCACACCTACGCCTACAGCGTCCCCCTGGAGGGCGGCTGGGCCGAGGAACTTCCGTTCGGACCCGTCGAGTCAGTGGCCTTCGGCCCTGAAGTGGGTGACGAACGCCCCGTCGTGGTGGGCAGCGTGCTGTCCCGGGAGCCTGCCTGGTGGAAACGCTACCGCGGCGGCACTGCGGGAAAGCTGTGGATTGACGCGGACGGCAACGGCGAGTTCGAGCGCCTGCTCCCCGACATTGACGGCAACCTGGCTGATCCGATGTGGGTGGACGGCCGGGTTGTGTTCCTTTCCGACCACGAGGGCTACGGCAACCTCTACTCGGTCCTTCCGGACGGAAAGGACCTGCGCCGGCACACGGACCACGAGGACTTCTACGTCAGGCATGCCGCTACTGACGGCAAGCGTGTCATCTTCGAGTCGGCCGGCGAGCTGTGGGTCATGCACCATCTTGGTGCGGACCCCGTCCGGCTGGATATCACCCTGGGCTCGGCCTCACAGTCCAGGCGCCCCGCCCTGCTCAAGACCAGTAGGCACCTTGCCGCGGCCGTTCCCGACACCACAGGCTCTGCCGGTGCAGTCGAAGCCCACGGCACCATCCACTGGCTCCGCCACAAGGACGGGCCTTCCCGCATCATCGAGGCAACGCCGGGGGTCCGGGCCCGCCTGCCCCGGCCCTTGGGGGACGGCCGGCTGGCATACATTGCCGACCACGACGGTGTGGAGGCGTTGTATCTCAAGGACATCGCGGCTCCTGTACCCCACCCGTCCGGGACTGCCGGGCCGGGCCGTCCGAGCGCAGGCATGGGTGCAGCAGCCAGTGGCACAGCCGCCGGCCAGGAGCCGGCAGCGGCAGGGGACGAGGACACCGTGGTCCTCCCGCAGCCAGTCCCGGCTGCGGGCGCTGCCGTGTTGAGCGGGAGCACCATACCTGTCCATGGCAGCGATGAACAGGCCGACGTCGCGCCTGAAACTGCCACGACGGCTGACGATGCTCCGGCAGCTCCCGCTGCACTGCGCATCGCCTTTCCCCGGCCCTCGCGGGCCAGCGCGATGGAAGCGAGCCCTGACGGACGAAGGATCGCCCTGGGCACATCCTTCGGCGAGGTATTCGTCGCAGACACGGCAACGGGCGAGTTGACGCTGGTGTCCAGTATTGGCGAGGGCACTATTGCCGACCTCGCCTGGTCGGGGGACTCGCAATGGCTGGCGTGGTCGGAGCCCGTGACCTCGTTTGGATCCCGCAGCCGGCTGCGGCTGGCCAATGTGGCAACGCCGGGATCCACTCCGGTGGATGTCACTGACGGGCGGTTCGGTGACAAGTCACCTGCATTTACCCCGGATGGGAAGTTCCTCGCCTTCCTGTCCAACCGGAGTTTTGACCCGGTCTACGACGGACATTCCTTCGATCTTTCCTTTCCCAACCCCATCAAGCCATACCTCCTGGCACTCGCAGCGGAGACGCCGTCGCCCTTTGGACCGGCGGTGGATTCCCAGGGTGGAGACGCAGCGGCCGAAGAAGAAGGGGAAAAGGGCGACGACGGCCCCCGCCCCGATAATGCAGCCCCGGAAGTGCGGGTGGAGGCAGAAGGGCTGGCCCACCGGGTCATCACCGTTCCCGTGCCGCAGGGCAACTACACCTCGCTGAAAGCCACCGGGGGAGCGTTGCTGTGGCTCGACTGGGCCCTCGCCGGGGTAACCGGAGACGGCAAAGCCAGCCAGGAGGACAAGGACGCCCGCCCCAGCCTGGTCCGGTTCGATCTCACCCGGCGCAAGCAGACGACCCTGGTGGACGCCCTGGACAGCTTCCGCCTGTCAGGTGACCGCAGCAAGGTAGTGCTGATCGCTGACAAGCAGGTCACAGTGGTCCCGGCAGATACCAAGGCAGACGAGGAGTCCGGGAAGCTCGTAAAGGTCGATCTTGGCCGTGTCCGCGTCATGATGGATCCGCTCAGCGTCTGGGGCCAGGCCTTCGACGAGGCCTGGCGGCTGCAGCGCGACTTCTTCTGGACCGAGGACATGGCCGGGCAGGACTGGGAATCCATCTACCGCCGCTATCGTCCACTGGTGGAGAGGCTGGGTTCGCACGATGACCTGGTGGACCTCCTGTGGGAACTTCACGGCGAGCTGGGAACCTCCCACGCCTACGTCCGGCCGGCACCGGTCACGGAAAACGGCAGCCACGGCCAAGGCAGGCTGGGAGCCGACGTGGCCCACACTGCTGGAGGATGGGAAATCACCCGCATCCTGGCAGGTGAATCGTCCGATCCGCTGGCCACGTCACCCCTGACCCGGCCCGGAGTCGGCGGTAAGGCAGGGGACATCCTGCTGGCCATCGACGGCGTCCCGCTCTCAGAAAGCGTCACACCGGCCATGCAGCTGGTGGGAGCCGCAGGACGCGCCGTCGAACTGACCCTCCTGAACGGTCCCTCGCACGGCGCCGCAGCGGGCAACCAGCGCAGGGTCGCCGTCGTGCCCGTCAAGGACGAGGAGCGCCTGCGCTACCAGGAATGGGTGGCCACCAACAGGCGTACCGTCCGCGAAGCCTCCGGGGGCACCTTTGGTTACCTGCACATCCCGGACATGATGGCCAACGGGTGGGCCCAGCTGCATCGGGACCTGGATACGGAAACAGCGCTGGACGGCCTGATTGTTGACGTGCGGCGCAACCGTGGCGGGCATACCTCCCAGCTGGTGGCCGAGCTCATCGGCCGCAAGGTCACGGGATGGAGCATGCCGCGCGGGGAAAAGCCCCGCACCTACCCCCATCACGCGCCGCGCGGCCCGGTGATCATCCTCGCTGATGAATTTGCCGGCTCGGACGGGGACATCATTACCCAGGTGTCAAAGCTGAGGGGGATCGGACCGGTCATCGGAACGCGTACCTGGGGCGGCGTAGTGGGTATCGACAACCGATTCACCCTTGCCGACGGCACGGGCGTGACACAGCCGCGGTACGCCACCTGGTTCGGCGGCGGGGTGGGCTGGAGCGTTGAAAACTACGGTGTGGACCCGGACATCGAAGTTGTGTACCCGCCCCATGCCTATGCGGCGAGCCGTGATCCGCAGCTGGAGTACGGCATTGGCGCGCTGAAGGAAATGATCCAGGAGCTGCCCACGGACCGCCCGCCGGCCCGTGAAGGATACCGCCGCCTGCGTCCCGCGCCGCTGCCTGCACGCCAGCAGGGGAAGTAAGCCGGCAGGGCAAGGAAGCACAGCACCAAAAAGCCCTGCCTGTCCGGAAAACACCGGGCAGGCAGGGCTTTTCGCTGGGACGGAATCAGGACTCCAGCGTGGCATCCATGGTGATGTCGATGCTGGCAAGGGCGCCCGAGACGGGGCAGCCAACCTTGGCTTCGCCGGCGATCTTTTGGAATTCGTCCTCGGAAATTCCCGGGACCCTGGCAGAGACAGTCAGGTGGCTGCCCGTGATGCCGGTGCCCGGAACGAACGTCACGTCGGCCTTGGCGCGGACTTCCTCAGGGGAGTGGCCGGCATTCGCGAGTTCGTTGCTGAAGGCCATGGAGAAGCATGCGGCGTGGGCTGCGGCGATAAGTTCCTCCGGGCTGGTCTTGCCGTTGGCCGCTTCCGTGCGGGCCTTCCACGTGACATCGAAGGTGCCCAGGCCTGAGGTGGCCAGGCTGGTGGTTCCGGAGCCCTCCGTCAGGTTGCCGTTCCATACTGCGTTTGCTGAACGTGTTGCTGCCATGTTCACTCCTCAGGTCGTTGTTTACCGGGGCAGGCAGTTGCCTGGACCCGCCGTTTCCCATCCTAGGGACTTGGTTGCCGGCATGCACCGGCTGTCCGCTGTCAGTGGATTATGACAGGGGTACTGAAACGGCGACGGCGGCGCTCCCAAAGGAGCGCCGCCGTCGCCGTGGTCCTGCCTCCAGCAGTTACTGCCAGAGTGTCGCGATCGCGATGTTCAGCAGCGCGAGGCCGCCCACGCCGTGGGCCAGGCCTGCACTGATGTCCTCGCCCTTCTTGTACTTCCGGCGGCCAATGAATGCCAGGACGCCGACAGCGAGGGCTACGGCAAACTTGATGCCGAGCTTGAAGTAGTTGGCGTCCATGTCCAGTGCGGGGATAAGCCCCATCAGGGCGATGCCGGTCAGGAGCTGGAGCATGGCCCCGTCGAACTGGCGGGGATGGACGGTGGGTTTCTTCATCTGGCCGATCCAGATACCCACGATCATGGCGGCGCCAACGATGTGCAGGAAGACCACGATGTTATAGACGATGTTCATGGGACCAGTGTAGCCATTCGTTCTACCGGTTGTAGTAGCTGACAGGTACGGAGTGCTGATGTCCGGAGCGCCGGCAGGGGGTTGCAGGGATTAAACGGCCGACGGCGGCACAGGCGTTCCGGTGGTTTCCCACCCGAGCCCGCACCGCCGTCGTCAGAATACGGCTGTTACAGCCCCAGGTCCGCTTCGAAGGCGCCTTCTTCGAGGCGCGCCCTGAGGGTCTGGAGGAAACGGCCGGCGTCCGCGCCGTCCACCAGGCGGTGGTCGTACGTCAGGGACAGGTACATCATGGAGCGGATGGCGATCGAGTCGTCACCATTCTCATCGGAGACCACCACGGCACGCTTGACGATGGCGCCGGTGCCGAGGATCCCCACCTGCGGCTGGTTGATGATCGGGGTGTCGAACAGGGCCCCGACCGAGCCGATGTTGGTGATGCTGAATGTGCCGCCGGACAGCTCGTCCGGGCCGATCTTGCCGTCGCGGGTGCGGCCTGCGACGTCGGCGATCTTGGCTGCCAGTCCGGCGAGGTTCAGGTTACCGGCGTCGTTGATGACCGGGACCAGCAGGCCCTTGTCCGTGTCGACGGCGATCGCCAGGTGCTCGGCGTTGTGGTACGTGATTTCCTGCTTGGCCTCGTCGTAGGCAGCGTTGAGCTTCGGGTGCTGCTTGAGGGCCTCGGCCACCGCCTTGGCGATGAACGGCAGGAAGGTCAGCTTGACGCCATTCTGTGCCTGGAAGGAGTTCTTGGCACGGGCGCGGAGCTTGGCCACCTTGGTCATGTCCACTTCGTGGACCTGCGTCAGCTGGGTGGAGACCTCGAGGGACTCACGCATGCGGCGGGCAATGACCTGGCGGATGCGCGGTGCCTTCTGCGTGGTGCCACGGAGTGAGGAAGCGGCGCCTGCCGGGGCTGCGGAGGCTGCGGGGGCGGACGCGGCAGGTGCTGCTGCCGGGGCCTCTGCGGGAGCTGCCTTGGCTTCGGCTGCGGCCATAACGTCCTGCTTGCGGATACGGCCGCCGACACCTGTGCCCGAGAGCGAGGCGATGTCCACGCCGTGCTGGTTGGCCAGTTTCCGGACCAGGGGGGTCACGTAGCCTGACTCGGATCCGCCGGCCGGCGCAGCCTCTGCTGACGCCGGAGCTGCTGCGGGGGCCTGGGGAGCAGGTGCTGCCTTGGGGGCCTCCTGCTGGGGTGCCGCCTGGGCGGGAGCTGCCTGCGGCGCAGGTGCTTCTGCCTGCGGTGCTTCTGCCTTGGGCGCTTCCTGGACCGGCGCTTCGGTGGAGGGAGCCTCGGCCGGGGCGGCGGTTGCACCCGAGCCGATGACTGCAAGGACGGAGCCGACCTCTGCGGTCTCGTCCTCGCTGACGCGGATCTCCTGCAGGGTGCCGGCCACGGGCGACGGGATTTCGGTGTCAACCTTGTCGGTGGAGACCTCCAGCAAAGGCTCGTCAACCTCGACGGCGTCCCCAACAGCCTTCAGCCAGCGGGTGACCGTGCCTTCGGTGACGCTCTCACCGAGGGCCGGCAGTGTGACTTCGTGGCTTTCGCCGCCGCCGGCTGCCGGTGTCTCGGGTGCGGAAGCTTCCTGCGCTGGTGCTTCGGGGGCGGGCGCTTCAGTGGAAGGCGCTTCGGCGGGAGCAGGTGCTTCAGTGGAGGGGGCCTCGGCGGGAGCGGATGCCTGCTCAGCAGCAGGAGCTTCTTCGGCCGGGGCGCCGCCGCCGGAACCGTCACCAATCCGGACCAGGGGAGCGCCTACCTCGGCGGTCTCGTCCTCGGCAACCAGGATTTCCTCAATCACGCCAGCGACAGGAGAGGGGATTTCAGTGTCTACTTTGTCGGTGGAGACTTCGAGCAGGGGCTCGTCCACCTCTACCCGGTCACCTACCTGCTTCAGCCAGCGGGTGACGGTTCCTTCGGTGACGCTCTCACCGAGGGCGGGCAAGTTAACGGATTCAGACATGTCGTCCCCGTTCTCCTTATTGATCTTTAGTGCGGATGATTGCTGCCTGTTGGCCAGCCTAGTGCACCCGGCATTCCGTGCCGGGTGCACCAGGCTCTTTGGTGGTGGGGGAGACTAGCCGTGAAGCGGCTTGCCCGCGAGTGCCAGGTGGGCTTCGCCCATGGCCTCGTTCTGGGTGGGGTGCGCGTGCACCAGCTGGGCAACATCCTCAGGGTAGGCTTCCCAGTTCACGATCAGCTGGGCTTCGCCAACCTGCTCACCCATGCGGGCTCCGATCATGTGGACGCCCACAACAGGGCCGTCCTTCTGGCGGACCAGCTTGACCAGTCCGGAGGTGCCGAGGATGGAGCTCTTGCCGTTGCCGGCCAGGTTGTATTCCTGGGTCTGCACCTGGTCTTCGCCGAACTTCTCCTTGGCGGCCTTCTCGGTGTAGCCAACGGTGGCGATTTCCGGCTCGGAGTAGGTGACCTTCGGGATGTTGATATCCTCGACGACCACGGGCTTGAGGCCGGCAATTTCCTCGGCGACGAAGATGCCCTGCTGGTAGCCGCGGTGCGCGAGCTGGACGCCGGGGACGATGTCACCGACGGCGTAGATGTTCCCGACGCCCGTGTGCAGGCGCTCGTTGGTGATGACGAAGCCGCGGTCGATGGTGACGCCCGCTTCCTCGTAGCCAAGGTTGGCGGTGACGGGACCGCGGCCCACGGCAACGAGGAGGAGGTCGGCCTCGAAGGTCTTGCCGTCCACCAGGGTGACCTTGACGCCGTCGTTGTTCTGCTCGACGCCCTGGAAGAACACTCCGGTGGAGAACTTGATGCCGCGCTTCTTGAAGGCCCGCTCGAAGTTCTTGACGATGGTGGCGTCCTCGTTGGGGACGAGGGAGGGCAGGCCCTCCACGATGGTGACTTCCACGCCGAAGGACTTCCAGACCGAGGCGAACTCGACGCCGATGACGCCGCCGCCCAGGATGATGGCGCTCTTGGGAATGAAGTCCATGGTGAGCGCCTGGTCCGAGGTGATGACCTTGCCGCCGAGCTCAAGGCCCGGGAGGGTACGCGAGTAGGAGCCGGTGGCCAGGACGATGTTCTTGCCCTTGTAGGCGGTACCGTTCACCACGACGGTGTCCGTGCCCTGGAGCTTGCCTTCGCCCTCAATGACGGTGATGCCCTTGGACTTGATGAGTCCCTGCAGGCCCTTGAACTTGCCGGCGATGATGCCGTCCTTGTACGCGTTGACAGCGTTGATGTCGATGCTGTCCAGGGTGACGTTCACGCCATACTTGGCAGAGTCACGGGCGTGGTCGGCCAGTTCCGCGGAGTGCAGGAGGGCCTTGGTGGGGATGCAGCCGTTGTGGAGGCAGGTGCCGCCCAGCTTTGCTTTCTCCACGAGGCCGACGGTGAGGCCAAGCTGTACTGCCCGCAGCGCGGCGGCGTATCCGCCGCTGCCGCCACCGAGTACCAGGATGTCGAATTCTTGCGCAGTTGCCTGATCGGCCACTAAAACGCTCCCTCGCGTGAACGATGACGCGATCCTGCGCATCATCTGGTCTTGGAACTTGCACTGCCGTGATTATGCCAGCAGGCCTGTTCTCTTGCATTTGTGACTACCGTGGTTCACCTTAGCGAACCACTTATCCATGCTCCACCCTGGCACCACGTTTGTGGAGCGCTTGTGTCGAGTGTCACGCGGCTTTGTGGCACAGGGATCACCAGTTCCGCAAAGCCGCGTGACAACACGTTGGGGGCCGCCAAAACGCGTCAGGCGGCAGCCAAAATGTCTTCCACATAGGCCACCAGAGTCCGGACCGTGCAGCCCGTTCCCTGCTTGTGCGTGTAGCCATACGGGCTTCCGTTGTTAAAGGAGGGCCCGGCGATGTCGATATGTGCCCAGGGGATCTGTTCCCCGTCCTTGCCCTTACCCACGAACTCGCGGAGGAAAACGGCTGCGGTCATCATGCCGCCGTGGCGTTCCCCGATGTTTGCGAGGTCTGCGACCTGCGAATCGAGGCTGGGCCGCAGTTCCTCGGGAAGCGGCATGGGCCAAACGAGTTCCCCGGCCCGGTCCGCTGCCGCTTTCAGAGGCGCAGTCACGCTGTCGGATCCCATGACGCCGGCAGTCCGGTTGCCCAGGGCGATCAGCTGTGCGCCGGTGAGGGTGGCGACGTCAATGATGGCGTCGGGGTGCTCCAGGCTGGCGGCCACGATGCCGTCGGCCATCACCAGCCGGCCCTCGGCGTCGGTGTTCAGGACCTCAACGGTCTTGCCGCCGAACATCGTGAGGACGTCGGCGGGGCGGGAGGCGGCGCCGGAAGGCATGTTCTCGGCGATGCAGAGCCAGGCGGTGGCCTTGACGGGCAGGCCCAGTCCCGCAAGGGCCAGGACAGTGTTAAGGACGACGGCGGCACCGGCCATGTCGCTCTTCATGTCTCCCATGCCGAGGGCCGGCTTGATGGAGATCCCGCCGGTGTCGAACGTGATGCCCTTGCCCACCAGAGCGATTTTTGACGTTGCCTTGGCGGGCGAGTATTCCACCTTGACGAGGCGGGGCTGGCGGGCGGATCCCTTGCCTACGCCCATGATGCCGCCAAAGCCTTCCTTTTCCAGGCGCTTCTCGTCCCAGACCGTGACTTTCACCGGCAGGCCCTTGGCCAGGTCCTTCGCAGCCTCAGCGAAAGTCTCCGGGTAGAGGTGGCTTGGCGGCTGGTTGACGAGGGAGCGGGTGGCGTTGACGGCCTTGCCGATCAGCGCGGCCCGCTTGAGCGCAGGGGCCAGTTCTTTCTGGTCTGCCAGCTCCGTGAAAATCACGGCGTTGCGGACGGGATCCTTCAGGCCGTCCTTCGAGGACCGGAACTCGGTGAAGGAGTAGGCACCCAGGGCCGCGCCCTCGGCCACGGCCTCCACATCGGCAAGCGACGCCGTCGGAAACGCCAGGACAACTGTGGCAAGGCCGGCAAGCTGGCGTACAGCCGAGCCGGCAGCGCGCCGCAGTGCTTCCGCTCCCAGCGGGCCGGCCGCTGACACTTTGCCCACGCCGGCCAGGACCAGCACGCCCGCACCCGTCTCGGGGAGGCCAGGCAAACGCACCAGCTGATCGGCAGCACCTGTCACGCCGAGGCTCTTGAGGGAATCACCGAGAGCCTCGGCGGACCTGGCGGTCAGCGGGTTCTCCAGGAGGACGGGACCGTCCGCACCCTGCCCCACACCTATGACCACGGCGTCGCCGGGGCTCTTCTTCAGGTCCCGCGAGAGGGTACTAAGGTTGATTTCAGTATTCTTGACCACGCGGATCAGTCCTCGATTCTCGAAAGATGTTCGGGCAGGGGTGCATGTTCGGCGCTCTGCCATGGTTGCCCGGGTGCGGCCGTTCGGAACGCAGTCCGGGAGTCTGCGGGCCCGTCTGGCAGGCCAGTTCCGATCGTAGCCCGTCTGCGTCTGAGCTGGAGAATTTCCTGAGAGGTGCGCCACAGTGGCCGCCGGAATGCCCGGCTGTCCCGGGGCGTTGTAAAGAATGTCCACCCCACCTGTGAAAGGAACATGCCGTGCTTGAACGGATTTCCGGCTCCCTGCTGGACCCCGATGCGCTCTATGCGAGCAACATTGAGCTGTTCCACAGTCCCGACCTTCGCGGGCTGAACCTGGTGATGGGCTTCACGGGTTTTGCCGACGCCGGCCAGGTGGTGAAGCAGATCAATGCGGAGCTCCTGGACTCCCTCGACGCCCAGCCGGTCGCTGTTTTTGATGCGGACCAGCTGATTGACTACCGCTCGCGCCGTCCGCACCTGACGTTTGTTGAGGATCACCTTCAGGATTACCAGGAACCCCGGCTCGCGTTGTACCGGCTGGTGGATGGCCTGGGGAAGCCGTTTCTGCTGCTCGCAGGTTTCGAACCGGACCTTCAGTGGGAGCGGTTCGCCAGGGCTGTGGTGGGCATCGTGGAGAAACTGGACGTCAACCTCGTCACCTGGATCCACTCCATCCCCATGCCGGTTCCCCACACCCGGCCGGTGGGGGTAACCGTCCACGGAAACCGGCCGGACCTGATCGAGGGCATTTCTGTATGGAAGCCAACGGTGGAAGTTCCCGCAGCCGTAGGCCATATCCTGGAACTCCGCCTGGTGGAGGCAGGCCGCAACGTTGCCGGCTACGTCATCCACGTGCCGCACTACCTTGCCGAAGCTGAATACCCCACCGCCGCCGTCGCAGGCCTTGAATACCTGGGCGCCGCCACCTCCCTGATGCTGCCTTCAGACAGGCTCCGCGAGGCCGGCCGGGAGGTTGGCCGGCAGATCGCGGAGCAGATTGATGCCTCCGAAGACGTCCAGCAGGTGGTGTCACGGCTGGAGGCCCGTTATGACGAGAAGGCCGAAGGCACAGTCCGCCGCTCGCTCCTGGCGGACGAGAATGACGAGCTGCCCAATGCCGACGTTTTGGGCGCAGCAGTGGAGGCGTACCTGGCGCGGGAGAACCCGGCGCAGTAAGGGCTCTTCGGGGCGCGGGCATAATGAAGTGGTGACTGCACCCCGCGCCTGGCTCATCTGGACCATTGGAATCTTCGGGTACATGGTGGCCGTGGCGCAGCGCACGTCGTTCGGCGTGGTAGGGCTGGAGGCCACTGAGCGGTTCCAGGCCAGTGCGTCCGCGATCTCCTTTTTCACCGTCCTGCAGCTCCTCGTCTACGCCGGCCTCCAGATTCCGGTGGGCCTGCTGGTGGACCGGTTCGGCTCGCGCGCCATGATTGCCGGCGGGGCGGTCCTCATGGGACTCGGGCAGCTCCAGCTGGCTTTTGCCGACAGTGTTCCCGGGGGAGTGGCAGGCCGCATCCTGGTGGGCGCCGGTGACGCGATGACCTTTATTTCCGTGATCCGCCTGATCCCGCTGTGGTTTGCCCCTGGCAGGGTGCCGCTGGTAACCCAGCTGACGGGCATGTCGGGGCAGCTGGGCCAGCTCTTCAGCGTTATCCCCTTCGCCTTTGTCCTGCACCTCTCCGGCTGGACCACCGCATTCCTGATGCTGGCCGGGATGTCGGCTCTCGCCGTCGTGCTGGTCCTGCTGCTCCTGCAGGACGTCCCGCCCGGCACAGAGCGGCCGCATGCCCGGCAAGGCCTGAAGGCCACCGGGGTCTCCCTGGCCCGCGCCTGGCGCCAGCCCGGAACGCGGCTGGGTATGTGGAGCCACTTCACCATCCAGTTCAGCGGCACGGTGTTCGCCATGACGTGGGGCTACCCCTTCCTCATCTCCGGGCAGGGCCTGGACGCCGGAACGGTGGCTGCCCTCATGACGCTCTACGTTGCTGCCGCAATGGCGGTAGGTCCTTTCATCGGAAGGTTCGTGTCGCGGCATCCGCTGCGCCGTTCCACCATGGTGCTGCTGATCGCCGGGGCCACTGCTGCGGCCTGGGCTGCCGTCCTGTTGACTCCCGGGCGGGCTCCCCTGTGGCTGCTGGCGGGCCTCGTGGTGGTTCTCGCCGTCGGCGGGCCGGGTTCCATGATTGGTTTCGACTTCGCGAGGACCTTCAACCCGGCACACCGGATCGGCACCGCGACGGGCATCGTCAACGTGGGCGGGTTCATCGCAGCGCTGATAGCGATCTTCCTGATCGGGCTGGTGCTGGACGTTCTGTATACCAGCGGTTTCTCCAAGGGCGTGCTGTACGGGCTGGACCCGTTCCGGATCGCACTCAGTGTCCAGTTCCTGCTGCTCGGCTCCGGTGCCGCAGCAATGCTGGTATGCCGCCGGAAGGTGCGGCGGCAGATGGCTGCCCAGGGCATTGTGGTCCCGCCGCTGCGCAGTGCGCTGGCCCGGCAGCGCCGCGAAAACCTGGCCCGGCGCAGCCAGCCGGGTTCCCGGGACGACTGACTGGTCCTCCACAGGGCCGGCTGCAGGGCCACGGTTTCCACATACCAGCGGCCCTTACTGTCGGCTGGCCCCGTCGCCGCGAATGCTGGAGCCATGACACCTCCAGAACGGCTCACAGTCCGCGGCCCGGAAGACATCCTGGGTTTCATTCCCCACTCGCTGGGATACTGGCCGGCGCAGAGCCTCGTGGCGATGACACTGCAGGGCAAGAGGCTTGGCGCTACCCTCCGGCTGGACCTGCCTGGACCTGATGTCCTTGCGAATCCAGCCCGGTTTCTGCGGGCCGTCCGGCGCTACCTCGAGGCGGACAAAGAGGCTGACGGCACCTTGCTGGCGATTTTTACAAGCAATGGCGGCGCGGCGCCGCCGTCCCGGTACGATGGCCTGCTCGCCGCCCTGGACTCCATGCTGCAAGGGGCGCGGATGCCTGTCCGGGAGGCCTGGTACGTCGGGGAGGATTTCTGGCGGGAGGCGTGGTGCCTGGATGTCTCATGCTGCCCGCCGGCCGGACGTCCCATCGACGAAATCCGCGACAGCCTGCTTAACACTGAGATGGTGTTCCGGGGAAGCAGCATTGGACCTGCACCGGAACAGCGGCAGCCGGCGGGCCCCGTTCCTGCCCTGCATCGGGCCGCTGTGCTGGATGCGGAGGCTGTGTGGTCTGCGCAGCTGGACCTCCGGCGGCAAAGCCGGCCCCAGTTTGCCGCAGTGCTGGGCCAGTGGGAGGCGATGCTGGCCCGCCCGGTCGGGGACCTGCAACAGCCATCAGTACACCGGGATGCTTTCCTTCGGGCCACACTCCTGGTGCCGGCCTGGCGCGACGCCGTCCTCGTTATGGCGGCGGCAGGAAAAACAGCGGCCGCAGCGGGGGCCGAAGAGTTCGGCGTTTTCAGCCCCGACGCGCAGCTGGGGCCGATGACCCCAGCGGCGGAGCAGGCGGGTGAAGAGGAACTGCCGTCCGCAGCGGATGGCAATCAATTTCCATCCTTGGCGCTTCCGGACCACTTCGGGCACGGCATCCCGATCTCCGGTGGCCAGGATGGAACTCCCCGCTATGGCGGCGTCCTCATGGGGCAGGAGCCGGCCGTTCCCCAATGGCACAGCCTGGACGCCCTCGACCTCACACTGGAGCACCTCGCCCTGATGGGCGGGCCGCCGGCCGCCGCGGCACTGACGGGAAGGGGCTGGATCGCCTGGTGCCGGGGGCGCGGCTCCTATGCAGCGGCGTACCTTGGGCAGGCACTTGAAGCGGAGCCCGGATACCGGCTCGCGGAGTTGCTGCTGGACCTGGTCCAGCGGGGGACCATCTGCGGCTGGGCGGCACGGAAGGAGGCCGCCTGGCAGAAGTTCGGGCCGGAGGCAGCTTGATCGGGGGGCGAAAGCATGTCGGTGGCGTCCACGAAGGCACGGACATGCAGCACGGCCAGTGGCCAAAGAACGGCGGAGAGGCCCGAATCCGGGAAAACATGAGACAATGGAGGCCGAGACCCGGTTGGGTCCGTGTATCGAGCGTCCGTCTTTGCGCCCTTCGGGGAACATAACAGCGGCTCCGGGAGTTGTGTTAACAGACTCTGCCGGCCGTGGTGGCGCTTGGTTTTCACCACGGACTTGACAGGGTCATAGTGGTGTTGCCCGTATGGTGATTCCACAGACCACCGCTAGAAAGGTTTTCTGTGACCCCGTCTTCCACGAAGAAGGACCCCTCCGCCCAGGACGAACTGTCCGCCGAGGAGAAGCAGGCTGCGACTAACGCCAAGCGGGCAGCTACGCGCGCAGCCAACAAGGCATCGGCCGGTGCGGCCGCAGCGGACGGCAAGCGCGAGCCCAAAAAGCGCGGCCCCAAGCCCGGCGCGAAGGCTGCTGCCGAGGCTGCCGGAAAGTCCGGTGACAGCGACGAGGCAGAAGAAGTTGAGGCAGACCTTGACGACATCATCCTCGAAGGACCTGAGGTCGTTGAGGAGGACGCCGAGGCCGACCCTGCGAAGGCCGTGGCCGGATCCGGCAAGGGCTTCGTCTACTCCGACGCCGACGACGACGACGCCCCGGTCCAGCAGGTCATGTCCGCCGGTGCAACGGCAGACCCCGTCAAGGACTACCTGAAGCAGATCGGAAAGGTTGCACTGCTCAACGCCGAGCAGGAAGTGGACCTCGCCCTCCGGATCGAAGCCGGGCTGTTCGCCGAAGAGAAGATCAACGCTGACGACGGCTCCATGGATCCGAAGTACAAGCGTGAGCTCGAGTTCATCATCCACGACGGCAAGCGCGCCAAGAACCACCTCCTTGAAGCCAACCTTCGCCTGGTGGTTTCGCTGGCCAAGCGCTACACCGGACGCGGGATGCTGTTCCTGGACCTCATCCAGGAAGGCAACCTGGGCCTCATCCGTGCGGTAGAGAAGTTTGACTACACCAAGGGCTTCAAGTTCTCCACCTACGCCACCTGGTGGATCCGGCAGGCCATCACCCGTGCAATGGCGGACCAGGCCCGTACCATCCGTATTCCGGTCCACATGGTCGAAGTGATCAACAAGCTGGCCCGCGTCCAGCGCCAGATGCTCCAGGACCTGGGCCGTGAACCTACGCCTGAAGAGCTGGCGCTCGAACTGGACATGACACCGGAAAAGGTTGTCGAAGTCCAGAAGTACGGCCGGGAGCCCATTTCGCTCCACACACCCCTGGGCGAGGACGGCGACTCCGAATTCGGTGACCTGATCGAGGACTCCGAAGCTGTCGTTCCTGCCGACGCTGTGAGCTTCACGCTGCTGCAGGAACAGCTGCACTCAGTCCTGGACACCCTTTCCGAGCGTGAAGCAGGTGTTGTGGCCATGCGCTTCGGCCTGACCGACGGACAGCCGAAGACTTTAGACGAAATCGGCAAGGTCTACGGGGTAACGCGCGAGCGTATCCGCCAGATCGAATCCAAGACCATGTCCAAGCTCCGCCACCCGTCGCGGTCGCAGGTACTCCGGGACTACCTCGACTAAAACGGGCTGAGCCAGGAAAGCGGCCCGCCGGCTGCCGTGCCCCTCAGAGGGGCTGGCAGCGGGCGGGCCGCTTTCTTTCGCGCAGGCGTTCCTGGCGGGGCAATGCGTGGTGCGGTGGGACTGGTGCTTAAACGGATTGGGACCCCACCTTGCGGTGGGGTCCCAACAGCTTGAGGAAGCTAGTCGATTTCTACGGCTGCCTTCTCGCGAAGCTTGCCCGTCTCATCGTGCCAGTCAGAGCTCAACGGCTTGAGAGTCGCCTCGACTGCACGGGCGTGGTGGCCGCAGAAGAGCAGCTCACCGCCGGAGGACTCCAATACAACCCGGACGTAGGCCTGAGCTCCGCAACGGTCGCACCGGTCGAGTGCATTGAGTGTGCGGTCTGCCACTGCTGTTGTCATGTCGGCCTCCTTAGTAGATCAGTACGTCTATATAACCAGCATTCGTATCAAAACCATGGCAAGGATGGGCCAAGTTCGCTGTCCGCGTATCCGCAAAGTTGGCTCAAGATTCTCCGGGATGGCGGCGGCGCCGCGTAAGTGGCGGGGTCCACACCGGCTGCCAGGTGTGGCAGCAGGTCCATCGGCGCCGGGCCGACTACCCTAGGAAGAGCGTTCCAGCCCGCTGTTCCGTCCCTGAAGGAGTTCATCACCAGTGGCACCAAGCTCTGATTACACTGCCCGGCACCTGTCTGTACTGGAGGGCCTGGAGGCCGTCCGCAAGCGCCCGGGCATGTACATCGGTTCCACCGACTCCCGCGGGCTCATGCACTGCCTCTGGGAGATCATCGATAACTCCGTTGACGAGGCGCTGGCGGGGTTCGGCCACGACATCAAAATCATCCTGCACGCTGACAACTCCGTGGAGATCCACGACGACGGCCGCGGCATCCCAATCGACAAGGAACCCAAGACGGGCCTGACGGGTGTCGAGGTGGTCTTCACCAAGCTCCATGCCGGCGGCAAATTCGGCGGCGGTTCCTACACTGCCTCCGGTGGCCTGCATGGCGTGGGCGCATCAGTTGTCAATGCCCTTTCCTCCCGGCTGGACGTCGAAGTGGACCGCGGCGGCAAGACCTACAAGATGTCCTTCCGCCGCGGCGAGCCCGGGCGCTTCAAGGACACCGGCTCACGCAGCGACCCCGCCGCCCCCTTCACTCCGTTCGTTGACGACTCTGTGCTCGACATTGCCGGCAAGGCCAAACGGGGCGTCACCGGCACCCGCATCCGTTACTGGGCCGACCGGCAGATTTTCACCCCGGATGCAAAGTTCTCCTACGAGGAACTGGCCGCCCGCGCCCGGCAGACCTCCTTCCTGGTGCCCGGTCTCAAACTGACCGTGCGGGATGAGCGGAGAGTCGCAGGAACTCCCGGCGAGGCCGGAGTCCACGAGGAGGTGTTCCACCACGACGGCGGTATCTCCGAGTTCGTCGAGTTCCTTGCCGCTGATCCGGCGGTCACCGACGTGTGGCGGCTGCACGGCTCCGGCAAGTTCAAAGAGACGGTTCCCGTCCTGGACGAACGCGGGCACAGCCAACTGGCCGAGGTGGAGCGCGACTGTGAAGTGGATGTCGCGCTGCGCTGGGGGATCGGCTACGACAGCACTGTCCGGAGCTTCGTCAACATCATCTCCACGCCCAAGGGTGGAACCCACCAGTCCGGCTTCGAACAGGCCCTGGTCAAAACGTTCCGCAAAGCGGTGGAAAACAACGCCCGCAAACTCAAGGCCGGCAACGACAAGATTGAAAAGGACGATATCTTCGCAGGACTGACCGCTGTCCTGACTGTCCGCCTGGCAGAGCCGCAGTTCGAAGGCCAGACCAAGGAGATCCTGGGAACCTCTGCGGTCCGTGCCATCGTGGCTAAGGTCGTCGAGCGGGAAATCAGCGCCAAGCTCAGCTCCGCAAACCGGAATGACAAGGCCCAGTCCGCCCTGCTGCTCGAAAAGATCGTCAGCGAGATGAAGTCCCGCATCTCGGCCCGTGTGCACAAGGAAACCCAGCGGCGCAAGAATGCGCTGGAAACTTCCTCCATGCCCACTAAGCTTGCGGACTGCCGTACCGACGACGTCGGACGTTCGGAACTGTTCATCGTGGAAGGCGACTCGGCGCTCGGCACGGCCAAGCTCGCCCGGTCCTCAGATTTCCAGGCCCTGCTGCCCATCCGCGGCAAGATCCTCAATGTCCAGAAAGCGTCAGTGGGGGACATGCTCTCGAATGCCGAATGTGCTGCGCTCATCCAGGTGGTGGGCGCCGGTTCGGGCCGCAGCTTTGACATCAGCGCCGCACGGTACGGCAAAGTCATCCTTATGACGGACGCGGACGTGGACGGCGCCCACATCCGGACGCTCCTCCTCACCCTCTTCTTCCGCTACATGCGGCCCATGATCGACGAAGGCAGGGTTTTTGCCGCGGTCCCGCCGCTGCACCGCGTGGAAGTCATTAACTCCGGCCAAAAGGCCAATGAGATGATCTACACCTACTCGGAGGCGGAGCTCCACGTGCTGCTGGCCCGGCTGGCCAAGGAGGGCAAACGGTACAAGGAGCCCATCCAGCGCTACAAGGGCCTGGGCGAAATGGATGCCGAGCAGCTGGCCGAGACCACCATGGACCCGCGGCACCGGACCCTGCGGAAGGTGGGGATCGAGAACGCGAAGCAGGCAGAGGAAATTTTCGATCTGCTGATGGGTTCGGACGTGTCTCCGCGCAAGGACTTCATCATTGCCGGCGCCTCCAGCCTTGACCGGGAGCGCATCGACGCCTGACGGCAGCTCAGCCCAGCAGGCCGGGAACCACCAGCAGGGCAGTTGGCAGCGCCAGAAGCAGCACAGATCCCGCCATCACCAGGTTGCGGACAGGTGCCGGAAGCTCGGGCCGGGGCGAGAGCAGCCTGCTGACCCGTGACGCGGTGGTACGGGCCGAGTCGGCGCCGGAGGTCCCTGCAGCGGCGTCCAGTCCTGACAGCGCCAGACTGGAGGACCCCGGCCGGAGTTCGGCGGTGCCCGCGTTGGCTGCCGACCCGCTGGCAACAATGGCGATGGCCTTGATGAGTGTGGCCTTGCTTTCAGTCCTGAGCGCGACGTCGTCCGCCAGCATTTCAATCAGCGAGTTCACTGCTTCCTGGGCGAGGCGGGTGGTGGGAAGCCATGGCAGTGCCTGCCGCCAGGCCGCGAAGGCCCACAGCAGCAGGTGGTGGCGTTGGCTCAGGTGGGCGTTCTCATGGATCAGGACCGCACGGAGTTCGGCAGGCTCAAGGGCCGCCATCAAGCCATCCGAGAGGACTGTCACGGAACGAGAGCCGCCGGGAAGGCAATATGCCACAGGGGAGTTGTGGCTGATAACCAGCGTTCCGGTCCCTTCTGCCGACGGTGAGGCCAGCAGTGCCAGCAGTTCGCGGTGCCGCCGCCGCTGGCGCTCTATCTTGTAGTACGTCAACAGCAGGGTGAACACCAGATGGGCCGTGAGCAGTGCCGCCGCGGACAGGGCAAAAATGTGCCAGAAACCCAGCTCAGTGGTGGGGGCGTTGTACAGCACCATGCCGGCCAGGGCCCGGAGCCCTGCGATCAGGTTGTCGCCGATCGGCTCCAGGCCGTAAACCAGCATGGCACCGATCATGGACAGCCCGCCGGCCAGCGCGATTGCCTGCCACAGAATCATGGCAGTGAACGGTGAGCGGGCCGGCCACTGCGCCCGGGAGAGGAGGATAGGCACCGGCCACGCCAGGACTATCGCAAGGACCGCCAGCAGGTACGAGGCCCAGAACATGGTCCCTTAGATGTGGCCAAGCAGTTTGCGCAGAGTCTCGGCTTCGCCCTCGGAGACGGACCCGATAAAGCGGGCAAGTACAGCTTCGCGGTCGGGAGCCGAGCCCAGCACTTCATGCATCAGCTCAGCAGTGTGGTCCTCACGGCTGGACACTGCCTGGTAGCGGTGCGGGCGGGTGCCCCGTTCACGTTCAACCAGGCCTTTCTTCTCCAGGCGGGACAGTACGGTCAGCACGGTGGTGACCGCGAGTTCCTTGCCTTCGTGGCCGGCTGCGCCGTCCTTGCCGGCAGATGTCTGCGCCAGCCGGTCCCGGAGGGTATTAGCTGTGGCTGCTTCCTGGCCCGCCCAGAGCAGATCCATCACTGCCCGTTCCAGTTCACCAAGACTAGCCATTGCACTTTTCCTTTGTTTCCCCGCGCCGCCGCCGCAGATGCGGAGGAGGCGACATGCGTTTGTTTGGACTACAACCTCTAATTTACCCCGTTTTCTCGAGAGTTTCTACGTCGGGTAGAACAGCACGCCGCCCGCGGCTTTTCCGGCGGCTTTGAATGCCCGCAGCCAGTTTTACTTGGCTGCCAGCGTTGTTCTACACTCGGTAGAAGTTGGATTTCTACAAAACGTAGAAGATCCGCATCCGCTGACACGAGGAACCGCCTTGGACGCTTTGGACGCGCTGGAAATTGCACGCTGGCAATTCGGCATCACCACCGTTTATCACTTCATGATGGTTCCGCTGACTATTGGCCTCGGCCTGGTTGTCGCCGTCATCCAGACCGCCTGGCACCGGACCGGCAACCCGGAATATCTCCGCATGACCAAGTTCTGGGGAAAGCTCTTCCTGATCAACTTCATCATGGGCGTGGCCACCGGCATCGTGCAGGAATTCCAGTTCGGGATGGCCTGGAGTGAGTACAGCCGCTTCGTCGGAGACGTGTTCGGTGCGCCACTCGCCCTGGAAGCGCTGCTGGCGTTCTTTGTTGAATCCACGTTCCTGGGGCTGTGGATCTTCGGCTGGAAGCAGCTGAAACCCGGGATCCACCTGGCGTGCCTCTGGATAGCGGTCATCGGCTCGGTGTTCTCCGCCTACTTCATCATCGTGGCCAACAGCTGGATGCAGCACCCTGTGGGGGTGGAAATGGTGGACGGCCGCCCGGTCATGACCGATGCCTGGGCAGTCTTCACCAACAACACGGCACTGGTGGCTGTACCCCACACGCTGTTCGGCGCCCTCGCCGTCGCCGGCGGCTTCCTGCTCGGTATCGCCTGGTACCACCTCTGGCGGAGGCGGCGCGACGGCGTCGACACCGTGGGCCCTGACGGCAAGGTGGTTCCCGGTGAGTCGGCGGACATTTCCGGCCGCGACCGCGACGACCATAAGGTCTGGATCCGGTCCCTGCGCATCGGGGCAGTAGTGGCCATGATCTCCTTTGCCGGCACAGCCCTCACCGGCGACCTCCAGGGCAAACTGATGTTCGAGCAGCAGCCCATGAAGATGGCGGCAGCCGAAGCCGCCTGCCATGACGGCACCGGGTTCTCCGTCCTCAGCATCGGCAACCTTGGCTCACAGAACTGCGACGACATCGTTGCCCTGATCGAGGTCCCCGGCATCCTCTCCTATCTGGCGAAGGGCGACTTCACCACGGAAGTCCAGGGCGTCAACAGCCTGCTTCCCCAGTACAAGGAGGCCTACGGAACCCACCTTCCGGACAACCCCATCTACGGCGAACGCGCCGGCCAGGAAATCGATTACCTTCCCGTCATGGAGGTCACCTACTGGGGCTTCCGGATGATGATCGGTTTCGGCGGACTGGCTGCGCTGGCAGCGCTTGTGGCGCTGTGGATCACCCGGAAGGGAACCGTCCCGGAGTCCCGGTGGCTCATGCGGCTGGCCGTCTTCGGCATCCTGGCCCCCTTTGGCGCCAATGCGGCAGGCTGGATCTTCACGGAAATGGGCCGCCAGCCCTTTGTGGTGGCACCCAACCCCGACCCCAGCGGCATTGACCAGGTGTTCATGTTCACCGCCGCAGCCGTTTCCCCGGGCGTCTCGGCAGGAGAGCTGCTGGCTTCGCTGGTGACCCTGACAGCGGTGTACGCGGTCCTCCTGGTGGTTGAGGTCAAGCTGCTGGTCAAGTACATCCGCGGTGGGGTCGTCTCCGCCATGCCCGAACTGGTCCATGCGCCGGTGGACGAAAACGAGGACGCCACGCCGGGACCTGGCGGGCCCGGCGGCGGAAAGCCCGCCGACGACGTCCTGGCGTTCGCTTACTAAGCCGCTTACCAAGCAGAGGAAAACAAACAATGGAACTGCTGCCAACCATCTGGTTCATCGCCATTGCTGTGCTGTGGACCGGGTACCTCTTCCTGGAGGGCTTCGACCTCGGTGTCGGAATGCTCATGAAGGTGTTCGCCCGCAACAACACCGAGCGCCGGGTCCTGCTCAACACCATCGGCCCGGTCTGGGACGGCAACGAGGTCTGGCTCCTCACGGCCGGCGGCGCGACCTTCGCTGCCTTTCCACTCTGGTACGCCTCCCTGTTCTCGGCCCTCTACCTTCCGCTGCTGGTGGTGCTCGTTGCCCTGATTTTCCGGGCGGTGGCCTTCGAATACCGCGGCAAGGTGGACACAGCCCAGTGGCGGGCCCGCTGGGACTGGGCCATTGCGCTGGGTTCGTTCTTCGCAGCTTTCGGAGTCGGCGCCGCCCTGGCCCTCACCACCACGGGGCTTCCTCTGAACGCCAACGGCGACCGGGTGGGCGGCCCGCTCGCCTGGTTCAGCGGCTACGCAGTACTCGGCGGGCTCGCCGTGGTGGGGTTCTCACTGCTGCACGCCCTGGCATTCCTTGCGCTGAAAACCGACGGTGACATCCGGCACCGGGCCCGGCAGTGGTTCGTGCGGCTGCTGCCTGTCCTGCTGCTGCCCATCGCGGCCTGGGCACTCAGCATCCAGTTCCTGGACGGCAACCCCTGGACCTGGGCGCTGGTCCTGCTCGCCGTCGCAGCGGCAGCCGCCGCCTGGACCTGTGCACGCAAGGCAGCCGAGGGCAAGGCGTTCCTCGCCCTGGGCGCCTTCCTCGTCCTGGGCACGGCCTCCATCTTCGGTGCCGTCTTCCCCGTGGTGCTCCCCTCCACCCTGGACAGCGCTTTTGACCTCACCATTTCCAACGCTTCCTCCTCTGACTACACTCTTGGGCTTATGAGCGTTGTGGCCGCCTTCGGGCTCCCCTTGGTCATTGCCTACCAGGCCTGGACCTACTGGGTGTTCCGGCGGCGGGTCAGTGCTGCGCACATCCCCGAGGCCCATACCTTCCTGCCGGCCGTCGCCGCCAGGGCTTTCACCACGAAGGGCTGACATGCGGCCAAGTTTCCCTCCCGGCCCGGCCACGCGGTCCGCCATCTACCTGCTCGGACTGCTGGCAGCCCTCAAAGCCCTGTCACTGGTCCTGATGGGACAGGCGGTGGCATCGGTCCTGGCCGGACTGGTCGCAGGGGAGCCGGGCTGGGGAGACCAGCTTCCCCTGGGGCTGGCCGGCGTGGTCCTGCGGTCACTGACCGTCTGGGGGCAGGCTGTTGCTGCCCGCCGCGCGGCCCTTGGCATCAAGGAGGAGCTGCGCGCCGGTCTGCTTGAAAGGGCACTGCGGAACGGCGTCCGGGCGGCCGGACCTGCAGACGGCGGACTCGCCGTCCTGGCCACCCGCGGCCTGGACGCCCTGGACAGCTACTACACCCAGTTCCTCCCCGCCCTGGTGAACTGCGCCGCGATCCCGCTGCTGCTTGGCGCAAGGATCCTCTTCGCGGACTGGGTCAGCGCAGTGGTGATTGTCCTGACGGTGCCGCTGGTGCCGCTCTTCATGGTGCTCATCGGACGGTACACGGAAGACAACGTCCGGCAAGCGCAGGCCGCGCTGGGCAGGCTTTCCGCCCACATGCTGGAGCTGGCCAAAGGCCTGCCGGTCCTGGTGGGGCTCGGCCGCGCCACGGCACAGCGCAAGGCCCTCGAAGAAATTTCCGAAGAGTACCGCACCCGGACCATGGGAACCCTGCGGACAGCCTTCCTGTCCGCCCTGGCACTGGAACTGATTGCCACCATCTCCGTTGCCGTGGTGGCGGTGTTCATCGGCGTCCGGCTGGTGCATGGTGACATGCCGCTCGAGGCAGGGCTGCTGGCCCTGATCCTTGCCCCGGACTGCTACCTTCCGCTGCGTGAACTGGGCACGGCCCACCACGCGAGCGACGACGGCCGGGTGGCCCTTTCCGAAACCACTGCAGTCATGGAAGGCCCCGAACCCCGGCCGCTTCCGGCCGCCAAGGCGGGCAGGCCCGGAGCACCCCTCACCGTCACCAACCTGACCGTCAGTTACAGCGGAAGGTCAGGCCCCGCCGTCGGACCCCTCACCTTCACCGCGCCGCAAGGCAGGATCACCGCCCTTGACGGAGCCAGCGGCGCAGGAAAGAGCACAGTCCTCGGCGTGCTCGCCGGGACCGTTGGGGACGGGGCCGGGACCAGCGTCAGCGGTACAGTGCAGGGCCTTGACCGGACTGCGCTGGCATGGGTGCCACAGCACCCGGTCATGCTCGCAGAGACGGTCCTGGCAGAGGTGGTGCTGTACCTCTCGGGCGACCTCGACGATGGCACTGTCAGCCATGCCGGTGCGGAGGCAGCTGCACGCACCTGCCTCGCCCGCGCTGCCGCCGGCCACCTGGCCCACCAGAACCCCGCGGAACTGAGCCCCGGCGAGCTGCGGAGGGTGGCACTGGCGCGGGGCCTGGCGAGGATCGACGCCGGGGCCACTGTCCTGCTCCTCGATGAACCCACCGCCCATCTGGACGACGCCTCGGCCATGGTGGTGGAAGACGCGATCCGCCAACTCCGGGGCCGTGCCACGGTCATTTTGGTGGCTCACAACGAACGCACGCGCAACCTTGCCGACCACGTGGTCGCGGTTGGGGGAGCGGGCCGGACAGCCCCGGCCCGGCAGAACGCGGATGCCGGAAAGCCCCGGCCGGCCACCGCAGCCGTGCCGGTATCCCGCGAAAAAGCAGACGTAACAGCTGCAAGGACCAGCCCCGCCACGCCCGCCACCGGGGACAGCAGGGGCAGGCGCCGGACGTTGGGACTCCTGGCAGCCCTCCTGGCGCCGGTGCAGGGGAAGTTCGCCGCGGCTGCCATCGTGGGCACGCTGGCGGCAGTCTTCGCCGTGGCTTTGTCCGGTCTGTCAGGATGGCTGATCATCCGGGCCAGCGAGCAGCCGCCCATCCTGTACCTCCTGACGGCCATTGTCGGGGTGCGGTTCTTCGGGATCGGACGGGCTGTGCTGCGGTACTGGGAGCGGCTCCTCCTGCACGATGCGGTGTTCGCCGCCCTCACCGGGCTCCGCGGCCGGCTCTGGGAATCCCTCAGCCGCAGGGCCTTGTCGCTCCGCCGGCTGCTCCAGGGCGGAAACGTCCTCGGGACGATCATCGACGACGTCGATACGGTCCGCGACCTCCTGCCGCGCGTTGTCCTGCCGCCGGTCACTGCCCTGGCCGTGTCCACGCTGGCACTGGCCACCACCTGGCTGCTGGTTCCGGATGCCATGACCGCCGTCCTTGCGGCCGCGGCGGTCAGCCTGTTTCTGGCACCGGCTGTGGCCCTGTGGGCTGACCGGAAATCCGCCACCGCTGAGCAGGTCCTGAGGTCCGGGGTCCTGCGCCGCATCTCCTCAGCCCTGGATGCGCGTGCCGACCTGCACGCCAACGGGGTTTCGTTTCCGGTCCTGGCGGGCCTGCGCACCCGGGACCGCAGTGCGACGCATGCTTCCCAGCGGTCGGCCTGGGCTGACGGACTGGGCCACGCCATCACCACCGCCTCCTGCTGCGCGGGGGCCTTCGCGGCTGCCTGGCTCGCGGCTCCGGCCGTGCTGGAGGGCAGGCTCGCCCCGCCGACGGCCGCGGTGGTCGTGCTGCTGCTCCTCGCGCTGGTGGAACCTTACGCGGCCATGACGACGGCGGTACGCCAGTTCCCGGCGCTCCGGACGGTCATGCGGCGGGTGGCGGATTCCGGTGCCCTGGACGCCGCCACTGCACGTCCTGCCGACACAACCGTGGACGGACTGGAGAAGGTGCCTGCCCGCCGCGGTGGTGCTGCCGGCGTCGAACTCGTTGACCTTGCCGCTGCCTGGCCGGGCGGCGGACCCGTGTTCTCCGGGCTGGACGCCGTGGCGGAGCCGGGCCGTTGGCTGGCCGTCACCGGGCCGTCCGGGTCCGGAAAGTCGACGCTGCTCTCGGTCCTCCTGGGCTTCCTTCCTGCTGGCGCCGGGACTGCCCGCGTGACCGGGCGGGCAGCCTGGTGCCCGCAGGAAGCCCACCTCTTTGACTCGACCATCCGCGGCAACCTGCTGCTCGGCAGGGCTTCGTCCAACGGCCCTGCCGGGGACGGCGAACTGCGGGATGTGTTGGCGTCCGTTGGGCTGTCCGCCCTGGTGGAGCACCTCCCGGCCGGCCTGGACACCAGGATTGGGCCCGGCGGGGCGTTCCTGAGCGGGGGAGAGCGCCAGCGCCTGGCCGTGGCGCGGACGCTCATGACGGGCGCGGAGGTGATCCTGCTCGATGAACCAACAGCCCATTTGGACGCGGAATCAGCACAGGACATGCTGGCCGACCTCCGCCGCGGACTCCGTAACCGGACCGTGGTGCTGGTGACCCATAACCCTGCCGACATCCACCCGGACGATGCACGGCTTGTGTTGTCAGCCGGTGCCGGGCAGCCTGGACGCATCCCGGCTCCCGCTTATGCCGCCGTGGCGGAGGGCAGTCAGCCGTCCACGTCGTGAAGGTGGTGGACAACGTCGTGCAGGAAGTACCGGGCCAGGGTCAGGACCGTAAATTCGGACCCGTTGCTGCGCAGGCCTTTCCTGCCCCACTCCGCTTCCCGGACCCCCGCAAACGACTCCGCCACTTGCTTGCCCTCCGCCGTCAGCTCCGCGCTCACCACGGCGGGATCGGCGCTGGCGTAGTCCTTGTCCAGCGCTGTCCGGTCCTGGTCCCAGTCCTCGAACCGGGCGTCGTCTGAATCCAGCATGAGGTTAAGGCGCTGGTCGAAAAGGCTGAATACGTCCCTGACGTGGCAGGCGTACTCCAGGGGGGACCAGGTGTGGTCGTTGGGCCGTTCGGCCGCGTCCGGCCTGCGCAGGACGGCCCGCCAGCGGGGAAGCATGTTGTCGATGCTCCCCGGCACGGTTGATGGCGTGACCGTCGAGGCGTTGAACGAGCACTCCGGGCAGGGACGGGCCAGGACCCAGGTCCAGTCCTTCTCATCAGGAACGAAAGGCATGGAAGCAGTCTAAGCGGGATCAGGCCACGCCATGGCGGGACCCACCACCTCCACCGGCTGTGACAGGGGCACGCCGGAGCCGTCGCGCCGGCCGTGCTCCTGCGGCAGCGACCTGGCCACGCCTGCTGCTGAAGCGGCCTTGGCCGGACCGTGGCCCGCCCACGCCAGCAGCAGCGTGTCCTCGCCTTTCAGGAAGCGGTGGGCCCGGACGCCTGCTGTTGCACGTCCCTTGAGCGGGTACTCGGAGAATGCCGTCACCTTGGCCGTTCCGGGGGCGGTCCCGGGAAGGGCGCCTGTGGTCCCGGCAATGGTGACCACCACTGCTGCCTCGTCCTTGGGGTGGACTGCGCCGAAGAACAGCACCCGGTCACCCGCCGCCAGCTTGATGCCGGCCATGCCGCCGGCAGTCCGCCCCTGCGGCCGGACGCCGGCAGCAGCAAACTTCAGCAGCTGTGCCTGGCTGGTCAGGAACACCAGCTCGGCATCGTCGGCTCCCGCCGGCACGACGTTCACCACAAAGTCTTTGTCCTTCAGCGAAATGACGTCCCAGTCTTCCCGGTTCAGGGGGTAGTCCGGCTGCACGCGCTTCACTACGCCCTGGGCCGTGCCGATGGCCAGCACTTCGTCCAGCGGGACGAACGCCACCAGGGTTTCCCCCTTCAGCAGGGTGAGGAAATCCCTGGCCGGAACGCCGCCGGCGAGGTTGGGCAGGCCGGACATCGGCGGCAGGACCGGCATGTCCATCACCTGCAGCCGCAGCATCCGTCCCAGCGACGTGACCGCGGCGATCTCGCCCCGCGCGGAGGTTTTGACCACGGACGTGTACACATCGTGCTTGGCCCGGGGGCCGGCTTCCGCCAGTGGTTCCTGGTTGCTGGTGCGGGCCACCTGTCCGGAAGCGGTGAGGATGGCCCAGCAGGGGTCATCGGCAATCTCCAGGGCAAGCGGCGCGGGCTTGCCCTTCCTGCCCGCAGCCAGGGCAAGGTCAGCGGCGACGGTCGGGGCTACGGCTTCGGATTCCAGCAGGACAGTCCGTCGCGGCGTGCCGTGCTGCTCGGCAATCTCGCCCAGCTCGTCCGACACCAGGGTCCGCAGGCGCTCCTCCGAACCCAGGATCGCCTCGAGCTCCGCGATCTCGCGGCGCAGCTCATCCTGCTCCTTCTCCAGCTCGATCCGGGAGTACTTGGTCAGCTGGCGCAGCCGGAGCTCCAGGATGTAGTTCGCCTGGATTTCCGTGAGGTCGTAGATGGACATCAGCCGTTCCCGGGCAGCCGCCGCCTCATCAGAGGAACGGATGATCTGGATGACCTCGTCAATGTCCACGATGGCGATGAGGAGGCCCTCCACCAGGTGCAGGCGGTCCTTCTTCTTCCCCAGCCGGAACACGGTCCGCCGGCGGACCACGTCAATCCGGTGGGTCACGTAGACAGACAGCAGCTGGACCAGGCCCAGGGTCTGCGGCTGGCCGTCCACCAGGGTGACGTTGTTGATGCCGAAGGAGTCCTCCATCGGCGAGTAGCGGTACAGCTGCTGGAGCACGGCGTTGGGGTTGAAGCCGTTCTTGAGCTCGATGACCAGGCGCAGCCCGTGCTTGCGGTCGGTCAGGTCAACGATGTCGCTGATGCCGGTGAGCTTCTTGGCGTTGACGGCGTCCTTGATCTTTTCGATGACCTTTTCCGGACCCACCATGTACGGCAGTTCGGTCACCACCAGGCCGGTCCGGCGCGCGGAGAGCTGTTCCACCTCCACCTTGGCCCGGGTCTTGAAGGACCCGCGGCCGGTGGCGTAGGCATCGCGGATCCCCTCGAGTCCCACGATCCGGCCACCGCTGGGCAGGTCAGGACCCGGCACGAAGCGCATAAGGTCATCAAGGGTGGCATCCGGGTTGGCAATGAGGTGCCGGGCGGCGGAAATCACTTCCACCAGGTTGTGCGGGGCCATGTTGGTGGCCATGCCGACGGCGATGCCGGTGGCGCCGTTGACCAGCAGGTTGGGGAACGCGGCCGGGAGGACATCAGGCTGGGTCAGCTGGTTGTCGTAGTTGGGGACGAAGTCCACCACGTCTTCGTCGAGGTGGTTGGTGAGCGTCAGGGCGGCCGCCGCCAGCCGCGCTTCCGTGTACCGCGGAGCTGCCGGGCCGTCGTCGAGCGAGCCGAAGTTGCCGTGCCCGTCTATCAGCGGCAGCCGCAGCGAGAAGTCCTGCGCCATGCGCACCATGGCGTCGTAGATGGCGGTATCCCCGTGCGGGTGCAGCTTGCCCATGACCTCGCCCACCACGCGCGCGCTCTTCACGTGGCCGCGGTCAGGGCGCAGGCCCATGTCGCTCATCATGTAAAGGATGCGCCGCTGCACCGGCTTGAGCCCGTCCCGGGCGTCCGGAAGCGCCCGGGAGTAGATCACCGAATACGCGTACTCCAGGAAGGAGCCTTCCATCTCGGAGGTCACATCGATGTCCACGATGTTCTCCGTGTACGGGGTGCTGTCCACGGGAGGGGCTGAACTTTGGCGGCGTGCCATGGGGCTGGTAGGTCCTCTGCAGAGCTCTGGAAATGGTTAATTGGGCGCAAGCGGCGGTGCTGCGGGAGTTTTTGGCTAGGCTAAGCCTATGGTGGAACAGCCCGTGGACGGCGAATATCCGGAACATTGGGAAGCCGATGTCGTCCTGCGGGACGGCGGAACCGCGCATCTGCGGCCCATCCACCCCTCCGATGCGGACGCTGTCCAGAAATTCCACATGGGGCAGTCGCAGAACTCAATCTACATGCGCTTCTTCGCCTTCAAGGCCAAGCTTTCCAGCAAGGAGCTCAAGCGGTTCACGGAGGTGGACTACAGGGACAGGGTGGCGTTCGTCATCACCATTGGCGGTGAGATCGTGGGCATCGGCCGGTATGACCGGCTGGATGACCCCGCCGAAGCGGAAGTGGCGTTCAACATCGCTGACGCACACCAGGGACGGGGTATCGGCTCCATCCTGCTGGAGCACCTCGCCGCCGCTGCCCACGAAAACGGGATCCGGCGCTTCAGCGCCGAAGTGCTGCCGGAAAACCGGAAGATGCTGATGGTCTTCTCCGACGCCGGGTACGACGTCAAGCGGCATTTTGACGACGGCGTGGTGAGCCTTGAGTTCAACATCGACCCCACCGAAAAGTCCCGCGCCGTGATGGAGTCCCGCGAGCACCGCGCCGAGGCGAGGAGCGTGCGGGACCTGCTGACGCCGTCGTCCATTGCCGTGATCGGGGCCAGCCGCAAGTGGGGGACTGTTGGCTATCAGCTGCTCGAGCACATCATCGAGGGCGGCTTTCCCGGCCGGGTGTATGCCATCAACCCGGAAGCACTCGAACTGGCCGGCATGATCTCCTTCGGCAAGCTCGCCGAAGTGCCTGAACCCGTCCAGCTTGCCGTAATCGCCGTACCCTACGAGGAGGTTCCCGCCGTCGTCGCCGACTGCGCGGCAGCCGGCGTGAAGGGCCTGGTGATTGCTTCCGCGGGCTTCGCGGACGACGGCGAACGCGGCCTGATGCGGCAGCGGGACCTGGTGCGCCAGGCACGTGCCAACGGCATGCGGGTGATTGGGCCCGCGTCCCTGGGGATTGTGAACACGCACCCCGCAGTATCGCTGAACGCGTCGATGGCGCCTGCACTGCCGCTGCGCGGCGGGCTGGGGCTGTTCTCCCAGTCAGCAGCCATCGGCGTCTCCCTCTATGCCGCCTCCAGCAGGCGGCGGCTCGGCCTGTCCACCTTCCTTTCCGCCGGCAACCGCGCCGATGTGTCCGGCAACGACATGATGCAGTACTGGGAAGACGACGCCGACACGTCCGCCGTCGGCCTCTATCTGGAGTCGATCGGGAACCCACGCAAGTTCTCCCGGCTGGCGCGCCGGCTCGCGCGGATCAAACCGGTGATTGTGGCCAAATCCGATGCCATGGGGCTGCGGCTGCCCCCCGGTCACGCAGTCCGCACCACCCAGGCACCGGCAGGAGCGCTCGACGCCATGCTCCGCCAGTCCGGCGTAATCCGCGTGGAAACCATCGAACAGCTCGTGGATGTGGCGCAGGTGGTGTCCAACCAGCCCCTGCCCGCGGGCCCGGGCCTGGCCATCTTCAGCAACTCCCGGGCCCTGGGAACAGTGGTGGCGGACAGTGCTTCCGCGCATGGGCTCAGCGTTCAGGAACTGATGGCCGGGGTGGACCTCGACGTGGGCCAGTCAGTTGCTCTGCCCGCCCTGCGCTCGGCACTGCTGGCTGCGCTGGAGTCCGACACCGTCCACGCCGCCGTCGCTGCCTTGCTTCCTGCCCGGGGGCTCACGGTGGACAGCATCGCCGAGGTGCTTGCCGAATGCTCCGTCAAGACGGGGAAACCCGTGGTCGCCGCCTTTACCGGGATCCTGGATCCGTCGGTCTACGTTGAGGGCATGGTGGGTCCCACGGAGCAGGCCGTACCGTGCTTCTCCAACCCAGGGGCTGCCGTGGCGGCGCTCGCGGCCGTGGTGCGGTATTCAGAGTGGGTTTCGCGCGACCACGGACACTTCGTTGAACCCGAAGGCTGCCATCCCCAACGCGCGCGGGCGGAACTCGAAACCCTCCTTCGCGAGGTCAAGGGGGAGCAACTCAAGCAGCTGGACCCCGCGGCCACCCGTTCCCTTCTGGGCCATTACGGGATCACGGTGCTGCCGTCCGTTGGCTTTGACACCCCGGACCAGGCGGTCGAGGCGGCCGATGCACTCGGTTGGCCGGTAGCCCTGAAGACCACCGACCCCTCGCTGCGCCACCGCCTGGACCTTGGCGGAGTGCGACTGGACATCCAGGATGCCGAGTCACTGCGCCTGAACGTGCTGCAGATGCGGCGGATCCTGTCCCGGTACGGCGACCCTGCCCTGGAGGTGCAGAGCATGGCGCCGGTCGGCCAGGCCTGCACGTTCCGGGCAATCGAGGACCCGCTGCTTGGACCCGTCATTTCCTTTGGCCTCGCAGGGGATGCCGTGAATCTCCTTGACGACTGGGCGCACCGGGTGCCGCCGCTGTCCGCCGCGGACGTGCACGACTTCATCCGCGCGCCGCGGGCTGCCCGGAAGCTCTTCGGCTACCAGGGCTTGCCCGCGGTGGACGTGGCCGCCCTTGAAGACCTGGCCGGCAGGCTCGCCTGGCTGAAGGACAGCCATCCGGAGATCGCACTCGTGGAATTCAATCCCGTGCTCTGCGGGGCATCCGGTGCTGTAATCCTCGCCGCGGACGTCCGGATCGGCAACGCAGCCCAGCGCACGGACAGCGCCCGCCGCGCCATGCTCGGCTGACGCGGTTGGCAATGTGCGCGGCCGATCTGTGAAAATGGGGGAATGAGCTCACAGCCTCCCGCTTCGGCGCCCGAAACGCCCGGCAATGAAAACCAGGCAGTCCGCCACAGCTCACACAACCACAGCGCCCAGGGCCAAAGCCTTGACGGTGCACTGCAGAAGGCAGGCTTCTACCCGCGCCTGGTTGCCGACGTGGTGGACGATGCCCTGGACGGCCGCGAATGTGTAGCCCACCTGGTGCACCTGGAAACCCACTTTGACCGGGCCGAGGTCCGCCGCCACATCACGGTGCTGGTACTGACCGCGGACATGCTGGTGATCACCCATGTGGACGACCAGCAGCTGGATGAGGCCGGCGAACAGATCGTGGCCCAGATCTCCACCGAGTCCGTGCCTGTGGCGCAGATCCGTTCGGTGGTGCTCAGCTACATGTACGCCCAGCCGCAGAACTACAAGCCATCAGATCCGGTGCGCGAGGTCACGCTGTCCATCGCCTGGTCCGGCGGCCAGCGGCTGGACATGGGCCCGGCCAGCTGCGGGGATCCCCAGTGCGAGGCAGACCACGGCTACAGCGGCACCATAGCGCAGGAAGACATCGTCCTGCGGATCAGCGCTGAGGCGGATGGGCTGCAGGCAGTCCAGGACGCCAAGCTCTTCGCCCGTGCGTTGCGGGCAGTCAACACTGGCTCGGCAGCGCCGGCGCCCCATGTCCAGTCGCTCCCGCCCCGGCCGCGCCCGGGTGTGTTTGGCAACCGGCTGAGCCGCGGGCACCAGCAGCGCTGAGATGCCGGAAGAACGCCGCATCACCAGCTATGTCCCGTCAGCCCCTTCCAGCGGCTCATCCGTTCCGCCGGCCAACGCCCCTGACCTGCCGCCCGCTCCTGCCTACGGCCGTCGCTCAGTGGCGGATGTGCTGGGCAGCGCTGCGGCAAGCCTGGGCCTCGAAGGGTTCACCAATACCCTTGGCCTTCCTGCCGCCTCCCGTGTGTGCGTGGTTGTGGCCGACGGCCTTGGCCGGAACCTCCTGAAGCAGAAGTCCGCCCACACACCTTTCCTGCGCTCCGTCATCCAGGCCGGCCAGGGCGAGGTGCCCGTCTGGCTGGATTCAGCGTTCCCCTCGACCACCGCAGCCGCGCTGGCAAGTCTTGGCACCGGTCTGCCTCCCGGCCAGCACGGCATGGTGGGGTACGACGTCCTTGATCCGGACCAGGACAAAGTGGTCAACCTGCTGGGCAACTGGGACCCCGGAGTGGACCCACAGCTGTGGCAGCCGTTTCCCACGGTCCTGGAGCGTGCCGCGGAGGATGCCGCCGTCACCACTGTCAGCCTGCCCCAGTTTGGCGACTCACCCATGACCCGGGCCGCCCTCCGCGGCGGCACTTTCGTGTCCGCCACCACTTCCCACGCCCGTACTGCTGCTGCCGCAGAAGCGCTCGCCGCGCCCGGCCCCGCGCTCATGTACTTCTACCTCAATGAGCTGGATAAGGCCGGCCACCGCTACGGCTGCCAGTCGCAGCAGTGGGAACACCAGCTTGAGGAGCTGGATGCCACCATGAAGCGCCTGAACGCCTCCCTCCCGGCCGGTACCACCATCCTGTTGACGGCGGACCATGGCATGCTCGACGTTCCGGAGCAGCAACGCATCGATTTTTCCGCAGAACCGCACCTCGTGGAAGGTGTCAGGCACACGGCCGGGGAACCCAGGATGGTGCACCTCTACCTGGAACCCAACGCCGGCGCCCGTGCGCAGGAACGGCTGCTCGCAGCGTGGCGGGCCCGCTTCGGCACACGCATCTGGGCGTTTACCCGGGCGGACGCCATTGCGGCGGGACTTTTCGGATCGGTGCGGCCCGCTGTGGAGGGCAGGATCGGTGACGTGATGATTGCGGCCCGGGACGAACTGGCGCTCTACGACATCCGGCGGGTGCGTCCCGCCGCCATGGACGTGGTGGGTCAGCATGGATCCCTCACCAGGGCGGAGCGGGAGGTTCCGTTCCTGTGTTTCGCAGCAGACGGGAGGAGCGCACGCCGTGGCTGAACTCGTGTTTTTCTCGGGCACCATGGACTGCGGTAAGTCCACGCTCGCGCTCCAGATGGATCATAACCACCGGGCCCGGGGACGGGGCGGTGTCCGCTTCAGCCGCAACGACCGCGCAGGCGAGTCCCGCATCTCCAGCCGGCTCGGGCTGGAAACTGACGCCGTCGAGGTAGTGGACCGGACGGACTTCTGGGAGGAAGTCATGAAGCGGCGCACCCAGGGACAGCGCGTGGACTACCTCATCTGCGACGAGGCCCAGTTCTACACGCCCGAACAGGTGGAACAGCTGGCGAAAGTCGTGGACGAAATTGACGTGGACGTCTTTGCCTTCGGTATTACCGCTGATTTCCGCACCAGGCTCTTTCCCGGCTCCCAGCGGCTGATTGAACTGGCGGACCGGGTGCAGGTCCTGCAGGTGGAGGCGCTGTGCTGGTGCGGCCGCAGGGCAACCCACAATGCGCGGACCATGGACGGCGTCATGGTCACCGAGGGCGCCCAGGTAGTGGTGGGAGACGTGGACATGGCCGTGGACGGACCTGCGGCCGCAGCGGCGGGCCACGTCCCCCTGGTGGGGTATGAGACTCTCTGCCGCCGCCACTTCATGCGCCGCGTCACCGCACACGGCGCCAACCTGATGGCCGAACAGGACCAATTACTGCCGTTTGACGTGGATGCGTGCCTCTGGCGGGGCACGGGCGGTACGGCAACCGGGGCCTGACGGCCGGGTTGTCCAGCGTGCCCGCCCGTTTCCGGACTGTGGTCAGTCTCCCCGGGTACCGAAGACGATCTCGTCCCAGGATGGAACGCTTGAGCGCTTGGGCCTCGCGGGCTGCCGCTCGGGGGTAACTGCCTCAGGCAGTTGGCCTGTTGTGGGGGAGGCGTCATCGCCCCTGGAGGCCGGCCGCCTGGGACTGCCGCCCAACAGCTCGTCAAGGCCGCCGCCGCTGACTGCACTTCCGGCCTCCTCTGCTGCCTCGGCGTCCGGAGGGGCGGTCGACCCGCGGGTTGAGGCCACAATCGTGATTTCCCGGGTATCGGTACTGACGCCGTCGTGCAACCGCAGACTCTCGTCGGCGGGGTCCCGATGCGGAGGCATAAGGCTGAGCCGGGACAGCATGGACGGCCGGGCTTCCCGGCGCCGGATGAAGGAATCGCCCTGGGCGGCAGGAGCTTCGCCGCCGTCCGCTTCTGGTTCAGCGGCCGCTTCCCCGGCCTCCGGCACGACCTCGGAGGGCCGGGGATGGGCGGCGGGTACGCCGTTGGTTAGAAGCAACGCCAGGGCGTCGTCGGAATCCTCGTCCACGCCCAGCCGCTGGCCCCGCCGCGAGCGGAGCATGTCCAGGAGGCCGTCGGATTCCTTGTCCTTAGCGGAAGCCGTGCCTCCGGGGCCGTTCTGGTTGCCTGGAACGGCGTCGGCATCGGTCTCAAAATCAAAGGGCCTGTCGGACACCGCGGAAAGACGCCTGGCAGGCACCGGCCCGTCCAGAGGCTCCAGTTCGCTGAGCTGCTGGGCCCAGCGGTTGCCGTTGTGCAGGGATTTGCGCGCCGGACTGAAGGTCCACAGCGCCGGCGGTTCCTCGCCGATGCCCGGGCTGCCGCCGTTCTTTGTTTCGAAGGTGGCCGAGACGGTCCAGGTTCCATCCTGGCGGCGCCAGGAATCCCACTCAACAGTCCCGGGATCGATGCCATGCGCCGCAAGCCGGTGAGCCACCATGTCACCGAGGGTTGCCGGGTTATCACCGAAGGCCGAGCGGTAGACGTCGTGGCCCGGGGAGGGCGCGGCTACTTCCACCTTGCGGGCCTGCTGGGCAACATACTCCCGTTCTGCAAGGACGGGGCCCTCATAGCGTTCGACCTTGGCGAGCGGAAGCCCGGAAGCCTCGGCTACGTCCGCCGCCGTGGCGCCTGCCCGAATACGGGCCTGGATGTCCCGCGGGGACATGGGAACGGAGGGCCGCTCCGTCCGCGGTTTAACCGCAGACCTGCTTGCCGTCCTCAGCGCTTCATCGATCGGCAGCTGGAACATCTCGCCGCCGGCCCCGCTCAACAGGAGGTGAGTCCCGTCGTCGTGTACGCCTACAAGCCGTAGATCCTGCATACAAATCCTCCACCCTGGCATTACTATCACTCGAAACTTTGCCACCCGGCGGACACGTTTTGGGTCAAGGGGCAGGGCGCGCCGCGATTTTCCGGGACTTCCCGGCACATTGGAACGCCGGCTACTTGCGTGCGAGGGCCGCCGTCAGCTCGTCAGGACGGCGGGTGGAGGTCAGCCAGTAGGGCGTCGGATCGGACGGGTCGGTGATGTCAATCCTGACCACCGGATCGATCCAGCCCCTGATGCAGAGGTAGGCCAGGGCGTTCAGCCGGGTGCCGCGTTCCGCCGTCGCTTCCTCGCCGCGGAACGGCAGCGCGGCACCCACGTAGCGGCGCTCGATGGTGGCCCGGCCAACGGTCAGCGCCTTTTGGGTGACCACGATGCTGGGCGTGGAGAGGATCAGGAGGACGGCGATGATGGTGAAGAGCACTACCGCAGCCGTGTAGCCGGCGGCAGCGCTGATGGGCGCGAACACCAGGATTCCCGCACCGGAGACGCCCGCCGCAATGATCCAGATCCAGACATTGGGCCAGAGCTTCTCCCGGTACATCACGGCCGTCTCTGCGGAAGGAGTGCTGGGAACGGACGCGGCGGAACTTGATTCGGGCATGGGCCAAGCTTTCCACCTTTCCCTGGCTATTTCATCCCGGCCGGTTCCGCCCCGGCGAACGCTGGTCCGCCTGGCTCCGGCTGCACTCCTTCGGCCGCCAAGGGCGGCCTAGGTCCGATCCATGGGCGCGGGTTAGAGTGAGTGACTGTGACTGACCATTCCGCAGCAGTAGACACCTTTCCCACAGCAGCGACTGCCGGGGATGAGCCCGCCGCCGCAGCCCCCACCCTGCAGGTTCAGCTGAAGATGCTGGACCCGGGCCTGGAAGCACCCTCTTACGCACATCCCGGCGACGCCGGCGCGGACCTTCGCGCCAGGGAAGACGTTGTCCTGCAGCCGGGGGAGCGCAGGCTCGTTCCCACCGGGGTGGCGATCGCGCTGCCGGAGGGATTCGTGGCACTGATCCACCCGCGTTCCGGACTTGCCACCAAGCACGGCCTGACCATTGTCAATGCGCCGGGGACTGTGGATGCCGGGTACCGGGGGGAAATCGGCGTCACCCTGCTGAACACAGATGCCACCCACCCCATCGAGCTGCACCGCGGCGATAGAATTGCCCAGATGGTCATCCAGCGCGTCGAGTACGCGCAGTTCATACCCGTCAATGAATTGAGCGGATCGGTGCGCGGTACCGGCGGCTTCGGGTCTACCGGCGGATTCAACCGGCCTGGGGCCTAAAAGTAGAATTTTCCGTTCCGGCAGGCTCGTGCCGGGTCGCGGCACAGCACGACGGCGGGACCCGGCACGGGCCGGACCGGCACGATTTCACAACTAAGGAGACACCCTCATGGTCTTTGGGCTCGGCAGGAAAGCCAAGAAGGAAGAAGCAGGAGATCCGCTGGAGGACTCCCTCAGCGTTGAGGAGTCCTCCGACGCTGCTGCCGGCCCCGATGCCCGCGCCAATGGACCCTTCGATGAATCCGAAATCACCAGCCGTGACGGTTACGTGGACCTCGGTGCCCTGCTCATCACACCCAGCGAGGGACTGCAGTTGCGCCTCGAAGTGGAGGAAGCCACCCAGCGCGTGGTGGCAGTGACCCTGGACCTCAACGGATCCAGCCTGCAGCTGCAGGCATTCGCAGCACCCAAGACCGAGGGGCTGTGGGACGAAATCCGCGAACAGATCGGCCAGTCGGTGGGTGCCCAGGGCGGCCAGGTCGAAGAGATCGAGGGTGGGTTTGGCACCGAGCTGGTGGCAAAACTGCCGGCCGGGTTGCCGGACGGCAGCCAGGGCTACCGGGTGGCGCGTTTTGTCGGCATCGACGGGCCGCGCTGGTTCCTCCGGGGCGTGCTGGGAGGACCGGCAGCCCTGGAACGGGCGGCAGCAGAACCGTTGGAAGCGCTTTTCAGGCAGGTTGTGGTGATTCGCGGCGGCAGCCCCATGCCGCCGCGTGATCTGCTGCAGCTCCGCCTGCCCAAGGACACAGCCACCACCCCTCCGCCCTCCGACTCCTCCCTCCAGGAACCGGAACGTGGTCCGGAAACCACACAGATTGGCTGACCCGGGAGCGGGCGAGGGGCAGCAGGACACCGGAGCCCTCCCCGTCAGCCGGCTTCCGGAGAAAGGCCGTGTTACCTGCCAGGGACGGATCGACTCGGTGACCTTCCTTCCGGCAGACCAGGCTGCTGCCTTCAGCGCCATTGTTTCCGACGCCGGGCCCGGGAAAGCCCAGGCCGCCCCTGCAGGCGGACGGCGCGGGAGGCTCCGTGTTGTCTGGCTCGGGCGCCGGCGGGTGCCGGGCATTGAAACCGGCGCTGAGATCCGGCTGGAAGGAATGCTTTCCCGGAGTGCCGGATTGCCCACCATGTTCAACCCCCGCTACGAAATACTGTCCCGCCAGGAGGACGAATGACCGCGCCGCAGCCCGACCCTTCCGCCGGAGCCCCGAGGCCCGGCACTCCTGACAACGAAGCAAAGCCGGTCCCGGAGGCGTCACCCGTTGCCGGCTTCGCCGCCGAGTACGCGGCCAAGGCAGGACTGCACCGAACCCACGACGGCCGGGTCGACGTCCTGCGGAGCGCAGGCGGAGTCCAGGGCATTGCGGAGAGCATCATGCCTGGCCTGGTGTTCCTGGTGGCCTTCACCATCACCCGGGAGCTCACGTTGTCCCTCGTGGCGGCACTGGCGTCCGCTGCTGCGTTCACCGTGGTCCGGCTCATCCAGCGCAAACCGTTGACGCAGGCACTTGCCGGCGTGTTGGGCGTGGGAATCTCAGCGTGGCTTGCCAACACCACCGGCAAGGCGGAGGACTTCTACCTGCCCGGCTTCTTCACCAATGCCGCCTACATCCTGGCGATGGTGCTCTCCATCTTCCTCAAATGGCCGGTGGCCGGCCTGCTCTTCGGCTTCATCCGGAACGAGGGCCTTGACTGGCGCAAGGACCCGGTCCGGGTCAGGGCATACCAGCTGGGCACCTGGATCATCGTTGCGGTCCTCGCACTGCGTCTTGTAGTCCAGGTTCCCCTCTACCTCATGGGCCCGGAGGGACTGGCAGCACTGGCCACCACCCGGCTCATCATGGGCGCCCCGCTTTATATCCTCGGTGTCTGGGTTGCCTGGCTGGTGACTAAACCTGCCCCTGCCGACGACGACGGGCCGGGTACAGCCAAGGCCTGAGGTTACGGCGTGCGCGGCTGCTAACCGTCGAATCCGTCGTCCTCCAGCGCTTGCTGCCCTGCCCCGGCTCCCGCTGGTTGCGGTGGGCCTGCCGCACCAGACGTGTCCGGGGACGAGAGCAGGGCGCGCAGGTCGTCCTCCGCCGCAATGGTGGTAACAAAAAACAGTTCGTCGCCACCGTCGATCACGTCGTCCCGGCTGGGCGTAATGGGGGCATGGTCCCGCAGGATAGCCACCAGCGTGGAATCCTCGGGCCACCGGATATCCCCAACCGTCCGGCCAATCACGTGCGAGTCGTGCGGAACAGTGAATTCCACAATTGACGAGACGCCGGTCTGGAGGGTGAGGAGCCGGACAAGGTCGCCGATCTCCACGGCTTCCTCCACCAGTGCGGTCATGAGCTGGGGTGTGTTGACGGCGACGTCCACGCCCCAGGAATCGGTGAACATCCAGTCGTTTTTGGGGTTGTTCACCCGTCCCACTGTCCGGCCGACCCCGAATTCGGTTTTGGCCAGCAGGGAAACCACCAGGTTGACCTTGTCGTCACCGGTGGCTGACACCACGACGTCGGCCTCTTCCACTTTCGCTCCCTGGAGCGTGCTCAGCTCACAGGCGTCGCCCACAAGCCAGTGCGCTCCGCGAAGGCCGCTCCGTCCGATCACTTCGGGTTTGAGGTCGATGAGGAGGATGTCGTGCTTGTGCGCCAGCAGCTCCCTGGCGATGGAGGATCCGACGCTTCCTGCGCCGACGATCACGACTTTCACTGGTACTCCTTCACTGGGGCTTTGGCGAGGATCTGGGCGACCTGCGCGCTGCGGTCCACCTGGAGCATGGCGTGCACGGTGTCGCCGTCCTGGTACGCGGTGCCGGAAGAAGGCAGGATCCCTTCACCGAAGCGGGTCAGGTACGCCACGCGGATATCGGCGGCTTTCTCGATGCTGCTGACGCGGTGCCCGATCCATCCGGCGTCGAGGTCGAGTTCGGCCAGCACCAGGCGTCCCGAGGGTTCGCGGAAGTCGCCTGCGAGGTGCTGCTCAGGCAGAATGCGCCGGAGTACCTGGTCTGCACTCCAGCGGACCGCCGCCACGGTGGGAATTCCCAGCCGCTGGTAGATTTCGGCACGGCCGGGATCGTAGATCCGGGCCACGACGTGGGGAACGTGGAATGTTTCTCTCGCCACCCGGGTGGCGAGGATGTTGGAGTTGTCACCGCTGGACACGGCCGCGAAAGCGTAGGCTTCGGCAACGCCCGCCTGCTTCAGGGTGTCCCGGTCGAAACCGACACCCGTCACCTTGCGCCCGGTGAAACCTTGTCTCAGCCTGCGGAACGCGCGGTCGTCCTGGTCAATGATGGCCACCGAATGCCCGGCGTCCTCCAGTGTGTGGGCCAGCGTCGCCCCTACCCGGCCACATCCCATGATGACGAAATGCGCCACGGTCTCTCCTCTGTATTCCTGTCCAGGTCCTGCTGCTAGCACTCTACCGCCAGCGCCCGGGCTCCAGGCTGCCCACAGGCCGTCATGACACAGCCCGGGAATCAGACTAGCTTTGTGGGGTGCTGACAATATTGAACGCCGCCAAGCGTGTGCTGGTAGGCCGGCCGTTTCGGAATGACCGGCTGGCGCATACGCTGCTTCCCAAGCGGATCGCACTCCCGGTTTTCGCCTCCGATGCCCTCTCGTCCGTTGCTTATGCGCCGGATGAGATCCTGCTCACGCTGGCTCTGGCCGGCGTCAGCGCGGTGGCGTTCTCACCCTGGGTCGGGCTGGCGGTCATGGTGGTCCTGCTGACGGTGGTGGCTTCCTACCGCCAGAATGTCCACGCCTATCCTTCCGGCGGCGGCGACTACGAGATCGCCGGGGAAAACCTCGGCAAGTACGCGGGCCTCACGGTGGCGTCCGCACTGCTGGTGGACTACGTCCTGACCGTAGCGGTGTCCATGTCCTCGGCCGCCTCATACCTCACCACCGCCATTCCGGCGCTGCACGGCCGGCAGGCGCTCATTGCCACCATCGGCGTCGTGCTGCTTGCCCTGGTCAACCTGCGGGGGGTCAAGGAGGCCGGCAGCGTGTTTGCGGTCCCCACCTACATCTTCATGGCATCGATTCTGGGCATGACGGCCGTGGGCATCTTCCAGTCGCTCACCGGACAGTTGGGGCAGGCCCCCTCGGCTGCCTTCGAGATCGTTCCGGCGCCCGGGTTCGACGAGGGACTGGTGGGGCTTGCCGGCGCCTTTCTCCTGCTCCGCGCTTTTTCCTCGGGCGCGGCGGCGTTGACCGGCGTCGAGGCCATCAGTAACGGTGTCCCCAATTTCAGGCCGCCAAAGAGCAAGAACGCGGCCACCACCTTGCTGCTGCTGGGCGTTATCGGCGCCACCATGCTCGCCGGCATCATGTACCTGGCCAATGCCACCAAAGTCCGCATTGTCCTTGACCCGGCCACGGAGTTCCTGCTCAACGGCAGCCCCCTGCCGGAGGGATACATCCAGACCCCCGCCATCAGCCAGATTGCCCAGACTATCTTCGGGCCGGGATCCGTACTGTTCTATATCGTGGTGGCCGCAACCGGCGTCATTCTGGTCTTTGCCGCCAACACCGCCTTCAACGGCTTCCCCGTGCTGGGCTCCATCCTTGCCCAGGACGGCTACCTGCCCCGCCAGTTGCGGACCAGGGGTGACCGGCTTGCCTTCAGTAACGGCGTGCTTGCCCTCGCCGCGGGTGCGCTGGTGCTGGTCCTCGCCTTCAACGCCGACGTCACCAAGCTCATCCAGCTCTACATCGTGGGCGTCTTCATCTCCTTCACCGCCAGCCAGCTGGGGATGATCCGGCACTGGGGCCGGCAGCTCAAGCTGGCCAGGGACAAAGCGGTCCGGCGCCGGATGGCCAAGTCGCGCATCATCAACAGCATCGGCTTCGGCATGACAGCAACGGTCCTTGTGATCGTGCTGGTCACCAAGTTCGAGCAGGGCGCCTGGATTGCGCTGCTCGCCATGTTCATCCTGTTCCTGATCATGTGGAGCATCAGGGCGCACTACGACAATGTGGCCAGGGAACTGGCAGTGGACGAGGACTCTTCGCCGCGTGCCCTTCCCACCCGGGTACACGCCGTCCTGCTGGTATCTCACGTGCGCAAACCCGTCCTGCGGGCCCTTGCCTACGCCAGGGCGTCGCGGCCCTCCCGGCTGGACGCGGTGACAGTGGATATCGACGCCGAAGAAACCGCGCAGACGGTGGCGGACTGGGAGAAGCTGGAAATTCCGGTTCCGCTGACTGTACTCGCGAGTCCCTACCGCGAGACTGTCACGCCCATCATGGACTACATCAAACAGATGCGGCTGGACTCGCCACGGGACCTGATCGTCGTCTACATCCCGGAATACGTGGTGGGCAAGTGGTGGGAGCAGCTGGTCCATAACCAGACAGCCCTCCGTATCAAGACCCGGCTGCACTTTGAACCAGGAGTCATGGTGGCGAGTGTTCCCTGGCAGCTGAAATCATCCGAAGAAGCCAAAAACCTGCAGGATATCCAATGACTGAAAAGACACAAACCCAGCCGGCACTGACCGGAGAAGCGGGCACGGACGTAGTGCTCGACGTCGGACCCGTGGCGCATGGCGGCCATTGCGTCGCGAGGCACGAAGGACGCGTCATCTTTGTCCGCCACGCTGTCCCGGGCGAAAAAGTGCGGGCGCGTCTGACGGACGCTGACGAAAAGGCCACGTTCTGGCGCGCCGACGTGGTGGAGGTCCTCGAGGCATCACCGGACCGCGTGGACCACTTCTGGCGCCCTGCTGATTCGCGCCGCGCCTGGGGTCATGGACATCCTCCCGTGGGAGGGGCTGAGTTCGGCCACATCACCCTGGCCCGGCAGCGGAGCCTTAAGGCGGACGTGCTGAACGAACAGCTCAAGCGCCTCGCGGGGTTGGAACCGGTGCCGGACGGGGAGGCTGCCCTGGTGGAAGCAGTGGACGGCACCCCGGACAGCAGGGACGGCCTCCGCTGGCGGACGCGGGCCAGTTTTTCGGTAACCCCCGGCGGCAAGCTGGGGATGCACGCACACCGTTCGGGACACATTATCCCCATCCATGAGATGCCGCTGGCCATCGATGCCATCAACAACCTCCGCCTGTGGGACATCGACCTGCAGGGAATTGACCGCGTGGAGGTGGCCGCACCGGCCAACGGCTCGCGGCCTTTGGTGTTGCTGGCTGCTGCCAAGGGAACCAAGCCAAAACGCCTGGGCGCCATCGCGGCCCGGCTCCCCGCCGACGTGTCAGTGGCGGCTTTCGACCCCGCCACTGAGGACGTGCAGCAGGTGCGGGGACGCACCTGGGTGCAGGAATCAGCGGCGGGGCACGAGTACCGGGTGACCGGGGCAGGATTCTGGCAGATCCACCGCGACGCGCCCGGGACCCTTGTGGGGGCTGTCACAGAATTCCTGCAGCACGGCGGCTTCCTGCATGCCGGCGCCGTCGTTGCCGACCTCTACGCAGGTGCCGGACTCTTCACCGCGGTGCTGGCCGACGCGGTGGGGGAGACGGGGTCCGTCCTCTCGGTGGAGGGTGCTTCCGGAACCAGCCGGGACGCACGCAAGAACCTGCATGACGCACCCCAGGTGGAGATCGTCCAGGGCCGGGTGGAGCGGGTCCTCCGCCAGAAGCCGCGGGACTTCGACGCCCTCATCCTGGACCCACCGCGGGCCGGAGCGGGAAAAGCAGTGGTTAAGCAGCTTGTTGACGCGCACCCCCGCGCCATTGCCTACGTGTCCTGCGATCCGGCGTCGTTCGCCCGGGACGTGGGGTACTTCAGGCAGGCAGGCTGGGAGCTTGCAGGACTCCGGGCCTTCGACCTCTACCCCCACACGCACCACCTGGAGACTGTCGCGCTGCTGACACCGCGTCCCTGATACCGGAACCGGGATCGACTACTATGGCGGTAGTAGTCCCACGTCGCGCTCCGTAATCACGGCCGGCCGTGTGCAATTTTCGGGCCCTGCACTAATTAGGGCCTCCTAACTAGCAGGCGGTCAACCGCGCGACAAAGATGAAACTGTTGCGAGAGGAGTCCTGCGATGAGCACTGTGGACAGCTTCGGTTCAAAAGGCAAACTTAATGTAGCCGGAACCGAATACGAAATTTTCCGGTTGAACTCCGTTGAAGGTGCAGAAAACCTTCCGTTCAGCCTCAAGGTATTGCTTGAAAACCTGTTGAGGACCGAGGACGGCGCGAACATCACTGCCGATCACGTCCGCGCCTTGGCAGGCTGGGATCCAAATGCCCAGCCCGATACAGAAATCCAGTTCACGCCTGCACGCGTGATCATGCAGGACTTCACCGGCGTCCCCTGCGTGGTGGACCTGGCGACCATGCGTGAAGCCGTGAAGGAACTGGGAGGTGACCCGAAGCGGGTCAACCCCCTGGCGCCCGCCGAAATGGTCATTGACCACTCGGTCCAGATCGACGCCTTCGGCAACTCCGGCGCACTGGAGCGCAACATGGAGATCGAATACCAGCGCAACGGGGAGCGCTACCAGTTCCTGCGCTGGGGCCAGACCGCGTTCGATGACTTCAAGGTTGTACCGCCGGGAACCGGCATCGTGCACCAGGTCAACATCGAATACCTGGCCCGCACCGTCATGACCCGTGAAGTCGACGGTGTCCTGCGTGCCTACCCCGACACGTGCGTGGGTACCGACTCGCACACCACCATGGTCAACGGCATGGGCGTGCTCGGCTGGGGCGTCGGCGGCATCGAAGCCGAGGCTGCCATGCTTGGGCAGCCCGTCTCCATGCTGATTCCGCGTGTTGTGGGCTTCAAGCTGACCGGGTCCATCCCCGCAGGCGCCACCGCCACCGACGTGGTGCTCACCATCACCGAACAGCTTCGCAAGCACGGCGTTGTGGGCAAGTTCGTCGAGTTCTACGGCGAAGGCGTGGCGGCAGTGCCGCTGGCCAACCGCGCCACCATCGGCAACATGAGCCCGGAATTCGGTTCCACGGCAGCCATGTTCCCCATCGACGATGTCACGCTGGACTACCTGCGCCTCACCGGGCGTGCGGACCAGAACGTGGCCCTGGTCGAGGCCTACGCCAAGGAGCAGGGTCTCTGGCATGACCCCTCCCGCGAAATCAAGTTCTCCGAGTACCTTGAACTGGACCTGTCCACGGTTGTTCCGTCCATCGCCGGCCCCAAGCGCCCGCAGGACCGGATCGAACTCACCGAGGCCAAGGACGAGTTCCGGCACGACCTGAAGAACTACGTCTCCCACGAGGCCGACGCCGGCAGCCTGGACGAATCGCTTGAGGAGACCTTCCCGGCCTCCGACTCGCCCTCGTTCACCGCCGGCGCCACGCACATCTCCGACTCAGACCGCGAGCCGCCGAAGTACTCGGCCGGCCACGGGGGAGCAGGACGCATCTCGCAGCCCGTTCCGGTCAAGATGGCTGACGGCCGCGAGTTCGAACTGGACCATGGCGCCGTCACCATTGCATCCATCACCTCCTGCACCAACACGTCCAACCCCTCGGTCATGCTGGCCGCCGCGGTCCTGGCACGCAACGCCGTGGACAAGGGCCTCACGTCCAAGCCGTGGGTCAAGACGTCCGTTGCACCGGGTTCCAAGGTGGTCACTGACTACTACGAGAAGTCCGGCCTGACCCCCTACCTGGAGAAGCTTGGCTTCTACATCGTGGGCTACGGCTGCGCCACCTGCATCGGCAACTCGGGGCCGCTGGAAGCCGAAGTCTCGGAAGCCATCCAGGCCAACGACCTCGCCGTCGCGGCTGTCCTCTCGGGCAACCGCAACTTCGAAGGCCGCATCAACCCGGACGTCAAGATGAACTACCTGGCCTCCCCGCCGCTGGTCATCGCCTACGCCCTGGCCGGCTCCATGGACTTCGACTTCGAAACCGACGCCCTGGGCCAGGACAAGGACGGTAACGACGTTTTCCTGAAGGACATCTGGCCCAACCCGGTCGAGGTCCAGCAGGTCATCGATTCCTCGATCGACAAGGAAATGTTCGCCAAGGGCTACGAAGGCGTCTTCGAGGGCGACGACCGCTGGAAGGCGCTCGACACCCCCGCCGGTGACACCTTCGCCTGGGATCCGAACTCCACCTACGTCCGGAAGCCCCCGTACTTCGAGGGCATGCAGGCACAGCCTGAGCCGGTCAAGGACATCACGGGCGCCCGCGTACTCCTGAAGCTGGGCGATTCGGTCACCACTGACCACATCTCCCCGGCCGGTTCCTTCAAGTCGGACACCCCCGCGGGCCAGTACCTGCTGGCCAACGGCGTGGAGCGCAAGGATTTCAACTCCTACGGTTCCCGCCGCGGCAACCACGAGGTGATGATCCGCGGAACGTTCGCGAACATCCGCATCAAGAACCAGATCCTGGACGGCGTCGAAGGTGGCTTCACCCGCGACTTCAGCCAGGAAGGCGGTCCCCAGGCCTACGTTTACGACGCCGCGCAGAACTACCAGGCAGCCGGCACCCCGCTGGTGGTCCTGGCAGGCAAGGAATACGGTTCGGGTTCCTCCCGTGACTGGGCTGCCAAGGGTACCGCCCTGCTGGGCGTCAAGGCCGTCATCGCCGAGAGCTACGAGCGCATCCACCGCTCCAACCTCATCGGCATGGGCGTCCTGCCGCTGCAGTTCCCGGCCGGCGAGACCGCTGCGACCCTGGGTCTGTCCGGCACGGAGACGTTCTCCGTTGAGGGGGTCACCGCCCTGAACGAGGGCACCACGCCCAAGACCCTGAAGGTCACAGCGATTGCTGAGGACGGCAGCTCGACGTCGTTCGACGCCGTCCTGCGCATCGATACCCCGGGTGAAGCGGACTACTACCGCAACGGCGGCATCCTGCAGTACGTGCTGCGCCAGATCTCCGCGAACTAGCGGGCTCTGCCACCAGGCACCACCACCCGAAGCCCCGGCCGGTCACCGACCAGCCGGGGCTTCGGCTTTGCTGATGCGTCTGGTCCTGCGGACCAAGGCGTTAGAGTTAAACGGCACGTCTACCATCCGAAGGAGGGGTCATTGGGAATCTTGGACACCATCCGGAATCCGCAGGACCTGAACGAGTTGTCCGAAGAGCAGCTGACCCAGCTGGCTTCAGAGGTCAGGGATTTCCTGATCACGAACGTCTCGCAGACGGGCGGGCACCTCGGACCCAACCTTGGCGTGGTAGAGCTGACGCTTGCCGTGCACCGAATTTTCGACTCGCCCCGTGACAGCATCGTCTTCGACACCGGGCACCAGTCCTATGTCCACAAGCTGCTGACCGGACGCCAGGATTTCAGCACCCTTCGCCAGGAAGGCGGCATCTCGGGGTACCCGTCACGTGCCGAGTCAGAGCACGACATTGTTGAGAGCTCGCATGCCTCCTCGTCACTGTCCTGGGCTGACGGGATCTCCCGCGCCCGCCAGCTGACCGGTGAAGGCGACCGCTACGTCATCGCGGTGGTGGGGGATGGTGCGCTGACAGGCGGCATGGCCTGGGAAGCCATTAACAACATCGCCGCGGACAAGCGCCGCCGGGTGGTGATTGTGGTCAATGACAACGGCAGGTCCTACGCCCCCACAGTGGGCGGATTCGCCGACTACCTCGCATCCCTGCGTCCCACCATCGACTCCTTCCGGACAGCACCCGCCTACGAAGTGGCGCTCGACTGGTGGAAGAAGAAGCTCCAAAACGGAGGACCCGCCGGCCAGTTCACCTACAAGAGCCTCCATGCCATGAAAAAGGGCATCAAGGACTGGTGGGCCCCGCAAGGCATGTTCGAAGACCTCGGCATGAAGTACATCGGCCCCGTGGACGGCCATAACCTCCAGGCCATGGAAAACGCCCTGTCCACAGCCAAGCACTACGGCGGACCGGTCATTGTCCATGCGATGACCGAAAAAGGCCACGGCTACGCCCCGGCGCGCGCCCACGAGGCAGACCAGTTCCACGCCGTTGGCATCATCGACCCCGAAACCGGGGAACCCACCGGCACCGCCGGGGCCCAGTCCTGGACCTCCGTCTTCGCCGACGAAATCGCTGCCATCGCCGATGAGCGGAAGGACGTCGTCGGAATCACCGGGGCCATGCTGATCCCCGTCGGGCTGCACAAGTTCGCCGCCAGGCACCCGGACCGGGTGATCGACGTCGGCATCGCCGAACAGCACGCCCTCACCTCCGCCGCCGGCATGGCCTTCGGCGGACTGCACCCCGTGGTCGCTGTCTACGCCACCTTCCTGAACCGGGCATTCGACCAGCTCCTGATGGACGTGGCCCTGCACAAGGCCGGGGTCACCATCGTCCTGGACCGGGCTGGTGTCACCGGACCGGACGGCGCCAGCCACCACGGCATGTGGGACATGTCCATGGTCCAGATCGTCCCGGGACTCCACCTCGCAGCGCCGCGCGACGCCAGCCGCCTCCGTGAGGAGCTCCGCGAAGCCGTGGCCATCAGCGACGCCCCCACGGTGGTCCGTTTTTCCAAGGGATCTGTTGGCGCCGAGGTGGAGGCCCTTGAACGCCTGAGCGACGGCGTGGACGTACTGTCCCGTCGGCCCAGCGGCTCCACCGAAAACGATGTCCTGATCGTCAGCGTCGGCGCCATGTCCGAGCTTGCGCTGGACGTGTCCAACCGGCTCGGCGCGCAAGGCATCAGCACCACCGTGGTGGATCCGCGCTGGGTCCTGCCCGTCCCGCGGTCCATCATCGCGCTGGCATCCCACCACCGGCTCGTCATCTGCATCGAGGACGGCGTCCGCGCCGGCGGCGTCGGCTCCCGGATTCGCCAGGAAATGCGCGCTGCAGGGGTGGATACTGCCCTGAACGAGGTGGGATTGCCGGTCGAATTCCTGGACCACGGCACCCGTGCCCAGATCCTCGACCGCGTAGGCCTGACCGCCCAGCAGATCACGCACGACGTCGTAGCCCAGGTTCTCGGCACGAAGGTCCCGTTCGCGCGTCCCCTGCCCGGCCAGCAGCACCCGACCACCGGCAGCCTTCCGATCCTGTGAGGGGCGAGGTTGAGCTGAAATACCCCGGTGTCCTGGCGGAGCCGGCGGCGGAGGACCAGCACGGGACGACACGGATTCCGGAAAACCTCGAACCAGGGCAGCTGGTTGTAGCACGGAACCGGAAGTGGAACGGGAAAGCCCACTGGGTGGTGCCCGGACGTTACCTTGGCGAGGACCGGCACGGCTGGTGGATCTTCCAGGGAACCAACGAATTCTGTTCCCGCCCGGGAGCCGCGTTCTACACCAAATCGGACGCCGTGCTCCTGATCCCCCGGGAGGGGGACTGGGTGGCGACGTTTTACGACGACGCCCATCCCGGTGGGGTGCGGATCTACATCGACCTGGCCGTGGCGCATGAGTGGAACACCATCCGTCCGGCAGTTACTGAGTTCCACGTTATCGACATGGATCTTGATGTGGTCCGGACGGCGGGCAGGGGTGTGTTCATTGACGACGAGGACGAATTCGCGGAGCACCTGGTGGCAATGGACTATCCCGCGGCCCTGGTTGACTCCCTCGAGGCATCCGCGGACCAGCTTTACCAGGCCGTGAAGGCGCAGCACGCGCCCTTTGATGGCAGTGACATTGAATGGTTTACCAAGGGACGGTCATGAGCGGAATTGTCAGGGTCTACAAACGCGACGACGAGGGCAGCCTCCACTTCCGGGAGGCCTGGTATGACGAGGACTACGGCCAGTTCGTTATGAACTACGGCGCTGTGGGGCACCAGAGCACGACCGAGGAGACTGACGTCGCCACAGCCGAAGCCGCGGAGAGCCTCCTGGATGCCTTTGCCGTCCAGTGCGACGAGGACGGCTACGCAGAAATTCCGGACGAGGAACAGTTCTGGGTCGTGGCCCAGTTTGCACTGAAAACCCGGGAGGGCACCGACAGGGACCGCTACCTGGAAGGGAAGGCAACGGACGCCTTGATCAGTCATCTCGCCTGGCGCGGGCTGGGCACGGTTGAGCGCTCTGAATTCACTGACTACAAGCTCAACATCTTCTGCCTGTGCCCTGACGTGAACAAGGCAGTTGCCGCCATCAAAATCTGCGCCCGCGGCGATGACCTGGACTTCACCAAACTCAGCATCGGCGCAGCACCGTTCAGCGACCCGCAGAACTTCAAGCTCAAGCACTCAGCAAAGCCCGCCAACAGCTTCAGCCTCTAAGGAGCGTCCGTGACCACTTACCGCCGCGTCGGAAAATCCGGCCTGACTGTCTCCACCGTCGGCCTGGGCTGCAACAACCTGGGCCGGGCCCACACTGTCACCGAATCGCAGGAGGCCACCGACGCCGTGGTGCACGCGGCAGTGGACGCCGGGATCACCCTGTTCGACGTCGCCGATACCTACGGCAGGGAGCCCGGACTCAGCGAGACGATGCTCGGCAGGGCGCTCGGAAACAAGCGGGCCGACGTCGTCGTAGCCACCAAGTTCGGCATGGACATGAAGGGGGCCAGCGGCCCGGACTTCGGCGCGCGTGGCTCGCGCCGCTACATCATCCAGGCGGTGGAGGCTTCACTGCGGAGGCTGGGCACGGACTGGATCGACCTCTACCAGTTCCACACCCCGGATCCGCTGACCCCCATCGACGAAACCCTGTCCGCGCTGGACACCCTCGTCGGCAGCGGCAAGGTCCGCTACATCGGGCACTCAAACCGGTCCGGCTGGCAGATCGCCCAGGCGGAGTATGTGGCCCGTGAACTGGGCAGCGCCCGCTTTATCTCCACCCAGAACCACTACAACCTCCTGGACCGGCGGGCCGAGCTTGAGGTAACGCCGGCCGCAGCGGAATTCGGCCTCGGCGTCCTGCCGTACTTCCCCCTCGCCAATGGCCTGCTGACGGGCAAGTACGCGCCCGGCCACGCCCCGGACGGCTCCCGGCTCAGCCACACCCGCACGCACCTGATCCACGACGCAGACTGGGACCAGCTCGGCAGATTCAGCACCTTTGCCAGCGAACGCGGCCTGACCGAGATCCAGGTGGCTTTCTCATGGCTCGCGGCCCAGCCCTCGGTGGCCAGCGTCATTGCCGGCGCCACCAGGCCGGAGCAGGTCCGCCAGAACGCCGAATCAGCCGACTGGTTGCCCTCCGAAAAGGACCTTGCGGAGCTGGACAGCATCTTCCCTGCCGTGCCCAAAGTTGCCCTGTTCTAGAAGCCGGGAATGACAGCCTTCCTGATCGACGTGGACACGGGCATCGACGATGCCCTGGCCCTCACCTACCTTGCCGCACTGCCGGACACCGAGTTTGTGTCAGTCACAGCAACCCCCGGAAACGTGGATGTGGACCAGGTTGCGCTCAACACCCTGGCATTGCTGGAACTCTGCGGCCGGCCCGGAGTCGAAGTGGCCGTGGGTGCATGCGGGCCACTGGCCATACCGCTCCTCACAACCCCGGAGACGCACGGGCCCCAGGGCGTCGGCTACGCGGTCCTGCCCCAACCGGCCGGCAAAGTCTCGGCGCGGAACGCCGTCGACCTGTGGGTTGAACACGCACGCAACCGGCCGGGCGAGCTCACGGCACTCATCACCGCTCCACTGACCAACTTCGCGCTGGCCCTGCGACAGGAACCAAAACTGCCGGAACTGCTGGCCAAGGTGGTGATCATGGGCGGCAGCTTCTACCACCAGGGAAACACCACGCCCACCGCCGAGTGGAACACCCATGTGGACCCGCACGCCGCCAAGGAAGTCTACGCCGCCTTCCAGGGCCAGCCTTTGGAAAAACTTCCCATTGTCTGCTCGCTGGACAGCACCGAGCGGATGGAACTGCACCCCGCCCACGTCCGGCAGTTGGCGGAAGCGGCCGGCGCGGATGTTCCGGAACTGGTGCTGCCGGAACAGCCGGAGGGCCGGCGCAGCACCTCGGACAATACCCTGGTCCGGCACCTGTCCGATGCCCTGCGGTTCTATTTCGAGTTCCACCGGCACTACGACCAGGGGTACCTGGCCCATGTCCATGATTTCTTCGCCGCAGGCGTGGCTGCAGGCACCCTTGAATTCCAGGCCCGGCCCGCAACCGTTGACGTGGAGACCGGCTCCCGGATGCTCATGGGCACCACCGTGGCCGATTTCCGGGGCCTCTGGGGACAGCCGCCCAATGCCCGCGTGGTGTCGACGAACCATCCTGAAGCCGCTTTCCGGGAACTGGTGTCCGCCGTCGGCGCCCTGGCCCGGCGCGTCGGCTGACCGCTACGCCTCAACCCTTCGCCATGGTGCCTGCCTGGCAGCGGTAGAATAGTCCGCGGACCGGACAGGCGCAGCTGCCTGGCGGCAGCTGCCGAGGTGACATAAGCAGCGTTCCATCGGCCCGGGATCCCGGGCCTTCCGCGCTCACCCCGAAGGAACCCCCATGTCATCGCCCTCCCTGACGCTCCCGTCCCCGGCCCCGGCAGCGGCCCGCAAGCGCCGGCTGCTCGAAATCCTGGGGGCGGTGGCCATTGCCGGCACCTACATCTACCTGGTCCTCAACCAGCCGGCTGACATCACCGGGGGCCCGGGCAGCGCGTCCGCCCTTATCGCGTTGTCCGGATTCCTGGCCGGTGCCATCCTGCTGATCGTGGCCGTCCTGCCGACGCTGCCGGCCTCCACGGTAGTGCTGATCCCCGTGGCGCTGGTCCTGAACATCGTGCTCGGACAGTTCGTGGGCAGCACCCTGGTCCCGTTCTACCTGGACGCGATCGGCACCGTCCTGATCGCGGTGCTGGCAGGACCGGCAGCCGGCGCCGCAACAGGAGCGCTCAGCAGCATCGTCTGGTCCTTCTTCAACCCCACGGTCCTGCCCTTCGCGGCCGGTGCCGCCCTGATCGGCTGCCTGGCTGGACTCGCCGCACGCCACGGGATGTTCCGCCGCTTCTACCTCGCGCCCGTGGCCGGCTTCCTCACCGGGATTATCGGCGGCGTGGTGTCCGCTCCGGTGGCGGCATTCGTCTTCGGCGGGACATCCGGCGTGGCCACGGGTGCCATTGTCAGTGCCTTCAGGTCAATGGGCGACACGCTCCTGGCGGCCATCACGAAGCAGGCCCTGATTTCCGATCCCATGGACAAGGCAATCGTCTTCACCGTGGTTGCCATCCTGGTCTACGCCCTTCCCGGCCGTGCGCGCCTTCAGTTTCCGTTCATCCGCCGGTACCGGGTGCTTGCGGGCCAAGCGCCCAAACAGGGCTGCTGACAACCCGACGATGCGCCTGCACCCGCTGACCTCCCTTGCCGCCGCCGGCAGCACGGCAGTGGTAACGACGGCGGCAGCCAGCTGGCCGCTGTCCGTCGCCGTCATGGGGGCCGCCCTCGCCGTGTCCGTCCGGGTCGGTACGGCACGGAGGCTGCTGCCGGCCGCCGCTGTTGTGCTGCTCCCGCTGGGCTTGTCGCTGCTGATGGTGCACGGGCTGTTCTTTCCCGAGGGGCGGACCGTCCTGGGACAGTGGGGACCGGCCCGGGTGACCATGGAGGGGCTTGCCTTCGCCTTCGAAAGGGCGGCTCAGCTGGGGGCCGTGGTCCTTGCCCTCCTGGTGTTTTCGTTCAGCGTCAGCGTTCCGGACCTCGTGGCTGCTTTGTCCGCCCGCGGGGTGCACGGACGGTTCGCGTTCGTGCTGGCATCCACCCTCACCCTGCTGCCGGCCATCGCAGCCCGGGTGGAACGGATCCGGCAGGCCCAGGAATCGCGCGGTCTGGTGATCCGCCCGGGGCTGCTGCACCGGGCAGCTGCCTTCCGGCTGCAGGCGGTTCCTTTGGTCCTGTCCCTGATTGAGGATGCGGGAACACGGACAGCGGCACTTGAGTCACGCGGCTTCAGCAATCCCGGGCCGCGGACCAGCTACCGGGAGGTGCCGGACTCTGGGCGCCAGCGCGTGCTGCGGGCTGTCCTGGCAGTGTCCGCCGGAGCCGCGGTTGCGGCGCGGCTCTGGCTGTCCCGGGCGGGAGGCTAAGGCATGGCCGGCACCGGGCAAACGATCCGGACGTCGCGGCCGGTCCTGTCGGCAGGGATCCGGAGCTTCACGTTCCACGGCGATGCTGCCCCGGCCCTGGAAGCCGTGGACCTCCAGGTGGTCCCCGGGACGCTGACCGCTGTCCTCGGCCCGTCCGGCAGCGGGAAGTCCACACTGGGACGGTTGCTGGCCGACTGGCTTCCGCCGGAAGGCGCAGGCACCCTCGAGGGCTTCCTTGAGCTCGCAGGAACGCGTCTGCAGTTCCGCGGCCGCGAGGACCCGCGGATCAATCCCGCCGAATGGGGCCGGCACGTGGGTTTCGTTCCCCAGGACCCTGCCGCCGTCCTGTCCACGGTGCGGTCAACGGTGGCGGAGGAACTCGCCTTCAGCCTCGAGAACGCAGCAATGGAACGGCCTGCGATGAAAGCTGCAGTGGAACACTCCGCTGCGCTGCTGAAGCTCACGGAGCTCCTGGACCGGAATCCCGCCGGGCTTTCCGGCGGCCAGCTGCGCCGTCTTGCCATTGGCTGTGCCATCATCTCCGGTCCGGAGGTGCTGATTATGGACGAGCCCTTCGCGTCACTGGACAGTGCCGGAGCTGCCGACCTGGCACTCCTGGTGGAAGACCTCGTTCGGCGTGGCACCGCCGTCGTGGTCCTCAGCCAGGTGGTCGACGCGCCGCTGCTGGCAGCGGAAACCTGGATTGTCCTGGCGCGGGGCACGGTGACGGCAAGCGGTCCGCCGGTTGAGCTGCTGGGCCAGGGGCAGCTGCCGTCCGGCATCCGGTCTTCGGGCAGCGGGCCGGCAGCGGAGCCGGGCGTGCACCAGCCGGCAAAGGCGCCGGATACAGTGCCGCGCGCGCCAGTGCTGGAGCTTCGCGGCGTCTCCTTTGACTATCGCCCCGCCAACAGGACAGGGCGACGACGCCGGGCCCTGCGGGAAGCCACTGGGAGCGACCGGCGCGGGCACGGGGTGTTGAGCGGCATTGACCTGAAGGTCCGGCCCGGGGAAATCGTGGCAGTGACCGGACCCAACGCGGCAGGCAAATCAACCCTCCTGCGCCACGTCAACGGGCTGCTGCGGCCCACCGCCGGCAGTGTCCTGGTCCATGGCACCGACATCACCGGGGCACCGGCGGGGGAGACGGCGCGCTCTGTCGGCCTGCTGTTCCAGCAACCCCGCGACCAGCTGTTCGAACGGACCGTCCTCCGGGAGGTGCAGTTCGGCCTGGACCGCCTGTTCCATCCCGGCGAGGCCGCTGCACGGGCCCTTGCGGCACTGTCCGCCGTCGGCCTCGCAGCGGCGGCACCCCGGCACCCGGCTGAACTGCCGGCGTCAGGCCAGCGCCTCCTCGCCCTTGCCACCGTGCTTGCCCGCAAGCCCTCAGTCCTCGCCCTGGACGAACCCACGGTGGCGCTCGACGGCGACGGCCTTGCCCTGCTCGATGCTGCGGTGCGTTCCGCGGCAGGGGAGGGCGCCGCCGTCGTGCTGGTCACCCATGACCTCGACTATGCCCGGGCGACGGCCCACCGGGTTGTAACGCTCGACGGCGGCCGGCTGAACGGCTGACTATGCCGGGCGGGACGCCGCTCCCGGCGGCATGAACCGCCGGCCGTTGACCCGCTCCGAGGCGCCCACCCTGTCAAGGTAGGGGGTGATGCCGCCGAGGAACATGGGCCAGCCGGCGCCCAGGATCATGCAGAGGTCGATGTCCTCCGGGCCGGCAACCACATCCTCCGAGAGCATCAGCCCGATTTCCTCTGCCAGGGCGTCCTGCGTACGCCGCAGCACCTGCTCCGCGGTGGAGGGGGAAGTGCCAAAGGACATCAGCGCCAGGGTGGACTGCGGGATCTCCTGTGATCCGTCCGGACCGGTCACCCACAGGCTCTTTACGCCGTTGTCGATGAGCTTCTGCAGGTTGGCGGACACCGTGAAGCGTTCCCCGAAGGCCGCGTGCAGCGACTCCTGGACGTGCTGGGCCACGGGCAGTCCCACCATGGCGCCGAGCGTGAAGGGAGTCATCGGCAGGCCCATGGGCCGCAGGGCACTGTCCGCCACCTCAGCGGGGGTCCCCTCGTCAAAGGCTGCCGTCACCTCGCCCATGAGCCGCAGCAGGATCCTGTTGACCACGAACGCGGCGGCGTCCTTGACCAGCACCGCCGTCTTTTTCAGGCCCTTGGCCAGTTCGAAGGCGGTGGCCAGCACGGCGTCGTCCGTCTTCGGGGCGCGGACGATTTCCAGGAGCGGCATGACGGCCACGGGGTTGAAGAAGTGGAAGCCCACCACGCGCTCCGGGTGCTGCAGGTCCTCCGCCATGGCGGTGACGGACAGCGAGGAGGTGTTGGTGGCCAGGATGCAGTCCGGGGAGACAATTGCCTCTAGTTCCGCAAAGACCTGTTTCTTGACGTTCAGCTCTTCGAAAACGGCTTCGATCACAAAGTCAGCATCCGCGAAAACGTCCTTGGAAACTGAACCTGTCACCAGCGCCTTGGTCCGGTTGGCGGCGTCCTGGCTGATCCGCTTCTTCCCCAGGAGCTTGTCCACTTCGGCGTGGACGTAGCCCACACCTTTGTCCACCCGGGCCTGGTCGATGTCCGTCATCACCACGGGAACCTTCAGCTGGCGGGCGAACAGCAACGCCAGCTGGCTGGCCATCAGGCCGGCACCCACCACGCCAACCTTGGTGACGGGACGGGCCAGCTTGCGGTCCGGGGCACCGGCAGGCCGCTTGGAGCGTTTCTGGACGAGATCCAGGAAGGCGTAGACGGTGGCACGGAACTCGTCCGTCTGCATCAGGTCGGCGAGGGTTTCGCATTCCAGGGCAGCGGACTCGGCCCGGCTCATGGTGCGGTTGGCCTCAAGAATGTCCAGGACCTTTCCCGGAGCGGGTGCCGCGTTGGACGTCTTCGCGTCCACGAAGGCCCGGCCGGCCTCGATGGCGGCGGCCCACCGTGCGGCGGTTGCAGCATCGGCGGGATCGACGGCGTTGGCGCGTTCAGCCGTCACCTCGCCCGTGATGACTTGCGCGGCCCAGGTGAGGGACTGCTCCAGGAAATCGGCAGGTTCGAACATTGCGTCGGCGATGCCGAGGCCGAAGGCCTGGGGTCCGGTCAGTGTCCGGTTGTTGCTGAGCGGGTTTTCGATCATCACCTTCACGGCGTTCTCCGGGCCGATAAGGCGCGGAAGGATGTAGACGCCGCCCCAGCCGGGCACCAGGCCAATGAAAGCTTCCGGCAGGGCAAGTGCTCCCGCTCCCGTGGAAACTGTGCGGTAGGTGGACTGCAGGGCAATCTCCAGGCCGCCGCCCAGGGCTGCCCCGTTGATGAAGGCGAAGCTGGGCACGCCCAGGTCCGCCAGCGTGGCGTAAACGTCGTGGCCCAACTGGGCCATCCACAGCCCGTGTTCGCGCTTGTCCAGGTTCTTCACCGCGGAAAGGTCCGCGCCGGCCACCAGATAATAGGGCTTGCCCGTTACTCCGACGCCGACGATCTCACCCCGGCCGGCCCGGTCCCGAAGACCCTCCAGCACCGTGCCGAGTTCCACCAGGGTATTGGGCCCCAGGGTGGTGGGCTTTGAGTGGTCCAGGCCGTTGTCCAGGGTGATGAGGGCAAAGGTGCCGGGGCTGGGCTTCCCGGCCGGCGCGGGAAGCCGGATGTCCCGGACGTAGGAATGCGTGACTGTTTCGTTGGGAAAGAGATCGGCAAGTTCGGTGAAATCAGCGGCGCTCATGCTGCTCCTTCGGAAACGGTTTCGGTGGCTGCGGAATCCCCGGGCCGGGCTCCGCTGTAGTCGGCATGGTGCGGGTTTTCCCAGATCACGGTGGCCCCCATGCCCAGGCCGACACACATGGTGGTGATGCCGTACCGGACAGACGGGTCCTCCTCGAACTGCCGGGCCAGCTGGGTCATCAGCCGTACTCCCGAGGAGGCCAGGGGATGTCCGACGGCGATGGCGCCGCCATAGCGGTTGACCCGGGGGTCGTCGTCGGCAATGCCGAAGTGTTCCAGGAAGCTCAGCACCTGGACAGCAAAAGCCTCATTGATTTCAAACAGGCCGATGTCGTCTATGGCCAGCCCCGCGTTCTTCAGGGCCTTTTCCGTGGCGGGGACGGGGCCGATGCCCATGACCTCGGGTTCAACGCCGGCATAGGCGTAACTGACCAGGCGCATTTTGACGGGCAGCCCAAGCTCGATTGCGGCGTCGGCGGAGGCCAGGACAGCCGCTGTTGCACCGTCGTTCAGGCCGGCAGCGTTGCCGGCGGTGACGCGGCCATGGGCCCGGAAGGGTGTGCGGAGGCCGGCAAGGTCGGCGGTGGTGGTCCCGGGACGGGGCGGTTCATCCGCGCTATTCAAGGTCCAGCCCTGGCCCGGCTTCATGGCTGCTACGGGTACGAGGTCCGGCTGGATCCGGCCGTCACGGCGGGCAGCCTCATACTTGGCCTGCGAGGCCACCGCATAAGCGTCGGTGCGTTCCCTGGTGATGGACGGAAAGCGGTCGTGCAGGTTCTCAGCGGTATTGCCCATGTTGAGGGCGGCGGGGTCGACCAGCCGCTCCGACATGAACCGCGGATTCGGATCGGCGCCGGCGCCCATGGGGTGGTTGCCCATATGCTCGACCCCGCCTGCCAGTACCACATCGTAGGCGCCAAAGCTGATGCCGCCGGCAGTAGCGGTCACTGCGGTCATGGCCCCTGCGCACATCCTGTCGATGGCAAAGCCAGGAACCGTCCTGGGCAACCCTGCGAGCAGGGCGGCAGTCCTGCCCAGCGTGAGGCCCTGGTCTCCGGTCTGGGTGGTGGCGGCGATGGCCACCTCATCGATGCGCTCCGGCGGCAGGGAGGGGTTGCGGCGCAGCAGTTCCCGGATACATTTCACTATCAGGTCGTCAGCGCGGGTGCCGGCGTAGATGCCTTTGTCCCCGGCCCTGCCGAACGGTGTGCGGAGGCCGTCCACAAAGACGACGTCCCGGACAGTGCGCAAGGATGCGCCGCTTTCCTGGTGGCTCACGTATAACTCCTCATCGAGACGTAGGCGCCGGGTGCATGCCGGTATGCGGCAGCCGGCCTGGCGGCAGTACGTCCGATGTTACTCGTGAGTAACTTAGCCTGCAAGGGGTGCCGGGCGGGAGGAGCAACTGGCGCGGCGCTGCTCCCGGCGGGGCTACTGTTCGCCGGGGCCTGTATCCGGCCTGGGCTCCTTGGCCGGCAGGGGCAGCGGGCGGAGGAACGCTTCGGTGATCAGGGGTGCAGCCAGTTCCACCTGCCAGGGCCGTGCGCCCAGTGCGCGCAGATCCGACGCGACGGCCGCTTCGCTGACATCCGCGGGCGGCCGCCATGCCACCCTCCGCAGGTAGTCGGGTGTCAGCAGGTTTTCCAGGGGGAGGCTCAGTTGCTCGGCCTTGGCCTGCAGCAGCGGCCGGGCGGTGGCCAGGCGGGCCGCGGCCTCGGGGTCCCGGTCAGCCCAGACCCGCGGCGGGGGCGGCGCGTTGGTGGGCAGGTGCAGCGGCGGCAGCTCTTCCAGGTCCCGGGCTGCTGCAATGCAGCGCAGCCAGCGTGGAGCCTCGCGCTGCGCGGCCCGGCCGTGGAAGCCCTTGGTGCCCAGCAGTTGCGGCACTGTGGACGGCATGGCTTTGGCCGCAGCCACCAGGGCGGAGTCCGGGATCAGCCGGCCCGGAGCCACATCCCGTTTCTGCGCCAGGGAGTCGCGCTCCAGCCACAGCTCCCGCACGGCCGCGAGCTGCCGGCGGTCCCGGATCTGGTGGAGGCCGGAGGTTTTCCGCCAGGGGTCAACGCGCGCCGGCGGAAGCCCCGCGGCCAGGATCGCGGCGAACTCCTGTTCCGCGTACTCCAGCTTGCCGTCAGCTTCCAGGAGTTCAATAAGTTCCTCGCGCAACTCCGTCAGTACTTCTACGTCCAGGGCAGCGTACCGGAGCCAGGGTTCAGGCAGCGGCCGGGTGGACCAGTCTGCAGCGGAGTGCTCCTTGGCGAGTCCGAAGCCCAGCAGTTGTTCAATGACGGCAGCGAGTCCCACCCGGGGCAGTCCCGCGAGCCGGGCGGCCAGTTCTGTGTCAAAGAGCTTGTCCGGCCACATTCCCAGCTCGGAGAGGCAGGGCAGGTCCTGGCTGGCGGCGTGCAGGATCCATTCGACGCCGCGGAGGGCATCATTGACAGTGTCCAGGTTCTCGAAAGGTTCGGGGTCGATCAGCCAGGTACCTGCGCCCTCCCGGCGGATCTGGACCAGGAAGGCCCGCTGGCCATAGCGGAAACCGGAGGCCCGCTCAGCGTCCACGCCCGCTGGTCCCGTCCCTGCGGCTATGGCTGCGGCGCAGCGTTCCAGACCGGACTGCGTTTCGATGACCAGCGGAACGCCGTCCCGGGGCGAAGCGAGTTCAACGATTTCGGGGACGGGGCTGTCAAAGCCTTCCACCGTGATGTGGGGCGCGGTATCAGCAGCCGGGACGCCGGCCGTGGTGTTTTCCGGAATGTGAGGGGTCATGATGCCTTTAGTTTACCGGCCGGCCGGTAAACGCCTGTGATTGGCCCTCCAATCGTGCCTGCCGCCGTATCTGCGCTGTGGTGTGCCATGTAGCCGGGGGCGTCAGTTCCGGCGCCGGTGCGTCAGGGGCGTGACGCCGTCCGGGAGCGGGGGCAGGCCGGCGAAGGTGCAGACCATGTCCGACCACGCCTCGAGGTGGGCCCTCACATCGGAGGTGGCCGGTGTCCAGGAGGCGCGCAGTTCGATATCGATGGACCCCGGCCTCCCGGCAAGGGTTCCGAAGCTCTCCGAGAGGACCCGGGTGGCAGTGCCGCCCGCGGCCCGGTATGGCGCCTTGTGGTTCTCCAGCGCCTCCACCAGCCAGGTCCACGCCACTGTTCCAAGCATCTCGTCGTTGCCCATCTCAGGCTCCAGTTCCGCACGGATATAGGTGACGATGCGGAATTCCCCGCCCCAGACGTCCGAGCCGTCCGGGTCATGGAGGAGGATGAAGCGGCCCGTTGCCAGCTCAGTCCGGTCCTCGTCATCGTCCCCGGTTCCGGAAGCGGCAGCGAGTGCCATGGCGGCGGGGCCGTGCAGGGGCGTTCCGGGCGTTCCTGCCCCGGGAGCGAAAACCTCAGCGCCCAGGGCCACGGCAAAAGGCGCCAGCCGGGCGGGCGCCGGAATCTCCGCCAGGCGGAGCTCCCGGCGGCACTGGGCTTTCCTGAGGGTTCCCAAGGCGTGGAGAAACTCCGGGGGAACCTGGTCAAGTGCGTTCACCCTCGCAGGTTACGCAACTGGACCGGGGAGGGCGGGTAGGCTCGCCGCCGGCTGCCGCGCTGACCTGCAGCGTTACCCGTTGTGGTGCCCCTGCGGGTGCGCACGGAGCTCATGGCGGATTGCGGCAACAAAGGAATCAACATCCTCTTCGGTGGTATCGAAGGAACACATCCAGCGCACCTCCCGGGCGGCTTCGTTCCAGTCGTAAAAACGGAAGGAAGCGCGCAGCCTGTCAGCCACCCCTTCCGGGAGGATGGCAAAGACGCCGTTGGACTCGGTTTTCTGCGTCGGCTGCACACCGTCAATGGTGTCGACGGCGGCGCGTAGCCGCGCTGCCATCGCGTTGGCGTGGGACGCGGACCGCAGCCAGAGGTCACCTTCGAGGAGGGCGATGAACTGGGCCGACATAAAGCGCATCTTGGATGCCAGCTGCATGTTCATCTTCCGCAGGTAGACGAGCCCGTGCGCGGCTTCCGGATTGAGCGCCACCACCACTTCACCGAACAACAGCCCGTTCTTGGTGCCGCCGAAGGAAAGGATGTCCACCCCGGCGTCGCGGGTGAACGCCCGCAGCGGCACCTGGAGGTGGGCTGCGGCATTGGCCAGTCGGGCGCCGTCCATGTGCAGCTTCATGCCCTTGGAATGTGCGTGGTCCGCGATGGCCCGCACCTCTTCCGGCGTGTAGCAGGTTCCGAGTTCCGTGGTCTGGGTGATGGAGACGGCGAGCGGCTGGGCGCGGTGCTCGTCGCCCCAGCCCCAGGCCTCCCGGTCGATCAGTTCGGGCGTGAGCTTGCCGTCCGGAGTGGGCACGTGCAGAAGCTTGATGCCGCCAATCCGTTCCGGCGCTCCGTTCTCGTCCATGTTGATGTGGGCGGTGGAGGCACACACCACGGCACCCCAGCGGGGGAGCAGCGACTGCAGGGACAGCACGTTGGCGCCGGTGCCGTTGAAGACCGGAAAGCACTCGATGCCGGGCCCGAAGTGTTCCTCCATCAGTTCCTGCAGCCTGGCGGTGTAGTCGTCCTCGCCGTAGGAGACCTGATGGCCGTCGTTCGCGGCTGCCAGTGCGGCGAGGACTTCCGGATGTACTCCGGAGTAGTTGTCCGAGGCGAACCCCCGGACGTTCGGATCGTGGAGGCGGACCCCGGCGGCGGTTTCAGCGGTTGTTGTCATGGCTTTGGTCACGCTTTCAGTCTAAGTAAAGTCAGGCCGCCAGCAGCAGTCGGGTGCCGTTCAGTTCAGTGGCCGGGGCATCAAAGAGTCCGACGACGGCGCGCGCCAGGTCCTCGACGTCCGTTGCCCCCGGGAAGGAACGCTCCGGGTGGCTGCGGCGGAGCCCCTCATCCACGAGCGCCTTAACGACCAGGATGACGGCGGCTGCCGGGCCGCCGGTGCCCTGCGCCGCAGCCCGGCGGAAGCCGTCCGCGACGGCCATGGTCCAAGCCTCGGCTGCGGCCTTCGCCGCAACGTAGCTGGCCGTTGCTGCGGAGGGCCTGCTGACGGCAGTGGAGGACACCATGGCGAACCGCCCGTTCGGGGAGGCGGCAACGTCGTCGTAGAAAACCCGTGAGACGTTGCGGAGCGTGCTGACGGCTCCCCGTTCGAGGAAGTCCCAGTCCTCGTCGGTCTGGTCGGCGATTCCCTGCGCGCCCCGCCAGCCGCCCACCAGATGGATGACGGCATCGACCGGACCGGCAACGGCGGACACGTCTTTCCGCAGCTGCCGGACGTCGTCAAGCCGGGCGAGGTCGCACACGAACGGGGTAACGCCGTCGCCCGCCTGTTCCGCCGCCGTCGTGATCCTTGCCTGGTCCGTACCGACGGTGAAAACGCGGTGGCCCGCGTTCCGAAGCGCGCGGGCCACCGCTACGCCGGAGGCTCCACTGCCGCCCGTGACCAGGATCTTCAGCTGCGGGCGGGCTGCACCAGCGTTGTCAGTCACAGGGCGGAGGCTCCGGTGATGCCTGCCGTGGATTCGATGACAAGGCGCATTTTCTTCTCCAGCGCTTCGTAGAACATGGACAGCGGGAATTCGTCATCCAGGACCTGGTCCGTCAGGCCACGCGGGGCACCTGACAGGGGCAGGGCATCCGGACCCTTTGCCCAGACTGATGCCGGGTGGGGCGTGACCGTGCCGGAGATCAGTTGGTAGGCGGCCAGCCAGTGCGCGGTCTTCGGGCGGTCGATGGAGCGCCAGTAGAGGTCGTCGATGCTGTCGCCAAGGGCGATGACGGCGCCGGCTACTTCGTTCCAGTCGATGGTGAGCCGGGTGTCGGTCCAGTGCAGGACCCGCTGCTGGTGCAGCCACGCGAAGAGGAGCTGGCCGCCGAGGCCGTCGTAGTTGCGGACCCGGCTGCCGGTGATCGCAAAGCGGAAGATGCGGTCAAAAATGATGGCGTACTGGACAAGCCTGGCGTGGCGGCGTGCTTCCGGGTCGGCGTCGTCGTCGTTTTCGATCCGGACTGATTCACGGAAGGCAGTGAGGTCACAGCGGAGTTCTTCAAGGGAGTACAGGAAGAATGGCATCCGCTGCTTGATCATAAAGGGATCGAAGGGGAGGTCCCCGCGCATGTGGGTCCGGTCGTGGATCAGGTCCCACATAACAAAAGTGGCCTCGGTCAGGTCCTGGTCAGCCAGCATTTCCGCAGCGCCTTCCGGCAACTCCAGGCACGTGGTTTCAGCCGCGGCTTTGAGGACCCGGCGGAACCTCGCGGCCTCGCGGTCAGCGAAGATGGCTCCCCAGGTGAACGTGGGGGTCTTGCTGACGGCGACAGTCTCGGGGAACAGCACGGCCGAGTTGGTGTCATAGCCAGCAGTGAAGTCCACGAAGCGGATGGGGACGAACAGCTTGTTCGAGTAGTCGCCCGCCTCGAGGCCGGCGATGAACTCAGGCCAGATAACCTCCACCAGGACCGCTTCCACCAGGCGGTTGGTGCTGCCGTTCTGGGTGTACATCGGGAAGATGACCAGATGCTGGAGGCCGTTCCGGCGCTGTTCCTGCGGCTGGAAAGCAAGGAGGGAGGACAGGAAGTCCGGAGTGGTGAAACCTGCGCCGGCCCAGGCGGCGAAGTCCGTGCAGACAGCTTCCAGATACGCGGCGTCGTGCGGGAATGCGGGGGTGAGGACACGGATGGCGTCTATGATTTCCTCAACGCGGGCAGCTGCGCTGGCGTGGTGTGCGGCGTCGGGAATGGAGCCGTCCTGCACCTGGTATGACTGAAGGGCAGTGGCGGCGTTCTTCAGCCGCACCCACTCCTGGTTTTCGGCGGAAATTCCGGTGACGGCGGTGGTCAGCGTTTCGGTCATCGTCGGCTGCCTTTCTGGTTGCTTGCTAACTATGGCGAGCGTAGCAAGCAACCAGAACGGCTAATCCCAATACGGCCTTAGCCTAAGAAGGACTTGGCCTAGGGTGCATCGTCAGCAGTGGGAGCAAGCCCTTTGCTGGGGGTTCAGTCCTCAGCTTGGGTTGCGCTGACCTGCGGATCCTCGTCCTGGACCAGGCGGATGGAGACGGAGTTGATGCAGTAGCGCTGGTCGGTCGGGGTTCCGTACCCCTCACCTTCGAAGACGTGGCCCAGGTGGGAGTCGCACGTTGCGCAACGGACCTCCACCCGCTCCATGCCCAGCGTCCGGTCGTGAATGTAACGGACATTTCCTTCAGCCAGTGGGGCCCAGAAGGACGGCCAGCCGCAGTGGGAATCAAACTTTTCGTTGCTGGTGAAGAGCTCCGCACCGCACGCACGGCACTGATACACGCCGGCTGTGTGCGTGTCCCAGTACTCCCCGGTGTAGGGACGCTCGGTCCCGGCCTGGCGGAGCACCTGGTATTCCTCCGGCGTGAGTTCCTGGCGCCACTGTTCGTCGGTTTTCTCCACGCGCTTGCCGGCAGTGCCGGCGCCCCCCGGCGCTGCCTCCTGTGCAGGTGCAGGTGTATGCGGGGCGTTCTGTCCGAAGATACTGTTTCCGAAGATGCTCATAGCCTTGTCAACGCTCACGAGTCGCCAATAAATCCCGAGCCTGCGTACAGGTGCAACACCGGCACGCCCAGCTGGTCCTGCGCCTTGTTGGCCCAGTCCGTATGGAAGGTATCAGCGACAGCGTGCGGCCGGGTGATCACCACTGCCTGCGCGGCACCGGTTTCACGGACTTTGGCAACGAGTCCGTCCACAGCTCCGCCTTCCACGACTTCCCCGGTAAGTCCGGTACCCAGCCCTTCCAGTGCTGCCAGTGAGACGGCGAGGGTTTCCGCGGCCTGTACCCGTTCCTGCGCCGGGTCCGTATGGGAAGTCAGTTCCCGGAATGCCTTCGCGATGTCCAGCAGTGAGAGGTTTTCGAGGAAGTCCACCAGCAGGTGCCGTTCGGTATTTGCCGGCACCAGGACAACCAGGCGGGTGTCCCCGCCGTCCACCAGGCGCTCGATGTTCAGGCGGTCGTCCGCCCCCAGGGGTTCTTCGGTCAGGATGACGATGGGTTCACTCATGGCCCTAGCCTAGCCTTGCAGCCCGGGGCTGCGCAGGGGAACCGCTTATGTCCGGAAGCGCGGGCCGGCGCTGATGGTCCGCGGCGGAATGCGGGCTTCAGCGCCGGGGCGGTAAGAATAGTTCCATGGCACCTTTCCAGCGAACCAGCCCCGCTCCCGTTAACAGCAGCCCCGATTCCGGAGGAATGTCGCTGCGGACCAAGTGGGCAATAGGCGGAGCGATTGGCGGGGGCAGCCTGGCGGGGCTGCTGGCAACCGGTTCATCGGCGCTCGCGGTGTACTTTGCGCGGCGGGTCATCACACCGGCGCGGCAACGGGCCGCCGACCAGGAGATGCTGGCCCTCATTCGGGACGGCCACAGGCAGCAGGCCATTTTTGCCGCCACGGACGACACCACGGTGGACGGCGTCTACGGCTTCTTTTTCGACGGCGGAAAGGGACACGCACGTATCGGCCGCATCGTCTCCTACTCGCCCGCAGAGCGGACAGTTCTCCGGGAGGTGGAGGCGGTCTATTCAGGCGACCTTTCCGCTGCCCGCCGCGGCTGGTGGAGCGGTGCCGTCCACCCGGACCCGGCCGCCGTCGGAATCCCGCACGAGGAAGTGATGATCGACGTGGACCGGGGTCAGGCCCCGGCCTGGCTGGTCCGCGCGGGCGGGACCCCGCGCACCTGGGCGGTCATGGTTCACGGCCGCGGGGCCACCCGGCAGGAGGCCCTGCGCGCTGTTGGCCCCGCGCTGGAGCTGGGACTCACCAGCCTCCTCGTGTCCTACCGCAACGACGGCCTTGCCCCCTCCGCGGACGACGGCCGCTACGGCCTTGGCTCAACGGAATGGCGGGACGTCGAGGCGGCCATGGAGTACGCGTTGGCCAACGGTGCGGAAGAAATTGTGTTGTTCGGCTGGTCCATGGGCGGAGCCATTTGCCTGCAAACGGCCGACCTCTCCCGTTACCGCCACTTGATCCGGGCGATGGTGCTGGATGCGCCCGTCACCGACTGGGTCAACGTACTGGCCCACCATGCGCAGCTGAACAGGATTCCTTCGCTGGTGGGCCGGTACGGCCAGCTCATGCTGGGGCATCCCTTGGGGCGGCGGCTGACGGGGCTGTCCGCACCCGTCGACCTGAAGGTCATGGACTGGGTGTCGCGGGCAGTTGAACTGCGGACTCCCACGCTGATCCTGCACAGTGTCGACGACGAATATGTGCCGTACGGGCCCTCCGCACTGCTGGCCGAACGCAACCCCGAGATGGTGACCTTCGAGCCCTTTCACCAGGCGCGGCACACCAAGGAATGGAACGTTGACCCGGAGCGTTGGGAAAGCCGGGTCAAGGCGTGGCTCCGGCAGCAGCTTGCACCCAGGCTGAACCCGGGCGCCTTGAGCTCAATGACTCTGTGAACTCAAGGCTTTCAGGACGCCGGCGAGCCGATGGGCGCGGTAACGGCTTCCGTAAGGCGGACCAGGTCGGCGGGTGCCAACTCGATGTCCAGGCCGCGCTTTCCGCCGGAGACCAGCAGGGTGTCCAGGCCCAGCGCGCTTGAGTCCAGCACGGTGGGGGAGGGCAGCCGTTGGCCCAGCGGTGAGATGCCGCCGACCACATAGCCGCTGCGCCGCTGGGCCGCGGCGGGATCTGCCATTACCGCTTTTTTGGCTCCCAACGCGGCGGCGAAGGCCTTGAGGTCCAGGGTTCCACTGACGGGCACGACGCCCACCGCCAGCTTTCCCTCGACCTCCACCATCAGGGTCTTGAAGACCCGTGACGGATCAATGCCGAGTACCTCGGCCGCTTCCGCCCCGTAACTGGTTGCGGAGGGATCGTGGCTGTAGGGGTGCAGCACAAAGGGAACCCCGGCCGCGGTCAGAGCCGCTGTGGCCGGGGTTCCCTGTGAGGCGCTTTTGCGTGCCATGGATGTTCGTCGCGAAGCAGGCTAGGAGCGCGCGGCGGACGAAGCGGCAACTTTGCGCTTGATCCTTCCCAGCATCGCCGTCATGCCCCGCATGCGCAGTGGCGTGATGGCCCGGGTGAGGCCGAGAAGCTCCGGCATGTCATCGGGAACCGACAGAATCTCTTCAGCGGAGAGTCCGTCCAGGCCCTCATGCAGAACGCCGGCAAAACCGCGCGTTGTAGGAGCTTCGGCGGGCGCCTTGAAGAAGAGCCGGACGGCGGAGGCGCTGCCGTCGTCGTCCTTCTCTGTCTCAACGGTGAGGAACAGCGGCGACTGGCACTCCACCACCTGTTCCAGCAGTTCGGGGTGGTCCTTGAGCCGGTCCGGAAGCTCCGGCAGTCCCTCCGAGAATTCCAGCAGCAGCTGCAGCCGCTCGGGTTCGGTAAGGGCCTGGAAGTCGTCCACGATCTCCGCCAGGGAGGAAGGCAGGGCTTGAGTAGTCATCGGTCCAATTCTACGCGGGGAGGAAACCGGTCACACTCCTGCCGGGACAGGAAAGGAACCGCGCTCGGCGCCCTTGGCGATCGGCACGCGGACAGCGTTGCCCCACTCGGTCCAGGATCCGTCGTAGTTGCGGACGGAATCGAAGCCCAGGAGGTACTTGAGGGCGAACCAGGTGTGGCTGGAACGCTCGCCAATTCGGCAGTAGGCTACGACGTCGTCCCCTTCCGTCAGGCCTGCTTCGCCCAGGTAGAGGGTCTCGAGTTCGTCGCGGCTGCGGTAGGTGCCGTCAGCAGCGGCGGCCCGTGCCCAGGGAATGGAAGCGGCGGTGGGGATGTGTCCGCCGCGAAGCGCGCCTTCCTCAGGGTAGGCAGGCATGTGGGTGCGCTGGCCGGTGTATTCCTCAGGGGAGCGGACGTCGATGAGGGGCTTGCCGAAGTGCGCCAGGACATCCTCCTTGAACGCACGGATGGGAGCGTCGTTGCGCTCAACCTCCGGGTAGCTGCCACGTGCGGGGGTGGTCTTTTCCCTGGTCAATTCCCTGCCTTCGGCAATCCACTTGTCCCGGCCGCCGTCGAGCAGGCGTACGTCCTCGTGTCCGAAAAGCGTGAAGACCCAGAGTGCGTAGGCGGCCCACCAGTTGGACTTGTCGCCGTAGATGACCACGGTGGTGTCCCGCGAGATGCCTTTGGATGCCGCGAGCTCAGCGAAGGCAGCCCCGTCCACGTAGTCACGGGTCACCTCGTCGTTCAGGTCCGTGTGCCAATCGATTTTTACGGCTCCGGGGATATGGCCGGTTTCGTACAGCAGCACGTCTTCATCGGATTCAACCACTACCAGTCCGCCATTGGCGACCGCACCGCTTTCGATCGCTGCGGCAAGCCATTCGGTGGATACCAGCCGTTCGGGATGGGCGTAGGCTGCGAACTTGTCATTCTGTTCAACGGGGTAGGGCATGATCTGGCCTTTCACTTGGGGGCACGGATGTCCGCGGGACCGGCATGGGGACCTGCTCCCACACTAGACAGCGCCGGGGCGCGTGTCCGTATTCCGGTAACAGGACGAAATGTTGCCTTCATCACCCCGGGCCGGGCCGGCGTCCGGACTGCCCCAAGCGGGGATGCATTGCCGGTATCCTTTCTGGGGACCAACCACCAGCAGAACGGACCCCCTTGGTACAGATCGAACAGCTTGCCGCCCGCACTCCGGCAGTTTCGGTGGATGAGCTCCTCAAAGGCTTTTATCCGTCGCCGCGGTTCGGCCAGGTCTCCTTTTCCAGCTACCGCCCCGATCCCCGGCAGCCCAGCCAGTCAGCGGCCGTCCGGGCCCTGGAGGGGTTCGCCGAGGGTGTGGGATCCTCTGGCGGAGGCGGCTTGTTCAGCAAGTTCTTCGCCAAAAAGGACGAGTCCCGCGCCGGCATTTACCTCGATGGCGGGTTCGGCGTCGGCAAGACCCACCTGCTGGCATCCCTGTGGCACGCAACGCCCGGCCCTAAAGCCTTCGGTACCTTCGTGGAATACACCAATTTGGTGGGCGCCCTGTCCTTCCGCAAAACCGTTGACGCCCTCAGCAGCTACAAACTCGTCTGCATTGACGAGTTCGAACTGGACGATCCGGGCGACACCGTCCTGATGTCCCGGCTGATGCGCGAGCTCGCAGACGCCGGAGTGAAACTTGCCGCCACCTCCAACACCCTGCCCGGATCCCTGGGCGACGGCAGGTTCGCTGCTGTGGACTTCCAGCGTGAAATCCAGGTACTTGCGGACCAGTTTGACGTTATCCGGATTGACGGCGAGGACTTCCGCCACCGCGGGCTCCCGGCAGCTCCGGCACCGCTCAAGAACAGCGAGCTCTCCTCGCACATGAAGGCGGAGTTCGACGGGAAAACCGTGGCCCAGGACGAGTTCAGCACCTTGATCCACCACTTGGCCGGCGTGCACCCCAGCCGCTACCGCCAGTTGATTGACGGCATCGACGGTGTTGTGTGGCGGAACGTTCATACCATCACGGAGCAGGCGGTGGCGCTGCGGTTCGTGGTGCTGGCTGACAGGCTGTACGACAAGGACGTGCCGATCCTCGCCAGCGGTGTTCCGTTCGACCAGCTCTTCACGGAGGAAATGATGACGGGCGGTTACATGAAAAAGTACTTCCGGGCCGTATCCCGCCTCACCGCCCTGGCCCGTGAAGGCCAGAACCACGAACCGTCCTAGCGGCTTTCCCTATCCCTGGGCTGCAGTTCCCCGAGCTGCAGTCGTGCCTCGCGGCCTGAGCAGCCGGCGGACCAGCAGGCCGGCCGCCAGGGCCCAGAATGCGGACCCAATGCCGAAGAAGGCAAGGCCGGAGGCAGCCATCAGGAAAGTGACCGCCGGTGCCATCCTGTCTCCCGGGTCGGACAGCGCGGCTGAAACAGAGCCTGCCAGCGTGCCAAGGAGCGCAAGGCCGGCCACTGCCTCGAGCATTCCTGGCGGGGCTGCGGTGGCCAGGGTCACCAGCGCAGCCGAGAACGCGGCCAGCACCAGGTAGGCGATGCCGGACGTGAATCCGGCCACCCACCGGCGGCTGCGGTCCGGTCCCGCTTCTTCACCTGCTGCAAGGGCGGCGCTGAGCGCGGCGAGGTTTATTGCGTGGGCGCCGAATGGCGCTGAGAGTACGGTCCCGGCACCGGTCACCAGCATGGCCGCGCGCCAGGGGGTGTGATAGTCGAACGACCGGAGCACAGCCACGCCGGGAACATTCTGCGAAGCCATGGTCACCACAAAAAGGGGCAGCGCTATGCCCGCCATCGCCTCGAGGGTGAAAGTCGGCGCAGTCCAGACCAGCGCCGGCAGAATGCCTGCCTTTCCCGGGGAGGCGCCACCGGTCGCAAGGGAGGCTGCGATCACCACAAGGGCCACCAGCAGGGCGGCCGGCACGGACCAGCGTGGTGCGTACTTCATCATCAGCAGCCAGCACAGGATGACCGGGGCGACGAACAGCGGGACAGTTCCCAGCGCCGTGAACGGAGCGAGGCAGAGCTGCAGCAGGACACCGGCGAGCATCGCCTGCGCAAGCGTTGCCGGAATCCTTGCCATCAGCCGCCCCAGGGCCGGGACCAGGCCGGTCATGGCTATCAGGATCCCGGTGGCAAGGAAGGCCCCGACGGCGGCCGGCCAGCCGCCGTCGGCCAATCCCGAGGTTGCCAGCAGGGCTGCGCCGGGCGTGGACCATGCGAGCGTCACCGGCACTTTGGAACGCCAGGACAGCCACAGCACGCCGAGGCCGACGGCCAGAGTAAGCGCCAGGAGTCCGGATGCGGCCTGTGCGGGATCGGCGCCCACTGCCCTGAGGCCGGCCAGGACCACAGCGAAGGACGACGTAAAGCCCACCAGGGCGGTGACGATGCCTGCCACAACCGGCCGGGAATCAAGCCGTGGGCGGCCGGAGGCCCGGTGTGCCTTGGGGAGTGCGGGGGACTTCGCCATAGGGGCAGGTTACCGGTCCAAATCAGTGAATTCTCAATCGCGACGGCAGCGCCGGTTAAACGCCAAAGGTGCGGGTGCCGCCTCCCGGCGGGACCCGCACCCCCTTGACGTGCTAGGGCAAGGCCCTGGCCAAATCCTGTTTACGGAGTCCTGTCAACCGGCGGAACCGGGTTGACGGGAGTGACCGGGGGAACCTGCTCGGCAGCTGGTGCCTGTCCCGGTGTGCCGTTCTTGTCAATGAGCTTGGAAGCGCCATCCTGGACCTTGTTGACGTGGCCCGAGTACTTGCCTCCGGTCTTGGTGTCAACAAAATCACCGGCCTTGGTGATGCCGTTCTTGATGGCCTGCTCGTTGCCGCGGATAAGACCTTGAGCCTTGCCCTTTAGATCGCCAATCAGTCCCACGAGCACCTCCCTTCAATCGCGGAGCCAGGTCGCTCCTCCGCATTCGATCCTAGCGCCGGGGAGGGGGCCTGCCAAGGAAAACAGGGGGTTTGGACGTTCGCCCGCAGCGGATGCATCCGGGCAAGAAAAAAGCAGCTCCGGGGGAGCTGCTGAATGTGGGCGATACTGGGATCGAACCAGTGACCTCTTCCGTGTCAGGGAAGCGCGCTACCGCTGCGCCAATCGCCCGGAACCGGAAGACCGGCTGATGGGATTTCAGGGAAATAAGAGAGCGGACGACGAGATTCGAACTCGCGACATCCACCTTGGCAAGGTGGTGCTCTACCAGCTGAGCTACGTCCGCAGATATGAAGTGCGCTCCGACAAAAGCCGGCCGAACTGCATGAAGCAAGTTTCCTTGCCTGGTGGGCGATACTGGGATCGAACCAGTGACCTCTTCCGTGTCAGGGAAGCGCGCTACCGCTGCGCCAATCGCCCATGTCCATCCGGATATTCTCCGGAAACCATGGTTTTCACCGAGGTGGGTACGGGATTCGAACCCGTGTATACGGCTTTGCAGGCCGCTGCCTCGCCTCTCGGCCAACCCACCGTGTAAGCGTCCATTCCGAGGAACGTTTGCTGTGACAGTGTCCTGCGAGCGGACGACGAGATTCGAACTCGCGACATCCACCTTGGCAAGGTGGTGCTCTACCAGCTGAGCTACGTCCGCATTTTGAAGCATGATTCACTGCCGTTCCCGGCAATTCCTCGCGTTCCAACGAGTAAAAACAATATAGGAGGTTCAGGGATTCTCCAAATCGCCGCTGCGCTGTTTCCGGTTTCTGACCCTGCTTCCCAGTGTTGGCGCGGCAGAAAAGGAGTTACATGGGTGTAATTCACGACGACGGGACGCGCCCTGGGTGCCTCCCGTTGACGTACGCAGCCTGGCCGGGCCTCCCTGCGCCGTCAGGCGGTGCCTGCCAGTGCCGATTTTTGAATTGGGTGCGGCGTCAGCTAGCATTCAAGTGCATCAGGGCGATTGGCGCAGTGGTAGCGCGCTTCGTTCACACCGAAGAGGTCACTGGTTCGAACCCAGTATCGCCCACCGCACAAGGTCCGTTTCCGCTCGTTCTATAGCGGAAACGGACCTTTTTTGTGCGCGGAACTGTGCCTGCAGATTTTGTCGGCCCCCTGTGAAAGAGTTTTTCTATGACAGCCCCCCTTCTCGCCCATGCCACCGAATACGGCCGGATGTACGCCCGGTCCACCTCGGAACAGTTCTCCGTTCCGTCCATCACCACAGTCATCAGCCAGCAGCCGCACGGGCTGGACGGCTGGTTCGGCTACATGGGAGCGAGCAGCCTGGCCAAGGATCCCCTGCTGGCTGATTGCCTCGGCAGCCCTGCCAAGATCCGCCAGGCTGTCAGCCGCGCGGCCAAGGCAGCCGAGACCTACCGTGATGACGCCGCCAGGCGCGGGGACCGGGTGCACAACTACTGCGAGCAGGTCGCGCTCCGTGCCCTGGGCCGCCCGCACACCATGAAGGAGGCCCGCGAGGCCCTGGCCGCCAACGGGGAGGAGGCCTTCGCGGTGCGCTTTGACGAATGGTGGGAGCTGTTCAGGGTGGAGCCCATCGCCCCGGAAATCACCGTCTGGAACAACGCGGTGGGATATGCAGGAACCCTGGACCTGGTGGCCCGCATCAACGGCCGCGTCTGCCTCATCGACTACAAAACCAAGGGCACCACCCGGGACGGCCTGGTCAAACCGCTCGATGACAAAGTGGTGATGCAGCTCGTCGCCGGGATGAAGGCGGAAGAGAGCCTGGTTGATCCCGAGGCCGGGACCTGGGAGCCGTGGAAATACGGCGAGGACCCCGTCCTGCTGGCGGTGGCCATCGGTGAAACGGAGGTTCGTCCGGTGCGGGCCAACCCCGAGGTCCTCAAGCACCACTGGTGGAAGTTCTGCGCCCTGCGGCGGGTATGGGAACTCAACGCGGATACCATCAGCGCCGGCGCCGCGCTGCTTCCCATCGCCCCGCCGCCGCTGGCGCAGGTGCAGACTGCCTAAGAACCTGTCTGCCCTTAAGGTGTCAGCGCCTAAACTGGACAGGTTCCCTTTACCGCCAACCGTAAGGAAATACTCCGCATGGCAATCCTGAATATCCGCATCATTGGCGATCCCGTGCTGCGCACAGTGGCCGATCCCGTGACGGATTTCGGGCCTGAGCTGGCCAAGCTGGTCGCTGACATGACCGAAACCATGGAGGACGTGGACGGCGCAGGCCTCGCGGCGCCACAGGTGGGCATCAGCCAGCGGGTTTTCACCTACCGGATCGACGGCGTTGAGGGACACATCATCAACCCCGTGCTGGAAAACAGCGAGGATTACCAGCCCGACCAGGTGGAGGGCTGCCTGTCCATCCCCGGGCTCGGCTTCCCTGTGCGGCGTTTCCGCTCCACGCGGGTAACCGGCGTGGATATGCAGGGAAACCCCGTCACAGTGGAAGGCGAAGGCATGCTGGCGCGGTGCTTCCAGCACGAGAACGACCATTTGGACGGCATCCTCTACACGGACCGGCTGGAGGGGGAGGACCGTAAAGCAGCCCTGCGGTCAATCCGTAACGCCAGCTACGGTTCCGTCACCGAGCGGACCACCGCGAAGCGTGCCAAGACGGTAGGTTCCAGTTTCGGCGGCGCCGCACCCGGCTCAAGCTTCGGCGCCGGCGGGGCCGGTCACGCAGGGTGAGGGTCCTGTTTGCGGGAACCCCCGCCGTCGCTGTCCCTTCCCTTGATGCACTGGTCCAGGCAGGCTTTGACGTCGTTGCCGTGTTGACCCGTCCTGATGCCCCCGTGGGCCGGAAGCGTGTGCTCACGCCGTCGCCGGTTGCTGCATGCGCGGCCGAACTGGGCATTGAGGTCATTCACGCGGCCCGCGTGGATGCCGCCGCCACTGCCCGAATTTCAGCGGTTAACCCCGATGTCGCAGCCATCGTCGCGTACGGCGGACTGGTTCCGCCCGCGGCCCTCGCCATACCCCGGCACGGCTGGATCAACCTGCACTTTTCCCTGCTGCCTGCATGGCGCGGTGCGGCACCGGTACAGCGTGCCGTCATGGCCGGGGACGACGTGACGGGCGCTGTGACTTTCCTCCTTGAAGAGGGGCTGGACACAGGTCCCGTCTTCGGCACCTTGACGGAATCCGTGGGGCCGGAAGACACAGCGGGTGAACTCCTGGAGCGGCTCTCGCACAGCGGCGCGGTCCTCCTGGCCCGGACGCTGTCTGCCATCGAGGCAGGTAAAGCTTCTGCCCAGCCCCAGGCCGGCGACGTTTCCCTGGCGCCCAAGCTGACCCTGGAGGATGGCCACCTGAACTGGAATCACCCCGCGCTGGCCATCGGGCGGCAGGCCCGCGGCGTCACACCCGAACCAGGTGCGTGGACTGTCCTGGACGGGCAACGGGTCAAGCTGGAGCCGGTCCTGATGAGGCCCGATGTTACCGGCGTTGCTCCCGGGGCCTTGTCCCTCCAGGGCAAGAGCGTGCTGGTGGGAACAGGGTCCCACGCTGTGGAGCTGACCCGGATCCAGCCTGCGGGCAAAAAGATGATGGCCGCTGCTGATTGGGCACGCGGTTTGGCTTCCCATGAAAGCGTGGTGTTCGAATGAGCGGCTCCGGCGGCAATTCAGGTGGACGCGGCAGCGGCGGGCAGGGCAACACCGGCCGAGGCAGTGGCGGGCAGGGCAACACCGGGCAGGGCGGCGGCCGCGGCAAGGGAGGACCCCGGGACAACAGCCGGCGAAACGCCCAGGGCCGTGAACGTAACCGCGGTCCGCAGCGGAGCTTCACGGAGAATGCGCCCTCCCAGCGGACGCGCCGGGCAGACCCCGCCCGGCTGGTGGCCTTCGAAGTCCTGCGTGCCGTCTCGGCCGAGGACGCCTACGCCAATCTGGTGCTGCCGGCCCGGATCCGCCACCACGGACTGGACAAGCGCGATGCCGGCTTCGCCACCGAATTAACGTACGGCGCCCTGCGCGGGCAAGGCACCTACGACGCCATCCTCGCCCGCTGCGTCGACCGACCCCTGGACCAGCTCGATCCTGCTGTCCTGGACGCTCTGCGCATTGGAGTTCACCAGCTGCTGGCCATGCGCGTACCCGCACACGCGGCCCTGGACCAGACCGTCGGCCTGGCCCGCGCCGTCATTGGCGCCGGTCCGTCAGCCCTCATCAACGCCGTGCTGCGGAAAGTTGCCGTCCACACCCTTGAGGAGTGGCTGGACCTATTGGTTGCAGGAGAAACCGACGAGACGAAGATCGCTGCCCTCCGTTACGCCCATCCGGAGTGGATAGTCCGTGCCATGCGCCAATCCCTGGTGGCACATGGACGCCCCGCAGGCGAAATTAACACCCTGCTGGAAGCTGACAACGCTGCTCCGGTGGTCAACCTGGTAGCCCTGCCGGGCCTCGGCAGCCTGGACGAGGCACTGGAAAATGGTGCCACCCCCGGCGAGCTGGTCGAGGGGTCGGCGCTCTCCAGCGGCGGGGACCTGGGACGGTTCTCCTCGGTCCGGGAGGGAAGCACCCGCGTCCAGGACGTCGGTTCCCAGCTCGTGGCCAGGGCCATGGCAGGCGTTGCCCTCAGCAAGCCAGACAACCGGCCCGGGAACGTACAGGCCGAGGCGTGGCTGGACCTGTGTGCCGGCCCCGGCGGAAAGGCCGCCCTGCTCGGTGCACTGGCAACCCAACAGGGCGCCACGCTGCTGGCCAACGAGCCGGCACCACACCGCGCCAAGCTGGTCAGCCAGGCTCTCGCGGCCGTGCCGCGGGAAACCTGGCAGGTCCGGACAGGCGACGGCCGCGAGGTGGGCTCCGAAAAACCCGGCGCCTTCGACCGCGTCCTTGTGGATGTCCCCTGCAGCGGGCTCGGCGCTTTGCGGCGCCGGCCGGAGTCCCGGTGGCGCCGTTCACCAAATGACCTGGCGGACCTTGGTCCGCTGCAGCGTGAACTGCTTGCGTCCGCCCTTGCCGCCGTCCGGCCAGGGGGAGTTGTGGCGTACGTGACCTGCTCGCCGCACCCGGCGGAGACAACGGCTGTGGTTGCCGACGCCCTCCGCAAGCGTGACGACCTGGAGCTCCTGGACGCCGGAGCAGCGCTGGACGCGGTGAGCCTTCCGGGAAGGCTGGACGCCGGCCACGAGTCCACCGCGCAGCTCTGGCCCCACATCCACGGCACAGACGCCATGTTCCTGGCGCTTATCCGCAAGAAGGCGTAAGCGAAAAGGATCCCGGCCGAAGAATGCCCGCGCCGCAGCCCGTGGCGGCGGTGCCGTCCGTTGCTCCCTGACCATCCCTCCCACAGACCGTGAAAGGCAACCCCGTGAAGCAGTGCTGCATCAACCCGAGCATCCTCTCCGCCGACTTCGTCAACCTGGCGGCCGAACTGCAGCGCATCAGCACTGCTGACGCCGTGCACGTGGATGTCATGGACAACCACTTCGTCCCCAACCTGACCATCGGGTTGCCCGTGGTGCAGCGTATCCAGGCTGTCAGCCCCGTTCCCCTTGATGCGCATTTGATGATCGCGGACGCGGACCGCTGGGCGCCGGGGTTTGCCGACGCCGGCCTGGCGTCGGTCACCTTCCACGCCGAGGCGTCCATCGCGCCTGTGAAGCTCGCGCGCGAACTCCGCACCAGGGGTTCGAAGGCAGGGATGGCCCTCCGGCCCGCCACTCCGGTGGAGCCGTACCTGGACATGCTGTCCGAACTGGACATGCTGCTGATCATGACGGTGGAGCCCGGGTTCGGGGGACAGGCTTTCCTGGACATCACCCTGCCGAAAATCCGGCGCGCCAGGGCGGCCATCGATGGCTCCGGGATGGGTGTGGCCATCCAGGTGGACGGCGGCATCACCGAGGAGACCATAGTCCGGGCGGCCGAAGCAGGCGCCAACGTCTTTGTTGCCGGCTCCGCTGTATACGGGGCCGAGGACCCGGCTGCCGCGATTGGACGGCTCCGGGAACAGGGGACCCGGACGTTACGCCCCGCGGCGGCGGAATAGACGGGAGCCCGTGCCGGTTATGGCACAATAGCAACACACATACGTGCTCCGGGGTCGGTGTAAGTCCGAACCGGCGGTGACAGTCCGCGACCCGCGAGCCGGTGCTTTCCGAAAGGAAAACCCGGCGGACGGTTGAACCGGTGAAATTCCGGTACCGACAGTTAAAGTCTGGATGAGAGAAGCACGTACAGCTGTATCTGCGGGCATTCGTGCCCCGCAGCCTTCTGCTGTCGTATGCCCCCGGAGCCATCGCGGTTCGAGAGGGAAGGAACGACACGGGATGAACCCCAAGCGATGGCTCTTTAATGCCGAACGTCCTGCCGCTGCAGCGGACGCCGCATCAGCTGTGGTGACCGCAGCATGACGGCGGACAGCCCGATGCCTGTTGCCGGTACCGGCACTGATCTGCATGCTGTCCATCCGGTCCAGGCCGTTGACGGCGCACTAACTGCCTTCAGCGCCGACGAAACCGGAGCCATGGAGGCTGCCCTGCAAGCAGCCCTGCGGGGCCCGCGCGGAGCGAACCCCCTTGTGGGCGCCGTCGTCGTGGACCCTGACGGCCGGCACCTGGTCACCGGGTACCACCGCGGTGCCGGCACCGCACATGCCGAGGCCGATGCGATCGCCCAGGCGACAGCCGCGGGCCTGGACCTGTCCGGCTGCACCATGGTGGTGACGCTTGAGCCCTGCAACCACGTCGGTCGCACCGGCCCCTGTGCCCAGGCCATTATTGCCGCAGGAATAAGCGATGTGGTGTACGCCGTGGACGATCCGCACGACCCCGCCGCAGGTGGAGCAACAACCCTGCGCGCAGCAGGCGTCCGCGTCCGCAGCGGCCTGGGAGCTGCCGAATCCCTGGACCTGAACCGCCAGTGGTTTGAAGCCGTCACGGCCAAACGCCCTTTTGTGACGCTTCACATTGCCCAGACCCTGGACAGCCGCATCGCAGCCGAGGACGGCACCAGCCAATGGATTTCCTGCCCGGAGTCCCTGGCGGACAACCACTCCCTCCGCGGGCGGATCGACGCCATCCTGGTAGGGACCCAGACCGTCCTGGTGGACAATCCCCGCCTTACTGCCCGCGATTCCCTGGGCGCGCCGGCAGCGCGGCAGCCGGTACGGGCTGTGATGGGGCTGCGGGAGGTACCCGATGAAGCCGCCGTCCGGGGAACTGACGGCCTGGTCACCCACCTTCGCACCCGCGACCCGCACGCCGCGTTGTCCCTCCTGTACGCGTCCGGCACCCGCCACCTCATGGTGGAGGGAGGGTCCCGCATCCTGAGCGCCTTCCTTACGGCCGGGCTCGTTGACGAACTCATCGTTTACCTCGCGCCAACCTTGCTGGGTTCAGGCACCCCGGCGCTGGACGGCCTGGGGATCACCACCCTCGCCGATGCCCGGCAGTGGGAATGGGATGGGTCCGACGGCGGCGCCGTGCGCCAGCTGGGCCGGGACCTGAGACTTCACCTGAGACCGCAACGCACCGTTGCCCTCGACCCCCAACCAACCCGCGGCACCGCGGAGCACGCCCAGGAAGGCCACTGATGTTTACCGGAATTATTGCCGAACAAGGGCACGTTCTGTCCGTCGAGCGCGACGGTGACGCCAGCGCAACCGTCAGGCTGCATGCCCCTGGCACCACCGAAGGACTGGCGCTGGGCGGATCCATCGCCGTCAACGGCGTGTGCCTCACCGCCACGGAAATCAACGGCAAGGATTTCAGCGTTGACGTGATGGGGGAGACCTTGGTCCGCAGCACCATCGGGGAACTCGCTCCCGGCGATTCCGTGAACCTCGAGCGGTGTGTCCCGGCCGGCGGCCGGCTGGACGGACACGTGGTGCAGGGGCACGTGGACGGCGTCGGCGTGCTGCTGGAACGCGAGGCCCTCGGCAACTGGGAGCGGCTCCGGTTTGGGGTGCCCCCCAACCTGGCGCGCTATATCGCTGAGAAGGGTTCCATCGCCATCGACGGCGTGTCACTTACCGTGACCGCAGTCAGCGAAGCGCACGAGCAGGAACCCTGGTTCGAGGTGGGACTGATTCCGACTACCCTCGCCGAAACCGGGCTCGGTGCCAAAAGCACCGGCAGCCGGGTGAACCTGGAAGTGGACGTCCTGGCAAAATACACCGAGCGCCTGCTGGCGTTCAGCACGCATGCGCCTGCCGCTGGTGAAGGAGAGGCACGATGAACGCCGCAGTACAGTCCGAACCCGATGTGGCCCGCGCTGCCCCCGTCCCCACGTCAGGCAACGCAGCGGGAGGCAACACACCGGGACTCAACACCATCGAGGAAGCAGTCCGGGCCATCGCAGCAGGCCGGCCGGTGCTTGCAGTGGATAACGAGGACCGCGAGAACGAAGGCGACATCATCTTCGCAGCGCAGTTCGCCACCCCGGCGCTGATGGGATGGACCATCCGGTACAGCTCCGGAGTAATTTGTGTTCCCCTGTCCGGTGAACGCGCGGATGCCCTTGGGCTGCCGCCCATGGTGGCCGTCAACGAGGATGCAAAGGGAACCGCGTATACCGTCTCCTGCGACGCAGCGCTGGGAGTCAGCACCGGGATTTCCGCCACGGATCGTGCCCTCACGGCCAGGGTCCTGGCTGATCCGCAGGCCGTGCCGGCGTCCGTGACCCGGCCAGGGCATATATTTCCGCTGCGGGCAGTTGACGGAGGTGTGCAGGAACGGCCCGGCCACACTGAAGCCGCCGTGGACCTGTGCCGCCTGGCCGGCCTTGAGCCCGTCAGCGTGATCGCAGAAGTTGTTTACGATGACGGTGAGATGATGCGCCTGGATGGACTCCGCGCCTTTGCGGAAGAGCATGGCTGCCCCCTGATTTCCATCGAGGACCTGGCCGCCTACCTCGCGGCGGGGGCAGGGAATCCTGCGGACAACGCCCATGATGTTCCGGACGGACAGAAGGAGACACGATGACCGCTTCTGCAGCGCGGGACGACAGTTCCCCCCACGGCCACGAGCCCGGACGCAGCGGCAGCGGCGTAGTACCCCATCCGGTGAGCGGCGGACCCGTCGTCCAGCTGCCCACGGCTTTCGGTGATTTTGTGGCGCAGGCCTGGACCGACCTGGTGACCGGGGTGGAGCATCTGGCGGTCAGTTCCCCCAACCCGCCCAGGGACGGCAAAGCCCCCCTCGTCCGGTTGCACTCGGAATGCCTCACCGGCGACATCTTCGGCTCCTACCGCTGTGACTGCGGGGAGCAGCTGGCCTTTGCCTTGGAAATGATCCAGCAAAACGGCGGAACGCTGCTTTACCTGCGTGGCCAGGAAGGCCGCGGCATCGGCCTGGCGAACAAGATCAAGGCCTACGCGCTGCAGGAAGCAGGTTTCGACACGGTGGAGGCCAACGAGCAGCTCGGACTTCCCGTGGACGCGCGGTCCTACAACGCGGCAGCCCAGGTCCTGGCCGAGATGGGCCTGCATGAGGTCCGCCTGCTGAGCAACAACCCGGACAAGCAGAACAGGCTGGCACGGGCGGGTGTGAAGGTTGTGGAGATGGTTCCCACCGAAGTGCCCTCCCGGGACGAGAACATCCGCTACCTGCGCACCAAGAAGGACCGGATGGAGCACCGGCTGCTGCTGGACACCCATGTGGTGGCTGTTCCCGTCACCGCTCCGGATACCTTTGACCACGAACAAGACTGATCACCACCACCACTGATCACCACCAAGACTGAACGGAACAGAACTGACCTATGAGCGGACACGGCGCCCCCGATATCGACCTCACTACCCTGAACCCTGCGGAAACGTCGCAGCTGCGGCTGGCGATCGTGGCGGCCAGCTGGCACACCCAGATCATGGACGGCCTCCTCGATGGCGCGCTCCGGGCAGCGAAGGACGCCGGTATTGCCTCACCCACGGTCCTGCGGGTCCCCGGCAGCTTTGAGCTGCCTGTCGCGGCCGCCCGCCTCGCACCGCACTTCGACGCCGTCGTTGCCCTCGGCGTCGTCATCCGCGGCGGTACGCCGCACTTCGAGTACGTCTGCCAGGCGGCGACGTCGGGACTCACCGACGTCAGCGTCAACACCGGAGCCCCGGTGGGCTTCGGCGTCCTCACCTGCGACACCGAACAGCAGGGCCTGGACCGTGCGGGCCTGCCCGGCTCAAAGGAAGACAAAGGCCACGAGGCCGTCACCGCGGCGCTGGCCACCGCCGTCGTGCTCAAGCAGTACGGCAGGTAGCGCGCGCGGGACGGGCGCATGTGTGTTCGCTCACATCGCGCCCGTCATGCAGCGGCCCGGGAAGCGCCCTTTGGGCCGCAGCAAGTAGGCTGGAGGGCGTGAAGAATTTCGAGACGCTGTTCGCTGAGCTCAGCGAGAAGGCAGCCACCCGCCCGGAAGGCTCCCGCACCGTCGCTGAATTGGAGTCCGGTGTTCACGGCATCGGCAAGAAAGTCGTTGAGGAAGCAGCCGAAGTCTGGATGGCTGCCGAATATGAATCCGATGAAGCGGCGGCCGAGGAAATCTCCCAGCTGCTGTACCACCTGCAGGTTCTGATGCTCGCCAAAGGCCTGACCCTGGAAGACGTCTACAAGCATCTGTAGCCACCGGTCCGGCGCGTTTGCCGCCGGTGCCTGCCGTGGCCTGCATTGCCTGAACACATAGACCTTCCGAACCCAGAAAGATTTTCCATGCTGCGAGTAGCCGTCCCCAACAAGGGCTCATTGTCCGAAGCCGCCTCTGCCATGCTGTCCGAGGCGGGTTACCGCCAGCGGCGCGATTCGCGCGAGCTGGTCATGATGGACCCGGACAACGACATTGAGTTTTTCTTCCTCCGCCCCCGCGATATAGCCGTGTACGTCGGGCAGGGAACGCTCGACGTCGGCATCACCGGCCGCGACCTGCTCCTGGATGCCGAGGTGGCGGCGGAAGAGCTTCTTCCGCTGGGTTTTGCAGGCTCGACGTTCCGTTTTGCAGGGCCGGTCGGGGACTTCGCCAAGGTTGAGGAACTCGAGGGCAAGCGGCTTGCCACCAGCTATGACGGTCTGCTCCGCGGTTATCTTGCCGGGCGTGGCATCAACGCCAAGGTGGTCCGCCTGGACGGCGCCGTGGAATCATCGGTCCGCCTGGGCGTCGCGGACGCCATCGCCGACGTCGTCGAAACCGGCAACACGCTCAAAGCGGCCGGGATGGAGATCTTCGGCGATCCCATCCTGAAGTCCGAGGCCGTGCTGATCCGCCGGTCCGGAGAGGGCGGCGCCGCGAACGGCACGGCCAAGGAGATCGAGGTCCTGATCCGCCGCCTGCAGGGTGTGCTTGTAGCGCGCCAGTACGTCCTCATGGACTACGACATCCGCAAGGAGCTCGTGGAACAGGCCGCGGCCCTGACCCCGGGCCTGGAATCGCCCACCGTCTCGCCGCTGCGCGATTCGGACTGGGTTGCCGTCCGCTCCATGGTGCCCAAGAAGGAAACCAACCGGATCATGGATGAACTGTATGACCTCGGCGCCCGCGCCATCCTGGTCAGCAGCATCCACGCCTGCCGCATCTGACCGGCCCGCGCAACACCCTGCGCATTTTTAGAATTCAAAACTTCCAGGAGCTCCCATGGCAGTAGCAGTACGCGTCATTCCCTGCCTCGACGTGGACGCCGGGCGCGTCGTCAAAGGCGTTAACTTCGAAGGCCTCCGCGATGCCGGTGACCCCGTGGAACTGGCCCACCGCTACGACAACGCCGGCGCGGACGAGCTGACCTTCCTCGACGTGACGGCATCTTCGGGCAACCGCGAAACCACGTTCGATGTGGTCCGCCGGACCGCGGAAGAAGTCTTCATTCCGCTCTGCGTCGGCGGCGGTGTCCGCGGTGTGGCCGAAGTGGACAAGCTGCTGCGCTACGGCGCGGACAAGGCCTCCATCAACACCGCTGCCGTCGCCCGGCCCGATGTCATCGACGAGATCACCCGCCACTTTGGATCCCAGGTTCTTGTGTTGTCCGTGGATGCCCGCCGCACCCGCCCGGGTTCCCAGCCAACGCCGTCGGGATTTGAAGTGACAACCCACGGTGGCCGCACAGGCACCGGAATCGACGCGATCGAATGGGCCAGGGAAGCCGCAGACCGCGGCGTGGGCGAGATCCTGCTCAACTCCATCGACGCGGACGGGACAAAGGACGGATTCGACCTTGAGCTCATCAAGCTGGTCCGGGCCGCCGTCAAGGTCCCCCTGATTGCTTCAGGTGGAGCGGGGGAGCCGGCCCACTTTCCGCCGGCAGTTGCAGCCGGTGCCGACGCAGTCCTGGCGGCATCGATTTTCCACTGGGGGCCGGACAACATGATGCACCTGGTCAAGGACGCCATCCGGGACGCGGGCTTCGAAGTCCGCTGATCCCCACCCGCCCCCTAACCTCGCTTGGCTTCGGCCAGGGGAGCCTGCGGGCGTGGGCCCAGCGCTTTTAGAGGCCTACTTCGGCGGACTGGAGGAGGGCGACGGCGTCGGGCTGGCCTTCGAACGTGACCAGCGCATGGCGCGTGCGGCCGTGGGCGTGCATCAGCAGCTCGCCCGGCTCGCCCACGATAGCCACTGACACCGGGGCGCGCTTGGCAACGTGACGCGGTCCGGACGGGCGGACCAGGACGATGCCGAGGTCAACACCGCGGTACAGGATGGCCGCGCGCTTGACGAGTTCGTCCCACAGGGCCTCCGAGTAAGCCTCATCCAGAGCCCGTGGCGCCCACCGGTCAACGGCCCGGCGGACGTCCTCCGTGTGCACAAAGTACTCGATGAGGTTGGAGCTCTCATCCAGCGCCTTGATGTTCATGGGTGACAGGGCCGGCGGACCCGCACGGAACGTGTTGACGAGCTTTGCGTAGTCTTCCGAACTGGCCAGTTTCGCTGCCAGCCTGGCAGTCGCCTGGTCCGAAGCCTTCGCCAGCCGCTTGATGATCAGGCCCAGCCCTACAGCAGCCTTGCGTTCGCGCAGGTACAGATGCGCGGCAAGGTCCCTGGTGCGCCAGCCCTTGCAGAGTGTGGGCGCATCAGGACCGGCCGCAAGCAGGGTCTCGGCCAGGACTTCTCGGGAAGGTTCGACGAAATGCATCACTTGTGAAACTAGCATGACAGGCGAGGAGTTGGGCAGGGCGGCCGCCACTGCTGGCGTGCCGTTGTTCACACACCCGGCGGCTCCCGTGCAGGCACTAGACTTGACCTGATGTCTGAGCACCCTGCCCCCGTCCCAAACCCCGGTTCTGCCGCGCCCGTGGCGTCTTCGCCCGGCACCGCCGCCGCGCCCTCCGCAAGCCCGCTTCCCCTGGAACTGGCCGCTGCCCTTAAGCGTGACAGCGCAGGCCTGGTTGCCGCGGTGGTGCAGCAATACGACACCAATGAAGTACTGATGCTGGGCTGGATGGACGACGAAGCGCTCCACCGCACCATGACCACCGGCCGCGTCACCTTCTACTCGCGCTCCCGCCAGGAGTACTGGCGCAAGGGGGACACCTCCGGGCATGTGCAGTGGGTCAAGTCAGTGGCCATGGATTGCGACGGCGACGCGCTGCTGGTGCGCGTGGACCAGGTCGGCGCGGCCTGCCACACCGGCACCCGCACCTGCTTTGACGGCCGGGACCTGGCAGTCAGCACGGGCCAGGCAGGCTAAAACCCTTTGACCGCAGCCCGCTGCGGAGCGCAGGAAGGGGCGGCCCTTCCCTGCAAGCACACCACCCAGGCGCCGGCGCAGACGGCCCCACGAGAACAGGCGGAACAGCATAGCCATGCAGGACCTTGGAATCATCAGCCCGGGCCTCGAGGAATTCCGGGAGCTGGCCGGGCACAGCCGCGTCATTCCCGTCCGGCTCAAAGTGCTCGCGGACGCCGAGACACCCATCGGTTTGTACCGGAAGCTGGCCAACGGGCAGCCCGGTACCTTCCTGATGGAGTCCGCCGCGGTGGGCGGAGCATGGTCGCGCTACTCGTTTATTGGCGCCAGGTCGCGGGCCACGCTGACCACAAAGGACGGACGCGCGCACTGGCTGGGCCAGCCGCCTGCGGGGGTCCCGGTGGACGGCAGCCCCGTGGACGCCGTACGGGACACCATTGAAGCCCTCCGCACTGACCGGTTTGATGGCCTGCCGCCCTTCACCTCCGGCCTGGTGGGATTCCTGGGCTGGGAAACAGTACGGCACTGGGAACGCCTGGTCAGCCCGCCGGAGGATGACCTGCAGCTGCCGGAAATGGCGCTGAACCTGGTCACGGATATGGCCGTCCACGACAATGTGGACGGAACCGTGCTGCTCATCGCGAACGCGATCAACTTCGACAACAGCTCAGAGCGCGTGGATGAGGCCTGGCACGACGCCGTGGGCCGGGTCAAAGCGCTCCTGGCAAAAGTCAGCACTCCGGTGGCGCAGCCCGTCTCCGTCCTGGCTCCCGCAGCGCTCGACTTCGCCTCCAGTGTGCAGGAACGCTGGGACGAGGCCGAGTACCTGGCTGCCCTGGACCGCGGCAAGGAAGCCATCGTGGACGGCGAGGTGTTCCAGGTGGTCATCTCCCGCCGCTTCGAGATGGACTGCGGTGCCTCAGCGCTGGACGTCTACCGGGTGCTGCGCAACACCAATCCCAGCCCGTACATGTACATCTTCAGCCTGGAGGACGCGGACGGCCGGGAGTACTCGATTGTGGGTTCCTCGCCTGAGGCGCTGGTGACGGTGACCGGCGAGGAAGTCATTACCCACCCCATTGCCGGGTCGCGCCCCCGCGGCAGGACGGTGGAGGCGGACAAAGCACTCGCTGAGGAGCTCCTGGCGGACCAGAAGGAACGCGCGGAACACCTGATGCTGGTGGATCTCTCACGCAATGACCTCTCCAAGGTCTGCGTTGCCGGGACCGTCGACGTCACCCAGTTCATGGAGGTGGAGCGCTTCAGTCACATCATGCACCTGGTATCCACCGTGGTGGGGCAGCTTTCCCCGCAGGCCAAGGCCTATGACGTGCTGAAGGCGACGTTCCCGGCCGGCACCCTTTCCGGAGCCCCCAAGCCCCGCGCCCTGCGGCTCCTGGACGAGCTGGAACCGCACCGGCGCGGCATCTACGGCGGGGTGGTGGGCTACCTCGATTTCGCCGGCGACATGGACATGGCCATTGCCATCCGCTCGGCGCTGATCCGGGATGGCCGGGCCTATGTCCAGGCGGGCGGCGGCATCGTGGCGGACTCCGTCAACCCCACCGAAGCCCTCGAAACCGTCAACAAAGCCGCAGCACCCCTTCGAGCCGTCCACACCGCAGGGTCGCTGCAGAACATCTCAGCGGACTCGCTTCCCGCCGGGTCGGACTCCTGATGCCTGCCACCGGACCGGCAGCAGGGCAGGCAGGGGCAGCAGCGGCAGCGGGAAAGGGTTCGCCTGCGCCGGCGTGGGCCCGCAAATCCACGCTGGTGCTCCTCATCGCCCTCCTGGCGCTGGCAGTCTTCGGCACCACCACCCAGACGTGGATCAACGTCACCCTCGATGCAAACCAGGCCGGCGCTGCGCAGGACGCCCTTGAGGTACAGGGAAGCAAGGCCGCCACCACCGTCACGGCGCTGGCGCTGGTGGCCCTCGCCGGGGGCCTGGCAGCCGCCATAGCCGGAAGGATTGCGCGGTGGATCATTACCGCCATCATCGTTCTTGCGTCGGCCGGCATTGTTGCTGCCGCTGCAACCGTCCTCGCCAATCCCCTGGCGGCCGCCCAGGGGTCCATAGCTGAAGCAACAGGCGTCACCGGAAGCCAGGCCCAGGTGGCCGTCACCGCGATGCCTGTCCTCGCCGTCGTCGCCGGGTGCCTGCTGGCCCTGGCAGCCTTCGCCATCGTTCCGGCAGGGCGGCACTGGAAGGCCCGGACGAGATATGACGCCCCGGCGGCAGGCAGCCCCGCCACGGCCGGTCCTGTGGACGAAATCGACAGTTGGGACAGGCTCTCGCGGGGAGACGACCCGACCTGACCGGACGGCCCGGACAAGCGGAGCCGGCAGCGCGCCGCCCGATAACGGGTCACCGGCCAAAAAATGGCAGAATGTAAGCAGTATCCACCCTGAGGAGATTTTCATGAGCAAAGCACCTGCGTCCGTTTCCAAGTCAGGCACCCGCACGGTAGCCCCCGGCGCCGTCGACCACAGCCAGGAACTCGGCCACGGCAACAGCCCGGCAGCCTGGACCTGCGTCATCGTTATGCTGGTGGGCGCCCTCATCATGTCAATCGCTTTTGTTATTGCCAACACCCCCATCTTCATCGCCGGCGGCGGCGTGATGGTCCTGGGCCTGATCCTGGGCTTCGTGATGCGCAAGGCAGGCTACGGCGTCGAAGGCAGCAAGCTGAAGAACAACGGCCACTGATGTCCACTGTTCTCGATGACATCAATGCCGGTGTCAGGGAGGATATGGACGCGCGGAAACGCCTCGTTTCCCTCGCTGAACTGAAGGACCTGGCCCGGGCCGCGGCGCCCGCCCGCGATGCCTGGAAAGCGCTCGGCGGCACGTCCCCGTCCCGGCAGGACCTCAAGGTCATTGCGGAAATCAAGCGCCGCAGCCCCTCGAAGGGCGATCTTGCCGCCATTGGCGATCCCGCGTCCCTCGCCAGGCAGTATGCCGACGGCGGTGCCTCCGTCATCAGCGTCCTCACCGAGCAGCGGCGCTTCAGCGGGTCCCTCGCGGACCTCGATGCCGTCCGCGCCGCCGTCGATATTCCGCTGCTGCGGAAGGATTTCACGCTGGATGAGTACCAGATCTGGGAAGCCCGCGCCCACGGCGCGGACCTGGTCCTGCTCATTGTTGCTGCACTCTCGGACGCCCAGCTCGCCGATTTCAGCGCCCTCAGCCGCGAACTCGGCATGAACGTGCTGGTGGAAACGCACACCGAAGAGGAAATCGAACGTGCGGTTGCTGCCCAGGCGCGCATCATCGGCGTCAACGTGCGCAACCTGAAGACGCTCGACGTCGACCGTTCTGTTTTCGCTTCACTGGCGGGACTGATTCCGGCGGAGGCCATTGTGGTTGCCGAGTCCGGCGTCCGGGACGCCGACGACGTCACCCACTACGCCGCCAGCGGCGCCAACGCCATCCTTGTTGGCGAGGCACTGGTCAGCCACTCGACGCCGCAGGAGCGGATCGCCGGGTTCAAGGCGGCCGGCGCCGCCGCGATTGCCGCCCGCGGCTGACACGCACTCCCCGGCGCAGGGGACAAACCAGGGCTGCCGCCCGCCGGACGGTCCTGCCCGGCAACAGCCGGGCCACACATTTGATCGACGAACTGGAACAGGACGGGACTGATGGCTGAAGCAACCTCAGGAAACGCTGACAACAATGCCGCGGAAGCATTCCTGCAGGGCGGCTCCCTCAAGCACGCCCCGGGACCCTACTTCGGCAACTACGGCGGACGCTGGATGCCGGAATCCCTGATAGCCGCCCTGGACGAACTTGAGGAAACCTTCAACAAGGCCAAGGACGATCCCGAGTTCCGGGCGCAGATTACCGACCTGAACAAGAACTACTCAGGCCGGCCCTCACTGCTGACCGAAGCCAAGCGCTTCTCGCAGCACGCCGGCGGAGTCCGCATCTTCCTCAAGCGGGAGGACCTCAACCACACCGGATCGCACAAGATCAACAACGTCCTGGGCCAGGCACTGCTGGCCAAGCGGATGGGCAAAACACGCGTCATCGCGGAGACCGGAGCAGGCCAGCACGGCGTGGCCAGCGCCACCGCTGCTGCCCTCATGGGGCTCGAGTGCGTCGTGTACATGGGTGCCGAGGACTGCCGCCGCCAGGCCCTGAACGTCGCCCGGATGGAACTCCTTGGCGCCACCGTCATCCCTGTCACCAGCGGTTCGCAGACCCTGAAGGACGCCATCAATGATGCCCTGCGCGACTGGGTGGCGAACGTGGACAACACGCACTACCTCCTGGGCACGGCAGCCGGCGCCCACCCGTTCCCGGCGATGGTCCGGTACTTCCACGAGGTCATCGGCGAAGAGGCGCGCGCCCAGATCCTTGAGCAGGAAGGCCGGCTCCCGGACGCCGTCTGCGCCTGCATCGGCGGCGGTTCCAATGCCATCGGCATTTTCCACGGCTTCCTGGATGATCCCTCCGTCAAAATTTTCGGCTTCGAGGCCGGCGGCGACGGCGTGGACACGGGACGGCACGCCGCCACCATCACGCTCGGCAAGCCCGGCGTCCTGCACGGCGCCCGCTCGTACCTCATGCAGGACGACGACGGCCAGACCATCGAGTCCCACTCCATCTCCGCCGGCCTCGACTACCCCGGCGTGGGCCCGGAGCATTCCTACCTGTCGGATATCGGGCGCGTCAGCTACGAACCCATCACGGACAGCGAGGCCATGGAAGCTTTCCGGCTGCTGTGCCGCACCGAGGGCATCATTCCCGCCATTGAGTCCTCCCACGCGCTGGCCGGAGCCATGAAGGTAGGCCAGCGCCTTGCTGCCGAAGCCGCCTCCAGCGGCGGGACGGCCCAGGACAAGATCGTCATCGTCAACCTGTCCGGCCGCGGGGACAAGGATGTGGCCACCGCAGCCGAATGGTTCGACCTGTTGGACAAGGATTCCGCCGAGTCGGAAATCGGCAAAGAGGGGGAGCAGCTGTGACCACTGCACAGACCACCAGCAAGTCAGCGGCGGCCATCGACAAGGCCCGCGCTGATGGCCGCGCGGCCCTCATCGGCTACCTCCCTGCCGGGTACCCGAGCGTGGAGCAAACCATCGCCGCCGGCATCGCACTGGCTGAAAACGGCGCGGACCTGATCGAGATCGGCATTCCCTACTCCGACCCGGTGATGGACGGCCAGGTCATCCAGGCGGCCACCACCGAGGCGCTGGCCAAGGGGTTCACCGTCAGCCAGGTGTTCGACGTTGTGCACGGCATCACCAGCAAGACGGACGCAGCCGTCCTGGTCATGACCTATTGGAATCCCGTGGTCCGGATGGGCGTGGACGAGTTCTCCCGCCGCCTTTCCGAGGCCGGGGGAGCAGGGCTCATCACCCCGGACCTCATCCCGGACGAGGCGGCGGAATGGATGGAAGCATCCGACAAGTACGCCCTGGACCGGGTGTTCCTCGTGGCGCCGTCCTCCACTGCCGAGCGCATGCAGCGGACCGTGGACGCCAGCCGCGGCTTCGTCTACGCCGTGTCCATCATGGGCGTCACCGGTGCCAGGACCTCCGTCAGCACCGCGGCCAAGGACGTAGTGGCAGCAGCCCACGCGGCAGGTGCCGAACGGGTGTGCGTCGGCCTCGGCGTCTCCAACGCTGACCAGGTGCGCGAGATCGCCGCCTACGCCGAAGGCGTCATCGTGGGCACGGCCCTGGTGGCAGCAATCCGCGACGGCGGAGTCGACGCCGTCGCATCCCTCACCAAGGACCTCAGCACCGGCCTGAGCCGCGGCACCGTACTGACAGAGGAAGAAGCCTAGGCCATGCAGACCCTCCTTCAGGCAGCCGCCATGGTGCCGGCCAGCATCCCGAGCCCGGACTGGTCCGGGTTCGATATTCCCCTGCCCTGGGGAACGCTGCGCATCCATGCCTACGCCCTCTGCATCCTGGCGGGCATCGTGGTGGGCCTCTGGCTGACCTCGGTCCGCTGGGCCAGGCGCGGCGCACCTGAAGGCAGTGTCTGGGACATCGTCGTCTGGGCCATCCCCTTCGGGATCATCGGCGGCCGTTTGTACCACGTGGTCTCCTCGCCGGACGCCTATTTCGGGCCCGGCTTCGACGGTACTGGCGACCTCTCTCTGATCCCGCAAATCCAGCGCGGCGGGCTTGGCATCTGGGGTGCCGTAGTGCTGGGCGCTGTGGGTGCCTGGATCGGCTGCCGCCGCAGCGGCGTCAAGCTCAGCGCGTTCGTGGATGCCGCTGCTCCCGGACTGCTGCTGGCACAGGCCGTAGGCCGCTGGGGCAACTGGTTCAACCAGGAACTGTTCGGCGGGCCCACCACCGTGCCCTGGGGCCTGCAGATCGACGCTGACAACCCCAACTTTCCGGAGGGAACGCCCGCGGACACCCTGTTCCACCCCACATTCCTGTACGAATCGCTCTGGAACCTGGCCGGCGTCGTCATATTGCTCGCGCTGGACCGGAAGTTCAACTTCCGCCGCAGCCGGCTGTTCTGGCTCTACGCCATGTACTACACCCTTGGCAGGGTCTGGATCGAGGCAATGCGGATCGACGACGCCGAGCAGATTTCACTGTTCGGCATCACCACCCGCCTGAATGTCTGGACCAGCATCTTCGTCTTCCTGGCAGCCCTTGTGGCGTTCATCCTGCTGGGCATGAAGAAGCGCACGGAACTGGACACCGTGTATCTTCCGGGCCGGGAACCGGCGAAGGAAGACGGACCGAAAGACAGCGGGCAGGATGACGCTGCCGAGTCCGGCGACGAGGTCCGTGATCCGGACTCTGTTGTCTCAGATAGTGAATCGCGTGATAATCTCCCTGATAACCAAAGCGGTTCCCGGCGTGCTCCCGTTCCAACGGAAGAGGCCGCGGCTGCGCCGGCGGGCCTCACGCCCGGACCGGATGCAACGGCTGCCGGAAAGTCCGGCAGCACAGCCACTGGAACCGCGCCGGAAGCCGGCGCTACCAAGTAGCGCGCGGGCCAGGCAGGGCAGCAGAGCCACCGCTCGAAGCGCCCAATCACCACAATGTCGTGGCAGCGGGGCCACTCCGGACAGCTTAGAGCTGCTGTCCAGTGTTGCCCGGGGCAGGGGCCTGCGTAACTGTTAGTTCAGCAGGCCACGCTGACCTACAATTTCCAGTAAATAACACTTTGTTGTGCCCATCAGAGCGGCGCCGACGAGTGGGGCCAACGGTGTCCCTTCCATACGCACGATCAGGAGGAAGGACGTCTCCCATGACCCAAACTCTTCACACTCCCAGCTGGTCAGAACCGGACCAGCCTGAGACTGCCATGTCGCCGTTCAAGCGCTTCGCGGCCCTGCCGGAGGCACGCGGGCTCTACAACCCGGAGCAGGAGAAGGACGCCTGCGGCCTCGCCATTATCGCCACCCTCCGCGGCGAGCCCGGGTATGACATCGTGGACGCCGCCCTCACCGCCCTGCGCAACCTCGAGCACCGCGGTGCCGTGGGCGCGGACGAGGGCACCGGTGACGGGGCAGGCCTGCTCATGCAGATCCCGGATGAGTTCTTCCGTGCCGTCACGGAGTTTGAACTTCCCGCCCCCGGCCAGTACGTGGCCGGCACCGCCTTCCTCCCCGCTGAACAGCGCGAGGCCGACGCCGCCAAGGCAGGCATCGAGGGCCTCGCGGCCGACGAGGGCCTGAAGGTCCTCGGCTGGCGTGAGGTGCCTATCGTCGCCGACCTCGTCGGTGCCATGGCCCGCGCCTGCATGCCCTACTTCTCCCAGCCGTTCCTGGCCTCCGCCACGGGCGAGGAACTGGACCGCAACGAACTGGACTCCCGCGCCTGGCGGATCCGCAAGCGCGCGCAGAACAAGTTCGGCGTCTACTTCCCGTCGCTGTCCTCGCGGACCATCGTCTACAAGGGCATGCTCACCACCGCGCAGCTGGAGCCGTTCTATCCCGACCTTTCGGACAAGCGCTTCAAGACCAAGCTCGCGATCGTCCACTCGCGCTTCTCCACCAACACCTTCCCTTCCTGGCCGCTGGCCCAGCCATTCCGCACCATTGCCCACAACGGTGAGATCAACACCGTCAAGGGCAACCGGAACTGGATGCGGGCACGCCAGTCCCAGCTCGCCAACCCGCTGCTGGGCGACACCCCGGAAGAGCTGTACCCCATCTGCACCCCGGGTGCTTCGGACTCTGCCTCCTTCGATGAAGTAGCGGAACTGCTGTGGCTCTCCGGCCGCCCCATTACGCACTCGATCATGATGATGATCCCCGAGGCCTGGGAAAACCACGCCACCATGGATCCGGCCCGCCGCGCCTTCTACGAGTACCACTCCCTGCTGATGGAACCGTGGGACGGCCCGGCCGCTGTCTCCTTCACCGACGGAAACCTCGTGGGCGCCACCCTGGACCGCAACGGCCTGCGCCCCGGCCGGTTCTGGATCACCGAAGACGGCCTCATCGTCTTCGCCTCCGAGGTGGGCGTGATCGACGTCGAAGCCTCCAAGGTGGTCAAGAAGGGCCGCGTGTCCCCGGGCAAGATGTTCCTGGTGGACACCGAAGCCGGCCGCGTCATCGACGATGAAGAGGTCAAGGCCGAGGTCGCCGCCGCCAACCCGTGGGCGGAATGGGTCAAGGACAACCTGATCGACCTGAACGACCTTCCCGAGCGCGAGCACGTGGTCCACACGGCTGCGTCCGTGAACATCCGCCAGCGCACCTTCGGCTACACCACCGAGGAACTGAAGATCCTGCTGGGCCCCATGGCCCGTACCGGCGCCGAGCCCCTGGGTGCCATGGGCTCCGATACCCCGGTGGCCGTGCTGTCCAAACGGCCCCGCCTGCTCTTCGACTACTTCGTCCAGTCCTTCGCGCAGGTGACCAACCCGCCGCTGGATGCCATCCGTGAAGAGCTGGTCACCTCCCTGACCTGTGCCATCGGCCCCAACGGCAACCTCCTGGACACCAAGCAGGTCCGCCAGCCGCAGGTCCAGTTGCCGTTCCCGGTGATCAACAACGACCAGCTTGCCAAGATCGCCAACATCGAGAACGCCGACGGCGACAAGGTGGCCATGAAGGTCCGCGGGCTTTACCGCCCCGAGGGTGGCGAGAACGCGTTGCGTGCACGGCTTACCGAGATCTGCGAGCAGGTGTCCGGCGCCATCAACCGCGGTGTCCAGTACATCGTGCTCTCCGACCGTGACTCAAACGCCCAGTGGGCGCCCATCCCGTCGCTGCTGCTGGTCAGTGCCGTGCACCACCACCTGCTGCGCAGCGCCAACCGCACCAAGACCGCCCTGGTGGTTGAGGCCGGCGACGTCCGCGAGACGCACCACGTGGCTGTCCTGATCGGCTACGGTGCGTCCGCCGTCAATCCGTACCTGGCCATGGAGTCGGTGGAGCAGCTGATTGCTGCCGGTGACGTCACCGGCGTCACCCCGCAGGACGGTGTCTACAACCTGATCAAGGGCCTCGGCAAGGGCGTCCTGAAGATCATGTCCAAGATGGGCATCTCCACGGTGGCCTCCTACACCGGCGCGCAGACCTTCGAGGCGCTTGGCCTGGGCCAGGACCTCGTGGACGAGTTCTTCGCAGGCACCCACTCACAGCTTGGCGGCGTGGGCCTGGATGTCATCGCCGCAGAGGTTTCGGCACGCCACCAGATGGCGTACCCCGAGGGCGGCATCGAGCAGCCCCACCGCCCGCTGCTGGGCGGTGGCGAGTACCAGTGGCGCCGTGACGGCGAGCCGCACCTGTTCAACCCGGAAACTGTCTTCAGGCTGCAGCATGCCACGCGTGAGCGCCGCTACGACATCTTCAAGGCCTACACCAGGGGAGTGGACGACCAGTCCCAGAACCTGATGACCCTCCGCGGCCTGCTCAAGTTCAAGAACGAGCGCCCTGCCGTTCCGCTCGAGGAAGTGGAGCCGGTCTCCAGCATCGTCAAGCGGTTCTCCACGGGTGCCATGAGCTACGGCTCCATCTCGCAGGAGGCCCACGAGACGCTGGCCATTGCCATGAACCAGCTGGGCGGCAAGTCCAACACGGGTGAAGGCGGCGAGGACGTTGACCGCCTGCTCGACCCGAAGCGCCGCTCCGCCGTCAAGCAGATCGCGTCAGGCCGGTTCGGCGTGACCAGCCTGTACCTGACCAATGCTGACGACATCCAGATCAAGATGGCCCAGGGTGCCAAGCCCGGCGAAGGCGGCCAGCTGATGGCGCAGAAGGTCTACCCGTGGGTGGCCCGGACCCGCCACTCGACCCCCGGCGTCGGATTGATCTCCCCGCCCCCGCACCACGACATCTACTCCATCGAGGACCTCGCGCAGCTGATTTACGATGCCAAGCGCGCCAACCCCTCGGCCCGGGTGCACGTCAAACTCGTCTCCGAGGTGGGCATCGGCACTGTTGCCGCCGGTGTGACCAAGGCGAAGGCCGACGTCGTGCTTGTTTCCGGCCATGACGGCGGAACCGGCGCCTCGCCGCTGAACTCCCTGAAGCACGCAGGTGTACCGTGGGAGCTCGGCCTGGCAGAGACCCAGCAGACCCTGATGCTCAACGGCCTGCGCGACCGCGTGGTGGTGCAGGTCGACGGCCAGCTCAAGACCGGCCGCGACGTCGTGATCGCCGCACTGCTGGGCGGCGAGGAGTTCGGCTTCGCCACCGCCCCGCTGGTGGTGGAAGGCTGCATCATGATGCGCGTCTGCCACCTGGACACCTGCCCGGTGGGCGTGGCCACGCAGAACCCCGAACTCCGCGCACGCTTCAGCGGCAAGCCCGAGTTCGTGGTCAACTTCTTCGAGTTCCTCGCAGAGGAAGTCCGCGAAATCCTGGCAGAGCTTGGCTTCCGGAGCCTTGAAGAGGCCATCGGGCACGCCGAGGTCCTCGACGCCCGGGAGGCTGTCAACCACTGGAAGGCCGACGGCCTGGACCTGGACCCCATCCTGCACGGGCTGGAGTTCGATGACGACGCCCCGCTGCGGAACATGACCGGCCAGAACCATGAGCTGGACAAGCACTTCGACCAGCGGCTGATCACCATGGCCACCGAGGCGCTGACGGACCGCAGCCCGGTCAGGATCGCGGTGGACGTCATCAACACGGACCGCTCGGTGGGCACCATGCTGGGCCACGTCGTCACCAAGACGTTCGGGACCGACGTCCTTGCCACGGACACCATCGACATCACCCTCAGCGGCACGGCCGGCCAGTCACTGGGCGCCTTCCTGCCCGCAGGCATTACCCTGCGGCTGTTCGGCGACTCCAATGACTACGTTGGCAAGGGCCTTTCCGGTGGCCGCATCATCGTCCGCCCGGACCGCACCAACGTGTTCAAGGCGGAGACGAACGTCATCGCCGGCAACGTGATTGGCTACGGCGCAACGAGCGGCGAAATGTTCCTGCGCGGCCAGGTGGGCGAACGCTTCCTGGTCCGCAACTCCGGCGCCACCGCCGTCGTCGAAGGCATCGGTGACCATGGCTGTGAGTACATGACCGGCGGCCAGACGCTGATCATCGGCCGCACCGGCCGCAACTTCGGCGCCGGCATGTCCGGCGGTACCGCGTACGTCCTGGACCTTGACGCCGCCCGCGTCAACAAGGACGCCCTGCAGTCCGGCGAACTCCAGCTCCGCGAGCTGGACGCCGAAGACCGCGACATCGTGCACGGCCTGCTGGTCAAGCACGTTGAAGAAACTGACTCCCAGCTGGCGGCGCGCCTCCTCGAGAACTTCGATGACACCACCGCCCGCATCACCAAGGTACTGCCGCGCGATTACGCGGCCGTGCTGCAAACCCGTCTCGACGCCATTGAAGAGGGCCTGGACCCTGACGGCGAAGAAGTATGGTCCCGAATCCTGGAGGTAACCGGTGGCTGATCCACGCGGATTTCTGAAAGTACGCCAGCGGGAAACCCAGCCGCGCCGTCCCGTTCCCGTCCGCATCATGGACTGGAAGGAAGTGTACGAGGCGCAGGAAAAGGGCACCCTGAAGGCGCAGGCCGGCCGCTGCATGGACTGCGGCATCCCGTTCTGCCACCAGGGCTGCCCGCTGGGCAACCTCATTCCTGAGTGGAACGACCTCATGTGGCGGGACAAGGGCGAGGAAGCCATCGAGCGCCTCCACGCCACGAACAACTTCCCGGAATTCACCGGCCGGCTGTGCCCGGCGCCGTGTGAAGCTTCCTGCGTCCTGGGCATCAACCAGCCCGCGGTCACCATCAAGCAGGTGGAAGTCTCCATCATTGACGAGGCTTGGGACAACGGCTGGGTGGAGCCGCTGCCGCCCGCACGCCTGACCGGCAAGACGGTGGCAGTGGTGGGTTCCGGCCCGGCCGGCCTGGCCGTGGCGCAGCAGCTGACGCGCGTGGGCCACACCGTTGCCGTGTACGAGCGCGACGACAAGATCGGCGGCCTGCTCCGCTACGGCATCCCCGACTTCAAGATGGAAAAGGAGCAGGTGGACCGCCGCGTCGAGCAGATGAAGGCCGAAGGCACTCGCTTCCGGACCGGCGTCGCTGTTGGCACCGACGTCACCTGGGAGCAGTTGCGCCGGCGTTATGACGCTGTGGTTGTCTGCACCGGTGCCATGGTTCCCCGTGACCTCCCCATCCCCGGACGCGACCTTGAGGGTGTCCACTTCGCAATGGATTACCTGGTTCCGGCAAACCGCGCGGTTGCGGGGGAATCAATCGAGAACCAGATCCACGCCCAGGGCAAGCACGTCGTGATCCTCGGCGGTGGCGACACCGGCGCGGACTGCCTCGGCACCGCCCACCGCCATGGTGCCGCCTCGGTGACCACCCTCGCCATCGGCAAGCAGCCGCCGGCGGAGCGTACCGGGCACCAGCCGTGGCCGACGTTCCCCACGCTGTTTGAGGTAGCCAGTGCCCACGAGGAAGGCGGTGAGCGCACGTACCTCGCCTCCACCGTGGAGTTCGTGGGCGAAAACGGCAAACTGACGGGCGTCAAGGTTGCCGAAACGGAATTCGTGGACGGCAAGCGCCTCCCCAAGGCCGGAACAGAACGGATCATTCCCGCGGACCTGGTGTTCCTGTCCCTGGGCTTCACCGGAGCCGAGCCTGCGGGCATCACCGAGCAGGTCAAGGCGGAATTCGACGGCCGCGGCAACGTGTCCCGGGACGGGTACTACATGACCAACACCGACGGCGTTTTCGTCGCCGGTGACGCCGGCCGCGGGCAGTCCCTCATTGTGTGGGCCATTGCCGAAGGGCGCGCCGCGGCTGCAGCCGTGGACAAGTACCTGATGGGAAGCACCATCCTTCCGGCTCCCGTTGCCCCGACGGACCGCGCCATCGCCGTCCTGTAGTGATGCAACGGAGGGTTCACCTCCGCGACAACTTAACCAATGCAAGAGACCAATAGGGTAGGTATATGAGACGCGCAAAAATTGTGGCTACGTTCGGCCCGGCCATCGCCAGCTACGACAACACTCTCGCGGTGCTGGAAGCCGGTGTTGACGTTGCCCGCATGAACATGAGCCACGGTGACTACTCCGTGCACGACAACACCTACGAGAACGTCCGCAAGGCAGCTGCGGACCTCGGCAAGGCCGTGGCCATCATGGCTGACCTGCAGGGTCCCAAGATCCGCCTGGGCCGCTTCGTTGACGGCCCGCACGAACTCTCCGTTGGTGACACCTTCACCATCACCACCGAAGACGTTCCCGGCACCAAGGACATCTGCTCCACCACGCTGAAGAGCCTCACCGACGACGTCAATGTGGGCGACGCCCTCCTGATCGACGACGGAAAGGTGGCCCTGCGTGCCACGGCCGTGGACGACGTGAAGGTCGTGGCCGAAGTGACTGTTGGCGGCATGGTGTCCAACAACAAGGGCATCAACCTTCCCGGCGTTGCCGTCAACGTCCCGGCGCTGAGCGAAAAGGACGAGGACGATCTCCGCTGGGCCATGCGCCGCGGCGTCGACCTGGTGGCTTTGTCCTTCGTCCGCGACGCCTCCGACATCACCCGGGTGCACGAGATCATGGACGAGGAAGGCCGGCGCGTGCCGGTCATCGCCAAGATCGAGAAGCCGCAGGCAGTGGAGCAGCTTTCCGAGATCATCGACGCGTTCGACGCCATCATGGTGGCCCGTGGCGACCTCGGTGTGGAGCTTCCGCTGGAGGAAGTGCCGATCGTCCAGAAGCGTGCCATCGAACTGGCCCGCCGTTGGGCCAAGCCGGTCATCGTGGCAACCCAGGTCTTGGAATCCATGATCGACAACCCGCGCCCCACCCGCGCGGAGGCCTCCGACTGCGCCAACGCCGTGCTCGATGGTGCTGACGCCGTCATGCTGTCCGGCGAGACCAGTGTGGGCAAGTACCCGATCGAAACCGTCAAGGTCATGGCCCGGATCATCGAGTCCACCGAGGTCCACGGCCTCGAGCGCGTCCCCCCGCTGGGGACCAAGCCGAAGACCCGTGGCGGCGCCATCACCCGTGCCGCCGTCGAAATCGCCGACCAGCTGGACGCAAAGTACATCTGTGCTTTCACCCAGTCCGGTGATTCGGCGCGCCGTCTGTCCCGCCTGCGCCCCATCAAGCCGGTCTTCGCCTTCACCCCGGTGGAGCAGGTCTGGAACCAGCTGGCACTGACCTGGGGAATCCAGCCGGTACTGGTCCAGATGGTGGACCACACCGACGAGATGACTGCGCAGGTTGACCGCAGCCTCATGGAGATGAACCTGGTGGACGACGGCGACCTGGTGGTTATTGCCGCCGGTTCCCCTCCCGGAAAAGCTGGCTCCACCAACTCGCTGAAGGTGCACAAGGTGGGCGACCTCGCCGACTCCACCCGCGTTGGCGAAGCGACCAGCAACAAGGAAAAGCTCGGCCCCTGGCCGGAAAAGAAGAAGAAGGCCTAGGCTTTCTGAAGCGCAAAGGACCCCTGCCAGGTGGCAGGGGTCCTTTGCGCTGTGTTGCTTTGTTGTGCTGTGGTTGAGCCCGCCGCATGGTGGCAGGCACAACCGGGGCGGAACTAGTTGACCTGGTTGATGATTGTTTCGGCCACTTCGCGCATGCTGAGGCGGCGGTCCATGGAGGTCTTCTGGATCCAGCGGAAAGCTTCCGGCTCCGTGAGGCCCATCTTGGTGGTGAGCAGGCTCTTGGCGCGCTCCACGAGCTTGCGGGTGGCGAACTGCTCCTGGAGGTCGGAGACTTCGCTTTCGAGGGCTTTTATCTCCTCGTGCCGGGAGAGTGCGATCTCCAGCGCGGGGATGAGGTCAGCCGGAGTGAACGGCTTCACCACATACGCCATGGCGCCGGCGTCGCGGGCACGCTCGACCAGTTCCTTCTGGCTGAACGCGGTCAGCAGAACCACGGGGGCGATGCGGGCTTTGACGATCTTCTCCGCGGCGGAGATGCCGTCCATGACGGGCATCTTGACGTCCATCAGGACCAGGTCCGGCTTCAGTTCCTCGGCCAGCTGGACGGCCTTCTCACCGTTGTCCGCCTCGCCCACGACGTCATAGCCTTCGCCGCGCAGGATCTCGATGATGTCGAGGCGGATGAGGGTTTCATCCTCCGCCACAATGACGCGGCGCGCCGGCTGGGACGTGGGCTTTGACTCCGTCTGTTCAGTCACGGGATCTCCTTGGAAAGGTACGGCGGGGACATCACTATCTTAGGTGCGCCCGGTCGCGTACTTGATCTGCATGGTCGGTTGCGGCGTCGGCGGCGCGATTCTGGAATTCAGCCTATCTGCATGTAGAGTAATTCCGCGTACGTGAAGTGATCGCGTTGCTCACAATCAGCTGTGGGCGTACGGTTTTGCCCTTCATGTATTCCGCGCCCGAGTGGCGGAATTGGCAGACGCGCCGCACTCAAAATGCGGTATCGAAAGGTGTGTGGGTTCGAGTCCCACCTCGGGCACAGTGTTTTCCCTCGTCAGAGGCGATTTTGCTTTAACGTGTGTACAAAGCTTGTGGTCGCGTCGCTCTGACGGCTGGTTCGCGGGCTTTGGCCTAGCCGCCGCGGTGGCCTCTTCAGGTGTGTGGGGTGGCGGGTTCAAGACCCTGGCTAGTGGGCCTTCCGCCTGCTGTCGCTGGGTTTATGGGTTCCTCTTCCTGGTTCTGTCGGGTTGGTCGGGAGTGGCCAACACCTGTTCATGGTCGGGAGTGGCGGGCACGACATGACGTCTCCGACTTTGGGCCGAAAATTATCTTTCCGAGACTCGTCTTCGACGTCTCGTGAGTCGTATGAGCTCGGTTTGTCCTGCCAAAGGGGGGGTGGACAATGTCCACACTTATATCTGCTTTATAGGGAGTGCCCGGGCAGGGGAGGAGCGTCGGGCAGATTCCGGCGTAAGCCAAACATGAAGCTGGCTCCGTTAGCTCAAACGCGTGGAGAGCGGATCCGAGCTCTGACATGCGCTGGGTTCTTTCATCGGCGGGTTCCCGGGCTGACGAAGCGTAAGTGGGCTGCCACTTGAGCCGAGTAAGTAGCGTCAGGTTTCAGTCTGAGTGTTGTCCCGAACAGTCGTCAGCAAAGGTGAAGCAGACGTTAGTCTGACAACCGGCGTCTTCCTGACGTCAGGTTGGGGTGTGGGCGAATATTACATCCGTTGCGAAAGCACGAGTTTCCGGTGGATGCAGTTATTGCATCCACCGGAAACTCCAAGAGGTGGCCCGGTAGTTCGCCCTAGTCCGCGGCGGGCGGAAGAACGATGTCGAAGCGGGTCCGGGCCCATGTGCGCTCCCCGAGGTCGCGCCCGTCGGGAGTAGGGGTTCCGGCGTCCTGCTGGACGAAGTCCTTGATGAGGGACTCCTTGACGCCAAATACGGTGTCGTATTTCAACAGTTCGTCCCCGCGGACGAAGATGTGGGTGACCAGAGTCCTGAGTCCCGGTTTGGTGACCATGAAGTGCAGGTGGGAAGCGCGCATGGGCGAGCGTCCTACAGCTTCCAGCATTTTCCCGACTGGTCCGTCATGGGGGATGGGGTAGGGGGTGGGGGTCAGGCCCCAGAAGCGGTAGTTCCCGTCTTCGTCGCTGTAGAGGTGGGCTCGGCCGGAGACACGCTGGTCGTCGTACTGCACGTCGTAGAAGCCGTCTTCGTCTGCTTCCCAGACTTCGATGCGGGCGTTGGGGACCGGGTTCCCGTCCGTGTCCTTGACGCTTCCTTCGATCCAGCAGGGTTCCCCTGGTGCGGCTCCGGCGATGTCTCCGCCGTTTTCGATGCGCGGGGCGTCGTCGACGAAGAACGGGCCGAAAACGGTGGCTTCGGTTGCGTCGCCCGGGGCTTCGTTGTTGACGTTGATGGTCTGCATGGAGGCGCCGAAGACGTCGGAGAGGAGGATGAATTCCTGTCGGCGGTCATCGGTGATGTGGCCGACGGCGGTGAGGAACTCAATGGCTTTGTTCCATTCGGCTTCGGTGAGCCGGACGTCGCGGATGAAGTTATGCAGGTGGGTTACGAGCGACTGCATCAGTTGCTTCAGCCGAGGGTCCTGGCAGTCGTCGAAGGAGCGCAGCACGTTGCGGACCAGTTGTTCCTCAACGTTTTGTTGTGCTTCCGACACGTGCTGGCTGCCGGGAATGCTTTCGGTTTCGGGGACGCCGGTCTGCTGGGTCATTGTCGTTTCCTCGCTGTTGTGTGTGGTGTCGAGTATGCGCGCAGGGACTCAGAGTTGCGATGCCTCATCAAGCAGCTGCAGATCCTTGGTGGTCAACTGGATCTGCATTGATTCAACGAGGGGAGAGAGTTGGTCGGTTGTGCGGGCGCTGGCGATGGGGGCCGCGACACCGTTCTGCGCTGCGAGCCATGCCAGGGCGATGGAAGCGGGCTGGGTGGAGTGCTCATCGGCGATGCTTTTGACCGCGTCGATGACTTTCCGGCCGTGGGCGTTGAGGTACTTTGCCACGTCGGGGGCGCGGGGGCTTTCGATTTCCTCGCCGTCATCGTATTTTCCGGTCAGGAAGCCGTGGGCGAGGGAGTAGTAGGGCACGACGGCGAGGCCGTGGGTGCGCGCCAGCGGGAGGATATCGGCTTCAATTCCTCGTTCGACGAGGTTGTATTGGGGCTCTATGACGACAGGCGGGTGGAAACCTTCGCGGGCGGTGATGTCGAGCCATTCTTTGATTCGTGCCGCTGTGTAGTTCGAGATGCCGATGGAGCGGATCTTTCCTTGATCGACGAGTTCGGACAGCGCCGCGATGCTCTCGATGAGGGGCGCCGTAGGGTCGTCGAAGTGCGCGTAGTAGATGTCAACGGTATCGATATCGAGGCGGGTCAGCGAGGCGTCGATCGCAGCCCGGATCGTTTCGGGGGCCATGCCGGCGAATTGCGGGTGGTGACTTACTTTGGTGGCGATGACGAGGTCGTCGCGGTCGGATCTGCCGGCCAGCCATTTGCTAATGATCGTTTCCGACTCCCCGCCGGTGTTGCCCTCGGCCCAGAACGAGTAGGAGTCGGCGGTGTCCAGGAAGTTCCCACCAGCAGCAACGTAGCCGTCGAGGACTGCATGCGATGTTTCGGTGTCGGCGGTCCAGCCGAAGACGTTCGTGCCGAGTGCGAGTGGGGATACGGCGATTCCTGGGGCAATGGTCCGCTTGGCGACCAAGGTCTGCCTCCTAGTTGATTGTTTTAATGTGTGGGACGGGGTGGAGTAGGACCCTCCTGCTCGGTGTACCCGAGAGGGAGGTCCTACTCCGCGAGGCGCCACGCCTTACCTGATGGCAGGTCGTGGACCTTTTGGGTTAGACGGTGGGGTTGGCGCTCGGTGGCTTGCCGGCCCATGCCGCGTGCAGGATGCCGCGGACGTCGTCGTAGGTGATCGGGCGGGGGTTGCCGTAAGAGCGGCTGGTCGCTTCTTCGGCGATGCGGTCGATGTCTTCTTCCTTCATGCCCAGCTCGGCCAGGGACCGGGGGGCATTGAGTTCGCCGGCGATCTGCCACAGCCTCTCGGCGGGATCTGCAGCGCCACCGAGTGCCCGTGACAGGGCAGCGGTTGCTTCGGGAGCGGCCGGCTGGTTGAAGGCCAGTGCGTGGGGGAGGACGACGGTGTGGGTCTGGGCGTGCGGCAGGTTCAGGGTTCCGCCGAGTGCGTGGCAGAGCTTGTGGTGCAGCGACATGGTGGTGGCGCCCAGGCAGGCACCGCACAGCCACGATCCGTAGAGGGCGTTGCTGCGTGCTTCGGGGTCGGAGCTATCGGCCACGATGGCGGGCAGCGCTGCGGCGAGGGCGCGGACGCCTTCTTCGGCCATCAGCGAGATGATCGGCGTTGCGTCCGGGGCATAGAGGGCTTCCACGGCGTGGGCGATGGCGTTGATGCCGCTGGTCACGGACATGGCGGCCGGCAGTGTCATGGTGAGCTCGGGATCGTAGACGACGCTCCGAGGCAGCACCCGGGGGTCCTTGCCGGTTTCCTTGCGTCCGTCGGTCGTCAGCCCCCACACGGGTGTCATTTCCGAGCCAGCGTACGTGGTGGGGACGGCAACGATCGGCAGCCCGTGCTTGAGGGCGATTGCTTTGCCGAGGCCGATTGCTGAGCCGCCGCCGACGGCGACGCAGCCGTCGGCCCCGACCCTGGCAGCTTCGTCGCTTGCCCGCTGTGCAACTTCGTTGGGCACGTGCATGACGGCTTCCGGGAGAACACCGACGCAGCGCTCACCCAGGGCCTCGGCTACCCGGTTGCCTGTCTCTTCCTGTTCGGGAGAGCAGAGGACAAGGACGCGCTTTAGGCCGATCTGGTCGAGTTCTTCGGGCAGGGTTGAGAGGGAGTTGACGCCGAAACGCACCCGCATGGGGAGGGCTTCGTATACAAACTGGTGGGTCATCAGATGGACTCCTTTGAAGAGGTGGGGTCCGCGTAATGGTTCATTTCACGCGGGGGCTTCTTAGTGCGGGAAGCGGTTAGCGGGAACCGGCGCGGCGCTTGTTGTAGATGTCGAAGGCGACGGCCAGCATCAGGACGAGGCCCTTGACGACGGACTGGACGGACTGGTCGATGCCCATCAGCTGCATGCCGTTGCTCATGACGGCCATGATGAGTCCGCCGGCCATGGCTCCCACGACTTTGCCGACGCCACCGGTAACGGCCGCACCGCCGATGAACGCCGCAGCGATCGCGTCGAGTTCGAACATGTTGCCCGCGCCGGGCTGGGCGCCGTTGGAGCGGGAAGAGAAGACGATACCGGCCACTGCGGAGAGGAAGCCCATGTTGACGAAGATCCAGAAGTTGACGGTGCGGACCTTGACACCTGACAGGGCTGCTGCGACCACGTTGCCGCCGATGGCGTAGACCTGGCGGCCGAAGACGCTTCTCTGCATGATGACGCTGTAGACCATGATGAGGATGGCCAGCATGATCAGGACAAGCGGCATACCGCGGGCGATGGCCAGCTGCCAGGCGAAGACCATGACGGCGATGGCGACAACGAGGATTTTGGCGATGAACAGCGGAAATGACGGGACGAGCTGGTTGTAGCTGATCAGGGTCTTGCGGGTCCGGTACTGGTTGAAGGCATAGCCGATCACGGCGACGGCGAAGATGAGGAGCGTGAAGACGTCATATCCTGCGCCTCCCAGGAGGCCGTTGAGGAAGCCCGATGCGATCTGGCCGTAGTCAGCCGGGAAGGGGGAGAGGGAGACGTTGTCGAGTACAACCAGGGTCAGGCCGCGGAAAAGGAGCATGCCGGCGAGGGTGACGATGAACGCCGGAATCCCGACGTAGGCGACCCAGTAACCGTGCCAGGCTCCAATAGCGAGGCCGGTGGCGAGGGCTGCGAGGACGCCGACCCACCACGGCTGTCCGTATTGGATGACGACGACCGCCGACACTGCGCCGGTCAAGGCGACTACGGAGCCCACGGAGAGGTCAATGTGACCGGCGATGATCACGATGACCATGCCAATGGCCAGGATCAGAATGTAGGAGTACTGCAGGACGATGTTCGTGATGTTTCCGGGACCGAGTGAGGCGCCGCCGGTGAGTCCGGCGAACAGCGCCACGATGGCCACAAGGGCGATGTAGATGCCGCTGGTGCGCAGGTTACGGGTGAACAGCTCGCGGATTTCGCTGGTTCCGGTCTTGACGACCGCTGCTGCGGCCGGCGCGTCTTTCCTTTGGGATCCCCGGGGGGCTGTCACGGTCATGCTGTGAGTTCCTTCTCTTTGGTCATGAGTGTCATGAGGCGTTCCTCGGATGCTTCAGCCTTGGGCAGCTGCCCGGTGATCCGGCCTGCAGAAAGCGCGTAGATGCGGTCGCAGGTGCCGAGCAGTTCGAGCAGGTCCGAGGAGATGACTACGACTGCCTTTCCGGCGTCCACGAAGCTGTTGATGAGGGTGTAGATTTCGTATTTCGCGCCGACATCAATGCCACGGGTGGGTTCGTCCAGGATCAGTACTTCCGGGTCGGTGAGCAACCACTTCGAGAGGACGACCTTCTGCTGGTTCCCGCCGGAGAGCTTGCCGACGATCGACTTCACGTTCGGGGCCTTGATGTTCATCGATTTCATCGCAAACTCGGCCGCACGAGCCTCTTCGTGGTGATTGACGAATCCCCAGCTCGCCAGTTTGCCCAGTGACGCGGCTGAGATGTTGCGGGCGATGTCATCAATGAGGTTGAGGCCAAAGGCCTTGCGGTCTTCGGTGGCGTAAGCGATCCGTGCTTCGATGGCTGAGGCGACGGAGCGGGTGTGGATCTCCTTGCCGTGCATGAAGATTTTGCCTGATACGAACTTGCCGTAGGAGCGGCCGAACAGGCTCATCATCAATTCTGTGCGTCCGGCACCCATGAGTCCGGCGATGCCGATGACCTCCCCGGCGCGGACTTCAAAGCTGGCCCCGTCGACGACCAGGCGGTCCTGGTTGGGGTGCTTGACCGTCCAGTCCTCCACCCGGAGAACGACCTCGCCCGGGTTCGACTCACGGTCGGGATAGAACGCCTCGAGGTCCCTGCCGACCATCCCGCGGATGATGCGGTCGACGTTCACGTCGGGATCCGCCATGTCCAAGGTTTCCACCGTCTTTCCATCCCGGATGACGGTGGTGTGGTCGGCAATGGCTTCGATCTCATTGAGTTTGTGCGAAATGATGATCGAGGTGATGCCGCGGTCACGAAGGGCCCGGACCAGGTCGAGCAGGTGGGCGGAGTCATTATCGTTGAGCGCCGCGGTCGGCTCGTCCAGGATGAGCAGCTGCACTTCCTTGGACAGGGCTTTGGCGATTTCGACCAGCTGCTGCTTGCCCACGCCAAGCTGCCCGACCGGGGTCGTGGGCTCTTCCCGCAGACCGACGGATGCGAGGAGTTCGGCGGCCTCGGCGTTCGTCTTATGCCAGTCGATCAGTCCTGATGCTCCGCGGCGCTCGTTGCCCAGGAAGATGTTCTCGGCGATCGACAGGTGCGGCACGAGGGCAAGTTCCTGATGGATGATCACGATGCCGGCGTGCTCTGAATCCCGGATGCCGGAGAAAGAACACGTCTGCCCCTTGAACAGGATGTCACCCCCGTAACTTCCGGCGGGGTAGACGCCGGAGAGGACTTTCATGAGGGTGGACTTCCCTGCGCCGTTCTCGCCGCAGATCGCGTGGACCTCACCGCGTTCCACCTCCAGCGAAACGCCGGACAGCGCTTTGACGCCGGGGAAGGTCTTGGTGATGGATTGCATTTCCAGGATGTGGTCGGCCATTGGCCCGCCGTCCTATCGGTCTTGTAGGGGAGAGGGGGAGGGGAGGGGCACTGTGTGCCCCTCCCTGAAGGGCACTTACTGAAGGCGGCCGGCTGCGACCTCGTCAGCGGTGTAGTAGCCGGAATCGATCAGGGCGGACTTGATGTTGTCCTTGTAGATCGGCTGGATCGGCACGAGGAACGAGGGGACAATCTTGGATCCGTTGTCATAAGACTTGGTGTCGTTGACCTCAGGGTCCTTTCCTGCCAGCAGGTCCTGGGACGCCTTGACAGTCTGAGCGGCCAAGGCGCGGGTGTCCTTGAACACGGTGGAGAACTGCACATCGTCGTTGACGAACTTCACGGAGGCAACCTCGGCGTCCTGGCCGGTCGTGACCGGCATCGGCTTCGGCTGTGAGGACAGGGTCGGGCCGTAGCCGGCGTTGCCCAGTGAGGTGATGACACCGCGGGCGACGCTGTCGTTGGGGGTAAGGACACCGTCGAGCTTGGCTGCTCCGCCGCTGTAGCTGGCGGTCAGCAGGTTGTCCATGCGTTCCTGTGCCTTTTGCTGGGACCAGTTCTCTGTTGCCACCTGGGCGAGCTTGTTCTGTCCCGACTTCACCACGAGGGTGCCGTTGTCGATGTATTTTTGCAGGACCGACATGCCGCCGTTGAAGACGAAGGTTGCGTTGTTGTCATCCAGCGATCCGCCGAACAGTTCGATATTGAACGGTCCCTTGGCGGTGCCTTCGGAGCCGTCCTTGTTCAGGACACCGAGCCCGATGAGAAGCGAGGTGGCCTGCTGGGCGCCGACCTTGAAGTTGTCGAAGGTGACGTAAACGTCAACGTCGGCGCTGTTCCGGACGAACCGATCATAGGAGACGATCGGGATGTCCGAGCTTGCCGCCTGCTGCAGCTGTGGGGACAGTGCCGTTCCATCGAGTGGAGCCAGAATCAACAGGTCCGCTCCCTGCGTCAGCATCTGGTCAACCTGCTGCTGCTGGGTGGGGATGTCGTTGTTCGCGTACTGAAGGTCCACCTGGTAACCGACCTTCTCCAGCCCTTCCTTGATGGCCTTACCGTCGGTGATCCACCGCTCTTCATCCTGGCTGGGCAGGGAAACTCCGATGCGGGTGTCGGCGGGAGCCTGCGTCCCTCCGCCGGCCCCGTTGCCGCTGCCTGCACCCCCGCCAGCACAACCAGCAAGTACCAGTGACGTTGCTGCTGTTGCAGCGAACAAGAAAGTTTTCTTAAACACCGTTCTCCTCCTTTGGAGAGCCGCGTGACGCTGATGGCGTCAGTTCTGCGCCGGCAGGACCGCCGCGCCTAGAAATTTTAGATGTGATTGCGAGCACTTAGTGCCGTACAATGGACACCATGTTCGCACAGTACCAGCACAAGAAGCTAGTGGTGTTCCAAATTACATTTGCGGGCACCTCAAGTTGCACCTGGGGCCGGACGGACGATATTGGCTGAGATGGCCATGTGCAGCGCATCTGCGGGATGGTAGTTACGCGGATGCTAGAGGCCTCCAGGGGCCAGGAAAGAGGCGGTTGGTGAACACCATTCAGCTTTTGAAGAAGGCCAGCCAGGTGATCGATGAATTGGCCCGGATTGGCCAGTCAACACCGGCGGAACTGGCCAAGGTCGTGTCCGAACCGCGGCCTACCGTGTACCGGATTGTCGCTGCGCTGGAGCAGGAGAAACTCGTCCGGTCAAGCGCGGATGGCAAGCTCGAGCTGGGCACAGGGATACTCAAACTGGGCGACGCGGCGGCCGATGCACTCGTGGACCGCACAGAGCTGCGCGAACAGCTGCGCTGGATCCGCAGCCAGCTGGGAATGAGCCCCTACTTCTGCGTCCTGCGCGACAACGGAGCCGTATGCCTGGACCAGATCCAGGGGGCCGACGTCGACCTGCACGACCTGGCCCCCGGCCGTACCCTTCCGCTGCACGCCGGCGCTGCATCACAGGCTCTGCTGGCCTTCGGCGCCCCCGAGTTCCGGGAGAGCGTATTGGCTGCGGGCCCATACCCCGGTATCGCTTCCCGGACACCGCTCACCGGAGAGCAGTTGAGGGAGAAGGTCGAGCAGACCGCCGAGCGAGGATGGAGCGTTGAGGACAGCGAGGTCATCGAAGGCGTCGCCTCAATCGCCGTTCCGGTCTTCCGGCAGGATGGCAGCCTGCTGGGTGCCATCTCGGTCGCAGGCCTCCGGGCAACAGTCCTCGGCCAGGAGGACGCGGCACGGCGAATCCTGGACACCGCCGCCAAGTCCATCGCTGCCTCCATGTCCCAGGAAGACCCGAATGAAGGAAAAGAAGCCGCCCGGCTCGACCCTCCGGAAGGAGGATCCGAGCGGGACTCCCCCCGAGCCCCTGCCGTCATTGCCAAAGCATCCGCGCTTATGGCGGCCCTGGCTGAAGAACGTATTGCGACGTCCACCCGGCTGACTGAGCTGCTTGAAGAACCCGCCAGCTCCATTTACCGGATGCTGGCCACCCTGGCTGAAGCCGGGTGGGTGGAACAGATCGGCCATCGCGGTGCATACCGGGTGGGAAGCAAAATGATCGCCCTTTCCGGCGAGCTCACACGCCGCTTGGATATTCGCCGTGCTGCCGCCCCCATTCTGCGCGAAATCCACGCAGCAACGGGGGAAACAACCTTCTTGTGTATCCGCCGCGGAACCCGGGCGGTCTGCATCGAGCGCATTGACGGGATCAGGGTCAACAGCCGGGTCCTGAAACTGGGGGAGTCCCTTCCCCTGCATGTCGGCGCCGCGCCCCGCGCGCTGCTCGCGTTCGAAGACCGGGCTTCGTGGGACGAATATGCCGCGGTCGTCGCCAGCAGCGGCGAGCCCTGGCGCGACGTTCGGTCCCGTTCGGAGTTCTATGCCGGACTGGAGCACATCCGCGACCAGGGCTTCGTTGTCAGCGACAACAACGTCACCCCGGGCATCGCCGCCATCGGGGCACCCATCTTCGACCACCGCGGCGAGGTCGCCGCTTCCCTGTCCATCAGTGGACTCCGCGAGGGCATCCTGAACCGGCCCGAAGGCGAAGAGCGCATCGTCGATCTCCTCCTGCGGGGAACCAGGGCTTTGTCAGACTACCTTGGGGCGCCGCCCGCTGCGTCAAAGAAGGATGCGGACGTGTCACAGGTCATAGCTTGACCGGCGGCCCCCTCCATGAAATGCTTTGGACAAGCTGTCCACTAGGTGACACTGCATCCACAACGTTCTTGATCCAGCGGAGCACCGCTGCCCGCCCCCATCAAAACCACAAACGCACCGATCAGGTGCTCAGTCGAAGGAGACAATGCGTTGGAACCGATTGTCGTAGGACTTCTGGGAATCACACACCCGCACGCCTCAGCCCGGGTTCGTGCCCTGCGCGAAATTGAAGGGGTGGAAGTCGTAGCCGCCGCGGACGACGATCCCCGCCTGCAGTACTTCACCGATAAGTACGACATGGAGCCCCGCTCCATTGACGCACTGCTCCAGGACGAGCGCATCAACGCGATCATGGTCCACTCCAAGAGCAAGGACATGGTCCCCCACGCCCTGCGCGCACTGGCCGCCGGCAAGTCCGTTGTCGTCGAAAAGCCAGGCGGGGGCACCGTTGAAGATCTGCTCCAGCTGGCCGAAGCCGAGTCCAAAGCAGCCCCCGGGTTGGTAGTGCAGGTCGGCTACAACGTTCGCCTCGCCCAGTCCATCGCAGAGGCCAAGGAACTTATCGACGCCGGCGTCATTGGTGAGGTGGTTTCCGTCTCCGCCCGCGGTGCTGCCCTCGTCGGTGAACACCTGACCGCGCACCTGAACCAGCCCGCCGACATGGGAGGGGCACTGTGGATCATCGGATGCCACATGCTTGATTCCCTGGTGCACATGTTCGGCGCACCCGATACGGTCAACGCCCGTGTCCACAAGTCCGGACGCCTGTCCGACGAGTCGAGCCGGGAAGATTCCGCAGCTGTCCTGCTGAACTACCCTGACAAGTCCGTGACCTTCAGCTTCGACGGGCACGACCACCTTGAGTGGTTCGAAAGCTCCCGTATCTGCGTCTACGGAACCGGCGGCATGCTGGAAATCGGCATCCTGCCCCAGAAGCTGCGCGTCTACGTGGACCAGGACCGTGCCGGCTGGCGGGCGGGCTGGACCGAGTGGACCCAAAGCTACTTCACCCCGCCCTTTGCCCGGACCGAACTGAACAAGTTCTCGGAACTGCCCGAACTGGGAAACATCAGCAACTTCCACCCTGAAATGCGTGGCTGGGTCGACAGTATCCGCACCGGCGCCCCGGTAGTCGCACCGGTCGCCGATGCCCTGTCCGTCGCTCGGATTGTCGACGCCTGCTACCGCTCCGAGAAGGAACAGGGAGCATCCATGGAGGTCGAGACCGCATGACCAGCGAAACCAGCGCAGCTCCGCAGCTGATCGCAACCTGCTGGGTGAGTGCCGGCGATACCGCCCCCGGACGCCCGGACGAGACCAGCCCCATCCCGATCCAGGAGCGCATCAACCTCATTGCCCAGACGGGGTGGTCAGGCATCGGGTTGGTACACCACGATCTGCTGCATGCACGCCGCACCGTCGGCTACGCCGAACTGGGGCGTATGATCCGCGAGGCAGGAATCGGCATCATCGAAGTCGAATTCCTTAACGGCTGGTGGGCCACAGGGGCCGAGCGCGCCGAATCTGACATTCAACGGGCCGAGCTGTTCGAAGCCGCAAAGGCCCTGGGTGCCCGGCACATCAAGGTCGGAGCCGGCATGACGGACAACCCCCTGCCGCTGTCGACGATGGCCAGCGCATTTTCCGACCTCGCAGAGGAGGCCGCTGAATCCGGCATCCGGCTGGCCCTCGAGGCGACACCGTTCTCCCATCTGCGCACGGCGCAGGAAGCGGTCAAGGTCGTGACCCATGCCGACAGTCCCGCCGCGGGCCTCATGATCGATATCTGGCACACCCACCGGTCCGGTCTCTCCCACGACGACCTCTGGGACGTTGTGCCCATGGATAAGGTATTTGCCGTTGAGATCGACGACGGTTACAAGGACGTCGTTGGCACCATCTTCGAAGACACCATCAACAACCGCGCCTACTGCGGTCAGGGCGACTTCGACACCCGCACGTTCATCCAGAGAACTCTCGATGCCGGATACAAGGGCCCCTGGGGAGTTGAAATCATTTCCGCCGAACACCGCAGCCTGCCCGTCGCCGAGGGCCTTAAGCGCGCCTACGAAACAGCGATCAACTGCTTCCCCGAAGTCTCCGCCGCACGCTGATCCGCCAAGCCCCCCACCGCCCCCTGCCGCCTCCGGCAACGCGACTCACCCACTTCCCCATTTCCTGAAAGGCCACACCCCATGTCCAACGACAAACGCCTGCGCCTGGCACTCTTCGGCTCGGGCCGCATCGGCCAGGTACACGCCCGCAACATTGCCGCCCACCCGGACATCGATCTCGTCCTGATCGCAGACCCGTTCATCGACGGGGCACGCCGGCTGGCAGAAAGCACCGGCGCACGCGCCGTACAGGACCCCGAAGAGGTCTTCGCAGACACCAGCCTCGACGGCGTCATCATCGGCTCGCCCACCAGCACCCACGTGGACCTCATCTCCCGCTCAGTCGCCCACAACCTCGCCGTCCTGTGCGAAAAGCCCATCGACCTCGACATCGACAACGTCCTCGCCTGCCGAGAGCAGATTAAGGACACCACCGTCCCGATCATGCTCGGCTTCAACCGCCGCTTCGACCCGTCCTTCGCCGCCGTACGCACCCGGGTCGAAGCCGGGGAAATCGGCAAGCTCGAACAGCTCACCATCACCAGCCGCGATCCAGAGCCGGCCCCTCGCGACTACATCGCCGGTTCCGGCGGCATCTTCCGCGACATGACGATCCACGACCTCGACATGGCGCGCTCCTTCGTCCCGAACATCGTCGAAGTGACCGCAGTGGCAACGAACGTCTTCAGCCAAGACATCGCCGAGCTCAACGACTTCGACTCCGCCGTGGTCACCCTCCGCGGCAGCGAAGGTGAACTCATCACCATCACCAACTCCCGCCACTGCGCCTTCGGCTACGACCAGCGTCTGGAAGCCTTCGGCCCGCGCGGAATGCTCTCCGCCGGCAACGTTGCTCCCACAACAGTGCGCAAGTCCGGTGCGGCAGGAACAGAAGAGTCGGAGGCATACCTGCCGTTCTTCCTCGAACGCTACCCCCAGGCCTACTACGCTGAACTTGAGGCCTTCGCCCGGTCCATCCGCACAGGAGCGCCCACCTCACCGAACTTCGCGGATGGAGTGTCGGCACTGGTCCTGGCCAACGCGGCAGCCGAATCCGCTGTGACCGGCAAGACCGTGAGCGTCGTCGACTTCTAACCCCTCAAAGCTGGGGCTTCCCTCAAACCCAGGGAATCCCCAGCCCAACCATTAGTTCCCCTTTAGTTACATCGGCTCCCGGCCTCCCTTCCGCCATGCCCAAAATGGCGGCGGCGCGGCCCGGCGCCGAGGATCGAGGAGACAGCATGACAAACGGAAAATGGGCTTGGAATGTCTGCGAAGGCGATCCGGTCGCATGCCCCGACCGGCACGGCCACATCCGTGGAACCGTCGTGGAAGCCGCCCCGGAAATCGGCGTCGTATGGGTCAGAGACAATATCTTTGGCGAACGCCGCATGCTCATGATGCAAGACCTCGTCCCCGACACCCCGAGAAGCACCGGCTTTGCGGTGCCCCTCTCTGAGTTTCGGGCGTCGTAACACTCTTAAGCAGAAAACATCGGGGTCCTCGGGCACGTTCGCCCCGCTGAAAAGCACAACGAAAAGGAACGAACCCCCAGTGAAAGTCTTTAGCTCACCGGCTGTAAAGAAGGCCCTTGATGAGGTCATCATCATGTTCGGGCAGGAAACAGGAGTCAGCATCGAGGCTGTCTTCGAACCCACAGGCCAACTTCTTCGGCGCATCGACGCCGGTGAATCCTTCGACGTGATGATCGCCGTTACCGAATCCTTCGGCCCCCTCACCACTGTCGTCGACCCGCACACCCTGACGTCGGTCGCCCGCTCCGGTATCGGCGTCGCCGTAAAGCACGGCGCCCCCGAGCCCGACATCTCCACCGCTGAATCCTTCGTCCAAACTCTGCGCGCGGCAAGGTCAGTAGCCTACTCCGGAGTCGGCGCAAGCGGCGCATACTTCACGGCCCTCCTGGGCAAACTCGGGCTGTCAGAAGAGGTCGGCGCCCGCGCCACCGTCGTCGATAAAGGCTACGTGGCCCAGGCTGTCGTCACAGGCAACGCCGACGTCGCTATCCAACAGTTGAGCGAGCTGCTGTTCGTCCCCGAAGCCCAGATCGTGGGCCCCTTTCCGGCAGAGCTGCAGCACTACACCGAGTTCTCCGCAGCAGTCAGCGCCCAAGCCAGCGACCCTGACCAAGCGCAAGCCTTCGTCAACTTCCTCACCTCCGCACCGGCCCAGACAGCTTACACACAATCGAGCCTGGAACTGCCTACAGCCCCCGCCCAGTAACGCCAGTCTTCCTGGGGGGACGGTCAACCGCACCCTCACCGCTGTGGCATCCCTGATGGCGGATCGACTTCTCAGCCAAAAAAGCCCTGCCAGGGCCAGCAGGACCCTTTCCACCATGGACAACGAAATGGACACCACCCATGAACCAGGCTTTTGTGTACGACGCCGTGCGCACCCCGTTCGGTAAGTTCGGTTCCGGCCTTGCCGGGGTCCGTCCGGATGACCTTGCCGCGCATGTGATCAGGGAGTCGGTGAAGCGGGCCCCCGGGCTGGATCCGGAACGGATTGATGAGGTGGTGTTCGGCAACGCCAACGGCGCGGGTGAGGAGAACCGGAATATCGCCCGGATGGGCACGCTGCTGGCGGGCCTGCCGGTCTCGATTCCGGGGACCACGGTGAACCGGTTGTGCGGGTCGTCCCTGGACGCGGCGATTATCGCCTCGCGGCAGATCAACGCCGGGGATGCCGAGCTGATGCTGGTGGGCGGGGCGGAGTCCATGTCCCGCGCCCCGTGGGTGCTGCCGAAGACGGAGAAGCCCTACCCGGCCGGGGACCTGGCCCTGTCTTCCACGACGCTGGGCTGGCGGCTGGTGAACAAAGCCATGCCGAAGGAATGGACGATTTCCCTGGGTGAGGCCACCGAACGGCTCCGCGAGAAGTACGGCGTCACCCGCGAGCAGCAGGATGAGTTCGCCGCTGCCTCGCACAACCTGTCCGCCGCGGCGTGGGACGAGGGGTTCTACGACAACCTCGTGGCACCGGTGCCCGGCACCGACCTGGTCCGGGACGAGGGCATCCGTGCCGGTTCCACCGCCGAGAAGCTTGCCGCCTTGAAGACCGTGTTCCGTAATGAGCCCGAGGGCTCCGAAGCAGGCGGCACCGTCACGGCGGGGAACGCGTCGCCGTTGTCCGACGGCGCCTCCGCGGCGTGGATCGGCAGCGAGGCTGCCGCCGGGCTGCTGGGCCTGGATCCTTTGGCCCGCATCGCCGGGCGCGGGGCGCACGCGAACGATCCGCAGTTTTTCGGGTTCGCCCCGGTGGAGGCGGCGAACAAGGCCCTGGCGAAGGCGGGCATCGGCTGGGACCAGGTAGGCGCCGTCGAACTTAACGAAGCCTTTGCCGCGCAGTCCCTGGCGTGCATCAACGCCTGGGACATCGACCCCTCCATCGTGAACCGGCACGGCGGGGCCATCGCCATGGGCCACCCCCTCGGCGCCTCCGGCACCCGCATCCTCGGCACCCTCGCCCGGTCCCTGCAGGCCTCCGGGGAACGCTGGGGCGTCGCCGCGATCTGCATCGGCGTGGGCCAAGGCCTCGCCGTCATCCTCGAAAATATGACCGGTGCCGGAACCAGCGCAGGAAAGGCCTAAGACAATGCTGAACTTTGTAGATTCTGTCCAGGAGGCCGTCTCCGGGATCCAGGACGGTTCCACCGTGATGATCGGGGGCTTCGGCAACGCCGGGCAGCCGTTCGAACTGATTGACGCGCTGCTGGACTGCGGCGCCACGGACCTCACCGTGGTGAACAACAACGCCGGCCAGGGGGACCAGGGCCTGGCGCTGCTGATCAAGGAAGGCCGGGTGCGGAAGATGATCTGTTCCTTCCCGCGGCAGTCCGACTCCTGGCATTTTGACGCCAGGTACAAGGCCGGGCAGATCGAGCTGGAACTGGTCCCGCAGGGTAACCTGGCCGAGCGCATCCGGGCCGCCGGCGCCGGAATCGGCGGGTTCTTCACCCCCACCGGGTACGGGACCATGCTCGCCGAGGGCAAGGAAACCCGGATCATCGACGGCCGCGGGCAGGTCTTCGAGACGCCCATCCACGCCGACGTCGCCCTGATCAAGGCGCTCAAGGCCGACGGCAAGGGCAACCTCGTGTACCGCAAGACAGCCCGGAACTTCGGGCCGATCATGGCCGCCGCCGCGAAGCACACCATCGTCCAGGTCTCGGAGATCGTGCCTGTCGGGGCGCTGGATCCGGAAAACGTGGTCACTCCCGGGATTTACGTCAATAGTGTGGTCCGCGTCCCCGCGGATGCTGGCTCAAGCGAGAAGGTGGCCTGACATGGGCGTTATGGAATCAAGCATCAAAACCTCCGAGGCCCCGCTGAGCCGGGACGACCTCGCCCGCCTGGTGGCCAGGGACATCGCCCCGGGCTCGTTCGTGAACCTTGGCATCGGCCAGCCCACACTCGTGTCCAACTACCTCACCGAGGACCAGGACATCACCCTCCACACGGAGAACGGGATGCTGGGCATGGGCCCGGAAGCCAAGGGTGACGAGATCGACGAGGACCTCATCAACGCCGGCAAGATCCCCGTCACCGAACTCCCCGGCGCCTCGTACTTCCACCACGCCGACTCCTTCGCGATGATGCGCGGCGGGCACCTGGACATCTGCGTGCTCGGCGCGTTCCAGGTATCCGTCACCGGCGACCTCGCCAACTGGCACACCGGGGCGCCCGGTGCGATTCCCGCCGTCGGAGGCGCCATGGACCTGGCCACCGGGGCCAAGGACGTGTTCGTGATGATGACCCTCCTCACCCGGGAAGGTGCTTCCAAGATCGTGGAATCCTGCACCTACCCGCTCACCGGCGTTGGCTGCGTGACGCGCGTCTACACAGACAAAGCCGTCTTCCTCACCGGGCGCGGCGGCATCACCGTCCGCGAAACCTTCGGCTGCACCCTCGAAGAGCTCCAGGAACTGGTTCCCGTCCCGCTCAAAGCCGCTGGCGAGTAGTAGCGACTTCCCGCAGGCGACCCGATACGGCACCATTCCCCTTCTCTATTGTCCGGCTACACAAGTTTTCTTGTTCGGTTGCTAGGCTGCGAACAAGCCGGCGGATGCAATCCTCAAGGACCGGATTTCTCGCAGCTGCTTCTACTCCGTTCTTTAGAAGGCCGATAAATGGAGATTCCGTCAACCTAGCGGGTCTCGGATGCGCTAGGTGATTTGCTGCTGGGACGTTGCACAATGGGTCGCAGACAGTCGTCCGGAGGTTGAGGAGCCGTGCTCGACAGTTCAGATGCAGTTAGAGCTCTGCCGCGATTGGGCCATTTGTCTCACGCGGCGTCAACGGCAGGGTTTTGTAGGCGGTGTTTTTGTTCATGTTCCACCCGGCGACGATGCCGGAGCCGATCATTTGGTCGCTGAGTCGGGCTAGGCGGTAGGCGGGGTCGCTATCGAGGGCGAGTTGGAGGAATTGGTGTGCTTTGCTGCCTTTGCCTTCCCACCAGTTGATGTAGCCGATGGCCGTGAGGACGGGTGCTGCGTGTTCGGCGCTGGTGCGGGTGTAAGCGTGCAGGAGCAGTTGTTGGGCCCATTCGATGCGTGACCATCTCGGTGCGGCTTTAGTTTGGGCGAAGAGGATCTGCTGCATGGGTTCGTCGACGCCGGGGATGTCTGCGATGAGCCGGTTGCGGATCGCGGGGAACTGCAGGTTTGCGACGAGGGCGTGGCAGTCCTCGTCGCTGGGGAAGGTCTTGGAGTCGAGCATGTCTGCCCAGAGTTTCCGGGCTGGCCGGAGCGCGGCATCTGTTGGTTGGGATGCGGTTGTATCGATGTGGTGTTCGACGGCGGCCGCTTTTGCTGCTTCCTGGCTGGTGCTTGGGAGCGTGATGCGGTCGGTAGGTTCGACGAAGGAGCCGCGGTAGATGAATTCGGCGTTGATCGCGCTGGTCTGGGTGGAGCTGACGGGCAGGGCGAGGCTGGTGCCGGGGTCGCCGTCGTAGGGGGAGAAGGTTTCGTCGCCGACGAAGAGTCCGTCCCGGATGGTGATGCCTTGTTCTGCAAGGACCCCGGTGAGCGCGGCAATAGTACCGGCATGAGGCCTGGGCTGTCCAGGGTGACTGGTTTCGCCGGTGTAGATGGCAAACAGTATGGAGGTCGCGCTGGTGTCGCTGGTGAGGTAGTGGGCGACGGTGCGTGCGTAGGGGAGTTCCTGGCCGGGATGGCGGGGCAGGTCGATGCGCAGGGTCGCGCCGATGCTGTTCTCGTTCAATGTGATGCAGACCAGGCTTTCCTGGGGCCAGAAGCCCGGGGTGTGGGACTGCCCCCGGTTTTGTTGACTCCTTGACCTAGCGAGCTTGTGCTCGTGGAAGGATGTTGACCATGCCCACGGCTTATGGGGCGGAGTTCCGCCAGGATGTTATTGATAGGGACTGCCCCGGCTTTTGT
>NZ_PJMB01000006.1 GCF_002892835.1 Arthrobacter sp. AFG7.2 | reverse complement strand
CGACGACGCCGCCCAGATCGACGGCTGCGGGCCCTTCAGGACATTCCTGCGCGTCATCCTGCCGCTGTGTGTTCCGGCGATGGCCACCACCGCCATTTTCACATTCATCTCCACGTGGAACGAGTTCTTCGGCCCCCTGCTCTACATCCAAAACCAGGACCTTTACACGGTGCCCCTGGCGCTGCGGGCCTTTATGGATTCTGAAGGGCAAAGCATGTGGGGCCCGATGTTCGCCATGTCCGTGGTGTCGATTGCACCCATCATCGGGTTCTTTATCGCCGGCCAGAAGTACCTCATCAACGGCATCGCCACCACAGGCCTTAAGTAGCACAGGCCCTAAGCCGAAGGCCTGTACGGGCCCAAGATGAGGCACACTCTCCGCACGCATCATCCGCTCAACAACCGACATTGCACGTGCCCGGGCTGGAGGCGGCCCGGGCGTGCAACAAAGGAGTTTGTATGAATCTGCGACGCCTGCTCGGCGCGGCCACCGCCGTCGTGATGCTCGGAAGCCTGACCGCGGCGCCGGCCGCCACCGCCTCCCCTGCCGGAGGAGCACCACAATCCGGAATTTTGCCCGCCACCCTTGCCCCGGCTGCCGAAAGCACCCCGGAAGCGATGTGGAAGCAGACGCCGGACGGCTTCGCGGCGCTGCCCGGCTACGGGCTGGCCGGAACCACCGGCGGCCAGGCGGGCCGGATCGTCACCGCCACCACCATCCAGGAACTCAAGGACCATGCCGCGGCACCCGAGCCTTTGGTTATCTTCATCCGCGGCAGCCTCAAAGCCGAGGACTACATCAAGATCCCGGTCGCTGCCAACAAGAGCTTTATCGGTGTGGGCGCCGGCTCCGAGGTGGTCAACGCCGGCTTCAAGCTCATCAACGTCTCCAACGTCATCTTCCGGAACTTCACCATCCGGGATTCCTACATCCCCGGCGACTGGGACGGCAAACGGCCGGACAACGACCGTGACGGGATCCAGCTGGACACCACCCACCATGTCTGGGTTGACCATATGAAGATCCAGCGCATGGGCGACGGCCTGATCGACACCCGCAAGGACTCGGACCTCGTCACCTACTCCTGGAACGTTTTCGCCGACAACAACAAGGCCCTGGGCGTCGGCTGGACCTCCAACGCCGTGACCAGGATGACCATCCACCACAACTGGATCCGCAACACCACCCAGCGGAACTTCAGCCTGGACAACACCGCGGCCGCGCACGTCTACAACAACTACCTCCAGGACATCGGCCAGTACGGGATGATGGGCCGCAACGCCGCCAAAGTGGTGCTGGAAGGAAACACGTTCACAGCGGTGCAGGACCCGGTCGTGGCCAAAGACCCTGTCACCGAGGTGGTCAGCCGGGACAACATCTTCAATGGCACCCGTGGGCGCAGGGATAATGTGGGCGCCGCCTTCGACCCTGCCCGGAACTACGCCTACCAGAAGGACGACCCCGCCCGGGTTCCGGAGATCGTATCCAACGGAGCCGGCCCCAGGGAGAACAGCGCCCCAAATACGACGACGGCGATCACCGTTGCCCTGGACGGCACGGGCGACTTCGGCAGCCTGCAGGCCGCAATCGGATCGATTCCAAGCGGAAGCACCCTGCCCCGCACCATCACCGTCAAGCCCGGCGTCTACCGCGAGGCAGTGCATGTCTGGGCCGACCGCCCCAACCTCACCATCCAGGGCGCCACAGCCAACGCGTCCGACGTCGTGATCTCCTATGACACCCCCGCCAACGGCGTGAAGTTCTTTGGCGGCACCTGGGGTACCGCCGGAAGTCCAACAATGACTATCTCGGCGGCCGGAACAACGGTGCGGAACCTGACGGTTGAAAATTCCTACGATGAGGCCGCGAAAGGCCCGAGCCAGGCACTTGCCGTCCGTAGCGTTGGTGACAAAGTCACCTTTGATGGCACGCGGTTCCTCGGCAACCAGGACACCTACCTCGCCGATACCGCGGGTCGGGACGCCACCGCCCGCACCTACCTCAAGAACTGCTACATCGAGGGCGACGTCGACTTCATCTACGGCAGGGGCACCGCCGTCCTTGACGGCTGCACCATCCACTCGCTGGACCGCGGAAGCTCAACCAACAACGGCTATGTCGTGGCGCCGAGCACCAAGAACTCCAACCCGTACGGCATCCTGATCGTCAACAGCACCCTCACCTCCGATGCCGCACCGGGGACGGTCAGCCTGGGCCGCCCCTGGTTCGCCAGCAGTGATCCGGAGGCCCTCCCCATGGCCGTCATCCGGGACTCCGTCCTGGGCAACCACATAGCGGTCCGCGGCTGGGCAGACATGGGCGGGCACTCCTGGATCGAGGGCCGGTTCGGCGAGTACAACAACAGCGGACCCGGAGCCTACATCAACGAGTTCCACCCGCAACTGTCCAGCGAGGATGCCGCCCGCCTCACCATCGAGGCTTTCCTCGGCGACTGGAAGCCTGCCGCCCGTGGCTGATGCGGACAAAATTCACACGCTGACCATTCAATAGCGTGCGAGTAGGGGGGGGCCGGCTCCGGTTCACCAGGGTTCCGGCCTCCCCCAGTCCCACACCCCTAAGCCAGGCTCCCCTGCCTGGCCTTCCTTCGAATCCAGAAGAAGAACCTGTCATGAAAAGTTATGCCCGGCGGAAAGCCACCAGGATTGGCCCGCTCCCGTGACCGGGGACCAAGGGTACGACGTCGTCCTGGTTCTCGGTCAGTCCAACGCCTCCGGCACTAACACGGACTTTGACCCCAAAGGCCCCGATGCCCGGGATCCGCGCATCATGACCTTCCCGGCAACCGGAGACGCGACTGGGAGGATCGTCCCTGCAACAGAGCCTTTGGCCCCCATCGGCGGGCACCCGCCCGGCGGAATGGGGCCAGGAGGGCCTTTCGCGGCTTTATTGCTGACAACCTTGCCGCCGGGCCGGCGCATCCTTATCGTCCCCGCCACCATGGGGGGCACCGGATTCCGCCGGCACGGGACCTATCCCGGCGTGTGGAAAGCCGGCCTGGACCTGGATGGCGCTCCGAACCTCCTTTCGATGGCCATTGACCACCTCCGCAAAGCACTCAGCTCCGCCGGTCACGGCAGCCGCGTAGCCGCTGCCCTGTGGCAGCAGGGAGAAGCCGACCGCGGGCGCAGTGAAGCAGAGTATGCGGCCGACCTGGACGAGCTGATCGCAACCATCCGCCGGGAAGTCCCCGAAGCATCCCGCGCACCGTTCCTGGTAGGCGGGCCCCCTAAGGAGCGGGTCCGGGCATATCCGGACCATGCCGGCGTCGACAACGCCTTGCGGAAGACGCCGGCCAGGACAGCCAATACCGGTTACGCCGAGCCGCCGCCGTTTGGCTACGTCAATGACGGGACCACGCATTTGACCGCCCAGGGCCAGCGGATCCTGGGCGGTAACTACTTCAGGTCCTACACGCGCCTGGAACATCCGGCAGGCCTCACCGTCGACGCTCTGCGCCGGCCCGGGGCCGGGGCCGGGGCTTCCGACGGCCCACAAACCTACAACCAGGAGAATCGATGATGATATCCATACCGCTTTCCATCGTGATGGCAGCCGCCGTTGCCCTCACGCCGTCCGTTCCCTTCCCGGCATCGGATCATGCACAAGGCGCGCCCGCAGCCCGGGAGCTCGGGCGGCAGGTCCTTGCTGACGGCGACGGATGGGCGTCTGTCGACGGCGGGACCACAGGTGGCGCCAATGCGGCGCCCGAAGACGTGCACCAGGTTTCAACGAGGGATGAACTTGCCGCCGCTGTAGCGGGCAATGAACCCAAGATTGTGTACGTACAACGGGACATCAATGCTCATACGGCTTCGGACGGCACCCCGATCATCTGTGAAGACTATGCCGTGGACGGCTATTCGCTTGCCGCTTACCTCGCGGCCTTCGATCCCTCACACTGGACGGGACCCGCATCAGGCCCCCTTGAAGATGCCCGCAAGGCGTCGAGCGCCAACCAGCGGGAGCAGATCAGGATAAACGTCGGTGCCAACACAACGATTGTGGGTGCAGGCGACGTCCAGCTCACGGGATTCACGCTGAATATTGACCGGGTGGACAACGTGATTGTCCGCAATCTCCAGCTCTCCGACGCCTACGACTGCTTCCCCGGCTGGAACGGTGACACGTGGAAAACGGAGTGGGACAACCTGGTGGTTTCCGGGTCCACCCATGTCTGGCTGGACCACCTGACGCTTGACGACGGCGGTACTGCCGACGCCGAACAGCCCAAGTACTTCGGTGAGCCCTTCCTGCGGCATGACGGGCTTCTGGACGTCGTGCGCCAGTCAGACCTGGTGACCATCTCCTGGAGCAGGATGGCGGGGCATGACAAATCGTTGCTGTGGGGCAATGGCGACGGCGTTACGGCAGATCGCGGCCGGCTCCGGGTCACGCTGCACCACAACGAATTAGTGGACCTTGGACAGCGCGCGCCCCGGGTCCGGTTTGGGCAGGCACATGTCTACAACAACGTGTACCGGGTGACCGACGCCGGCCAATACCAGTACTCGTGGGGTGTGGGCGTAGAGTCCAGCATCATCGCGCAAAACAACACTTTTGAGCTGGCGGCAGGCATTCCCCCTGCCCGGATAATCGGCACCTTTGGTGGCACTGGAATTGACGAGCAGGGCACGTGGGTCAACGGACGGCACCTCAGCGTACTGGACGCCTACAACTCGGCCAACCCTGGTGCTGCCCTGGCACCGGACGTGCAGGGAACATCCGGCCCGCACCTGCCCGTGGAACCTGCTCCAGCGGCACGGGAACGGGTAGACCGCGAAGCAGGCTCCGGCGTGCTCCGCTGAAACAAGCATCTGCACAGGGCTGGTCAACGTTCCGGGACTGCTACTAGTCTTCAAGGACCGCCCGCAACCGGGAGCACCGTTGATCACGAGGAGCGAAGTTGGCCAATCATACGTACAGCATTTCTGAAATCGTCGGCACATCGGACCAGGGTGTGGATGATGCAGTCCGCAACGGAATAGCCAAAGCGTCCCAGACCCTCCGCAACCTTGACTGGTTCGAGGTCAAGGAAATCCGCGGCCACCTGGAAGAGGGCAAGATCGCCGACTGGCAGGTCACCATCAAGATCGGTTTCCGGCTCGAAGAAGAGTAGATTTTCCGCTCGATGGCTCGCAATTGGCCCCGGAGAAAGACATTTCCCGGCCGTCAACTGCGAGCCATCGTTGTTTAACTAGTTCGCTGAGACAGCACCGGACGAGCGCCGGCGCCAGACAGTTGGAACGCCGTCGAACGCCGGAAACACGTGGCCTTCGAAGAAGGACAGCACGGTGTGCGGGTCGTGATCTGGACTCCACAGACCGGAAACCGGGCAGTGTGAACCTGTGGCGGTAGACGGTGCGCCGGCGGTGGCACTCCGGCGTTCCTTGAGCAGTGCGATGCGTTTCATCGTTGAGACCATCCTTGGTGGAGAGGAAAACTGTGTTCCTCCAGCCTAGGAATCGGTCCCACCCTTCCCCTATGGGCTCGTGGCCAGAATCACGTGCCCCATCTGGCCAAAAGTACAGTGCTTCGGACGCCGTTACTCACCGTGCTCCGCAGCGGCCGCAGCGGCATCCCGTCCGGCCTCGGGCTCACGGACCGGTTCAGCGGCGCCCAGGCTGCCGAGCAAGGCCAGGGCATCGGCCGACGGCGAGCCCGCCCGCGCCGAGTACACCCGCAGCGTCTGGTCAGGATCGTCCGGGAGGACCAGGTTTTCGAAGTTCAGTTCCAGGTCCCCGACGGCCGGATGGTGCAGCCGGACATTGCCTGCCGAACGGGTGGCCACCCGGTGCCCGGCCCACCATTGGCGGAAATGCTCGCTGTGCACCGCGAGTTCGCCCACCAGCTGGTTTGCCTGGGCGTCGTTGGGGTGCCTGCCAACATCCACCCTCAGTGCGCCCGCGGCTTCAGCTGCAACCGTTTTCCAGTCGCGGAAAAGCTCACGTGCCGCAGGATCAAGGATGAGCCAGCGGGTGAGGTTCCGTTCGGCTGCCGGGAGCGCAGGAAAATCCGCAAACAGGAGGAAGGCCATCCGGTTGCCGGCCAGCACATCACTGCGCCGCCCCAGCACCAGGGCCGGAACATCGCCTACCGCTTCAAGCAGTTGGCGAAGGGCCGGGCGTACACCTTGCGCCACCGGAGCGCTGGATCTCGCGGTTCCGGCGCAGTTTTCGAGCAGGTCCAGCATGTGCGCATGCTCGCTGCCGTCCAGTCGCAAGGCCCGGGATACCGCCTCTAGGACAGTCCGTGAAGGATGGATGTTCCTGCCCTGCTCCAGCCTCACGTAGTAGTCGGTGCTGACTCCGGCCAGCCTGGCCACCTCCTCGCGGCGCAGGCCGGGAACCCTTCTTGAGCCCGATGCGGGCCCCGCACCGGCATCCTCGGGACTCAGCCGGGACCGCATGGCTTTGAGGAACTTTCCGAACTCCGCGCTTTGACCCATGCAGACCATTGTGCCCGGCACCGTGGCTCTGTTCTACAACGAAGGTAGGACTGGCAGTCCTAGGAAAAAGAGAGTCATGTTCTCCTGCTGACTTCCCAGCCGAAAGTGCATAGGCTCAGTACCGAGCCAGCGGAAACCGCTTTCTCGCGTCGAGCCAACGGCACCCAACACCTGCACCTTCCAAGGAGCCTCCCATGTCAGAGCTGACACTCAACAACGGCGTCACTATCCCCCAGCTTGGTTTCGGCGTTTTCCAGGTACCGCCGGAGGACACCCAGCGGACCGTGGAAGACGCCTTCGAGGCAGGCTACCGCCACATCGACACGGCTGCCGCCTACCGCAACGAAGCCGGCGTCGGAGCGGCCATCGCCGCCACGGGCATTGCACGTGAAGACATCTTCGTCACCACCAAGCTCCGGAACGGCGAGCAGGACCGCGCCCAGGAAGCATTCCAGAACAGCCGCAAAACTTTGGGCCTGGACTATGTTGACCTCTACCTCATCCACTGGCCGGTCCCGTCGCAGGACCTGTACGTCCAGGCCTGGAAGGAGATGGAGCGGCTGTACGAGAACAACGAGATCCGCGCCATCGGCGTCTCCAACTTCCTCTCAGAGCACCTGGACAATCTCCTGGAGTCTGCGGAGATTGTCCCTGCCGTGAACCAGATCGAACTGCACCCCAGCTACCAGCAGGCGGAACTGGCCGCCAAGTGCCGGAGCCTGGGCATTGCGGTGGAAGCCTACAGTCCGCTTGGCCGGGGCGCCGACCTGAACGGAAATGCCGTGACTGCCATCGCAGACGCCCACAATGCCACTTCTGCCCAGGCCGTGCTCGCGTGGCACCTCGCCGCCGGAAACATCGTCATCCCCAAGTCAAGCCAGGCAGCCCGGATCCGCGAGAACTTTGCAGCGTCATCCCTCACCCTCTCCGAGGAGGAGCTTGCGGCCATCACGGCCCTGGAGTCGGGTGCCCGCCAGGGGTCTGATCCCGCCGTCGCCGCTTTCACGCAGATGTAAGCCAGCCGTCACGGCTGCACCACCGAAAGGACATCCCATGCAGTACACCCATCTGGGCCGCTCGGGCCTGAAGGTCTCCCGCCTCTGCCTCGGCACCATGAACTTCGGCCCGCAGACGGAGGAAGCAGACGCCCACTCCATCATGGACTCGGCACACGGGCAGGGCATCAACTTCTTCGACACCGCCAACGTCTACGGCGGCGCCGGCCATCGCGGCTGGACGGAGGAAATCATTGGCCGCTGGTTCGCCAAGGGCGGCGAGCGCCGTGAGCACACGGTGCTGGCCACCAAGCTGTACGGCACCATGACGGACCGGCCCAATGAGTCAAAGCTCTCAGCCCTGAACATCCGGCGTGCCTTGGACGCCAGCCTGAAGCGGCTGCAGACCGATTACATTGACGTCTACCAGTTCCACCACATCGACCGCGATACCCCGTGGGACGAGATCTGGCAGGCCATCGAAGTGGCTGTCCAGCAGGGCAAGATCCTGTACTCCGGCAGCAGCAACTTTGCCGGCTGGCACATCGCCCAGGCGCAGGAAGCGGCCCAGCGGCGCCATTACACGGGCCTTGTAAGCGAGCAGTCCATCTACAACCTGTTCATGCGCCAGGTAGAGCTTGAAGTGATCCCGGCTGCGCAGCAGTACGGGCTGGGCCTGATCCCCTGGTCGCCGCTGCAGGGCGGGCTCCTGGGCGGTGTGCTGAAGAAAGAGCGCGACGGCGTGCGGCGCACCGAGGGCCGGGCGGCGGAGACGCTCAAGAAGCATGAAGACCAGATCCGGCAGTACGAGGACTTCGCTGATGAACTCGGCCACGAGCCCGGGGACGTCGCCCTTGCCTGGCTTCTCCACCAGCCGGCGGTCACGGCACCCATCGTGGGGCCGCGGACCCAGGAACAGCTTGACGCCGCGGTCCGGGCGCTGGACGTCACCCTCGACGCCGACGCCCTCAAGCGGCTGGATGACATCTTCCCCGGCCACAAGACGGCACCGGAAGACTACGCATGGTGAACCTCCTCACCCCTGATGCGGACACGGTGGCGCCACGAAGCATCCTCTTCATCGGCGGCACCGGCGTCATCAGTACAGCGGCGGCACAACGCGCCGTCGCACTGGGACACCGGCTGACCATCCTCAACCGGGGCCGGTCCACAAGGCCGGTCCCGGAAGGGGCGGAAATCCTCACCGCCGATGTGCGGGATGCGTCCGCGGTCCGCGTCGCGCTCGCCGGGCGCGAGTTCGACGCCGTCGCGGACTTTATTACCTACACGCCTGACCAGGCGAAGGCCAGCCTGGACTTGTTCGGCGGCCGCACCGGGCAGTACGTGTTCATCAGCTCCGCGTCCGCCTACCAGAAGCCGCCCACCACGCTGCCGATCCGCGAGTCCACGCCACTGAAGAATCCTTTTTGGCAGTATTCCCGGGACAAGATTGCCTGCGAAAACCTGTTGTACGAGGCCTATCGCGAGCAGGACTTCCCGCTTACGGTGGTGCGCCCCTCGCACACCTATGACCGCACCAAGATCGCCATGGTTGGAGGCTGGACGGACATCCACCGGATGCGCGCCGGGCTGCCTGTCATGGTGCACGGGGACGGGACATCATTGTGGACGCTGACCCACAGCCAGGATTTTGCCAAGGCATTCGTGGGACTCCTGGGCCGGCCGCAGGCCGTGGGCGAGAGCTACACCATTACCTCGGACGAGTATCTGCCGTGGAACCAGATCTACCAGCTGTTCGCGCGCGCCGCCGGCGTTCCAGAGCCGGAACTGGTTCATGTGGCATCCCAAACCATCGCCGCCCACAGTTCTGAGCTCGGCGCCAACCTCCTGGGTGACCGCTCCCACTCAGTGGTCTTCGACAACACCAAGATCAAATCTCTGGTACCCGGGTACAGGGCCACCATTCCGTTCGCGGACGGCGCACGGGAGATCGTGCAGTGGTATGACGCTAACCCCGGACTCCAGGTGGTGGACCAGCAGTTCATGGAGTTGAGCGACAAGCTGACTGCCTGGGCGCGGAGCGGGGCCTAGATCCGGTCACTGCACCGCTCCGGCGTCCCAGCGCTTCGCCATTTCTACAACGTTCCAGATACCCCCTTTTGGTGCCCGCCGCAAGGCTTGTGCTGCGCGCCCCTCCCCCACTAAGTTTACGGGGAAGCGTTTTCCCGTCTCAAAATTGAAAGGATTCACTGATGAGTCCGCAGAGTACTCCCGTGCGCCTACTGTCCGTTGCCGCCGTCGGCATCGCACTCACTGTAGGCTGCCTCACCGCCCCGGCCGCCGCCGTCGAACGTTCTTCAAAACCCGGCGCCCCGGGCGTCCAACTTGACCACCTGGACCGCGGCCTGGTGGCAGCAAAGACGTCCGAAGGCGTCTTCCTCAGCTGGCGGCTCCTGGGCCACGAGGCATCAGGCTCCGCGGCCACCGGCCTCACCGGAACAGACTTTAACGTCTACCGGGACGGGCAAAAGCTCGCATCAGTCACTGACAGCACCAACTTCCAGGATCCCGCCGGAACTGCCGCCTCCGCATACCAGGTTCGGGCCGTCGTCGGCGGCGTTGAAGTGGACAGCAGCGCCACCGCCACGCCCTGGGGTGGCACGTTCAAGGACATTCCGCTGCAGAAGCCGGCGGACGGAGTCACCCCTGCCGGACAGGCGTACACCTACAACGCGAATGACGCCTCTGTGGGTGACGTTGACGGAGACGGCCAGTACGAATTCATCGTCAAGTGGGACCCGAACAACTCCAAGGACGTCTCCCAGGTGGGCTACACGGGCAACACCTACGTTGACACCTACACGGCGGACGGCACGCTCCTTCACCGGATCGACCTCGGCGTCAACATCCGCTCAGGCGCCCACTACACCCAACTCCTGGTCAACGATTTCGACGGCGACGGCCGCGCCGAAATGATGATGAAAACGGCTCCCGGCACCAAGACCAGCAGCTACAACGCCGACGGCTCCGTCGCCTCCGAAAGCTTCATTTCGCTGCTGCAGGAAGACATCCAGGCCGGCTACGCCAACTCGGACGACTACCGGATGAGCGCCGCGGACTACTACCAGCACATGGTGAAAACCTTCCAGGGCTGGCCCGACCATCCGGAGGTGAAGGCCGGCAACTGGCCCGCGACCCTGGAAGAGGCTTTTGGCATCGCGTCCAAATACCAGTACCCGCTGTCCCAGGCGGACGCCGAGGCCCTGACCGATTACTTCATGGACGTGTACGCCCCCTCGCGCAGCGCGCGCAACAACCTCCGCGCCTTCGAGGGCTTCATCGTGTCCGGCCCGGAGTACCTCACGGTCTTTGAGGGTGCCACGGGCAAGGAGCTCAAGACTGTGGCGTACGAACCCGGCCGGCACGACGACGGACTGATGTGGGGTGACTACGCCATGTCCCGCATTGAGCCGGGCAACCGCGTGGACCGGTTCCTTGCCGGCGTGGCCTACCTGGACGGCAGGAAGCCGGCCGCAGTGTTCGCCCGAGGCTACTACACCCGCAGCACGCTGGCCGCCTACACCTGGGACGGGTCCAATCTCGCGCCCTTATGGAATGTCGACTCGGGCTGGACCCCCATGACCAACCCGTTCAATGACGGCCCGCACGGCCGGGACGGTACCGATCCGGTATTCGGCAAGCTCACCACGCAGGGCTTCCACTCGCTCAGCGCGTCCGACGTGGACGGGGACGGCAAGCAGGAGATCGTCTACGGCTCCGCCACCATCGACGACGACGGTTCGCTGCTGTACAGCTCCTTCGACACCATGCCTGCAGGCAGTGCCACGCCAGGCGAAGAAGCCCGCCTTGGCCACGGCGACGCCATGCACGTCACGGACATCGACCCCGCCCGGCCCGGCAAGGAGATTTTCACGGTCCATGAGGGCGGCGCCTACGCCCCCTACGGCTACGCCATGCGTGACGCTGCCACCGGCGAGGTACTTTTCGGGGCCTACTCCGGCAAGGACACCGGCCGCGGCATGATCGGGGACGTGGACCCCGCCGTTCCCGGCATCGAGAACTGGGCCATAGGCATGCAGTCGGCCGACGGCGACAAGCTCTCCGCCACCACTCCCGGCACCAACATGAGCATCAGGTGGGCCGCCGACATGACCACCCAGATCATCAACGGCTCCGGTGACCAGACGCCCACCATCGATGACTGGAAACGCGGCAGGCTCCTGACCGCAACCGGGACCCGCACGAACAACGGCACCAAGGGCACCCCCAGCCTCGTGGCAGACGTCGTGGGTGACTGGCGGGAGGAGATGCTGGTCCGGACGGCTGACAGCTCCGCACTGCGCATGTACCTCAGCACCGAAGTGACGAACCATAAGCTCTACACCCTGATGCACGATCCGCAGTACCGTGCAGAGGTTGCCCGGCAGAACACCACGTACAACCAGCCCTCCTACACAGATTTCTACCTCGCCTCGGACATGGACTTCGCCGGGGTGCCCCTGCGCGCCGCCTGGCTGCCCGGCAGCGTGAAGGCGCTGCAGCACGTGCTGGAGGACCTGGTGGAGTCAGGAGACGTGTCCGGCCCTGTGGCCAGCCAGCTTGGTGCAAGCATCAAGCAGGCCGGGAAAGCTGTCGAGGACGGCGACGCTGCCAAGGCAGCACAGGCTATCCAGCGCTTCGTGGACTTCCTGGCCCGGCAGAAGGGCCCCGATGCTGTATCCGATACCGCCCGGGTGTCCCTCCAGTACAACGCTGACAATATTCTCAGGGCGTTCAAGGGATAAGACGGGCCAATCCGGGAGAGACTGATTCAATGACACGTGCACCGCTGATCAAACTCAATGACGGCTGCTCCATCCCGCAAGTGGGTCTTGGCACCTGGCCGCTGGACGACGACCAGGCGGCCACCGCCGTCGTGCAGGCCGTGGAAGCCGGGTACCGGCACATCGACACCGCCCTGAAGTATGGCAACGAGGAAGGTGTCGGCAACGGTATCCGTGCCAGCGGGGTGGACCGCGAGGAGCTGTTCATCACCACCAAGCTGGACGGCCAGCACCAGGGGAACGACAGGGCGGTTGAAGGACTGGAAGGCTGCCTGCAGCGGCTGGGGCTGGATTACGTGGACCTCCTGCTGATCCACTGGCCCCTGCCGGCGCGGGACGAATACATCTCTACCTGGAAAACTTTTGAACGGCTGCAGGCGGAGGGAAAGGTCCGTTCAATCGGGGTCTCGAACTTCAAACCCGCGCACCTCGAACGGCTGATGGCGGAGACCGACGTTGTGCCGGCCGTCAACCAGATCCAGCTGACTCCCGCGATCACCCGGGCGGCGGAGCGGGAATTCCATGACAAGCACGGCATCGTCACGGAGTCCTACAGCCCGCTGGGCGGCTCCGGTGCCAGATTGCTTGGCGCCCCGATCCTGTCCCAGCTCGCCGAAAAGCACGGTAAAACACCTGGTCAACTGGTCCTTCGGTGGCATATACAGAACGGAATTGTAACGATTCCGAAAACAGCTAATCCAGAGCGGATGAAGGAGAACCTGGACGTCTTCGATTTCGTCCTTGACCCGCAGGATCTAGCGGAACTGTCCATTCTTGACGAGGGTCCCGGCGCAGGCAACGATTCAGACGTAACAGGGCACTAAAACGGGTCTGAAGTGGGCTTTTTCCAGCATCCGGGGTTGGCAAATAGATAGTAAGCATGATTACTATTGAGGCAGAAGGATGAAGTGTCTCCGGGATCCGGAGGCCTCCTTTACTTAGGAAGAGGAACAAAAAATGGGATTCATTGCATTTCTAATTCTCGGACTTATTGCTGGTGCGATCGCTAAGGCGATCCTCCCGGGCCACCAGGGTGGCGGCTGGATCATCACCCTGGTCCTGGGCGTCGTGGGAGCACTCCTCGGCGGCTGGATCGGCGGAATGCTCTTCGGCACCGGTCTGCAGGAGTTCTTCTCCCTGCAGACGTGGCTGTTGGCCATCGGCGGTGCGCTTATCGTGCTGCTGGTGTACGGCATGATCACCAAGCGTGGTGCGCGCCGCTAACTAGCGGGCAAGCCAGGAAACCGGCCTGGGGACAATATCCCCAGGCCGGTTTTCACTTTCCCCGGCCCGCTGGCCGGAACGGAAAACTTCTCATGAAGCAGGAGTTCACAGTGAAAAACAAACTTCTTTTGGGCGTAGGAATCGCCGCCGGATACGTGCTTGGATCGCGGTCCGGACGGGCCGCGTACGACAAGCTCAAGGCCAGGGCTGCCGGCGTCTGGGACAGCAAGCCTGTGCAGGACAAGGTGGCTGTGGCAACAGAGGCCATCAAGGAAAAGGCGCCTGAGGTGGCTGACCAGTTGAGTGAGGCCGCCCGCCGCGCAGGAACAGTTCTCGGTTCCGCAATGCACCGTGAGGGCTCATCCGGTGACCGGAAGTCGTCAACGTCCGACGACGCCACACCAGCAGGTGCCTCCGGCACCGGCACCACGGGTACGTCAGGTGGTTTCGGGGCCACAGGCACCGCCGGAACCACGGATACGCTCGGGACGTCCGCCACCCTTGGTACCGCCGCCGCCGCAACGTCCGGGGTAGCAGGAACCTCTGGTGCTGCCGGAACTACTGGTGCTGCGGGGACCTCAGGAACGCTCAGCGACGCAGATGAACTCGGCGAGGACCACATCCCCGCCCACAGCACGCACCCGGAAACAACCAACCTTGGCACCACCGACGAAAACGGTCCCGCCGGGACCGGTTCGAAGGTGTAGCAGGTTACCCGGCCAGGAGGGCGAGGCTTTCCGCTTGACAGCGGGAAAACCCACCCTCTGTGCTACAACTGAATGGCTTTGCTGGCCGTCGCGATCCTTGGGGGACGCGGCGGCCAGCGGCGTCTCACGAAAAATTCATGCGCCTAGGGAAGCGGCGAACCGACCACAACGGTCCCATCCAGTTCTTCCGACCGCGCTGTCAGGGTTGCTAACCCGGCCGCAGCCATAAGCGCGGCGGTTGCCCCTGCCTGTTGCCGGCTGGTTTCAACAAGCAGGTGTCCCCCCGGAGAAAGCCACCCGGGGGCCTCGGCGGCGACCCGACGGTGAAAGTCCAGTCCGTCGACACCCCCGTCGAGTGCTGCGTGGGATTCATGGAGACGCGCTTCCGGGGGCATCGTCCTGATTGCCTCTGTAGGGACGTAAGGAGCGTTGACGGCCAGGACCTGCACCCTGCCCCGCAGCGCTGGCGGGAGTGCTGCGAACAGGTCACCCTGATACACGTGCCCGCCCACTTCGCCCACGTTCCTGCGGGCGCACTTCACAGCGGCAGCATCGATATCGGCTGCATGCAGTTGGATCCCGGAGTGTTGACGGGCAACAGCAGCGCCCACGGCACCTGACCCGCAGCAGAGGTCAACGACAATGCTGGGTACAGCATGTGGCATGTCCTGCAACAATGTCACTGCCTGATGAACCAGCAGTTCGGTCCGGCGCCGGGGCACGAAAACACCCGGCTCCAGGTCGATGCGGTGCCCGCAAAAGTCTGCCCAGCCGAGAATGAACTCCAAGGGAATGCCGGAAATACGGCGGCCCACCCATTCAGTGAGTGCGGCAGCACCCGGTGCCTCAGCTACCAGAAGCCGTGCCTCGTCTTCAGCGAAAACACATCCCGCGGCACGCAAAGCGGAAACAATGCCACTAAAAGAAGACAGTGCGGAAGTCACTTCATCAGCACGCATCAACACACCTTCCTGGAAGCTGATAGCCGGTAGCGCCGCTGGAGCCCCATGTTAACCCGCGAGTCCCCGCAGAAACATCACTTTATTGGCAGGATGGACCTATGACTTCGCCTGCCCAGCACCCTGTTATTTGGACCGGTACCTACACCCCGGACGGAGGAGGCCGGGCTGAAGGCATCGGTGCCCTCGCCGGGCACGAGGACGGGAGCCTCGAATGGCTGGGCACTGCCGTGAGGACGGATTCGCCGTCGTTCGTAGCCGTCCATCCCACGCTGCCCGTGGTGTACGCCGTGGCCGAACAGCGCAGGATGGTCCAGGCTTTCCGCCGCGCCGGCGACTTCGCCCTGGTGCCACTGGGCGACCCGCAGCCTTCCGGAGAAGCAACGTGCCACGTAGCCGTGGACCCGCAGGGCCGCTTCCTCACCGCCACCTGCTGGGGCGACGGACAGGTCCTGCTTTACGAGCTGGATGACGACGGCGGGATCACCGGCCGCTTTCCTGCGGCAGCCTCGGTGGATCCTCATGCCGGCCTCAATCCGGGTGAGCCCCGGCAGAGCAGGGCGCACGCCAGCCTGATGCTGGCTGACGGGCGCGTTATGACGACGGACCTGGGCCACGACACCCTCCGGATCTGGAACTACGTTCCGGGTGCTGGCCTGGTGGCTGACCACGAGGTTGACCTTCCCTACGGCAGCGGTCCCCGTCACTTGGTGCAGCATCAAAGCGGCAATGTCTTCGTGGTGTCGGAATACTCTGTTGAGGTGTTCATCGTGAGGTCCGAGGCGGGTACGTTCGAGCTCGTCTTCCGGGGCCCGGCCACCTCCGGCGGAAGCCTTGCGGATGATTCCGCCGCAGAAATCTGCCTGGGCCTCGGCGGCGCTTACGCCTACGTCGGCGTTCGTGGCTCCAATATCATCAGCGTGCTCGAGGTTGGGACCGGCGGGACCGAATTGCTCCCCGTCAAAGACATCCCCAGCGGCGGAAACTGGCCGCGGCACCACCTGGTCAGGGGGAACTGGCTGCACGTAGCCCATGAACGCTCGGACAATGTGGCCACTTTTGCCCTGGATGCCGCAACAGGCCTGCCCGGAGAAGTCGTCCACAACCTTCCGACGCCGTCACCCACCGCGTTGGTGCCGGCCGGCTGAGACGCGGTTTCTTGTCCCTTTCGCCGCGACGGCTGGTGCAGCGCTGAGGACAGTGCCAAAACACTGGAGTTATTGTGTGCAAGCGCTTACAGTTGTGGCGTGGTTCACAAGTAGGCGTACTTTCCTGTGAGCCGCATGTATTGCCGCCCGTTCTCCATCGGCAACCCTGTACAGCAGCGACGCTCCCAGGAAGGTCTCAGCCTTGTTATTCCGCACCCACTCCGGCGCGCCCCCGCGCACCCGAACATCCGCTACGTCCACACCCTCCCCCATCGCACCGGCCAGCGTTCCCCCTGGAACTGTCCGCGCCGCAGCCTCCCGTTCCGCCGCCGGCCTGCTGGCGGCCGCCGTCGTAATCTCCGCGGCGGTCCTCCCCGCCCAGGCCGCACCCGGACCCAAAGACCCGGGATCGGCGTCGGCCCTTCATTCGCTCCGCGCCCCCGTTACCGATGAGAACTTCTATTTTGTGATGGCGGACCGTTTCAGCAACGGGAGCACCGCAAATGATGACGGCGGCCTGGGTGCTGATCCCATGGTGTCCGGCTTCGACCCCACCAGGAAGGGTTTCTACAACGGCGGCGACCTGGCGGGCCTGCTGGACAAAATCGACTATATTCAGGGCCTGGGAACCACCTCCATCTGGCTGACCCCCAGCTTCAAGAACAAGGCCGTGCAGCCCGAAGACAAGTCGGCCGGGTACCACGGGTACTGGATCACGGACTTCACCCAGATCGATCCGCACCTCGGCACAAACGCTGAGCTGAAGGCCCTGATTGACGAGGCCCACGCCCGCGGCATGAAGGTCTACTTCGACATCATCACCAACCACACGGCGGACGTCATCGGCTATGAGGAAGGTGCGCGCAAGGGATACGTCTCCAAGGATGAAGTGCCCTATAAAACCGCGGCCGGCGAGGACTTCGATGACCGCGACTATGCCGGCCTGGACAGCTTCCCGGACCTCGACGCAGAAACATCCTTCCCCTACAAGCCGCGGCTGGAGGCGGGCGAGGAGAACCTGAAAGTCCCCAACTGGCTGAATGATCCCACGCTCTACCACAACCGCGGGGATACCACCTTCGCCGGTGAGGACGCGTACTACGGCGACTTCTTCGGCCTGGACGACCTGTTCACCGAACACCCCACCGTGGTGGACGGCATGAAGGACATCTACAAGACCTGGATCGGCGACTTCGGCGTGGACGGTTTCCGCATCGACACCATGAAGCACGTCAACAACGAGTTCTGGCAGGACTTCGGCCCGGACGTCCTCACCTACGCCAAGGAACAGGGCAAGGACGAGTTCTTTATGTTCGGCGAGGTCTTCGACACTACCAAGAGCTTCACCTCCCAGTTCACTACCCGGAACCAGATGCAGGCCGTCCTGGACTTCCCCTTCCAGGAAGCGGCCCGCAGCTTCGCCTCAAAGGGCCAGGACACCAGCGCACTGGAGACCTTCTTCGCCGGCGATGACTGGTACACGGACGCGGACTCCAACGTCTACCAGCTGCCCACGTTCCTTGGAAACCACGACATGGGCCGCATCGGCAGCTTCATCGCCGCCGACAACCCCGGCTCAACCGACTCCGAGCAGGTGGCCCGTGACCAACTGGCCCACGAGCTGATGTATTTCTCCCGCGGCAACCCGGTGGTCTACTACGGCGACGAGCAGGGCTTCACCGGCCCCGGCGGTGACCAGGACGCCCGCCAGACACTGTTTGCGAGCCAGGTTCCGGAATACCTCGACGACGACCTGCTGGGAACGGATGCCACCCACGCCACGGATAACTTCAACACCGGACACCCGCTGTACAGCAAGATCAGCGAGCTGGCCGCGCTCACCAAGGAGCACCCGGCCCTGCGCGACGGCGCCCACCAGCACCGCTACGCCTCGGGCGGCCCGGGCATCTACGCCTTCTCCCGCATAGACGCGGAGGACCAGCGCGAGTACGTCGTGGCGCTGAACAACAGCGAACAGGCCCGGACGGCCGAGGTGCCCACGTACATCGCCAAGCGCAACTACACGCGGATATACGGCGACGCCGCAGCTGAAGCCAAGACTTCGGAGGACGGCAAGCTCACAGTCACCGTTCCGCCGCTCTCCGCCGTGGTGTACCAGTCTTCCGGCCGGATCCCGCACTCCAAGGCCGCGCCCGCCGTCGTCCTCCAGGACCCGGCGGCGGCACCCGGTGACAACGGGCGCCTCAAGGTGACGGCCGACGTCGTCGGTTCCTCGTTCTACGAGGTCACCTTTGAGGCCAAAACAGCGGGCGGGGGCTGGGCGCCCATCGGCACTGATGACACCGCGCCCTACCAGGTGTTCCACGATGTAGCGGCGCTGGATGCAGGCACCCCGGTCGAGTACCGCGCCACCGTGCTGGACAATGGCGGCCACACGGCCACGTCGCAGTCCCGGACGGCCAGCGTCCCCGCTCCCATCCTCACGCTGCAGAAGCCGGTTGAGGGGAGCAGCGTTGAGGGTTCGGTGGAACTCAGCGCCACCGTTGATCCCGAGAAGGCAAGCCACACAGTGACCTTCGAGCGCCGCGTGGAAGGTGGCGACTGGACCGAGGTGGCCACCGATGATTCCTCGCCCGTGTACTCTGCCAGGGACGATGTCTCCGACCTCGATGACGGCACCACCGTCGCGTACCGGGCCACAATGACCGGGCAGGGCTTCAGCGTGGCCAGCGAGACCCGGACAGTCACCGTGGGCCAGGCACCGCAGCCGGATTCAGTCACCGTTGCCGGCTCCCTGAACCAGGCGATGGGCTGCGCTTCCCAGTGGGATCCATCATGCTCCCAGGCGATGATGACCCTGGACCCCTCGGACAGGATCTGGCGGCTCACGGTTGACCTGCCGGCAGGCCAGTACGAGTACAAAGCGGCGCTGAACGGCAGCTGGGCGGAAAACTACGGAGCCGGCGGTGCGCTGGATGGGCAGAACATCACGCTTGACCATCCCGGCGGACCGGTGACCTTCCGCTACGACAACAGCACGCACGTGCTCAGCGCCGTGTACGCCTCCGAGCAGCCCGGCGCCGTTGCGGCTGCCGGAAGCATGAACAGTGAACTCGGCTGCGCCACGGACTGGGAGCCGGCCTGCGACCAGGCCCAACTGGTGCTGGATCCGGCCGATCTTGTGTGGAAACTGTCCGCCCCGGACTTGCCCGCGGGCACTTACGAATTCAAGGCCGCCCTTGACCGGTCCTGGAACGTCAGTTATGGCGCGGATGGCGCATCTCCGGGTTCCAACATCGTTTTTGAGCACGACGGCGGTCCGGCCACCTTCCGTTACGACCACTTCACCCACGTAATCACGGCGGGCTAAAAGCAAACGCGGGGTCACTTCGCGCCCGTTCCGGATACCCCGGATGAGCGCCAAGTGGCCCCGCGTTGTTGTGTCCGGGTGAGCCCCGCTGCGTTCAGCCGCGCAGGGCTCCTTCCACCGCTGCAAGCAGCGTGTTGAACCGCGCGTTGGCCGGAAGGTCGTCGAGGAACACTGGCTTGCCGTCCGGCCCGCCCAGCGGAACCTGCCAGTTCGGGTACAGCGCTTCGGTGGTGCCGGGCTGGTTCTGGACGCGCCGCTCCCCCACCGCGTCCACGAGGGCAACGCCCAGCAGGACCGACGGCGTCTGGGTGAGCAGGAGGTGCAGCGCCTCGATGGTCTGCTCTTCCGTTTCCGCCGGCCCGTCCGTGTCCTTCCCGGGCAGGTAGCCCCGCTCCCGCACCAGGGCCAGCATCTTCTCCAGGGACGCGTTGTGCTCCGCACGTTCCTCAGCCTCGGACCGCTCCAACAGGCCCAGCCCGCTGCGCAACGCCACATGGTCGCCGGCAAGGTAGCCGGCCGTCGGGGGAAGGTCGTGCGTGTTGACGCTGGCGAGTGCCTGCGTCCGGTACTTTTCCGGCGCGAGGGGGGAATCGCCGTCGTACTCGAACCAAAGGATGGACGTCCCCAGGATGCCGCGGGCGGCAAGGTAGTCACGGACCCATGGTTCGAAGGTACCCAGGTCCTCGCCGATCACGACGGCGCCGGCACGCTGCGCCTCCAGGGCGAGGATACCGATCAGTGCCTCGTGGTCGTAGCGGACGTAGGCGCCGTCACCCGGCGCATTTCCCACCGGGATCCACCAGAGGCGGAACAGGCCCAGGATATGGTCCACCCGGATACCGCCGGCATGCCGGAGCACCGTGGCCAGCATGTTCCGGAACGGGATGTAGCCGGCCTCGGCCAGGCGGGCGGGGTGCCATGGCGGCTGTCCCCAGTCCTGGCCCTGCTGGTTGTACATGTCCGGCGGGGCGCCCACGCTGGTGGCGGGAGTCAAGACGTCCCGCAAGGTCCAGGCATCGGCGCTGCTGTGGTCCACCCCTACGGCGAGGTCGTGCACCACACCGAGCCTCATGCCGGAGCGCAGGGCCACCTTCTGGGCCTCCTCCAGCTGCTCGTCGCAGATCCACTGCAGCCAGCGGTGGAAGCCGATTCGGTCCGCAAGCTTTTCCCGCAGCGTCTCGGCCTGCGGCGTGCCCAGTGCCCAGTCCGGATCGGTCCACAGGGGGTCGTCCGGCGCAAGGTCCTCGCGGATCGCAGACCACAGCGCGAAGTCGTCCAGCCCTTTGCCCGAGATCCGGCAGAACTCATCAAAAGCAGCCTGCCGGGCCGGCGAGCGGCGTGCGTGGTAAAGCATCTCGAGGGCCTGGAGCTTCGCTCCATAGACGGCGTTCCGGTCCAGCCGCGCGCCGTCCCGGTTCAGCCCGGACACTTCCTCGCGCAGCTTCTCCACGGCCGCACGCCTGCGCGGCTTCAGGTAGGCCAGTTCCGGAACCGCCTCCACGCGGATGTACATGGGGTTGAAGAACCGGCGTGTGGAGGGCGAGTACGGGGATGGCTGCACCGGCGGCACCGGTTCGGCCGCGTGCAGCGGGTTGACCAGGACATAATCGGCTCCGCGTTCACCGCTGATGGCAGCAAGGTCGGCCAGGTCGGCGAAGTCGCCAATGCCCCAGGACCGCCTGGAGCGGACTGAGTACAGCTGGGTGGCCAGTCCCCAGCCCCGGCGCTGTTCGAGCGGTTTTGCGGTGGTCAGCTGGCGCGGCGTCACCACCAGTGTTGCTGACGCGGCCGCGTCTTCTGTCCGGGCGGTCAGGGTGTGCCAGCCCAAGGGCAGGTCCTGTGGGAGGGCGAAGGTGATACGGCGGGTAGCGGTGCCGTCCACGTCCATGGGTTGCTCCCAGACCTCTTGCTGGGCGGCGTCCACAGACCCGGCACCGTCTTCGAGGGAAATGCTCACCTGCACAGCGGCACCGTCGGGCACATGGGCCGGGACCAGCGCCGGCTCGCCCTGCTGGATGACGACGGCGGGTGGCAGCATCCGCCGCCACGGCGCCAGTTCGGCTTCCGCCAGTGCAGCCTCAATGTCCTGGTTCGTGCCGGCGTTGACGCCCAGGGCAGCCAGGACCTTGATCAGCGTCTCCTCAGCCACGGAGTGCGGCAGCCCGTCCCAGCCCTGGAAGGAGGTGCCCACGCCATGCGCGTCCGCCAGTTGCTGGAGCAGGTGGGCGTCCACGCCGCGGGCAGCATCCCGGCTCGCGGCAGGTGAAGGCGCCGGGGGATCTGCTGGCGCCCCTGGGCGATGTGAGTGCTGCTGGTCTGAAGCCGTCATGCGTGTCCGCCTCGTCTGGTGTGATGTGGCCCGAACTTACAGTGCTGCCTGTTGCAACGGGCGTCTGCACCCCCGCGCACAACCGATTGATTCAGATTATTGCAGGGCGGCGTAGAGACGAAACCGGTTACTCCACTACGCGCGCCACGCATCACCGTCCTCCGGGGCTGAAGCTTGTTGCCCAGGGCCAGGGAAGCGGCGGATTCGGGCCTGAATTTTGCCATGCCGGTGGAGGGCAACGCGGTATCCGGCCCTCAGCGCCCAGCCGGCCACGCCCACTGCCGCCATGCTTACCATTGCTTGGATGAGCGCCCTCTTCACCGTCGGTCACGGGACCGCTGCCCAGGACGAATTCATTGCGCGCCTCAAAGCCGCCGGCATCACCTCGCTGGTGGATGTCCGGATTGGGCCGGGGAGCCGGAAGCATCCGCACTTCGGCAAGGACCGCATGGAGGAGTGGCTCCCGGCAGCGGGGGTCAGCTACCGCTGGGAGCAGCGGTTGGGCGGCTTCCGCAAGCTTCCTCCCGATTCCCCCGATACTGCGCTGCGCAACGAGTCTTTCAGGGCCTACGCCGCTTACATGCGCAGTCCGCAATTCACTGCTGCGGCGGAAGAGCTTGTTGCCGCAGCCCGGACTGCGAAGACCGCCGTCATGTGCAGCGAAACGGTGTGGTGGCGGTGCCACCGCAGGCTCATTGCCGACCACTGCGTCCTGCTCGCGGATCTGCCCGTTGAACACCTGATGCCACCGGCCAAGACTGTCCCGCACATCCCCACCCAGGGTGTCAGGATCCTTGGGGACTGCCTGCGCTATGACGTGCAGGACTGATGGGAGGTACCAGGCACTTCAAGCTCTTGACGCCGGTCGATGGGGCTCCTACCGTCAATACCGATACCGGTTTTGACGGAATTCAGGTGCTTCCAATGCCAATGTCCGACGACGAACGGCGGCTGCTCAAGGAGCTGGAGTTGGGGCTGATCGCCGATGATCCCCATCTGGCCATGGAGCTGCTCTCCGGCTACCCTGCGCCCCGGTTCAGGGCTGACCTTTTTTGCGGCGCGCTCGCTTGCCTGATCGGCTTTGTGCTGCTAGTTGCCGGCGCAAGCGGCCAGGTGGCCGCCCTGGTGGTCCTGGGGTTTTCACTGGTGGGGCTTGGCGCCGGCCTGCTGTTGAGCAAGCCTTTCCCTGGCCGGGGACGACGGCGGGAGCGGCCCGCGGGCTGACTGCCGCGGCGTCAGGATGAAAAGGCCAAGGATGACGACGGCGGCGCCCAGCCAGGCAAGCAGTGGCAGCCGCTCACCCACCACCAGCACCGCCAGCACGGCGGCGACCACCGTTTCAAGCAGGGAAATCCCGGTGGCTGTGCTGGCCCGGATCCTTGCCAGGCCCCACCCAAACAGGACGTACCCGGCAAACATCGGGACCAGGGCCATGTAGGCTCCCACCGAGAAATTGGTCCATGACTCCAGGAGCGGCCGGCCGGTTGCCGCGAGGACGGGCATCAACAGGAGCCCTCCCAGTCCGAAGACGGCGCCCATGGCTGCCCGGGATGAGAGGCCGCCGCCGATGAGCCGGTGTGCGGTCCAGGAATACAGTGCATAGGTAGTTCCGGCCACGAGGCCCAGGGCGAGTCCCGCCAGGAATGTCCAGGACGTGCCGGAGGAACCGGCTGGCCCGTGCCCGGCAAAGGACAACAGGGCCGCACCTGAGACGCCCATAAAGGCCCCGGCCATCCACTGGCGGGTGAGCGGCTTGCCGTCGGTGAACCGCTCAATCAGTGCGGCGGCAACCGGCGCGGAACCGATGGAAACCACAGTTCCCACGGCCACGCCGGAAAGCCGCATCGAGCTGTAGAACGCCAGGGGATAGACCGCTACCGCCACCGCAGCCAGGGACACCAGGCGCCAGCGCGCCATCAGGCCCGTCCCTTGCCCCGCTATCGCCCTGGCTGCGTACAGCGCCTGCAGCAGCCCGCCGATTCCCATGGCCGCCGCACCGATCGCCAGCGGGCTCACGGATGGCGCGAAGGTGGCAGCTGTGCCCGTCGTTCCCCACAACACTGAAGCGGCTACCACGCAAAGAACGCCCACACCCGGCGCCGTGGCGGAACCGGCAGCGGACCTCACAGTTCCGCCAGGAGCCGGCCGGCAATGACCCGGCCGTCTTTGAGGCACTGGTCATTCCCCTCAAGCCCGGCGCGGGTCATGGCACCCTCCAGGAGGAAAGCCAAATGCCGGGCCAGCCCGGCGGCACGCTCATCCTCCCCCGGCAGCAACTCGGCCACGTGCCCGGCCAGCAGTTCCTCAACCTCCTCCTTGTGCTTCCGCACTGCCACCCGCCCGGGTGCGCCTGCCGGCAGTTCCGCTGCTGCGTTGAGCAGCCCGCATCCGCGGAACCCGTGCTGGTAGGCGACGTTCGCATGGTCGGCGTAGGCGTCAAAGACGGCCAGCACCCGGTCGTAGGGGGTCCGTGCGCCTGCCACCCGTCGTCGGTACAACCCGAGCCATTCCTGGTGCCGCGCTTCAAGGTAGGCTCCGACCAGCTCGGCCTTTGAAGCGAAGTTGTTGTACAGGCTCTTCTTGGCTACACCGGCTTCGGCAGTGATGGTGTCGATGCCGGTGGCCCCCATCCCGTGGGCATAGAAAAGCCGTGAGGCAGCCTCGAGCAACAGCGCGCGTGCAGGGCGCTTCGGCATCGCTGGGGCATGGGGCGGGGTGTCGTGGGCGGCCAAAAAGAACTCCTCGCGGCAGGTGGTAGTTAGACCAGTCTACCTATGGGCGGGGGTGTGTCAGTGCTCGGGGAATAACCCCGCAGGGCTCCCTGTTGTTGCTCTGTCCAGACCAACTGCCACAAGCCGACAGGAGGCACATCAATGTCTGTTGACTATGACGCTCCACGGGTGACGCCCGAGGAGGAGCCGAGAACCGGCCTTGAGGAGCTGAAGACCGAGAAGTCCCCCCGAAGGGAGGCCATTGCCGACATCGACGAGACCGACCTCGCAGAAAGCTTCGAGCTGCCGGGAGCGGACCTCTCGAACGAGGAACTGCTGATCCAGGTGGTGCCGGTCCAGGCCGATGAATTCACCTGCATGTCCTGCTTCCTGGTCCACCACCGCAGCCAGCTCGCGCGGGAAAAGGACGGCAGGAAGTACTGCAGGGAGTGCGAGTCGTAATGCGCCGCGGTCCCGGGCGCCCCGCTACCAGTCGTGGACCGTTCCGTCGATGAGGCGGTTGTAGGGCAGGTAGGCCTGCTGGTAGGGGAAGGCGGCCGCGGCTTCTTCGTTGAATTCGACGCCGATGCCGGGCTTGTCGCCCGGGTGGAGGTAGCCGTCCACGAAGGTCATGGACTGTTCGAAGACCTCGTTGGTCTTGTCCGAGTGCTGCATGTATTCCTGGATCCCGTAGTTGTGGATCGCCAGGCCCACGTGCAGCTGCGCGGCGAAGCCCACCGGAGAAATATCCGTGGGGCCGTGGAAACCGGACTTAATCTGGTACTGCGCGGCGAAATCCATCACCTTCTTCAACGGGCTGATCCCGCCGAAGTGCGTGGACGCGGCCCGGACGTAATCGATCAGCTGTTCCCTGATAATGGTCTGGAAGTCCCACACCGTGTTGAAAATCTCCCCGATCGCCAGCGGCGTGGTGGTGTGCTGCCGGACCAGGCGCAGGCCCTCCTGGTTCTCGGCCGGGGTACAGTCCTCCAGCCAGAACAGGTCATAGGGTTCCAACGCCTTGCCTAGCTTGGCGGCCTGGATCGGAGTCATCCGGTGATGCCCGTCGTGCAGCAAAGGGATCTCGGGGCCGAACTCGTTCCTCACCGCCTCGAACACCGTCGGCAGGTGCCGCAGGTACGCGCGGGTGTCCCAGTCCTCCTCCACCGGAAAAACACCGCGCCCGGCCGGCTCGTAATCGTAGCGCTCACCGGAGGCCTGGGCCTGCGCGGCGACACCGTAGACGGCCTTGATCCCGGGAATGGCGGTCTGGATGCGGATGGATTTATACCCGAGTTCCAGATGTTCCCGCACCGAGTCGAACAGCGAGGGGATGTCCGCACCGGAAGCGTGGCCGTAGGCGCGCAGCCCGGTCCGGGACGCCCCGCCCAGCAGCTGGTACACGGGCATGCCGGCCATCTTGCCCTTGATATCCCACAGCGCCATGTCCACCGCGGCGATCGCGGCCATGGTCACCGGACCCCGCCGCCAGTACGAGGAGCGGTACAGGAACTGCCAAGTGTCCTCGATCCGGTGCGGATCCTTGCCGATCAGCAGCTGCGCAACGTGCTCCTTCAAATAAGCGGCGACGGCGAGCTCGCGCCCATTCAAAGTGGCATCACCAATACCCGTCACACCGTCCTCGGTGGTGATCCGGAGGGTCACGAAGTTACGGGAGGGACTGGTCACAAAGACGTCAGCGGCAACGATTTTCACAGCAGATTCAACTTTCTTAAAGGAGGAATAGGACGCCGGGGGCCGGAAGAATCAGCGCTGGGTGGTTCCGCCGGGGGTGGTTGTGAGCAGTGCCAGCTCACTGCGGGCAGGCAGCCCCTCCCAGTCCCCGGCAGTGCTGACCGCGAAGGCTCCGGTGAGGACACCGCGCTGCAGGCGTCCCGGGATATCGGCGCCGTCAAGCAGGGCTGACAGGTAGCCGGCAGTGAAGGCGTCTCCGGCTCCCACGGTATCCACGCTGGTAACGGATACTGCCGGGGTTTCCCACTGTCCTTCCGGGCTGTAGACACCGGCGCCGGCGGCACCCCGCTTGATCACCACTTCGCGGACTCCGTGTTCCAGGAGCTCCGCCGCCATGGTTGCTTCCTGTCCTTCCGGTTCCGGCAGCCCGGCCGGCGGGACGGCCACGAGGTCGAGTTCGTCGTCGGACGCGATCAGGATGGTGGCGTAGCGCATGAGGGGCGTGAGCACCTCCCGCGCTTCTTCCCGGGCCCAGAGCTTGCTGCGGTAGTTGACGTCAAGGGACACCACCAGCCCTTCAGCAGCAGCGCGTTCCGCAGCATACTCCACGGCTTTACGGGCCTCGGGGCTAAGGGCGGGAGTAATACCGGTCAGATGCAGGATGCGTGCCCCGGGCCGCAGGGCCCGGTCCACGTCTTCCCGGCTCAGCGTTGATCCAGCAGACCCGGAGCGGTAATAAAAGGCACGGGTGACGTCGGCCGTGCGCTGTTCGAGGAACATCACCCCGGTCCGGCGGTCAGGATCCTCGCGGTGATGCAGCCCGACTCCCTCACCCCGGAGCTGCCGGAGGATGAACTCGCCATGCGGATCTGCACCCACCACACCGCCCCAGCTGACGGTGTGCCCGAGCCTGGCCACGCCAACGGCCACGTTGGATTCAGCGCCGGCAACGTGCATTGTCAGGGCGCCGCCGAGGGCGAGCGGCGCGGTGGAGCGCAGTGAAACCATGGACTCACCAAGGGTCAGGAGGTCTACCGGGGAGGATCCGGCTGTGGCTGTCACCGCCTGTCCCCCGAACCTGCCTGGCTGTCGTACCCGCCGGCGAGGGTGACGAACCTGCGGGCGCGCTCCCGCATCGGGGCAAGGTCCCCGCCGGACGCGGCGTCCCCGAAGAGCGGTCCTCCGAGGCCGGCGGCGATTGCCCCGGCATCCCAATATCCTGCTGCCTCATCAAGCCCGACGCCGCCAACCGCGATGAACGGAATCTCCGGGAATGGATCACGGAGCGCCTTGAGGTAACCTGGTCCGCCGATGGAAGCAGGGAAGAGCTTGACCGCCGTGGCGCCGCGGCGCATCGCTTCTAAAGCCTCGCTGGGTGTCAGGGCTCCCGCAAGGACGCCAAAGCCGCGGCCGGCTGCTTCTTCGATGGATGGTGCGAGTGACGGCGTCACCATGAACTGGCCGCCGGCCAACGCGACCCCGTCGACGTCCTGCTTCGTCAGCACTGTGCCGGCGCCCACGAAGGATCCGGCAGGAGCTGCTGCCCGCACCTCGCTGATCGCCTCAAGCGCTCCGGGTGTGGTCAGGGCAATCTCAACGTAGTGGAAGCCTTCTTCCATGGCCGCTAGCGCTGCCCTGGCTGCGGCCGCTCCGTCCGTGCCCCGCACGATGGCAAGCAGCCTGGTCCGGCGTACCCCGGCCAGCAGGGCCTCCGGGGTCAGGGTGTTGTCCATACTGGGCTTCTCCTTCATAGGGGTGTCCAACTCCGTGCCCGCTTCCCGGCCGTCACCATTCTGCGAAAGCGCCGTCAGTATTGCGCCAGATGGGCCCGCGCCAGGCATGCCCGCGTTTGTCTGCGGCACGCACCACGGCCTCGTCGATTTCGATGCCCAGCCCCGGGCCGGTAAGCCGTTCGATGTGCCCGTCCACGAACTTCAGCGGCGATTTATCCACCACGTAGTCCAGGACCTCGGCCCCCTGGTTGTAGTGGATGCCTATGCTCTGTTCCTGGATCAGGAAGTTGGGCGTGGCAAACCCCACCTGGAGGCACGCAGCCAGGGCAAGCGGTCCCAGCGGGCAGTGCGGAGCCAGCTGGACTTCGTAGATTTCAGCCAGCGAGGCGATCTTGCGGACCTCCGTGATGCCGCCCGCGTGGGAAAGGTCCGGCTGGGCAACGGCGATGCCGGCCTGGAGCGCGGGCAGGAATTCCTGCCGGCTGTAGAGCCTCTCACCGGTCGAAACCGGCGTCGTCGTCGATGAGGTGAATTCGCGCAGCAGGTGGGTGTTCTCCGGGACGACCGGTTCCTCCAGGAAGAAGGGCCGGTAGGGTTCCAGCAGCGGCGCCACCCGGCGGGCGTTTGCCAGGCTGAAGCGGCCGTGGAAGTCAACCGCGACGTCCCGGTGCTCACCCAGGACCTCACGCGCTGCCGCAACCCGGCGGATGACGCCGTCGATCTCTGCAACGGAGGCGATGGGGCTCATCCTGCCGCTTGCGTTCATCTTGACGGCGGTGAGGCCTACCTCCAGCTGGGCACTGATCTGGTCGGCGACCTCGCTGGGCTCGTCACCGCCCACCCAGCCGTACATCCTGATCCGGTCTCGCACGTGGCCGCCCAGGAGCTGGTGCACCGGCGCATTGAAGTACTTGCCGGCGATGTCCCAGAGGGCCTGGTCAAGTCCCGCGACCGCGCTGGCAAGGATGGGGCCACCGCGGTAAAAGGACCCTTTGGTCATCACCTGCCAGTGGTCCTCGATCCGCAGCGCGTCGTTGCCGACCAGGAGTTCGGCGAGCTGTTCGACGGCGGTGCGGACGGTTTCGCTGCGGCCTTCGCATGTTGCCTCCCCCCAGCCGACGATCCCGCTGTCGGTCTCGATGCGGACGAAGAGCCAGCGCGGCGCGACGAGGAAGGTTTCGATCCTGCTGATGAGGGTCATTTTGTTGCCTAGCCCTTGGTCGCGCCGGCGGTGAGGCCGGACACGATGTACTTCTGCGTGAAGAGCGCAATGATCATGATCGGGATGGTGACCACGGTGGCCGCGGCCATCAGCCCGCCCCAGTCGATGCTGGCGTAGGAGACAAAATCGAATATGGCGACGGGCAGCGTCTTCGTGCTGGAGCCGGAGAGCACCAGGGCGAACATGAAGTTGTTCCAGGAAAAGATGAACGAGAGGATCCCGGCCGTGGCGATTCCGGCCACGGAAAGCGGCAGGGTGATGCGGCGGAAGGCGCCGATCGGGGTGAGTCCGTCCACCTGGGCGGACTCCTCCAGCTCCAGCGGCAGGGAATCGAAGTAGCTCATCATGATGTAGACAATCAGCGGCAGCGCGACGAACATGTGGCTGAGGATCAGCACCTCGAACCGGCCCACCATCCGCAGGTTGGAGAACACGTAGTACCAGGGCACCAGCAGGGAAACACCAGGGATGACGCGGGCCATCAGGACCACCAGGGCGGACCGGTGCATGGTGAAGCGGCTCATGGCATAGGCGGCCGGTACTCCGAGCACGATCGACAGTGCGGTGGAGACGAAGGCTACCCAGAAGCTGTTGAAGATGAAGACGAAGTAGTTGTTCCGCTGCAGGACGTTGGCGTAGTTCTCGCCGGTGGGCGAGAAGATGAGAGCCTTCCCGGTGTCGTAGATGTCCACGTTGGTCTTGAGTGAAGCAAGGAGCATCCAGAACAACGGTGCAATGAGGAACAGCACCACGGTGATGAGGGCTGCAACGCGGAACACCTTGTAGGCGCGCGTCGCCAGCGGCTTACGACGGCGGTGGACCACCGGGGGCTTTCCGGTGGACGTCTGGCCAGGAGTCAGGACGGTCATTTGCTTACCGCTTTCTTGCGCATGGTCAGCAGCCACATGGAGCCGATGATGATCATGAAGAACAGGATCAAAACCGCGGACGACAGGCCGTACTGGTTGTAGTCGAAGCTCAGGCCATAGGCGTAGACGTTCAGGGTTTCCACTTCGTTGAAGGATCCTCCGCCCTTGCCCTTGGTGGCATACAGGATGTCGAAGGTCTTCAGTGCATCGATGCCGCGGAGCAGGATGGCCACAATGACGGTGGGCATCATGAGGGGCAGCGTGATGTAGAAAAAGCGCTGGAAGGCGTTGGCGCCGTCCACCCTTGCCGCTTCGTCGGGTTCATCGGACAGCGATGTCAGGCCGGCAAGAAGGATCAAAACGACCATGGGGGTCCACTGCCACACGTCCATGAAGATGGTGGTTCCGAGTGCGGTGTCCTGGCCGGAGAGCCACGGCTGCGGCGGAATGCCGATCATGCCCAGCAGCTGGTTGGCGAAGCCGATGTTCGGGTCGAAGATCAGCCGCCACATCATGCCGACGGCGACCGGGGTGGCCACCAGCGGTAGCAGGATTGCCACCCGGACCCACTTTTCGCCGCGGAAGGGACGCCAGAGGAGCAGTGCGATGCCCATGCCGAGCACCACCTCACAGACCAGCGCAACACCGGTGAACGTCATGGTGCGGCCCACGGCCGGCCAGAACCGGTCAGTGTCAGTGAGGACGGTGAGGTAGTTCTGGAAGCCGATGAACTCTGTCGCGGCGCGGACGGAGCCCTGCGAATCGGTCAGGCTGAGGTAAAGGGTCCACACCAGCGGGAAGACAATCAGCACGCCAACGAAGATCATCGCGGGGGCCGCGAAAAGCCATTTGCGGTGCCGGTTGGACCAAGCGGAGATATTCCCTCCCAGGCTGGGAGGGCGGCCGGCGCTGCGGGCCGGAGCGCTGCGGGCGGCGTTCGTTACGGACATGGCTCACCTAAAAAGTTGGGGGTAGCGGGCCGCTGCGGGACGGCAAGGCTGCCGTCCCGCAGGGCTGTGATGCAGGCTGCGGTACACGCAGGCGCACAGGCCGGAGGCGTTACTTCTTTTCGCCGTCCAGGAACTTCTGGAACGCTTCGTGGGCAGCATCAGCTGCGGCAGCCGTGTCGGCACCAGTGATGCTGGCGACGATCGGTTCGCCCACGATCTCGCGGGCCTTGCCTACGGTGACAACCTCGGGACGATCGTGGCCGACACCGTTCTCTGCGCTCACGGCGATGGCGTCGGCAAGGTCCTTCGGGTAGGTGGAGGTTCCTTCCGGATCAGCCCAAACGGAAGCCCGGGGACCCGGGACGCCGGCTTTCTGCGCAGCCAGGGTGCGTTCCTTGCTGGTGGCCCACTGGATGAACTTCCAGGCATTCTCCTGGTTGCCGGAAGCTTCGTTCACAGCGAGGCCCCATGAGGGAATGTTGTACGGCTTCGAACCGGCAGGGCCGGCCGGCAGGGCCGCAAAGCCAACCGTGTCCGCAACCTTGGACTTGGCCGGGTCCGTGGCGTTCTTGTAGAGCGAGTCAGCTTCGGTGTAGAAGGCGGCCTTGCCCTGGGTGAAGATCGCCATCGCCTCGGGCCAGCTCATATCCGTGCTGACGTTGGCGGGACCATAGTTACGGATCAGGCCGCCGTAGTAGGCGTAGGCTTCCTTGGCCTCGCTGGAGTTGACGGCGGACTTGCCGCTGGAGTCGGTAAAGTCACCGCCGAAGCTGTACAGGAAGCTGGAGAACTGGGTGACTGCGGCAGACTTGCCGGTCCTGGCAACGAAGCCAGCGGTATCAGGAGACGATGCCTTGATTGCCTTGGCTGCTGCTTCGAGCTCTTCCATTGTCTTGGGAACTTCGAGGCCGGCTGCCTGCAGCAGGTCCTTGCGGTAGTAAAGCACTTCGCGTTCCGTGATGATCGGGACACCCACGACCTTGTCGTCCACGGTGGTGGCCTTGACCGGGCCTTCCTGGTAGTCCTTCCAGTCCCAGCCGGAGTCTGAGGACACCTTTTCGGTCAGGTCCGCAAGGTAGCCGTTCTTTGCGAACGCCTTGCCTTCCTGGAGCGGCCGGTACATCATGACGTCGATTTCGTCGCTGCCGGCGTTGAGCTTGACGTTGTACTGGTCGGAGAGCTGGTCTTCACCGAGCTGGGTCAGTTCCACTTTGAGCCCGCTGGACTGCTCGAATTCCGGGATGGCTGCCTTGATGCCTTCAGTCCAGACATGGTTGGCCAGGGTCACCCGGACAGTCCCCGATTCCTTGGCATCGTCACTGCCGCTGCCACTGCATGCGGTCAGCCCGAGCGAAAGTGCTGCGGCGACGGCCGCGTACTTCACGATTGAACGTCGCTTCATTACGACTCCCTTGCTTCCTGAGGGCTGACGTCACTGTCCAGCCGCCCTGCAAATGCGTCTTTACATCTGCCTTGGAAGCGATCATAGGGAAATAAGGCAGACTTAGACAACCCTTTCCTGGTAACCCGTATGATTTATCCATGAAAACCCCGAAGGCGGTGTCTCCGACCGACCTGCATGGCGCGCTGGTCGAGAGCCTGGGGCTCGCCATCGCCGATGGGCGTTGGGCACCCCATTCCGTCCTGCGGCTGGACGAGCTGGAGGCGCAGCACAACGTGTCCCGCTCAGTGGTCCGCGAGGCGTCCCGGGTGCTTTCGTCGAAAGGCATGCTGGAGTCCCGGAGGCGGTTCGGCACCGTGGTGCAGCCGGAAGAGTCCTGGAACCTTTACGACCCGCAAGTGATCCGGTGGCGCCTTGCCTCCTCGCGGCGGCTGGAGCAATTGCAGGCGCTTAATGAACTTCGCGGAGCCGTTGAACCGCAGGCTGCCCGCCTTGCGGCTGAACGGGCTTCCTGGGACGCCGGCAGCCAGCTCGTGTCCCAGGCAGCCAAGCTGTGGGCCGCCGGCCAGCGCGGAGACCAGGAGGAGTTCCTCCGGCTGGACGTGGAGTTCCATGCCGCGGTGCTCAAGGCCTCCGGCAATGCAATGTTTTCCCAGTTGCAGAACCTCGTGGCGGAAGTCCTTACCGGACGGACCGAACACGGACTGATGCCCCACCTGCCGCACCATGAGGCACTGCAGCTGCACGTGGACGTGGCCAGCGCGATTCAGCGGGGTGAGGCCGGGGCGGCGCACGCGGCCATGAGCAGGATTGTGGAACAGTCCACTGAAGAGATGAGCCAGATCTGGTCGAGCACCCACAGTGCGGGGTCCGCCCCGCTGGCCAGCGGGGCGGACCGGGCACTTACTTAAGCCGGCTTCGGGCCCCTGGATCCGCAGGCATCATGCCGGCTTCGCCGAAGCAGCCAACTGCCATGGAGTTAGGCGCGGCGGTATCGGTCCCTCACTGTCTGTGCCTCCCTAACCGCCGAAGAGCGGTGAGAGGGAGGTCCAGAACTGGCGGATGCCCAGGACCACGAACAGCAGCGCGCAAATCCCCAGCGCGATGTTGGAGTGCAGTTTGTTGGCCCACTCCTTCGGGATCCGCCTGCCATTGAGCAGGCCGAGCAGGGTCAGCGCCAGGAACGGCATGAACAGCGAGCCCAGGGCTCCGTACAGGAGGATCAGGCCGATGGGCTGGCCCAAGGCGAAGAGGATCATGGGCGGGAAGGTAAGCCACAGAATGTAGAACTTGAAGTACTTCCCGCCCACCCGGGTGTCAGGGTGCCCGGATTCCTTGCCCCGCATGTTGCCCCAAAAGTCAGCGAACATCAGGGAGACGCCATTCCACACGCCGATGATGGAGGAGAAGGAAGCGGCCCAAAAACCGACGAGGAAGCCGGTTCCCACCACGTCGCCATACTCCGCCTTAAGAACGCCGTAGAGGTCCAGGAGTCCTTCATCGCTGGCACTAAGGGAGACACCTGCGGAGCGGACAACCTCGGCACCGACGATGAGCATGGCGATCACGAAGATCCCTGTCATCACGTAGGCCATGGAGTTGTCGATCCGCATGACTTTCATCCACTTGGGCGTGTACCAGCCCTTTTCGCGGAGCCAGTACCCATAGGCGGCGAGCGTGATGGTTCCACCCACGCCCCCGGCCAGGGCAAGGGTGTAGAAGATGCCGCCGTCCGTTGAGGGGATCATCGGGATCAGGCCGGTCAGCATTTCAGGGATGTTCGGGGCGGCAATAATGGCCAGGCCCACCACGGTCACGAACATCATGCCCACCAGCACGGCAGTGATCTTCTCGAAGGTGGCGTACTTCCCCCACCACACCATTGCGAAGCCGGCCAGGCCCATCAGGATGGCCCATGCCCACAGCGGCAGGATCGGGAACACGGCCGCGAGCGGCAGTGCCGCAGAAGACATGGCTGTGGCACCGTAGACGAACCCCCAGATCATGATGTAGGGCCCGAAATACCAGGTGGTCCATTTACCGAGGGAGCGCCACCCCTCGAAAATGGTCCTTCCGGTTGCCAGCGTGTAGCGGCCGGCACCTTCAACCAGGATGATCTTCAGGACCACGCCCACGATGACGGCCCAAAACAGTCCGTAGCCGTACCGGGAACCGGCCACGAGCGTGGCCACCATGTCGGCTGCTCCCACACCGGTGGCCGCGACCACCAGGCCGGGCCCAATGATCCGCCACTTGGCCGGACGGCCGCCGTCGTCATCAATCCGGTCGGCGTGGCCGGCCTTGGATGAAGAATGCTGCGGCGGGGTGGCCGCGGGGCTGTTCCTCGGTGCGGTACTGTCCATGGCGCCGTCGCTCATGGCTCCTCCTTGGTGTCGGCTGGCAGGCAAGAACTCCTGCAAACCTACGCGCGGGTGGCGCCACTGCCAAGGCAACCCGCCATTTAAGCGGCGGGCAAGCCTGTCACGCGTCCTTCGAGTCCGTGTGTCGATGCGTGAGCTTGTCCAGGAGTCTGTCCACCATTCCCACACCCGGTCCCACGGTCTTGTGGAACAGCTCGGAGTGCGGGGCGCTGGGGTGCGGCCGGGTAGGTGCCAGCTTCTTCGCTTTCTCCACTTTTTCGCCCATGTCGACAAGTTTTTCGCGGGGGATGTGAAGCCGCAGCTTCGGGAACTGTTCAGATTCCTCGTCGCTGGCGTGATGGGTCAGCTGCCCCTCAAGCTCACCGACCAGTTCCATGAACTCCTGGTCGGACGAATCAACCTTTTCCAGCCGCTTCATCAGCTTGACGATGTCGTCGTGCTCCTTCTTGTCATGCTCCACTTCTTCTTTGCCGTTGGGCACGTGGTCCTCAATGGCGGGATAGACGTACATTTCCTCCGCGACGGCATGGCGCATTACTTCGGCAATCAGGGTGTCCGCAAGGTCCCTGCGCGCAATGCCATCGGGCGTGCTTTTGATCTGCCCGATCAATGCGACCATGTCCTGGTGGTCGCTGGTCAGGATGTCCACGACGTCCACGTTGGTTCCGGCGGAATTGGTATCACTCATGAGCTCGCCCTCCTCCTTGGATCGCTTCCTGTAAGCGACGCTGGACGGTCAAATTATCATGGGACAACAGCACGATCCATAGGTGAAAACCGGCTTTGCCTGGAAGGAACAGGTTGCGTGGCTCGTGCCGCCATCCCCTTGGCAGGGTCGTCCCACATCAGGAAATGATTGACCTGATGAGGGACTGCTGTTCCCGAGGCTTAGGGCAGGAACGGCCCGGCGGCAGCAGCTCAGGCGGCTGCCAAGGAATTGAGCGTGTCACGTATCCCGTTTAATGCAGGGTCCCGCAAGGACATAAACGCCGGCTTCAGGAGTGGCTGGACGATCTTGGCCGGCCCCTTGATGCTGAACTCTGCCGTGTACTTCACCAGGGACCCCTGGCCGGCAGGACTTACGTCGATCGAATCAAACGCGGTAACGGTCTTGTTCTCGCCCCGGAGCTTGATGTGGTTCGAGGTAAGCTCGATGACCTCATATTCCAGGGACTGGCGTTTCCCCCGGAATTCGGACTCGGCGTGATACCGGTGCCCTACCGCCACCGGACCAGGGGTCAGTTTCTCCATGACCGGAGTGTTGGGATCCCACTCGCTGGTGTTCTCGAAGGCGCTGAGGAAGGCGAAGGCCTTCTCTGCGGACAATTTGGTTTCCACACTTCCGGTGACTGTGATCATTGCCCCAGTCTAGGAACAGGCCGACGGGAAGCACAGCCCCGGCCGGAGTCAATCGGGCGCTTTAGGAGGCATCATGTTCGCCGGGCTCGACAAGGGCGTCAGCAACATGAGTGTTGACCGTCACCGTGACATTGTCACCGCCATCGACACCGGTGACGCGGATTTGGCCCGAAAGACCATCCTTGCGCATATGGACACGGCCGCGGCGAACCTGGTGTCCTAGCTCCTTCTTGGTAGTTTCGTAGTTCGCCCGAATAGTCTTGGCACCCCCGGGTACGGTGACTATAAGCAGGGCGACAAGGCACTACGCCTTGGGACCGCGGAAACAACCTGTAGAAAGAGGACTCATGCGGGAACCGATGGCCAGCGACGGTTTTTTTGAACAGGACACCGTTGCGGGTGAAGACCAGGACCTGGATGCGGCGGCAGCCGAGCCGTCCGTAGAACCGGATGTCACCTTCGACGAGCAGTTTTATCCTGCCCGGCCCAAGGCATTAAGGCCGACGGCGCGGCGGCGGCAGTACTTTGCCGCCCGCCCATCCTTCGAATTCGACGGGCGGAATGCGGCTTACGTCGAATGGCTGCGGAACCAGGCGATGCTGGGAGACGCGAACACGCTGGCCCGGCAGTTGTCCGGACAGGCCAGCATGTGGCAGAACTCCTACGCCCACCCCAACCCGCGGGCTGCTGTCGAGCGCGCACCTGTGTGGTTTACCGCCTATCCCCTGTCCTTCATCACCAGGTCCACCCAGTCCTTCCTTTCCGCTCTGGGTGATCCCGACATGTGGAGTGCCTTCAGCCAGATTGGCATCAGGGCCATCCACACGGGCCCCGTCAAGCTGGCCGGAGGCATCAGCGGCTGGTCCCAGACGCCCAGCGTGGACGGGCACTTTGACCGGATCAGCATGGCAATCGATCCCGTTTTTGGTACCGAGGAAGAATTCCGGTCCATGTGCGAGGTGGCCGCGGATCACGGCGGAACGATCATCGATGACATTGTCCCGGGCCATACCGGCAAGGGAGCGGACTTCCGCCTTGCCGAAATGAACTTCCGGGACTACCCGGGGATATACCACATGATCGATATCCCTGAGGAGGACTGGAACCTGCTGCCGGACGTGCCGGAAGGGCAGGATTCGGTGAACCTGAGCCCCGACTCCGAGAAGGGCCTGCAGGAAGCCGGCTACATCATTGGCCGGCTGCAGCGGGTCATCTTCTACGAGCCCGGCGTCAAGGAAACGAACTGGAGCGCCACCCGGCCGATCGTGGATACCACTGGCAAGACCCGCCGCTGGGTTTACCTGCATTATTTCAAGGCCGGCCAGCCCTCCATCAACTGGCTGGACCCCACGTTCGCCGGGATGCGGCTTGTGGTCGGCGACGCTCTGCACTCCCTGGTTGACCTGGGCACCGGCGCGCTCAGGCTCGATGCCAACGGCTTCCTCGGAGTGGAGAAGAGTGCCGAGGAGCAGCCTGGCTGGTCCGAGGGGCACCCCTTGTCCGAGGCCGCCAACCAGCTCATCGGCTCCATGATCCGCAAGGTTGGCGGGTTCTCCTTCCAAGAACTGAACCTGACCATTGACGACATCAAGGCGACGTCAGAGGCAGGGCCTGACCTGTCCTACGACTTCATCACCAGACCTGCCTACCACTACGCCCTGGTCACCTCCGATACCGAGTTCCTGCGGCTTACCCTCCGGCTCTCGATGGAGATCGGTGTGGACCAGGCGTCCCTGGTCCATGCGCTGCAGAACCATGACGAGCTGACGTACGAGCTGATGCACTTCGCTGCCGGGCACCGGGATGACATCTTCGAGCTCAACGGCCAGGAGCTCACCGGGGCCCAGCTTGCAGAACAGGTCCAACAGACCATGCGGGAGCGCCTGACCGGGGAGAACGCACCCTACAACGCCGTGTTCACCACCAATGGCATTGCCTGCACCTCCGTCAGCTTCATCATGGCGGCCCTGGGGATCAAGGACCCGGACGCCATCTCTGCGGAGGAGGAAGCCCGGGTCCTGGATGTGCACATCCTCCTCTCCATGTACAACGCCCTGCAGCCAGGCGTCTTTGCCCTGTCCGGCTGGGACCTTGCAGGCATCACCGCCTTGGACCGCAAGAGCGTCGCGGAACTTACAGCCCAGGGTGACACCCGCTGGATTAACCGCGGGGCCCACGACATCATGGGAACCAGCCCGGAAGCGGAGGCCTCCTCGTCCGGCATGCCCCGGGCCCGGAGCCTCTACGGCCCCCTTCCTGAACAGCTGAACAACCCGAATTCCTATGCCCGGCGGCTTCAGCGCATCCTGACGGTCCGTGAGGAAAGCGGCATTGCCACAGGCGCCTTGCTTGATGTGCCGGACGTTTCCAACCGTGGGCTGCTGGTGATGGTGGTCCGGCTGGAAGGCGGCCAGCTCGGGGTGACCGTGCTGAATTTCTCGGACCAGGATATTTCCGGCAGCATCCAGTCCAGCCATTTGGCGCCCGGCGCCGCAGTCCACGATCTGTTCAGTGGTGAAACAGTGGGACAGGTGGATGACCTGCACAGCTTCTTCCTCGAACTGCCTGCCTACCAGGGAACTGTGCTGCAGCTGACGGAGGATGCCGCTCCTGACGACGACGTGGTGGACGCCGGGGAGGGCACGCCCTGACACACGACTTCCGGGCGCCGATCGGGAATCCCTTTGAGTTGTCAACCGTTAACTCAATGCGGCTAAATCGCCGCACCGTTAACGAGGGATTGAATGAACGCAAAGTTTGTCTCAGTTGAGGACGATGCCGGGAAGGTGACCCGCTACGCCAGGCATGGCAACGGCGGCGGGCTCGTTGCGCCTGGAGCAGTCGTCGCCGAAAGCGCCCGCATCGGATCCATGACGTACGTCGAACCTGGCGTCCGTATTGGTTCCGGGTGCAGGATTGGGCATGGCAGCTGGATTGACCGCGACGCGGAGATCGGGGACCGGGCCGTTATTGGGGATGGCGTACGCATCGGCCGGGGAACCGTGATTGGAAACCGCGTGCACATCGGCAGCCATTGCAGGATTGGTTCGGGCGTGCTGGTTGAGCATGGCGTCCATCTCCACGCCGACAGCACGGTGCCCGACGGCGGGCAGGTCCGCCAGGCGTCGCGCGCTCCTGAGCGGCCGGCTGCCAAGAACCGCCCGCACCGGAAGAGTAAAGGCCGGATGGCCGCCTGAGCAGCGCGGCCATCCACACAGCCTGGTGGCGGCGTGCTTATCGGTGCCCGGCGCTGCCCACCTGCCCCTTCAGTCCCGCCGCCGCCCACACTGCCAGCAGCAGCGCCGCCAGCAACAGCCCGGCGTGGCCCAGGTCGATGGATCCCAGCCACACCGTGAGGGGGTCCTCAAGCGCGAAGGCGGCGTTGACGAACCCGCCAAGCGTGATCACCGCAATGAACAGGGCGGACACCGCCGAGATGCCCGTGACCAGTGCATTGAAGCCCAGCCTTCGCTGTGGGTCATCCAGCGCTGAACGGTACATCCGCATCATGGCCAGCCCGTTCACGGAGTCGCAGAGGGTCATGGCGGCAGTGAATGCCAGCGGCAGTGCCAGCAGGGCGATGGGCGGCACCCCGGCGAGGGAGGCCGCCGTCGTCATCATCAGCAGCCCGATGGTGGTGGCGGTGTCGAAGCCCAGCCCGAACAGGAAGCCGATCACATAGATGTTCCGCGGCCGCCGCACCTTGGCCAGCGGCCCGGCGAGCAGCCGGGCTACCAGTCCCGCGGGCTGGAGGTCCTGGGGATCAATTGCTTCTCCGGCACGCGCCCGGCGGTAGGCCTGGGCGGAGCGGGTGAAGGCCGAGCCGTTGAAGAGGCCCATCGCCAGCAGGAACAACCCGGAAACGCCGGTGCCGATCAGCCCGAGCACCAGGTTGCCGGTTGATCCGTCCTGCATGAATTCGCCCATGGCGGCGGCCCCGGCGATGACCAGCACTCCGGCCAGCGTCACGACGGAGCTGTGTCCCAGGCTGAAGGCGAAGCCGACGCTGACCGGGTCCTGGCGGCTCGCCACGAACTTGCGGGTGGAGTTGTCAATCGCCGCAAGGTGGTCCCAGTCGTAACTGTGTTTCACACCCGCGAGATAGGCCGTCAGGACCAGTCCCCCGGTGAGGGCCTGGGCACCGGTTCCCCCGGGATTGCCTGCACCGCCGGCGAACAGAAGCACGACGGCGGCTGCATGCAGGCCGGCCACCGCACCGAACATCCACAGCAGTCGGGTCCGCAGCGGCAAGGCGTCCCGCCCGCGGTAGAGGGTGGTGACGTTCGGGTCGGCTGCCATCAGTGCTTCCTCAGGTTCAGTGGTTCCTGCCCGTGCCACCGCTCGCGGAGGACGGAGGTGCAGGCGCGAAGAAGGAGGTTCACTTCCCCTGTGCTGTTCGACAGCGAGCGAAGTACCAGCCCCGTGGTTCCCGCGATGCTGCGGGTCAGTGAGATTCCGGCCAAGGCATCATGCTCCAATGTGATGCGGTGCAGCTCGTCGGCAAGCGCCTGGTCCACCCGACGGTCCACCACGATCAGCGAACCCAGGTGGCTAAAGCCCTCCATAAACCCCATCCCGGTGACCTCCCCCAGCGGCGGCCGGATGAGCAGGTTGTCCAGCGCCAGCAACTGGCTTCCTCCGCCGGTTTCGACCTGGATTTCGTTCCGCAGCCGCAGTTCCTCGTACCGGAAGGCAGTACCGTCCGGCGACCACCCGGGTGTCACCACCTCGGCCATCACCAATGACGACGACGGCCGGAGAGTGACGTTCATCCGTTGCCGGTAGCTGGCCTCCCGGTAAACGATCAGCTGGTCAGGCATCAGCTCCAGCCGCGCCCCCTCCCTCAGCCGCACAGACATCCGCTGCTCAGCAAAAGACCCGGGAGTCCTGTACACCTTGGTAGCAGACTGGGTAGTCAGCAGCAGATCAGCACCATCCTGGACTTCAACATCCAGCACAAAGAGGTCAGCCCCAAGATAGGCCCCGCCAGGATTGACGACGACGTAACAAACCTGACCGGAGTCGTCCAAATAGTGCGGACGCAACACGCGAAGAGCGCCTTCATGGAACTGGCTCCGAGCGATAGTCCTGCCGCCGCGCTCACTGAGGACAAGCTCCAACCGCCCTCTCTCTGGGCGATGAGCGGTCGCGGATGAAGGGGGCCGCGGCGTGGCGGGCACCGCGGAGCGGGCACGGCCCCCTTCATCCGCGGGCGCCGCCCAAGGCGCGATAACGGCGGAACTGCTTGGAGTCATGACGCCAGGTCGAGCATCAGGACGTCCCGCCGCACCCATTCGATGACGGCGTCGAGTCCCTCGTCAGTCTTGAGGTTGGTGAAGCAGAAGGGTTTTGCACCCCGGAACTCTTTGGAATCCCTTTCCATGACTGACAAGTCCGCTCCGACGTGGGGGGCGAGGTCGGTTTTGTTGATGATGAAGAGGTCGGATTTGATCATGCCCTGGCCGGCTTTGCGAGGGATTTTCTCGCCTTGGGCCACGTCGATGATGTAGATGGAGAAATCGACGAGTTCGGGGCTGAAAGTTGCGGAGAGGTTGTCACCGCCGGATTCGACGAAGATCACCTGCAGGTCCGGGTGCCGGGCTTTGAGTTCCTCGATGGCGGCGGTGTTCATCGAGGTGTCTTCGCGGATGGCGGTATGGGGGCAGCCGCCGGTTTCGACGCCGATGATCCGGTCCACAGGGAGGATGCCGTTGGCGGCGAGGATTTTGGCGTCCTCGATGGTGTAGATGTCGTTGGTGATGGCGGCCATGGAGATCTCGCCGCTCATGTGGCGGGTGAGCCGCTCCACCAGTTGGGTTTTGCCGGCGCCGACCGGCCCGCCGATGCCGATTTTGATGGGTTCAGTCATTGTTCCTCCTTTGAAAAGCACAGTTAGCTCATGAACATCCGGGCACGTTGGCGTTCGTGCCGCATTTGTGAAATTTCCAGTGCGGGGGTGACGGCCCCGAAGTCGTCCAACATCAGGTGCGGGACGCGTTCGACGGCGGCAGCGACGTCGTCGGCCGCTTGCCGCAGCAGCCGCTGCCCGGCGTTCTGGCCGAGCGGGATGGCGCGGACTGCGTTCTGCGTCAAGGACGTGACGGCGGCGAAAAGGTAGGCGGTGAGCGCCTCCTGCAGCGGCACTCCCAGTGAGCGGGCGACGACGGCGAACGCCAGCGGCTGATGCCCCGCGGCCCTGCCGCTGGCCACCAGGTCCCGGTACAGTCCCAGCGCAGGCGAAGGAAAGATCTCCCCACCAATCTCAAGCAACCGGAGCCCCATCTTCACGATGGCCTCCCTAACCTGCCGAGGCAAAAGCGAAGCGGAGAGCAGAGCATCGAGTTCAAGGACATCAACCCCCTCATACAAAAACCGAATGGCCAATCCATCCGAGAAGGAAAGCGACTGCGAGACAAAAGCAGAAAGCCAAACCCCAAAAGACCCCTCATCAAAAACGAGCTCCCGCTCGATATACGTCTCAAAGCCGAAGGAGTGCGCAAAGGCCCCGGTAGGAAGCGCCGAATCAGTCAACTGCTGCAAGGCAAGCTGGTAGCTCATCCCAGGCACCTCGATGAAAGGCGACCTTTCGAATCGGCGGAGGCGGGAGATAGGGGCCGCGGCGTGGCGGGCACCGCGGAGCGGGCACGGCCCCTATCTCCCGCCGAAGCCCCCGAGGCAGCCAGCCCGCCGTCGGGGAGACTAGTGCGAGTGCTCAGCATGGCGGAAAGGTACAGGCATGACGCGTTCCTGACGGGTATAGGGCACACCCACGTGTCGAAGGTAGTCCTCGACGGTGTGGTCGTAGGCGCACACCATGACTTCAGCTTGGTATTCCGACGATGCATCGAAGAACTGTGCCTGCAGGTGCCGGTTGCCGAGGGAATGGGCCACGACCCCCATCTCGTGGATGGTCCGGGGCGCGATCACCAGGACGTCGGTGGGCAGTACGAACACCACGATCATGTTGGCGTCGGCCAGGTGCAGGATGTCACCATCGCGGAGGTCGCCGGAGCCGGAGGGAAGCCTGATGCCGATCTCCTTGCCGTGGTCCGTGGTGGCCCGCTGGATGCGTTTGACGAGCTGTGCGCTGGGCAGCACCACTTTCTCCTGGTGCAGGTTGGCGTAGGCGTGCGGGTCCGGCAGTTCGTGCAGGTTGCCGAGGACTTTTTCGATGATCATGTGGGTCTCCGAGGGGTTCAGAAGAGGAAGTAGCGCTGGGCCAGAGGCAGGACGTCGGACGGCTCGCAGGTGACGTCCTCGCCGTCGACCGTTACCTGGTAGGTTTCCGGGTCCACCTGGATGTCCGGGGTGGCGTCGTTGTATTTCAGGTCGGCCTTGGTCAGGTTTCGGATTCCCGAGACGGGCCGGATGACCTTTTCCAGGCCCAGCTCGGCCGGGACGCCGGCGTCGATGGCTGCCTGGGACAGGAACGTGATGGAGGACTGCTGCAGAGCCTTACCGAAGGCTGCGAACATCGGCCGCATGGTCCGCGGCTGCGGGGTGGGGATGGAGGCGTTGGCGTCGCCCATCAGCGCGTAGGCGATCTGCCCGCCCTTGATCACGAGTTCGGGCTTGACGCCAAAGAAGGCAGGATCCCACAGGACCAGGTCCGCGAACTTGCCCACCTCCACCGACCCCACGGAGTCCGCGATGCCCTGGGCGATGGCCGGGTTGATGGTGTACTTGGCCACGTAGCGCTTGAGGCGGAAGTTGTCGCTGCCCGCACTGCCGTGGGAGCCGCCGTCGGGATCCTGCAATACCCCGCGCTGCTTCTTCATTTTGTCCGCCACCTGCCAGGTGCGCGTGATCACCTCGCCCACCCGCCCCATCGCCTGCGAATCGGAGGAGGTAATGGAGAAGATGCCAAGGTCCTGCAGGACATCCTCGGCGGCGATGGTCTCCGCACGGATGCGCGAGTCCGCGAACGCTACATCTTCCGGGATGTCCGGGTTGAGGTGGTGGCACACCATCAGCATGTCCAGGTGTTCTTCGATGGTGTTGCGCGTGTACGGCAGCGTGGGGTTGGTGGACGCAGGCAGGACATTGGGCATCCCGGCGATCCTGATAATGTCCGGGGCATGCCCGCCGCCGGCGCCCTCGGTGTGGAAGGTGTGGATGACGCGGCCGTTGATGGCGCGGATGGTGTCCTCCACGAAGCCGCACTCGTTCAGGGTGTCGGTGTGAATGGCAACCTGGACGTCGTATTCGTCAGCGACTGTCAGCGACGTGTCGATCGATGAAGTGGTTGATCCCCAGTCCTCGTGGACCTTCAGCCCGATGGCACCGGCGCGGATCTGCTCCGCCAAAGGTTCGACGGCGGACGCGTGGCCTTTGCCGAACAGGCCGATGTTCATGGGGAAGCCTTCGGCCGCCTGCAGCATGCGCTGGATGTGCCACTTTCCCGGCGTCACTGTGGTGGCCTTGGTGCCTTCGGCCGGTCCGGTGCCGCCGCCGATCATCGTGGTGATGCCGCTGGTCAGCGCCGCGGGGACCTGGTCCGGGGAGATGAAGTGGATGTGCGTATCCACTCCCCCGGCGGTGAGGATCTTGCGTTCGCCGGCAATGATCTCCGTGCTGGCGCCGATGATGATGTCCACGCCGTCGGTGATCTGCGGGTTTCCGGCCTTGCCGATTTTGAAAATGTGCCCGTCCCTGATCGCCACATCAGCCTTGTAGATTCCCGTGTAGTCGAGGATCACGGCGTTGGTGATAACGGTGTCCGGGATGTCCTGATCGGTGGTGCCGCCGTCCCGCGTCGCTTGGCCGTTTTGACCCATGCCGTCACGGATCACCTTGCCACCGCCGAACACCACTTCCTCGCCGTAGACCGTAAGGTCCTTCTCGATTTCGAGGAACAGTCCGGTGTCCGCCAGGCGGATGGCGTCACCCGTCGTCGGGCCGTACAGGTCGGCGTACTGCCGGCGGGGGATCTCGAAGCTCATTTGCCGGCCTCCTTCTTTTCGGACCGTGCCCGTGCGGACAGCGTGGCCTCCGGCAGGGGCCCGTTGACGGCATTGCTCAGCCCGTAGACTTCCCGCGCGCCGGCCAGTTCGATCAGCCGAACGTTCCGCGAGTCCCCCGGTTCGAACCGGGCGGCGGTCCCGGCGGGGATGTCCAGGCGCCGGCCGCAGGCGGCTTCGCGGTCGAAGACCAGGGCGGCGTTGGCTTCGGCAAAGTGGAAGTGGGATCCCACCTGCACGGGCCGGTCACCGGTATTTATCACGACGACGTCAATCGCCTCCCGCCCGGCGTTCGCCGTCACAGGCTCGGGCCGAAGAATGTACTCCCCTGGAATCATGGCCTGCCCTTCAGCGGATGGGATCGTGGACGGTGACGAGCTTGGTGCCGTCCGGGAAGGTTGCTTCAATCTGCACGTCGTGGACCATCTCGGGAACGCCTTCCATCACGTCCTCCCGGCGCAGGAGCGTAGTGCCGTAGCTCATGAGGTCGGCGACGCTGCGGCCGTCCCGGGCACCCTCGATCAGTTCATAACTGATGACGGCAACAGCCTCGGGATAATTGAGCTTCAGGCCGCGGGCCTGGCGCCGGCGTGCGAGGTCGGCGGCCACCACAATCATGAGTTTTTCCTGCTCACGCGGCATCAGGTGCATGCGGGTCCCTTCAACAGGCCGCGTGCTGCGGCGTGGGACCCACAGTAGGTTGCAGAAGTTTCAACCAGGTTTCAGTTGTGTTAGCGGCCGCTCTCCGCCGGGCTGCTTGGCACCGGCCTGCCGCAACGCGCTCATTTTCCCCAGGTTCTGCCGCCGGAAAGGCCGGTGACGACGGCGTTTCGCCGGGACACGCCGTCGTCCTCCTTGAAAGGTGGGGAGACGCAGCGGCCTACTTTTCCTGAGTTAGCCGCGCCAGGATCTCGTCAATGGTCTGGACCGGCTGGCGGTAGCTCGTTGAGAGGATGCGCAGCATGTCCGCCGCGTCCTGGTTGTCCTCGGAGGCCATCGCATCCTTCGCGTAGGTGACCCGGATGTTGTGCGCGAAGGCGTCCGCTCCGGTCTGGGCGATGCAGTTGTGCGTGGACACTCCGACGAGCACCACCTCGTCAGCACCCCAGTTGCGCAGCCGGGACAGCAGGTTTGTGCCGACGAAGGCACTGTCCCGCGTCTTGTTCAGCTGGGGCAGGCCGTCGATGGCGAGGCCGGGCACGGCTTGGGCCTGCTCGCTGCCGCGGAAGATGAACCCTTGGTCGTCGTCCAGCATGTTCAGGGACCAGGTGGACTTGTCCCGCTCATGCTCGGTGCCCACGATCAGCGCCTTGTGCCCGCTTGCCTTGAAGGCCTCGAGCAGCCTGTTGCAGGATGCCACCAGCTGCTCCTGCCGGGCCGCAAGTTCGGGTGCCTCGAAGAACGCGTTCTGCATGTCGATGACAAGAAGGGCAATCATATGGGTACCTTTCCTCGTTGAGCTTTCGGGGAAAGGTACCCCCTGACCGGCCGGGTGAAACCTAGGGCGCCGACTCGCGGATTTTCAGCTGGAACCCCGCTTCGACGTGCAGTCCCTGGCTACCCGCCTCAACTCCCTCGACCCGGTCGATCAGCAGGCCAATGGAACGTTCGGCGATCTCCTCCATACCCGGCGAGATGGTGGTCAGGGACGGTGAGGCGAACCGGGCTTCATCGATATCGTCAAAGCCCGCCACCGCCACGTCCTGCGGAACACGGACGCCGCGGATCAGGAGTTCGTGCAGGGCACCCAGGGCCAGGACGTCGTTCAGGCCGAAGACGGCGTCGAAATCCACACCCCTTTCCAGCAGCCCGGCTACGGCGGCGGCTCCGTTGTCCCGGCGCCACTCACACGGAGCGATCAGTGCCGGGTCGAAAGGGACCCCTGCCCGGTCCAGCGCCTCGCGGTAGCCGTTAAGCCGCAGGCCTGCGCTGCCCGCGGACTCCTCCGGGTGGGCGCCTATCACCGCAATGCGATGGCGGCCGGAGGCCAGCAGGTGCGCGGTCAAGGCCGCGGCGGCTTCCCCGTTCTTCATGGTGACCAGGTCGAACCGGGGATCGAGGATATGTTCCCCCAGCAGGACCAGGGGTTTCTTGCCGAGTCGGGCCGCGATAGTGTCAGCGTCGATCATCAGCGGGGTGAACAGCAGGCCGTCAGTGAGCTGGCGGAAGGGGCCCTGCAGTGCATTCAGCTCAACGTCGGCCACGGCGTCCGACTGTTCCACCAGCACCCGGTAGCCCCGCCGCGATGCCGCCTTCATCAGCCTGGATGCGAGCTCTGCGTAGTACGGCGATGACAGGTCTGACAGGACCAGGCCCAGCATGCGGGTTTTCCCTGATCGAAGGCTTCGTGCTGTCAGGTTCGCCTCGTAGCCCAGCTCCGCGATGGCGTCCTCGACCCGCTGTTTGGTGGCCGGACGAATGAACTCGTAGTCATTCAGCACATTGGAAACAGTCTTGAGCGACACCCCCGCCGCCTTCGCAACGTCATTCATGGTGACCGCCATTGTGCTCCTTCGTGTGGTTCCGCCAGTTGCTGCCATACATCGTTGCAGAAGTTGGGACCGGGGCGGCAACTGCGGGACGCGCGCCGGCCCGGCGAAGGCGTGGGCCGCGGTTTCAGTCCTTCGCTGCTTTTGCTGCTGCCTTGGCGGCCTGCTTGCTGGCGCGGACCTTGGTGAGCGACTCCGGGTCCACGATGTCAGCCACGGAGAGATACGAGCCTTCCTCACCGTAATGCCCGGCAGCCTCCCGCCACCCCGGCGCCCGCAGGCCGCACTGCTTGCCCAGGAGCGCCAGGAAGATCCTGGCTTTCTGCTCTCCGAAGCCGGGCAGGGCCTTCAGCCGGCGCAACACCTCGGCACCGTCCGGGTTGTCCCTGGTCCAGATGGCGGTTGCATCCCCGTCCCATTCGTTCTGCACCGTTTCAGCGAGCGCCTGCACCCGTGCAGCCATTGAGCCGGGGAAGCGGTGGACGGCGGGCCGCTCCTTGAACATCTCCACAAAGGCCTGCGGTTCATGCTCCGCGATGGCCTGGGGCGTCATGGACCCGATCCGTGTCCTGATTTTCTCCGGCCCCGCAAACGCGGATTCCATGGTCACCTGCTGGTCCAGCAGCATTCCCGTGAGGAGTGCGAAGCCGTCTTCGCTCAACAACTTGTCCGCGGCGGGGTCCCCTGTGATGTGCAGTTCCATGCGGACCATCCTCCCACCCGCGGGCCGCCGTCGTCATTCGCCCATGTCCGGGAGGGCTACTGTCCCACGGCCAGCCGGATCATGGACCAGGACACTGCCGGCAGTTCGGCGGTGAGGCGGCCGCCGTCGGCCTTTGCGGTGACGTTTTCCGTAGGCAGGACGGAGGTCGAGTCGTCAGCGGTTGCCTGCCAGTACGGATCCTTGTTCGCGTAGCTGACAGCCTCCACCACGCGCACGTTGCCCAGGCCGGACACGACGGCGTCGAGGCCGAGCGAGTCAGTAACCGAGCGGTTTACGGCAAACACCACGGCCTCGCCCTTCTCAGCGTCATACGTTGCGACGGCGGACACTGCGGCAAAGCCGGTCGTCTTGCCGCCGCTGGCAAGCGGGGATTCGACGGCGAGCTGGAGGACGGTTCCGGAGGCGTGGCGGGAGGTGAGGGCGAAGGGGTGGAACGTGGTCTGCTTCCAGGCGCGGCCGCCGGGCTCGGTCATGATCGGGGCGATCACGTTGACCAGTTGCGCCAGGCTGGCTGAGTGGACCCGGTCCGTGTTCTTGAGCAGGGTGATCAGGAGATCACCGACGACGACGGCGTCCGCCACCGTGTAGGTGTCCTCAAGCAAGACGGGGGCCACCGGCCAGTCCTTGCCGGTGGGAGCCCGCGACTCGTCCCGGCTCATGTGCCACACGTTCCACTCATCGAAGGAGATGTTGACCTGCCTGGTGGACTTCTTCACCGACTTCACATGGTCGATATGGCTCACGATGTCATGAATGAATGCTTCCATCCGGTGGCCGGCGGAGAGGTGTTCCTGCAGGTCCCCGAAGTCCTCGAAGTACTGGTGCGCCGAGATCAGGTCCACCAGCTCGTAGGTTTCAGAGAGGACAACGCGCTCCCATTCGCCGAAGGTGCTCATGGTGGGGCCGGAGCTGCCGCACGCCACAAGTTCCAGGTCGGGCTCGATCATGCGCATGCCGCGGGCGGTGTCCGCTGCCAGCCGTCCGTATTCGAGGGCGTTCTTGTGTCCGATCTGCCAGGGGCCGTCCATCTCGTTGCCCAGGCACCACATCTTGATGCCGTAGCCGTTCCCGGCACCGTTGGCGCGGCGCTGCTCGGAAAAGGCGGTACCGCCGTCGATGTTGCAGTACTCCAGCAGGTCCAGCGCTTCCTGCGTGCCGCGCGTACCCAGGTTCACGGCCATCATGGTTTCAACCCCGGCCTTCGCGGACCACTTCGCGAACTCGTCAACACCCACCAGGTTGGGATCAGTGGAGTGCCAGGCCAAGTCAAGCCGGACCGGCCGCTTGTCGGCGGGGCCAACACCGTCCTCCCAGCGGTAGCCGGAGACAAAGTTGCCGCCCGGATAGCGGACCGTGGAGACGCCCAGTTCGCGGGTCAGCTCCAGCACGTCACTGCGGAAGCCGTCCTCGTCCGCTTTAGGGTGCTCCGGCTCGAAAATGCCGGTGTACACACAGCGGCCAAGATGCTCCACGAAGGCACCGAAGGTGCGCCGCCGGACCGGCCCCACGGCAAAAGCGGGGTCCATAGTGATCTTGGCGGTGGCTGATTCTGCAGCGGTCACGAAAACATCCTCGTTTCAGGTTCTACAACGTTATAGAAATATTGTTCGTGCTGCCGCCGCGGTAGTCAAGCTCCCAGCCGGAACAGGGCGTGGCAGGGACAACCGGAACCGCCGGGGCCCGCGGTTGACGCCACCTCCGGCAATGCCGGCAGCCTGGCACATGGGCCGGAAGTCCAAGTAGTACCTAATCTGAAAATCGGGTACCGCTTACGCATTCACCGGCATCAAAGGCGCAACTAAGTTCTTGTCAGAGACAAGACATGTTCTGACTCGTAGTACTTGGCTCACTAGGGGGTGTGAGACTGCAATGCACGCACAGCACAAGAGTTCGGCTTTCCCGGTCCGCAGGACACGGGTACATAACGGGGCCGGCGACGAGGAGGCCTTTGAGACCAAGGCCTCTCCCCCAGCCGTCGCCGGCCCTCTCCATTCCCAGCAGGAAAAGACCCGCCGGCACGTCCCGGCGAGCCTGGCCCCGGCCGGGCCAGGACTCTCGGAGAACGTCCACCACGACGGGCTCCTGCTTGACCTGGTAAGCGGCACGCACACCCTGCGTGACTCCCTTGATGTGCTTGCCGCGGCGGCTGTCCGGAAGGTTGCGCGGGCGACGGGCCTGCGGATTGAATGCGGCGCCGTGGTGCACCAGGTGAAGAGGAACCCTGTTGTCACGGGCACCGATGACGGCCTTGTGGAGCTCCTGGAGTGGGAGCAGCAAGCCAAGGAAGGGCCCCTGAGCGAAGTGCTCGTCGGCGGCCATCCTGTGGCAGTACTGCAGCGGAACGGTGACTTTCGCTGGCCCCGCTACTCTACGCAACTCCAGCTGGCAGGGTTTGGCAGCGCCATGGCCATCCGGCTTCGGGTCACAAGCGAGGCTGCGGACGGGGATGCAGGTGCAGGTGAAACACTCGCTGCCCTGGCGCTGTTTGCCCAGGACGCCAAGGCCTTCCCGCTGCAGGTTATCGCGGAAGCCCGCAGCTTCGCCGGGCTCGCGGCCAAGAGCCTTGAAGTGGCCGTCAGCCTCCATGGAGCCAAGGCAACGGCCACAGACCTGCGCTCGGCCCTGGACAGCCGCACGTCCATCAACGTTGCCTGCGGTGTGATCATGGCCCAGAACCGGTGCTCGTACCAGGAGGCTTTTGCCATTCTTGCCAAGGCTTCCAGCCACCGGAACATCAAGGTGCGCTGGGTGGCGGAGGACATCCTCAAGCGGCTGCCTGAGGGTCCTCCGCGGGCGCACTTCGGGGTGTAGGCCTTCCGGCCCCGATCCCCTGCTGCCCCGATCCCGCCGTCAGATGCCTCCGGCCAGCTTGTAGTACGCGGCGTTCCAGTTCAGGTCCTTCTTGAACTGCCGGATGGTGGTGCCTTCGTCGATCGTCAGCAGTTCGGTTTTGGCGATCTCCGCGAAGTCCTCGAACACATCCATGCCCACCTGCGTGGACAGGACGGTGTGGTGCGCGGCTCCGGCCGTCAGCCAGGCTGCCGCTGAGGTGGCAAAGTCCGGCTTGGGCTCCCACAGGGCGCGCGCCACGGGCAGGTTGGGCAGCGGCTGGTCCAGCGGGACAACGTCGACGGCGTTGGCCACCAGGCGGAAACGGTCCCGCATGTCTGACAGGGCCACCACCACGCCCGCGGAAGCATCGGCGTCGAACACCAGGCGGACCGGGTCCTCCTTGCCGCCAATGCCCAGGGGGTGGATTTCCAACCGGGGTTTTGTTGCCGTCAGGGAGGGGCAGACCTCAAGCATGTGGGCCCCGAGGATCTTCTCAGCCCCGGGCTCCAGGTGGTAGGTGTAGTCCTCCATGAGGGACGCGCCGCCGGGCAGCCCTGCGCCCATCACCTTGGCGGCCCTGACCAGGATGGCGGTTTTCCAGTCGCCCTCGGCGCCGAAGCCGTAACCGGCCGCCATCAGCCTCTGCACGGCCAGGCCGGGGAGCTGGCGGAGGGCGCCCAGGTCCTCGAAGGAGGTGGTGAACGCCGCCGAGCCGTTGGCTTCCAGGAAGCTGCGCAGGCCCAGCTCGATCCGGGCGCCGTAGCGCAGCGATTCGTGCCGGGCGTCCCCGGAGCGGAGCTCCGGAACCACGTCGTAGAGGTCCTCGTATTCCGCAACCAAGGCGTCGACGTCGGACTCTTCGGCGCCGTGGACGGCGTCTGCGAGCTCATTGACGGACCACGTGTTGACTGCGACGCCGAAGCGCAGCTCAGCTTCGGTCTTGTCGCCTTCGGTAACGGCGACGTTGCGCATGTTGTCACCGAAGCGGGTCAGCTTCAGGGTGCGGACGGCAGCCCAGCCGGCGGCGGCGCGCTGCCATGAACCCACTTGGCGCGCCACCTCGGGGTTGGAAACGTGGCCCACCACGGTCTTGCGGGCGATGCCCAGCCGTGACTGGATGTATCCGAACTCGCGGTCGCCATGGGCGGCCTGGTTCAGGTTCATGAAGTCGAAGTCGATGTCCGCCCAGGGCAGGTCCCGGTTGGCCTGCGTGTGCAGGTGCAGCAGCGGCTTGCGGAGCAGGTCCAGGCCCTGGATCCACATCTTGGCCGGGCTGAAGGTGTGCATCCAGGCCGTGACGCCAATGACGGAATCATCGGAGTTGGCCTCGAGGGCGGTGCGGCGGATCGCGTCCGAATCGGTCAGGACCGGTTTCCAGACAATCCGCACCGGCACTGACGACGAGGCGTTGAGCTGGTTGGCGATCTCCTGCGACTGCGCGGCCACCTGCTTGAGGACGTCCTCGCCATAGAGGTGCTGGCTGCCGGTGAGGAACCAGACCTCATAGCCGTCAAGTGAAGTGTGTGCTGCGGTGCTCATGGGTTCTCCTGGAAATTTTTGGGGGCGACGGCAGTGAAAACTACTGGCCGTACACGTTCTGGTAGCGGGCGTACAGGGAGTCGATGTGCCCCTGGTCAATGGCAAGGGGCTCGCCCAGCTGCCGGGCGATGTGGACGGTGCGGGCGACTTCCTCGCACATTACGGCGGCCTTGACCGCGGACTTTGCATCCTTGCCGACGGTGAACGGGCCGTGGTTCTGCATCAGGACGGCCGGTGAGTTGGAGTTCTTCAGTGTCTCCACGATGCCGTGCCCGATTGAATCGTCGCCAATGAGCGCAAACGGGCCGACGGGGATAGAGCCGCCGAATTCATCGCTCATCATCGTCAGGACGCAGGGGATGGCCTCACCCCTGGCTGCCCACGCCGTGGCGTAGGTGGAGTGCGTGTGCACCACCCCGCCCACCTCGGGCATGTGCCGGTAGACGTAGGCGTGCGCGGCAGTGTCCGACGACGGCGACAGCGGCGGGTTGCCCCACTCACCCTGCGCGTCGCCATCCACGGGAACGCCGTAGAGGTCGGTGACAACCATCTGGTCCGGGGACAGGTCCTGGTAGGAGACGCCGGAGGGCTTGATGACCATGAGTTCCTGGCCGGGCACGCGGGCGGAGACATTGCCTGCGGTCCACACCACCAGTTCGTAACGCGTCAGTTCAGCATGCAGGGCGCAGACCTCGTCGCGGACGCGGGCGATTGTTTCCAGGAGTCCTGTTCCGGCGCTCATGCGGACACCTCCACGGCTGCCATTGAAACGGAGGGCTCAGCACCCAGGACGGAACCGGCAGCCCTGCGCTGGATGGCCTTGAGCCGGTGCATCACGTCATTGCTGCCGCGGCCGAAGTAGTCGTGGAGCGTCTTGTATTCCTGGAAGAGTTCCTCGTAAGCTGCGACGTTCTCCGGGATGGGCGTGTAAACCTCGCCGGGTTCGGAGCCCATGGCGGCGGCAGCTTCGCGGATGTCAGCGTACTTTCCGGCAGCCACGGCGGCGTGGATGGCCGAGCCGAGGGCCGGGCCCTGGGCGGAACCGATCGTTGAAAGCTGCAGGCCGGTGGCGTCAGCATAGATCTGCATGAGGAGCGGGTTCTTCAGCAGACCGCCGGCAACAATGAACTCTTTTACCGGAACGCCGGAGTCGCGGAACGCGTCCACGATGGTGCGGGTACCGAAGGCGGTGGCTTCAAGCAGGGCACGATAGGTGTCCTCTGGACGCGTAGCCAAAGTCTGCCCCACGACGATCCCGGAAAGCTCGTGGTCCACCAGCACCGAGCGGTTGCCGGAGTGCCAGTCGAGGGCGATCAGCCCGTGCTCCCCGATTGCCTGGCGGGAGGCCAGACCGGTGAGGTATTCGTGGATGCCAAGGCCCGCTTCTTCAGCGGCGCGGTGGTATTCAGGCGGCACCCCGTACTTCGTGAACCAGCCGAAGATATCGCCGACGCCGGACTGGCCGGCCTCGTAGCCCCACAGTCCGTCCACGACCCCGCCGTCCACCACCCCGCACATGCCGGGGACTTCACGCAGCTCCGTTCCGTTCATCACGTGGCAGGTGGACGTTCCCATGATCGCCACGAGCTGGCCGGGGTCCACGGCTTTCGCTGCCGGTGCCGTGACGTGTGCGTCCACGTTGCCCACGGCCACGGCGATGCCTTCCGGCAGTCCGGTCCAGGCCGCCGCCTCGGCGGTAAGGTAGCCGGCGGCGTCACCGAGGCGGCCGATGGTGTGCTCGAGCTTGCTGTTGACGAAGTCCTTGAACTGCGGGTTCAGCGCGGCGAGGAAGTCCTCCGACGGGTAGCGCCCATCCTGGTAGATCCCCTTGTAGCCGGCGGTGCAGGCGTTGCGGACGTACGTGCCGCAGAGCTGCCACACGATCCAGTCCGCGGCCTCCACCCAGTGGTCCATCGCCGCATAGGCCTCCGGGTCCTCCTCGAGCAGCTGCAGTCCCTTGGCGAACTCCCATTCCGAGGAGATCAGCCCGCCATAACGCGGCAGCCAGTCTTCGCCGCGCTCGGCGGCCAGCTGGTTGATCCGGTCCGCCTGCGGCTGCGCGGCATGGTGGCGCCAGAGCTTCACGTAGGCGTGGGGACGGCTGCGGAAGCGGTCCAGTTCATTCAGCGGGGTGCCGTCGGAAGTGACCGGCACCATGGTGCAGGCGGTGAAGTCCGTGGCGATTCCGACGACGGCGGACGGATCGATTCTCGCGTCGGCCAGTGCAGCGGGAACGGCATGGCGCAGGACGTCGCGGTAATCGTTGGGTACCTGCAGCGCCCATTCGCCGGGAAGCCGGACGGCAGTTCCGTCGGCGTTGCGGCCCGCCACGTCTTCCGGCAGGAGGTCAGTCACCACTGCGTGCGGGTACTCGAACACGCCGCTGCCGAGCTCTTTGCCGTCGCGAACGCGCACAACCACGGCGCGGCCCGAGAGCGTTCCATAATCCACGCCGATAACAAACGTGTCCGGGGCGTCCACTGCATCCATAAGAACTTCCTCCATAGCTGCCGCCACTTCGCGGCCTGCGTCAATTGTGAGCGCTAACAAGTAGGAAGTCAACAGTCTCCGGGAGCTTCACTCAAGGACGGCGAAAGCCGAAAGGCGGGCGCAGTGCGGTGGCGCGGCCTCATGCATCGGACTCAACCGCCGTCCATCGGGGTAAGGACAGGTAAGAATGGATTCTGGCGAAATGAGGGGAACGCTGTGGAAGGTGCAGGCGCTGTTGTGGAGACTACCCCCGCCCGGCGTGCCGCCGGGCCTACTTCCCATGCATGGATCGCCGGCCCGATGTCCGCCGGCGCAGGGCTGGCCGCGCACCTGGCTGCCGGCGGCAGGGCGCCCGGGTTCCTCATCGTTGTGGCTTTGGCCGCCCTGCTGGGCATGGCTGCTTCCATTGCAGGCCGACGTCGGCTGCCCGGCTGGGCGGCGCTCCTCGCCGCCGGACTGGCGCAGCAGCTGCTGCACCTGGCGTTCGCAGCATTCTCCACGGCCAGCGGATTCTCCCTGCCGGGACACCATGGCGATGCTTCCGCACCGGCACCCGGCGCTCCTTTGCCGGCGGGATCAGGCGCCCACGACCTGCACCTGATGCTGCACCTTCACGTGGCGGCAGCCCTCGTGGTTTCGCTGGCCGTCACGCAATGGACCAAGGTGGTTTCAATGGTGCAGGGCCGGCGGTCAGGTGTTAAGCGTTCCCCTGGCGATGCTGACGCTTGAATGCGCGGGGTTGCCGTCCACGGGTTCGTCGGAGACATCGACGATCGGATAGTCCGAGAGCTCCAGGCCCGCGGGCAGCTGGAAGGTTCCAGAGTCCGAATTCATCACTCCCAGGCTCACCAGGCGTGAGAGGTCGGAGGCAATCAGCCACACCTCCTGGTAACCCTGCGCCTCGTCCTTGCTGAGCCGGACCTCCAACGCACGCGCGCCGTCGGCACTTTCCACCACCTTCGCGGAACCTGCGGCAGAGTATTGGGCCAGCGGTGCCAGGTCGGCTTCGGCCAGCGGCCGGGGTGCCTGGTTGAGGGACCACACCGCGCCTGCCGTCACCAGGACCGCTGCCGCGGCCGCAGCCATCCAGGGTCCCGGGCGCTGCCACCAGGCTGCAGCACGCCGTGCTGCAGGGCCGGTTGCGCCCCGGCGCTGCTCAGGGCGGGATACGGTCCGGCCCTGAAGCTGGACAGGCTCCGCCAAACTTTCGCGTTCTGCAGCCTGCTGTCCCTCGAGCCCACTCAAAGGATCTTCCTGCACAGCCTCGGACAACCCCAGCTCACAGTGGATTCCTGCCCAGACCTGCGGGCCAGGCGCCTCCAGCAGGCGGGCATCCGGCGTGGTCCTGACCGCGTCAACGGTGCGGCGCAATGCGGCGAAATCTGCCGCGCATTCCGGGCAGACCCGCAGATGTTCCCTGCTGTCGCCGTCCTCCCAGTCCTCATACAGCGCAAGGAGGCTTAACTCTTCCGGATCAGGATGCGGCATGGTTTACCTCCAATCTGTTTCTTAGGTGGGACAAGCTGCGGCGGATGTGGCTTTTGACCGTACCAAGGGGCAGGCCAAGTTTTTGCGAGATCTGGTCATGCGTCAGGTCATCGTAGAAGGCCAGCTTCATGATGGACCCCTGGGGCTCGCCGAGACGGTCCAGTTCCCCGTCGAGGAGGAGCCTGTCCGCCAGGATCTCGGCGTCTTGATGGCCGGCAGCCGCTTCGTCGGCCATTCCGGAGCCCGCCACTGCCACTGCTTTCCGGGTTTCCCGTGCCGAGGCCGACAAGGTGTCCGAGATGACGTTCCGGGTAATGCCTACAATCCATGCAGGCAGCCGGGCAACTTGCGGATTGAACGTGCTCCGGAAGCGCCACACGCGGATAAAGACCTCCTGCGTGACGTCGTCCGCAGCTGCCCTGTCCGAAAGGGAACGCAGCGCCAGGGTGTGGACCAGCGGAGCAAACTCCCGGTAGGCGGCCGCCAGCGCACGTTCATCTCCTGCAAGGAGTGACGGTGTCAGGCCGTCTTCCCACCCCGGCGGAGCCTGGTCGGCAGGTACCAAACGGGGCTCCTTCGCGGCATTGGTGGCGAGAGTCAAGGCAGGATCACCGCTTACTCCAGGACCGCGGTGACAATCACATTGTCGCTGTAGTCCATACGTTCGTCCAGCCACTCGCCGCCGCACGTGATGACTTTAAGTTCATGCTGCCCGGACCGCCGGAACACGGAGCTTCCGTCGAATCTGTCCTTGGCCATCAACTCGACACTCACCACCCGGTACTTCAGTGCAGGCGCACCCTCGCGGCCCACCTCCACCACGGTTCCGGCCGCCACGGACTTCAACGCGGAAAACGGCGCATTGTCAGACTTCGTATCGATGTGTCCGGCAATGACGGCGGTACCCGCGGCGGCTCCCGGAGCCGGGCCGAAGCGGTACCAGCCGGCACGGTCGAACGCGTCCGGTATTTCCATTGCCCCACTGTCCGAAACTCCGACCGGCACCACCGGCATATTAATCGGAGTACCGGCAACGGTGAGCGAAACCGGGACGGGAGCCGCCACTGCCGCTTCAGGAGCGGCAGGCCGCACCGGAATATCCGGGACGGCCGCCGGGCTGGTTGGAGCCGCGGTGATGGCCGGCACGGGACTTACAGGCTGGGCGGGGACAGACTGGGCCGGGACAGCCTGCCCGGCCGCCTGGGCGGCAGACGGGACCGAAGATGCTGCCGGAACCGGCGGAGCGGCCGCGCAGGACGAAAGCAGCAGGGCCCCCGCGAGGAGAACCCCACCCCCGGAAACAACGGAGGAACGACGGCGGGACTCCCCTGCCGTCGTCGGGCCTTTCTTCATGTGTCCGGCTTTCATCTCTCGGGCCTTTCGTGCGTGATCCTGGGTGCTCACCTGCAAGCCCTCGGCGGGAAATGCGGTGGCCGCCCGGTTGGTACCGGGCGGCCACCAGTGGTTCTACTCTGCGCGACGTGCTGCGACGGTACGGGCTACGCCCACGCCGCCGAGGAGCAGTGCCAGGGCTGCAGCACCGATTCCGAGCGTGAGTGCGGCGGGATCCGAGGCGGCGCCGACAGTGGAGCCGTCAAGGGCGCCCGGGACAGAGCCCGGAGCGGAGTGCAGGCCCTCGATGGTCTGGACGGCCAGCTGCAGGTTGTTGTCCGCCAGGCTGCCCCAGGCGTACACCACGGTGTGCGTCCCTTCCGCGATGGTGACGTCAGCCGGGCCGATGACCGGGGCAGTGGTACCGGTGGCAGCGACTGCTGCCGACACGGTGCCGGGGTCAAGCGTGAGGGTCTGCTCGTTGGGGTTGGCCAGGTTGGAGACGACTGCGGCGCCGCCGGCCAGGACGTCCACGGCGGGAGCGGCAGCCGTGTGCCGGACCGTCAGTTTGCCCTTGCCTGCCTCAATCTGGGAGACATCGTTGGTGAAGAGGTTGGCGGTGGGGTTGCCCGCTGCGTCGAGGTTGGCGACGGCGGTGTAGTTGCCGTTGGCCGCCAGGGTGACGCTGACGGGGCCGATGACGGCAGCAGAGGCGTCGGCGGCATCCGAGGCGGTGATGGCGAGTTCGTAGGCTCCAGCCGGCAGTGCCAGCGGCCCGGCCAACGTTCCGGGGGCGAAATCGTCGAGGGTCCGGTCACCGTTGACCCAGACATCCACGGTCAGGCCCGGGACGCCGTGGAGGACGGACAGCTGGGCGTCCCCCTCCGCAGCCTGGGCCGGGCCGGCGAGAGCGATGGCTGCTGCGATTGCCCCTGCACCGGCGCCTGCTGTGAAAATCCTGTTGCGCATGTCTATCTCCATTGATCGGCCCGCCGTGCGGGCATTTTTTGCTTACACCTCTACTACCGGCGCAGCATCGGAGTTGGATGCACTTGCATTGAAAATTCTTAAGAATATTTTTTGGGCGGCCGGCGGCCGGGGCGCAGAGGCGGTCAGTCAGCAGGTCAGGAGGGAGCCGCTGCAGGCCGGGCGGCGCTTGCCCGGAGGACCAGTTCCGGCGTGACCACAGTGGAGCTTACGCCGGCACCGGCTTCGATCTCCTTGAGCATGATGTCCATGCAGCGCCGGCCCAGTTCCTCGAAGTCCTGCCGGACCGTTGTGAGCGGCGGGGTGAAGTACCCCGATTCCGGCTGGTCATCAAACCCGACCACGGAGACGTCGTCGGGCACATTAACCCCCGCTTCGGCAAACGCCCGCAGCACGCCAAGGGCCATTTGGTCGTTTCCCACGAAGAGCGCCGTAGCACTGCGATCGGCCGCGAGTTTCCGGCCGGCAGCATATCCACTGCCGGCACTCCAGTCGCCCTGCAGCAGGAGGTCATCGGCAAGTCCGGCGCGTTTGAGTGCCTCCCGCCAGCCTTCGGCGCGCTCGGAACCATCCGTCCAGTCGGATGGTCCTGCCAGATGGCCGATCCGGCGGTGGCCCTGCCCGATCAAGTGCTCGACGGCGAGTTCCGCACCGCGGCGCTGGTCCACCATGGCCCCGCTGACATTCCCGTTGCCAAGGGAGCCCACAGCCACCACAGGCACGGACAGCTGCATCTCGTCCAGGGCAAGCAGGGTGTCCGCATGGGGCACCAGCACCGCAATCCCGTCCACGGCCTGATCCATGAAGTGGCTGATGGCATCGAGGATGGCACTCCGGCTGACCTCGCGCAGGGCGGCGATGCTCACGAAATAGCCGGCGTTCCGGGCAGCCTGCTCCACCCCCAGGAGGGTATTGGCGGGGCCGTACTGCGACAGCTCGCTGGCCAGGACCCCAATGGTCTGCGAGCGCCGGGTCACCAGGCTCCGGGCAGCGGTGTTGCGCCGGTACCCCAGCTCGGCGATGGCGGCCTCCACCTTCACGCGGGTCGCTTCGCTCACGTTGGGGTGGTTGTTAACCACCCGGGAGACGGTCTGATGGGAGACCCCGGCCCTGTCCGCGACGTCTTCAAGGCGCGGCATCCGCCCCTTGCTGCTTTTTGCCATGTGATCATTCTGCCTGCTGCGGCTCTGCGGCCCGGACGGCCTGCCGGTTGTCCGGACCACCGGAGATCCAGGGCGAAAAAGAAAAACGTCCCCGGCACCCTGCTGCCAGGATGCCGGGGACGTACCACTCTTCGTTCAAAGAGTGGGCCCTGTGGGGCTCGAACCCACGACCCACGGATTAAAAGTCCGATGCTCTACCAACTGAGCTAAAGGCCCCAGCCGGGATGGTTCAGCACCAAAAGCACTGGCCAACCGCGGCCCATCCATTTCTGGACGTTAATACTCTAACCCATGGTTCAGGCACGCTTCGCACGGTGGCAACCATACGCTGTCGGCCGGGGAATCCTGCACGGGCAAGGCTACCGGACGCTCGATTTCCACCTTGGCACAGGAGTAGCGTGGGGGCATGAGTGAGCAAGCAGGATCCAGCCCGTACGGCGGCGCGAACCGGCACCACAAGCCCAAGCCCTTCGCTCCCATCGACTTCGAGCCCTTTGCCGGGGGCGCGGATCCCGCGCGTGTTTCCGAGGCTGCGCACCTCGCCGCCCAGGCGCTGGTCCGCCACGGCCGTGACAGCGACGATCCTGTGGTCACCGAGCGGCTGGTAAAGCTTGCCGACGAGCAGGGGCTGGAGGCGATTGCGGAGATGTGGGCGGAGAGCCCCGCACGCTCGCTTCCCGGTGCCTTGTGGCGTTTGTACGCCCTGCGCGCGGCCACAGTGCAGGACCCGGAGCGCATTTCGGTGTACTTCCGGGCCGGGAAGGACACGGCCCAGGTATCCAACGTTGTGGCCGGCGCCGCTGAGCCGCCGGGTGCCGATGAGATGCGGACCATGGCGGACGCCATCCTTTCCGGAGCGTTCGACGGCGAGTTCGACGTCGCGCTGGAGCGCTCGGCAGCGTTCTGCCGGGTGGTGGCGCTCGGCCAGGCGACCATCGCCGACGGTGCCGAGCTGGGCAATGAAGCGCACGCCAGCAAACTGACCCGGAACTCACACCAGCTGGTCAAGACCGCGGAGGACCTGGAGCACGCCGCCAATGCGTGGCGGTTGGGCGAATTGGACTGATTCTCCCGGCTGCCCTGCCCTGCCCGCATCTGTCAAGATTGACTTGGGCCAGCCAAAGTAGAAAACTGAAACCGGTGCCGAGCCGCGAAACCCCCGGGCTTCAACAATTAGCCGCCTAGAGCGGCCTACCGCCGAGAGGCGTATCCGGTTCGGCACCATTTTCCTGCCGCCATGCACCTGCGGGATGCCCCCCCATTTTTCGAACGCCTCAGCCGCGCTGTTTTCAAGTGCCCACCCGCGGCCCGGTAGAGTTGGGCTCAGTTGCGCGCCGGGGTCAAGTCACACGGCAGCACTACCCGCCCTGTACCTTCCCCGGAGACGGTTAATACGTGAAGCTGCGCCTTTTTCCCCAGGAGCCCGCCGGGCTGAACCTCCTTTCGCAGTTGGCCCAGCAGATTGTGCTGGCGAGTGCCACGCTGGCGGAAATTCTCGGCGTCCCCGCGGCCGAGCACGGCAAACTCGTCGAAGACATGCACAACCACGAGGCGAAGTCCGCTGAACTGCACTTCGCACTCCTGACCCACATGCGGACCAGCTTCGTTAACCCGCTCCCCCGCGAGGACATGTACGCCCTGTCCCGCTACCTCAATGAGGCGATGGAAAAGATGGACGCGGCGGCAGAGCTGGTGGCCCTGTACAAGCTGGAGCGGCTGCCCAAACGCGCGGCCGACCAACTGGAAATCATCAGCCGCCAGGCCGAACTGACCGTGGACGCCATGCGCCGGCTTAACGATTTGGACGACCTCGAGGACTATTGGATCGAGATCCTCCGCCTTGCCCAGCGCGCCGAGCGCACGCACCGGATATGGGTTGCCGACATGATCGCCGACATGAAATGGGCCCAGTATTCCCGCAACCGGGACATCGCCAACCAGTTGGTCGAGGTCACCAAGGACATGCGGAGGATCGCCACCCAGGTGGGCAGCATCATCGTCAAGGAATCCTGAGGTGACGCCGGTCATTTTCGGATTCGTGGTCCTGCTGACCGCGGCCTTTACTTTCCTCAACGGCTTCCGTGATGTCTCCACGTCAGTGGCACTTGCCGTCCGCACCCGGGCACTCACCCCGAGCGTTGCGGTGCTGCTGGCGGCCTTCTTCAACTTTGTCGGCGCCCTGCTCAGCGCCGGCCTGGCCGTAACCGTCAGCCAGACCTGGATCAGCCTTCCGATGGGAACAGGGGGTTTGAGCATCCTCCTGGCCGGCCTTGGGAGCGCTTTCGCCTGGGGAATCCTGTTGTGGTGGCGGGGCATCCCTGCCTCCTCCACGCATGCCCTGGTGGGCGGCCTCGCCGGTGCGGGCCTGGCCAGCCTCGCGATGGGCGGCGCCGGCGTCGGAGGGGTGGACAGGTCCCTGCTGTTCCAGGTGGTACTGCCGCTGGTGCTGTCCCCGCTCGTTGCCTACAGCGGTGCGTTCATGCTCGTGTATCCGGCCACTTGGGCGGCCCGCTACACGCAGCCCAACGTGGTCAACCACCGCTTCCGCCGCAGCCAGGCCATCGCCGCAGGCGCTGTGGCTTTTGGACACGGCCTGCAGGATGGGCAGCGTGTAAGCGCTGTACTGCTGCTCGCGCTGCTGGCGGCTGGATATTCCGGCGGCGGCACTATCCCCCTGTGGGTGGTCCTGCTGTCCGCCGTGATGATGACAGCGGGAACGTTGTTTGGCGGCTGGCGGATCTCGCACACCATTGGGTACAAAATCACCCGGATTGATCCCCTCCGGGGTTCGGTGGCGCAGATCTTCAGCGCGGTGATGCTCTTTGTGGGCGCCATCGGACTTCAGTGGCCGCTGTCCACCACGCACACCGTGACGTCGGCTGTCCTCGGGGCAGGCGAAAACCAGAACTTCTCCGTGACGAACCGAAAGCTGGTCATCCGGATCGTCGGACTCTGGCTCCTGACGCCGGCAGCCACGGCGGCCCTTGCTTTCGTCCTGGCACTGGCACTGACCCCGCTGGCAGGCTGAGCTGCCGCCCTGCTGCCCGGGGCCGGTGTTCCCCTGTACAGCTGAAGCGCCGTGACGTAGATTCGAAAGTAAGCCCCCGGAACTTTGCAGCACAGAGCAGGTGCCGGGGTGTCACATCCGCCGCCGGGTGCAGGGCCGTGGATGCGCCGCTGCAGCATACCGGCGGCATGGATGCACATCGCGGAAAAGAGCAGGCATCATGTCTACCTCCAATCCCCGGCACTCCCTGCCCCAGCCACGCCAGCTCCGCTGTGAAACCTGCGGTGCGGAACACCAGTTGACCATCCACGCCGTCAGGGCAATGGGCTGGGGCAACGGTGATCTGGTCAGCGTCTCCTACACCTGCAACGACTGCGGGCTGTTCCAGGAGCACCTCGCGTATACGGAGGACGTGGCAGCTGCTCTGCACCAGGTGAGGTGGATGGCCCAGGTCATAGTCTTTGGCGACGACTACATCCACTGCGGGTTTCCCATGGAAGAGGCCGAGTTCGAGATTGAACGGCTCTGCTACCGCAGCGGCGCCGGCGGAGGCAGCCTCGGTATGGTCTCCCTGCCTACCCGGGTCCTGCGCTGCCGGTGCGGTTTCCAGCTGGAAGTTCCTGAGTAGCAGCCGCTCCCGCCGGTCTACCCGAAGCGGCCGGAGACGTAATCCTCGGTGGCCTTCTGGACGGGGTTGCTGAAGATGGTGTGGGTGTCCCCGACCTCGATGAGTTTGCCGGGCTTCCCGGTACCGGCGATGTTGAAGAAAGCCGTCCTGTCAGAAACACGGGCTGCCTGCTGCATGTTGTGGGTAACAATCACAACGGTGTACTGGTCCTTGAGCTCGTTGATGAGGTCCTCGATGGCCAGGGTGGAGATCGGGTCCAGCGCGGAACACGGTTCGTCCATGAGGATCACCTGCGGCTCCACGGCAATCGCGCGGGCAATGCAAAGGCGCTGCTGCTGCCCGCCGGACAGGCCCGACCCGGGCTTTTCCAGGCGGTCCTTGACCTCGTTCCACAGGTTGGCGCCCTTCAGCGAACGCTCCACCAGGACATCGGCTTCGCCCTTGGAGATCTTCTTGTTGTTCAGCTTCACGCCGGCGAGCACGTTGTCGCGAATGGACATGGTGGGGAACGGGTTGGGCCGCTGGAACACCATGCCGATCTGGGACCGCACGGTGACCGGGTCCACGCCGTGGCCGTACAGGTTGTCTCCGTCCAGCAGGACCTCGCCCTCGACGCGTGCGCCCGGGAGGACTTCGTGCATGCGGTTCAGGGTCCGCAGGAACGTGGATTTGCCACATCCTGAGGGCCCGATGAATGCGGTGACGGACTTGGCCTCGATGTTGATGGTGACATCCTCCACGGCGAGGAAATCGCCGTAGTAGACATTCAGGTCCTTGACGTCGATGCGCTTAGACATGGTGTTCCTTCACTGACTGGGTATGAATTGAAGTCTGGCATCCGGTCCGCGGGACCGGAAGGGGAAATTCCGGAGCGGCGGGTCAGCGGCCGCTCTTGGGGGCGAAAATCCTGGCAATCAGCCGGGCACCAAGGTTGAGGACCATCACCAGGATGATCAGCACCAGGGCGGCTCCCCAGGCGCGCTGGGAGGACGGGTCCGGGTTGGCCGGCGACGTGGGGTTCAGGATCTGGGTGTAGATGAACGTGGGCAGCGAGGCCATCCAGCCGCTGAAGACGTTGGAGTTGATGCTGGTGGCAAACCCTGCGGTGACCAGGATGGGTGCAGTCTCGCCGATGACGCGGGCGATCGCCAAGGTAACGCCGGACGCGATGCCGGAGATCGCCGTCGGAATAACCACCTTGATGATGGTCCGCCACTTGCGGACGCCCAGGGCGTACGCGGCCTCACGCAGTTCGTTGGGAACGATCTTGAGCATCTCCTCGCTGGAACGCACCACCACCGGGATCATCAGGACGGAAAGCGCGACGGCGGCGACGGCGCCGGTCTTGGTGCCCGGGCCCACGACGGCGAAGAAGAAGGCCGCCGCGAAGAGTCCGGCCACGATGGAGGGGATACCGGTCATGACATCCACGAAGAAGGTGATGGCGCGGGCGAGCCGGCCGTCCTCGCCGTACTCCACCAGGTAGATGGCCGTCAGCAGGCCCACCGGCACGGAGATGACCGTGGCCAGCAGGGTGATCTGGATGGTGCCGAGGAGCGCGTGGTAGATGCCGCCGATGACCGGCGCACCTTCCTCCACTGCCTTGTTGTCGAAGACACCGGTGACGCCGTTCATGGAGGTGGTCATGAAACCTGGCGCCAGGAGGCCCGGGATTCCGTTGACCAGGACTGTCCAGATCACGGAGATGAGCGGGAGCAGCGCGATCAGGAAGGACCCCACCACCAGGCAGGTGGCCAGCTTGTCCTTGGCTTTGCGTGAGCCTTCCACGGCGGCGCTCCAGGAGACCAGCCCGACGGCGAAAAGGATCGCCGAGACGATTCCCCAGCCGAACGCATTGAAGCCCACCAGCGCGAGGATGGCAGCTCCGGCGATGAGGGCGGCGGCCAGGACGGCATAGGGTGCGTATTTGGGCAACTGGCCCTTGGTGAGGGCCGAGCGCTTGCTGCGCACGGGAGTAAGGGTGGAGGTCATTTAGTTGGCTCCCGAGAATTCTTTGTGCCGGGTGATGATCCAGCGCGCGATCATGTTCACGGCCAGGGTGATGATGAACAGGACCAGGCCGGCGGCGATCAGGGTGCTGACCTTGAGCCCGCTGGCTTCCGGGAAGTTCAATGCGATTTCAGCGGCGATGGTCTGGTTTCCGGACTGGATCAGGCTGGCGGTGAGGGCGCCGGAGGAAAGGACCAGGGCCACGGCCATGGTTTCGCCCAGGGCCCGGCCCAGGCCCAGCATGACGGCGCTGATGATGCCGGGGCGGGCGAACGGCAGGACGGACATCTTGATCATTTCCCAGCGGGTGGCGCCCAGTGCGAGCGCGGCTTCCTCATGCAGTTTGGGGGTCTGCAGGAAGATTTCGCGGGACAGCGAGGTGATGATCGGGAGCACCATGACGGCGAGGACGATGCCGGCGGTAAGGATGGTCTTGCCTGTGGCCGACGCCGGCCCCTGGAAGATGGGCAGCCAGCCCATGTTTGCGGCAAGCCAGTTGTAGGCGGGTGAGATTTCCTTGGCCAGGAAAGCGGCGCCCCACGCCCCGTACACCACGGACGGGATGGCGGCGAGGAGGTCCACCACGTAGCCCAGGCCCGAGGCGAGTCCGCGGGGAGCGAAGTGCGAGATGAATAGCGCCACCCCGATGGCAACGGGGGTGGCAATCACCAGTGCGATGACCGCGGCGATCAGCGTGCCGATGACGATGGGCCAGATATAGGCGAAAAAGCCCTTACCGCCCTGGATCTCGTCAGCCGGCGCTGTAAGTGCAGGGATGGCCTGGACTACCAGGAAGAGTGCGACGCCGAAGAGGACGGCGAGAATGAGGCAGCCTGCGGCCAGCGCGGCGCCCGAGAAGATTTTGTCCCCGGCGCGGCCGGCGCCCTGGGTACTTGTCAGGGTGGTGGCGGTCATTCGACGGCCCTTCGATCGGTAACTGGGAGGGGAGGCATTGTCCAAAGCCAAGTTCCCCGCACTGCCTTTCGGCAGGCGGGGAACCCGGAATCGGAGCGGTGGTTAGGACTTGACCTTGATGGATTCGATGGCCGTGGTTGCCTTCTCTGCAAGAGCGGAGGACAGCGGGGCCGACTTTGCGGAATCCGCGGCAGCCTGCTGGCCTTCCTCGGAGACGACGTAGTTCTCGAAGGCCTTGACCAGGTCAACGGTTTCCTGGGAATCGTAGGCGCTGCAGACCACGTGGTAGGAGACCAGCACCACGGGGTAGGCGCCGGAAGCGGTGGTCTTGCGGTCCAGCTTGATGGCGACGTCGGTCTCGGCGCGGCCCTCAACGGGGGTGCCGGCCTCGACGGCCTTTGCGGCGGCGTCGGCGGAGATCTTGACGAACTCCTCGCCCACCTTGATGGACGCGGTGCCGAGCTTGCCGCCGACGGCGGAGTCATCAGCGTAGGTTACGGCGCCGGGGGTGTCGGTGACGGTCTTGACCACACCGGAGGTGCCCTTGGCGTTCTCGCCCTGGAGGTTTGCCGGCCAGACACCGGAGGACTTGTCCGTCCAGACTTCGGGGGCTGCCGAGGCCAGGTAGTCCGTGAAGTTGGTGGTGGTGCCTGAGTCGTCCGAGCGGTTCACCGGGGTGACCTTGAGGTCCGGGAGGCTGACCCCATCGTTCAGGGCGGCGATGGCGGGATCGTTCCAGTTGGTGATCTCACCGCGGAAGATCTTTGCCACGGTGGGGGCATCCAGCTTCAGTTCGGTCACGCCGGGGACGTTGAAAGCCACGGCGATCGGGGAGATGTAGACCGGAATGTTGATAGCACCGTCGGGGCCGCAGACGGCCTTGGAGCTCTCGAACTCTTCGTCCTTGAGGTAGGCGTCGGAGCCGGCGAACTGGGCTGAGCCGTCGATGATTGCCTTGCGGCCCGCGCCGGAGCCGTCCGGGGAATACTGCACGGTGGCGCCCTGGTTTGCGGCGGCAAAGCCTGCCTTCCAGGCGTCCATGGCTGCGCCGGTGGACGAAGCGCCGATGCCGGTGAGGGTACCGGTGACCTTCGGGCCGGAAGAAGTCTGGTTGCCTGCAGGCGCGGTGCCCGTGGCGTTGTCTGAACCGCAGGAGGTCAGCGCGAGTGCGCCGGCTGCGAGAACAGCGATAGCCGCGTGGCGGCCGAAGCGGAGTGCCTTCACTAGATGTACCCCTTCCAGGGTTATTCAGGTGCGGGGCAGGACGGAGAACCCTGCTGCGCGATGCGTACGTTGTGTACCTTCATTGAAATTAGGCTTCGCAGGTAACGGGACGGGCTGCCCAAAGTGAACGGAGGATTAACGACGGCGGGATATTTGCTGACAACTGGCCGGTCACCATTGCGCAGATCACACGTCCGGCCGTAGTGCACGGACGTCAGAATAAATGGTCCGGGCGGCAATAGACTGAACGGCATGGCCCCCGCAGCAGGACTCTCAGCAGGCAGGCGGTTCCTGCGCGGCCGGATCCGTACCGGCCTGATCCGCAGCCGGAACTCGTTGGTTCCGGCCATCCAGATGACGGTGTGCGCGGTGGGTGCCTATGCCTTCGCTGAGTACGTGCTGGGCCATTCGGGGCCGCTGTTCGCGGCCACGTCGTCCCTGATTGCCCTCGGCTTCTCCCGGGAGCCGCGGCTGCGGCGGGTGCTGGAGGTGGGCATGGGGTGCACCATCGGCATTGCCGTGGGTGACCTGCTCCTGCACTGGCTGGGCGGCGGAATCTGGCAGGCCGCCGTCGTCCTTCTGTTCTCCATCCTGCTGGCCCGCTTCCTGGACAGCGGCACCATCTTCACCACCCAGCTGGGGCTGCAGTCGCTGCTGGTGGTCCTGCTTCCGGCGCCCGCGGGCGGTCCGTTTACCCGGAGCATCGATGCCGTGGTGGGCGGCCTCTTCGCGCTGCTGGTGACCATCCTCATCCCGAAGGACCCGCGGCGGGAGCCGCGCAAGGACGTCCAGAAGCTGCTGCACGAGCTGGCCGAGGTGCTGCGCGAATGTGCCGATGCGCTGACCAACAGCGATTCCACGCAGGCCTGGCATGCCCTCATCCGGGGCAGGAACTGCCAGCCCCTGGTGGACGGGATGAAGCAGTCCCTGCGCGCTTCCGGGGAGGTGGCCACCCTGGCGCCCGCCTACAGAAGGCACCGGGACGAGCTGGACCGGCTGAAACAGTCGCTCGACTTCATTGACTTGGCGCTGCGCAACAGCCGGGTTTTCGCCCGCCGGCTCACCAGCGCCATCAACCACGCGGCGCTGTCGGACGAGGCCACGGACAACATAGCGGAAGTGCTGCAGGAGACCGCTGCCGCCATTGACGAGCTGTCGCTGGGCCTGGCGGAATCGCACGACGGCGTCCGCCGCGCCCACCTGCGCACGGCCCGGCGGGACCTGAGCGAGATCGCCCTGCGCCTGCATCCGAAGCTGCTGGAGGTTCAGCGGCTGGAAGGGGAAACAGTGGTGATGCTGTACCGCCCGCTGATGGTGGACCTGCTGGAGGCTACCGGGATGGATGCCCGCGAAGCCCGGGACGTGCTGCCCGCGCTCTAAGCAGCCCCGGCGCGCTGGTCATTGGGGTAATGCAACCCCAGCTGCGACCTGGCCTGGTCCAGCAACTGCATCACCTGCACCGTGTCCTTCCAGGGCATCAGCGGGCTCTCCTGGAGGCCTGCCCGGATGCAGCGGGCAGTTTCGCGGAGTTCGTGGATGAACCCCTCCGTCTCCTCCTCAAATTCCTCCACCCGGGTGGTGCCGTCCAGGGTGCAGATCTCCAGGGTCTTTGGGTTGTACAGCGGGGATCCCGTCCTGATCCAGCCGGCGGTTCCGCTGATGGTGGCGGTGCCCGGGCCGGCCGCCTGGAGCGACGATGTCAGCTGCGCGGCAGCCCCTTCCGGATACTCCAGCGTTATGGTGTTCTGGACGTCAACGCCGTCCTGGTTCAGGTGCCCGTTTGCCGCCAGTGCCGTGGGGAAACCAAGAGCCGCGGTGGCCCAGGTCAGCGGATACACCGCAAGGTCCAGCAGCGCTCCCCCACCTGCTGCCGGATCCCACAGCCTGTCATTGGGGTCATAGGCAGCTGGGAAGCCCAGATCCGCCTGGACCCAGCGCACTGTGCCAATTGCACCGCCGCGGATGAGCTCCAGCGCGCGGCGGGTGGCCGGCAGAAAGCGCGTCCAGACAGCCTCCATAAGGAACAGGCCGCGGGACCGGGCCAAGTCCACCAGTTCCCGGGCTTCGGCGGCGTTGACCGTGAACGGCTTTTCGCACAGGACATGTTTTCCTGCTTCCAGGGCCGCCCGGACAACCTTAAAGTGCTGTGCGTGGGGAGTGGCAACGTAGACCACGTCCACCCGGGGGTCGGCGAAGAGCTGCCGGAAGCCGGAGCCGGAGCCGGAGCCGGAGGGATCGTCGTGGTAACTCACCGCAAAGCCGTGCTCTTCCGCGAATGCCTGCGCCGAGCCCTTGCTGCGCGAACTTACTGCGTACAGTTCCGCATCTTCAAGGCAGGCGAGGTCCCGGGTGACCCGGTGGGCTATCCGCCCGGTAGCTACAACACCCCAGCGCAGGACCGCGTCCGGTCCCGTGCTGCTGCTGGATGCCCTGCCCGCTTTACCGGCGGTCATCACACGGACTCCCGGATCACGAGCGAGGTGGGGATCTGCGTGACCCGTTCGGTGTCCTTGCCCTCGATGAGGTCAACCAGGATTTCGGCCATCTTCTTTCCCATCTCAATGATCGGGTGGTGCACGGTGGTGAGCGGTGGATTTACCGACGTAGCGAATGAATCGTCGTCGAAACCCACTACCGCTACGTCCTGGGGAATCCGGAGCCCGCGTTCCTGGAGCACTGTGTAGGCACCGGCGGCCATCTGGTCGTTGGCCACGAACAGGCCATCCACGGGCCGGCCGCTTCCCAGCAGCCGCCGCATCGCTTTCGCACCGGATGCCAGGGTGAAGTCCCCGTACTCCACCATGGAATCCTCGAGTCCGGCTTCAGCCATCGCCGATCTCCAGCCATTGAGCCGGTCTATGCCCGGCGGCATGTCCTGCGGGCCTGCGATGGTGGCAATATTCGTCCGCCCGCCCTTGAGCAGAAGCCGTGTTGCGCCTGCCGCTGCAGCTTCATTGTCGACGTCCACGTAGTACCTGGCACCTTCTCCCAGCGGCCTGCCGGCGAACACCATGGGGATGTAGTCGCTCAGGTGGGTCCAGGACCTGTCGCCGACGTGGTGGGACACCACCAGCGCGCCCGCCACGTTGCCGCCGAGCAGGAATGCCCTGGTCTTCTCGGGTTTGGCTTCCGATGCAATAACCATGTTCAGGGTGTAGTCCGTCTCCCCCAGATACAGCGCCACACCCTGGACGACTGACGCGAAGAACGGATCCGCGAACACCTTTGACGTGGACTCCGGCACGATGAGTGTCACGGAGTTGGGCCGCCTGCTTGCCAGGGACCGCGCCGCCCGGTTTGGCGTGTAGTTCACGGCAAGGATGGCCTGCCGCACTTTGGCGGCGATGTGTTCGTCCACGCTTGGAACGTCATTGACTACCCGCGACACTGTGGCGCGGGAGACACCGGCCAGCGCTGCCACCATTTCCAGGGTGGGCGTTGGCCGGCTGCCGCTGGTGTCTTGCTTCACAATTTTCGCTCCGTGGTCTGGCTGGCACTGGTCTGGGACTCCAGTTTAAGCGGGCAGCGACGCAGCGAGTCGGGAGGCGTTCCGCTTTGCCGCGGCAATCAGTTCCGCATAGGCCCTGCCGCTGTCCTTGACGGTACGTTCCAGCGTGCCGTAATCCACCCGGACAATCCCAAAGCGCTTTCCGTAGCCCCAGGACCACTCGAAGTTGTCCAGCAGGGACCAGACAAAATAGCCCCGGACATCCGCGCCCTGATCTATCGCTTCACCCACGGCTCCCACATGGTCAAGGATGAACCGGGCGCGGTCCACGTCGTGCACGGCTCCGCCGGGACTGACGGTGTCCTCGTAGGCGGCCCCGTTTTCGGTGATGTAGAGCGGCGGCAGCGAGGGGTACTCCTTTCCCAGCCGGACGAGGAGTTTCCGCAACCCGTCCGGATTCACTTCCCAGCCCATCGCAGTCCGCGGCAGCCCGCGGCTGGGAAAGGCGATGTCTTCCGAACCGATCCAGGGTGAGGCGGAGGCCCGTTCGGCGCCGCCGGAGTGGCCGTCGCTGCCGGCGTCGTCCGCGTGGCCGCTGATGAGGTCATCGTGGTAATGGTTCACGCCCAGGAAGTCCAGCGGCGCGCTGATAACGTCCAGGTCGCCCGGCAGGATCACGTCCTGCAGGCCGAACGGGGCAAGGTCCCGCAATGAGTCCGCCGGGTAGGCTCCCCGCAGGATCGGATCCAGGAAAATCCGGTTCTGCAGCGAGTCAAAGCGCCTTGCTGCGTCCAGGTCCACGGGGTCCTGGCTGTCCCGCGGAATCGAGTTGCTCAGGTTCAGGGTAATGCCCAGGTGCCGGGCACCCCGCTCACGCAGGGCATTCACGGCCAGCCCGTGGGCCAGGTGCTGGTGGTGAACGGCAGCGATGGCTGCAGCGGGCTCCTGGCGGCCCGGGGCGTGCACTCCGGACCCGTAGCCCAGGAGGGATGAGCAGAAAGGCTCGTTGAACGTGGTCCAGTGCTGGACCCTGTCCCCCAGGGCCGAGTAGACGTCATTCGCGTACTCCAGGAACCTGTACGCGGTGTCCCGGTTGGCCCAGCCGCCTTTCTCCTCCAGGGCCTGCGGCAGGTCCCAGTGGTAGAGGGTGAGCCACGGCAGGATCCCTGCTTCAAGGAGTTCATCCACCAGCCGGGAGTAGAAGTCCAGCCCCTCCCGGTTAACGGCCCTGTCCGCGGGGCGCACCCGCGCCCAGCTGGTGGAAAAGCGGTAGGAGTCGAGTCCCAGCTCTTTCATCAGCCGGACGTCCTGCGGCATCCGGTGGTAGTGGTCCACGGCCTGCTCAAGGTTCTCCCCGTTCGCAATCGCTCCCGGGATCCTCGCGAAGTGGTCCCAAATGGAATCCTCCTTGCCGCCCTCGTGGCCGGCGCCCTCTATCTGTGCGGCCGCCGTCGCCGACCCCCACATAAAGCCCTCGGGCCATTGCCGCTGATATGTCCGGTGCTGCATTAGCCCTTCACTGCTCCTTGCATGATTCCTGAGATGAGTTGTTTGCCGGCGAGCACGAAGAGCACCAGCAGCGGAAGTGTTGCCAGTACCGCTCCGGCGAGGACCACGGAGTAGTCCACGTAGCGGGCTGACTGCAGCTGGCTGAGCGCCGTCTGCAACGTGGGATTGCCGGCGTCGAGCACCAGCAGGGGCCAGAGAAAATCTGTCCAGGCTGTCATGAACGTGAACAGGCCAAGAATTGCCATGGCGGGCCGTGCTGCCGGGATGGCCACGTGCCAGAAGGTGGAGATCATGTTGGCCCCGTCCATCCTGGCGGACTCGATGAGCTCATCCGGGATGACGTCCACGAGGTATTGCCGCATGAAGAAGACGCCGAACGCAGTGACCAGGGTGGGGACCACTACGGCCCCGATTTCACCTGTCCAGCCCAGGGTGCGCATCACCATAAAGAGCGGGATGATGCCCAGCTGGGTGGGGATGGCCATGGTGGCCACCACCATCAGCATGAGCCCGTCCCGGCCCTTGAAGCGCAGCTTGGCGAAGGCGTAGCCGGCCAGGGTGGAAAACCCCACCACGGACACGGTGATGATGGATGAAATCAGCACACTGTTGCCCAGGGCGAGCCAGAACGGAATGGTGTCAAAGACCTCGCCCACATTGGTCCAGAAGTTCCCGCCCGGGAGCAGCGGCGGCCAGGTCTCGCCAAGGGCCTCGTTGGAGCGGCTGCCGATAACGGCTGACCACCACAGCGGGTAGGCCGACGACACCAGGAAGGCGAGGAGAAGTCCGTAGGTCAGGAATCCCGGCCTGCCGCCCGAGCCCAGGAAGCGCCTGCGGACCGGGGCCGGATTGCCGGCGGGTTTGGATTCAGCAGGAACTGTGCCGGCGGGCGCGGCGGGCGCCCCTTCGATGATGCTCATCGCTTGGTCCTTTCAGGGCGGTGCCGGGTGGCTCTCCGGGCGGCCCGGGAGGGCTTGGCGGCATCCGCGGTGGCAATCCGCCGTGAGATCAGGTAGTTGATGAGGCCGAACAGCACGATAATCAGGAAGAGCAGCCAGGCGATGGTGGACGCCTTGCCGAAGTTCTGGCGCTGGAAGGCCATTTCCCAGAGGTACAGCACGGTGGTCTGGAACTGCCGCTGCGAACCGCCGGCGGTGGCGGGGTCGAACAGGCGCGGTTCGGTGAAGATCTGCAGCCCCCCGATGGTCGAGGTGATGACCACAAAGACCATGGTGGGCCTGATGCTCGGCAGGGTGATGCTGAAGAACCTGCGCAGGGCTCCGGCACCGTCCAGGGCGGCCGACTCGTACAGGTCACGGGGAACGGCCTGCATTGCCGCCAGCAGGATAAGGGCGTTGTATCCGGTCCAGCGCCAGTTCACCATGGTGGCGATGGCAACGTGGCTGGGCAGCGTCTCGCTTTTCCACATCACCGGGTCCAGGCCGAAATTGCCCAGCACGTTGTTGATCAGTCCGTACTGTTCGCCGAACATGTTGGTGAAGATCATTGCTACTGCCACCGGGGTGACGATGTAGGGCAGGAGGACGCTCATCCGCCAGAACGTCCTGGCCCGGAGGTTCTGGTCCAGTACTGCGGCCAGGAAGAGCGCCACGGCAAGCTGCGGGATGGCGGACAGCAGGAAGATGCTGACGGTGTTGAACAGGGAGTTCCAGAAGAAGCGGTCATGCAGGACTTCCGTAAAGTTCTGCAGGCCTACAAAGTCGCCCTGGCCTTTGAGGAGATGCCAGTCAAAGAGGCTGACCACGAAGGTATAGACCAGCGGGAACAGTCCCACCAGCGCGAAGAGGATAAAGAAGGGGGCGATGTAGAGGTAGGGCGATGCCTTGACGTCAAAGACGTTCAGCCTCTGTTTGAAGGTGGGTTTGGGCTTGGCGGCCGCTGGTGGTTTGGCCGGGCGGTTCAGGGTGGTTGTCATTGGGCTCTTGCCCTCCATCGGGGGGCCTCCCTTCCGGGAGGCCCCACAGCGGGTGGTGCTAGTTGTTTACGACCAGGTCGTTGAGGAGGGTCAGGGCTTCGGACCAGGCTTTGTCTGCATCGGCAGTGCCGCCGTCGAGCATCTTCAGCGCGGGGCCGAAGACGTTTTCCTGGATCACCGAATCGTCCGGTCCCTTGAACTGGGCCACCACGCCCTTGGCACGGTTGGCGAGGATGACACCGGTGGGAGCGTTGTTGAACACCACGTTGGGTGCGGCATCCGCGACGAGCTTCTCCTGCGCCTTGATCGTGCTGGGGAAGTTGTTGGCCGCAGCTGACTGCTTGACCTGCTGTTCAGGCGCAGTGAGCCAGGCCGCGAGCTTGGCGGCCTCGGCGGGGTGCTTGGAGGTCTTGGGCACAGAGAGGAAAGCGCCACCCCAGTTTGAGGCTCCGCCGGGAAAGACGTCGGCGAAGTCCCAGCCGCTTTCCGTGCCGCCGCCTGCAGATTCGAGCTGGCCCTTGATGGTGCCGAGCATCCAGCCCGGGCAGACGAAGGTGGCAAAGGAGCCGTCAACAAAGGCCTTGCCGTTGCCCCAGTCCCACTGGGTCTGGTTTGCGGACAATCCGGAGGCGGTGCCGGCAGCCAGCATCTCGAACTTGGCCTTCATCTCGGAGTTGCCGTCGACGTTCAGCTCGCCGTCCTTGGTGTAGTAGCCCTCTTCCATCTGGTTCACCATGGAGTTCCAGACGAAGCCGGACTGGTCGTACCAGGCTTTGCCGGTGGCTGCCTTGTACTGCTCACCGAGCTTGAAGTATGTTTCCCAGGTTGCCTCCTCGCCGCCGAAGAGCTTAGCCACTGACTCGCGGTCACTGGGCATGCCGGCAGCTTCGAACAGCTTGCCGTTGTAGCAGAGGCCCTGGGGGCCGATATCTGTCCCGTAGCCGATGACGCGGCCGTCAGGATCGGTGCCCTGCTTGAACTTCCAGTCCACCCAGTTGTCCTTGATGTCCCCCGCACCGTGCTCGTTGAGGTCCACGAACTGGTCCGACACCTCCATGATGGAACCAAGCCAGCCCTCCTCGATGGCCACCACGTCGCTGAGGCCGGAGCCGGCCGCGAGCTTGGTGAAGGCATCAGTGCGGGCGTTCGCTCCGCGGTCGATGTTGGTGGCTTTGACCTTGACGCCGGGATTGGCCTGCTCATACTGAGCGTAAAGATCGTCATAGCCGAAGGTTCCAAAAGTGGTAACCGTAAGCTCTACGGGATTGTCCGCGCTTGCTGCCTGTTCCGAACTGCTGCTGCAGCCTGTGGCCATCATGGCCAGGGCTGCTGCGCCCGCGATGGCGGCCGCAGTGTGTCGACGTACGAATTTCAAGGTCACTCCTTTGTGGGACTTCCGGCGCTGAGAGAGCGCTCTCTGGCAAGTTCCTCAAGAGTAGAGGTGGCGCAGATCACTGTCAAGAGAGCGCTCTCTCAACCCCTCGCGAAAAGTGCTGCCGGCGGCTCCCCCGGTGCCGGCAGGCAATGTCCGCGCCCGCCACTAGGGTTGAACGCATGGCAACAAAGACCTCCCGGGCCGCCAAGGCGCCCGCCTACAAATGTGCTGAGTGCGGCTGGACCACCGTCAAGTGGGTGGGGCGGTGCGGCGAATGCCAGGCCTGGGGGACGGTTGAGGAAACCGGCACCGCCGTTGCGCGTACGACGGCGGCCACTACAGTCCTCGAGCCGGCCCGCCGGATTGCCGAGGTGGACGCCACCACTGCCGCCTTCCTGCCTACCGGAGTGGACGAGCTGGACCGCGTGCTGGGTGGCGGGCTTGTCCCGGGCGCCGTCATCCTGTTGGCCGGTGAACCCGGCGTTGGCAAGTCCACGCTGCTGCTGGATGTTGCGGCGAAGTTCGCCCGGACGGCACAGGACGTGCTGTACGTGACGGGTGAGGAATCGGCAGCGCAGGTGAAGCTGCGTGCGGAGCGGATCGACGCCGTGGCCGAATCCCTGTACCTCTCCGCCGAAACGGACCTGGGCCAGGCGCTCGGGCAGGTGGAGAAAATCGAACCCCGCCTCCTGATCGTGGACTCGGTGCAGACCCTCAGCAGCGCAGACGTTGACGGCAGCGCCGGAGGCGTTTCACAGGTCCGCGAAGTGGCAGCGTCCATTATTGCGGCCGCAAAGCGGCGGAACATGACCACCCTGCTGGTGGGCCACGTGACCAAGGACGGCTCCATAGCCGGCCCGCGGCTGCTGGAGCACCTGGTGGACGTGGTGTGCCAGTTTGAGGGTGAGCGCCACTCCCGGCTCCGGCTGCTCCGGGCCGTCAAGAACCGCTACGGGCCTACCGACGACGTCGGCTGCTTCGACCTGAACGAGAACGGCATTGAAGGGCTTGCCGATCCCAGCGGGCTGTTTGTCAGCCGCACCAAGGAACCGGTCTCGGGCACCTGCATCACCGTCACCATGGAGGGCCGGCGTCCGTTGCTGGCCGAGGTTCAGTCACTGCTCGCCGAGAGCCCCACCTCGCAGCCGCGGCGCGCTACCAGCGGCCTGGACAGTTCCCGGGTGTCCATGCTGCTCGCGGTCCTGCAGCAGCGGGCGGGGACCCTCCTGCACAAGGACGACTCCTATGTTGCCACCGTGGGTGGCGTGAAGCTCAGCGAGCCTGCGACGGACCTGGCGGTTGCCCTGGCCGTGGCATCGGCCAAGGCGCGCAAGCCGCTGCCCATCCGCCTCATAGCTTTCGGCGAGGTGGGCCTGGCGGGTGAGGTGCGGCCGGTTCCCGGGATCAACCAGCGCATCCAGGAGGCGCACCGGCTCGGGTTTACCCACGCTGTTGTTCCTGCAAGCCACGCCGGTCCCGGGCCCATCCCGGCGGGCTTTTCAGTGCGGGAAGTGGAGCACCTTACCGAGGCCCTGAGCCTGCTGATCGGCTGATGGCGGACGGGAATTTGCAGTTTAGTGGGCAGCCCGGCCCGCGCTAGTTGTTGTGGCGCGGGAGCGTTTCAGGGTCATCGTGGCGGGAGCTGAAAAGCCAGCCGGACACGTCGCTGCGCAGCACCAGCAACGGCCCGCCTGTGGCGGTCACATTTCCTGTTGGCACGTAGTAGCCGCGGCCGGAGCCGGGACCCCCGGCCGCCCGGTCCAGGGCCTCGACCAGGTGCCGCGGCAGGTGTCCATTGGGACCAAGGCTGTGCAGCTCTTCAAGTTCTTCCGGCGTCAGCCGTCCCAAAACCTCAGCAATACTGGCCATGACGGGTCCCTTCGAGCAAAGTGCCTGAGGGAATAACCTAAAGCAGTGCCGTGAACTGCGGGTTAACGCGGGACGGCTAACTCTGGAAACCGCCGAAGTGGAGGAAAAATGCCGGTTCGAAGCGCAGGGCTACTCCTGTACAGGCTTGGCGTGGCGTCCCGGAAGTCCGGCGGGCAGCCAGAGGACAGTCCATCCGCTGGACCGGAGCGCCTGGAGGTCTGGATCGGGCACATGGGCGGGCCGTTCTGGGCCCGCAAGGATGCCCATGCCTGGTCTATTCCAAAAGGCGAGTACGCGTCCGACGAGGATCCCCTGGCTGCCGCACTTCGCGAGTTTGGTGAGGAGATGGGCACTCCCCCGCCGGCAGCCGACTACATGCACCTCGGCGAATTCCGCCAGCCGTCCGGAAAAGTGATTACCATCTACGCTGCCGAGCAGGACTTCGCGCCGGAACAGATCGTCAGCAACTCGTTCCCGCTCGAGTGGCCCAAGGGATCCGGAAAAATCCAGCACTACCCAGAAATTGACGACGCACGCTGGTTTCCCCTGGAGGAGGCAAGGCTCAAGCTGGTGAAAGGCCAGCTTCCCGTCCTTGACGCCCTGACGGAGCGGCTTGAGGGATTGCCCCTTGACGCCTAATCCGCCGTAATCACCAGGGCAACGCTGTGGCCGCCGAAGCCGAAGGCGTTTACCAGGCCGGCGGCAGCACTGTCCGGCTGAAGCTGGCGGACGTCCTCAGTCACGACGTTGAGGTCCACTTCCGGATCCAGCTCCTGGACGTTGAGGGTCCCCGGGAGCATCCCGGTGCGCAGGGCCTCAAGCACCACGACGGCGGCCAGCGCACCGGCGCCGCCCAGCAGGTGCCCGGTGTGGCCCTTGGTGGACGTAACCGGGATTTCTGCACCAAAGATGGCGTTGATGGCCTGGCCCTCAAGCTTGTCCCCCACCGGGGTGGACGTTGCATGGGCGTGGACAAAGCCGATGTCTTCCGCCGCCATGCCCGCGGATGCAAGGGCTTTCTGCATGACGCGCCGCTGCATGGCGGGGTCCGCCGCCACAATGTCGTTGGCATCGGAGGTAACGGCGCCGCCGGCAACGGCCCCCAGCACTGCAGCGCCGCGGGCGCTAGCGTGCTCCTCGCTCTCCAGCACCACCACGCCGGCGCCCTCCGCGAGGACAAAGCCGTCCCGGCCGCCGTCGAACGGGCGTGATGCGCGCTGCGGATCATCGTTGCGGCTGGACAGCGCGCGGATCTGGGAAAAGCCAGTTATCACCAGGTCATTGACGGAAGCATCCACGCCGCCCGCAATGACGACGTCGGCAGCACCGGAGCGGATCATTTCAGCTGCCTGGACAATCGCCTCAGCCCCGGAGGCGCACGCGCTGACCGGCGTTCGGGCACCGCCGCGCGCACCGAGGTCGATGGACACCCAGGCCGCCGGGCCGTTGACCATGAGCCGGGTCAGGGTGTGCGGGGAAACCTTGCGGGGGCCCGAGGCGGCAAGGGTGCGGTCCTGTTCCAGCGTGGAGCCGAGCCCGCCGTACGCCGAACCGATCACCACCGCGAAACGCTCCGGATCCACGTCCGGGGCGCCGGCCTGGTTCCACGCTTCCCGGGCAGCAATGAGGGCGAGCTGCCCACAGCGGTCCATGCGCTTCATCTCGCGGGTGCTCAGGTGTTCGGTGAGGTCATCGGTAACCTGCCCGGCGATCTTCACCGGCAGCTGCTCGGTCCAGGCCTCTTCGAGCGCAGCGATGCCGGATTTTCCGGCCACCAGTGCCGCCCAGGTCTCGGGCACTGAAGAACCGACCGGGTTGATGGTTCCGGCGCCGGTGATGACGGCGCGGGGTTGAGCTGCGGCGGGCTGGCCTGCGTTCACGGTTCCTACTTTGCGGGGTTGTGGGTGCCGATAGGCACGAGGGTGAGGTCCGGGTGGTTCTTCTCGATGCGGCGCAGCGCCCAGACGTCATTGAACAAGGCGAGGTACTCGCCGTCGGACCGCAAAAGCACCTCGGCGCCCGGTACGTTGGCGAGCGCCGGCATGGCATCCGCCGTCGAGATCCTGGCCAGGGAGTAGGGCAGGCGCTCAAGGCGCATGGGAGCGCTGAAGTCGTGCGCCATCCGGTCCTCCACCACCTCGAACTGCATGGGTCCGACGGCGGCAAGCACCGGCGCCTGGTCACCGCGGACGTCGGAGCGGAGCACCTGGATGACGCCTTCGTGCTCGAGCTGCTCGATGCCGCGGCGGAACTGCTTGAACTTGCTGGGGTCCTTAGACCGCGCCACCTGGAAATGCTCGGGAGCGAACAGCGGGATGGCAGGATACTCCACGGGACCCTCAAGGAAGAGGCTGTCCCCCACGCGCAGGGACGATGCGTTGACCAGGCCCACCACGTCTCCTGGGTACGCCTCATCAATCACTTCGCGTTCCCGGCCGAACACCTGCTGGGCGTACTTTGTGGCGAAAGATTTCCCCGTCCTGGTCTGTGTGACCACCATGCCGCGCTCGAAGACGCCGGAGCAGACGCGGATGAAGGCCACATGGTCGCGGTGGGCCTTGTTCATGCCTGCCTGGACCTTGAACACAAAGCCGGAGAACGGTGACTCCACGGGACGCGGGGTGCCATCAACGTCCGGGCGCGGGGCGGCCGACGGCGCGAAATCCACCAGCGCGTCCAGCAGCTCCTTGACACCGAAGTTAAGCGCGGCGGAGCTGAACAGGATGGGGGTGGCCTTGCCGGCGTGGAAGGCCTCGACATCGAACTCCAGGTTCGACTCAATCACCAGGCCCGCCTCGTCCACCGCATCCGTCCAGTTGCTGCCCTGGGTTTCGGCGGCTTCCTCGGGGGTGAAATACTCGGTGAGGGCAATCTGGGCGCCCGCGTTGTTGCGCTGGAACCGCGCGAAACGGTCGTTGCGGAGGTCCCAGACGCCGCGGAAGTCGCCGGATATACCCACGGCCCAGGTCAGTGGCATGGGCTGCAGGCCGGTGCGCTCGGTGATCTCGTCCATCAGCGCCAGCGCGTCCAGGCCCGGACGGTCCCACTTGTTGATAACGGTGATGATGGGCAGGTTGCGCTGCTTGCAGACCTCGAACAGCTTCATGGTCTGCGTTTCCAGGCCCTTGGCGGCGTCCACCAGCATCACGGCGCAGTCCACGGCGGCCAGCACCCGGTACGTGTCCTCGGAAAAGTCCGCGTGGCCAGGGGTGTCCAGCAGGTTGATGACGGTGTCCCGGTAGGAGAACTGAAGCGCCGCGGAGCTGATGGAGATGCCGCGGTCTTTCTCCATCTGCATCCAGTCGGACACGGTCTCCTTGCGGTTGGCCTTGCCGCTGGACGCACCGGCCGTGCCGATCACCTTTGCGTGCAGTGCCAGCGCTTCGGTCAGGGTGGACTTGCCTGCGTCAGGGTGGGAAATGACAGCAAAGGTCCTGCGGCGGCCGGCCTCTTTGTGGATACCGGAGATCCGGGCGGGGGTCAGGACATCTTGGGACACGGTGCTACTTTCGCTGCGGTTGGGACTGCCCGGGCGCCTTTCGAAGCTATGCGCCGGGCACTGCGGCTGTGGGCCGGGAATCGGGCTGGCGGAAAGCCAAGTTCCAGTTTATCGCAGGGCGGCAAATCCACGGGGCCGCTTTACCCCGCCCATGAATGCCCGGAGCGGCATGATGGGAGCATGCGAAGTATCGAGTTGACGTTTGAGGACGCCATCGACGCGCGCATCCGGGCGGACTGGGCCATGCTCGCCGGGGCAGGGGTGCCGAGCCTGGCTGGTCATACCGGACAGAGCAACCGGCCGCACGTCACCCTTGCAGCTGGTCCTGACCTGAAGCTGTCCGACAGAGTGCAGGACATACCGCGGATGCTGCCGGTCCGTACAGAGTTTTCCGGTGTCCTCGTCTTTCCGGGTGGTCCGGGAAAGTACGTCCTCGCGAGGTCGGTGGTCCTGACCCGGCAACTCCTGGAACTGCACCGCTTCGTCCATGCGGAGGCGGCCGGCGCAACGCACCTCACCCTGCCGGATGCGTGGACACCCCACGTCACTCTCGCCCGCCGCGTCCCGCACCACCTGTTGGGGACAGCCGTGGAACTCCTGGACCTCGGGCTGGCGGGCGAGTGCACCGGCGCGAGGGTGTGGGACAGCAGGACGAGGACGGTCACGCCGCTGGAAAGCACTTAGGCAGGGCAATTCCTGCCTCTTCACCGGCGCTTGCCCGGCATGGGACAATAGAGGGGATGACTTCCCCCACCGCTTCTTCCGAAGCTCCCGCGCGCGCCCGCCAAGAGGCCCCGGAGAGCACCCGCCCCCAGATCCGCCCGACTGCCGAAGGCTGGGAGCAGGCACGCACCGTCGAGGGCCGCCCACTGCTTCAATTCGCGTCACCGCGGGTGAAGCAGCCGCCGACGCATCTGGCTGACCTGAGCCTGGCCGAACGCGGCGCGAAGATGAAGGAGCTGGGCCTGCCCGCCTTCCGGGCGAAACAGCTCTCCACACACTACTTCCAGCACTGGACTGTGGACCCGGACGCCATGAGCGACCTCCCCAAGGCAGGCCGGGAGGAACTCGTTTCCCGGATGTTCCCGCCGCTGCTCACAGAGGTCCGCCGCCAGCGAAGCGACAAGGGAGACACCATTAAGTTCCTCTGGCGGTTGTTCGACGGCGCGCTGGTGGAGTCCGTGCTGATGCGCTACCCCGGCCGCATCACTCTCTGCATCTCCTCCCAGGCCGGCTGTGGCATGAACTGCCCGTTCTGCGCCACCGGCCAGGCCGGGCTGACCCGCAACATGTCCACCGCGGAGATCGTTGACCAGGTGGTGGCCGCAAACCGGGTCATAGCAGCCGGCGAACTGGGCCCCAAGGAGCACGACGACGAGCGGGTCACCAACATCGTCTTTATGGGAATGGGCGAGCCGCTGGCCAACTACAAGCGCGTGATGGCAGCCCTCCACCGCTTCGTGGACCCCGCCCCCGAGGGCCTGGGCATGTCTGCCCGCAACATCACCGTCTCAACCGTCGGCCTCGTTCCTGCCATCCGCAAGCTTGCGGACGAGGACATCCCGGTTACCTTCGCACTGTCCCTGCATGCTCCCGACGACGAACTCCGCGACGAACTCATCCCGGTGAACAACCGCTGGAAGGTGGACGAGGCGCTCGATGCGGCGTACGACTACTACCGCAAGACGGGCCGCAGGGTCAGCATCGAGTACGCGCTGATCAAGGACATGAATGACCACCCCTGGCGTGCAGACCTGCTGGCCAAGAAGCTCAACCAGCGCGGCCGCGGCTGGGTGCACGTGAACCCGATTCCGTTGAACCCCACCCCCGGCTCCATCTGGACCGCCTCGGACAAGCCGGTGGAGCAGGAATTCATTGCGCGGCTGCGGGCCGCAGGGGTGCCCTGCACCCTGCGCGATACGCGCGGCAAGGAGATCGACGGGGCATGCGGCCAGCTGGCCGCCGCCGAGGACTGACAGCAGCAGCCGAAAGCACCGCGACCAGGGTCGAGCGAGAATAAGTGTGCCAAAGTGCCCAGCCGGCAACCCGCCGCCGAACCCGCTTCCCGGACGTTCACCGGCACCCCCTCATGAGGCACTTTGGGGCTTGCCCGTGCGGAAGTTGGGGTTGCTTGCCCCTATCATTGAGCTTGCGGGAAACTGAGTACTTTCAGATCCTGCCGGCCCAGCGGTAAAGCCGGCATTCTTGCGGGCGGCGGTCCGCACCTTTGAAGGGAACACCTATGGCGCGGAGCCCCGAAGAATCACTCAGGGCAACTCTGGGCAGGGTGGCACCCGGAACTCCCCTGCGCGACGGCCTGGAGCGAATCCTGCGCGGACGCACCGGGGCGCTGATCGTTTTGGGCTCGGACCGGACCATCGACTCGATCTGTTCCGGCGGGTTCGACATCGGCATCGATTTCTCCCCCACCCGGCTCCGGGAACTCGCCAAGATGGACGGCGCCATCATCTGCGACAAGGACGCCGGAAACATCCTCCGCGCTGCCGTCCAGCTCGTCCCGGATTCCAGCATCGAAACGCAGGAGTCCGGCACCCGCCACCGCACCGCGGAGCGCGTGGCCATCCAGACCGGCGTGCCCGTGATCTCGGTCAGCCAGTCCATGCAGATCATCGCCCTCTACGTGAACGGCCTGCGCCACGTGCTGGAAGGATCGGAAAAGGTCCTGGCCCGGGCAAACCAGGCCCTGGCAACCCTGGAGCGCTACCGCTCCCGGCTGGACCAGGTCACCAGCTCGCTCTCCGCCCTGGAAATAGAGGCGATGGTCACCGTGCGGGACGTGGCTGTGACCCTGCAGCGGCAGGAAATGGTCCGCCGGATCTCCGAGGAAATCGCCCAGTATGTCCTGGAACTCGGCGAGGACGGCCGTCTCCTCTCGCTCCAGCTCGATGAGCTGACGGTTGGCCGCGGACCCGGCAGTGACGTCATCATCCGTGACTACGGCGCTCCTGATGCCACTCCCGAGGACATCGAGAATGCCGTCAACGCCCTGGTGAGCCTTGGCCCCACCGAGTTGATCGACCTCGGAAAGATCTCCGGGATCGTGGGATTCGCGGGCGGCGAGGCGAACCTCGACGCTGTTGTCCAGCCGCGCGGCTACCGCCTGCTCTCGGGCCTAAAAGCGGTCCCCAAGGCTGTTGCCGACCGCCTCGTGGACCACTTCGGCGGTCTGCAGTTCCTGATGGCCGCCACCATCGATGACCTGATGACAGTTGACGGCATCGGCGACCAGCGCGCCCGCACCGTCCGGGAAGGGCTCAGCCGGATGGCGGAAGCAAGCCTGCTGGACCGGTTCCTTTAGCCTCACTGGCTGGCTCCAGCCCCTGCCTCGCCCAGACCCCGGCCACGGCCACGCCCTTCGGCGCGGCCCCACGGCCCGGCCGTGTCAGTTGAGCTGGAAAACAGCCTTGGGGCTGGCCTTGGAACCGAGCTTCGCCGTGAAAATATAGTAGGCGCCGCCGCCGCCGGGCTGGGCTTCAACGGGCTGGCAGCCCTCCACACTACGGTTGCGGGACCACGGGAAGTTCGCGGTTTCGCTGGCTCCCGGTGCAATCATCTTGACCAGGTCTTCGCTTACTGCCTGGCAGTCCCGGGACGAGAAGATCCGGTCCGCCCCGCTGGTCACCAGGAACTCCATCTGCGAGGTGCCAATGTTCACTTCACAGGGCATGGTGCCACCGTTGGTCACCTTGAGGGTAAGCATCGGATTCTCTTCAGGCCCGTAGGCCGCCTTGTCAGTGGAGGCGGAGACCGTCACCAGGTTCTGGTTGCAGCCGGGGGTGGCCGACGGCGTAGGCGTAGCCGCTGGTGCTGATGGGGACGCCGAGGCCGACGGTGACGCCCCGGCGGAAGGATCGGCAGAGGCGGTCGCTCCTGGTGCCGTGGATGAGGCCTGCTCTGACCTGCCGTTGAAGGCACCGGCAACGGCGAAGCTGCTGACCAGCGCAATGATCAGCAGGAGTGCCCCGCCCACAAACAGCCGACGCCGGCGGTACACTGCCGCGCTTGGTTTGCGGACGGCAGTGGAACCGGATCCCGGTGCCCTGCCACGTGGTGATGATTCGCCTTGCCTGCCCATCCTCCTAGGCTAGAGAACCGCCCCGCATCTGTTCACCCACCACGCCGCCGCGGGGCCAACGCCCTGGTCACATCCTGTTTCAACCCCGGCAGACACATCCATTACAGTGTTGGCATCGACACTGCACTTTCCTCCACCGCCGTTTCCGCCGGCCCTCCCGGAAGCGGGGCGGGGCTTAGCCTGTTGCACGAACGCATCAGCACCTGGTTCGCTGACACCGCCCGCGATCTTCCCTGGCGTGAACCCGCGTGCTCGCCCTGGGGCATCCTGGTCAGCGAGATCATGCTGCAGCAGACTCCGGTGGTCCGCGTCCTTCCGGTATGGCACGAATGGCTGAAACGCTGGCCTGCCCCTGCAGGGCTGGCTGGAGAACCGGCAGGGGAAGCGGTGCGTTCCTGGGGCAGGCTGGGGTATCCCCGCCGGGCGCTTCGCCTCCATGCTGCAGCCGTGGCAATTACCCGCGATCATGACGGAAAGGTCCCGGACACCTACCCGGAACTGCTGGCCCTGCCCGGTGTCGGCAGTTACACAGCTGCCGCCGTGGCGGCCTTCGCCTATGGCCGGCGTGAAACCGTCGTGGATACCAACATCAGGCGGGTCCATGCGCGGCTGGTCTCCGGCACCGCCCTTCCCGCCCCTTCCCTGACCGCAGCGGAGATGCGTCTGGCCGCTTCGCTCCTGCCCGCCGGCGCTGGGCCTTCTGTCCGCTGGAACGCAGCGGTGATGGAACTGGGTGCGCTCGTGTGCACGGCGCGGGCGCCCAAGTGCGCCGCCTGCCCGGTCAATGATCTTTGTGCCTGGCGGGCGGCAGGTGAGCCGCCGCCGTCGTACATCCCGAAAGGCCAGGCCTGGCACGGAACGGACCGGCAGGTCCGCGGCGCCGTGGTGGCGGTGCTGCGGCTGGCCGAGACCCCTGTTCCAGCCGAGATGTTCTACCGCGAGCCTGCCGACCTGGGATTCGCGCCGGCGGGCATCGGCGTTCCCCTGGCTGCCCTGCACCGGCTCAACTCCGCGCCGGAACAGTTGGAGCGGGCCCTGGCAGGATTGCTCGCCGACGGCCTGGCGGAAATGAACGACGGCGCCTACCAGCTGCCTGCCTGAGCACGAGGGTCCGGACACGTATGCGTAAGCTGGCATACTTTTGGTGACTGGAACCAGGGGGGAAGCCAAAGCCATGAAGCTGATTCTTTATATCGTGTGGGCGCTGTTCGTCACGGCAGCCTTCTTCGCTGCTGTCCATGCCGCGCGCACTGCCCGGCGCGACGAGCAGGAGGTTGCCTCGTGGGCCAAGGTGCAGGCCACTGTCACCGGCAGCGTGGCAGGGTGGACCAACGGCGGCGGCGGTTCCAGCCGCAGCCGGCGCTTCTTTCCCAAGTATCAGTTTCTGGATGCACAGGGGACCCTGTTTGCCGGTGAATCCGATATCTCGTTTGCCGGCCAGCCGGTTCCAGGGTCTGCCATTGAGGTGGCGTACAACCCTGCCGACCCGAACCAGTCCCGGCCGGTTTCCTCCGCGCCCCGGACCACCATGGGGTGCCTGATGCCCTTCTTCGCTGTTTTCGCCCTTGCCTCCCTGTGGTTCATCAGTGTCTTTCCGGTGAAGTGATCTGTTCCTTCCAACGAGGTGTCCGTTCGGCAGCCTTCGCCGCTGCGGCGTAACAATGCGGGCATCAGTTGCCCTCAGGGAGGCCAACGCGGACCACGCCGCCCTACGCTGAAAGTATGCGCAGGCAGTGGCTGCTTTTGGCATTGATCACGACGGCGGGACTCACCACGGCATGCGGCCCCGGCCCGGGTGCCGTGGCCTGTCCTGCCATCGCGCAGGCTACCGCTGTTTCCGTATCAATCCCGGCCGGTTATGCGCAGCAGGTGGCATCCCTGCACCTCCGGGCCTGCCAGGACGGCGCCTGCACCGGGGACACCGTGGATCTCCGCCCGGGAAGCTCATCCATCGACCAGGGCTGCTCCCACGGCGTCTGCTCGGCCACGGCATCTCCGAACGGCAGCAAAACGGGGTCGCTGATGCTCGAAACGCTCAGCGAATCGCCCATGTCCGTGACGGCCACGGGGACCAGCTTCGACGGCACAGCCCTGCCGGTCCATACCCTGGATTTCCGGCCGCGCGGCGACTATCCGTTTGGGGAGCAGTGCGGCCGGTTCATCAGCGCATCGGTAGTGCTGGACGCCGGGGGTTTGCACCAACGGGACTAATCTTCGAATGCTGGAGCTTGGGCGGGGCCGTTTCGAGCAGTGCCGGCTAGAACAGCGCCGGCTGGCCGAACGCGTCATCGTCAGCCGTTGCGGGCGCCGCGTCCTGCATGGGTGCGGCATGCCGCCACTCGAAGCCCAGATCCGCCAGCAGCTCCTCGACGGACGTCTGACCCTCCAGTACTTCAATATCCGCGGAGCTGTCTTCGAGCTGGGGCCGTTCCATGCCATCGAGCCTATTCGCAGGGACCGCCGCACCCTTGGAACCACACCGCAGGAGCAGGATTTGGAAGGATATTCAGGCGGTGCCGCCGCGTTGCAGCTTCTGCTGATGTGGGCAGGCCGGCGAAGCTCAGGGCTCCCCGAATCCTTCCTGCACCAGGCCGCCAACATAATTCACGGCCCGTTCCGCATCGGCACCCCAGGCTTGCACATGCAGCACGGATCCTTTACCTGCGCCAAGCGTCATGAGTCCTGTCATGGAGGCACCGTCCACCCCGTTGACCGTCACTTCGGCGTCCATTCCCGAGATGGCTCCGGCGATTTTCGCAGCCGGTCGGGCGTGCATTCCCGCCTGGTTGACCAGCTCAAAGTCGCCCGCGAAGTCCGGCTCCCTGCCGGTTACGGATCCATCTCCGGGCCATCCTGCCGGGGAACCAACCGGGTGGGCGGGACCACCAACAGCTTCGGCTGCGCGCCTGACCTCGTGAATGTCCGCTCCGCCCTGCGCTGCCACGGCCGCTGCAACAAGCCCCTCCACGAGGGGCGCGTCAGCCAACACCATGGTTTCCGGGTTCTCAGCGAACTCCAGCGCAGATTCGGCCGTCATCACTGCGGACCCCAGATCGGTGAGGATCACGGTGCCCCCGCTCCCAGCCTTGTCCAGCGCGGCCAGGACCTTTTCCAGGCTCGTGCCGATCCGGCCGTCGGTGGTGCCGCCGGCTGTCAGCACCATGACGTCAGGGGCCATCTGCGCTGCAAGCTCGGCAGCGCCGTCGGCAATCTTCCCGCTGTGGGAAACCACCACGATGCTGACGGTCACGCAGCAGCCCCCACCGCTGCACGGAGGATCAGGGCGGAAGAGGCAGCACCAGGATCCCGGTGCCCGGCGCTGCGTTCCCCGAGGTAGCTTGCGCGGCCTTTCCGCGCCACCATGGGATCGGTGGCAACGGCACCCGCCTCGGCTGCCTCTGCAGCCGCCACCAGGACGGTGAGGACATCCGCGTCACCGGCCGCCGCTGCCTTCCGGGCTGCTTCTACTGCCGGTGTCCACGCATCCACCATTGTCTTGTCCCCGGATTCGGCCTTTCCGCGTGCCACAATGCCGTCACGGGCTGCTGCCAGGGCGGTTGCCCAGGCCTCAGGTTCAATTTCGGCGGAATCCCCCAGCGATGTTGCCGCCCGGAGGAAGGCCGTGCCATAGAGCGGCCCGGCAGCCCCGCCGACCTTTGACATCAGTGTCATGGCTGTCAGTTTCAGGGCGGCGCCGGGGGTCTGGGGCGGGGCTTCAGCCAGCTTGTCCAGGACAGCCTGGAAACCCCGGTCCATGTTTTCCCCATGGTCCGAATCTCCAATGGCACGGTCCAGTTCGATCAGCTCCACGCGGTGCTCGGCCATTGCCTGCGCGGACAGTGTCAGCCACTTCACCGCCCAGTTCACGTCCAGCACCACCGCTACACGCCCCAGCGAAGGGCAGCGGTGTGCACCGGGGCGTCCCACAGTTCCGTGAGTTCATCGTCCAGCCTCAACACCGAGATGGAGCACCCCTGCATTTCCAGTGCTGTGATGTAATTGCCCACCAGCGACCGCTCCACCGTGGCACCCCGGCCGGCCAGGACCTGCACCGCCCGCCGGTAGACGATATAGAGCTCGCTCAGCGGCGTGCCGCCCATGCCATTGACGAACAGCAGCACTTTGTCCCCCGAGGCGATGCCCAGATCGGCCAGGACGGGTTCCAGCAGGCGGTCGGTGATTCCGTCCGCGTTCTCCATGGGGATGCGGTGCCTGCCGGGCTCGCCGTGAATGCCGATGCCAATTTCGATTTCATCTTCGGCCAGGTCAAAGCTGGGTGAGCCCGCGTGCGGGACGGTACATGCGGACAGCGCCACCCCCATGGTGCGGACGTTTGCGTTCACGCGTTCCCCGACGGCGGCCACTGCCTCGAGGTCATCGCCCCTTTCCGCCGCAGCACCCGCGATCTTCTCCACCAGCACCGTTCCACCCACGCCGCGGCGGCCCGCGGTGTACAGCGAATCCTCCACGGCGACGTCGTCGTTAACCAGGACAGTGCGGACGCTGACGCCCTCGGCCTCCGCGAGTTCGGCCGCTGTTTCAAAGTTCAGGACGTCACCCGTGTAGTTCTTCACGATGTGGACGACGCCGGCTCCTGAGTTGACCGCGAGGGTCGCCGGGAGGATCTGGTCAGGCGTCGGTGAGGTGAACACCGCCCCCGGCACGGCGGCGTCGAGCATTCCCTGCCCCACGAAGCCTGCGTGCAGCGGCTCATGGCCACTGCCTCCCCCGGAAACCAGGCCCACTTTGCCGCTCACCGGCGCGTCTTTGCGGGTGATATAGGTGGGGTCTGCGCTGACGGTGACCAGATGTGGGTGGGCCAGGCCAAAGCCCTCAACAGATTCATCGACGACGGCCCGGGGATCATTGATCAGTTTTTTCATGGCGGTGCTCCTGGCTCTGCTTCCTGGAGAATGTCACCTTGACCCTACTACCGGCGGGCCCGGCAGCGGTAGGTTTCCCGATCCTGATAAAGGGGCCCGCCGCGGACGCAGAAAAGGGACAGCCCCCAATGACTGTCCCTTCCCCTGGGCCCCCCATCCCGGCCTCAGTCAGTTTATCCACCAATTCGAATAACACAAGTCCTCGCAGGTCAGATGGACGCCTAACCATTTCAGGCACGTTCAAGGGCAGGGCGTGCTCCGCGCACGCCCGGACCAGGGGGACGGCTCCTACAGCACCTTGATCATCCGGGTGTTGCCCAGGGTGTTCGGCTTGACCCTCGCGAGGTCCAGGAATTCGGCGACGCCCTCATCATGTGACCGGAGGAGCTCCGAGTACACCACGGGATCCACTGCGGATTGGTCGGCCATCACTTCGAAGCCGTGGCGTTTGAAGAAGTCCACCTCGAACGTCAGGCAGAAGACGCGGGCCACGCCCAGGGCGCGGGCTTCCTCAAGCAGGCTCTCCACCAGTACGTGGCCTATGCCTTTTCCGCGCCAGTCGGCCGATGCAGCCAGGGTCCGGACTTCAGCCAGGTCCTCCCACATGACGTGCAGTGCCCCGCAGCCAATAACTTCGCCGTCAGGGGACTCGGCAATCCGGAATTCCTGCAGGCTTTCGTAATAGGCCACCGTTTCCTTGGCCATAAGTATCCGCTGCTCTGCCAGCGGTGCCACCAGTTTCTTGATTGCGGAGACATCACTGGTGCGGGCAGGGCGAATTTGGAAGGAGTCAGTCACAGGGCAATCCTAGTTGGACAGCCCCTGCCGGCCCACGATGACTGATGGGCCGGCGCTGTTTGCCACTCGCTTCCCGCTTGGCTGTGCACAATAGCCCCGGCATTCAGGCTTTGGTGCTGGCGGCCCGGCCCGACCGGCCGCATTTCATGAATTCCCGTACCACTCCAGTTCGACTTTGACGTACACAGAAAAATTCGCCATAGGAGTTTCTTTGCGGGGCGATAGCGTTGATCGCCCCACACACTCCATCAGAGGAGCGCTTCGCTGAAAATATGCCCCTTTGCCGGCCATTCCCCCCACATGGCATTCGGCTCTCCGGAGCCACGGCCCTATGGTTATCACAGGCATTTTTACCGGCGAAAACTGCGGCGCCGGGCGGGGGTGCGGCAAAATGCCCGGCACCCCCGCAGGAGGTTTCTAGAGGCCCAAATCAGCGGGCACTGGAACATCCTGCTCCAGGACATGCCGGGCCAGGAAGCTCTCCACCACGCCATACCAGACCTTGGCGTGCTGCGGCTGGAGCACCCAGTGGTTCTCGTCCGGGAAGTACAGGAACCGGTGCGGTGTCTGCCCGTCCTGGTCCGCAGCGAGTTTCGACTTGGACAGCAGTTCGTACCACAGCCGCAGCCCCTCGCCGATGGGTACCCGGTAGTCCTTGTCCCCGTGGATCACCAGCATGGGTGTACTGATGTTTTCCACATGAAGGTGCGGCGAGTTGTCCAGCGCCATCTCCTCGGTCATTTCCTTCAGCCAGTACTGGGAGGCGTCGGTCGTGGGACCAAACTGGTCCAGTGCCCAGAGGCTGGCGTGGGTAACTATCGCTTTGAACCGGCCTGTCTGTCCTGCCACCCAGTTGGCCATATAGCCCCCGAAGGAACCGCCCATTGCAGCGGTGCGGCCGGCGTCAATATCAGGGCGTTTGACGGCGGCGTCCGTCACCGCCATCAGGTCCGTAAACGGCGCATTGCCCCAGGTTCCCCAGCCGCGCTGGATGTGGGCCTGGCCGTACCCTGTGGAAAGGGCGGGGTCAGGCAAGAGCACCGCGTAGCCTTTGGCAGTCAGCAGCCAGGGATTCCAGCGCCACGTCCAGGCATTCCAGGAGCCAAGCGGTCCGCCATGGATCCAGAGCAGCATCGGTGCCGGGGACTCGGCGGACGCACCTTCCGGCAGCGCCAGGTAGGCCGGAACCCGGGACCCGTCCGCGGCGGTGGCAGCGATGCGCTCCAGCCTGCCGGGGCGGACCGGCCGTTCCGCTGGAGCCGGCAGCCGCGTGACTTCACCAGTCTGAAGGTCAATGCGCACAGCTTCGGGCGGAAACTCATAGGAGCTCCGCAGCGCGTAGGCGCTGCGACCGTCGGGCGCAACCACGACGTCGGTGTAGGCCGAGGCGTCCTCCGTCACCCGGGTGACACTCACTTGGGCGGCAGCTGCGGGGATGGAGATCCGGAAAACCGGCGACGCGCCGTCGTCATCTGCGGTGGCCAGCAGGGCGGATCCGTCGGGAAGCCAGGCCACCGGCGTGGGCCAGCGGTCCCAGTCGTGCGCCACGGGAGTGAGGCCGCCGGGGGCGTCCCCGCCAGTCCCGGATACGTCCAGCAGGTGGAGCTTGACCCGGGGTGCCTGCTCCGGCGTGGTGTCGCTTTCACTGACCACCGCCAGGGTGCTGCCGTCCGGGCTCACGGGGCCGGGGACATAGCTCATGCCTTCTTCATCCAAAAGCACCTTGGTGCTCCCCGATGCCACATCCACGGCCACCAGGATGGAGCGGCTGTCAGCCTTGGCCAGCGGCTTGGTGTAGCTCGCATAGATGGTTTTTCCGTCAGGGCTGACGGAAGTTTCCGCTTCGCGCAGCCGGGGTCCGGCATCAGGCGTCAGGTTCCGAAGGGCAAGCGGCGGCATGGCATCCACCGTTGCCGGCTTCCCTGCGGCCTGCCCGCTTCCCCGCTCGACGGCGAAAATCCGCGGTTGGCCCGGGCCAAGGTCCGCGTCCCAGTAGCGGACCGGGTATTCGCTGTGCAGGATTGCGGAGACTTTGTTGTCCTTGCGCGACTTCCTGCGCCCCGCGTCATCTTCTTCATCGGCCGAGCCCGCCAACACCTCCGCGATGACGAACGCCGCGTCGGCCGCCTTGGCTGTCATGACAGCGTTAGCACCGCCCGGGCGGTTCAGCACTACCCGCGCCTCCCCACCATCTGCGGGCAGCAGCCACAGCGCGTTAACGGGGTCGCCCTCAGGGCTGTCAGGGTCGGGCCGCGCTGACGTGAAGTAAACGTCCCCGTTGGCGGCGAAGGCGGCCCCGGCCTCGCCTTTGGCACTGCGGGTGATCCGCCGCGCCTGCCTCTGCCCGGCGGGATCGAGCTCCCACAGGGCGGTACCGAATTCGGTGCCCTTCCCGTTGAGGGTGGCCACGGTGGTAACCAGCCGGGTGCCGTCCGGGCTCAACGCGAGCCCGCTCACCCGCGGGATGGAAAGGTAATGGTCCAGATCATGGAAAGGGGTCAAAGGTTGCTCATCCGGGATCGCCGGGTTCAAGTTAGCCATGCCCCCGATTCAACCCGACGGTGTCCCACATCACAAACAGGCACGGCGACGCGCGCTCTGTGCCCGGATCGACGACGAGCGTAGATGCTGGTGCGGGCACCGGGCGGACAGGGCGGGGTCGCGCCGCCACCGGCGCCATTTGCCGCTTGCTGCTCCTTCGTCGCTTTGACGCAAGCTACACAAATGACCCCGGCACCTGCGCTGGGCGCCGCCGCGCTCGAGGTGCCGGGCATCAGGGATTTATGTAGGCGCCGTCAGAGCGACGAAGGAGCAGGCGCCGGGAAATCTCTGATGGCCGGCACCGGACGGAACCGAGGCATAGTCCCAGCCACGGCAGTGCCGGATGCCAACCTTTGACGGGGCGGAGGGTTAAGCGAAAGACCCCGCCTGCTCTGGGAGCTGGCGGGGCCTTCGAGGTGGTGCCGTTTGTCTAAGGTCTAGACGCTCGGGGCGATTTCCGGGATGCGCGGCTTGGCGTTGCCGGCGAACGTGAACTTGGCGTCGTCTCCGTCGCCTTCCACGTCCACTACGACGATGTCGCCGGCGTGGATCTCGCCGAACAGGATCTTCTCGGAGAGCTGGTCCTCGATCTCGCGCTGGATGGTGCGGCGCAGCGGCCGGGCACCCATTGCGGGGTCGTAGCCTCGGGTTGCGAGGAGCACCTTGGCAGCGGGCGTGAGCTCGATGCCCATGTCCTTGTCCTTGAGCCGCTTCTCGAGCCGGGTAACGAAGAGGTCCACGATCTCGATGATCTCGTCCTGGGTGAGCTGCGGGAACACCACAACATCATCCACACGGTTCAGGAACTCGGGGCGGAAGTGCTGCTTGAGCTCTTCAGTGACACGGGCACGCATGCGGTTGTAGCCGGTCTGCGTGTCGGTGCCGGACTGGAAGCCGGTGGCAACACTCTTGGAGATGTCCCTGGTACCGAGGTTGGTGGTCATGATGATCACGGTGTTCTTGAAGTCCACCACGCGGCCCTGGGAGTCGGTCAGGCGGCCGTCCTCCAGGATCTGCAGCAGCGAGTTGAAGAGGTCCGCGTGGGCCTTTTCCACTTCGTCGAACAGAACGACGGAGAACGGACGGCGCCGGACCTTCTCGGTCAGCTGGCCGCCTTCCTCGTAGCCCACGTAGCCCGGAGGGGCACCGAAGAGCCGCGAGACGGTGTGCTTCTCGGAGTACTCGGACATGTCCAGGGTGATGAGGGCGTCCTCTTCACCGAACAGGAACTCCGCGAGTGCCTTGGCGAGCTCGGTCTTGCCGACGCCGGTGGGGCCGGCGAAGATGAACGAGCCGCCCGGGCGCTTGGGGTCCTTGAGCCCTGCACGGGTGCGGCGGATGGCCTGGGACAGGGCCTTGATGGCCTCGTTCTGGCCCACCACGCGCTTGTGCAGTTCGTCTTCCATCTTCAGCAGGCGCGAGGACTCTTCCTCGGTCAGCTTGAACACCGGGATTCCGGTCGAGTTGGCCAGCACCTCGGCGATGAGATCCTCATCCACCTCGGAGATGTCGTCCATGCCGCCGGACTTCCAGTGGCGTTCCTTCTCCGCACGCTCGGTGATCATCTTCTGCTCCTTGTCACGGAGCGAAGCTGCACCTTCGAAGTCCTGCGCGTCAATCGCGGACTCCTTTTCCATCTTCAGCTTGGCGATGCGCTCGTCCATGGCCTTGAGCTCCGGCGGAGCGGTCATGCGGCGGATGCGCAGCCGGGCGCCGGCTTCGTCGATCAGATCGATCGCCTTGTCCGGCAGGAAGCGGTCCGAGATGTAGCGCTCGGCGAGGCTGGCAGCGGAGGCCAGGGCGCCGTCGGTAATGGTGACGCGGTGGTGCGCCTCGTAGCGGTCACGCAGGCCCTTGAGGATCTCGATGGCGTGTGCCACGGAGGGTTCCTTGACCTGGATCGGCTGGAAGCGGCGCTCCAGGGCGGCGTCCTTCTCGATGTGCTTGCGGTACTCGTCCAGCGTGGTGGCACCAATGGTCTGCAGTTCACCGCGGGCCAGCATGGGCTTCAGGATGGACGCAGCATCGATGGCTCCTTCGGCGGCACCGGCACCCACGAGGGTGTGGATCTCGTCGATGAAGAGGATGATGTCGCCGCGGGTGCGGATCTCCTTGAGGACCTTCTTCAGGCGCTCTTCGAAGTCACCGCGGTACCGCGAGCCCGCCACCAGGGAACCGAGGTCCAGGGTGTAAAGCTGCTTGTCCTTGATGGTCTCGGGGACGTCGCCGCGGACAATCGCCTGGGCGAGGCCCTCGACGACGGCCGTCTTGCCGACGCCCGGCTCACCGATCAGGACCGGGTTGTTCTTGGTACGGCGGGAGAGGACCTGCATAACGCGTTCCATCTCCTGCTCGCGTCCGATGACCGGGTCCAGCTTGTTCTCGCGGGCAGCCTGGGTCAGGTTGCGGCCGAACTGGTCCAGGACGACGGAACCGGCCGGCGCACCTTCGGGCTGGCCCGAGCCGACGCCTGCGCCGGTGGTTTCCTTGCCCTGGTAACCGGAGAGGAGCTGGATGACCTGCTGGCGGACCCGGTTCAGGTCTGCGCCGAGCTTGACCAGCACCTGGGCGGCAACACCCTCACCCTCGCGGATGAGGCCCAGCAGGATGTGCTCCGTGCCGATGTAGTTGTGGCCCAGCTGGAGTGCCTCGCGCAGCGAGAGCTCCAGCACCTTCTTGGCACGGGGGGTGAAGGGGATGTGGCCGGACGGCGCCTGCTGGCCCTGTCCGATGATCTCCTGCACCTGCTCGCGAACGCCGTCGAGCGAAATGCTCAAGGACTCAAGAGCTTTGGCGGCAACACCCTCACCCTCATGGATCAAACCCAAGAGGATGTGTTCGGTACCGATGTAATTGTGGTTCAGCATGCGTGCCTCTTCTTGGGCAAGCACAACTACGCGACGGGCACGGTCCGTAAATCGCTCAAACATTTCGCCACACTCCTAGCTACGACGTACTTTGATGCTACGTGGCGGACCCAGACTTGTGGAGCGTGTTCGCCACAGGGGAAACCGGAGCGGTTCCGCGAAGCAGGGCAAGATCGCCGCAGAGGGCCTCCAAGGCGGCGAGGCACTCCCGCGCCTCCTCGAAGGGAAAGAAGTGTCCGCCGTCGAAAATCCGCACCGGGGTGGGAAAAAGGGTGTACTCCTCCCAGCCGGAAAGGAGCGACGGCGGGGCCAGGTGATCGCTTGACCCGCACCAGGAAATGACGGGGACTGGCAAGGGGTCCCGGCGGCGGCTGGCTGTGTCCGGCCGGTAGGTGGTGATGATGCGCAGGTCAGCACGCAGGGCTGGAAGGAACAAGGGACGCAATGGGCTGGTGCGCAAGGCGCTGTTAACCGCCCCTACGGCTTCGAGTGTGTCCAGGAACGCTTCATCGGGCAGTTCGACCACGGGGGCAAACAGGTCGGCGGACGAGTGGTGGGGCGGACGGCTGCCCATCACCAGGACAAAGGCCGGAAGCCGGCCTCCCCGCCGGTGCAGTTCGACGGCGGCTTCGTAGGCAAGCAGTCCGCCCAGGCTATGCCCGGCGAGGACATAGGGACGGTCCGCCGGAACCTGGCCGGCCACTGCCGCGGCGAGGTCCAGCAGCGTCATGTCCTGCTGCGCCTGCAGGAGGCGAAGGTTCACCGCCTGCATGTCAAGCGGCCGGTCCAACCTGCCCGGTGCACGCAGCCAGGGCCTGAAGGTGGCGGCGGATCCACCTGCCGGCGGCAGGCAACATACCAGGGGACGCGCGGGCACGTCAGGCCACCGTCCCGGTGCGGTAGCTCCCGCTGGTGACATGCGCCCACTCCTCCGGTTGACCGGACAGGACAGCGGTTCCCACCAGCAGCGCCTGGTAGCCCGCGCGGAGAAGGCGGAGGGCCGTGTCCGGGGAATCTATGCCGCTGGCGCTGACTGCACAGGGGGTACCTGCCTCCTTGACAGCGTCGATCAGCCGGATGCTGCGGCCCACGCTGTCGGGACCCCTCTCCCTGTTCCGGATGTCCTTGTTGTTGACTGCCATGACGGACCCGGCCGGGCTGTGGATACTGCCGATCTCCACCTCCGAGACAACTTCGATGAACGGCGTGAGCTTTAGCTCCGCCGCATGTTCGGCGAGGGTGTTGAGGCCTTTGACCGGCAACAACTGTGCGGTGAGGAGCACCGCGGAGGCGCCAAGATCACTGGCCTTGAGCAACTGGTCCCGGCGGGTGATGAAGTCTTTCTGGAGAATGGGGAGGTGGGTGAGGCTCCGCACCTGCCGGAGGAGCTCATCGTTGCCGCCGAACCACCGCCCGGTCACAACGGAGATGCACGGAGCTCCAGCCAGGTGGTAGGCCTCCACGATTTCGGGTACCGACCTGCCGTTGAGCAAGTCCCGGCCGGCAGCGTCCTTTTTCTTGATTTCCATGATCAGTGGGTTTGGGCCGGCGAGCACCGCTTCGACAAAACCGGTCACAGCGCAGCCGCCGATCCCACACCGGATGCTGCCCCGAGCCACGCTGCACCGATGGATTCGATGTTCAGTGCAGAAAAGGAACCGTCAGGTCCGCGGGTGGCTGAGTCGACGTCCACACCGCGGTAGGTGGGCAGGGCCCGGAGGGCGGCATGCGCGGCAGCATTGCTTGCCGTCACGCCACCGGCAACGAGGAACGGCAAGCCAAGGCTCCGGGCTGTATCAAACAAGGCTTCCGCGGGTACTTCCTGACCCGTGCTGCCGATGCGGCCGTCCTCGGTCATGGCATCAAAAATTGCGACGTCGGTGCCCGCCCTGCGGTAGGCGCCGAAATACGGCTTTTCCAGGCACGCACCTCCCTGGAGGTGGAACACCTTCACTATGACCGCATCCGCCGGCAGCAGGGTTCGCAGTTCAGCCACCATTTTCGGCGTCTGGAACGCATGCAGCTGGACCCACCGGATCCCGGTCCTGTTCATCAGGTCCGCCAAGCGGGCGGCGTCCGGTGAGAAGGTGACCAGGCAAGGCTGGAGTCCGTCGATGCCGGCGCACAATCCGGCGAGCTCCTCGACCTGGCTGTCGGTGAGGGACCGCATAGAACCTGGAATCCCCCACCAGAGCCCGGCCAGCGTCGCCCCGCCGTCGCCAAGTGCGCCGAGATCTTCCCTGCTGACTGCTCCGCAGGCCTTCAGCTGGACCCGGTTCTTCACTTGAGTCCGATCATCGAGGCAATCCTGTTGTACTGCAGCTCATTGGTGCCTGAGTAGATGGAGCCGGCGATCGAGTTGCGGACTTCCTGTTCAAGGCCAGACTCGGTGAGGTAGCCGCGGCCGCCGAAGACCTGCACTGCGTCGAGGCTTGATGCGAGGTTGTACCGGCTGGTGAGCAGTTTGGCGATGGATACCTCCCGGGTGGCGCGTTTGCCCTGGGAGATGAGGCGGGCGGCCTCGAAAAGCCACATCCGCGATGTTGAGGTCCCAATGGACATGTCCACGATTTTTTGGGCAACCTGCTGGTAGCTGCCAATGGTCTTGCCGTACTGCCGGCGTACGCGGGCGTACTCGACACAGCGCTGGAGCCTTGCGGACATCTCCCCCACGTTGACGATGAACGAATAGAGGATTTCCCGTTCCATGACGTGGTCCAGTACAAGGAATCCGCCGCCTACCCTGCCGATCACGTTCCCGGCCGGAACCCTGCAGGATTCCAGGGTCAACTCGGCCATGGGGGACGTTCCAAGCCCCATTTTCCGAACCGGCGCACCGGCGGTGAGTCCGGGGGTTCCGGCCTCCACCAGGAAAGCGGTGATCCCAAGCGGGCCCGCGTTCTCAGCCGTTTTGGCATAGATCACGTAGACGTCTGCCAGTCCAGCATTCGTGATGAACGCCTTGGCACCGTCCAGCACAAAATCTCCGCCGTTCCGGACCGCGCGGGTTTCCATGCTGAGGGCGTCGGACCCGCTGTCCAGCTCGGTAATGGCATGGGCTCCGATGAGGCTGCCGTCGCACAGCCCCGGCAAGTAAGCCTGTTTCAGTGCGGGCGGCGCGAAATCGTTAAGCGGGGTGGCCGAGCTCGCCATGCTGGTGACCGCCGAGAATGCAAGGCCGCCGTCACGGGACACCTCGCCGAGTACCTCCAGGGCCTCCATGGTCTCGGGGATGGACACGCCTGAGCCGCCGAACCGGGAGTCGAAAGGCATGCCCAGCAGGCCTGTTGCGCGGAGCGCATCCCAGGACTCCCTGCTGAAGTGCCCGTTCCTGTCATTGTCCAGGTGGTCTTTGCTCAAAACCGGGCCGAGGCCGCGCAAGCGCGCCGCAATGGTCGCCGCGTGTTCAGCGTCAGCAGTGCGTTCGGCGGCAACTGTGTGTTCAGCAGTAGCAGTCATCTGTCCACCCCTAGTAGGAGGAGTAGCCGGAAGGGTCGAGGCTGTGGGCCTCGTCTCCGCGGAGGGGTGGATTGAAAACGGAGATGAGGTGCATGTCTTCATGGTCCGCGGCCTGCAGGTGGTGGGCGTCGTGCTCGTCCAGGGCATACAGCACCCCGGGAACGATTTCATGCCTGGTCCCGTCATGCTCCACCACGGACCCGGATCCTGCGATGCAATAGCAGGCCTCGAGGTGGCGGGAGTACTTCAGCATGGAACTGCTGCCTGCCTTGACCACGGTGTGGGCAACAGCAAAACCCATGCTGTCCTGCTCCACGAGGAGGCGGCTGCTGGTGCCGTTGCCCCAGTTGACAGTGTTGACGTCTTCACGCCTGCGAACAAACATGGGAAATCCCTTCGGTAAGTGGTTGATGCGGTGTGATGTTGTGGAGGAACGCGCTGAAGGCTGCCCGGACATCGCCGGCCGCGGAGCCGGCTTCCACGGCCGCCACGGCGGCCGTGCCGATGATTGCGGCGTCGGTGCCGGTGGCAGCCAGCTGATCCAGGTCTGCCCTGGTGCTGACTCCGAACCCGACGGCGATTGATTCCGCGCCGTACGTGCGCAAATCCTGGACGGTGCCTTTGAGGGACTCGTAGCCTTCTGTGGGACGGGAACCGCTGCGTCCATACTTGGCCACAAGGTAGACGTAGGCCGAGGCGGAGGCAGCTGCGTCCCGCAGGGTTTCCTGGCTGGAGACGACGTCATAGCAGGTGGTAACGACCGGAATGCCGGCGAGCGCTGCCGAGCGCCGGTATTCGTCGCGCAGGATGGGCGGCAGGGCGTGGATCAGCAGGCCGTCCACACTTGACGCTGCCACCGCAGCCAGGAAGTTCGCCAAGCCGGGCTGCCTGACCGTATGGCTCCAATCGGCCAGGAGGACGATCTTCAGCCGCCGCAGCTGGGGTTTGATGCCGTCAATGAAGGCCAGCACCTGCTCCAGCGTGATGCCAGTGTCCAGCGCCCTCGAGGCAGAGCGCCTGATGACCGGACCGTCAGTCACGGAATCGGGAAAGGGCACGGCCAGCTCCAGGCAGTCCACTCCCGCCCGGTCCATGTCCAGGACCAGCCCAACAAGTTCGCCAAGGGGTGGATCGCCGGCGTTGAGGAAGATCACTGTACCCGGACCAGCCGCCGTCGGACGTTCGAAGAAGCTGCTCATGGCATCCCCCCGGGCCCCGGCGCGGACTCCACGGGGATGAGGCTGGCGGCCAGCTCAGCAGCGTGTCCCCCGCGGACACTGTCCATCGCGGTGTCGTAAGCACCCGGCCAGGTGGCGGAGTCCCCTGCCGCCATGAGCAGTGCGGCGGCATTGAGGCAGACTGTTTCCGTGACGGTCCGGTTCACCGTGCCGGCCAGTGCCGCCAGGAAATGGCCGACGGCGTCATCCGGAGGGACCGGCGCCAGATCCGCCAGCTCTCCCTTCCCGGACGCTACGGAAGCGGGTTCCAGGTACTCGACGGTTCCGTCCGGCCGGTACACGCTGTTCATGGCGAAGCTCAAGAGCTCATCGACGCCATAATCGTTGGCCGTGACCCAGACCGCCCGAGCCTGATGCCCCTGGGCCAGTTCCCGCACCATCGCCAGGGGTGCCCTTGCGGATACACCTGTCAGCTGGGCCTGCGCGGGAACGTCCGCAATGAATGGACCCACCACGTTCAGGAACCGGCCAAAAGCCTTCATGCCCACCGGCACGATGGTCCGTGCGAGCCGGATCAGTTCGGCGGGATAGACATACTGCCCGGCAAAGGCCAGCCCGGACTGCCGGAGCTGCCGGAGCGTCTCCTCCGTATTTGCAGTGGTCGGGATCCCCGCACGGCCCAGCAGGTCAATCGATCCCAGGGAACTGGCGTAGGAACGCGACCCCGTTTTGACCACCCGGGTTCCGGCAGCGGCAGCAACGAACGCCGCCGCAGTGGAGATGTTCATGGTCCGCGGCCCGCCGCCGGTTCCCACTATGTTCACTGTGCCTTCCGCGCCGCCAGGAAGGTCCGTCCGGCCCTCACGCGGCCCAACACTTTCGATGAAGGCCAGCATGGTGGCGGTGTCCGGGAGATCCGTGGCAAGCGAGGACAGCACCCCCACCACCTCAGCCCGGCTGGTGTGCCCGGGAGTGAGGGCAGCCCAGAACCCGGCCCATTGCTCTGCTGAAACGCTCTCCTCCCGCCGTACCAGGGTTTCCAGGACGTCCGTGGTCACGGCTAGACCGCGGTACGGTTCAGGCTGGCCGCACGGATAAAACCGGCCATGCTGGTGAGGCTGCGGAAGTTTTCCGGATCCAGGTCCTCGTCCCCCACGGAAACCTCAAAGGTCGTCTCGATCCAGGCGATCATTTTCAGCAGGCCAAGGCTGTCGATAATGCCGCTGTTCAGCAGGTCCATCTCACTCGGGATTTCCTGGGGATCCGTTCCGGGAAGGAACTCTTCAATGACGTACTGGCGAATGGTGTCGGTGGTGTTCATGGCGTAAGTACTCCTTGTTGTGGTGCGCGCGGGTGTTGTGACGTGAGCGGGAAGTACTCCCGCTGGGTCTGTTGCCGGTTGATTTTTCCGGTGGTGGTCAGGGGCAGGGCCGTTTCCGTGATCCGGATCACGGCGGGGATGGAAGTGCGGGGCAGGTGGGTGGCGCAGTGCGTGCGCAGATCCAGGACAGACAGGGTGGAACCTGCGGAGCGTTCGACGACGGCCAGCAGCCGCCTGCCCCCGATGGGGTCCGCCTCGGTCATCACTGCCGCTGCCGCCACGGCTTGGTGCAGTCCGATGACCCTCTCAATCTCGGCAGTGTTGGCGGCAACGCCGCGAACCTTCACCTGGTGGTCCGTTCGTCCGAGCAGGAACAGGTAACCACTGCTGTCACGGCGGAAGAGGTCTCCGCTGCGGAAGGCCGTGATGCCATGGCGCCGCGGATGCTGAACGAACTTCCTGGCCGTCAGCTGGGGGTCCGAGTAGCCTGCGGCCATAAACGGAGTGTGGACCAGGAGCTCACCCTCACCGGGACCTGAAATTTCCCGGCCCTCCGCATCCAGCAGGCAGACCTCGGCGCCGGCCACCGGGCTTCCAACGGGAAGTCGCTCCGGGACGGCACGGGATGGAGGCAGGCTGTACATCAGGCTGTCGTTCGTCTCAGTGCAGCCGTACACGTTGTGAATGGTGGCTTCGGGAAATGCGTGCCGCATGCCGTCGACCGTCCGGGGCAATGCCTCGTCACCGGTGAAGATGACGTGCCGGACGTAAGGGTGCCCGCTGCTGCTGCCCGGGTTGTCCGCCCTCTCCCGGGAGGCCGCCGCAGCATCCGCAAGCAGCTGGAGGAACATCGGTACTCCTTGGATGATCTCCACCTTGTGTTCCAGCACCTGCGCCAGCACGTAGCTGCCATCAACCGCCTTTGCAGGCGGGACCAGCACAACGCATCCTCCGCAGGCGAGGGTGGTCCAGACGTCCAGCAGCGATAAATCGAAATTCAACGGGGCCAGGCTCAGCACTGTGGTTGCCGGCCGGAGAGTGAAGGCCGCTGCCGCCCACCCGGCGAAATTGTCTGTTTCCTGCAAGCCAAGGAAAACGATTTTGGGCCTGCCTGTGGACCCGGAAGTGGTGAGCATGAAGCGGACATCTGCAGGAATGACGGGCCCGGCGTCGGGTTGAAGGAGCTCCACGCGGCGGTCCGCCGGGTGCAGGATGCCTGTACACCCTGCCTCTGCTGCTGTGGCGGCGCGGGATGAAACAGGCAAGAGGGGTGACAGCAGCAGGAAGGGCCTCCGCTGGCGCAGGCACTCCAGGACCGCTGCGATGGTTTCACTGCATTTGTGGGCAACGATCGCCACAGCATCCGGTCCGGAAACACCTGCGTCGGCGAGGACCGCGCCCTGCTCTTCAGCCAGGCGGGCCAGCTGTCCGTAACTGACAGGCCCGTTTCCTTCGATCAGCGCAGGTGTACCCGGCCCCGAGGCTGCGTGCGCCATGATCTGTTCGTAGAGGCGGTTCACGGCCTTGGCTCCGCAGCATCGGAGATCCGCATCCAGCCGGCTTTGATGGCCGGGCCGCGGGGCGTGGTGCAGCCAAACACGAAGGTGTCTGCCAAAGCGGTTGGACGGAAGGAGAATACCAGCGGTTCACCAGGAAGGATGGGGAGGGAAAACCGGGCACCGAGGCTCCGGACCGTACTGATCCGGCCGCTTCCAAGCCTGTCGGCAGCGATCTCGCAACCGACCGCCAGGCTGCTCATTCCGTGCGCAATGGGACCCGGGAAGCCGGCATCCCTGGCAGCGGCAGGGCTGGTGTGGATGGGGTTGTGGTCCCCGGAGGCGAGGGCGTAGGCGTTGATGAAGGACTGCGTTGGGGTGACCTCGAATTCCACAGGGTCCGCGCCGGGAAGCGCCCGCACCGGCGAAGCCTGCTGTGCATTGGCACCGAAGTCTTCCCCCTGCAGGTAGCCCTTGAGCAGTACGGTGGCCTTAAGGTCGGTCACAGGGCCGCCGCCGTCGTCGGTCTGGCTGCATGCGATAGTGACGCGGGCGCCCTGTGGTTCCGACCGCAGCGATGTCACTTCGGCGAAGGTCCGGATGGTGTCCCCCGCCTGAATTCCGCGGTGGACCGTCAGCTCCTGCTGCAGGTGGACAAGGCTGGTGTTGCCCGGGAAAAGGCGTTCAATGAGCGCGTTGAAGGCAGGATGGGACAGGACGAAGCCGTGGACAGGGCTGGCTCCGTCTGCAGCGGGGCGGAAGAGAAGGCTGCGCACCACCTGGCGGTAGCCGGCAATGTCACCTGCGGCAACGTCTGTCCTGGTGGCGACGGACAGTCCTTCGAGATGGGGCCTCGCGCCCAGGCCAGCGGGTGCGGTCATGATGCCATCACCAGGCATGCGTTGTGTCCGCCGAACCCGAAGGAGTTGGAGAGGGCCGGGGCAGAAGAAATGTTCCTCGGTTCGGTGTGCACGATATCGAGCTCGATTCCTTGTTCTGTGAGGGTATGGTTGGCGACCGGCGGAACACATCCGGCGCGAAGGGCCAAGAGGGTGGCGATGGCCTCCGCGGCTCCGGCGGCGCCCAGGAGGTGGCCGGTAACACCTTTCGTGGCCGTGACCGGCGGGGCGTCCTGGCCGAAGACTGCTGAGATGGCGTCTGCCTCGATGCGGTCGTTCAGCCGCGTTGACGTGCCATGCGCATTGACATGGCCGATCTCATCGGTTGCCACGCCTGCACTGGCGAGCGCGGCCCGCATCGCATGCTGGGCCCCGAGGCCCGTAGGATGCGGCATGGCGAGGTGGTGGGCGTCGGCCGTGGAGGCATAGCCGAGCACGTGCCCGTAACTCTTGGCACCGCGCGCCTGGGCGTCGGCCGGCCTTTCAAGGACCACAAAGGCGGCGCCTTCCCCCATCACAAAGCCGTCGCGGCCGGCATCGAACGGCCTTGACGCAGAGCCCGGGTTGTCATTCCTGCCCGACAGGGCACCGAGGTTGGCGAAGGCGGCCAGGGTTACGGGCGTTATGGTCGCCTCGCATCCTCCGGCGATGACAACGTCCACGACGCCGGCGCGGAGCATGGCCATGCCGTGGCCGATGGCGTCGGCCCCACTGGCGCATGTGGTTGCCACCGTCAGCGCCGGGCCCATGGTGCCCAGCTTCATGGAGATCATTGCCGCTGCCGCGTTTGGCATGGTCATCAGCGGCATCAGCGGGCTGACGCCCTGCGGCCCTGCGGTATGGAAAAGCCTGCTTTGCTGGTCGCTGGTGAGCCTGCCGCCCACTGCGTTGCCCACCACCACTGCCGTTCGCACAGTGTCGGTTTGCGGGGATCCTGCGTCCCTGAAGGCATCCAGCGCCGCCACCAGGGCGAAGTGCGAAAAGGGATCCAGCCGGCGCAGTTCCTTTGCCGAGGTTCCGGAGGGAACCGCTGGTTCCACGGCCCGGCATGCCAGCCGGACCGGGTGGCCGGCGAATTCTTCGCCATCGAGGAGGGAAGCCTTGGACTTCCCTGCCACTATGGCTTCCCAAAAGGTGTCCGCGGAGTTTCCCGCTGGAGTGACCAGCCCGATGCCCGTCACGGCAATTGCGGAGGCCGCCATGGCTGGCCTAACCGCCGATCAGGTTGCAGCGGGCGGCGGCGCGGAGGAAACCCCGGGCAGCCTCGTCAAGTATCTCCGGTGAGTGGTTAGCGGTGATGGCGATCCGCAGGCGGGCCGTGCTGACAGGAACAGCAGGCGTGACCACGGGGAGCCCGATGATGCCTTCGTCGCGGCAGGCCGTGGCAAAGTCATAGGCTTCGAGGTCAGTGCCAATGATCAAAGGCACGACGGCGGTTTCGCTGGCTCCGGTGTTCATCCCGGCTGCCGAGATGGTGCTGCGGAACCGTGCAGATTCGGCCTGGATACGTGCAACGCGCCAGGCTTCGCGGTCAAGGATCCGCACTGCCTCCAGCGCAGCGCCGGTCTGTGCTGCTCCGAGCGCGGCTGAGAAGAGGAAAGGCCTGGCGGCGTAGCGCAGGTGGTAGATGAACTCTGCGGTTCCAGCCACCCAGCCACCCATCGACGGGATCCCTTTGGACAGTGTCCCGAGTTTGACGTCGGCGAGCGCTTCGAAGTTGAAGTGCTCCTCGATGCCCCTGCCGGTAGCTCCAATGACGCCCATGGCGTGTGCCTCATCCACCATCAGGAGGGCGCCGTGGTCATCGCAGACTTTGCGTAGTTGCGGCAGCGGGGCAATGTCCCCGTCCATTGAGTAGACGCTGTCCACGATCACCAGCCGGACGCCAGTTGCAGGAGCGTCGCGGAGCCGCCGGTCCAGGTGTTCAGGATCGTTGTGGCGGAAACGGGTGACGGTTGCGCCGCTGAGCTGGCAGCCGTCCACGATGCTGGCGTGGTCGTATTTGTCGATGAATACCTGGTCCCCCGGGCCGCAGATGGCACCGACCGTCCCAACGTTCGCGGCGTAGCCCGAGCTGAACACCAGGGCCGCTTCCCTGCCGTTGAAGCCGGCCAGTTCGGTTTCGAGTTCCTCGTGGAGCGGTGTTGTGCCGGCGAGCGCCCGGACCCCGTGGCTGCCGGTACCGTACATGTCGACCGCGCGCTTGGCGGCTTCGTTGACCCGCGCGTCACCACTGAGGCCAAGGTAGCTGTAGCCGGACATCATCAGCAGCCGTTCGCCGAAAAGATCGACGAACGGCGTCCCCGGCACGGGGACGTACGGCATGAAGCTGTTGCGGCGGTTGGGCTCGGATTCGAGTTCCTTCACCCGCCGGTGGGTGCCCCGGACTTTGGCGTTGAGGTTGTCCCGGGATGCGGGTGCAAGGGTTGCGGTCATTCGCGGCTGTCCTCCTGTTGGGACCGGCGGGCAGCTGGATGGAATGTCCAGGCCTTGGCCGGTTGATTGCGGATATGACTGTTGTAGGCCAGTCAGCGCAATGCGAGCGCAACAGGGGCAGGCGGGGGTTTAGCCGCCCAAGGGGGCTGCAACCCCGGTGGCTGGTTGCCGGCGACGGTATTCCTGGGGGCTTACGCCGTACCGTTTCTTGAAAGAGGTGCTGAAGCTGAAGGGGCTGGCGTATCCCACCTGCCGCGAAATGGTGGTGAGGGTAAGCCGTTCATCGGCCATCAGGTCGGCAGCCTTGGCAAGGCGCCAATGGTTCAGGTATGCCATGGGGGGTTTACCCACGCGTTCATGGAAGCGGCGTGCCAGTGACGCCCTCGAAACCCCCACCCTGCCGGCCAGGGACTCTACCGTCCATGGCATATCCGGTGAGCTGTGGATCAGTCGGATGGCCTGCTGGACGGCAGGGTCCCGTTCGGCGGTAAGCCAGTTGTGTTCCGCGTTGGGAACCTGTGCCGTCCAGGACCGGACGGCACCGATCAGGAGCAGGTCCAGAAGCCGGTCCAGCACGCTGGCCTGGGCAACACCGTCCCGGTCTATTTCCTCCATCAGGACCGCAACAATGGGGTTCTCTGCCTGCTGGATCAGTACGTGGGGCGGCAGCGAGGACAGCAGCAGGTCCCCCACTTCGCCGCTGCTGCGGTACGTGCCAACGAGCATGGCGTCCGGGCCGGCAGCGTCGTTCCCCCAGGTGCGCAGGCCGGTGCGCAGGTCCTGGGCGAGGTCTTCGCCGTTGGAACCGGAACAGTTCTGGTCGATGCCGATGAAGTAGGAGGGTTTTCCGTCCGGCTGGTCGGCCAGGACATAGGCAGACGGGTCGCGGATCAGGAGGAGGGCGCCAGGTTCCAGGAGGATTGGGTCACAGTTGCGCTGCCGGAAATATGCAGTGCCCCGCAGCATGGCCACAACCGTGAGGGGGGCATCATCTTCCACCTTGATTGACCACGGCGGGGACATCTTGACCTGGAGCAGGAAGGCGTTGCGGGCCCGCGGCCCGTCAAGGAAGTCTGTGAGGGGATCCATAGGGCGAGTGTAGACCATGGCGTATGGAGAAGACTGTTCAGATAATGGATAGTCTCCGTTTACCCTGCAAGGCTTGGATCAGGTAACAACCCCAAGCAAGGAGACTTCCATGGCCCGCACTCCCCGGTTCCTCGCCCTCGCCACCGGCCTGGGTTCCTGCGCCGTCGGCGCTGTCTACAGCACGTTCTCCCTTAACGTGATGCCAGCGCTTGCTGCGCTGCCGGCCGCGGAAGCGATCGAGCGCATGCAGCAATTCAATCGCGGCGCTGTCATGTGGCCCTTCATGTCGCTGTTTTTTGGCACCGCTGCATTGAGCGCCTACACGCTGGCGAAGGAAGCCGGGGCAGGCGGTTCCCGGCCCCGGTCAGCCCTTCGGGCAGCCGGTTCGGGAATGTACCTGGCCGGGTTCCTGCTGACGGTCGCCTTCCATGTGCCCCGCAACGACGCCTTGGCCGCACTGGATCCCTCAGCGTCGGCGGCCCCTGCTGCGTGGGACAGCTTCCTGGCCGAGTGGACCGGCGGGAACCATGTTCGGGCTGCGCTCTCGGTCGCCGGCGCCGGTGCGCTGGTGCTGTCCGCCCTGCGTCCCGCTGGAACCGCTGTTCCCGCCAGCGCGCAAACAAAGTCCTACGCCGGCTGATGCCCCGGCGGCTGCAGGGCACGCTGCCTGCCCTGCAACTGCGCCCACACGGCACGGCGGCCGAACCTCTGCGTGTTTTTCATCCCCTATGATGAACCTGTCCCGGGCCGGATCGCCGCCGGACCGGGCACGTCGCCAAGTGCTATACCGATCCACGGGGGTGGGATCCAGGCATGAAACAAGATATCCGGCCGCAGGCCGAGCCAGTCCGCACAGACCCGGCAGGCGCCCTGCCACAAACATGGCCCGCCGCGCCGAACCTGGCGCACACCGAACTGCGCCTCACCGGCCCGGTGTGCCTGATGGTGGCCGGGCACGAACCCGTCCGGCTGGCGAGCGCCCAAGCCCAGGCCGCGGTCGCGCGCCTTGTCCTTGACCGCCTGGGCAACGGCACACCCCGCGAGCAGCTGGCGGACGTCATCTGGCCGGAAGGCCTGCCGGACACGTGGGCATCGGCAATGCGCAGTGTCGTCAGCAGGATCCGGCGGTTCCTTGCCGCTTCCGGCGTGGCCGGGGCGGACCTTACATCGCATGGCGGGCGCTACTATCTTCTCCTCCCGGCGGGCATCGTGGTGGACGTCGAAGAGGCCGAGAAGCAGCTGGCCAAGGCGGCCGCCGTCGTCACGGAGGAAGCAGATGCGCTGTGCGCCCTGCGGGAAGCCGAAAACGCGGTGCGCTGCCTCCGGCGGCCGTTCCTGGCCAACCGGGAGGGCGACTGGGCCGCCCACATGCGGATGCATCTGGCCGACAGGGCGAACCACGGGCTGGAAGTTGCTTCGCAGGCGGCACTGTCCGCCAACGAGATCGGAGCTGCGATCTCGCACTCCGCGGAACTGATATCCCGCGCCCCGCTCCGTGAGAGCGCCTACCGGAACCTCATGAGCGCGTATCAGGAAGCAGGCAACCGCGGTGATGCCCTCGCCACGTACAGCAGCCTCCGCAGCCACCTCAGGGACGAGCTGGGAGTAGACCCCTCACCGGAAACCCAGCAGCTGTACTACGAAATTCTCGGTACCGGCCCCGGAACAGCCGGGGCACCTCTGAAGCAGGCGCGGCGCCGGCGGCATTTTGTGGGGCGCGGGCCCGCCCTGGAGGCTCTGGACCGGGCACACCGGGCAAGTCAGCGGGGCTCCGTGCAGATGATTCTGCTGACGGGTGAGTTGGGCATCGGAAAGTCGCGCGTACTGCATGAGTTTGGCCGGCAATTGAACCATACGGAGGAAGTGGTGGTGCCTGTGCAGTGCCAGGCCTATCCGCCCACCCGTCCTGCGATTGCCTCCAGCCTGGCAGAAGTCGCAGCCCTGGCGGCCGAGGGCAGCGTGTTCGCCCGCGTCCAACGCCGGCTGGAGAAGGTGGCCTCGGACTGCAACTGGGACGCTTCCGGGCCTGGCGCCGGGGCGGCAGTCGGGTCCCTGGTGGAACTCATCCTGGAGGTCGCCGCCAAGCTGCCAACCACACTGATCCTGGACGACCTGGACACCGCGGATGGAATAACACAGGCTGTGGTGCGGCGCCTGGTGTTCCACACCGGCCCCGCCGTACGGCTGACGCTGGCGGCTGCCTCCACGTCATCCCGGAGCGCCGCAAACTTCCTGCGGCATGCCCACGAACTGCCACACCCCAACGCTTTCCAAGCCATCGAACTGGCGCCCTTCACACCCTACGAGGTCCACGAGTTCGTCTCCGCAGTGCCGGATGACGGAAAGGTCCGCCGCCCTGGCATTGGTGAACTGATGGACCGCTCCGGCGGCAACCCGTTCCTGCTTTCCGCCCTTATGGCCGCCGGTGCGGGCCAGGGCACGGGAAACGACGCTGTTTCCCTTCCTGTCCTGGACTACGTCCATACCAGGACGGCGGGGCTTGACCCGGATGCCGCCACCCTGCTCGCCTATGCTTCCGCGTCCGGGGAAACCATCGACTTTGATGTGGTGTCAAAGGCTGCCGGCCGCACAGGAATAACCGCAGGCACCATCGGTTCCCTGGTCCGCGCCGGGCTCCTCATGGAAAGCCCGAGCTCCGGGCATGCCGGCCTACACGGTCATTTCCACCATTTCCGGCACGGGCTGGTAAGGGAAGCGATCTACGCCGGGCTGGGCACTGCCGAACGCTTCGAGATCCATTCACGGCTCTTCAGCACCCTCCGGGAGCTGCAGCGGCATACGCCTGCCCGGGCAGTTCCCGAGCTGGCCCGCCAGTTGCTGGCCAAGCAGTCACTGGGGAAACAACTCCTTGACCATGACGGGCCTTCACTGCGATTGTCCGACAGCGTGGAAGCCTGCCGGGAAGCGGCCGCGGCCGCAGTTGGCCGCGGCCGGGTCAGCGACGCTGTGCGGCTCTACCTGCAGACCCTTGAGCTGGCACCCCCGCAGCACGTGGAGCTCAGGGCACGGACCCTGGCTGAGCTGGGCCGGTTGGAGGCGGCCCATGCGCTTCCCGGGGCGATTGACCACCTCCGCGATGGAGCGCTGCTTGCCCTGCAATGCCGCTCCATCACCGTTGCACTCGACGCAGCAAGCGACCTCATTGAGCAGTTTGACGGTGTTCCCCACTTCCAGGGCGAGACTACGGCGCTGACGGACCTGGTGCTGCAGGAAGTAGCAGGGCTCCCTGCGGACCGGCCTGCGGCGGAAGAGGAAGGCGCCGCGCTGGGCAGGTTCATGGCCAGGTCGTATGCCGTGGCCACGTCCCGTCCTGCGCCAGCACTTGCAGAGCGGGCGATGGACGCCCTCCACCGGCAGCTGGCCAACTTCGCCCCGCCCACCCATGGTGCACAGCGGGCCCGCACCGCCGAGGATCTGTGGCAGCTTGCCTCGGCAGCAGGCCATCCGGACCTGGCTGTTGAGGCTGCCCGGAACCGGGCAGCCGCTGCGGCAATCCAAGGGGATGCCCGGGCCCTTGCTGAATGGTCCGCCCGTTTGGAGGAAACGGTCAAGCGCCATGACCATCCTGAACGGTTTCGGCATCTCCTGGACGCCGTGGTGCTGATGACCCAGGTTTCCAGCGGGTGGGCCCTCTGGAAGTGCACCGGCCCACACCTGAAGGGCAGCGGCGCCCAGCGGCAGCTCCTGGTGGCCCGCTGGATCCGTTCCGTTTTTGGTCCGCACCCCCAGCACCCCCAGCACCTCGCCGTTGAAACGGACCGGGGCCTGACCCATCCCGGGTACCGCGCCGACCAGTGTCTCCAGGACGTGCTGGACGGTCAATTGGGAACGGCAAGGCTCCGGCTCCGCGGGCTGCTCCTCGAGCCAACCCTTCCGCCAGGGAACGATGCCGAATTCCACTCGCTGGCCGTGATGGCAACCGCAGCAGCGGAACTGGGAGATGTTACAGCAGCGCAGCAACTCTATGGATTACTTTCTCCGTTGCGGCACCTGATGGCGTGCCACGGGATCCAAAGCTTCGCCGGCCCTGCTTCCTACCACCTCGCCCGCCTGGCGCGGATAACGCACCACGTGGACGAAGCAGAAGAGCTTGTGACTGCCTCGATCAACCAGGCCTCGGCCATTTCCGCCCGGCCATGGGTGGCTCTGGCACAGCGGGAACTCGCTGTGATCCTGCAATCCCGGGGGCGTCCAGGGGACGCGCGGCTGATCGAGGCGCTGCTGGCTGAGGCCACCCGCCTTGTCCACGGCTATGCGGGGCCTGCCGAAGGACGTGACGTACCCCTCACCGCCCCTGGCTGACCAGCAGAGGCGCTGACCCGGTCCGCCTGGCCTTGGACATAAGTTGGCGGAGGACGTCGGGAACAGCGTCCCCCGGCTGGGCCGCGATGACGGAAAACCCGGGCAGTGAGGCGTCCTGCAGCAGCCTTTCGATGACTACACGGCTCGCCTCGTCCACGGCGCACACGTCCGGAACAACAAGGGTGGCCGGAGCCTGGCGGACCAGGGCGCGCAGCCACATCTCGATGTCATCGAGGCAGCTGAAGCCCGGCCCCTGCCGCACCTCGACAGGGAGGCCCGTCCCGGGTTCCTGCCGGGACAGGTGCCTCAACATCACATCGAGCAGGATGATCCTTCCGTCGTCGCGCCCGTCCCCTTGGGCTGGTCCGGCCGGGTGCTGCAAGCGGAGGACCACATCCCCGCGGGCGTGCGCCTGCAGGGCGAGCCGGGCGATCTCGGACTCAAGCGGGCTGTCCTCCCGCGGCCTGGCAATGGCCAGGCGCGGCAGCCCGCCGTCGGACGCCTGTGCTCCCTGCGGGTCAGCCCGGCGGGTGCCGGATGCCCATCTCCTTGCCCACTCGACGCACGGCGCCTGGGCTCGTGGTTCCCCGGTCCGGACAAGGAAGCGGAACACCTGTTCACGCCTGCCCGGCCCGTCCACGACATTTTCGGTCCAGACCATGGTGAGGGACGGACCGAGCAGCGGGCCCGCAACCATGGCAACAGAACCGCACGTGGTTGCGGTGCCGGGCGGTGCCACGGCCAGCAGGCGCAGCCCCAGGGCCACCGCACCGGCAGCGTCCAGGGGATCTGCACTGTCTCCCCAGCCAAAAGCCACCAGGCCAAGGCTGATGTCCACCCCGTCCAGCGGGGCTGCCGCCATGATTCTCGCCAGTACCTGCAATGCGTCATAGCTCGTGTCGAAACAGATGGCCTCAGCCGCCTGTGCCGCCTCCGGGACCAGGGCGGTATCCAGACGGCACCAGACGCCCGCCTGCTGTCCTGCAAGATCCAGTTGTCCTGCGAACCAGGCACGGCCGGCCCGGTCCGCAGCTGCCACCAGGACAGTTCCGGACCGCATCTCCGGGTACACGTCAGTGGCCCCCGTGACCGGCTGTGACCGGCTGGTCAGCAACTTCCCAGATGCCCGTTGCAGCGGCCTCGCGTGCAAATTCACTGAAGTCTTTGGGTTCGCGGCCCAGTGCCCGCTGGACGCCGTCCGTCAGCGACGCGTTGCGCCCGTCGAGGATCAAGGTGAAGAGGTCAACGAAGTCGCGGGGCAGGCCTTCCTTGGCGAGGATGGCTTCGTACTCCACCGCCGTCACCGGGCTGTACACGATGTCCCGGCCGGTTGCTGCGCTGATCTCGCGGGCGACTTCGTGGAATCCAAGGAGCCGGGGGCCGGACAACTCATAAACCTGGCCGTCATGGCCCGGCTCAGTCAGGGCGGCAACCGCGACGTCGGCAATATCCTCGGCGTCCACGAACGGCTCCACTGCGTCGCCGGCGGGAATGGAGATGACGCCGTCAAGCACCGGGCCGAGGAAGAAGCTCTCGTTGAAGTTCTGGTTGAACCAGTTGCAGCGCACGATAGTCCAGGCGATGCCGGAGTTTTGAACCGACTCCTCGCTTGCCACGGCACCGTCCTCGCCCCGGCCGGACAGCAGCACGATCTTCCTGACCCCGCGGTCCGCAGCTGTCTTGGCGAACCGCGCAATCAGCTCGGACACTCCGGGGAAGGCAAGATCGGGATAGTAGGTGACATAGGCCTTGTCGATTCCCTCAAGCGCAGCGACCCAGGTGCTGTCGTCGTCCCAGTCGAAGGCGGGGAATCCTGTGCGGGAACCGATGCGGACCGGGATACCCCGGACTGCCAGCCGCTCGGCTACCCTGCGGCCGGTCTTGCCGGTGCCGCCGATGACCAGGATCGTGTTGTCGTTTGCCTGTGTGCTTGCCCCAACGGGCTGGTTGTTTTCCATGCTTCAATCGAACCAACAGCGCGGGCCGCCGGACATACTCGCTCCACTCACCTTCATGCGCTCCCGTATCCCGTAGCCGGCTGGTTCGCCGCTTGTTCGTTGAATATTTCCCTGACGGCCGCTACGACGGCGTCCGGAGCTTCAACATGCAGTGCATGGCCGCGGCCGGGGACGTCAATGACCAACGGCTGCAGGAAGCTCCGGGAGCCTTCGTGCAGCACTGCTGGCGGAACCACACGGTCCTCCCCGCCGCTCATCAGCACCACGGGAAAGCTCAGCTGCGATGCTTCGTCCCGCAGGTCCAGCGCTTTGATGAGACTGAAATAGGCGCGGCGTACAGGCGGCGGGGTGGCAGCGAGGTGTGCAGCCACGTCCATCCGGCCGGGGAACGGCCCGCGGGGACCCATCGTTGTTGCCAGGATCCGGCCTGCGAGCAGTGGAATCCCCAGGACCAAGGAAAACAACGGGCTACCCATCAGGGCAAGTTCCGCCGCGGAAACCTGCTGGCCGTGAACTGCCGTGCCCAGCAGGGCCAGGCCACGCACCCCCACCGGCCGGGTGTCTGGGCTGTGCCGTGGCGGGGAGGCCGCCAGAAGGAGCGCAGCCAGGCCCCCGCCTGAGTGCCCAACCAGTAGGGGGTCCTGCACGCCGCGGCCGGCAAGTACTGCCCCCGCATCAGTCGCCAACAGGTCCAGGGACAGGGCCGCCCGGCCCAGGGAAGACCGGCCGTGACCGCGAAGATCAAGCGTCAGGACCCGGATCCCGGATCGCAGCAGGCCTTTGGCGACAGGTTCCCAGTCCTTCTGGCAGCCGCCCCATCCGTGGATCAGCAGGGCCGTTCCGGTTTCGGTGCCGGTCGCCCCCACCCCAACGGCAACCGCCACCGGTTTCCTGTCCACCACGCTGAGGAGCGCGCCGTCTTCCGTCCTGATCACGCCCTCCCACCTGCCGGCGGCGTCCTCTTCCCAGGCTTCTTCCCACGCTTCGCTTGGTAAAGGGTTATCCCCTGCGGCAGGACCGCCGGCACCGAACTGCCGGTTCAGCTTCCGGAAAGCGGCCGCAGTGCCCAGGGAATGTTCTGCACCCACATCCTTAGCCCTGGCGAGCAGTTTCAGCCATCCTTCAGGGCTGGCCCGAAACTCCATGGACAATGAAGTGCGGCCGTGCCCGGCAGGACGCAGCCGGAACGTGCCGCTCCCTGAGAAGTTTCCCTTGACATAGTCCATCCGCAGCAGTTCCGCCGGGACCACACGGGTGGTTTTTGCCGTGAACCGCAGCTCAGGACCCGGTTTACCCATCCCGTTGGGCCGCACAGCGATCTCCGTCAGCGCACCCTCAGTGCCGGGACGCAGGTGTGTAGGGGTGAAGCTGTTCTTCTCGTTCCACCAGCCGCTGGCGCCGCTGAGCTCCGCAATAAGGGCCTCCCAGACCTTGGCGGGCGGAGCAGCAATGACCGCCTGGTCAACGAGGTTGTAGCCGGCCCGTGTGTATCCGCCCCGGCTCATCCGAAGAAGTTCTGGCCCGGTGCCAGGAGATAGCGGGGATCAAAGGCGGCCTTGTTCCGCTGGAGCACGTCGTATTGTTTCCCGAAGTGGCGCTTCCAGTCGGTGACGGTCATATTGGGTACCGCGCCGATGATGTAGCGCTTGCCACCCATGGCCACCAGTCGGTCGTAGAGGCGCCGGTTACGTTCCAGCATGGCCTCGAACCCGGTGGTTTCGGGGCTGTAGAAGTTCAGCAGGTCAAAGAAGAACACGGTTCCGTCAGAGCTGTGGGGAAGGACAAACATGGGGCTCTTGATCTTTGCAGGATCCAGCGGGGACAGAAGGCAGAAGCCGTCGCCCAGGTCAGCCTTGGTCAGTTCCGGCATGGTGGCGTTGACGAACTCCACCACTTTGTCCCCTGGAATAAGCAGGCTGAGCCAAGGCTTCTTTTGCGCCCAGTGGCCGGCCTCCCTCAGGTAGACAGCGAACTCGTCGATCCGGAACGCCCAGTCCCGGTACGGAAGCGTGAAACTGGTGCGCAGCGCCCGGTCATCCCTGAGACCGTCAAGGGTTTCGGGAGCCGGCCCCTGCTCCGGCGGCGTCAGGTAGGAGCCCAGTTCAATCTTGTAGAGCCAGCCCGAATCGTCAGCGTTCCGGAGGACCTCGCCGGAGTGGTGGTCATAGCGGCCCGCCGCCATCAAGGCTTTCTGATCCGCAGCATAGTCCTGGACGTTGCTGTAGAAGAGGTTGGTGATGGTGGCGGTGCCCTTCGCCGGCACCAGCGCCACGCGCAGCTTGGTGATGACACCGGCCTGGCCCGCCCCGGCCAAGGCGGCGTGGAACAGTTGCGCGTTCCTGGTGCGGGAAGCCAGCGAGACCTCGCCGCGACCATTGACGATCTCGATCTCGCTGATAATGTCGCTTTGCAGTCCGTAGCGCTGGACGCTAGCACCTACGCCGCCCACCGAAACGGTGCCGCCGATGGACAGGTGCAGGTAATCGGTGAGCGCAGGAACGGTGAGCCCGTGGGGCAGTGCGGCGTCCACCAGCCGCGCCCAGGTGACGCCCATGTCCACCCAGGCCGAATCGGCAGAGATGCGGTGGATCGTGGACATGCTCTGCGCATCGATCTGGAGGCCACCCGGTGCAAGGGCCTGGCCGTAGTTGGAATGCGATTCCGTGTCCGCCCCCTCCCCGCTCTGGCCGTTGACGGCCACCTTGATCCGCTTGTCAAAGGCAAAGCGCATCATGGCCTGGATGTCCTTGACGGAGCCCGGCCGCAGCACAGCCGCCGGCTGGGCTGTGACGAAGTGGCCGAAGTCCGTTGAGAATTGGGAGCGGACAGCGGGTGAGAGTTCCAGCGTTCCGTCCAGCCGGGGCGTCCTGGACAGGTCGGCAGCCTGGGCGGCACCTGTTGTCCAGGCCGCCTGGGAGACGCTGTAACCGACGACGGCGAGGGCTGCTCCCTTGAGGAGGGTACGGCGGGCGAGTGGTGTGGTGTGCATGGGTTACCTTCTGTGGTGTGGTTCCGGTGGCGGAGGTTAGGCGTGGACGGCCGGTGTTCCGGCAGTATCGGTTGCGCTGGTGTCAGCGGTGGCGGTGAGGAGGTAGTCGGCCACTTTGAACTGCGATGTATGTCTGCGGAACAGCCAGGTGTAGGTGGGCCAGATGGATGGGTTTTCACCGTTGCTGTCCTGGTACCAACTGACGCAGTTGCCTGCCGCCCAGACGGTCCCCTCAAAGCGCTTGTTCAGCCAGTCCTTGTACTTGGCCTGCGCTTCGGGAAGGACATCAACGGAGCTGAGGCTGCGCTGGTCCATCACTTTCAGGGCGGAGACGAGGTACTCGAGTTGAGCTTCGATCATGACGGTCTGCGCAGAGTGGCCCAGGGCAGTATTCGGTCCCAGCAACATAAATAAGTTGGGGAAGCCGGACACGGTGGTACCCGCAAACGCGGACATCCGCTCCTCCCACGCCTGCTCCAGTGTGGCGCCGTCCTTGCCTTCAATCAGTTTGGCGATGGGCCGGTTAACCGCCTGGAATCCGGTGGCAAGGATGATGACATCGGCGGACCGTTCCTTGCCTCCGCTGACGATGGTGGAGCCGCGCACTTCCTCGGCGCCGCCCGTGACAGTTTCGACGTTGGCCTGGGTGATCGCCGGGTAATAGTCATTCGAGAACAGGATCCGCTTGCAGCCCACCGTGTAGGACGGCGTGAGCTTTTCCCGCAGCTGCGGGTCCAGGACCTGCTTGGCCAGGTGGCCCGTCGCAGAGCCCTGGAGGGTTTTCTGCATGATTGCCGGGCGGGCCATCATGAAGGCGAGGATTTCCCGGCCCCACATGTTGAAGTTTCGGCGGAAGGCCTGGTAGCCCGGGACATGGCGCCGCAGCCACAGCTGGGAGGAGCTGATTTTCCGGTCCGGCTTGGGAGCAATCCAGGCGGGTGTGCGCTGGTAGATGTCAAGGGAAGCCACCAGCGGTTGGATTTTGGGGATGAACTGGATGGCTGATGCGCCCGTGCCGATCACCGCGACCTTTTTTCCGGTGAGGTCCAGGCTGTGGTTCCAGCTGGAGCTGTGGAAGACGTCCCCCGTAAAACCGTCCAGCCCCTTAATCTCCGGGAGCACGGGGTCGCTGAGGTAGCCCGTGCCCGTCACGAGGATGTTCGCTGTGTAGTTGCCCTGCGAGGTCTGCAGCCGCCACACTTGCGCGTAGTCATCCCAGGTGGCTTTCTCGAGGCTGTGATTGAACCGGATGCTCTCCCGTATCCCGAACCTCGTGGCGCAGTCCAGGAGGTACTGGAAGATCTCGTCCCGTTTCCCAAAGGTCGTGGACCACTCGGGGTTTTGGGCAAAAGAGTACGAGTAGAGCAGGGACATCACGTCGCAGGCGCAGCCCGGGTAGCTGTTATCCCGCCAGGTGCCTCCCAGTTCACCTGCACGTTCGAATATCAGAAAGTCGCTGGTGCCCTCCTGCTTGAGGCGGATTGCGGCACCCAGGCCGGAAAATCCCGCACCAATTACCGCAACCCGCGTGTGCGGGGTGCGGCCGGCAGGCGGATCCTGGATGTCTATGACATCGACGGAGCCGGTCTCATCATGTGTGGTCATGGCTGTAGTGCCTCTCATCCGCGGGCGGAGGAATTCCAGCCCGTTCTTTCCTGTAGAGGTTCGCGCCAGGCCGCAAGAGCAGCGCAACGGCACTGGCCCAGGATCCGCAACACCCCGGCTACGGGCGGCGTTGCGCCGGCATTGCGCCCGGCGGGTTGTCTTGGTTGCAGGACCCGCCGCGGGCCGTGTGCCGGCAAGGGACCCCTTGATCCGGACACCCACTTTCCCCAAGGAGAACTGAAATGAACATGCCTGCTCTTGAAGACCTGGTCGGCCAGCTCGAGTCCGTTTCCGGTGCGCAGCAGATCAACCCGGAGGTTCCGCTCATGCAGATCCCCGATGTGGACTCCATGGACCTCATGGAATGGCTCTACAGCTTCCAGAACGAGTTTCCGGAGGCCAAAGCTGACGCCTCCCTTTTTGAGAACGAGGACGGCAAGACCACCCTGAAACTGGTGCACGAACGCCTCATGGCCCTCGATACCGCCGTTTCAGCCTGATCCATGGCGTACATACAGATCACCGGCTGGGGCGTTTCCGTCCCGGACAGGACGGTCAGCAGCGCAGAGATAGCGGAAAAATTCGGCGTTGACGAGGACTGGATCGTCAGCCGCTGCGGTATTCGGGAACGGCGTTTCGTCGCCGACGGCGAGACCACGGCTTCGCTGGCGGTTGAAGCCGGCCGGCGGGCAATGGAACGGGCCGGGCTCACCGGCGGAGACATCGCCCACCTGATCGTGGCGACGGCAACCCCCGAACAGCCTTCCCCCGCCACATCCGCCTTCGTCCAGCACGAACTGGGCGTCGCCGGCAGCGCGCACGATATCAATGCCGAATGCTCCGGCTTTGTCTACGGGCTGATCATGGCGTCCGCTTTGATGCAGATAGATCCTCGTCCCATCCTGCTTATCGGCAGCGACACCCATTCCCTGACGACCAACCCGGCTGACCGGGACCTGGGCATCCTGGTGGGTGATGGAGCAGGCGCCATCGTGCTGACGCCGGGTGAAACCGATTGGATCCATTCCTGGGACCTTGGCGCTGACGGTTCCAGGACCGGGAGCCTCCAGGCGAAAGCCGGCGGCAGCCGCATGCCCATGACGCAGGAGGCACTGGACAACGGCCTCCATTACGCCAAGATCAACGGCAACGAGATCTACCTCAATGCCGTCCGCCTTACTGTCGCCACCGTCCGCAAAACCCTGCAGGCTGCCGGAAAACCGGTGGAAGCACTGGACCTGGTGATTCCACACCAGGCAAACATCCGCATCATCAATTCCATAGCCAACCACACCGGCCTTGCCCAGGAGCAGATCTTCACCAACCTGGAGCGCTACGGGAACACGGCCTCTGCGTCCATTCCCATTGCCCTCACCGAGGCCCTCGACTCCGGCCTCCTCAAGCAGGGGGACCTGGTGTTGCTGGCCGGGTTCGGCGCAGGCATGACCTGGGGTTCAGTCCTGATGACGTGGGGTGGCAAATGAACACGGCCAAGAAACCCGTCCGCGGGCGCCCAGAGTCTCCGGTAGCCCTTGTCACCGGTGCTTCCGGCGACCTGGGCCGGGCGCTCGCGGTAGAACTCGACCGCTTGGGTTGCCGGGTGGCGGTCCATTACAACCGGTCAGAACAGGCCGCGAAGGAACTCGCAGCCACGCTGGTCAATCCCTCAGTGGTGGTAGGCGGCGATATCTCGTCGTGGGACGAAGTGACCGCGCTATACGCACAGATCAGCTCCGAACTCGGGCCGGTTGACGTGGTGGTCAACAACGGCGCCCTGCGGAAGGATTCGCTGATGGCCATGCAGGTGCCGGAAGACTGGCAGGAAGTCATCGCCACGAACCTTATCGGTACCTTCCATGTGAGCCGGGCCTGCCTCCCGCACATGTTGAGCCAAAGGTGGGGCCGGGTGATTAACATCGTGTCGCCGTCGGGCATTATTGCGACGGCCGGCCAAACTGCCTACTCCGCGTCCAAGGCCGGAGTCATCGGAATGACCCGCACCCTGGCCGCGGAATGCGCCCGCCGTGGCGTCACCGCCAATGCCTTGTCACCCGGTTTCATGATCACCGGGATGACTGAAGCCCTCCCGGACGCCGTCAAGGACGGCATCCGGGACAAGTGCCCCATGGGAAGGTTCGGCACCACAACGGAGGTAGCGTCAAGTATGGGATTCTTCCTTGATGCGGACTACATGACCGGGCAGGTCATCAGTATCGACGGCGGAGTCTCCATCACCTAGCGAACAGCTTTGTGGGCCTTCCCGCAGGATGTTTATTCATGTATCTACCGCCGGGGGCCCCAAGCCCCCGGCACAGGACCGGAGCCATGCTTGTTATCACCTTGCTTCTGACGGCCTCTACCGTGGCCCTTGCCGGGATCGGTGGGCTTTACTACTCGTATGCGTGCTCCGTGATGCCGGGCCTGCGCTCAACGGATGATGCGACGTTCGTCAGTGCCATGTCGCGGATCAACACCGCGATCCAGAATCCCGTGTTCGCCCTGAGCTTTTTCGGCGCATTCCTTTCCCTGGCGGCCGCGTCTGCGTATTCCTGGGCCAACGGTTATGGCAGCGCCGTCCCCGCCACCGTGGCCTTGGCCTGCTACGCCGGCACGCTGGCAATAACCTTCACCGTGAACATCCCATTGAACAACCGTCTCGGCCACGCTGCAGCTTCCGGGGACGCCGCTGCAGCCCGGCGCTCTTTTGAGGGCAAATGGACGCAATGGAATATGCACCGCACCTGGTTGGCGCTGGCCGCCCTGGTAGCGCTCAGCATTGCCTGGGCTGCGCTGGGACAGTCATGATGTCCGCAGGCGCGGCGGTGCTGGCAACCCCTGCAGGAACGTCCAGGGAAACCCTGCCTGATGTGGCCGAACTGGTCCCTCAGGGGTTCGTTGTGGAGGAACACCGCGGCCAGGAGGAGGAATGTGCTCCGTGGCCGGGAGAAGATGGACTTCTTGGCCCCGGCTGGGCCAAGAACCGCTACCAGTCCCTGATGGCAAGGGAGTGTGCACGCCGGGCACTGATACGCCTGGGGCAACCCCCCGCCGCCATCCCCCGGACGCCAAACGGTGCCCCATCCTGGCCTGACGGGATCATCGGGAGCCTGACCCACTGCGAGGGGTACCGTGCAGCAATCGTAGGGCGGACAGTCCACGGGCGGTCCGCCGGAATCGACGCCGAAGTCCACCGTCCCCTCCCCCACGGGGTCCTTGACCTCATCGCCGGCGTCCCCGAGAAGCAGCTTCTTGGCCGTCTGCAGGACGGCGCACCCGGCGTCCACTGGGGCACAGTGCTGTTCTGTGTAAAAGAAGCCGTATACAAAGCATGGTTTCCGCTAACAAGGACGTGGCTGCCAATGACCCAGGCTTCTGCCTGGCTTGGTCCGGACGGTACCTTCAGGGTTTCAATTCGCCTTCGGGAAAACCAGCCCGGAGATTTGACATTGCTGAGCTGGAAGGGCCGATGGACCATTCGGGACGGAATCGTCTTGGCTGTGGCCGTCCGTGCTCCGCTCGCATGAAAAAAGCCCTGCCTGCGCACTCAGGCGAAGGCAGGGCCAAAATAGGCGGCAGGTGGGCCGGAACTAGGAATTCGCCTTTTGGTAGGCTTCCTGGATTTCGGCCTGAATTCGGCCGCGGCTGTTAACCGTGTAGCCGTTTTCGCGGGCCCATTGCCTGATTTGTGCCGAGTCGTTGCTGCGGCCGCCGCCGGTGGCCGCTTTTGCCCGGGGAGCCCGGCCGCCACCGCCTGAAGCCTTCCGCGCTGCGTTTACAAACCGTTCCAATGCGGAGCGGAGTTCAGCGGCATTCGCCGCCGAAAGATCAATCTCGTAGTTGACCCCATCGAGGCCAAACTTAACATTCTCGTCTGCGGATCCCCCATCCAGATCATCAACGAGGATGATGTTTACTTTCTGTGCCATTAAAAGTCTTCCTCTTGGAAAGGGTTCGGTTTTCAGAAAAGCAGGATGTTTCCCTAAAAAGTATGACCCTCTTTATGGCAACGCGTCAAAGCGGGAATTGGTTCCTGTGGATATTGTGGGGGAAAATTAGGGGTTTATCTGTCCGATTCCGGTTCCGGACCGTCAACAGGTGATCCGGCCCGGCTATCGGCTTCCGCCTGGGCCTGGGCTTCAGCCTGCCGCTCCGCTTTATCGGCGTTAAAGATTGACTTCATGGCAAACCAGAAGAGTAAACCCACCACGATGGAGGGAAGCAGGACAGCTACATATTCCATGGTCAGTTGCCCTCGGGCTTAAGCAGGGGGAACAGGATGGTTTCACGGATACCGGCCCCGGTGAACAGCATCACCAGGCGGTCAATGCCCAGGCCGATTCCGCCCATGGGCGGGGCGCCGTATTCGAGGGCGCGCAGGAAGTCCTCGTCCAGCTGCATGGCCTCGTCGTCACCGGCGGCAGCATGGCGGGACTGCTCGGTCAGGCGTTCGCGCTGGATGACGGGGTCGATCAGCTCGGAGAAGGCGGTGCCGCGCTCCATGCCGCCGATGATCAGGTCCCAGGCCTCGATCAGCCTGCCGTCCTCCCGGTGCGGGCGGGCCAGCGGCTGGGCGGAGGGCGGGTAATCGTAGACAAAGGTGGGGTTCATCAGGGTTGGCTCGACGATCTCGCCGAACAACTCAACAGCCAGCTTTTCGGCGTCCCATTTCGGGTCCACCTTGACCTCGTGTTTTTCAGCGATGTCCCGCAGCACCTCAAGCGGTGTATCCGGCGTGACTTCCTGGCCCACTGCCTCGGAAAGTCCCGGGTACACGGCAAGCCAGGCCCATTCGCCGTCGAGGTTGATCTCCCCCGCCTCGGTCTGCAGGACGCGCCCGGCACCCACGGCGTCAGCGGCGTCCAGGATGATCTCCTTGATGCGCTCGGCCATCACGAACTGGTCGGCCCACGCCTCGTAGCACTCAAGGGTGGTGAACTCGGGGCTGTGGGTGGAGTCCACGCCCTCGTTGCGGAACACGCGGCCCATGTCGTAAACCCTGTCGATGCCACCCACCACTGCACGCTTGAGGTAAAGCTCGGTGGCGATGCGCAGGGTCATCTTCTGGTCGAAGGCGTTCATGTGGGTCTCGAACGGCCGTGCGAGCGCGCCGCCGTGGACCAGGTTCAGGATGGGGGTTTCCACCTCAACGTAGCGGTGGCGGAAGAGCGTTTCGCGGATGGACCTGGTGATGGCCGCGCGGGTGTAGACCATTTCGCGGGCTTCATCGCGCACCATCAGGTCAACGTAGCGCTGGCGGACGCGGGTCTCTTCGTTCAGTTCCGCGTGCAGCACGGGCAGCGGGCGGAGCGCCTTCGAGGCCATGGACCAGGACTCGGCCATGACGGACAGTTCGCCGCGGCGGGAGGAAATGACCTCGCCCTTGATGAAAACGTGATCGCCGAGGTCAACCAGCGCCTTCCAGTCCGCGAGGGCCTCCTCTCCCACGTTGGCGAGGCTGAGCATTGCCTGCAGCCGGGTGCCCTTCCCGTCGGTGCCGCCTTCCTGCAGGGTGGCGAAGCACAGCTTTCCGGTGTTGCGGACGAACACAACGCGGCCGGTGACGCCGACGACGTCGCCGGTGGTGTCGTCTGCTTCGAGGTGGGCATACTTTTCGCGGATCTCGGCGAGGGAGTGCGTCCGCTCCACCCCCACCGGGTACGCCTCGGTGCCGCGCTCAATCAGTTTGGCGCGCTTCTCCATGCGGATCCGCATTTGCTCGCTGGCGTCGAGGGGCTCTGGGGCATTCTTGGGCGCGGGGGTGTTTTGGGAAGTCACAGTCCACAAGTTTACCGGGCGGGGAGGGGGCCCCGCTCCTGCCTAGGATGGGGTGGTGAAAGAACGGGTCATTCCAACGCACGACGGCGGCCGCCTGGCCTTGTACAGCTACGGTACCGAGGGTGCGCCGGGAGAACGCCGGGTGCTCCTGATCGGCGGAGCGTTCCTGACTGCCCTGATCTACCGGCCGTTTTCGGTGTCGCTGGCAAAGGGCCTGGGCGAGGGGTGGGCCGTGGATGTTTATGACCGCCGCGGCCGTGGCAGCTCGTCCGGACAGCCGGCGGACTACTCCATGGCCACCGAAATCGCTGATGTGAGGACTGTGCTGGACGCCACCGGCGCCCGGAACATCCTCGGGCACAGCCTGGGCGGGTCGGTGGCCCTGAACGCGGTCCAGGAATTTACCGGCACCGCCCATGTGCCGGACAAGCTCGCTGTCTATGACGCCGCCGTCAACATCGATGGCAGCATCGACACCGCCTGGCTGTCCGGATTCGAGGATGCCGTGAACAACGGCAAGGTGGGCCACGCCCTCGCACACATGAAGAAGGCCACGAGTCCCGGGTCGGCGATGGCGAGAATCCCCGAGCCCGTGCTCGCCGGGCTCATGGCCCTGCTGTCCAGGACCAAGGTGAACAAAATGTTCCGCGAGGTCATGCCCAGCGGGGTAGGGGAACTGCGGGCTGCGTATAAAGAAGCGGACCACGCGAGGGATTTCAGTGTGCTGCCTGCGAACACCCACTTCATGGCAGGCGGCAAAAGCCCCAGCTACTACAAAGCAACCGCGGAGCGGCTGCACGCGGCGGTCCCCGGCAGCACGTACGAGCTTTCACCCAAAGGCTTCCACGGTTCCATCCCCGCCGCGGTCAACGAGCTCGTCACGGACATTTCGGAGTATTTCAAGGGCTAAAGGCAGTTGCCGGCCCCCACCGGCTATCAGGATGCTCCGGCGTCCATGGTGCCCGCGTTCAGGTTGCTCGGCTAGGCTCGGATCATGACGCGTGAGAACATCAGGACCCCCGACGGCGGCACGCTGGAGCTCTTCTCCACGGGTGCGGAGTTCGCTTCCGCCGGTTCGGGCGTTGTTATTGTCCCGCCCTCAATGGTGACCGCCGCGGACTACACGAGGTTCGCGCAGAAGCTCAGTGCAGCGCTGGGCCGTCCGGTCCATACGTTCAACCGCCGCGGCCGGGGCTCGTCATCGCCCCAGCCGGAGGATTACACGCTGGACGTGGACATCCGGGACCTGGACACCGTTATGAAACACACCTCCAGCACGGACGTCTTCGGGCACAGCTTCGGCGGCGCGGTTGCCCTCCATGCCGCACGGACCCTGCCCGTCGAGCGGCTCGCTGTCTACGACCCCGCAGTCTCGGTGAACCACAGCGTCAAGGCCGACTGGACGGCAGAATACGAGCGCGCTGCCGCTGCGGGCGACGATGACCGCGCCCTCGCGGTCCTGCAGCGCGGACTTGACGCCGGCGGACCGTTCTCGTCGCGGATGCCCGTTTCCATGCTGACCCTTGCCAACAAGCTGACCGCCGGAACCTCAGAGGGCAAGCAGCAGCGCGAGATGATGCGGACCGGCGTCCGTGAAATCAAGGCGATCATCGCGGCGGACATGCCCGCGGAGCCGTTCCTGGAACTGCCGCTGGAAACCCTGATCGTGGTGGGCGAAAAGAGCCCGGCGTACTTCGGGATTGCCTGCGGCCAGATCCACGATGTCCTCTCCGGATCCAGCTACACCATCCTCCCCGGTTACGGCCATGACGGCGTCATCAAGGCCCCGGACAAGCTGGTCAAGGAACTGGCAGACTTTTACGCCGGCTGACCGGGTGCCGGCTGACCCAAGTAAGTAGCGCCAAGCGTCGTTCTGGGGGTTCCAAACGACACTTGGCGCGACCTGGATGGTTCAGTGAGCGCCGTGAGCCGGGCCGGCGCCTTCGGTCTTGCGCATCATCGAGGAGAGCACGACGGCGGCAAGGGCTATGACGGTTGCCGTCATGAAGGCGGCACTCATCCCCGCGACGAGGCCGGACGCTGCCGACACCACCGCGAAAATGGACACCAGCAGCGCTGTACCGGCGGCACCCGCCACCTGCTGGGTGGTGCTCATGATCGCCGAACCGTGTGAGTAGAGGTGCGGGGGAAGCGGATTCAGGCCGGTGGTGAAGGCCGGAGTGAAGAGCAGCGCCAGGCCGAAACTTAGCCCCACGTGAAGGGTGACGATCCATGCGACGGATGTGCCGGCGTCGAGCATTGAGAACTGCCAGAGGGCGAGCACCATCAGGATGGAGCCGGTGATGGTGAGAGGCAGCGGGCCTATCCGGTCAAACAGCCGTCCGATCACAGGACCCAGCAGGCCCATGGCCAGCCCGCCCGGGAGCAGCGCCAGGCCGGTCTCGAGGGAGCCCAGCCCGCGGATCTCCTGCAGGTAAAGCGGCAGCAGGATGACCCCGCCGAACAGCGCCATCATGGCCACCACCATCAGCAGGACCGAAACGGTGAACATCCGGAAGTTGAACGCGCGCAGGTCCAGCAGCGGGGCTTCGGCCTTCTGCAGGCGCAGTTGGCGAAGTACAAAGGCCGCCAGCCCGGCCACGCCGATGATCAGCGCGCCGATGGCGACGGGGCCGGGACCGGCCTGGCCGCCGTGGCCGCCGCCGATCTGGCTCAGGCCATACACCAGGCCGCCGAATGCCGGGACGGTGAGGACCACGGAAACTGCGTCCAGCTTTGTCTTTTCCGCCTCACCGATGTTGGTCAGGTACTTGGCGCCGATGGCAAGGGCCGCGAGTGCCACGGGGAGGACGAAGACAAACATGAAACGCCAGGTGAAGTGCTCCAGGATCAGTCCGGAAACCGTGGGTCCCATGGCAGGCGCCACCGAAATCGCGATGCTGACGTTGCCCATCACGGCACCGCGCTTCGCCAGGGGCACCAGCGTCAGGATGGTGGTCATCAGCAGGGGCAGCATGATGGCGGTTCCACCGGCCTGGATAATGCGCGCCAACAGCAGCAGCTCGAAACCGGGAGCCACCGCCGCGAGCGCGGTACCGCCTGCGAAGAGCCCCATGGCCAGCATGAAAACGGCCCGCGTGGACAGGCTCTGGAGGATGAAGCCGGTGGTGGGGATGACCACGGCCATGGTGAGCATAAAGCCGGTGGAGAGCCACTGGACGGTAGGCGCATCAACCTGGAGTTCCACCATGAGCCGCTGCAGGGCAACGTTCATGATGGTCTCATTGAGGATCACCACGAACGTGGCCACCAGCAGCGTGCTGATGATGGTCACCGATTCACGGGACATCTTCTCAGGCGCGGCGGACTTTGTTCCGGCAGCTTTAACGGACTGGCCGCTGGCGTTCGGAGAGACTTCGGTAGACATGGGTGTTCCCTCAGGGAGTGTTGCGGATGATGCGCGGAAACAGTGCCGCTGCAGATGCCAACACTCTACCGGTTGGAGTAATTCCCCTTCACCGGAACTTTTCTTAAGCCTGAGGGAACACTTGGGGTGTATTGGGACTAGGCGGTCTGGCCCGCGTGCTCCCCTTCGGCGATTTCCTCCACCAGCTTGCTGTTGAAGGCCGGCAGGTCGTCCGGGTTGCGGCTGGTCACCAGGCCCTGGTCCACCACCACTTCTTCATCGGTCCAGGTCGCGCCCGCATTCTGCAGGTCCGTCTGGAGCGTGTGGTACGACGTGACGTTCCGTCCCCGCAGCACGCCGGCCTCGATGAGCAGCCAGGGACCGTGGCAGATGGACGCCACCGGCTTGTGCTGCTCAAAGAAGCTGCGCGTGAAACTCTGGGCGTCCTTGTCCACCCGAAGGTGGTCGGCGTTGACGACGCCGCCCGGAAGCACCAGGGCGTCAAAGTCCGCCGCATTGGCCTCTGCGACGGTCAGGTCGACGTCGAATGTGTCGCCCTTCTCAGTGCCTTCGAATCCCTGGATCTTTCCGCTGGCCGGAGCCACGAGGGTGGGCACGCCGCCTGCCTCTTTGACGGCCTGCCAGGGGCTGGTGAGCTCAACCTGCTCTACGCCGTCGGTCAGCAGGAATGCGACCTTCTTGCCTTTAATGCTGTGCTCTGACATTTTTCCTCCTCATCGGAGGCGGCCCCGGATGCCTTGAGGCATCCTGAGGTGCCGCTTCCAGAGTTGTTGCTGACAGTTTCCAGCCTAGGAAGGCAGCAATTGATAAGCAAGCTGAGCATTTTGGGGCCCGCTGACTGCTCCCCTACGCGCTGCCGTCCAGTACGCCATCTGCAGTGTCCAGCCGATCCGGCCTTCGTCCGAATCAGGCGCCGTGGTGTTCCATCAGCCAAACCGCCATCCGCTGCGCGCGTTTGGCGGCCTGCAGGTCACCTTCCATTGCCTGCAGGATGGAACCCTTCATCAGCACGAGCAGCGAATAGGCAAACTCCTCGGGGCGCACGAGCCCAGCCGCTTCGGCGGCGGCCTGGATGTGGCCGCGGATCTTTGCCAGGTAGCTGATGCTGGCCTGCCCCAGTGGATGGACCGGGCCCATCTCCACCAGGACCTTGGCAAAGGAACAGCCCTCAAAGTCCTCCCGCGCGAACCAGTCACCGAACACGTCGAAGATTGCCAGCAACTGCTCGCGTGGAGTGCTGCCCCGGCGGAGCGCTTCCGAGAGGACCGCATCCATGGTCCACCGTTTGTCCCGCTGCTCCAGGAATGCCAGGACAAGGGAATCCTTTGAGGGAAAATGCCGGTAAAACGTGGCCTTGGCAACGCCGGACCGTTCAATGAGCTCATTGACGCCGACGTCCCGCACGCCGCGGGTGGAGAACAGCTCATACGCCACGGCCATGATCCTGTCCGACGACGTGGCAGGAACGGACTTCGCCGTCGGGGAAACGACGGCGGCTGCCGGGACGTTCGTCTCTGGATTCATCGCATTTTTAGTCTACCCCGGGGCAGACAGACTGGTCTTGCGCCCTGTAAAATTTCTTGTAGCGCAGTGCTCAGACGCCGCGGGGGCCCCGGCCGCTTCGGAAAGGTGCAGGGAGGCCCCGATGTCAGCAGGGCGGATGTTTCAGAGCGTACCGTCGGACCCGGACCCGTGGATGGCAGGCGATACTCCGGACGAGATCCGGCAGTTCGCCATTGAGTCCCTCCGCTGGCAGGCGCAGGAAATCATTGATGAAGTCCTCTCCGGCCGCGAACCGGGCGAAGAGCTCGCGAGGGCAAGGCTCCGCCGCTGCGTGGCCAACCATCCGGGCAAGCCGGAACGCGCACTGCTCGAACAGCTGACGATCAACCGGAAGGTGCCGGGCATTTAGCGGCGGCCGGACCGTCAGGAGCTCAGCGGCACGTTATCGATAAGCCGGACCGGTCCCACTTTGGCAGCAATAAGTGCCAGCGCTTCACCGCGGAACGGTGTCTCCCGGCAATTCTCGGCCAGCGGCTCCAGGGTTTCCGGGTCCACCACCTCAAAGTAGTCCAGCGCCACCAGCGGCTGCGATTCCACCAGTGCGGAGGCAGACTCCACGTCCAGCGGTTCGCGGGCGGTGGCCCGCTGCTCCAGCAGGCGAAGGGCACGGGACAACACCAGCGCCGCCTCCCGTTCATCGTCCGACAAAAAGCGGTTGCGGCTGGAGAGGGCCAGGCCGTCAGCTGCCCGCACCGTGGGAACCCCCACGATGTCCACCGGGAAGTTCAGGTCCGCGACCATGCGCCGGACCAGCGCCAGCTGCTGGGCGTCCTTCTGGCCGAAGTACGCGCGGTAGGCAGGCAGGCCGCCCGGGGCGGCAGGCAGCCCCGCGGCGGGTAAGCCGTAATGCAGGAGCTTGGCCACCACCGTAAGGGCACCGTCAAAGTGCCCTGGCCGGGATGCGCCCTCCCACTTTTCACCGAGCTGCCCGGACGTGACGCGCACCAGCGGCTGGCCGCCGGGGTAGACCTCCTCCACCGATGGCGCAAAAACCAGGTCGACACCCTGTTCCTCCAGCAGCGCCAGGTCTGCGTCCAGGGTTCGGGGGTAGCGGTCCAGGTCAACGGCGTCACCGAACTGCAGCGGGTTCACGAAAATAGTGGCCACCACCACATCGTTCTGCTCGACGGCGGCACGCGCCAGGGCGGCATGTCCCTCGTGAAGCGCACCCATCGTGGGCACGAGCCCCTGAGATGTTCCCTGCTTTAAGCCCAGGAGCAGGGCACCCTCGGCGCGCAGCTCAGCCACGGTGGTGACGAGTTTGATGGCCATCTTCAGTCCTCCTTGGGATCAAGGGCTTCGCGCAGCCCTTCCAGCTGGTCAGCCTTCAGGAGCCCGCGCCCTTCGGCGCGCAGGGCCGTGGCGCGTGCCATCGCCAGGTACGCGGCCAGCACATCGCCGTGCCCGCCGCCGTCGAACTCCCGCAGCGCCTCCGCGTGGGCCGCGACGGTTCCCACGTCACCGCGCGCCACCGGACCGGTCAGGGCAGACTCCCCCGATGCCAGCGCGTTTTCCAGGGTTGCCCGCAGCAGCGGCCCCAGCATGCGTTCGGGCAGCTCCACGCCCACCTCGCGCAGCAGCTCGGACGCCTGCGCAACGAGGGTCACCATGTGGTTGGAACCGTGCGCCAGTGCAGCGTGGTACAGCGTCCGGTCCGCTTCGGCGATGGCTACCGGTTCGGCGCCCATCTCCACCACCAGCGCCTGGGCAATGGGAAGCATGGCGGCATCGGCTGTCACCCCAAAGGTGCAGTCCAGCAGCCTGGTGAGGTCCAGGCTCATCCCGGTGAACGTCATGGCAGGATGCAGCGCGAGCGGGACGGCACCGGCGGCGCGCACGGGGTGCAGGACCCCCACCCCGAAGCGGCCCGAGGTGTGCGCAACCAGCTGGCCCGGCTGCCAGGCCCCGAGCTTGGCCAACCCGTCCACCAGGCCCGGCAGGGCGTCGTCGGGAACGGCGAGCAGGACCAGTTCGGCGCGCTCCACGATGTCCTGGACTTCCAGGACGGGAACGCCGGGGAGCAACGTTTCCGCACGCTCCCGGCTTGCCTCGGAAACTGCTGATACCCCGACGACGGCATGTTCGGCGGCGCGCAGTGCGGCGCCAAGGACCGCACCCACTTTGCCGGCGCCGACGATTCCGACGCCGAGGCGTCCCGGCTTAGCCATGCTGCCCGCCTTCCTGAGGTGATCCGTGGGGTATTTCAGAACCGGCAGGAACCACCTGCCGGAGCCACTGTTCCGTCGTCTGCCGCTTCCTGGCCAGGCGGGCGCGCGCCGACTGCTCGTCGAACAGCGCCAGCGCTGCACCGGTCCCCGCCTGGGTCAGCCGCGGCACCACAGGCCCGGCGGTGGTGTGCAGCACCAGGTCCGCAACGCGGAACCGGCGGGCCAGCGGGCCCTGGTGCAGTGCCATGGACTGGGTGCGCTGGTGCGGAACCACCACGAGCTGCCGCCACCAACGCCCCGAGCGGAGCAGCAGTGCGGTGTCCGTGGCCGTGAAGCCGTTCCTGCGCCAGCCGAGGGGGGCAAGCCAGCGGGCGCGGGGCGGGGTGGTGATGAATCCGCCGTCGGAGTCCAGGCCGTTCAGCCCGGCAGCGAAGACGACCGCGGGCTCCGGGGTACCGGGGTCCGGCAGCACCAGGGCCAGCATGCTCATCACGTCTCCCAGTGTGCCGACGGGCAGCAGCGTTGTCCGGGCGGAACCCTCACCGGCGTTTTCCACAATGCCGTAGCCGGCCACGTTAACCTGAATCCGGTACCAGCCGAGGGGCCGCCACAGCGGCGGCTGGCTGATCTTCACTGCCTGGATGCGCCCGGGCGGCAGGGTCTGCGCCTGGGTGTCCAGCAGGCCGTAGCGCAGCCGGATGCCGTCCGGGGAGATCGCGGCCGTGAAGTTGTAGCCCTTGTTGAACAGCCCCCAGTAGCTGGCCGCGAGGCCCAGGACGGCTGGAATGAGGTAGAAGTAAAACGCCTGGTTGTCAGTGACGGCAGAAAGCACCACGGACGCGATGCCGCCCACCAGCACGAACAAGCTCTGCTCGCTGAGCAGCAGGGAACCGACAAGGCGCGACGGCGGGACCGACAGCACCTGGTATTCGGGCGCCTCCGGTGCCGGTTCGCCCGGCCGGTCAGGTCCGGTGGTGACTCCGGCTGCCCGGGCCAGGATGGTGGCACGCAGCTGCCGGGCGTCGTCGATCTTCAAATATGCCAGCCGCACCGCCGACTCTCCGGCGTCGGCCACCTCAAACCTGAGTTCGGCGAGACCGAAGATCCGGGCCAGCAGGGGCTGAACGATGTCGATGGCCTGGACCCGGTCCAGCCTGGCCTGGCGCTGCTGCCGGAACAGGAAGCCGCTGTTGACGCGGACGTAGCCGCCGCTCACCTGGTACTTGGTGAAGTACCAGGTAAGGATGAAGCCGAGCACCGAGACCAGCAGGACCGTTGCGCCGCCCACCAGAAGCCAGGGCGCGCGCCCGGCAAGCTCGTCGTCGAACACCGGGCGGCCCTGCAGGGACCGTTCGAAAACGTCACGGCCGAAGAAGAAGCCTATGGCAGCCAGTGCAACCCAGCCCCGGACAAAAGGCGACGCCGGGTGCACGCGCAGCCATTCGCCGTCGGGCGCGTTGCCTGGTTGAGGGTACAGTGCTGCGTTCCCGGTACCAGGGATGGGGGCACCGGTCTCGGGACGCGGCCCGTCTGCAGTCACAGCCCTGCCAGCCTGGCTTCGCCCCGGGCCGCCAGCTGCTCCCGGAGCCTGGCGCCTTCCGCGGCAGGCAGTCCGGGAATGTGTGCGTTGGTGCCGGGCGATGCGGTATGGAGTTTCAGGGTGCACAGGCCCAGCCCGCGTTCCACCGGGCCGACGCCGATGTCCACGTACTGCATGCGTCCGTAGGGGACGGCCATGGTGCGTTGAAAAAAGATGCCGGTCCTGATCAGCAGGTCATCGTCCCGTTCGGCGTATCCGATGGCACGCACCTGGCGCGGGATCAGCACCAGCCGCCAGATCGCGAGGACCAGTGCAACGGACGGGACGGTGACGGCCAGCCACAACGGCGGCCAGGCCCAAACGTCCATGAGGACCAGAAACAGGGGCAGGGCGAGGACCAGCACAGTGAGCAGGTTCCCCACCGCCCACTGGACCACCCTGACTGTGACGTACTTGGGAGAAACGCGCTGCCAGATAATGCCCGGCGGATCAATCGCCTCGGTATGCATATTCGCCTTCCCCCGCGGCTTCACCGTGCACGGCGCGGCCAGGTTTCCCGTCGACGCCCTTCGTATCGCCGTCCTCCGGTGGAATCTTGCAGAACCGCTCCACCAGCAGGCCCACGACAATCATCACCAGTCCCCCGCCGGCCATGGCGAGTGCGAGCCACGTGATGCCCTGGTCGCTGCGCAGGCTCCAGATCCTCAGCTGGTCCAGGAAGATGCCCACGTGCCAGCCGAGCAGGACGGTACCGGCATAGGCGCAGGCCTGGGCCAGCACGAGGGTCCGCGCGGCGAGAAGCGGATCAAGCACCGGCCGCTTCCTGGCGGACGTCCCGGGGCCGTTGGTGTTGAGGCTGTTGCGCCACTTCAGGACCCTGATGCCCAGGATCAGCGTGATGGCAACAATGACGCCCATGGTGGCAAGGGCTGTGGCCGGAAGGACGGGAGTGGCCATGCTGTACCGGCTGGTTATCACTGTGGCGGACCAGCCGGCCACGGCCAGGATGAAGCCGATCAGCAGGAGGCGCAGCGGGTTGATGGGTTTCATCGTTCGTCCACCGCCCCTGCCGTGGACACGCCGTCGAAGTCGCCGAAGCCGTCGAACAGGGCAAGGTCGTCAAAGTCCGCAGCACTCGCGGCCAGGCTGCTGATCCGCTCACCCCCGAGGGTGGCGGCCGGCTCGATGAGCGACCAGGGGTAGAGGACGAAGGCGCGGCTCGCGGCGCGGGGGTGGGGCAGGGTCAGCACGGGGTCGTCGCTGCGGAGGTCGCCGTACGTGATGATGTCGACGTCGAGTGTCCGCGGCCCCCACCGCACCTCGCGCACGCGGTGGTGCTTGTTTTCCACCGCCTGGCAGTGCGCCAACAGTTCACGCGGGGTGAGGCTCGTTTCAACCGTGAGGACCATGTTCAGGAAATCCGGCTGGTTGGGCGGCCCGCCCACCGCCTTGGTCTGCACGACAGGCGAGACGGCAAGCAGTCGCACCTCCGGCGGGTCAACGAGGTCGGCAACGGCCCCGGACAAGGTGTCATTGCGCTCGCCCAGGTTGCTGCCGAGCGCAAGGACCGCTTTCGTGTAACCGCTGTTCATGGGCCCTCCCCCTGGGCTTGTCTTTCACCGTTGTTCCGGCCACGGTGGACGCTGACCGCCACGTCACCGAAAGGCACCTCAATCGGCGCCTGGGGCTTGTGCACGGTGATCTCCACGGCCTGCAGCCTGAACTCGTCCAGCAGGCCGTCGGCGATCCGCACCGCCAGCGCCTCGATCAGGTTCAGCGGCTCGCCGGAAATCCACTCAGTAATACGCTGCGCCACCTCGCCATAGTGCGCGGTGTCCCGGACGTCGTCGGACTCCGCTGCCTTGGCGAAATCGAGGTACAACACTGCGTCCACAACAAAAGGTTGGCCCTCGCGGCGCTCAAAATCAAAAACGCCGTGATGGCCGACGGCGGTCACACCGCTCAGCGTAATCCTGTCCATGGGCGCGCTTAGCGCTCAGTACGGGGTGCGGCCATGCGCGCGGCAACTTTGACGGCGTCAAGGCTGGGGCCGACGTTGTGCACGCGGACAGCCCATGCGCCGCGGTAGGCGCTGATGGCCGTGATCGCGGCGGTCGCCCCGTCGCGTTCCTCAGGAGCGGCGGACTTGCCGGCCACTGTCAGCAGGGTGCCGAGGAACCGCTTGCGTGAGGCGCCCACCAGGACGCGGTGGCCCAGGCCATCCAGCTGGTCCAGGTTCTGCAGGAGCTCCCAGTTCTGGGCGTCGTTCTTGGCGAATCCCAGGCCGGGGTCGACGATGATCTGGTCCTGGCTGACGCCCGCGGCATAGAGCTTGTCCCGCACCCCTGCGAGCTCCGCTGCTACTTCAGCCGCAACGTCCTTGTATTCGGCCAGCGAATTCATGGTCCGCGCGTCCCCGCGGCGGTGGGTAAGGATGTAGGGAACCTTGGCGGCGGCCACGAACTCGGCCATCTCAGGCTCGATGCTGAGTCCGGAAATGTCATTGATGATGGCGGCGCCGGCTTCCACCGCGGCAGCGGCAGTGGAGGCGTGGGTGGTGTCGATGCTCACCAGTGCTCCGGCTTTCACCAGGGCCTGGATGACAGGCACAACCCGCTGCTGTTCTTCGTCCGGGCTGACGTCCTCCGCACCGGGCCTCGTGGATTCGCCGCCGACGTCGATGATGTCTGCGCCGGCGTAGAACATCCGGAGCCCTGCCGCGATGGCGGTGTCCGCCGTCGCGTGCTTGCCACCGTCACTGAAGGAGTCCGGGGTGACGTTCAGGATGCCCATGACGAGGGTTCGGTCCGCAGGCAGGTCTTCGAATCGTGCCGCCGGGCGCGGTTTACGCAGGATGGGCAGCGGAGATGTTGCGGGGCCGGTTCCCGGCGCAGCAGCTAGTGAGTCCATGGTTGATGGTTACCTTCCGAGGATGAGGCTCATGGCTTCGGCACGGGTGGCCGGGTCATGAAGCTGCCCGCGGACCGCACTGGTGACGGTCTTCGCTCCGGGCTTGCGGATACCGCGCATTGACATGCACATGTGTTCGCATTCAACAACGACGATTGCGCCACGGGGTTTGAGGTGGCGGACCATCGCTTCGACAATCTCAGTAGTGAGCCGTTCCTGTACCTGCGGGCGGCGGGCGTAGATATCCACAAGCCGGGCAAGTTTGCTCAGGCCCGTTACCTTGCCCTCATGCGAGGGGATGTACCCCACGTGGGCCACGCCATGGAAAGGCACCAGATGGTGCTCGCAGGTGGAGTAGAAGGGGATGTCCTTGACCAGGACAAGCTCCTCATGGTCAAGGTCGAAGGTGGTGGACAGGACATCCGCGGGGTCGTGGTGCAGCCCCGCAAACACCTCCGCGTAGGCTTTGGCCACCCGCTTTGGGGTATCGATAAGGCCGCCGCGGTCCGGGTCTTCTCCGATGGCCAGGAGAATCTCACGGACGGCCGCCTCGATCCGGGGCCGGTCCACCTTCGGGTGCTTGGAGTGGTGGGCGCCGTCCTCCGCCGGGTAGCCGGCGGAGGCGGGAACGTCGTCGTCGTCGAAGTGGGTCACGTCTAAAAGCTTAGCCGCGAAGGGCGTCCGGACCCGCGTCGGTGACTCCGCCCCGGAACGGTGCATCCTCCGGAACACCCTGCGCGTGCGGCGGCTGGGCGTCGAGCGGCTCATCCAGCCGGGCCTGCTTGGCTTCTTCCTGGGCCTCGCGCTCCGCCCTCTCCAGCCGGGACTCCACGGGGCCAGCGAGCTGCACCGGACGTGTCTCCTTGGAGAGCCACACTTCCCGGAAGTCACGCTTGCGGATGTCCCTGAAGATATCGGCGATCTCGGCCTGGTTCAGGGTTTCGCGTTCCAGCAGTTCCAGGGCCAGCCGGTCCAGTACGTCCCGGTTTTCGGTGAGGATGGCGTATGCCTCGTCATGGGCCTGGTCGATGAGGCGGCGCACTTCCTCGTCCACCACGTACGCGATCTGGTCCGAGTAATTGCGTTCGTGCCCGGCGTCGCGGCCCAGGAACGGCTCACCGCCGCCTTGGCCCAGGCGGACAGCACCGACGCGTTCGCTCATGCCGTACTCGGTGACCATTTTGCGGGCGGTGCCGGTGGCCTTTTCAATGTCGTTGGAAGCGCCGGTGGACGGATCGTGGAACACGATCTCCTCCGCAACCCGGCCGCCCATGGCATAGGCCATCTGGTCCAGCAGTTCGTTGCGGGTCACGGAGTACTTGTCATTGTCCGGCACCACCATGGTGTAGCCGAGGGCGCGGCCGCGCGGAAGGATGGTGATCTTCGTGACCGGCGCGGAGTTCCGCAGCGCAGCCGCCACCAGGGCGTGCCCGCCTTCGTGGTAGGCGGTGATCTTGCGCTCGTGCTCCTTCATGACCCGGCTGCGCTTCTGCGGCCCCGCCATAACGCGGTCAATGGCTTCGTCCAGGGCGCGGTCGTCAATGAGGTTCGCGTTGGAGCGGGCGGTAAGCAGCGCGGCCTCGTTCAGGACGTTCGCCAGGTCCGCACCGGTGTAGCCGGGGGTCTTCTTGGCCACGCCCTTGAGGTCCACGCCCGGTGCCATCGGCTTGCCCTTGGCATGGACCTGCAGGATCTGGTCACGTCCGATGAGGTCAGGCGCTTCCACGCCGATCTGACGGTCGAAGCGGCCTGGACGCAGCAGCGCCGGGTCCAGGACGTCCGGCCGGTTGGTGGCCGCAATCAGGATCACGTTCGTCTTGACGTCGAAGCCGTCCATCTCCACCAGCAACTGGTTGAGGGTCTGCTCGCGTTCGTCGTTGCCACCGCCGATGCCGGCACCGCGGTGGCGGCCGACGGCATCGATTTCATCCACGAAGATGATGGCCGGGGAGTTTGCCTTGGCCTGCTCGAAGAGGTCGCGGACGCGGGAGGCGCCGACGCCGACGAACATCTCGACGAAGTCGGAGCCGGAGATGGAGAAGAAGGGGACGCCGGCCTCGCCTGCGACGGCGCGGGCCAGCAGTGTCTTGCCCGTTCCGGGAGGGCCGTACAGCAACACACCCTTGGGGATCTTGGCGCCCACGGCCTGGAACTTGGCCGGCTCCTGCAGGAATTCCTTGATCTCCTGCAGCTCCTCGACAGCTTCGTCGGAGCCTGCGACGTCGGCAAATGTCACCTGCGGCATGTCCTTGCTGACCATCTTGGCCTTGGACTTGCCGAACTGCATGATCTTTGAACCGCCGCCCTGCATACGGGTCATAAGGAACCAGAACAGTGCACCGAGGAGGATGACGGGAATCAGAAGGGACAGCAGGCCCGAGAACCAGTTGCTTTCGATGGGCTGGTCCGTGTAGCCCTGGGCCGGCTTCGCGTCAGTGACAGCCTTCACGACGTCCTCGGCCCGGGCATCCACGAAGAAGAACTGGACGCTCTTGCCCTTGTCCTGCCCCTCAAGCTGCAGGTTGTCCTTCAGCGTCAGGTCAACGCGGTTTTCACCGTCGAAGATCTTCGCCTGTTCCACCTGCTTGCCGGAGAGCAATTCAAGGCCCTTGTCGGTGTCGATCCGTGCCGCACCACCGGGGGCAAGCGTCGCAAAGGCCACCAGGAGCAGACCGACCACAACGACGATCCAGATTCCCGGGCCTTTGAAAAAGTTCTTAGCTTTCATCTGATCGGGGGCCGGCCCCGTCCCTTCTGGTAGTGCTGCACGGCGACTGATCTGCGCGCGTGATGGTGCTGCGTCAGCTTCTAGCTATACACCGTCCGGAGTAGATCACGCATGATGGAGGGCAAAAGTTCCCTGTGGGCGTAGCGGTGCCAGGACGCCGGAAGACGGGGTTCAGCGCCAGGGTTTGCAGATGCGGTGCGTGCCGAGAGGCCTACTCGTAGACGTGCGGCGCCAGGGTGCCCACAAAGTCCAGGTTCCGGTATTTCTCGGCGTAGTCCAGGCCATAGCCCACCACGAACTCGTTGGGGATGTCGTAGCCCACGTACTTAACGTCGATTTCCACCTTGGCGGCGGTGGGCTTGCGGAAGGCGGTGCAGATTTCCACGGATGCCGTGCCGCGCGATTCCAGGTTGGTCTTGAGCCAGGACAGGGTAAGGCCGGAATCGATGATGTCCTCGACGATGAGCACGTCCTTGCCCATCAGATCCGTGTCGAGGTCCTTCAGGATGCGGACCACGCCGGACGACTGGGTGCCGGACCCGTAGGAGGACACCGCCATCCAGTCCATGGAGATGTGGCTGTGGAGTGCGCGGGCAAGATCAGCCATGACCATGACGGCGCCCTTGAGGACGCCCACAATGAGGATCTCGCGCCCCTCGTAGTCCTTGTCGATCTGTGCAGCGAGCTCCGTGATCCGTTGCTGGATCTGCTCCCTGGTGTAGAGAACGTGCTTGAGGTCTGCCTGGACGTCGTTTGAATCCACCAATGGCTCCTGTGTAGATGCGGGGTGCGACTATTTTGCGGGCGGCTTTTGAGGCCGGAACACTAGCTTCCCACAGCGCGGCCCTCCACGGGGAACGGGGTTTGCTTTATCAGCCCGGGCCTGGCCGCCTTCAGCTTCCGCCGCGTCTATCTGGGCAAGCGACAGCCGGTAAACGCCCACTCCGCCGGGGAGCTCAACCGGCCCCGCCGAGCCCTGCCGCCGCAGCAGTGCCTCCGCCGCCAGAAGGCGCCGGTAGCCGGGTTGCTGCCCGCCGACGTCGGCCGCTGCCTTGGCGATCACGCGGTACCGGATGGCAGGGGCCAGGGCCCGCAACGCCTCCTCCGGAAGACTCAGTTCCGGACCGTTCCGTTCCACCAGGGCACCGAACGTGCTTTCCGCCACGTCCTCAAGGTAGTCGGCGTCCAACTGCAGGATGGATGCTGTCCGGGCAAGGGATTCCGCGACGCCGGGGCCCAGCTTCTCTTCCAGGTGCGGGAGCACTTCAACGCGGGTGCGCGACCGGGCGAAGGCGGGGTCGGCGTTGGTGGGGTCGTGCCAGGGCTGCAGCTCCTCCACCTCGCAGATCTCTTCCGTGTCAGCCCGGCGGAGTCCCAGGAACGGCCGCAGCAGGAGGCCCCTTGCCGGCCGCATGCCTGCCAGGGAGCGCGTCCCGGAGCCGCGCGCAAGCCCCAGGAGTACCTGCTCGGCCTGGTCATCAAGGGTGTGCCCCAGCAGGATGGCCTGAGCGCCCTGGTTTTCCGCGGCTGCCTGGAGCGCCGCGTGCCGCACCTCCCGTGCTGCGGCTTCCGGGCCCATCCCGGCCGTTGCCACCGTGACCGCACGGACCTCCACGGGGGCCAGGCCGAGATCCCGCAGGGTGTCGGCCGTGGAGGCCGCGACATCGGCGGACCCTTCCTGGAGCTGGTGGTCAACCACCACGGCGCCCACCGTCACAGGATGGCCGTCCACGTGGCCGCGCCGGGCAAAGTAGGCAGCAACCACTGCCAGCGCAAGGGAATCCGGGCCTCCGCTGCACGCCACCAGGACGTGACCGGGATAACCAGCCTGGGCCAAGGCGTCCGCGAGGGCGTTGCGCGCCTTGCCGACGACAGGCGCCAGCCGTCCGGGCCGTCGTCGTCCGCTGGACACGCCGCCCGCAGCGGCAGCCTCAACAGCCGCAGCTGCGTCAGGTGACTGGCTGCGCGGCAATCAGAGTCCCATCCGCTCAAGCCACAGCCTGGCGTCGTGGATCTCGGGCTCGGTGGGCAGGTGGTCCGCGGACTCCCAGACCTTGTTAAAGCCTTCCATTCCGGCCACGTCCACCACGGCGCGCACGAACCGGGCGCCGTCCGAGTACTGGCGCATCTTGGCGTCCAGGCCCAGGAGGTTGCGGATGAACTTCTCGATCACGCCGCGGTCCCTGCCGCGGTCGTTGAAGCGCTGCCGGATGGTCTTCACGGACGGAATGATGCTGGCGTCCACGGCATCCATCACCACGTTCGCGTGCCCTTCCAGGAGGCTCATCACGGCGGTGAGGTGCGAGATCGCTGCCTTCTCTTCCGGGTCCTGGAGGAGGTCCAGGATGGCGCCGCGGCCGGGTGTGTTTCCCGTAGCCGTACGGTCCTTCAATGAGCGGGCAGCAGCGGTGGCCCGGTCCATCAGGGAATCGACATTTCCCAGCAGGTGCACGCTGAGTTCATCGATCTGTTCCAGCATGTGGTGCCGCAGCCAAGGCGCCGCGGCGAACTGTACGCGGTGGGTCTGCTCGTGCAGGCACACCCAGAGCCGGAAATCTTCAGGCGTGACGTTGAGTTCGCGCTCCACTGCCACAATGTTCGGGGCAACGAGCAGGAGGCGGCCGGCGGGCGGCGCACTGGAACCTTCCGCCAGGGCGGCGAAGGGATCGTACTGGCCCAGGACCTTGCTGGCCAGGAACGCCAGGACCGCTCCGAGCTGGCTTCCGGTGATGGCCCCGCTGACGCTCGCGGCGCTTGGACTCAGGGTGCCGCGCCTGCTTTCCAGCATCTTTTCCATGGCCGGCTTGAGCATCACGGCGAAGCTCTGCGTGTTCGCCTTGGCCCAGGACGCACGGTCCACCACCAGCACGGAAGAGTCCCTGAGGTTACGTGCCGCTTCCAGCCCGGTGATCTCATGGACGTGTTCCACCGACACGTCCGCCAGGCGCCGGAGGCTGTCCACCGCCTCGCTGATTTCTGCCTTGCTCAGCACAGGCCCGGCAGGAGCCAGGCGCGCGGCCGTGGAGGCGGCAAGGTCCCAGTTGATCAGGGATTGTGCCGTGGCGGACAACGTCTGGTCTGACGACTCGCGTGCAGTGGACTCCATGGTTCCCATCAGACCACAGCAGGCTGGGGATAGTCCTTAAGTTCGCTCACCGGCGAACCTTCGATCCCCTGGTACCACCGTGCACAGCACCTTTCCCCAGGGGGACGTGGGCAATGTTCCTAGCGGCAGCCGCAGCCGGCGAGCGCGGTGGCGGCGCGGTCCAGCGCCTCCTTGTTGCCGGCGGCCCCGGGAGTCAGCCCGTTGCCGATGAAGGAAAAGACCAGGAGCCGGCCGTCAGCGTCCACGACATAGCCGCTCAGCGCGAGCACAGTGTTCAGCGTTCCCGTCTTGGCCCGGACCAGTCCCGCGCCCCGTGCAGTGGCGTCACTGCTGTATCGGGCATCCAACGTGCCTGTCAGGCCGGCCACCGGGAAGCCGTCCAGCGCGGCCCGGAGCCTGGTGTCCGTCCCGGAGGTGATGGCGCGCACCACCTCGGAAAACTGCCGGGCCGGGACCTGGTTGCCCATGGCCAGGCCGCACACGTCCACCAGCTTCAGGCCGCCCAAGGCGAGGCCTGCATCTGCGAGCTGCGACTGGACCGCCGCCGTGGCGCCGTCGTTACTGCCCGGCAATCCGTGCGCCAACGCTGCGAGCCGCCCCAATGCTTCCGCCAGGTAGTTGTCCGAGTCCCGCAGCATCAGGTTCACCTGCCCGGCGACGGTGGCGGACTGCACTTCGGCCAGGACCCGTGGCCCATTGGAGCCCTCCCCGGGGCCGGCTGTTGCCGCAGTGCCTGCTGCCGCCGCCCCGGGAGCACGTTCGACGGCGGCTGCCACGGTGAATCCTGCAGCCGCACCGGCTGTCCGCAGACGGGCTGCGAACTCCTCCGCTGCGGTCATTGCCGCATCCTGCGGGCGCGGGCCGGTGGTGACGGCAGGATCGTAGCGGGCGGAGTTCAGCGCCAGGGAATACAAGGGCGCCACTTCCCCTGCGGCCACATCCCCGGATTCCCAGGCCGGGTTCAGCGCAGGGCCGGAAAACAGGGAATCATCCACCAGGACTCTAATTTCCCCTGCCGCGCCGCCCTGCTGCAGTGCCGTCACCGTCTGGGCCGCCAAGGTGGCCAATCCAGCGTGGCCCATGACCTGGTCCCCGCTGGATTCCCCGGACCCAAGCAGGACATCGCCACCTCCCGCCAGCACGACCTGCCCGGGCGCGGGCCCGGCCACAGCCCTTGTGGAGAAACGGTGCTCAGGGCCGAGGGACCGCAGAGCGGCAACAGCGGTGAGCAGCTTCAGGTTTGAAGCGGGCACCCGGCTGTCCGAACCGCCGCGGTCAAACAGGACCTCGCCGGTGAGAGCATCCTGCACCAGGCCGGTGAACGTTCCACCGCCGTCAGCCTGCAACAGCGGCTCCAGCTGGGCAGTGACGCTGGAGGCAAGCGGAACAGCGGCCGAGTCATTCAGCGGGGCAAGCCCCTGAACGGGCGGGACGGTGGCGGGAGGCTGATGCCATGCCGGCGCGGGCGGAACGGGGGCAGGGGGTTCCGGACCCACGAAACCCGGGGCCACCAGGAGGGCCGCCGGGACGCCAAGTGCAACCAGGAGCACCGACAGAAACACCAGCGGCCAGGACCCCCGCACGCCGCTGACCAGGCTGCGCGCGGCCTGCCGGGCACGGCCGGGCCCCTGATCCGTGCCGATTGTTTTGGTCATGCCGGTGCCGGTCCTCACGTCCTGAAATATCCCCACAAGTTCCTGATTCCAGGGCCGCTCGCTATATCCTCAATAATAGTCGGCGGCACTGACAGTCCTTTTTATTGCCCGTCAAAAGTGCCGCGAACCCCCTGCAATTGCCGAGGAGCATTCCATGAAGCATGACGTCACCATCGAGATTCCCAAGGGATCCCGCGTCAAGTACGAAGTTGACCACGAGACCGGCCGCGTCCGCCTGGACCGCGTCCTCTTCACCTCCATGCAGTACCCCACGCACTACGGATACTTCGAGAACACCCTCGGCGAGGACGGCGACCCGTTGGACGCACTGGTGCTCCTCCAGGACTTCGACCTGCACCCCGGTGTGATCGTTGAATCCCGCCCCATCGGCGTTTTCAACATGACTGACGACGGCGGCGGAGATGCCAAGATCCTCTGCGTCCCCGTAGACGCCCGCTTCGACCACATCCAGGAAGTCAGCGACGTCAACGACTTCCTGATCAAGGAAATCGAGCACTTCTTCACCCGCTACAAGGACCTGGAGCCGGGCAAGTGGGTTAAGGCTGAGGGCTGGGGCGACCGCGCCGCCGCCGAAGCTGAGCTGGAAGCCTCCATCAAGCGATACGTGCCCACCGGCCACTGATCCCCACCGCCTCCCGACGCGGGGTCACTTCGTTCCCCCATCCGAAGCACGGGGATGGGCCGGAAGTGACCCCGCACTGGGTTTAAAGTTGAGTCAGTGAGCTCCACACCAACTTTCAACCCGCCTTGCGGTCCCGTCGTCGGCTGGCAAGACGGCGACGTCCTCCGGGCCACCGGCATCCCATACGCCACGGCCGCGCGTTTCCAGCCTCCCGTTCCGGCACCTGACTGGGACGAAGCCTACGCCGCCACCTCCCCCGCCCCTGCCTGTCCGCAGGGTCCGGTGCCGTTCCTCGACGACGTCCTGGGCACCCGCTACGGCGAACTTCCGGGGAGCGAGGACTGCCAGAACCTCTCCATCACCATGCCCGCAGACCTTGCACCTGGCGAGAGGCTGCCCGTCATGGTCTGGATCCATGGCGGTTCCTACACAACCGGTTCCGGCGACCTCGCCATCTTCGACCCCGCGGTACTGGTGGCCGAAAACCGGGTGGTGGTGGTCTCGGTGACCTACCGCCTGGGACTGTTCGGCTTCCTCGGGACCCGGTCGGGCCGGCCGGGAAACCTGGGGCTGCTGGACCAGCTGGAAGCGTTCCGCTGGGTGCAGCGGAATATTGCAGCGTTCGGCGGCGATCCGGGCTGTGTGACGGCCTTCGGCCAGTCGGCCGGTGGTGACGCGATCGCCCACCTCATGGCCACTCCCGAGGCGCCGACGCTGTTCCAGCGGGCCATCATCCAGAGCGCGCCGTTGGGCATCTCGCGCGGCCGGGACAAAATGAACCACGCAATGGGCATCGCCGCCGAAGCCGTCACCGAGGAAACGCCGGCAATGGAAGTGGTGGAGCGTGAGGACCATGTGACGCAGGTGGCCCGGAAATTCGGCATGCTTGCCGCCATGCCGTTCGGCACCCAGTACGGGCACGCGCCGCTGCCGGAGGAAGCCGGCATAGAGGACGCCTGGAACCGTTCCGCTCCCGGCATCGAGGTGCTGATTGGTCATACCTCCGAGGAGGCGCGGCTGTTCCTGCCACGCAGCCGGTACCTCAGCCGGCTGGCCAAAATTCCTGTCGCCGGTACCGCAGCCGTCCGCGCCATCGACTGGGTGGTCACCGAAACGGTCTACGGCCGGGCAGCCCGCAAGTTCGCGCGACGCCATGCCCTCGCCGGCGGTAAAGCTCACCGCTACATCCTGCACTGGCATGCGCCGGGAAACATCTTCGGCGCAGCCCACACCATTGACCTCCCACTGCTGCTCGGCAACCGCACAACGTGGGACGGCGTCGGGCTGATCGCCGGCGCACCCTGGGAGGACGTGAACTTCGTGGGACGCGAGCTGCGCAGCCTGTGGGCTGCGTTTGCCCGGGGTGACGGACTGGACGACAAGGGCGGGATTCCCGGGGCGCTGACCTATCACTCAGCCTGACCAGGAGTTGTACGCGGACCACCGGGACAGGGAATCCTGCACGTCTGGACAGAAACTTCAGCCGGTATCAGGCAGTGGCTGCGGTGTTTCGGATGGCGTCCACCAGGATGTCCTGGCGCTGGAAGTAGGCGTTGTGGCCGGCGTCTTCAACAACCAGGAGATGAGCGCCGGGCACCGTGGCGGCAACGTGCTCGGCCCCGCGGCGGATGCGTGGCCTTTCCTCGTCCCCAATCATCACCACCAGCGGGCTGGTTACTGATTCGAGCCCCTGCTGGAACCAGTCGACGTCGCGCGGGTCGGCGCTGAGGAACTCCCCTTGGCTTTGTTCGAGGCTGCGTGGATGGCGGGCTGCCTCAATAGCGGTTGCGGTGGAGCGGACACGGATATAGCGGGCGTAATCATGCGGGTTCTCCGCGATCCACCGCTGGGTGAAGGAGTTGCCCACGCCCAGCCAGATCCGCTCGTCGGCATCGAGCGAGCTGAACACCTCAAACTTTTCCGGCCGGCCGGGCTGGCCCGGAGGCGGGACTACCAAGGGCCAGCCCATCCCGCACACCACGACGGCGGCGGCACCGCCCGGGTTCCGGACGGCCCAGCGCAGCGCTGTCATGCCGCCCATGGACTGCCCCACAATCAGCGGATTTTCCAGGCCGAGGGAGCTGATGAAGCGGTCCAGTTCTGCGGCCCGGTCAACAAAAGGTCCTTGCCGTGGGGAGTTGGCGGACCAGCCGTGATCGTAGGTGTCATAAGCCAGCACCCGGAAGTCCTGCTCAAGTTCAGCGATGATCGGTTCCCAGCAGGCCGCCGCCGAGGCGTGACCGTGGAGCAGCACCACCGGTTGGCCGCTGCCTGAGTCCGTGTAGTGGATGTCGTTGCCGAGCAAATCCAGCCAGGGCATGCTTATGGTCCTTTCGGGCACGCGGCTGCCGGGCGGCACGCCACGTATCAGCGTTGCAGAACCTGGGCCGGTTCGTCACCTGGTGCCCACCACGGCACTGCAACAGCCGGAGGTAGAGTCTGGTCACGTGAAGACGCTCGGAGTGGACCTCGCGGCAGCAGCGAAGAAAACGGCGGTGGCTGTCATCGAATGGAGCACCGGTTCCGCCCGGCTGGTGCACCTTGGGCTGGGCGCGGGCGATGAGGAGATCGTTAACCTGTTCGCTGCCACGGACATGACCGGCATCGACTGCCCGGTGGGCTGGCCGGACGCCCTCGTTCCGTTCCTTACCGGGCACGCGGCCTTCGACGGCGGGCCCGTCCTGGCACACGACGGCATCGAGGGACGGCGGCGGCTGGCATACCGGGACACAGACCGTTTTGTCACGAGCCGGACGGGCCTGATTCCGCTCAGCGTCTCGGCTGACCGCCTTGCCCATCCCGCCATGCGCTGCGCCGTCATCCAGGCCAGGATCGCAGTGCTCCACGGCCCGCAGCTTCGGGACGGTTCCGGACGTCTCGCCGAGGTTTACCCTGCTGCGTCACTGAAGCTCTGGGGCTTGAGCGCCCGCGGCTACAAAGGGCGGGGCAGCCCTGAGACGGAACGGCTTGCCGTGCTCCTTGGGACCCTGCGGGAGCAGGCCCCCTGGCTGGACCTCGCCGGCCAGGAGCAGCGTCTGGCAGCCTCGGACGACCTGTTCGACGCCGTCGTTGCTTCCCTGACAGCCCGCGCCGTCGCCGTCGGCCTGACCGTGCACCCGGATGACGTCCACGCCGCAGCCGCCCTCAGCGAGGGGTGGATCCATCTGCCCGTCGGCGGCCTCGACCGGCTCCCCCGCTAAGGAACGTCAGCCCAGCTTCCAGTTCCGGATCTCTTCCGGATCCTCGCCATGCACGCGTGTGTGTTCCCGCGCCTGCATCCGCCGGTCCTGGAGGTGCTGGCGGAGGGAGGAATGCCTCTCGGCCAGTCCGGGAACTCGGTCAATCGCATCAATGGCCAGCTGGAAACGGTCGATCCCGTTCAGCATCGCCATATCGAACGGGGTGGTGGTGGTCCCCTCTTCCTTGTACCCGCGCACGTGCAGCCCGTCCTGGTTGGTCCGGCGGTAGGCGAGCCGGTGGATCAGCGCGGGATAGCCGTGGTAGGCGAAGATGATCGGCTTGTCCGTGGTAAAGATCCCGTCGAAGTCCCGCGCAGGGAGCCCGTGCGGGTGCTCGCTCACGTCCTGCAGACGCATCAGGTCCACGACATTCACCACCCGGACCTTCAGCCCCGGCACACCCTCCTTCAGGACTTCTGCCGCGGCCACCGTCTCCACCGTGGGAACATCGCCTGCGCAGGCCATCACGACGTCGGGCTCCTCGCCTGGCACCTCAGACCCGGCGAAGTCCCAGATGCCCAGGCCCCGGCGGCAATGGTTGGCGGCATCGGCGGGACCGAGCCACGTTGGCGAAGGCTGCTTTCCGCTGACCACGATGTTCACGTAGTCCGTGGAGGCCAGGCAATGGGCCATGACGCACAGCAGCGTGTTGGCGTCGGCCGGAAGATACACCCGGATGACCTCCGCCTTCTTGTTCACGGCGTGGTCGATGAAACCCGGATCCTGGTGCGAGAAGCCGTTGTGGTCCTGCTGCCAGACATGCGAGGACAGCAGGTAGTTCAGTGAGGCCACCGGCTGGCGCCAGGGCAGCTGCCGGTGCACCTTCAGCCACTTTGCGTGCTGGTTGAACATGGAATCGACGATGTGGATGAAGGCCTCGTAGCAGCTGAAGACGCCGTGCCGCCCCGTCAGGAGGTAGCCCTCCAGCCAGCCCTGGCACAGGTGCTCACTGAGCACCTCCATGACCCGGCCGGACCGCGCGAGGTGCTCGTCGACGTCGTCAATCCGGTACTGCCACACCTTGTCCGTGACCTCGTAGACATTCTGCAGCCGGTTGGAGGCCGTCTCGTCCGGGCCGAAGAGCCGGAACGTTTCCATGTTCAGCGAGATGACGTCCCGCATCCAGGAGCCCAGCGTGATCATGGGGCTGACCCGTTCGGTGCCCGGCCGGGCAACCTCGACGGCGTGGTCCCGGTAGGCGGGCAGCTTCAGCGCCTTGCGGAGCAGTCCGCCGTTGGCGTGCGGCGTGGCACTCATCCGGAAGTCCCCTGTGGGGGCGGCGTCGGCAACGTCGGGCCGGAGCCGGCCGTCGCCGTCGAACAATTCCTCCGGCCGGTACGACTGCAGCCACTCTTCCAGCTGCTTCAGGTGCTCCCCGTTGGTGCGGACCTCCGAGAGCGGCACCTGGTGGCTCCGCCACGTCCCTTCAACCTGCAGCCCGTCCACCACGCGCGGCCCCGTCCAGCCCTTCGGCGAGCGCAGGACAATCATGGGCCAGCGCGGGGCGCCATCCAGTTCGTCCGTTCCTGCCTGCGGTGCCCGGCGTGAATCCTGGATTGCCCGGATGTCCGCGAGGCAGCGGTCCAGGACGCCGGCGAAATCCCGGTGTGCCTGTTCGGTGTTGTCCGGGTCCTTGACGGTGACGAAGTACGGCTCATGCCCGAAGCCGCGGAGAAGCTGTTCCAGCTGTTCCTCCGGCATCCTCGCCAGGACCGTGGGGTTGGCGATCTTGTAGCCGTTCAGGTGCAGGATGGGCAGCACGGCGCCATCCGTGGCGGGGTCCAGGAAGTTGTGCGAGTGCCAGCTTGCGGCCAGCGGGCCGGTTTCGGCCTCGCCGTCGCCAATCACGACGGCGGTCACCAGTTGGGGGTTATCCAGTACAGAGCCGTAGGCGTGGGCGAGGGAATATCCGAGTTCGCCACCCTCGCTGATGGAGCCGGGGCTTTCAGGGGCGGCGTGGCTGGGAATCCCACCCGGGTAGGAGAACTGGCGGAACAATTCGGCCATGCCTTCGGCGTTGTTGCTGACGTGGCCATAGATTTCCGAGTACGTGCCTTCCAGCCAGGCATTGGCGACGACGGCGGGACCACCATGCCCGGGACCCGCCACAAAGAGCATCTCGGCGGAGTCGCGGCGGATGGCGCGGTTCAGGTGCGCGTAGACGAAGTTCAGCCCGGGAGTGGTGCCCCAGTGGCCCAGGAGCCGGGATTTCGTGTGCTCGGCCTTCAGCGGCTCGCGGAGCAGCGGGTTGGAGCGGAGGTAGATCTGGCCAACAGAGAGGTAGTTGGCGGCGCGCCACCAGCGGTCCACACGTTCAAGCTCGTCCTGCCCCATGCTGCCGGTCATAACCATCCTCACGTCGCGTTCGCCGCGCCACATTCGTTACCGTCAGGGCCGGCCGTTCCCCCATCGCATCAGATGGGCCGGCAGGAGGCAACCCCGCTTGCCTGGACGCTGCTACCAGCGGGTAGTCTTTGGATTCAGATGTTCACGCTGACAATCAACCAAACGGATAGCCGGCGCGATGGCGACCGGGTGCCGCAGTTACTCAAGGACCTGCGGCATATTCCTGCGCGCCTGGACTTTGACCGCTCCGTGGAAGACGAGGTCCAGGGCATTGTGGAGTGCCCGCACCAGGCGGTGGAAGCGGCGCTCATCGCGCTGCGGTGCGGGTCCTGGTACGTGGGTATAGGTGTCGGGCCCGTCAACGAGCCGCTGCCCAACCAGATCAAGGACGCCTCAGGGCACGGGCTGGTCTATGCGCGTCGCGCCGTGGACCGGCTGCGGAACAGCAAGGAACGGATTCCGGTGGCGGTGGAGGGGCCCCTGGCGGATGTTGCCCATGACGCCGAAGCCGTGCTGCGGCTGCTGGGACACATTGTCCGGGACCGGTCCGGTGCTGAATGGCGGGTACTGGACCTGATGACGCCAGGTGTCCGCGGGCAGCAGAAGGCGGTGGCCCAGGAATTGGGAATCACCACCCAGGCCGTGAGCAAGGCGGTGGCGCGGGCACAGTGGAATGAGGAACACGCGGCCCGGCCTGCGGCGGCGAGGCTGCTGTCCCTGATCCTTGAGGTGCGTTAAGCGGCTGCCCGCCTTACCGCTGGGTCGCCGCCATCACCGGTTCACCGTTGAAGAATTCGAGCTGCCAGCCGTCAATCGCATGGTGGTGGGCCAGGTTCAGCACGGCGTTGTCGATGCTGGTCAACTTACTCCCGACGGCGCGGCTGAGGCTGACCCGGAGGAGCGTACCGTGGGCGACGACGAGGAGACGGCTGCCGCGGAACTCCTCGGCAAGTGCCTCCAGCGCTGCAAGTCCCCGGTCAGCTGCCTCGTCCTCGCTTTCGGCGCCCCGGAAGCCACCGGGGATGCGCAGGGCTTCCAGCTCGGGACCGGCCTGCATGCCTTCCGCGGGCCCAAAGCTGCGCTCCTTCAGTTCCGGAACGCGACGGACATCGGTGAGCCCCAGGCCGGCGGCGATCAGGTCCGCCGTTTCGGCTGCCCTGCTTAAGGGCGAGGACACGATCGCGTCCCATTCGTAGGCTGACAAGACGGAGACGGCATCGCGGGCCTGGGCACGGCCGACGTCGTTCAGGGGAATGTCAGTGGATCCCTGCAGCCGGCGCTGCGCATTCCAGTCGGTCTGGCCATGGCGGATGAGGGCGAACGTCGTGAGGGTCATACTTCCATTCTGCCTTGTACGTGCGTCAGAGCAGACTGCGCAGCACGTGGGCGGCGCCGTCTTCGAATACTGAATGCGTGACCTCGTTCGCGGCGGCGATGACTTCCTCGGGAGCCTGGCCCATGGCAACTCCCCGGCCTGCCCAGGTGAGCATCTCGATGTCGTTGCGGCCGTCGCCGATGGCTACTGTGAGGTGCTGTTCAATGCCGAGCCTCCCGCGGAGGTTCTCCAGGGCGCTGGCCTTGGTCACGCCGGCCGCGGCGATATCCAGCCACGCAGTCCAGCCCACCGAGTAGGTGACTCCGGCAAGGCCCACGTGCTCGATTGCCTCGTTGAACTCCTCCGGGGTGTTCTCGGTGCTGAACACCACCACGCGCACGGCCGTGGCTTCGAGCATGGTGTGGAAATCCACGCCGACAGCCTCGACGCCGAAACTGGGGTCCTGGAAGCGTTCGGTGGACAGGAAGTTGCCGTCGGCGTCCTCCAGCGCGTACTTGGCCGAGGGAAGGCGCTCACGGAGGGCGCGGAGGGCGGGCGCGGGGTCGAAGGTGGCCTTGTGGATGACCTCGTAACCCCGGTCCAGGCCCGGGTGCAGGCGCAAAGTCACGCCGCCGTTGCAGCAGACAGCGTAGCCTCGCTCGATCCCGATCTTTTCAATGATGGGCAGGGTGGCGTTGAGCGACCGGCCCGTGGCGATCATGACCTCATGCCCGGCCGCCACCACTGCCTGCGCCGATTCCCGGACACCCGGGGACATGTGGCCGTCGTGGTCCACCAGTGTGCCATCCACGTCCAGTGCGACCATCAGCTTCTGGTCAGTGTTCTCGTTGTTGTCTCGCCGGTCATCGTTGCCGGCGACTGAGGTTTCAGTCAGCGTTGTCATTCACATAGTGAACCAGACGTCCCCTTCAGACGCTAGGACGCGGGCCGCAGATTTGTTGAACACCACATTAAAATTTCGGTTACCTTCAACTGGAGCGGTAGCTGCGAAACCTACAGGACCGGGAGGACCTCGAGGCCGCCCAGGTACTTCTGCAGCGCCTTGGGCACGGTGACCGAGCCGTCCGCGTTCTGGTGGTGCTCCAGCAGCGCCACGATCCAACGCGTGGTGGCCAGCGTTCCGTTCAGGGTGGCCACGGCGCGGGTGCCCTTTGCGACGCCGGCCTCGTTCACCGCACGCTCGCGGATGTTCAGGCGGCGGGCCTGGAAGCTGGTGCAGTTGGACGTGGAAGTCAGCTCACGGTAAGCGCCCTGGGTAGGGACCCACGCTTCGCAGTCGAACTTCCGCGCGGCAGACATGCCAAGGTCACCGGCTGCGGTGTCGATGACGCGGTACGGAAGCTCGCACTTGGCCAGCATTTCCTCTTCCCACGCCAGCAGCCGCCCGTGCTCCGCGGCAGCCTCTTCAACGGTGGTGTAGATGAACATCTCCACTTTGTTGAACTGGTGCACGCGGATAATGCCGCGGGTGTCCTTGCCGTGCGAACCGGCTTCACGCCGGTAGCAGGAGCTCTGGCCCGCGTAGCGGATCGGGCCGGCGGAAAAGTCCAGGATTTCGTCCGCGTGGTACCCGGCGAGCGCAACCTCCGAGGTGCCGACGAGGTACAGGTCGTCTTCCGCGAGGCGGTAGATCTCGGCGTCGTGCTTCACATCGAAGCCGGTGCCCTGCATGGTCTCGGGACGTACCAGGGTGGGCGTGATCATCGGGACAAAACCGGCTTCAATCGCCTGGTCCATGGCCATTTGCAGCAACGCCATCTCCAGCCGCGCACCCACGCCGCGGAGGAAGTAGAAGCGTGCGCCGGAAACCTTGGCGCCGCGCTCCATGTCGATCGCGCCGATCAACTCGCCGATCTCCAGGTGGTCTTTGGGCTCAAAATCCCGGAATTCGCGCGGGGTACCGACGGTCTTGACCACCACGTAGTCATCCTCGCCGCCCTCGGGCACGCCGTCCTCGATGAGGTTGGGCAGGGTGCGGAGCAGTTCGTCCTGCTTCGACTGCGCAGCGTCTGCCTCTGCCGAGGCTGCCTTGACCGAGTTGGCCAGCTCCTTGACCTCGGCCAGCAGGGCCTTTTTTTCGTCGCCCTTTGCCTGCGCCACCTTCTTGCCAAAGGCGTTCTGCTCGGCACGGAGGTTCTCGAAGCGGATCAGCGCCGCCCGGCGGGCGGAATCCGCGGAGATGATCGCGTCCACCACTGATTCGTCTGCGCGGCGGGCACGCTGGCTGGCACGGTACTTTTCCGGGTTTTCGCTGAGGTCTTTTACGTCGATCACCTCACAAGGGTATCCAATCCCGCGCACGACGGCGGGCGGCAGCGGGCGCGGCGGCCCCGAAGCTTCCGCCGGGCTACTGTTGAAGCACCATGAGCGACTGGATCCTGTACCTGCTGACTGTGGTGGCCCTCGCGTTCGCCATCTCCAGCTGGTGGGGCGTGCGCAGGCTCAAGGCCCTGCACATCCGCAGCACGGTGGGCGGGGATGCGCAGGACTCCGGCCTCACCGAGCAGCGTGTCGCCGTGATCCTCAACCCCATCAAGGCCAGGTCGGAAGAAGCGCGGGCCACCATCCAGCGGGGCTGCCTTGCGGCCGGCTGGGAGAATCCCGTCTTCTTCGAAACGACGGCCGAAGACCCCGGCTATTCCCAGGTGCAGGCGGCGCTGGCCTGCAAGCCCGACGTGATCCTGGTGGGCGGCGGCGACGGGACCGTCCGCGTGGTAGCCGAGTCGCTCGTGCACACCAACGTGCCCATGGGACTTGTTCCGCTGGGCACCGGCAACCTGCTGGCGCGGAACGTGAACGGGGAAATCAACGACCTGCACGCCAGCGTCAACACGGCCCTTTTCGGCCGCCAGCGCTACATTGATACGGCCCGGATGGGAATCGAAAATTCCCGCACCGGAAGTTCTTCAGAGCACGTCTTCCTGGTAATAGCCGGCATCGGCATGGACGCTGAAATCCTGGCGGACACCAACGCCGGCCTGAAAAAGGCCGTGGGATGGCTGGCCTATACCGAGGCCGGCATGAGGCATTTGCCCGGGCGCCGCAAGAAGATCTCCATTTCCCTTGACGGCAGTCCCGAGCAGGTCCGGAACATCCGGAGCGTATTGTTCGCAAACTGCGGCCTGATCCCCGGCGGGATCGACTTCATCCCCCAGGCCATGATCGATGACGGCATGCTGGACGTGGTGGTAATGAGCCCGCGGAGCGCTCTCGGCTGGCTTCTGATGTACGTCAAGATCATGTTCAAGCACACCGGCAAGCTGCCCGCCATGACCGTCTACCGGTCTGGCAGGATCGTCATCAAATGCCCGGAACCAATGGCCACCCAGCTGGACGGCGACACTGCCGGCGAAGCTACGAAAGTCAGCGTCCAGGTGGAGCCGCGGTCCCTGCTGGTCCGGGTCAAGGCGCTGGGGTAGCGGCTATTCGCCGGCGCGCTTGTTCTCCTCGGCAGCCTTTGCCGCCGCGTGGGCTTCCGACTGTTCACGAATCATGGCCTGCTCTTCTTCGAAGCGCAGGCGGTCAGCACGGTCCGCTTCGTCGCCGTCCCAGTCCTGGTTGTCGGCAGTGGGCCGGGGATTGACGATCATCCCCTGGCCGTCGTTCTCGGTGCTGCTGGTAGTCATGACGCGCTCCCTTCGCTAGGGGCCATCCCCGGTGGATCAAGTAAGCATACGCATTGCCCACAACCCGCGGAAGTACTTCGAAGGGCATTCACCTACGCTTAGGGCGAAGCGGCGGAACCGCTTTCAGCGGCCTCTCATAAGGCGTTGGAGTAGGTCTTTCCCACCAGGCGCGTGCCGTCCCGAAGGCCTGGTATTTGCCCGGATGGGGGCGGCGCCGGCATGCATATCCCTCGCTTACAGCACCATGGGCTTCAGCCCGTTGTCCGAGACGAGGGGCTTCCCGGCCTCCAGCCACATGTCCATGCCGCCGGCAACGTTAATGGCGGTGTAACCCTGGCCGGTGAGCCACTGCGCTGCCCGGAAGGAGCGGCCTCCCGTACGGCAGATCACGTAGAGGTCCTCGTCCGGATCAAGCTCTTCCAGCCGTGACGGAAGCTGGTCCAGTGGAATGTGGAGAGCACCGTCGGCATGGCCGGCCACCCACTCGTAGTCCTCACGGACATCAAGGATGACTGCATCGTCGGGGATGCCGTGGACGGGGACGTTGTCGAAATCGCTCATGGAGTCCTGCCTTCGCGGATCGGGGTCGGTTTAAGCCTAGTGCTTACCCCGCCGAAGGAGGCTGCCGCCAGCCACGTTAGGCTTCTGGAAGACCCTAGGAGGAACCTTTGGCCCTTGCCCAGCCCACCCCCGAGAGCACGGGAGGCGGAAGCTTCCTCCACCATGACAGTCCTTGCCAGGGTGCGTGCCCCCTTGGTTGAACTGCACGAACTGCCGGCCGTCGAGCTTCGGGACCTGCTGCGGCAGGGAACAGTGTCCGCAACCGAAGCAGCAAGCTTTTTCCTCGCAAGGATCGAACAGCAGAACCCGATGCTGGGTGCGTTCGTCACGGTGACGGCGGAACAGGCGATGGCCGATGCCGGCGCCGCGGATTCCCTGCAGGCCAGGGTTCCGGACGAGGACCTGCCCCTGCTGCACGGCCTGCCGCTGGCCTTCAAGGACCTGACGGACGTGGCGGGCGTCGTCACCACGCACGGCAGCGCGGCGCTGGACCACAAACCGGCACAGGGCGACAGTCCGCTGGCAGCCCTGCTTAAGAAGGCGGGCGCCATTTCGCTGGGCAAGACCCAGGTTCCCGAATTCGGACTGACTGCGTACAGCGAAAACCGGATTGCGCCGCCGTCGCGCAATCCGCATGCCCTAAGCAGGAGCTCAGGCGGTTCCTCGGGCGGCAGCGCCGGTGCCGTGGCTGCCGGACTGCTCCCGTTCGCACCAGGCACCGACGGCGGCGGGTCCATCCGGATTCCTGCCGCTGCCTGCGGAGTCATAGGACTCAAACCGGGCCGCGGCCTGGTCCCGGCCGGGGAAAGCCTTGGCGATCCCGCGCGCCTGGTGGTTGCCGGCCCCATCGCCAGGAGCTTTGGTGACGCGGCACTAATGATGGACGCTTTGGTGCCCCCTCCCACCAGTCCCGGACCCTCGACCTACCCGAAGGGCGGCTACCTGGCAGCGGTCCGGCAGGAGCCGCCGAAGCTCCGGATTGGCGTCAGCCTGGACAGCCCGTGGTCCGGCACCTTTCCCTTCAGCCCCGAGCAGGACGCCCTGGATGCCCTCAAGGTGGGAGCGGACCTGCTGGAGCATGCGGGACATGCCCTCAGCGAAGCTTCCATCCGGTACGACAACCGCTACCCGGACGCTTTCACCACGGCGTGGACGGCGGCGGTTGGGGCAGCCCGGATCAGCCCCCACCGGGAGGCGCTGCTGGCGCCCCTGACCCGGACGTTCCGGCGCCGTGCACAGCAGCGCAGCCCGGCAAAGCTCGCTGAATCCCTGGCACTCCTGCGGCAGTTCGAGCACGACACCGCAGCTCAGTATGCGCAGTGGGACCTGCTGCTCACGCCCGCCCTTGCCCAGACGCCACGCCCCGTGGGCTGGTTCACCGGCACCATGCACGGCAGTGACAACTGGCCGGCGACGCAGTGGCCCGGGGATGCCGACGGCGACTACCGCAAACAGTGCGAATACGCCCCGTGGTCTTCCATGGTCAATGTATGCGGCCTGCCGGCCATTACCTTGCCCGTGCACTGGACCGGCGGAATGCGGGGGCATGGGCTGCCGATGGGAATCCAGCTTGTTGGCCCCTTGGGATCGGAGTCCCTCCTCCTGCAGGTTGCCTGCCAGCTTGGTTTCTGAGTCGCCAGGTTTTTCATGGCAACGGATTATTGACCTGGCCCTAACGCCCGCTTAATCCCCCGGTAACCGTCCGGTAGCAGACTGTGTACGTGTCAGGCCGCGGCACCTCTCCGCCGGCCACTGCCAGGAGGAGTTGCCGTTATGAACGCCGAACACCCCAGTACAGCCACAGCCGGGGCGGTCCCGCCGCCGGCTGAAACCAGGCCTGACGTGAATAATGCCAACGTCAGGGAAGACGTGGCCGAAAGCGGCCGCTGTGCCCTGGTCCACCTGCCCACCGGCCGAACCTGCTTCCTCCCCCTCCGGCATCCTGGCCCCTGCGAGTTCCACCGCCCCCAGGACGTCGGGGACGTGCTGGCAGGCGGGTGACCGGCGCCGGACCCACAAATGCCCCAAACCGCTGGGAGGCCTTCCGCAAAAGTGTCGACTCCGCCGCTGATCGGGAGGACGATTAAAGGGCAGTCACTGTAAGGAGGTCTGTGATGTGCTATTCATCCAGCAAGGACTTCGGGTGGAGCATCAGGAAAGAAACTGACAGCGAAGCGAAGCCACAGCAGGAAACACCGGTGGAAACCCCGGAAAAGCCGGCCAGGGCGCAGGACTTTACGTTCTGGGCTTTCCCGGGCTGGCGGAAAACGCGGACGCCGGACGCCCCCTCGGCCGAAAAGAGCAAAGAGAGAGTCTGAAGCCGGTGCGGCACAGTCAGCGGAAGGGCCTTCACTGGAGGCCCTTCCGTTGCGTCCGCGGTTGGGCAGTCCGCCACGGCGCCGTGGCCACCCCGCATTGTGCTGCAGCAAACCCTCCCACTATGGTTGGACCGTAAGCATGCTTATTATCTGCATCTGACGAAGGGAACCAGCATGAGTACCGGAAACTACCCACCCGCCGGACAGCCGGAGCCGGGAACCGGAAACTATGCCGATGAGCCCTCGTCTTCGGCCCGCACGCCCTCGCCGGGCACGTCCTCTGCGGATTCCACACCGGCCCGTCCGGACGCAGCACCTGGCGTTCCGGCACCGACTGGTACGCCCGGACCCAAAGTTCCCGGTGCTGGGGACCAACCGAGGGTGACCCGCGCCGGGGTGGTGTGGGCAGCAGTAGTGGCTGCTCTGGTGCTCCTGATCCTGCTGATCATCTTTATCCTGCAGAACCAGGACCAGGTGACAGTGCGCTACTTCGGCCTGGAGGGTCTTGTCCCGCTGGGCATGGCGCTGTTTATTGCCAGCGTGACCGGCGGGGTCCTGGTGGCCATGGCCGGCGGCGCCCGCATCCTCCAGCTCCGCAGGAACGCCCACCGGTCGCGCTCCCGGCAATCGACGTAGCAGCTGCCGAGGCATCCTGATCCCGCAGGGTGGCACCTTCCTCCGTGCCGGTACAGCTGATCGCGTGCGTTGCTAGCCGAGGGCAATCACCAGGAAGAGTCCGGCCAGGACAATCGCTGCGGGTGTCATGACCAGGCGCTCCTGCTTGCTGCGGGACACCGCGTTCATCAGGATGCCCAGAGCAAAATAGGCCACCAGCACCCAGGCAGCGGTGGCGATCAAAGCCCCGCCCACAACCAGGGGTACCAAGCCAGTGGCCGCAAGTGCCACGTAGCCGAAGAGAACGTACAGCACGATGGAGACCGTGCTCCCCACCTTCAGCCCCGGCGGCAGCACGTCGTGCTGCCCTCCCCACGCGAGCCGGCCAAGCGGGGCCCCGGCGATAAGGGCGGCCTGGAAGAGCGCGAGCACGGCCAGGACTGTGCAGGCTGACACTGCGGCAATCTGATCAATCACCAGGTATTCCCCCTCCCCTGCTCCAGCAGCAGTGATACCAGCCGGAAATGAACAACAAAAGTTTCACCACAGCCCTGCCGGCCAGGCCCCCGCCAAAGGACGGCAGGCGAACCAAAAAGTCATTGACCGGTCCCTGCGGCGAACTTAAACTCTGGACATCGCGTGAGCCTGCCGGCGGCGGTGCCGGTCATTCTTCCGTTGAGGCGCCCGGCGCCTCTCCTGTCCAGCCTCACCAGCAAAGGCGTTAACCCTTATTCGGAAGCACCCACAATGTCCACAGTTCACTACACCACCCCGGAACGTGCGATCCAGCAGGCGCTGCAGGAGTTGCGGGCGAAACTGTCCGGTTCCCTGGTCGGGCCGCAGGATCCTCACTATGAGGAAGCCCGACAGGTATGGAACGGCATGGTGGACCTCCGGCCAAGGGCCGTGGTTCGGGCCAGGGCGATTGCGGACATCGACGCCACGCTGGAAGCGGCCCGGCGGACCGGCCTTGCGATGGCCGTTCGCGGCGGAGGCCACAACATCGCCGGCCATGGCACTGTTGACGGCGGACTGGTGCTGGACCTGGGACCGTTGAAGCGCGTTGAAGTGGACGCCGGGAGCAAGCTGGTGACAGTGGAGCCAGGGGTGACACTTGCCGACGTCGACCGTGCTACGGCCGTACACAACCTCGCGGTCCCGCTGGGCGTGATCAGCGGAACCGGTGTGGCGGGGCTTACCCTGGGCGGCGGCGTGGGCTGGCTGACGCGCTCCAACGGCCTGACCTTGGACAATCTGGAATCAGCCGAGGTCATCACTGCCGCCGGGGAGCACCTGCACGCCAGCGGGCAGGAAAACCCTGAGTTGTTCTGGGGACTGCGCGGCGGCGGTGGAAACTTCGGCGTGGTGTCCTCCTTCACCTTTCGTGCCCGCCACCTGCCGCCGGCACCGCTGGGCGGGAACCTGTTCTACCGGCCCGGGCACTGGCGCAACGCCCTCCTGGCGTTTGCCCGCTGGTCCCGGGATTTGCCGGACGAGATGAACCCCATCGTTTCGTTCCTGGTCTTCCCGGAGGAATTCGGGATGGGCAGTGATCCGTGGATGATCATCGGGTTCGCCTGGGTTGCCGAGGACCACCAGGCCGGCCTCTCCCTTGCCGACCAGCTCCGGGCCGCCGCCCCGCCGGACGAGCAGGAAGTTGGCCCCGCCTCCTGGCTGGACTGGCAGAGCGCCATGGACAGCGTCTTTCCCAAAGGTTCCCGCGGCTACTGGAAAAATGTTTCCTTCTCGCGCCTGGACGAGGAGACGGTGGACGTCCTGCTTGGTTTCGCATCCGAATTGGCGTGGGAGGGCACCGGCATTGATATCCACCAGATGGGAGGAGCGTTCGGACGGGTACCGGAAGATGCCACCGCGTTCCCGAACCGGTCTGCGCGGTACTGGCTGAACGTTTACGGGTTCTGGCGGGACCCCGCCGAGGACGAGCGGCTGACGGCGTTTGCCCGCAAAGCCTACGGGCTCATGCAGCCGTTCGCGGAGCATGGAGAGTACGTTAATTTCCTGGGCGCGGAAGTTGGAATCAAGGAAGCGGACGCCGCCCGCGCCGCGTATGGAGCGGCTAAATACCAGCGCCTGGTGGGTCTCAAGGACCGCTACGATCCGCACAATGTCTTTCGCCTTAACCACAACATTCCGCCGACGCGTACATCACCTGGCTGAAGGCACGACGGCGGGACGCCGGCAGGCGTGTGCAGCGGACGTATCCGGGTTGTTCAGAAGGTGTAGGTGGGCCCGCTGTTTGAACTGGCGACCGCAAGCCCGATGATCAGCAGCAGCCAGAAGGCACCGTAGCCCAGGAGGCACAGGTAGCCCAGGACCAGCCCGGCGATGGACATGCCTTTCCCCGTGGGTTCCCGTTTGAGCGCCAAATGGCCCGTGACGATCGCGGCGAGCTGCGGCAGCAGGATCCAGCCCATAATCACTGACGCGATGCCGCACACCATGCTGGCGATGCTAAGCGTCTTCGGTTCGGCGGGCATGCCGTAATACCCCTGCTGGCCGTAAGGGCCCTGGTACTGCCCGTAGGGGCCGGGCTGCTGGTTGTACGGGCTCGACGGCTGGTTGTAGGGACCCGGCTCCTGCCCGTATGGGCCGGGCTGCTGGTTGTACGGATTCAACGGCGGGGATGGAGTGCCGCTGCCGTACGGCGGCGCAAACCGGGGCGGCTCAGAGCCTTGCGGTGTGCCGGGTACGGGCTGGCCGGATTCAGGCCGGTGGCTGGGCTGGTCGGACATCGTTTTCCCCCTAGGACTGTAGTTCCAGCCTACCCCCGGCCGAAAGCCGGATTCATTGTCCCCAATAGGGCAAGACGTACACGGCAAAGATGACAAACGCCATCAGGAGAGCCAAGCGTCCCGCAGCACCAGTCCCATGCTGGCGGGCCTTCGGCCCCGGACTTTTACGCGCCGCATTCCGCACCTTCCCTGCCCCGGTGGCGCGAGGGTTGCGCCGGACCACCGGAAGGGATGACGAGCCCGTCCTCCCAGCGGGTCTTCCCGAACCCGCGGCAGGTTCCCGGGGCGGAACCACCGTTCCGGGGCGAACACTACGGAAGGCCGTGATGCCGGGTTCCTGTTCACACGTCAGCACCTGGCCAAGGTGAGCGTACAGCCCCGCCGCCGCCCGCTGGTCCAGCACCGGAGGCAGGGCATTAATGACGCCGACAATGCGTTCGGTACCGGCAACGGCCACGTCAGACGTTGTCACCCCCAACAGGTCCGGCTGGGCCGCCATACAGATCAGCGGACGGACCAGCCTCCGGTGCTGCGGCGCAACCACGGACGTCACGGCGGCGCATTGGGCAAGGGCGCCTTCCACGGCCTGGGTCCTCGCGAAGCGCCCCTGCCAGAGCACTCCGGAGGAAATCCGGATATCGCCCGTCCAATTCTTGGCATCGACCACCACCACGCCGCCCGGCCCAACCAGGACATGGTCCAGGGTGGCTTTGGGCCGGCCGGGCCAGTGCACATCCTGGAGCACGTACCAGCCACGGGAAACCAGTTCGCCCAGCTTGTCCGCCACCACGGTCGGGCCCACGGCCCCGGCGTCCCATGGCTTTGCAGCAGTTTCAGCCTCATCGAGCCGGCGCTTGAGCCGGGCCACCCTCTCCGCGGCCAGCCTGCACTGCTCGGCCTCCCAGTCTCCTGCCCCCATGGCCGCCCCTGCTTCCCTGCCGGAAGAACGACGGCGGATGGCCGCCGCCGTGCCTTACTTTCGGATGAATTTCCCCGACTTTCTCGAACGTAACAGGGCACACTGGCGGCGGTATATAAGTACTTTGCCAGGGCCTGTACTCAGGTTGGCTACTCGTTTGATGACGATATTCCGTCATAGGTCCGGACACAGGGACCGGATTCCGGACGGATCGTTTTGACTGCGGCCCCTGTCTGGCATGCTGGTGGCATGGCTAGCCGCGCGGGCACAGTTGCCCAACCCCAGGACCTTGTTGACATCACAGCGCTTCTTGACGCGTATTACGACATCACTCCGGATCTTGGTGATCCGGGCCAGCGTGTGGCGTTTGGCACGTCAGGGCACCGCGGCTCCAGCCTGAAGGCGTCGTTCAACGAGAAACACATCGTGGCCATCACCCAGGCCATCGTGGAATACCGGGCGGGGCAGGGCATCACCGGGCCGCTGTTCCTGGCCAAGGACACGCACGCCCTCAGTGAGCCGGCGCAGAACTCGGCCCTTGAGGTCCTGGCAGCCAACGGTGTACAGGTCCTCATCGACGCCCGCCACGGCTATACCCCCACTCCGGCCCTCAGCCACGCGATCCTCACGTACAACAGGAACGCCGGTGCCGGCGCTCCGCAGGCTGACGGCATCGTTGTCACGCCCAGCCACAACCCGCCGGCCGACGGCGGCTTCAAGTACAACCCCCCGCATGGCGGACCTGCCGACTCTGACGCCACCGGCTGGATCGCGAACCGGGCCAACGAACTGCTCGAAAACGACCTCCGCGGTGTGAAGCGCATTCCCCTGGCCGACGCCCAGGCCGCGGATACCACCGGCAAGTTCGACTTCCTCAGCAGCTACGTTGACGATCTCCCTTCGGTGCTGAACCTGGACGCTATCCGGGAGGCGGGCGTGCGCATCGGAGCTGACCCCATGGGTGGAGCTTCCGTGGACTACTGGGGTGAAATCGGCGAGCGCCACCACCTGAACCTCACCGTTGTGAATCCCACAGTGGATCCCCAGTGGGCCTTCATGACCCTGGACTGGGATGAGAAGATCCGGATGGACTGCTCCTCGCCGGCCGCGATGGCCTCGCTGATCCAGCGCATGTCCGACGGCGGAGCCTTCGATGTTGCCACCGGCAACGACGCAGACGCGGACCGCCACGGCATCGTGACCCCCGACGGCGGCCTGATGAACCCGAACCACTACCTCGCCGTGGCCATCGACTACCTGTACCGCAACCGCAGCGGCTGGAACCCGGGCTCCGTGGTGGGCAAGACCCTCGTGTCGTCCTCCATCATTGACCGGGTTGCCGAAAGCCTGGGACGCAAGCTGGTTGAGGTTCCGGTCGGCTTCAAGTGGTTCGTGCCGGGCCTGCTCTCCGGCGAGGGCGCCTTCGGCGGCGAGGAATCGGCCGGCGCCTCGTTTAACAAGATGGACGGCAGTGTATGGACCACGGACAAGGACGGCATCCTGCTGGCCCTGCTCGCCTCGGAGATCACCGCGGTGACCGGCAAGTCCCCGTCCCAGCTCTACAAAGGCCTGACGGACCAGTTCGGAGCCCCCGTCTACGCCCGGATTGACGCAGCAGCCACGCGGGAGCAGAAGTCGGCACTCGGCAAGCTGTCGCCGTCGGACGTCAGCGCTACCACCTTGGCCGGCGAGCCGATCCTCGCCAAGCTGACCGAGGCGCCCGGCAACGGCGCGTCCATCGGCGGGCTCAAGGTGGTTACCGAGAACGCCTGGTTTGCTGCCCGCCCGTCCGGGACCGAGGACGTCTACAAGATCTACGCAGAGTCCTTTAAGGGCGAAGAGCACCTCAAGCAGGTGCAGGCCGAGGCCAAGGCCCTTGTGGACAGCGTCATCGCCTAGTTCAGCTGACTCCGGTTTCCGGGCGGCTCCACAGCCGCAGGATGCGCCGGACGGTGCGGTCACCGTCCGGCGCCATGTCCACCAGTGCGACCCGGTCAAGCACGACGGCGTCGCCCGGGTTCAGCCGTTTCTCACCATGGTGTGAGACGTGCGGCCGGTAGCCGGACATGGTGTGGGCCGGGGTGAGGATTGTCCCGCCGAGGCTGTCCGCTGCCCTGACAAGCTGCTCGTGCAGGGCCTGCAGGTCCTGCTGCGGCCGGATGAGGCTGACGGGCACCGAGCCGTTCCGGCCGAAACCGGCGTCCTCGCCCACTGCGAGGGTGGCACCCAGTGCAGCTTCTGCATGCGGCGCGGCCAGCACTGCCACTCTTTCGGCCAGGACATCCGTGCCGACGTCGAACCTCACCAGGGTGATGTGCAGCGGCCATGCAGTGCGCGGGAACACCAGCCCGTCCGTCACAGGCTCGACGAAGGCCACGAGGATGAGGTTCCGCATCTGCCCAGTCTGCCACTGCCCCCGTTAAACACGATGCTCTATCACTCATGGCTCCCATTCCGAGTGGATGGGGACCATAAGTGATAGAGCAACCGACGGTTAGACGGTGCGGACAACGTCCTCGTAGGCGAACTTGGGCTTGGCTTCGCCCCAGGCATCCTCTGCCGGCTGGCCGATATTGACCATCAGGAAGCTCTTCTGGTCGCCGTTCGGGAAGAAGGCCGCATCGATGGCACCGAAATCGGCACCGGTCATGGGGCCTGCGGCGAATCCGAGCGAGCGGACAGCCAGGATGAAGTAGCCCGCCTGCAGGTGGGCGTTGTTGTTGCCCGTCGCGGCGGCGAGTTCCGGGTTGGCGTCGTACATGGCCTTGGGTGCGTTGTAGCCGGGGAGGAAGTTGTCCCACTGACCGGCCCAGTCGGTGTCGTAGCTGAGGATGGCCACCAGCGGGGCGGATGCGGTCTTGGCACGGTTGCCCGGCATCAGGGCGTCCACCAGCGTGGCGCGGGCCTCGTCGGAGCGGACATAGGTGACGCGCAGCGGCTGGGAGTTGAAAGCCGTGGGCCCGAACTTGGTCAGCTCGTAGATGGCCTGCGCCTGCTCGTCGGTCACCTGTCCGGTGAACGAGTTGGCGGTGCGGGCCTGCGCGAAGATGGCGTCGACCGCGGCCGGGTCGATAACGGCTTCTTCATGGGCAGTGGTCATTGGCTTCCCTTTCGCTGTGCCTCCCCGCTTGCTACGGGTGGGGCCTCGTTGCTTTCCATAGTTGCAACTTCAAGTACTTGCGTCCTCTTCCCGTGACGGTACGTGACGTCCAGCACAGCAGACCGGGGCCCGGCGCGGGCGGTATTCTTGACCCGTTACTCTTCGCCCTCCGCGGCAACCCCCTTGAAAGGCCTCCGCCCATGAGCATGCTCGGAATCAAATGGAAGCTGCACGGCACCGGCAAGTCGATTAAGCCCGGCCATGTGGTGGCTCCGGACGAGCGCCTCGCGTGGCCGCTGACCATCGGTGTGGGGATGCAGCATGTTGTCGCCATGTTCGGCGCCACGTTCCTGGTGCCCATCATCACTGGCATGCCGCCGGCCACCACGCTGTTCTTCTCCGGCATTGGAACCCTGTTGTTCCTGGTCATCACCAAGGGCCGGGTGCCCAGCTACCTCGGCTCGAGCTTCGCGTTCATTGCCCCCATCATGGCGTCCCAGCAGCAATTCGGCGTTCCTGGGGCACTGGGCGGCGTGGTGCTCGCCGGCGCCACCCTTGCCCTGGTGGGCGCCATCGTGCAGAAGTTCGGGGCGGGCTGGATCAATAAGCTCATGCCGCCGATCGTCACCGGCGCCATCGTGGCGCTGATCGGGCTCAACCTCGCCCCTGCAGCAAAGAACAATTTCGACGCCGCTCCCGTCACCGCCGTCGTTACGCTGGCCACCATCATCCTGGTCAGTGTCCTGTTCCGCGGGATCCTGGGCCGGTTGAGCATCCTGGTGGGCGTGGTGGTGGGCTACCTCGTGGCCATGCTGCGCGGCGAGGTGAGCTACGACAAGATGGAGGCCGCCGCCTGGATCGGGCTGCCGCAGTTCCAGACCCCCGAGTTCCATGTGGGCGTCCTGGGCCTGTTCGTGCCCGTGGTGCTGGTGCTGGTGGCTGAGAACATCGGCCACGTGAAGTCCGTGGCGGCCATGACGGGCCAGAACCTCGACGGCGTCTCCGGCCGAGCGCTGATGGCCGACGGCGCCGCCACCGTCCTGGCCGGCTTCGGCGGCGGTTCCGGCACCACCACCTATGCCGAAAACATCGGGGTCATGGCCGCCACCAAGGTGTATTCCACGGCGGCTTACTGGGTGGCGGGCGTCTTCGCCATCCTGCTGAGTTTCTCTCCGAAATTCGGCGAGCTCATCGCCACTGTCCCGGCGGGAGTGCTGGGCGGCGCGGCCACCATGCTGTACGGCATGATCGGCATCCTGGGCGTCAAGATCTGGGTGCAGAACAAGGTGAACTTCTCCAACCCGGTCAACCTGACCACAGCCGCCGTAGCCCTGATCATCGGCATCGCGGATTACACCTGGACCATCGGTGACCTGACGTTCACGGGCATCGCGCTCGGCTCCGCCGCAGCCCTGGTGATCTACCACGGCATGAAGGCCATTGCGAAGGCACGGGGCACCGTAGCGGAGCCCGAGACGGAGCACGCCGGCCTGCCACCGGCAGCAAAGGCCGCAATCAACGCAGCCAAGCGGACGCCCAAAAAGCGGTAGCTCCGCAAGGAACACTCCGGTCAGGCGACTTCTCCTTGCGCCGGTCCTTGCACCGGCGGACCCGGCCTCTGGCCAGGCCGGCCCAGGCCGAGGACGGGGCCCGGCTCGGGCCGCTTTGCCGCGAGCAACTCATCGGCAGGGCGTGGATGCAGCCGCCGCAGCACCCAGGGCAGGAAGTATTGCCCCGCCCAGATCAGGTCCTCCGCCCTGGCCTGGGTCCAGCCGTGGACGGGCGCAGGCCGCGGCATGAGCGGCTTGAGGGTGTGGTTCACGCCCAGCGCCTCGAGGGTTGCCACGGCCACGGTGTGATGGCCCAGCGGGGAAAGATGCAGCCGGTCCCGGTCCCACATCCGGACATCCTGGAGTTCAGGCAGGCACCACAGGTCCACCATGGTGGCCTTGTGGAGCGCGGCGATCGTATGGAGGTTCTCGTTATACACGGCCACCCGTCCGCGGACCTGGCCCAGGAGCGGGGTGGTACCCCAGTCGGGACCGGCGAACAGAAGAACCGTGGCGCCTGTGTCCGCGAGCCGGCCCACTGCCTGGTCCATGATTTCGGCAAGCTTGTCCGGGTCGCCCCGGCGGAAGATAATATCGTTGCCCCCGCCGGACATTGCCACCAGGTCCGACGCGAGGGTCAGGGCCGGGGCGAGCTGCCGGTCAAGGATCTGCTGGAGCAGCATGCCCCGGACTGCCAGGTTGGCGTAGGTGAAGTCCGGCCGGCCGCTGCCCAGTTCCTCAGCCACCCTGTCCGCCCATCCGCGGAGTCCTCCCGGGCTGCGCGGCTCGGGGTCGCCCATGCCTTCCGTGTAGGAATCGCCGAGAGCCACGAAACGGTGCCACTGGTGCTGCACCGCCGCGGGAGGTTGTTCCCCCGGACGCGTCAATCCAGGTTCTGCCCGCTCCCCGGCAGGGTACTCCTGCTTTTCCGCGGTCATGCCGTCCTCCCTTCCGCAGGGTGTGGAGGACCCTTGCCCCGCCTGCCTTTACGGCCGCGGGGTGTTTCCTCCTGCTGGTCCAGCTCGGCCGGGGGAAGCAGGCGGAAGTCCCCCACGCCGTCGGGCGTTCCCTGCCTGAGCCCGGCAGGCTCCCTGCCGGAATCCCCCACCCGGGAAGTGTCCCTGGCCGGATTGGGCGCAACAACATTCAGGGCTGCATCACGCAGGTCGAGCTCGTGGTGCAATGCCTGGGTCTGCAGGAACCGGAGGGCGCCCTCGCGGCTGAGCCCGTACTCGTCCATAAGGCTGCGCACCGCCAGGTCCACCAGGACCAGGGAACTTTGCACGACCGCCATCCCGGCTGTCGCCTCGGCACGCTCGGCCACCCGCACTACCACGCGCAGTGCACGCGCCACCTGCTCCGCGTAGCTCCGGCTCCGCAGAAGGTCATCACTGCTGAAAACGTGCGGAAACGCAGCGTAGAGGCTGATGGCCGCACTTGTTCCCCCCTCGGACGCGATGGGCATGGACAGAAGCGACTGCACGCCGTGACCTGCCGCCGCGTTGGAGTAGCCCGGCCAGCGCCGGTCCCGGCTGACATCGGACAGCAGCACAAATTCGCCGGTCCGGAGCGCTTCCATGACGGGCCCGTCAGCGAAAGAGCATTGTTCCCGGTTTGCCTCACGGGCCGTGTCGCTGCCGGCGGCAACAGTGCGTGCCTGCCCCAGGCGGAAGAGGGTCGCTGCCCAGCTGATCCCGCGCTGGTCGCCTTTGATGTCCCGCATGAAGTCACGGGTGACCTCCCAGAGGTAGGCTTCGACGTCCTTGCTGTCGAATACCTGCTCCGGGGGTAATGGAAAAGGTCCCCAGCCGAGTTGCCCTGCGGGTTCAGCGGCCATAATTTACGCCTTGGTCGAGCGCTGCGGCCTACTGCAAAACCTCACCTTTAAGAATACGTCCCCGGCACCATTCAAGGGAGGGGCAGTGCGGATCAGCCGTTCTGCTCCTGGGCCAGCACAAGGTCATACGCCTCCACCCGCCGGTCGGTCACCGTGGTGGGTGACTCCAGGTGCACGGCCCCCGAGGGAAGGATGCCGGCGCCGCCGAACAGCTCCATCACCTGCCATTGGGCCACGACGTCCTCGCCTGCGTGGTCCGCCGGGAGGCTGTCCCAAAAACTGAAGCCACCGGCGGCAGTAAGGGCATCCCGGCGGTACATGGCGCAGCCGCCCAGCCAGGCCACCCGGTAAGGCACCCACTGGCCCGGCTGGAGCGACAGGTCTGCGCTGACGTGGCTGAGGTTTGCGGCGCTGTGGAGGGGCCACCGCTCAAAACCGGGGGCCCCGGGGCGGATCCGCTCCGCCGTCACCGGACCGTCCCAGGCCTCGAAGACTGCTGTTTGCTCCGGCCGCCTGTCATCCAGATAAGACAGGCCCTGGGGTGCCATTCCCACGAATCCGCACTCCAGCGTGTCCAGGGCGCAGCTGAGCCTGTCCAGCGCTCCGGGTTCGAGCCAGACGTCGTCGTCAAGGAAGAGGCATTTTTCCGCGGTGGACTGCTCCAGCAGGAACTGGCGGTGTTCGGCCAGGCCGCGGCGCGGCAGGTGGCGCAGGAGGGTGACGGGCCGGCCCTGCGCTTCGAGGACCCGCACCATGGCAGCGGCGGCAGGATGTTCCCAGCCGGGGCTGGCCGTTGACTGGTCACTGATAACGACGGCGAAGGCCGGCTCGGACTGCGCCGCAAGGCCCGCGAGGGTGACGGCGAGCTCACCCGGACGGTTGCACGTGGGCAGCAGTACGTCCACGTCCACCCTGCGCGGCAGCTCGACCCGCTGTCCCCACTGTTCTGATGATCTCCTGCTCACAGCCCACCTCCTGCCGCCGGCACCGGCGTAGATAGCGAATCGGGTTCGTCGTCATCCGTACCCACATCACCGGGATCTATGCCGGCGCGGCAAAGGCCTCCGCCCCTGTGGTTCCTCAGGAACAACAGGGGCGGAGGCCTTCACACAATCCCCGCGCTGCCCCTCAGGGCGGCACGCACTTGTCAGCCGGCGTCGAAGCTCTCGCCGCCGTCGTCGTTCGGTGACTTCTCCTCCGGCAGGTCGTTGCCGCTGCCGTCCGGAATTCCGGTGGCTTCCTGTCCGGGCTCGGAGGAAACCGGAGCGGACCCCTGGGAGTCGTCGTTGGACTCATCGATTTCGGCGGCGCTTGAGGGAAGGTCCACGTCCCGGGGCACAGGATCTTCGCTGGTGTTGGACTGCGGCTCGTTGGTGCCGACGCTGTCCGTGCCACTGCCGTCAGCGGAGGCCTGGGCTCCGCCCATCTCCTGCTCAGCAGTGGGAGTGCCGTATCCGCCCGGGTCCGTTTCGGGCTGGGCGTGCTGGTTTTCCTGCGTCATGGTTCCTCCTGTTGTCCGTTCGGATAAAACTGTTCTGGCTGTACCGCTAGAGGCCTTTGCCGCCGGTCACCGGTAGCACTGCCCCGGAGATGTAGGAGCCGTCCTCGGAGGCCAGCAGCACGTAGGCGGCGGCGAGTTCCGCCGGCTGGCCGGCGCGTTCCAGCGGCGTGTCCTGGCCGAATTTTGGCAGCTTCTCCGGCCATTCAGTGGCCGGAATCAGTGGGGTCCAAATTGGCCCCGGCGCTACGGCGTTCACCCGGATACCCTTGGGTCCGAGTTCCTGGGCCAGCGCTTTGGTGAACGCCACCTGGGCAGCCTTGGTCATGGCATAGTCGATCAGTCCCGGCGACGGGTTGAACGCCTGGATGGACGCCGTGGTGATGATGGACGCTCCGGCCTTCAAGTGCGGCACTGCGGCCCTCGCGGTCCAAAGCAGGGAGTAGAGGTTTGTCTTGAAAACCCGGTCGAATTCCTCGGTGGGCAGCGACTCCAGGCTTTCCCGGTTCTTCTGGTACGCGGCGTTCAGGACCACCACGTCCAGGCGCCCGAATTCAGCCGCTGTTTCCTCTGCGATGCGGGTGCTGAATTCCTCTTCCCGGCCGTCTCCGGCAAACAGGAGGACGCGCTGGCCTGCCTTGCGGATCCAGTCCGCCGTGTCCTGCGCGTCTTCCTCCTCCTCCGGGAGGTAGGAGATGGCCACGTCTGCGCCCTCACGTGCGAAGGCGATGGCGGCGGCCTTGCCGATTCCGGAGTCGCCGCCGGTGATCAGCGCCGCCTTTCCCTGCAGTTTTCCGTGTCCCTCGTAGCTGAGTTCCCCGTGGTCCGGCTTCGGTTCCATGGGCGCTGTGAGGCCGGGCTGCTTTTGTTCCTGCTCCGGGAACGGGCCCGAGTGGTAGCCGCCCCGGGGATCCTTTGGCTGGTCTGTCTGCTTGTCTGTCCCGCTCATAGTCCGCCTGCTCCCTGTGTCGGTTTTCGAAGGGCTCCGCCATGTACCGGCTCTTCGAAGCTATCCCGGCCGGAGGAGCAAAGTCCACCGCTCGGAAGGAATAATCAGTAAACTTATCAAATGCTGGCCATGGCGCAACGCCGGCCTTGTTTTTGGGTATGGGAAGAGTAGAACAGAGACCAGGCCGGCAGGAGGAAGGAGAGCCACATGTCCGAGGTTGAGGATTACACGGGCAGAACGGGAAGGAACGAGACCCGTGAGGAACAGCTGGACCGTAACTGGGCCGAACTGCTGCAGGAGATGCGCGTGCTGCAGATGGGCGTCCAGATCCTCGCCGGCTTCCTCCTGACGCTCCCCTTCCAGGAACGGTTTGAGGACCTCGACGATTTCCAGATTGGGCTTTACCTGACCAACGTGGTGATCGCCGCGCTGACTACCGCGCTCATCCTCCTGCCGGTCAGCGTGCACCGGCGGCTTTTCCGTAAGCGGCTCAAGGAAACCCTGGTGTCCAGCGGGGACACCATCGCCAAGATCACGCTCGCCGGAATCGCGCTGCTCAGTGCAGGTACTGCGGCCCTGGTTTTCGATGTGACCGCGGGGCGCCAGGCGGGGCTTACTGCCGGCGGAGCGTTGATGGCGGTCATGCTGGTCCTTCTGGTCTATGTTCCCATCCACCTGAACAAGCGCGCCGTTGCCGGAACAGGCTCCTCCGGCCCCCGGCAGGAATGACAATGCCCTACGAAAGGAAAACCGTATGCGAAAGATCCTGAGAACTGCCCTTTTTGCCCTGCTGCTGATCTCCGCGCCTGCGCTCTCGCTGGGGACGGCACACGCCACCCCCGCGGCGGGCCCTGCACCAGCCGCAATGGAATCGGGTACGGGATCCTCAGGAGGGGCGTGGGCCATGACGGCCGTATCTCCCACGCCGTCTCCCGGGGATACCGCTTCCACCGGCCCTGCCAACCCAGGGACCGGCGAATCAGCTCAAAACGAGTCCACCAGGGTCAACTTTGCGCCTTGGGTCATTGGCGGGATCGCCTTGGCCACACTGATTGTGGTGCTGATCTGGCGGCGGCGCCGCAACACCACCATCGTCTAGGTTCTTACGCGCCCTCGAGTACCTGGCTTGTTGCCCAGGCCAGGTACTTGGCGGCGTGTGCGACGGCGTCCTCCGGGCTGGGTGCCACGTCCAGCAGTTGCGCGGCCGCCACCACCCCGTGCCCGGCAAGGTCCTCCGGCGTGACCAGGATCCTGCCGGCCACCACAATCACCGGAATGCCCCGGTCCCGGGCAGCGTCAGCGAGCGCAATGGGCGCCTTACCGGTCAGTGACTGCGAGTCCAGGGATCCTTCCCCGGTGATCACCAGGTCGGCCTCACTGAGCTGCGCGGCCAGGCCGGTAAGTCCGGCAACCAACGCGAACCCGCCTTCCAGCGTGGCATCGGTGAAGGCAAGGAACGACGCCGGGAAGCCGCCTGCAGCCCCGGCCCCGGGGACATTGACGTCCCGGCCGGTGGCGGTACGGAGCACCGATGCCCAGTTGCGAAGGCCGGCGTCGAGCAGTTCCACGGCGTCCGGGTCGGCACCCTTCTGCGGGGCGAAGACGTGCGCCGCGCCCAGGTTCCCGTAGAGCGGGTTGCGTACATCGACGGCGATGCGGAAGGTGGTGGCGGCAAGCCGCGGGTCCAGCCCGCTGGTGTCCAGTGCCACGACGTCGGCGAGCGAGCCGCCGCCCAGGGGCACCACGTTTCCGGCCGAGTCGAGCGGCTTCAGCCCGAGGGCGCGCAGGGCGCCGCTGCCGCCGTCGGTCATGGCCGATCCGCCGAGCCCCAGCACGATCTCGGTGGCACCCGCGTCCAGCGCCGCCGCGATGAGCTGTCCACAGCCATAGCTGTGGGCACGGAGCGCATTGGCCGGGGTGGGCTCCATGTCCGCGAGGCCGGACGCCTGGGCCGTCTCGATCACGGCGGCAACGTTGCCGTCGTCTTTCCTGGTGGCCCAGGCAGCACCAAGCGGCGCAAGGATGGGGCCTACAACGGCGTTGATGTGCTCCTCATAGCCGGCGGCCACCGCCGCTTCCAGGGTGCCCTCACCGCCGTCGGCGATGGGGAACTGGGTGGCGACGGCGTCGGGGTATACGCGCAGTGCGCCTTCGGCAATGGCGGCGGCGGCCTCGGCCGCGGTCAGGGAACCCTTGAACTTATCCGGAGCAATAAGAATGCGCATGCGCTCCATCATGCCAGCAGCGCGCGGGAAAGCGCTTGCCAAATCCGCTATGCGGACATCCATTAGCCCCGGCCGGACGCGTCAGCGCCTCCGGCCCCGGGCTACGCCTCGCGCCACTCGTTGCTGGTGATGTGCGAGCCTGCCTGCGGACCCATCTGCAGCATGCCGCCGTCCACGGGCCAGGAGGCCCCGTTGACGTAGCTGGCGGCGGGTGAAGCCAGAAACGCAATGACCGCTGCGATTTCCCAGGCATTGCCCGGCCGTCCGAGCGGAACGCCCGGCCTGTCCTTCGTGGTGGGGTCTTCATTGTCCTGGCCGGTCATCGGGGTGGCGATCTCGCCCGGAGCCACGCTGTTGGCCGTAATCCCGTACTCCCCCAGCTCGAGGGCCAGGGTCTTCATCAACCCGCCCAGGCCATGCTTGGACGCGTCGTATGCGGAAGACCCGACCCTGGGCTGAAATTCGTGCACGCTGGTGACGGCGATCAGCCGGCCGCCCCTGCCCGCCTTGACCATCCGCCGGGCGGCCGCCTGGAGGCAAACAAACGCCCCGTTCAGGTTGGTGTCCAGGGTTTGCATCCAGGTGTCGATCTCCAGGTCCAGGAATTTGGTCCCGTCACCGGTGCCGGCATTGTTGACGAAGACGTCAACTCCGCCCAGCTCGTCCGCCAGTTCGTCGATTACGGCAGCGGCTGCCCGCAGCTCCGTCGTGTCCAGTTGCCGCACCACGGCCCTGCGGCCCAGCTGGCGGATTTCCTCGGCGGTGTCCTCGGCCCCCGCCTTATCCGAGTGCCAGGTGACACCGACATCCATTCCTGCCCGGGCGAGGGCGACGGCGGTTGCCTTCCCTATGCCGGAGTCGGATGCGGTCACGATGGCGGTGCTTGGGGCGAATTCTGCGGTGTCCTGCATGGGGCAGCCTTTCGGTCGGTTGGAGCGGGCATCACGTTACGGAAGATGAGGCTGTGTTGCGGGTCAGGCCGGGCGGCGGAGTTCCCGCGATTCCTGGTAGTTTCCGTCCTGCGGGGAGCGGGATTCATCAGGCACCGCCATCAACGGCACGGCAAAGGTCACCACCGGGCGGCCGTCCGGATCATCGGCGGACCGCACTGTCAGGCTCCTGGTACCGGGAGGCACCGACGGCGTGAACGTCTGCAGGTTGCGGGACCCCACCGTCGCAGACTCACGGAAGGAATATTCCGTGCCGAAGTGGTCCTGGAGGATGATTCGTGGCTCCGGGCCGCCATCGGAGGCCAGATGGATATTGACCACCAGTCCGGTGGCCCAGATTTCGACCGAGAGAACGGTGAACTCCGTGGAATGCGTGACGTGCTGGCCGTAGGTGGGGGGCAGCAGCATGGTGCGGAGGGTTCCCGAGGGAATGAGTTTGCGCATGGTAGGTCCTGTACGTTTCACGTCCGCCGGTAGCGGAGCTGCGCCGGCTTGTATTGGTCCGGTGCTGGGGTCCGCTACTGGAGGGTTGCGGCTTCAGGCGTCTTCCCGGCCGGGATTTTCCAGCCGAAAGAAGTTTGATTGCCGCCCGTCGCTGCGTTGTTCCTGATAGATGAAGTTCAGCCCGCGGGAGTCGAAGGTTTCAAACCATTCCTCCCAGCTGATGTGGCGGAGCTTGTCGTCTTCACCGCCAAAGTCGATCCGCAGCACGCCCAGATGGTCACCGTGCTCGGTGCCTTCCACGGTGGCCGGAACGCCGTCGCGCTCTTCGGCCCACTGCCGGATCACTTCGTGGTGCGTGGTGGCCAGGCTCCGGCCCTCGCGCTCGGGTTCGTCCTCCGTTGAGGTGACCTCCTGTGAATATTTGAGGGATTTTGAAGACTCGGGACCAGTGCGGACCTTGCCGTCATCGGGGCCAGGACCCAGGTCATCCACGTCTGCGCCCGCGTCAGCTTCACGGGACCTGTTGCCCTTGTCCTGCGCCACGGCGGCATCCTTTCCCCAGGGCCATAACTAGTAAGTCTACTTATTATGTAGCCTCCGGACCGGCACCCGTGTCAAGGGTTTTGGCAGCACCTTGCGGAACAACTGTGGGTATATGCAGGGTACGGACAGGGGACAGCCGCTAACCCTGAGGGCGCAGCACCGCAAAGTATCCGGGGACCTGGCTCTGCCCTGCCACCCCGGTCAGCGGGTGGGTTTCGATGGCCACGTCGCCGTCTTCCAACAGTTCCCAGGCCTCAGCCGGGAAGGCCAGCGCGCGCTCCTGCGGGCCGAAGTGGCCGGGCATGGGCAGCCCGCGGATTGCCATTTCAAGCGGCGCCGGAATGCTTTGGGTTGTTGCGCCAAGGAGGGAGACGTACTCCACAGGGTTGCCCTGGAAATTTGTTTCCGCCAGGAACACGGTGCCCCGGCTTCCCGCCAGCAGCCTCACGTTCTCCACCAGGGCTGCCCTGTCCGCCTCATCCAGGACATGGAGAACGCCCCGGATGAAGACATTCGCATCACCCTGGCCCGCCAGCTCCCTGGCCGCGCCCGGAACAGTCATGTCCCGCGCCGCGTACCGGATGCTGCCGGCTGCGCCATGGGAACCACGGGATGAACTGTGCGCGCCGGCGTGGGCTACGGCATGCCCGGAAATGTCCACACCGATGGCCTGGGGAAAGACGCCGGCCAGGGCCCTGGTGAAGCGGCCGTGTCCGCAGCCCACGTCCACAACGGGGAGTTCGCGGTCCAGGTAACGGAGCAGCACGTCCCTGTAGCCAAGGAACTCATTGTCCGTGCCGGAGTCCCAAAGAATTCCGCTGCCGGCGCCCCTTCCGCGGATACCGGCCCAGTAGGTGTCCCAGGCCAGCGGCCGGTCCTTGGGAGCAGAACGGGAGAGGCCGATGAGCCTGGGGATCAGCAAGTACTTCTGCAGGGTTGATCGCAGAGTCTTTACGGCCGGAAAGTTCACTGGGGAGGGCACGGATCAAATATAGGTGCAGGCCGATCCGGGGCAGCGCTCCCGCTGCATTATTGCGCCGGCATGTCTTCCGTTCCCGGTCTTCCCACCCGCCGCGGCCGGACGCCGGACCCGGCTCCACACTTCACGTCCCGATTCTCGCCGCCCGCACGCCGGCGGCAGCCATACAATGTAGTCAACTGGGAGGGAAGGGGGCACTGTGGCGGCTGAAACGCCGAGTGGCCTGCGCGCGCCGCGCACCGCCGTCGTGGGAGATCCCGACGGCGGGCGGCTGGCATCGTATGCAAGGATCCTGCGGGATGCCGGCTACAGCGTCCTCTGCGCCGGGGACGCTGCCGAACTCGCTGCGGCAGTGGACGCCTCCCACCCTTCCGTCATTGTGGTTGACGCGTCCCTCTCCGGGGTTGACGCGGCCGCGCCGGTCCTTGTGGTGGTCGATTTGGACAATCCTGCGGAGCTGGCGGCCGTCACGCCCTCCGGAATCCACGACTGCATCGCCAAGCCGCCGCCGCCCAGGGAACTGGTCCACCGGACCGCTGTCCTGGTCGACCAGGTGGCCCGGCGCAAAGCCGCGAGGGAGGAAACCGAAGCGCTTCGGGAACAGCTTCGGCTTGTATCCGCCGCGGTTCGGGCAACCAACGACCCCCAGGAGATCGCGCGCCTGGTTGTGGCCGGCTTCGGCCGGACTTTCAAGGCCGACCACGTCCTGCTGTCCACTTTCGAGGACACCCGGGTTCCCCGGATTAACGCCGCCTGGAGCAGGACGGGCCTTGATCCGCTGCCCGGGCAGGCCTTTCCGGACGACCAGTATGAGCGGCAGACTGCTGACCGGCTGTGGGCCGAAGCGGGGACATTGTCCACAGGCGGAACGGAGGAGCCGGCGGCGGGCGGGGCTCCTGCACCTGGCATCGCCAACGCCGCCTCAGCCCTGGCAGTGCCCATGGGCGAGGGCAGCACCTCCCTGGGCATCATCTGGATAGTGATGCTCGATGAGCAGCGGACGTGGTCCGGCACCGAGCTGGGGCTCATCCAGCACGTGGCGGGCAACACGGCGCACGGGCTGATCCAGAGCCACCTGATCAGCAGCCAGCAGCAGGTCGTGAAGCAGCTGCAGCAGCTCGATAAAGCCAAAACGGATTTCCTGGCGACGGTGAACCACGAGCTGAGGACGCCACTGACGTCCATCATGGCCTATCTGGACATGATCCAGGAAAGCACCGAGCAGCCCGTGTCACCCGAGATGCACCAGATGCTGGACATCGTGGTCCGGAACACTGAGCGTCTCAGGATCCTCATCGAAGACATGCTGAGCGTCTCACGCAATGGCCTCGATGACAGCCTGATGCATCTCACCCCAGTGCGGCTGGGCCAGACCCTGGACCTTGTCGCGGCCGCGCTTCGTCCGCTGGCCACACTGCAAAACGTAACCATTGCCGTGGAGCCGGTCCCGGAGGATCCGGAGATCCTCGCCGACGAGGTCCAGCTGCAACAGGTCTTCACCAACCTGGTTTCCAACGCCATCAAGTTCACTCCGAGCGGTGGGCGGATCGACGTGGGCAGCCAGTCCCATGCGGACGCTGACGGTTCCCGCTGGGCTACGGTCCGTGTAGCGGACAACGGCATCGGTATCTCCAGCGACGAGATCGACCACGTCTTCACCCGGTTCTACCGGGCCTCCAACGCCATGGCCGGCGCCATCCCCGGGACCGGCCTGGGGCTGGCCATCACCAAGGACATTGTTTCCCGCCACGGCGGCCGGATAGATGTCTCTTCCACCCTCGGCACCGGCACGACAGTCACAGTCAGCCTCCCCCTCGATATCCACCGCAGCCGGGAAAACTGAGCACCATGCAGGAATACGATGTTTGCGGATAACGACCCGCGGCTCTCCCGGCTCCTGGAAGGCATTGTCCGGCTGGCATCCGGCGACCTCAGCTCCCGGATCGAGGTGTCCCCGGCGCGCGACGAGCTCGACGCGATCATCATGGGCACCAACCTGCTCGCCGAGGATCTGCAGATCATCTACGAAGAGCTCGAACAGCGGGTGCAGGTCCGGACCCAGCTCCTGCACGAAGCCCATCTGGAAATGCAGAAGATGGCAATGCAGGATCCGCTCACGGGCCTGGCGAACCGCTCTGCCTTGATTGATGCTTTGAAGGCCGCGCTCAGCAAAGATTCCGGACGCGGTTCAGGTGAGGGCCCGGTGCTCCTGTTAATGGATCTGGACGCATTCAAATCCATCAATGACAGCCTGGGCCACACTGCGGGAGACCATGTGCTGGTCACTGTGGGGGAAAGGATCCGCGGTGCCGTCCGCGACAGCGACGTTGTTGCCCGCCTCGGCGGGGACGAGTTCGCCATCGTCCTGCCTTCGGCCTCCCCGGACCAGGCAAGCATTGTGGGGCACCGCATTTTGGCGGCCCTGGGCCAGCCCGTGGAACTGCCCGGCCGCACCGTGCGCTGCGGTGCGAGCATCGGACTAAGTGCAGGCATCGCCGGCAAGACGCCCGAGGACATGCTGATGGAGGCCGACGTCGCCATGTATGCCTCGAAGGCTGAAGGCCAGAACCGGCTGCACCGCTTCGAGCCAGGGCTCCTGCTGGTCCGCAGGCTCCGCAGCCAGCTGGTGGAGGACCTGCGTGCCACCATCAAGGACGGCGGACTGACGCTCCATTACCAGCCCGTGGTGGAGCTGGCCACCGGACGGATTGAAGGTGTGGAGGCGCTGGTGCGCTGGAACCACCCCACACGCGGCTTCATCATGCCCGACGAGTTCATTCCGTTGGCCGAGGAAGCCGGGCTGATCTCCGAACTGGGGCTGTGGGTGCTCCGCACCGCGGTGAGGCAGCTCCGCGACTGGATCAACGCCGGACTGGTGGACAGACAGTTCTCCGTCCGGATCAATATCTCCGCCACGGACCTGCAAAGCCTGCAGTTCATCGAGGACGTCCGGAACATCCTCAAGGAAACCGGCGTGCAGCCGGACCAGGTGGTGCTGGAGCTGACGGAAGTGGCCATCGTCAAAGGCAACGAACTGGACCGCTATTCGCTGGGCGGGCTGCGGGGCCTGGGCGTAGGCATCGAAATAGATGATTTCGGCACCGGCTACTCATCGATCAGCTATTTGCGCCGGCTGCCAGTGGACCGGGTCAAGGTGGACAGGTCATTGATCAGCGGGCTGGGAAAAGACCCCTCGCAGCCCGACCTGGTGGCAGCGGTCCTGCAGCTGATCAGGGCCTGCGGGTTGGAGGCGGTATGGGAAGGCGTGGAGTCAGCCGAACAGGCGGAAATGCTGCGCAGCCTGGGCTGCCTGAGCGCGCAGGGCTATTTCTTCAGCAGGCCGGTCCCGCCTGAACAAATTCCGGAATTGCTGGCTGGCCAGGCGGAAAGCGCTGCCCGCCCGACCTGAAAGTACTGCGCTTTTGGTTTCCGCGATATACGATCATCGTGCGGTGTCTGGTTTTCGTCGCCGCGAAAATCAGGATTAGCAGATACACCGGACTCTAAAGGCATCTGGAAATTGAACAATAAAAGGGCCACTGGGTCATTACTTCGTCAACTGGGGGCGTAGCTAATGTCGGTTCGAATACAAGCATGGGGAATTATTGCTGGCGTCCTGGCGGATACTGATCCGTCCGGAGCCGCTGTCCGGCAGCGCCTGAGCACCAGCCTGGATGAAAATCCCGGCGTGCCGGAACGGGCACTGCTCGAGTACCTGCTGGAAACGCGGCGCAGTGACGCCAACACGGCGGAAACGCTGGAGAGCGCCCGGCAGATGCGGCTCACCCCCGCAATTCCGCCGAAAGTAGCGGAGCAAATCGACGCCATCCGCAGCATGTCGCGCATCAGCGCGCTGCTCCAAAGCAACATGCTGATGACCGCTTTCCAGCCCATTTACGGGCTGGAAGACAAAAGCGTGCTGGGAGTGGAGGCATTGTCCCGGTTCGTCAGCGACGACGGGGCCGCCGCTGAATTGTGGTTTGCCGAGGCGGCCGCCGTGGGTCTTGGCGCCAACCTCGAATTCTCTGCATTGGGATCCGCCGCCGCTGCCGCCAAAGCCCTTCCGGGGAACATGTTCGTGTCCCTCAACATTTCGCCCGATTCCTGCCTGGACCCGCGGCTGCCGGAGTTGTTCGAGCATATCGAGCTTCCCATTGACCGCGTGGTGCTTGAACTGACGGACACCGTCAAGGACGAGGAATACCCGCAGTTCATTTCCGCCATTAATCCGCTGCGGGACAAGGGCCTGCGGATCGCCGTGGACGACACACACTCAGGGGCGGGAGCGCTGAGCCGGATGGTGCACCTCCGGCCTGACTTCCTGAAGCTGGGCCGGAACGTCATTGGAGACGTGGACAAGGACGGCATCCAGCGCGCCCTGGCCGCCTGCCTGGTGGACTTCGCCGAGCAGATAGGCACCACCCTCGTGGCGGAGGGCATCGAAACCGTTGGAGAGCTCCAGGTCCTTACCGAGCTGGGAATCTCCGCCGGGCAGGGCTACCTGCTGGGCAGGCCATCCGTCCGGCCCAAGGACTGGGCCAGCTGGAACACCCGCCTTGACGTGGACGGGCTCAAGCGCCAGCTTGTGGGACGTGAGCAGTCCGGCGGACCTTCCGGCACAAACGAACAGCACTGACGCAACCCGCCGCTACGGCTGACGGCGGCCCGGCGGCCCGAGGAGTCCTCAAGGCCGCCGGCTGCCGGCCCGCCAACGCCGTTATTCGCTGTGGCCCTGGTCGCGGCTCATCTGGTCTTCTGCCGGCGGAGTCTCGCCCGGAGGCACTCCCCCGCCCGGTTCCAGACCAGTCACATTGCCTTCGGCCGGGTCCGGATTCGGCGAGCCCGCGGACTCCGCACTGCCCTCCCGGCCGCCGGCCTGCCCTGCACCTGCCTGGCCCTCGTCACGCCGGTCCTTGCCTGGCTGGTCAGGGTTCGCGGGATCGTTTTCCGGATGGTAGCTGCTCATAATGCTGGCGTCCTTCCTGCCCGGCCGCGGTTCCTTTCCCCGGCTCTGGACTAATTGTAAGCATGCTGATAATTCTGGAAGGGTAATCCGGGCATCCGCTGGGGTGGCCGGGACACGAAGTCAGAAGGAGCAGTGACATGGGTATCGGCGACAGCATCGGCAAGGCAGCAGAGAACGCCATGGAGGATCTGGCAGGGACGTCCAAGGCCACTGAGAAAACGCACGTTCCTGATCCCACTGATCCCAATGACGAGGTGGAAGTGCATTCCTCCCTCAGCGAGGGCTCCAATGCGATGGAAGCGGAAAAGCAAAAGGCTCCGGGACTGAAGACCGGCGCAGCTCCGGGCCCTGTAGCTGAGAATCCCTTCGGCGGGGACGAGGACACCAATGCACCGGACGGCGGCACGGGGCAGGACAGCGGCACAAGTCAGACCGGCGGGGGCCAGGGCAGCCAGGAGCAAGGCGGAGCAGGCCAGGACGACGGCGGCCTGGCCGGCAGTGCCTCTGCCCCCACCAGCGGGACAGGGGCAGATCCCGGCGGCGTTTCGGGGTCGGCAGGCCTGCCCGACAGTAACCCTGGCGAGTTGCGGGCCGACCCGACGGAAGGCGACCAGGACCCGTCCACCAGCACCGGCCGCGGCTAGCCAAAGCGTCAGCAGGCGGGAGAACCTCAGGAGGGGATCGGGGCAGCCGGTCGCGGCAGAGCAAGTGTGCGGCTAAGTCAGCTGTGCGGCCATTCTCCGCGTTCCAGCAGCACATCACGGAGCAGGTCCGCACGGTCGGTCACCAGCCCGTCCACGCCCAGTTCGAGAAGGCGGCGCATCTCCCCCGGGTCGTTGATGGTCCAGGCATGGACCACGAGGCCGAGGGCGTGCGCCCGCCGGACAAAACCTGCCGTCACCACTTCCACCCTGCCGTAGCGCACCGGCACCTGCAGGGCGTGGACTCCGCGGAGGTTCCACCGCATGCTCCATCTGAAGACCGGCCCCGGGAGCAGGCGGCCCAGCACGGTGAACAGGCCCACCGACACAACCCCGGCCGATGCCGCGACCGGCCGGCTCAGCAACTTCAACACCGCCCGCCGCCGGCGGTCCGAGAAACTGGTCAGCAGAACCCGGTGGTGCACCTGGTGTTCTTCAATGCCGGCAGCGATGCTGCGTACGGAGTTCCAGTCCTTGACGTCCACATTGAGCCGAACTGTGGGAAGTTCCGCGAGCAGCTGATCCAGCCGGGGAATGGGCTCCTGCCCGGCGATGCGGACCCCGGCCACCGTCGCGGCGGGGAGCTCGGAGACCTTCCCGCTGCCATCTGTCACCCGGTCCAGCGTCCCGTCATGGAAGAGGAGCACCACGCCGTCCGCCGTGGTGTGGACATCGGTCTCCAGGTACTGATAGCCCAGGTCGACGGCGGCGCGGAACGCGGCCATCGAGTTTTCCAGGCCCTCGCGTGAAAACCCGCGATGGGCCATCGCGATAGGCAAGGGCGACCCGTCGGGGCCGGTGTGGTCGAAGAACGGCAGGCTCACGCTTCGAGCGTACTCCCGTCCGTTCGCTCCGGTTTGCGGGCTTCAGCCCCGGGCAACCCGTCAGCTTTCGCGCGGAACGATATCCACCCCGTCGCTGCAGTGCAGCAGCGTCCTGCCGCGCCCGCCGTCGAAATCGATCCATACGGCAGAGTGGTCGGCGGTGATGGCGTCAACCAGGCCATTGGCCTCGAAACCCGGAGCGAGGAGGACCCGGACCCGGTCACCTTGCCTCAGCGTTTCCCAGTGCGGCGCAGGTGTTGCCTGGCGCAGGGGCGCCTCCGCGGTGTCAAACTTCGCTTTTCTTGCCATTGCTACCCCTCGAGCCGGAATGGAGAGGTTGGGCTCTCCGCGTCCCACGCTAGGGCTCAAAAGTGAACGCCAGGTGAGCGCCAGCTGTGTAATTGGCGCGGCATACCGTCCGGAATGCCGCGTGGCGGGGTGCCGCCTTCGCCAGGATCAGCTGAGCTGAACGCCCAGTGAGGCCAGCCGTGACTCCAGGACCTGGGCCACGCCGTCGTCGTCAAAATGCGGCGCCTGCCGGCCAGCGGCACGAATCGCTTCCGGATGCCCGCTGGCCATGCCATAGCCGTGCCCGGCCCAGCGGAGCATCTCGATGTCGTTGGGCATATCCCCGAACGCCACGACGTCCTCGGCACCGATGCCCAGGGCGGCGGCGTATTCAGCCAGGGCGACGGCCTTGTTGACTCCGGGCAGCGCGAGTTCGAGCATGGACACGCCGGGTGAGGAATGGGTGGCGGAGGCAAGGTGTTCGACGGCGGGAGCCACCTCAGCGAGGAATTGGTCGGCAGTGCCTTCTCGGACGATGGCCAGGAACTTCACCACGGCGTCATCCGCCACCAGTGTTTCGGCGAGCGGTGCCGGGGTGAATTCCGAGAGCAGCTCACTGGAGGCGTTTTCGATGAAGCCGGGTTCAAGATGGAATCCTGTCAGCGTTTCGGCGGCAAACAGGGCGGCGGGGCGCAGGCGCTTGATGACGCGGCGGGCTTCCAGAACCGCATCAATGCCCAGCGTCCGGGCGGACACCAGCTTGTCCGCTTCCAGGTCCCAGACAACGGCGCCGTTGGAGCAGATGACAGTGCCGGTGTGGCCCAACTGGTCCTGCAGGGGGTGCAGCCACCGCGGCGGACGCCCGGTCACAAAAACCAGTTCGACGCCGGCGTCCCGGCAGGCGTGGAAGGCACGAACGGTGCGGTTGCTGATTTTTCCGTCGTGGCCGAGGATCGTTCCGTCAATGTCGCTCGCTACCAACCGCATCCTGACAGTCTACTGGGCGGGCCTGCGTACCCTTCCGCCCAGCCGCGCAGTGACCTTGCCTGCGGCGGCGGCACATGATTCCCCCAGGGCCTGCAGCCGGTCCTGGGACACCCGGAACCGCGGGGCGGGGATCAGGACGGCGGCCACCGCCTCGCCCCGGTGGTCAAAAACGGGCGCCGCGAGGCCCACTTCATCAATGGAGGTTTCCCCGTAGTTGACTGCCCAGCCGCGCCGGACGTCGTCCTTGAGCCGGACCAGGTAGGCGTCAAGGCCCGATTCGTCCAGGCCGGGATAGCTGATGACACCGCTGCTGAGGAGGGACCGGACGCGGGCTTCCGGTTCACGGGCCAGGAAAACCTGCACCGAGGCACTGAGCGCGTCGTTGTAACGTGCTCCCAGTGGAGTGGTGTGCTTGATCTGGTGGTGGCTGGCAATCTGCTCCACGCAGATGGATTCGTCACCGCTCCACACCATCAATGCGCTTGTTTCACCGGTCTGCTCCGACAGTTCGCGCAGGACCGGGTAGGCAACCCGGCGTTCCTCCAGTTCTGCCAGCAGGGGTCCGGCGACTGCGATCAGGCCGAGGCCGAGCCGGAACCGGCGCGTTTCAGCGTCCCGCTCCACCAGGTGTTCCTGCTCAAAGGTGGCCAGGATCCGGGACACTGTGCTTTTATGCAATCCCACCCGGTTGGCGATCTCGGTGACGCCCAGCAACGGCTCGTCCGCCGAGAAAGTGCGGAGGACGGCAATCGCGTTGACGATGACAGAGGCACCTTTGCTGTCGCCGTTGCCTGTGGTCTCGGGTTCTGTTGCGCTCATGGTGCTACCCATCATTCCCTACGTACCGCCGGAAGCGGCGCCATGGACATGACGCCGCTTCCGGGTTTGGCCCTGCCTGGATCAGGCGCCGATGATGTTGTATTCGGGCCCGAACGGGAACTTGGTGATGTTCTCCGCGCCGTCTTCGCCCACCACCAGGATGTCGTGCTCACGGTAGCCGCCGGCGCCCGGCTGGCCGTCGAGGACGGTGACCATCGGTTCCATGGAGACCACCATGCCCGGCTCGAGCACCGTGTCGATGTCCTCACGGAGTTCCAGCCCGGCTTCGCGGCCGTAGTAGTGGCTCAGGACGCCGAAGGAGTGGCCGTAGCCGAAGGTGCGGTTGGCCAGGAGGCCATGGCCGACGTAGATCTCGTTGAGTTCCGCGGCGATGTCCTTGCAGACGGCACCGGGCCTGATGAGTTCAAGACCGCGCTTGTGCACCTCAACGTTGATGTTCCACAGCTCAAGCGAACGGGCATCCGGTTCGCCAAAGAACAGGGTCCGCTCAAGCGCTGTGTAGTAGCCCGAGGTCATGGGGAAGCAGTTCAGGGACAGGATGTCGTGTTCCTGGATCTTGCGGGTGGTGGCCCAGTTGTGGGCGCCGTCCGTGTTGATCCCGGACTGGAACCACACCCAGGTGTCGCGGATCTCGGAATCGGGGAACGTCCTGGCGATCTCGTGGACCATGGCCTCGGTGCCGATCAGGGCAACCTCGTACTCGGTGATGCCTGCGGTAATGGCGTTGCGGATGGCTTCGCCGCCCAGGTCGCCGATGCGGGCGCCGTGCTTGATCACCTCGATCTCCTCGGCGGACTTGATCATGCGCTGGCGCATCGCAGCCTGGGCCACGTCCACCAGCGTGGCCGACGGGAAAGCGGCCTGGATCTTGTTGCGGTTGTCGAGCGGCAGCGAGTCGTCCTCAACCCCGAGGCGGCGCGGGCTGATGCCGCGGGTCCGCAGGACTTCCTGGATGGCGAAGATGTAGTTGTCCCGGCGCCAGTCGGTGTAGACGATGTTGTCGCCGTAGCTGCGGCGCCAAGGCATTCCGGCGTCGATATTGGCGGTGACGGTGACGGTGTCATCCTTGGTGACCACCATGCCGTAGGAGCGGCCGAAGGTGGTGAACAGGAAGTCGGAGTAGTACTTGATGGAGTGGTAGCTGGTGAGGACAACGGCGTCCAGGTCCTTCTCAGCCATGATGCGGCGCAGGCCGGCGAGGCGGCGCTCGAACTCGGTGTCAGAGAACGTGAGGCTGACTTTCTCGCCGTTCTTGAGGATCTTGGTGCGCTCGAGTTCGGCGACGGTGGTGGCGTTCTCGGTGGTGATGGTCATCGTAACGATGCCTTTCTCTCGTGCATTTCTTGGTGCGGTTGGCGTGGTGCGGTTGGTTGGGAGGGAAGCTATTCGTGGCGCAGTGGCTCTTTGCAGGTTTCCCTGGAGAGGGCCACAGCGATCAGGGAGACGACGGCGGCAGCGACGAGGTACCAGGCGGGCGCCAGGTCGCTTGCAGTGGCAGCGATGAGGAGTGTTGCCATGAAGGGGGCGGTGCCGCCGAACAGGGCGTTGGAGAGGTTGAAGCTGACGGCAAAGCCGCTGTAACGGACGCGGGTGGGGAACATTTCAGCCAGGAAGCTGGGGAGCGTACCGTCATTCAGGGTGAGCATGGCGCCCAGCAGGATCTGGACCAGGACGATCACAAGGAAGTTGCCCGTTCCCAGCAGAGCGAACGCGGGCACGGTGAGGACAATGAAGGCGACCGATGCGCTGATCAGCACCTTCTTGCGTCCATACCGGTCCGAGAGCATGCCCGTCAGGAAGATGAATCCGATGTACGTCGTCAGCGCGACGGTGGTGGCGAGGAAGGACTCGGTTTCCCCGAGGCCCAGCTCGGAGGACAGATACGTGGGCATGTAGCTGAGGATCACGTAGAAGCCGACGGCGTTGAGCAGCACGGCTCCGACGGCCTGCAGCAGCTGCCGCCAGTGGTTGCGGAAGAGGCTGGAGACGGGCGCCTTGTCTTTGTGGTCTTCGGCCGCCAGTTCACGGAACACGGGAGTGTCCTCGAGCTTGGTCCGGATGTACCGGCCGATCAGGCCCATCGGGGCTGCGAGCAGGAACGGCAGCCGCCAGCCCCAGCTCTGCATCGCTTCGGCCGCGAGCAGGGTGGTCAGCAGGCCGGCGATCAGCGAACCGAGGAGCAGGCCGGCGGCGGTGCTGGCGGGAACGACGGCGGCATACAGTCCCCGCCGGTTGGCGGGGGCATACTCCACCAGGAAGGCGGATGCTCCCGCGTACTCGCCGGAAGCAGAGAAACCCTGAACCACCCTGATGATCAGGAGCAGGACGGGCGCCCAGATGCCGATTGTGTCGTAGCCCGGGATCAGCGCTATGCAGAAGGTTGCTCCGGACATGATCAGGATGGACAGGGAGAGGGCCGTCCGCCGGCCCACCTTGTCGCCAATGTGGCCCCAGACGAACCCGCCGAGCGGACGCACCAGGAAGGAAATCGCAAACAGTGCGAAGGTCAGCAGGAGCCCGGTCTGCGGATCGGATTCGGGGAAGAAGACTGTTGCGATGGTGACGGCAAGGTAGCCGTAAACGGCGTAGTCGAACCATTCAACAAAGTTGCCGATGAAGCTGGCGGCAATGACCCGGCGCCGCGTTTCCTTGCTGACTGCGTTGTCAGCAGGTGCGGAGCCACTCATCGCACTGCCCGTGGTGCTGTTGCGGGGATCGGCGCCGTTCCCCTGCGCACCCATGCCCCGCTCACGGGCAGGAGAGGAAGTTTCGTTACTCATGTATCCACCAAAGGTTTGTGGTTGCATTCAGCGCAACGCTGTTGCACCAGACTAAGCGTGACGGGGAGCACAGTCAATGGCTCCTCGAAAAGAAAACTCTGGCGCGGGGGGAAATAGTGCGCCACGGCCGTGTCCATGGTCATGAAGGCAGGGACCTACGCAGCGTTGCAGCAGGTGAACTAGAGTTGCTCTGAAATGGGCTGCAGGTAGGGGCGGCTGCCACCGCGGATGCCGGCACCGTGAACGCCCTATTGACAGCCGGCGGCACCGCTGGGATATTTTCGAGTAAGCGCATGGCGCGTCGCGTTGTGTAATGCGCAATGGTGGATCGGAAGCCGAACGTTCTCCAGGGGGCCGAAACTACCCCTTCGCGTCCCTTACCTGTCCCTTTGGGTAGCGGCCCGAAGCCGGTGCAGCTTCTAGACTTGCTAGTCGGGCGGGGATCCTCATCCGGCCAACGAAAGGAACACAGGAACATGGTTCACAAAGTCAAGGCAGTGGTTGTCAAGGAAAAGAACGCGCCGGTGTCGGTGGAGACCATCCTGGTGCCGGAGCCGGGCCCCGGCGAAGCACTGGTGGACATCCTCACCTGCGGCGTCTGCCACACGGACCTGCACTACAAACAGGGTGCTATCAATGATGAATTCCCCTTCCTGCTGGGCCATGAAGCCACCGGTGTTGTCAGTGCCGTGGGCGACGATGTCACCTCCGTCGCACCCGGGGACCGGGTGATCCTGAACTGGCGTGCCGTGTGCGGCGAGTGCCGCGCCTGCGCGAAAGGCCAGCCGCAATACTGCTTTAACACAGCCAACGCGACGCAAAAGATGACCCTTGAAGACGGTACGGAACTCTCCCCTGCCCTCGGCATCGGCGCCTTCGCTGAGAAGACCCTGGTGGCGGCGGGCCAGTGCACCAAGGTGGATCCCGAAGCCGATGCTGCCGCCGTCGGCCTGCTGGGCTGCGGCGTGATGGCAGGCATCGGTGCCGCGATCAACACCGGTGAGGTCAAGCGCGGCGAGTCCGTAGCGGTTATCGGCTGCGGCGGCGTGGGCATCGCCGCAATCGCCGGCGCCAAGCTGGCCGGCGCCACCACGATCATCGCCGTGGACATCGACGCAAACAAGGTGGAGATGGCCAAGTCCCTGGGGGCCACGCACGGCATCGACTCCAGCAAGGAAGATGCCGTCGAGGCTATCCGCGCCCTCACCAACGGCAACGGAGCGGACGTGGTGATTGACGCCGTCGGCCGCCCTGAGACGTACAAGCAGGCGTTCTACGCCCGCGACCTCGCCGGACGGGTGGTCCTGGTGGGCGTCCCGACTCCCCAGATGACGCTTGAACTGCCCCTGCTCGACGTCTTTGGCCGGGGCGGCTCCCTGAAGTCCTCCTGGTACGGCGACTGCCTGCCCTCGCGCGACTTCCCGATGCTGGTGTCGCACTACAAGCAGGGCAACCTGGACCTGGACGCCTTCGTCTCGGAGCGGATCACCATTGACCAGGTGGAAGAAGCGTTCGACAAGATGCACGAGGGCAAGGTCCTGCGTTCGGTGGTGGAGCTCTGATGGCAGTCCGGATCGACAACCTGGTCACGTCCGGCACCTTTTCGCTCGACGGCGGCACCTGGGATGTGGACAACAACGTCTGGATCGTGGGAAACGACGACGAGTGCGTCATCATCGACTCGCCGCATGACGCGGCCGCGATCATCAGTGAGGTGCAGGGCCGGAAGGTCCTGGCCATCCTTCTGACCCATGCACATAATGACCACATCGGCGCAGCCCGGGAGGTCTCGGAAGCCGTGGGTGCGCCCATCTACTTGAACCCGGAGGACCAGGTCCTCTGGGAGCAGGTCTACCCGGATTCAAAACCGGACCGGGAGCACAAGGACGGGGACGAGTTCCAGGTGGCTGGAGCAACCTTCAAGGCAATCCACACGCCCGGGCATTCCCCCGGTTCCACCTGCTTCTACCTCGAGAGTGAAGGCACCGTCTTCACGGGAGACACGCTCTTCAACGGTGGTCCGGGTGCAACGGGGCGTTCCTACAGCGACTACCCCACCATCCTGGCCTCCATCCGGGAACGGCTGCTCACCCTCCCCGCTGAAACCGTGGTCCGCACCGGCCACGGCGACAACACCACCATCGGGGCCGAGCAGGAAACCCTGGCGAAGGTGGCCCAGTAGCGGGGATTTAGCAACGAAGGCGTGCCGGTAGAACCCGGCACGCCTTTGCTGGTCATGGAAAGAACGGCGTATGCCGGTAAGGAAGTTGGAACAATGAAGTTCGGTAAGCAGCCCGCCCCCGTCGCGGATATCAACGAGGACGATCTTGAAGTCCACAAGCCCAAGACCGAGGCTGCCGGGGTCAAGGCAGTCATGGTTGCCCTTGAACGTGCAGTGGCCCAGGCCGGGGTGGCCCGCACGGCACACACGCTGCTCCGGCTGAACCAGCGCGGCGGTTTCGATTGTCCTGGCTGCGCCTGGCCGGAGTCGGACAAGAAGCGCAAGGTTGCTGAGTTCTGCGAAAACGGCGCCAAGGCGGTGGCCGAGGAGAACACCCTCCGCACGGTCGGAGCGGAGTTCTGGGCCAAGCACTCCATCGCGGAGCTTTCGACGAAGACGGAGTACTGGCTGGGCAACCAGGGCCGGCTGAGCGAACCCGTGGTGATCCGCGAAGGCGAAACCCACTATTCGCCGATCTCCTGGGCCGAGGCGTTCGAGCTGATCGGCGAACACCTCCGGGCCACTACGGCTGACCGCTGCGTTTTCTACACCTCCGGCCGGACCGCGAACGAGACAGCCTTTATGTACCAGCTGTTCGCCCGGGCCATCGGCACCAACAACCTGCCGGACTGTTCCAACATGTGCCATGAGTCCTCCGGCTCGGCCCTGAATCCCACGATCGGGATCGGCAAGGGCACCGTGTCCCTGGATGACATCCACGATTCGGAACTGATTTTTGTGGTGGGACAGAACCCCGGCACCAACCACCCGCGGATGCTGTCCGCGCTGAAGGAGTGCAAGGACAAGGGCGGGAAAGTGGTGGCGGTCAACCCGCTGCCAGAGGCCGGTCTCTTCAACTTCAAGGATCCGCAGACAGTCTCCGGCGTCGTGGGCGGAGGTACGCCGCTGGCCGATGAATACCTGCAGATCAAGGTGGGCGGTGACCTGGCCCTGTTCCAGGCCCTCGGCCACTTGCTCTTGGCGGAGGAGGAGCGGAACCCGGGGACCGTCGTCGACCATTCCTTCATCGCTGCCCAAACCGATGGGTTCGAAGCGTACTGCGACGCCCGCAAGGAGCTGGATTGGGCCGAGACGGAGAAGGCCACCGGGTTGTCCCGGGAACAGATTGAGACCGTGGCCGGGATGCTGATCAAGTCCAAGGCCACCATCTTCTGCTGGGCCCTGGGCGTGACCCAGCAGCCGCACTCGGTGGACACCATCAAGGAAATGGTCAACGTCCTGCTGCTTCAGGGGAACTTCGGCAAGCCCGGCGCCGGTGCCTGCCCGGTCCGCGGGCACTCCAACGTCCAGGGAGACCGGACCATGGGCATTTGGGAAAAACCGAAGGAATGGCTCCTCGACGCCCTCGATACCGAGTTCCGCATCACGTCCCCGCGCCACCACGGGTACGACGCCGTCGAAGCAATGGAAGCTTTCGAACGCGACGAGGTGGACGTGTTCGTGTCCATGGGCGGCAATTTCTCGCTCGCCTGCTCAGACACCGAAACCCTCGAAGCCGGGATGCAGCGGATCGGCCTGACAGTCCACATCTCCACCAAACCCAACCGCTCCCATGTGGTGCACGGGCGCACCTCGCTGATCCTGCCCACGCTGGGCCGGACGGACAAGGACGACAAGCACCCCAAGGGCGCCCAGTTCCTCTCCGTGGAGGACTCCATGTCCGTGGTCCACTCCACCCAGGGCCGGCTGGCGCCGGTCTCGGAGCACCTGCTGGCCGAACCCGTGATTGTGGCCCGGATGGCCGAGGCGACCTTCGGCCCGGATCACTCGGTGGATTGGAAGGCCATGGCCGAGGACTACGACGTGATCCGGGACCACATCGAACGCGTCCTGCCCGGCTTCGAGGACTTTAACGCCCGGGTCCGGACCAAGAACGGGTTCGTTCTGCCTAACCCGCCCAGGGACACCCGCTCGTTCGCCACGGACATCGGCCGCGGCCGGTTCACCGTCAGTCCGCTGGAGTACCTCACCCCGCCCGACGGGCACCTGGTGCTGCAGACCATCCGCAGCCATGATCAGTACAACACCACCTTCTACGGCCTGGACGACCGTTACCGGGGCATCTCCGGCGGCCGGAGGGTGATCCTGATCCATCCGGAAGACCTGGCCGAACTGGGCTTCAAGGACAGGGACCTGGTGGACGTGGTCAGCACCTTCCGCGGCCACGACCGGACAGCGGACAAGTTCCGCCTGGTGGCCTACCCGACGGCAAAGGGCTGCGCAGCCGCGTACTTCCCGGAAGCGAACGCCCTGGTCCACAAGGAAAACGTCGCACGGGAATCCAACACCCCCGGCTTCAAAGCCATGTTTGTCAGGTTCGTGCCACACCTGGCGGAAGCCGCTGCCGAGGAAACTGCCGGGGAATTGGAGCCTGCCGCGGTTTAGTTCCCGCCCAGCTTCGTCTCCAGCGAGCAGAACGACGACGGCGACATCCGGCACCTTCCGAATGTCGCCGTCGCTGTCTTGTGTTTTTTAGGACCCCGTCTGGGTTACACCGGGTTGTTGCCGTCAGGTTGGGCCTCTGGATCGAGGTCTTTGCCGTAGCCGCTGGCCGAGGCAAGTCCGCCCACCTGCTGCCCGGCGTTGGTTTGTCCGGGTGTGAATCCGCTGTCCGGGGCGTCCTGGGGTTCTCCCCCGGATTCTGGCAGGACATCCTGGCGCAGGTGCTCGTCGTCGGAAGGAATGTTCTTGGAAACCTCGTCATCAGCCATCCCACCAGCCAATCAGTAGCTACAGGTGGCTGCAAGGGTTCAATTGGCCCGGGCATGCAGGAACCGCTCGATACCGTCTTCTCCTGGGGAGCGGCCGAGGTAGAAAAAATCGGGTGGGTCGCCGGTGGCAGGGCGTGGTGCTCCGGGCCAGTGGGGTGGTTCCCAGTCCTGGTGTTCGCTTTTGTAACGCCGCCCGGAGGGTGAGATCCACCCGGGTGGTTCGTTCTTGGTGGCGGGGGTTGGTGTCCAGCCGGTGGAGTGCCGGAGTTTGTGGTGCTTGGGGCATGGTTGTCCGAGGTTGCTGATGCCGGTGGTTCCGCCGTGATGCCAGGCGAGGAGATGGTCTGCCTCGTTGTCCAGCGACGGGTTGTTGCAACCGGGGAAGGGGCATTTGCCGTCCCGCATCCTCAGCCAGTTCCGCATCGCTTTGGTGACCCGGTAGCTGGTCCGCCCGATCTCCAGCGGTGCCCCGTCCCGCGGATCCACCAGGACGCGGTGGAACGAATCAGCACCGTCGGCGACCAGTTTCCGGGCCATCGACGGCGCGATGGGGCCGAAGCCGTCCAGCATGGCGGGCTCGTCAGTCAGTCCCATGAGGGCGAATACCGGCACGGTGACGAGCACCTGGGCCCGGACTGATGAAGATGGGCCGGCAGCCGTTTCTGCACCTGCCGCGTCGCTGTTGCCTGCATTGAAGTTTGGACTGGTTCCGCTGGTGAGGATCGCTTCGGCGAATGTGTCGGCCCGGATTTGGGTGAGGGTGCGGGGCTCATCGGGTCCTTGTGCGGCCCGGGCGAGGGCGTTGAGGCGGTTCCAGCCTGCCATTGCCTGATCGGCGGGGAGGCAGGCCGAAAGCCAGGCCATCCCGTCCTGGTCCGGCCTGTACTCGACGCGCCGGTCTGCCGCGGCTTTAGCGTGGCGTTTCTCGATGCTTTCGGCGTGGTGGCGTTCGCGCCAGGTGCGGGCTTTGTGCCGGAGCCGGTGGGCGGGTATGTCCCCGATCGCGGCCGCGGTGGCAGGCCTGGGTGTCTCCGGGTCCAGGAAGTGGGCTTCCAGGGCAGCGGCGCCGGCCGGGTCAAGGGTGGCTGCCTCGTCCGCCATGGCCAGGGCGTGCTGCCAGGAAATTGAACCGGCCTGCAGGGCCGAGAGTGTCAGTGGCAATGTTGTGTCCATGGCGTGGGAAGCGGCCAGGAACGCGCTTGCGGCCCGCAGTCCGATGGCCAGCACGGACCCGATTTCCGCAGCGACGGCCATCTCCTGCGCCTGCACCGGCATGTCAGGCGCCAAGGCTTGGACTGTGTCCGCATACTTAACGGCAGCACGGGCTTTCAAGCCTGCAAGCCCGGCTTCCGCCTCCTTAGCGCCGGCGAGAATGTCCAGGTTCCCATCCGCCAGCCCGGCCAGCGGATCAGCAGCCGAGAACGGCTCTGAACCATATCCGTCCACCTCAGCATTGAGCACGGCAAGGGCGGCCTTGATATCCGCAAACGCCTTCACCACCGCTTCCCTGCCCATGTACCCATCATGGCAAGGGGGTCTGACATTCACGCGTGAAAACCGGGGGCCGCCCGTCAGGCGACCCCCGGTTTCCGACGCCAAGTCCGGACAGGTTCCGGACTACCCGCGGAGGCGTTCCATGCCCGGATCGAAGAGCGGCTCAGCAGAGACCGTTGCAGCAATCCGCTTGCCGAAGTACTCCACCTCCACCGCGTCTCCCTCGGACACCGACGCCGGCAGCCACGCGTAGGCGATCGGCTTGCGGACCGTGTAGCCGTAGGCAGCGCTGGTGACGTAGCCGGCCGCCGAACCGTCCACGTACACCGGTTCCTTGCCCAGCACAATGGAGGTGCCGTCGTCGACCGTCAGGCAGCGCAGCACACGCGTGGCGGGCTGCTCCTTGCGCTCGGCCAGGGCCTCGGCGCCCACAAACCCGGTCTTGTCTTTGGCGATGGAGAAGCCCAGGCCGGACTGGTACGGGTGGTGCTCGGATGTCATGTCCGTGCCCCACAGCCGGTAGCCCTTTTCGAGCCGCATGCTGTTGAAGGCGCCACGGCCGGCGGCGATGATGCCGTGCTCCTGGCCTGCCTCGAACAGCAGATCCCACAGCTTCAGGCCGTACTCGGCGGTGGTGTACAGCTCCCAGCCGAGCTCACCCACGTAGGACAGGCGCATGGCCGTCACGGGGATGCCGCCCACGGAGATTTCCTTGGTGCGGAAGTACTTCAGGCCGTCATTGGTGAGGTCGTCGGAGCTGACCTTGCCGATCACTTCGCGCGCCAGCGGGCCCCACAGCCCTATGCAGCAGGTGCTGCCGGTGATGTCGGAGACATGCACCCACTGGGCCGGATCCGCGGCAGACTGCTTGCGGGCCTCCACCCGAAGGTAGTCGAAGTCAACGTTGCTGTTGACGCCCAGCTGGAAGTCCTCCTCCGCCAGCCGCGCGACGGTCACGTCACTGCGGATGCCGCCGTCGTGCTCCAGCAGGAGGCAGTACGTCACGGCACCCGGCTTCTTGGCAATGTTGCCCGTGCTGAGCCGGTGCAGCAGCGCCTGCGCGCCAGGACCCACCACGGACAGGCGCTTCAGCGGAGTCATGTCATAAAGTGCGACGGCGGTACGCGTCCTCCACGCTTCGGCGGCAGAGATGGGGGACGAGAACATTCCTGCCCACTCATCCCGCTCCGGCGTCTGCCATTCGGCGGGCAGTTCCTCCAGCAGCCCGCGGTTGGCCTCGAACCAGTGCGGCCGTTCCCAGCCGGCGGACTCGAGGAAGAACGCCCCGAGCTCTTTTTGCCGCACGTTGAAGGGGCTCACGCGGAGGTCCCGCGGGGATTCCCTGGGCTGCAACGGGTGCATCACGTCGTAGATCTCCACGAAGTTCTGCTGCGAGGTCTCGCTGACGTAGGCGTCGGAGGTCTGGACCTTTTCGAAGCGGGTGAGCTCGCAGCCGTGCAGGTCCGTGCGGGACCGGCCTTCCACCAGCAGCTCCGCCATGGCCTTGGCCACGCCGGCCGAGTGCGTGACCCAGACGGCTTCGGCCACGAACAGGCCGTCGAGCTCGGGTGCCTCGCCCATCAGCGGGCCGCCGTCAGGGGTGAAGGAGAAGATGCCGTTGAAGCCGTCCTGGATCCCGGAGCTGCGCAGGGCCGGCAGCAGGTCCTGGCTGTCCTCCCACGCGGGCAGGAAGTCTTCCAAAGTGAATTCCAGGCGGGAGGGCATGCGGTGGTCCGACATCTCCTCTGCGGGAACCTTCGGCAGGGCGGACATGTCCACCGGCATGGGGCGGTGGGCGTAGCTGCCGATGCCGATGCGGTTGCCCCATTCGCGGTAGTACAGGTCCTTGTCCTGGTAGCGCAGGATAGGCTTGCTGGCGCCCTTGGGAAGCTCGTTGACGCCCTCGAGTTCGGGCAGCGGGGTGCTGATGGCGTACTGGTGGGCCAGCGGCAGCAGTGGTACCTCCAGCCCCACCATCCTGCCCAGTTCACGGCCCCAGAAACCTGCACATGACACCACGATGTCCGCCGGGATCAGTCCGTTGTCGGTTTCGACGCCGGTCACCTTGCCGCCCTCCTGGGCGATGCCCGTGACCGTGGTGGAGCCGACGAAGGTCACGCCACGCTCGCTGGAGCGCTCAATCAAAAGCTGCACCGCCCGGGCGGCGTGGGCCAGGCCGTCGGTGGGGATGAGCAGGCCGCCCAGGACTTCGCGGCCGCCGGTGAGCTTGCCGGTGTTCAGGAGGGGATAGATCTTTTCGCATTCGTCGGCATCGACGATCCGGCTTTCGACGCCCCAGGATGTCATCACGCCCATCTTGCGATTGAGGTCGGCCAGGCGCTCGGGGGTGGTTGCCAGCTCCAGACCGCCCACCTGGTTGAAGCAGGACTCGCCGTCCTTGGTCAGGGCGAGCAGTTTGTTCACCGTGTAGGTGGCGAATTCGGTCATGGTCCGTGACTGGTTGTTCTGGAACACCAGGCCCGGCGCGTGCGAGGTGGAGCCGCCGGCAAGTTCCAGCGGGCCTTGTTCCACCACCGTGATGTTGGTCCAGCCCCGGGTTACGAGTTCGTCGGCGAGGTTGGTTCCGACAATGCCGGCGCCGATGATGACAACGCGTGGTGATGAGCTCATGGGTGTTGTTTCTCCTGTTGGCATGGGGTTCGCGTTAGCGGAAGACGACGGTGCGGGTGTTGTTGAGCAGGACCCGGTGCTGGCTGTGCCACCTGACTGCGCGGGACAGTGCCTGCGATTCGGCGTCCCTGCCTACAGTGACCAGTGCATTCGGGTCCAGGCTGTGGTCCACCCGGAAGACTTCCTGCTCGATGATCGGGCCCTCATCAAGGTCGGCGGTGACGTAGTGCGCAGTGGCTCCGATGAGCTTCACTCCACGGTCATAGGCCTGGTGGTAGGGCTTGGCGCCCTTGAACCCGGGCAGGAAGGAATGGTGGATGTTGATGGCACGGCCGAGGAGGTTGCCGCAGAGCTCGTTGGAGAGCACCTGCATGTAGCGGGCCAGGACCACCAGGTCTGCCTGGTACTCCTCGACCAGTTCCAGCAGCCGGGCTTCAGCCTGCGGCTTGGTGTCGGCGGTGACCGGGACGTGGATGAACGGCAGGCCCGCGGCTTCCGCCATGGGGCGGAGGTCCTCGTGGTTGGACACTACGACCGCGATCTCCGCACCCAGGCTGCCGGCGCGCCACCGGAAGATCAGGTCGTTGAGGCAGTGGCCGAACTTCGAGACCATCACCAGCAGCCGCTGCGGCCTGCCGTCGTGGATGGTGAACTCCATGCCGAACTCATCAGCAACTGCGGCGAACTCCGCGCTGAGGCCTTCTGCGGAAACTTCCTTGTCTCCCGGAGTGAAGGCCGTGCGCAGGTAAAGCTTGCCGCTCATGTGGTCATCGAACTGCTGGTGCTCAACGATGTCGAAGCCGCGATCAGCGAGGAATGCGGTGATGGCCCGGACGATTCCGGGGCGCTCCGGGCAGGCAAGGGTGAGGACGTACTGTACGGTGCCGGTGTTGCGGACGCTGGGGACGGCGCCGGCTTCCGCCGTCACGTTGGCGGCGGGGCGGCCTTCGAGGACTGTGGTCATGGTCTACTCCTGGTTCTTTGCGGGGGCTTGGGTGTCAGCGGAGGAAGGCGCGCAGCGGCCCTCATCCGAACAATGCTGATCACATTGATGCTTGGTCACGAGATCGAACTGGACGCCGCCGTGCTCGTCCACGCCGCTGCGGATGGCACGTTCCACAACCGAGTCGGCCAGCCGGCGGCGCAGGGAAATGGGGTCCCGGCGCAGGTCGCGGGTGAGGGCAATGCAGAGCAGGAACATCACCAGCACGAACGGCAGGGCGGCAACAATGGTGATGCGCTGCAGCCCGGACAAGGCCTCGGACGGTTCATTGCCGCCGGCGAGCAGCATGACGGCTGCAACTGCACCGGTGAGGCTGCCCCAAAAGATCACCAGGCCGCGGCGCGGTTCACTGGAGCCGTTGGAGCTCAGGGAAGACATCACGATCGAGGCAGAGTCGGCACCGGTAACGAAGAAGATGGCAACCAGCACCATGGCCAGGACAATGACCGCGGAGACGGCCCAGCCGGGCATCTGCAGGTTCTTGACCAGCTCGAAAAGCGCACCGTCGAAGTCGATGGTGGAGGCGCCGTCGACCATCTTGGCAATGCCGTCGGCGGGGTCGTCCGTTTTGTCGGCCTGCTGCTGGACCTGGAACGCGGTGCCGCCGAAGATACCGAACCAGATGACGCTCACGATGCTCGGCACCAGCAGCACGCCCGTGACGAACTGGCGGATGGTGCGGCCGCGGCTGATCCGGGCGATAAACATGCCTACGAACGGCGTCCAGGAGATCCACCAGGCCCAGTAGAAGATGGTCCAGCCGGACAGCCAGGCACGCAGCGCCTCGTCGCCGACAGCCTCGGTGCGGGTGGCCATTTTCGCGAGGTCGCTGGCGTAATCACCCACCGCGGACGGGATGAGGTTGAGGATGAACAGGGTGGGACCGGCCACGAACACGATGACTGCAAGCACCACGGCCAGGACCATGTTGATGTTGGACAGCCACTGGATGCCGCGGCTGATGCCGGACGCCGCAGAGGCCACGAAGCAAAAGGTCAGGATGGCGACGATGACCACCAGCACGGGAGTACCGATTTCGCCGGCCCAGCCATTGGAGGTGATGCCGCTGCCGATCTGCAGGGCACCCAGGCCCAGGGATGCCGCGGTGCCGAAGAGCGTGGCGAAGATGGCGAGGATGTTGATGAATTTGCCCACCGGACCTTCAACCGTCCGCACTCCGAAGAGCGAGGTGAAGGCGGCAGAGATCAGCTGGCGGCGGCCCAGCCGGTACGTTCCGTACGCCATGGCAATACCGACGACGGCGTACATCGCCCAGGGGTGCAGGGTCCAGTGGAAGATTGAGGTGGCCATGGCCGTTTGAATTGCCTCGGGAGTGCGCCCGTCCACCGTTCCAGGCGGCGGCGAGATGAAGTGGTACAGCGGTTCGGCTACGCCGTAGAACATCAGGCCGATGCCCATTCCTGCGGCAAACATCATGGCGATCCAGGAGATCGTCCGGAATTCGGGCTTCTCACCATCCTTGCCCAGCGGGATGTTGCCGAAGCGGCCAAGTGCCAGCCACAGCACGAACACGACGAAGAGGGACGCCAGGACCATGAAGAGCCAGCCGGTGTATTCCATGACCCAGCCAAGGGCGTCGGTGGAGACTGTGGCCAGGCTGTCCCGGCCGAGGAAGCCCCACGCGATGAAGGCCAAGGCGATGACGCCCGTGATCCCGAAGGTCCACTTGTCCAGGACAAGCTTGCGGTTGCGGCGTTCCGTTACCGCGCGTTCGGTCTTGCCCTGCCGGAGTTCCTGGAGGATCTGCTGGGTGTCCTCCCCGGCGTGGGAGTCGAGGGAGTCGGGGGAGGAAAGAGAGTTCTCCGGTGCAGGAACGGGTTGGGGCTCCTCCAGCTCGCGGGGGAGTTGGGCATCCGGGCGGATGTCGCTGTTCAAAGCCATGTCAGGTCCTTTGGTTTGAATTCATGGGCTAGCGATGTGCTCCGGCGTCCCCGGACCGGATGGAAAATTGGCATTCAGAATCGCAGTCAGCTTTGCTTTATCCGGAACAGGTGTCAGGCATCGATCACCAGGTCCGTCTGCGCAACCGAGCAGCAGGGCAGGAACTTGCCGGCAGAGATTTCCCGCGCCCGGATTCCGCCCTGGTGGTTCATCTCGACCTCTCCTGAAAGCTTGACGACCTTGCAGGAGCCGCACATGCCTTCCTTGCAGTTCGCGCCAATCCTGACGCCTGCACGCTGGGCCGCCTCGAGGACGTGCTCGGTGGGATCGATCCGCACATTGATGCCGGTGCGCATGAAGGACATGGTGAGGCTGCCTGTTCCCACCGTGTCAAAGCTCGAGGCGTCAGGGGAAACGGCTTCCGGCTGACCGCCCGGTTTGTCGGCGGAGGAGTCGGAGCGGGGTGCCTCCGGGTTGATGACTTCCAGCGGCAGCCCCGAGGCCTGCAGGGTTCCGTCGGCGTCGTAGCCAGGCTCGTAGAGGCCAAACGCGGCGGGCTGGCTTTCGTAGTAGTCCTCGGCGGATTCGGCGATCTCCTCGGCGATCTCCTCCGCAACGTCTGCTGCAAAGGCGACCTCCGCCTGGTACTCAAGGAGCGTCTGGCGGTCTCCGGAGAAGAACTCCATGTAGATGGACGTGTCGTCGACGCCGACCTTCCCGAGGAGCTCGGTGGCGGTGTTCAGGTAACCCTCGGGACCGCACGCGTACACCTGGCGGCCGTTGGCGTCCGGGGCCACCTCCTCGAGCATGGCCGCCGTCAGCCTTCCGCTGAACCCTTCCCACCCCTCCGGCTTGCTCCGGTCGCCCAGGGAGTAGTGGACCTTGATCCGTGAGTCCACGGAGGCGATGTAGGCCAATTCCCGGTGGAAGGCAAAGCCGCCGGCGTCCGAGCCATGGTAGAGGACCACAACATCGGCGTGTCCGGGCAGGGAGTGGATGGTCCGCACCATGGACATGATGGGTGTGATGCCTGCGCCGGCGGCCAGCAGGAGATACCGTGCCCGCCGGTCGGCATCGGGCAGGTGGAATGCTCCCACCGGTCCCAGCATCTCAAGAACGGTGCCGGGCTTGACGTTCTCGTGCACCCATGGCGAGACGAGTCCCGTGGGGTCGCTCTTGACGGTAATGCTGAAGGTCCACGGCTCGGTGGGCGAGCTCGACAGCGAGTAACTCCGGTCCACCGGTTCCTGGTCCTCGCCATTGACCGGGAATGCGACGTTCACGTACTGCCCCGCACGGAACGCCAGGGGCGCACCGTCGCAGCGCCGGAACACGAAGGTCATCATGGCGCCGGCCTCGGGAATTGTCTCGACGCATTCGGCCATGAACTCCTGAGGGTGCCACGGGCCCAATGCGCGGGCTGCCCGGGCGGGTGTCTCAGTGCTTCCCATCACCCTGTTCCACGGCATCTCAAGACCGCGGATACGCTGTGGTTCCTGGGTTGCCGTTTCAGTAAGGAGTTGAATCATGCCAAGTGCTCCTGCACGCGCTGCACGTACCAGTTGATGAAAGCCTCGACCTGGTATTCGCTCTTCATGTAAGGGCCGGGCTCGTAAGCGGGGCTGCCGGCACCCTGCTGGCACAGCTCCACGAATGCCTTGTCCTGCAGGTTCGTCTGCTTCCAGGTGTAGGTGAGCTTCTCCAGGTCGTAGTCGACGCCTTCCACGGCATCGTCAGCCACCAGCCAGGTGGTGCGAACGAGGCTTTGGTGTTCATTGATGGGGAAGACCCCGAACGTGATGACGTGATCGCCGAGGAAATGGAACCAACTGTTGGGCTGCAGGTGCATCGAGCAGCGGCCAAGGCGGAAGTCGGGCAGGTCGCCGAGCAGCTTCTTGGAAAGCCTGTGGCCGTCGGCGGAGAAGGATTCGCCGTCTCCATCGAGTGATTCCCGCGAGATGCGGATTCCCGCGATGCGTGTGTCAAGCTGCTCGACCACATCATAGGGAAGGCCATAGCGGCGGCAACGCTCCTCAAGGGAGGCCTGGGCCTCCTTGTTCCGGTTCCACACCTCCTCAAGATGTGGCGGGATCAGGCCCTCCGTCAGTCCCCAGGTGGGGAAGAGGGAGCAGGCAAGTTCAGGGTGGCCGTCGCAGTGGTAGCACTCACGGTTGTTCTCCATGACGAGCTTCCAGTTGCCTTCTTCGATGATGTTCTGCTGATAGGCGATTTTTGTCTTCGAAAGATCGTGGGGCGCCAGGTAGGGCTCAAAGATCTTTGCGGTTTCGTCGAAGTCCGCCGGCGGTTCATCTGCAATGCAGACGAAGATGAGTCCGGCGACCTCGCGGCCGTGGGCACGCTTGAGGCCGAAGCAGCTCTTGTCGAACTTTGTTTCCCCCGGGGCGGAGGCATGAATCAGGTTGCCCTCCGGCGAGTAGGTCCAGGAGTGGTAGCCGCAGACCAGGTTTCCGGTTGACCCGGCAGCCTCGGTAAGGACGCGGGCGCCGCGGTGGCGGCATACGTTGTGCAGGACGTTCACCCCGCCGTCGTCGTTGCGCAGCACAATCAGGGAGTAGGGCCCGTAGTCGACGGTGACGTAGTCGCCCGGTTCCGGCAGTTCGGCGGTGCTGGCGGCAAAGATCCAGTGCCGGCCGAAAATGGCCTCCATGTCGATATTGAAGATCGAGCGATCGGTGTAGAAGGGGGCATCGAGGGAGTAGCCTGTGCGCCGGAACTCAAACAGGGCGGTGATTTCTGCCAGCTGCTCGGCAGGCAATGAGGCAGCGATTTTTCCGCGTGAGTTGAGGGGCACGTTCACTGAAGCAGTCATGGGTTTCCTCCCGGGAGGCATGGGGTAAGTGGGTGTTGCGTGTCAACCACGGGTGCGTGGGGGGTGGCAGCGTAGTGGAAGAACTTGTAGTAATGAGATTAGGATCACAGCAGCTGCAAAAAAAGCGCAAGAACCTGAAGATAACCCTGCACAATAGGTGCATGATCGATGCCAGGCTTGTCACCCTTCGCGTCTTTGCCCGGTGTGGCACCATCGGCGGGACCGCGGAACTCACGGGCTATTCTCCATCTGCCGTCTCCGCACAATTACGGGAGCTCCAGCGCCTACTTGGAATGCAGCTGCTGACGAAGGACGGCCGGGGCGTGCGGCTTACCGCCACGGGTCGCTTTCTGGTGGCGGGCTCGGATCCCCTCATCGCCCAGTGGGAGAGCTTGCGCGCCGCGGCCATGGAGGCCGGCGACCAGGTGCAGTCCCACTTTGGCCTCGGCGGATTCTCCTCTGCGGCTGCCCAGTTGCTCGCGCCGCTGGCCGCCACCCTGCGCTTAACACACCCCCTGCTGGAGGTGCAGGTTCTAGAGGCTGATCCGGCCCGCTGCTTCGACTTATTGATTGCCGAACGGATCGACCTTGCAGTCATTGTCGCTATGCAGTCCGACAGTTATGGTGACGACGACCCGCGCTTCGAGCAGAGAGTCCTGCTCGACGATCCACTGGACGTGATCGTTCCCGGTGACCATCCGATGGCATCACGGGAAACAGCGACGCTTGAGGAGCTGGCATCGGAGCCCTGGATCACGGAGGCCGCCGGTTCCGCCTATCATTCCCTCTTCACCGCCGCCTTCACGGCAGTGGGGGTGACACCGCGGATCGCCCATGAAGCCGTCGAATGGGAAACTCACATCGCGTTCGTGGGTGCGGGGCTGGGTGTCGGCCTGCTGCCCCGGCTGGCGCCTCTGCATGGTGCCGAAAACGTGGTCCGGCTCCGCATCACCGGCAGGGCGAAACCCACGCGCCGCATCGTCGCCGCGGTGCGCAGGGGCAGCATCGGGGCGCCCCTGATCCAGGAGTCGCTCGGCATCCTGCAGGTCAACGCCAACCGGATCCTCACCGACCGTCTCGAAGAAGAGGACCTCTGAGCGCTGCCGGGGATGCGGCGTCCCGGCGTTCGGCAGCTTCCTTGTCCTCCGCATGGACGCTGATGCCTTAGCGGCGGGTGTAGCCCATCCTGGCGCTAACCTGCAGCCCCGCGTCTTTGAGGGCTTCGATCAGTCCCGGGGTTTCCTCAGGATCAAAGCGGAAGGCCGGGCCGGAGATGCTGATGGCCCCGATCACGGCACCAAGGTGGTTGTAGACCGGAACGGCAACAGCAGTCAGCCCGATCTCGAACTCCTCCCGCACCACGCCGTAGCCATCACGGGCGACGGCGAGGAGCTGGCTTTCGAGTTCCTTGCGGTTGGTGATGGTCCGGGGAGTGCGCGGCGGCAGGCCGGTCTCCTTAAGGATGCGGTCCCGCTCCTCGGCCGGCAGTGCAGCCAGCAGGACTTTGCCGCTTGAGGTGGCGTGCAGCGGGGTCAGGTTGCCCACCCAGTCATAGGTGGCCAAGGTGGAGGGCCCCATCGCCTGGTCCACGTTCACTGCGTAATTGGACCGGAGCACGGCAAGGTTCACCGTCTCCTTGAATTCCTCCGCCAGCGCCTCCAGCACGGGCCCGGCCTCCCGGACCAGGCTGAGCCGCCCGGGGATGGAGCTGGCCAGTCTCAGGATGCCGAAACCCAGTTGGTATTTCCCTCGCTCACTGTTCTGGTGGACCATTTCCCGGCTGATCAGGGAACCTAGCAGCCGGGAGACGGTGGACTTGTGGATCCCCATCTCCTCGGCGATCTCACTCACGCCCGCATGGCCGTCCCGCGCCAGGATTTCCAGGACCGCAAGGGCCCGGTCCACCGACTGGACACCGCCGTGCTGGCCCGCTTCCGCGTCGACGTCGGGTTCGCGCTCATTGTTCGAAGCCATGGCTAATACTCTCAACCAGGTTCCGGCAGGCCGAAATCCACCACACGGAGGGTTGGCACTGATCCCGCCCACAAGCTACCCCGCCCGGGTACTGCAGGTGCCCCTTTCCGCTGCGCGGGAAGCAACTCCTGCATCACTGCAAAAGCCCAGTCCGGTCCGCTTGAGGCAGAGCAGGCCCAGCAGCTTTCCGCGGCCGTCCACGACGGCGAGGCGGCGCCGGCCCGCTGCCTGCAGGACAGCAGTGGCAACGTCAGCAGGCAGCTTCGGGTCGATTGTCCTGTGACGGACCATCCCGAACACGGCGGCTTTGGCGGCACCACGGGCGTCCGCCGGAATATCGGACGGCTCCAAGGTGGTGAGGAGGTTCCCACGGGCGTCCACGATCAAGGCCATGTGGACGTGGTCGTCACCGAAAAGACTGCGCACCTGATCCACAGTGCACTCCGGGGGGAGCGTCTTGGGGCATCTGAGCATGACGTCTTCCACGCGCCTTTGCGGACCAGGAGTTTCAACCATGTGTCTTTCCAGGAATCGACCGTACGTCATGCTGAACCGCTGATCACTTTGTCCCGCCCCGCGAGCGCACCGGTCACGGCGAGGACCGCCATGATGCCGGCGGTGATCAGGAGAGGAAGCGTCCAATCACCGCTCAGGTCACGGAGTCCACCGAACATCACCGGCCCCACAGCAGCCAGGCCGTAGCCGACGGACTGCGCCATGCCGGACAATGATGCCGCCTGCGGGTAGTTGACGGTCCGGAGGCTGAACAGCGACAAGGCGATCACGATGAGGCTTCCGCACCCGATTGCCCCCAGAAGGACCCACAGCAGGATGAGCTCCGGGGCAAGGGCCAGCCCGAGAAAGGTCACGACCATGACCGCGCCGCTCCCGAAGGAAACAATCCGCTGGTCCGAACCGCGGTGCAGGATTCCCCCCGCGCCAAGGCTGGCGAAGACGCTGATCAGCAGGAAAACAGACAGGTGGACGCCGGCGGTAGTGGCCGGGACCCCGCGGCTTTGTTCGATGGTGGGCAGCCAGGCCATCAGGACATAGAAAGCTATCGACTGCAGTCCCATGAAGATGGTCACCTGCCAGCCCAGGGCGGAGGCCCAAGGCGACCGGTAGGAGGCCTCCGGCTTGGCGGCGTTCACGGTACCAGAGGTATGCCGGCGCAGCCAGGGCAGGAGCACGGCCATGGCGATGAGGGCCAGTCCCACGCAAATGCCGAGGGCAAGCCGCCATCCTGCGGGAGAGGTTTGCGCAACAGGCACGACGACGGCGGCCCCCATGGCCGCGAAGGCGGCCTGGGTTGCGGTGTAGATTCCGGTCACCTGGCTGACCCTCATCGGAAAGTCCCGCTTGACGAGGGAAGGGACCAGGACATTGAGGAACGCAATGGCCAGACCGATCAACGCCGTGCCTGCCCAGATTAAGCCGGGCACAGGCAACGAGCGCAGCACAATGCCCGAGGCCAGGATCAGAAGGGACAGCCACAGCGCGCGGTCCAGGCCCAGGCGGGAAGCGAAGCCGGGCGCCACGGGCGAAAAGACTGCGAAAGCAATGAGCGGAAGCCCCGTCAGGAACCCCGCTGCGGCACTGGACAGGCCAAGATCGCCGCTGATGTTGGCGAGCACCGGGCCCACGCTGACAAAGGAAACCCGAAGGTTGACGGCGATAAGCAGGACGCCAATAAAGGCGAAGCCGAACCTGACGGTGCGGTCCGGGGCGTTCCGGGTGGCAGCGGGCATCGTTGCGTCTTTCCATCCTGCGGGAGGGAGGAGCGTTCGTCGCACCTCCGTTTCACGCTCGTCATCAACCAGCTCTGACGAGTCGTCTCATTCTGCGACAACCTACCTTATGTGGAACGTGCTTGCCCGGCCAGCCTCGAGCCCACAACTGGGAAACCTTGGGTCGCCGGTGCCGGTTTGATGGATACGTTGACTTGGCCAGGGCGGCAGCCCACACTGGCGCTACGCCTGCCAGGCAAGCCGTGCCCCAGCGGGCCTGTCCAGGGAGTGCCGTTATGCCTGTCGTGGAAGAAACTGTTTTTATCAACCGTCCGCCTGAGAAGGTTTTCGAATTCCTCATCAGGACTGAGAACATCCCTGTGTGGGATTCGTCGGTTATTGAGGCTGAACAGGTCGGTGACGCCCCGGTCGGACTTGGCACGCGATTCAGGGGAACCAGCAAGATTTTGGGCAGGCAGTTTGACTGGGTGACGGAGAACGTCCTCTTTGACCCGCCAAACAAGACGGTCATCCGCTCCGTCGAGGGCAACTTCGACTTCTCCATCAGCAATATCCTCGAACCAGAGGCCGGTGGAACCCGCCTCACCTACCGCGTCGAGGTCAACAGCCTCGGTGGGTTCTTTGGCAAACTCGCCGACCCGCTCGTGCAGAAAGCCCACAGCCGCACCGTCCGCGCAAACCTGGGCACCCTCGCGGATCTGTTGACTGACCATTCCGACGGCATGTGAAGCCGCCCGGGCACCATAGGGAAGGCCCGGCGCTCTTTACTCTCCGCGGCGATGGAGCCGTCCCCCGGAAGTACTACAGGATCTTCCGGATGGTTTCCTCAAAGCTCGTCACGTGGTGCAGGGCCAGTTCGGCCGCTTTGTCCGCGTCGCCGTCGGCCACTGCTTTGAGCAGGTCCACGTGCTCGGTGATGTGGCCGCTGACTGACGGCACCTTGTCCAGCACCACGCACCAGATACGGGTAGCCAGGTTGTCGTAACGGATCAGGGTGCTTTCCAGATGCGGGTTGGCGGCCGCCTTGTAGATGAGCCGGTGCACCATGAGGTCGTAGCGCATGAGTTCGCGCGATTCGCCCTGGCCGGGCGCCAGCTCCGCGATGGCGTCAGCAACCTGCAGGAGCTCGCGGCGCATGCCCTCGTTCGCCCGGAGGGCCGCGCGGCGTGCAGCGAGCGGCTCCAGCAGTTCCCGGATTTCCGAGACATCGGCCAGTTCCGTGAAATCCACGTTGGTGGCGAAGGTCCCCCGGCGTGGATAGGAGATGACCAGGTGGTCCACCTCCAGGCGCTTGATTGCCTCGCGGACGGGAGTGCGGCCGAAACCGAGCTCCGCCGCCAGCTGGCCCTCGTTGATTGGCTCGCCGGGGCGGATCTCCAGCATGATGAGTTTGTCCCGCAGCTGCCGGTAGGCGGCCTCCGCCTGGGACGGTGCCGCGTCCTCTGTCTGAGGCAGGGCAAGAAGTGCATTCAAGGCGCCGCTCCGTTCTTCGCTGCAGTTACGAAGCCACCGACCGGGAGCTTCGTGCCACTTTCGTCCAGCTATTGACTCTGCTGTGATCCCGATCATACCATTGAGATCACACTGATATATCAGTTAGCAAGTAAAAAGTATTTCAAAGGAGCATCCGTGGTTGAGCAGTTGAACGAGCGACTCTCGGTAGTCGATCCCGAGGTCCAGCAGGCAATCAACAGTGAGCTGGGCCGCCAGCAGTCAACGCTGGAAATGATCGCTTCGGAGAACTTCGCCCCGTCCGCCGTCATGGAGGCGCAGGGCTCTGTCCTCACCAACAAGTACGCCGAGGGCTACCCGGGCAAGCGCTACTACGGCGGCTGCGAGCACGTGGATGTTGTTGAGCAGCTGGCCATCGACCGGGTCAAGGCCCTGTTCGGCGCAGAATTCGCCAACGTCCAGCCGCACTCCGGCGCCCAGGCCAACGCCGCCGCCATGTTCGCCCTGCTGAATCCGGGCGACACCATCATGGGCTTGAGCCTGGCCCACGGCGGCCACCTGACGCACGGCATGAAGATCAACTTCTCCGGCAAGCTCTACAACGTGGTCCCCTACCACGTGAGCGAATCCGACCTCCGCATCGATATGGCCGAGGTCGAGGCACTTGCCCATGAACACAAGCCCAAGCTCATCGTTGCAGGCTGGTCCGCCTACTCCCGCCAGCTGGACTTCGCCGAGTTCCGCCGCATCGCCGACCTCGTTGGCGCCTACCTCATGGTGGACATGGCCCACTTCGCCGGCCTGGTTGCAGCCGGTTTGCATCCGAACCCGGTCCCGTACGCGGACGTCGTCACCACCACCACCCACAAGACCCTCGGCGGCCCGCGCGGCGGCGTCATCCTCGCCAAGGAGCAGTACGGCAAGAAGATCAACAGCGCCGTGTTCCCCGGCCAGCAGGGCGGCCCGCTGGAGCACGTGATCGCCGCCAAGGCCGTGGCCTTCAAGCTCGCCGCCTCCCCCGAATTCAAGGAACGCCAGGAACGCGTCCTGCAGGGTTCCAAGCTCCTCGCCGAACGCCTGCTCAAGGACGACGTTGCCGCAGCAGGAATCTCCGTAGTCAACGGCGGCACCGACGTCCACCTGGTCCTCGTGGACCTCCGCAACTCCGAGCTGGACGGACAGCAGGCCGAAGACGCCCTGCACCGCATCGGCATCACCGTCAACCGCAACGCGGTCCCCTTCGATCCACGCCCGCCGATGGTTTCCTCCGGCCTCCGGATCGGCACCCCCGCCCTCGCCACCCGCGGCTTCGGCGCCGAGGAATTCGCCGAAGTTGCGGACATTATTGCGACGGCGCTCATCGCCTCGGCCGGCAGCGTCACCTCCGGGACCACCTCCCTGGGCGGCAGCACCGCCGTCGAACTCCGCGCCCGCGTGACCGCCCTGGCGGAGAAGTTCCCCCTCTACCCGCACCTCAGCAACGACGCCGAGGCCACGGCCATCAATGCATTTGAAACAGACATGATTGGAGCAGCCCAGTGAGCACCCAACAGCTCCCCGAGCACCCGGATTTCCTCTGGCGCAACCCCGAGCCCAAGTCCTCCTACGACGCCGTCATTGTCGGCGGCGGCGGGCACGGCCTGGCCACCGCCTACTTCCTGGCCAAGAACCACGGCATGACCAACATCGCCGTCCTGGAAAAGGGCTGGCTGGCCGGCGGCAACATGGCCCGGAACACCACCATCATCCGCTCCAACTACCTCTGGGACGAGAGCGCCGCCATCTACGAGCACGCCCTCAAGCTTTGGGAAATCCTGCCGGAGGAACTCGAATACGACTTCCTCTTCAGCCAGCGCGGCGTCATGAACCTCGCCCACACCCTGGGCGACGTCCGCGAAAGCATGCGGCGCGTGGGAGCGAACAAGCTCAACGGCGTGGACGCGGAGTGGCTGGACCCCAAGCAGGTCAAGGAACTCTGCCCCATCCTGAACATCAATGACAACATCCGCTACCCGGTCATGGGCGCCACGTACCAGCCCCGCGCCGGCATCGCCAAGCACGACCACGTTGCCTGGGCCTTCGCCCGCAAGTGCGACGAGCTGGGCGTGGACATCATCCAGAACTGCGAAGTCACCGGGTTCGTCAAGGACGGTGACCGTGTCACCGGCGTCAAGACCAACCGCGGCACCATCAACACCGAAAAGGTGGGCCTCTGCGCCGCCGGGCACAGCTCGGTCCTGGCCGAAATGGCCGGCTTCCGGCTCCCCATCCAGTCCCACCCGCTCCAGGCCCTGGTCTCCGAACTGCACGAACCCGTCCACCCCACGGTGGTCATGTCCAACCACGTGCACGTCTATGTTTCGCAGGCCCACAAAGGCGAACTGGTGATGGGCGCCGGAGTTGACTCCTACAACGGCTACGGCCAGCGCGGTTCCTTCCACGTGATCGAGCACCAGATGGCTGCCGCCGTCGAGCTCTTCCCCATCTTCGCCCGGGCCCACGTGCTCCGCACCTGGGGCGGCATCGTGGACACCACGCTGGACGCCTCCCCCATTGTGGGCAACACCCCGGTGGAGAACATGTTCGTGAACTGCGGCTGGGGCACCGGCGGCTTCAAGGCCACCCCCGCGGCCGGCATGACCTTCGCGCACAACATCGCCACCGGCACCCCGCACAGGCTTAACAAGCCGTTTGCGCTGGAGCGCTTCGAAACGGGCGCGCTGATCGACGAACACGGCGCCGCCGCCGTCGCCCACTAGCCGCCAGCGAACACTGCACTTTAGAAAGAAGACGCACATGCTGCTCATCTCCTGCCCCAACTGCGGCTCCCGCGACGAGACCGAGTTCCACTACGGCGGCCAGGCCCACGTCCCCTACCCGGAAAACCCCAACGAACTGAGCGACCGCCAATGGGCCGAGTTCCTGTTCTACCGGGACAACACCAAGGGCGCCTTCGCGGAACGCTGGCTGCACAGCACCGGCTGCCGCCAGTGGTTTAACATGCTCCGCGACACCGTCACGTACGAGATCCAGGCCGTCTACCCGATGGGCACGCCCCGGCCGGATGCCGCCGGCCGGGTAACCCCCGACACCGGTACTGCCAGCACCGCCGCTGACAGCACCACCACGGGCAACGCCTCCCCGGACATCTCAGGGACCAACGCGTCCGCCACCGCCCCCAGCACTTCCTCATTTAGCACCACCGCCCCGGAAGGAGCAACCAAGTGACTTCCCAGAACGCCCGGCTCGCCGCCGGCGGACGCATCGACCGCACCATCTCCTGGCGTTTCACCGTGGATGGCGAGGAGTTCACGGGCCACCCGGGCGACACCCTCGCCTCGGCCCTGATCGCCAACGGCCGCATCAACGCCGGCAACTCGCTCTACGAGGACCGCCCCCGCGGCATCATCTCCGCCGGCGTGGAGGAATCCAACGCAATGGTGAAGATCGCTGCACGCTTCCCCGGCGACGTCGCCGAGTCCATGCTCCCCGCAACCACTGTCACCCTGGTTGACGGCCTGAAGGCAGAACTGCTCAGCGGCCTGGGCAAGCTGGACCCGGAGGAGGACCGCGCCGAGTACGACAAGAAGTACGTCCACACCGATGTCCTGGTGGTCGGCGGCGGCCCCGCCGGCCTCGCCGCAGCACGTGAAGCCGTGCGCACCGGAGCCCGCGTGATGCTGCTGGATGACCAGCCCGAACTGGGCGGCTCCCTCCTGTCCGGCTCCACGGCCGCTGAATTGGCTGAGACCATCGAAGGCAAGCCCGCCCTGGAATGGGTGGCGGACGTCGAAGCCGAGCTCGTCTCCGGCGCCGAATCCACCGTCCTGAACCGCACCACGGCCTTCGGCGCCTACGACGCCAACTACGTGATCGCCGTCCAGAACCGCACGGACCACCTCTCCTCCCCCGCCGCCTCCGGAGTATCACGCCAGCGGATTTGGCACATCCGTGCCAACCAGGTGGTGCTGGCCCCCGGTGCCCACGAACGCCCGCTGGTGTTCGAGAACAACGACCGCCCGGGCATCATGCTCGCCTCGGCCGTGCGCAGCTACCTGAACCGCTACGGAGTGGCCGCCGGGCAGCGCGTGGTCATCAGCACCACCAACGACAGCGCCTACGCCGTGGCCGCTGACCTGCGCGCCGCCGGCGTCAAGGTCGCCGCCGTGGTGGACGCCCGTCCGCAGCTCACCGCAGTGGCCGCCGCCGCCGTCGAAGCCGGAACCCGCGTGCTGATCGGCAGTGCCGTGGCCAACACTTCCTCCGGATCCGCATATGGCCGCCTCGACGGCGTCACCGTCCGCAGCATTAACGACGACGGCGAACTCACCTCGGGCATCGAACAGATCGCCTGCGACCTGCTGGCAGTTTCCGGCGGCTGGAGCCCGCTGGTCCACCTGCACTCCCAGCGCCAGGGCAAGCTGCGCTGGGATGACGAGCTGGCCGCTTTCGTTCCGAGCACCGTGGTCCCCAACCAGCAGACCATCGGTTCCGGGCGCGGTAGCTTTGAGCTGGCCGACTGCCTGGCCGAGGGCATCTCTGCCGGAGCCGCTGCGGCCATCGCGGCCGGGTTCGCCTCCGCCGTCGAACCCTCCCAGCCGGGTGAGCCCAAAGCCTCCGCCCCCACCCGCCAGCTGTGGCTGGTGCCCGGTGAGCAGGGCACCCCGGACGACTGGCACCACCACTTCGTGGACTTCCAGCGCGACCAGTCCGTCGCCGACGTGCTGCGCTCCACCGGAGCCGGCATGCGCTCGGTGGAACACATCAAGCGCTACACCTCCATCAGCACCGCCAACGACCAGGGCAAGACCTCCGGCGTCAACGCGATCGGCGTTATCGCTGCAGCGCTCCGCACCGCCGGCGAAGCCTCCCGCGGCATCGGCGACATCGGCACCACCACCTACCGCGCACCCTTCACCCCCGTAGCCTTCGCGGCCCTGGCCGGACGCCAGCGCGGCGAGCTGTTCGACCCCGCCCGCAAGACGTCCATCCACCCGTGGCACGTCGAAAAGGGCGCCCTGTTCGAGGACGTGGGGCAGTGGAAGCGGCCCTGGTACTACCCGCAGGCCGGGGAGGACATGGACGCCGCCGTGCTGCGTGAGTGCGCGGCAGTCCGCGAGTCCGTGGGCTTCATGGACGCCACCACCCTGGGCAAGATCGAAATCCGCGGCAAGGACGCCGGTGAGTTCCTCAACCGGATCTACACCAACGCGTTCAAGAAGCTCGCCCCGGGCTCGGCGCGCTACGGCGTGATGTGCATGGCGGACGGCATGATCTTCGACGACGGCGTAACCCTGCGCCTCGACGACGACACGTACTTCATGACCACCACCACCGGCGGCGCCGCGAAAGTCCTGGACTGGCTGGAGGAATGGCTGCAGACCGAATGGCCTGAGCTGGATGTGCACTGCACCTCGGTGACAGAACAGTGGAGCACCATCGCCGTCGTCGGGCCCAAATCCCGTGCGGTCCTGGCGAAGGTGGCACCGGAACTGGCCGCCAACGGCGGGCTGGAAGCCGAGGCCTTCCCGTTCATGACCTTCCGCGAAACCACCCTCGCCTCAGGCGTCCGGGCCCGGATCTGCCGGATCTCGTTCTCCGGTGAGCTGGCCTACGAGATCAACGTGCCTTCCTGGTACGGGCTGAACACCTGGGAGGCCGTGGCAGCCGCCGGGGCCGAGTTCAACATCACCCCCTACGGCACCGAAACCATGCACGTGCTCCGCGCCGAAAAGGGCTACCCGATCGTTGGCCAGGACACGGACGGCACCGTCACCCCGCAGGACGCGGGCATGGAATGGATCGTCTCCAAGGCCAAGGAATTCATCGGCAAGCGCTCCTACTCCCGGGCGGACGCCCGGCGCGAGGACCGCAAGCACCTGGTCAGCGTGCTTCCTGTGGACGGGACGCTCCGGCTGCCGGAAGGCACCCAGCTCGTGGAGAAGGGCCGCTCCACCAACCCCGCCTACGGGCCGGTCCCGATGGAGGGCTTTGTCACCTCCAGCTACCACAGCGCCGCCCTGGGCAGGTCGTTCGGCCTGGCCCTGATCAAGAACGGCCGCAACCGGATCGGCGAAACCCTGGTGGCTGCCGCCGGCGACCAGCTGGTGGATGTCGTCGTCGCCGAAACCGTACTTTTTGACCCCGAAGGGACCCGCAAAGATGGCTGAAACAGCAGCACCCGCAACCTCCTACGAGAAGAACCTCTCACTCCGCATCAGCCCCGCCGCCCAGCTCCGGGCAGCGTTCGAGACCGGTTCCGTCCGGGACGTGGTGGAACTGTCCGAAAAGGCCTTCCTGACCATGGTGGGCCTCCGGGTTAACCGGGACAGCGACGCCGGGCAGCGCATCGCCGCCGTTATCGGCGGCCTGCCGGCCGGATGTGGCAGCGTCAGCGGCAGCGGGGACGCGTCCGTGCTGTGGCTCGGACCCGAAGAGTTCCTGGTGATCGCTCCTACCGAAGCGCATGAGTCCCTGGGCGGCGGCCTGATCCCGTCACTCCGCGAAGCCCTCGGCGACGGCGGGGGCCAGGTGGTGGACCTCTCCGCCAACCGCACCACCTTCGAGCTCACCGGACCCCGGTCCCGCGCCGTCCTCGAAAAGGGCTGTGCACTGGACCTGCACCCCCGCGCCCTCAAGGCCGGCACGGCACTGTCCACAGAAATCGGCAACATCCCCGTGGTGCTGTGGAAGACCGGCGAGGAGACGTTCCGGCTCTTCCCCCGCGCTTCCTTCGCCGATTTCCTGGGCCGCTGGCTCCTTGACGCCATGCGGGAATACGCCTCCCCCGAGGTCCCCTAAATGGCCCTCAGCGTCCTGGACCTGTTCTCCGTTGGCATCGGGCCGTCGTCGTCACACACGGTCGGCCCGATGCGGGCAGCAAAGCTGTTCGCCGACGGGCTCAAAGGCGAAGGACACCTGAGCTCCACCCGGCGCGTGCAGGCCGAGCTGTTCGGCTCGCTCGGCGCCACCGGCCGGGGCCACGGCTCCGACAAGGCCGTGGTCCTGGGCCTGAAGGGGCTGGACCCGGAGACCGTGGACACCTTCACGGCCGATGACCAGGTGGCCGCCGCTGCCCTTGACGCCGAACTATGGGTCAATGGCGACCACCGGGTGGACTTCAACTGGGACGAGGACGTGGTGCTGCACCGGCGGAAGTCACTCCCGGCCCACCCGAACGGGATGACGTTCCGGGCACTCGACCACTCCGGCGCCGTGCTCAGCGAACGGAGCTTCTATTCGATTGGGGGCGGCTTCGTTGTGGACGGGGACGCCGACGCCGGTGACAGAGTGGTTGCCGACGCCACCGTCCTCCCCTACCCCTTCAGCACCGCCGATGAGCTCCTGGAGATCTGCGCGCGTGAAGGCATGTCCATCTCCGATGTGATGCTTGCCAACGAGCTCACCTGGCGGAGCGAAGCCGAACTCCGGGAAAAGCTGCTGGGACTCTGGGCCGTCATGCGCGAATGCGTGGACAACGGCTGCGCTGCGGAAGGAATCCTTCCCGGCGGGCTCAACGTCCGCCGCCGCGCGCCGTCGTTATTCCAGACCCTGACGGCGGACACCGGGGTGACCGACCCGCTCCGGGCAATGGAATGGGTGAACCTGTTCGCGCTGGCCGTGAACGAGGAAAACGCCGCCGGCGGGCGCATCGTGACGGCACCCACCAACGGCGCGGCCGGCATCGTCCCGGCTGTGCTGCACTACTACGTGAAGTTTGTCCCCGGCGCCAACGACGACGGCGTGGTCCGCTTCCTGCTGGCGGCGGCCGCCGTCGGAATCCTGTTCAAGATCAACGCCTCCATCTCCGGGGCCGAGGTGGGCTGCCAGGGCGAAGTAGGCTCGGCCTGCTCCATGGCAGCTGCCGGGCTCTGCGAAGTGCTTGGCGGCACGCCGCCCCAGGTGGAAAACGCCGCCGAGGTGGGCATTGAACACAACCTGGGCCTCACGTGTGATCCGGTGGGCGGGCTGGTGCAGATCCCCTGCATCGAGCGCAACGCCATCGCCAGCGTGAAGGCCATCAACGCCGCCCGCCTTGCCCTGCACGGCGACGGCAGCCACAAGGTATCCCTCGACAAAGCCATCAAGACGATGCGCGAGACGGGTGCCGACATGAAAACCAAGTACAAGGAAACGTCCCGAGGGGGCCTTGCCGTGAATGTGATCGAGTGCTGAACCATGACTGCCATCCAGACTGAAACTGTTGCTGTACCTCCCCCCACCACTGTGGAGCACGTCCTCACGCTGGACTGCTCCGAATCGCCCGGTATCGTGCATGCCGTTTCCGGCTTCCTGCTGGAGCACGGCTGCGACATCATCGACAACCAGCAGTTCGGCGAGCGCAGCGAAGGCCACTTCTTTATGCGGGTGCATTTTGCGTCCGATGGCGATGCCTCCACTGCGAATACGCTGCGGTCCGCTTTCGGTCCTGTTGCGGAGCGGTTCGGGATGCGGTGGCGGCTCGAGCCGCACGGCTCGAAGCGGCGGGTGCTGATCATGGTGTCCAAGTTCGGGCACTGCCTTAACGATCTGCTGTTCCGGGCGCGCATCGGCGAACTGCCGGTGGACGTGGTGGCCGTGGTCTCCAACCACACCGACCACCAGACATTGGTGGAGTGGCACGGGATCCCGTTCTTCCACGTGCCGGTTACCCCTGGCACCAAGCCCGAGGCTGAGGCCCGGCTCCTGGAGCTGGTGGACGAGTTCGATGTGGAACTCGTGGTCCTGGCCCGGTACATGCAGGTGCTCAGCGACAACCTGACCCGCAAGCTGGACGGGAAGGCGATCAACATCCACCACTCGTTCCTGCCCAGCTTCAAGGGCGCCAAGCCGTACCACCAGGCCTACGCCCGCGGTGTGAAGACCGTCGGCGCCACCGCGCACTACGTGAACAGCGAGCTGGATGAGGGGCCAATCATCTCGCAGCAGACCGTTGAGGTGGACCACACGTACGGGCCCGAGGACCTGGTGGCCGCCGGCCGCGACACCGAGTGCAAGGCCTTGTCCAACGCGGTCCGCTGGCATTGCGAGGGCCGGGTGATCCTGCAGGGAAACCGGACGGTGGTGCTCCGGTAGGCGGCCGGCATCGGTCCTGCCGGTATTCGGCAAGTCCGGACTTTCGGCCCTGATGGCAGGGCAGCAAGACGCATGATGATGTTCTGAGGATCCTTCCGCACGGGGCGGCCACGATCAAGAAGTGGCCGGGGAGGGCGTCACATCGATGAAAGCGTCTTCATGGATACACCAGCAATACCCGTGGATGAGGTTCCATTCCCGGCGGTGCCCATCCGGGTCTTCATCCTCAATGACCACGAACTGGTTCGGCAGGGGCTGAGGGAGCTGCTCGAGGAGGAAGGGCTGGACGTCGCTGGCGAAAGCGGATCAGCTGCTGAAGCCACCCGGCTGATTGCCCTCCTGAAACCGGATATCGCGGTGCTGGACGACAGGCTGCCGGACGGTACGGGCATTGAGGTATGCCGCGACCTTCGCTCCACCGCCCCGCACGTAAGGTGCCTGATCCTGACGGGCCGGGATAAACACCATGCTGTGCGGGCCGCGGTACTGGCTGGTGCAGCAGGGTACCTGCTCAAGCAGATCGGCGACAACAATGTCCTGGTGACTGGTATCCGCACCGCTGCGACCGGTCACCCGGTACTGGCGCCGGAGGTCAGGGAAAGAGTGGCTGAAAGCCTTTCTGCAACTGCCGGCGCCCCCTGGCTGGAGGCAATGACAACGCAGGAGCGGACGGTGTTCGCGTTCATGGCCCGGGGTTTGACCAACGGGCAGATCGGGCAGGATCTGGTGCTCCCCGAGGAGGCAGTGGCTGGCTGTGTCTCCTCCGTGCTGGAGAAGCTCGGCTTCCGGCTTTCGAGCCGGCTGTCACCGGCAGTAATCCCGGGATCCGGCGGATGGCTGCGGTGACGAACGCACCGTCAGGCCGTCGGCGCCGTCCAGGTGACGCTTGTGCCCTCACCGGGGGTGCTGTCGATGACGCAGGTCCCGCCCAGCCCCGAGGCGCGGGTCTTCATGTTGGCCAAACCGCTGACGCGTTGGGGGTCTTCGAAGCCGCACCCGTTGTCGCGGACAGTCAGAACCACCTCGTCCTCCTGCGCGGCAAGCAGGACTTGGATGTCCTCCGATCCTGAGTGACGGACAGCATTGCTGACGCTTTCCTGCAGCACCGGCAGCAGTTGCTCGGCCACTTCGTCACCCACGGCTTCGTCCACGGGCCCTGAGAGCTGGATCCTGGGGAGGACACCGGCAGCGCCGGCAGCCTCCTGGACAGCGCGGATGATGCGGCCGCTGAGAAGTTCCTGATCGGGGCCCCGGGCCTGGAGCGAGTAGATCGTGTCGCGAAGCTGGCGGATGCAGCCGTCCAGCTCCTCGGTGACGCTGTCCACCCGCCCGTGGCAGACGGGATCCGAGGTGTAGCGGCGCAGGCCCTGGATACTCAATCCGGCCGCGAACAGCCGTTGTATAACAAGATCGTGCAGGTCCCTCGCGATCCGCTCCCGGTCGATAAACAGCGCATGCTCTTCCCGCAGCTGGTTGGCCCGCAGAAGATCCAGCGTCAGCCCTATCCGGGACGCAAAGACTGTACTGGACTCGACATCCACCTCCGTATAGTGCGTCCCGCCCGCAGCCCTCGCCAGGATCAGGACACTGTCGCGCTGCCCGTCATTGTTGTTCCCCAGAGCGGCCAGCAGGACCGGCCCAAGCTTGTCGGCCGACGCCGCGTCGAACACCTGGCGCGGGTCCGTCAGGATCGTTGTTCTCCCTGTCGCCAGCACGTCAGCCACAACACTGCCGGCAGGCAGTTCCTGCCCGCCCGGCAACGATTGGACGCCCACCGACGCCCTGCACCGTATGCTTCCGTCCCCCGCAACCGATGCAATGAGTGACAGTGCCGACGCGGACGCGTGCAGTGCCCGTTCAGCGATGAGGTCCAGGTTTTCCGTGTCGGACCGGGGTTGCGATTTCAGGCTGTCGCTGACTTCCATGCCCGCTTCCAGCCAGCGCTGGCGGCGGTTGCTGTCCTCGAACAACCGGGCGTTCTGGATGGCCATGCCGGCGGCAGCGGCGAGGGCTACCGCCAGGTCTTCGTCCTCGGCCGTGAAATCCAGGCCGCCAATTTTCTCCGTCAGGTACAGGTTTCCGAAGACCTCGTCCCGGACCCGGACGGGGACGCCGAGGAAGGTCTTCATGGGCGGGTGGCTGGGCGGAAAGCCGACCGCTATCGCATGTTCGCCCAGATCATGGAGGCGGAGCGGTTTTGGTTCGCGGATCAGATGCCCCAGGACGCCATGGCCCGTGGGAAGGTCACCGATGAGGCGGGTCCCTTCTTCGTCGATGCCGACGGTGATGAAGTGACTGAGCCGCTGGTCATTGCCGATGACGCCCAGAGCCCCGTACTGTGCTCCTACGAGTTCGCACGCCGACTGGACCACCCGGTCCAGCACTGCCTCCAGGCTCAGGTCCTCCGTCAGCGAGACGACGGCACCGAGCAGCCCCTCCACATGTTCCTGGGTTCTTACGAGTTCATCGGCCCGGTCCACGAACTCCCTCAGAAGTTCCCGCGTCCGCCGCCTGATCGGTTCACGCCACATGAGAAAACACCCCAATAATTGACCACATCATCCACGGGCTTCTTCGCCCCTGGATTCGATATATGTGACAGCCCCCAGCGTCTCTCTCCAATCATGCTAACAAGGCACGTCCCGGGACGGCCTAACGGTTACGGCCAGTGTCTCTGCAGCCCGGCGAGCAGATCTATGGGGCACGCAGCCGGGCAAGGCGGGCTGCGAGGTGCAGGGCGGGCAGCCTTCCCGTGCCGCGGGGATCGCCGCCGCACAGGGAAAAGATACGCTGCAGCCGCTGGTGCATGGATTGCCGCTCCACGTGGAGTTCCCGCGCGGCCTGCGCCGTATTGCAGCCCGAGTCCAGCCATACCCGCAGCGTCTCAACCAGCTGTGAGCGGCGCTGGGCATCGTATTCGAGGACAGCCCCCAGCTGCTGGCGCACGAAGTCCTCACGCCTGGCGTCGTCCAGGGAATGGAATGCGAGCCGTTCGACGGCAAATGCTTCGGCGTCCAGCGCCCCTCCCGAGGTGCCGTGGCCGCCGTCGTCCGGGCCGTTCCCGCCAGCCAGGGCCAGGGTCAGCCGGGCTTCGGTCAATGACCAGGGTGCGTTGGAAATGCCTGCCGCCACCGGACCTACAGCGCTGACCGATCGATCCGTTGAAGCCAGGGACCGAAGCCCGTCGACGACGGCGTTCCTGTCGTCCTGGACGTTGTCATTGTGCAGGACTGCCAAGGCGAGCAGCTCCGCGTTGTCTGCATAGCTGACGCTGTGCTGCCCCACCCGGTCCAGCAGATGCTCCACGTTGCTGCGGGTCTGGCGCGAACCGCCGGAACGGACGACGACGGCCACCAGCTGGGCGTTCGCTGCAATCCCGGCGGCGGGGGCAAGCTGCTGGAGCCTCCAGCTTTGCGTCCCCGAATCGATGGCACGGATGAGCGCCGCACCTGCCATTTCCTTGAGGCCGGGAGGCATCCGCTGGAGCAGCGCCAGGGAAATGATGTCCACCGACCGGTACCCTGCAATTCTTGCCAGATTCATGTCACCGCCAGCCGGGACGGAGAGCGTGAGCCGGGCCGACGGAATGCCGCGAACGGAGACATCAATGTGGATATCGCTGATGTTGTCCCGCCCTGCCTCACCGAAGGTTGCGGACCGGGACGGCCCGTCCGGCTCGGCGGGCAGGGCGCTGGCCAGGGTGATCCCTGTCGTCGAGGTCAGCGCAACTTCGGCACCGGTCGCAGCGGCGAGCACACCCAGGACACGGTCAAGGCTGCCACCATGGGCCAGCTCGACGGCCATGGCATGGCTGGTCTGGTCTGCCTGCTGCAGATGGGCAGCGGATTCACTGACCAGCAGTGAGTTGATCGCCTCCATCACGCTGATGAAGGGCACCCGCTTTCGCAGCTCCACCAAGGGAAGGCCCGCGGCTTCGGCTGCCGCGATCATCGACGACGGAATGGAAGCCAGGTCAGTGCCCGTCTCGATGGCGAGAGCCGCAACACCTCGTTCCGCCAGTTCCCGGACATACCCGGTGCGCCGCTCATCCGTTTCCGCGGCGAGGGCCTGGCCGCCGGTGAGCAGCAGTTCACCGCCGCCGAGCAGTTGGGCGATATCCAAAACCTCGCTGGAGTGGATCCAGCGGAGCTGGGTGTCGGCGGCCACCGCTGCGGCCGCCCGAATGACCGGCTCCGCCGGCATGAGCGTGGGATGCGCCAGAACATCCCGTAAACGTATGGACACGACACTCCGTCATGCAGAAGGAAAAATTTCGCTACAGATACTATATAGGACTTGTGGGCTGGGACACATAATCTTGAGATATCCCCATTTCCCTCAACGAAGAGGCACCCATGCAACACCAAACTTCAGCCGCAGGAGCCGGGCAGTCCGCGCCCGCCGAAGACTGCGAAGCCTGGCTCCAGCCGATTCCCGAATCCCAGCGCACGCACAAAGTGTCCGGCCAGTTCTGGATCTGGGCAGGCGCCAACCTCGCGCCCATCAACTGGGTGCTCGGCGCCCTCGGAATCCACCTGGGGCTGGGTTTCGCCGACACCGTCATCGTGCTGGTGCTGGGCAACCTGATCGGCATGCTGCTCTTCGGCTGCTTCGTCCTGCTGGGCCAGAAGACCGGAGCCACGGGCATGGTCCTGGCCCGGGCAGCCTTCGGGCGCCGCGGCAATTACCTCCCGGCGTCCATCCAGGCGCTCCTGGTGATCGGCTGGTGCGCGGTCAACACCTGGATCATCCTGGATCTGGTCATGGCGCTCTTCGGAACGCTCGGCTGGGTGGATCCCACGGCGCAGAACTACGCCTGGAAGATCGGCGTCGCCACGGCCATCATGGCCACCCAGGTAGCTATCGCCTGGTTCGGCTACAGGGCGATTGCCGCCTTCGAAAAGTGGACCGTCCCGCCAACCATCATTATCCTTGCCGTCATGTCCGCCGTGGCCTGGTTCGGCATGAAGATCGACTGGGGCTACGCCGGCCCGGCGGGCAACATCCTGGAAGGATCCGAGCGGATCGCGGCCATGAGCGCCGTCATGACCGCCATCGGCATCGGCTGGGGCATCACCTGGTTCACGTACGCAGCGGACTACTCCCGGTTCGTCAGCACAGAGGTACCCAAGAAGAAGGTCTACCTGGCCTCCGTCCTCGGGCAGTTCATCCCGGTGGTCTGGCTCGGTGTCCTGGGCGCCAGCCTGGCAACCAACAGCGGTGAAATCGACCCCGGCAAGCTCATTGTCCAGAACTTCGGCGTCCTCGCGCTGCCGGTGCTCCTGATGGTGCTGCACGGCCCCATCGCCACCAACATCCTGAACATCTACACCTTCTCGGTGGCCACCCAGTCGCTGGACATCACCATCAGCCGCCGCAAGCTCAACCTGTTCGTCGGCGTCTTCTCGCTCATCGCCGTCGTCTTCTTCATCTTCCAGGAGGACTTCGCGGCGGTCCTGGACGCCTGGCTCATCGGCCTGGTCGCCTGGGTGGCAGCCTGGGGCGGCGTCATGCTGGTGCACTACTTCTGGATCGAAAAGCGCTGGCCGGGTAACCCCGCAAGGCTGTTCGACGCCGTCGGCACCAAGCGGCTTCCCGGCGTCAACTGGGCAGGCGTCACCTCCCTTCTGGTCGGCATCTTCGCCACGTGGCTGTTCATGTACGGGCTCGTTCCCGCCATGCAGGGGCCCGTCGCCGTGGCCCTGGGCGGCTGGGATCTGTCCTGGCTGGCCGGCGGACTGGCGAGTGCCACCAGCTATGTCATCCTCGGGCCGAAGGTGCACCGCAAGTTTCTCGAATCCGTCCCGGCTGCAGGCAGCGACGTCCAGCCATCCCCGGTCCTAACCGGAATCCCCGCACAGCCCGCAGCCCCGGCCAGCCTCTAACTCTAGGAACACCTGACATGACCCTTGAAGCATTCCCGGACTCGGCCCACCCGATCACCTGGCCGGAGGGCAAGCAGGCAGCAGCGTCCTTCACGTTCGACGTCGACGCCGAATCCTGCACCATCGCCCACGATCCCAAGAGCACCAGCCGCATGTCCCTGATGACCCACCAGTCCTACGGGCCCAAGGTCGCCGTCCCGCGGCTGCTGCAGATCCTCCAGCGGCAGGACATCCGCGCCACCTTCTTCATCCCCGGCTTTACGGCCGAGTGCTACCCGGACACCGTCCGCCGCATCGTGGATGCCGGGCACGAGGTGGCGCACCACGGCTACCTGCACGAGCCCATGCAGGGGATCGACGCCGGGACGGAGGCGCGCTACATCGACCGCGGGCTGGAGGCGCTGGCCAAGGTGGCCGGGGTTGAGCCGGTGGGCTACCGGGCACCCTGGTGGGAGCTGAACTGGCACTCGCCGGCGCTGCTGGCGGACCGCGGCTTCCTCTACGATTCCAGCCTGCTCGACGGCGATGCCCCCTACCGCTTCAGCGTCGCCCCGGACGACTCCCGGGACCTCGTGGAGATCCCGGTGGACTGGGCGCTGGACGACTGGGAGCAGTACGCGTTCTACCCGGGTGTGACCGGCAGCGGCGTCATCGAGAGCCCGGCGAAGGTGCTGGAGATGTGGACGCTTGAGGCCGAGGCGCACCATGCGCAGGGAAGCTGCTTCGTCCTCACCAATCATCCGTTTATCTCCGGCCGGCCTTCGAAAGCCGTTGCGCTGGAGCGCCTGATGGAACGGGTCAAGGCGATGGACGGCATGTGGGTCACCACCATGGAGGAGATCGCGGAGCACACCCGCAGGACTGTCCAGGAAGTCCACACCCACGCCCGGATCCAGGTGCCCTCCTTCCCGGACACCGGGGCGACGTTCACACCGTCGGCAGTGCGGGAATCCCGGCCGGCCGTCGCCGGCTGATCAGCATTCCAGCCAGTGGCAGGAGTGGCGCCGTCCCCCGGAGGACGGCGCCGCTCCTGCCGTTTTTAATCGGCTCGCTGCCGGAGCGTAACCGCCTGCCCTGACCACGCGTCTACGCTTTGTCGGAGCCAAGGACTACACTGAACTAATCGAACATATATTCGAATTAGGGTGTGTTGTGGGCGTTATTGTCGGTCCCCGCGTGATAGACGCGGGCGCCTCGTTATTCTCGGTGCTGATCTCGCCGGTGCCCGTCGCCGCGGGGTTTCCGTCTCCGGCGCAGGACTACTTCGACGGCCGGATCGATCTCAACGCACACCTCATCAAGGACATCACCAGCACGTATGTAGTCCGAGTGACGGGCGACTCGATGGAAGGTGCGGGCATCAGCGACGGCGATGAGCTCATCGTCAACAGGGCGCTGGAGCCCAAAGACGGGTGCGTCGTCGTCGCTGTCCTTGACGGGGAGCTCACCGTCAAACGCCTGCGCCTCACTGGCAGCGGTGTGGTGCTGCAGGCAGAGAACCCGCGGTATCCGGATATTCGGGTCCCGGCACTCTCCGAACTGACCATCTGGGGCGTGGCCACACGTTGCCTGCACCATGTCTAGGCCCGCCCTGATGCGGCAGATGCCGCAGATTGCCCACGTGGATGTGAACTGCTTTTACGCCTCGGCCGAGCGCGCCTTCGACCCTTCCCTTGAGGGCCGGCCGCTGGTGGTGCTTTCCAACAACGACGGCTGCGCTGTCACCCGCTCCCCCGAAGCGAAAGCCCTGGGCATTGCCACCGGCGAGCCATGGTTCAAGCTTGCACCCCGCGCGAAGGAATGGGGGCTGGTGGCCAAGTCCAGCAACTACGAGCTCTATGGCGACATCAGCGCCCGGGTGATGGAGCTGCTCGGCAGGTACTCGGCATGGCTGGAGGTCTACAGCATCGATGAAGCCTTCCTGGGCGTGAAGGGTGAGCCGGAACAGCTGCTGGCACTGGGCAGGACCATGAAGGACGCCGTCCGCCGCAACGTGGGCGTCCCGGTCTGTGTTGGCATAGCGCCCACCAAAACCCTGGCAAAGCTGTGCAACAAGTGGGCCAAAAACAATCCCGCATTCGCCGGCGTCTGCCACTGGGAGAGCGTGCCCGAACCCGTCCGGGAGCAACTGCTCGGACGGCTGTCCGTGGAGGAGATCTGGGGCATCGCCGGCCGCCTGGCAAAACGCCTGAACGCCATCGGCATCCACACCGTCCTGGACCTCACCCGGGCCAATCCAGTAGCTGTCCGCGACAAATTCTCGGTGGTCATGATGCGCACTGTCCTGGAACTCAATGGCACGCCGTGCATTCCCATGGAGGAGGAACGCATGGGACGGGACCAGCTCATCTTCTCCCGATCCTTCTCCACCCCGGTGACCACAGCCGCCGGCCTGCGGGAGGTCCTGAGCATCTACGGCCAGCAGGCCAGCGCCCGGCTCGCCAAACACGGACTGCAGGCAAAAGTCCTCACCGCCTTCGCTGCCACGTCTCCCTTCCGGCAGCATGAACAGGCCTATCCGTCCGTGTGCGTATCGCTTCCCATGCCCACGGCGGATCCGCTCCTGCTCACCAGGGCGGCACACGCGCTGCTGCCGGCCATCCGGGACGGACTCCAGTACGCCAAGGCCGGGCTTATGCTCACGGACCTGAGGCCCACAGGCAACCAGTCCCCACTGGAGCTGTTCGAGAACCCGCACGAGGAACGCGGCATCGGTCCGCTCCTGGAGGACATCAGCCGGCGCTACGGGCGCGGCTCCATCGGACTGGGCCATGCGGGCATCAAGTCCGGCGTCGACTGGAGCATGAAACGGACCATGCGCTCGCCCCGCTACACCACCCACTGGGACGAGCTGCCCCTGGTCAAGGCTGCCTGACGACGAAGAGCATCCCTTCGCGCTGGAGAGTCGGCGAAGGGATGCTCTTCACGGCCGGGCTGTGGCCTGGCGGAGTTACCTCACAGCGTCAACGACAGCGTTTGCTTCCGCAACAGAGTTTGCGTCCAGAACAGAGTTTGCGTCCAGAACAGCGTTCCTGTCCACAACAGAGTGGGCAGCCACGGCAGGAACAGGTGCCGGGCGGGCGGCAGGCTCTCGCAGGGCAGAGGCCTGGAGGAGAGGTTCCGGCGCTGCGGCAGCATGGGCGGCGAGCACGCCGGTCTGGTGCCTGATCTTCAGCCGATAGAGCAGTGCACCGCCGCCGGTGACCGCACCGACGAACAGGACACCGCCCCACTGCAGGTACCACTCGAACGGGGGCACGGAGTTGTAGATCTCCGGGCGGGGCCAGACGAGGTTCAGCGTCATGGCGCCGCCCCACAGCACCGCCGCGATGTTCACCGGCAGCCCCCACTTGCCCAGGCTGAAGCCCGGCTCGGTGCCGTCATCCGCGAGGGGCCACTTTTTCTGGAACCGCTTGCGGAGCAGGGGAACGGTGACCAGCAGGTAGGACAGGTAGATCAGGACAATGCTGATGCTGGACAGGATGGTGAAAATTGCGGGCTGCGAGACGTTGACGATCAGCGGAATGATGGCGATGAGCCCGATGACGATGGCCGCCACGGTGGGCGTCTTCCGCTCGGGATGCACCTTGCTGAGCTGGCGGCTGAAAGGCAGGTTATTGTCCCGGGCCATGGCGAACATCATGCGGATGGCGGCAGCGTGAACGGCCAAGGTACAGACGGTCACGGCCACCACAATGCACACCAGGAATGCTTTGCCGAAGGGCCCTCCCAGCACGGAGAGCACGATGTACTGCAGGCCGCCGTCGGCGGCGCCCAGCTTGGGATCGTTGAGGTCGGGGGCGGCAAGGAGTCCGCCAAGGAGAATCAGGCCGCCGAGGATGAAGGACGCCGAGATTGCACGGAGGATGGCCTTGGGGGCTGTCTTTTTGGGGTCCTTGGTCTCCTCGCCGAGGGAACTGGCGGTGTCAAAGCCGTACATGACGTAACCGGAAGCCATCGCGCCGATGAGGAATACCCCAAAGAAGCCAAGGTCGTGGTCCACGCCGTAGCCCGCGGTACTGAAAAGGACTTCCGGACCCCGCACCACATGCCAGGCAAGGGCCAGGATGAGGAGCACGGCGGCGGCGAGTTCCACGAAGACTCCGATGCTGTTGATTTTGGTCATCAGCTTCACGCCGAAGGCGTTGATCAGGGTGGAGATGGAGATCATGATGCTGGCGAGCAGCACGCCGTTGAGGGCGAAATCGTAGGTGCCGGTGCCGTCGCCGATGACCTGGAAACCGGACCAGATCTGGGGCAGGGTCAGCTGCAGGGCAAGGGCCACGGCTCCGAGCGCCACGATCGAGGAGATGAGCAGCAGCCAGCCGGCCAGCCAGGAGAAGGTGCCGGACGAGAGCCGCTTGGCCCAGTTGTAGACCGAACCGGCTACCGGATAGCGGCCTGCAAGCTCGGCGAAGCAGAGCGCCACCATAAGCTGGCCGGCGAAAACGATAGGCCAGGACCAGGCGTAGGCGGGTCCGGCCATGGAGAAGCCAAAGTAAAACAGTTGAAAAACGCCGGTGAGGATGGAGATGTAGCTGACACCGGCCGCGAAACTGGCGAATTTGCCGATGCTGCGGTCCAGGGTCTGGGCATAGCCAAACTCGTCCATACCGCTTGAATCAGTACTCTTGCTGGGTTCCAACATTCGAACTCCTAGGTCAGAAAAGCACGATGGTGATGGCCCGCGGCCGCCATTGGACGCAGGTAATATCGACCGCCGGGCGCCGCGCCTGCGGCGCCCGGCCATTTCCCCCATTGCTGTTGCTAGCCGGCGGTCCCCACCCCGGCGCCGTCGGCAGGTGCGCCGAACCAGCCGCTGGGTGCGGGCTGGATGTTCTGCCAGATGTGTTTTGCCTCGCGGTATTCGTTGAGGCCCGCGCTGCCGAGTTCCCGGCCAATTCCCGACTTCCCGAAACCGCCCCACTCCGCCTGCGGTACGTACGGGTGGTAGTCATTGATCCACACTGTTCCGTGCCGCAGGCCGGCTGCGACCCGCTGCGCCTTCGACGCATCGGACGTCCAGACCGCCCCCGCCAGGCCGTACTCTGTGTCGTTGGCTATGGCAACGGCCTCTGCCTCGGTCCGGAACGTCTCGACAGTCAGCACCGGCCCGAAGGATTCCTCCCGCAGCACGCTCATACCGGATCGGCAGTTGCCCAGCACGGTGGGCGGGTAGAAGAAGCCGTCAGAGAGCGTCCCGTCGTCAGGGATGTAGCCGCCGCACAAGAGTTCGGCGCCCTCCGCGATCCCGCCCTGGACGTAGGCGTGGACCTGGTCGCGGTGCTTGGCGGAAATCAGCGGACCTGTTTCTGCGTCCGGATCAAAAGGCCCGCCCATCCGGATCTTTTTCGCCCGTTCCACCACCTCGGCGACGAAACGTTCGGCAATGGCCTCCTCGACGACGAGCCGCGCCCCTGCCGAGCAGACCTGGCCGGAATGCAGGAAGACTGCCGTCAGGGCATTGTCGACGGCGGCGTCCCAGTCCGCGTCAGAGAAGACGACGTTGGGGTTCTTCCCGCCGAGCTCAAAAGCGACTCGTTTCACTGTCTCGGCCGCGGCAGCCATGATGGTCTGCCCTGTGGCCAGGCTTCCGGTCAGGGAGACGAGGTCGACGCGCGGGTCAGAACTGAGTGGGCCTCCCACCCTGGACCCGGATCCCGTAACCAGGTTTGCCACACCGGCGGGAACGCCGGCTTCGGCGAGGGTTTCCATGAGCAGGATGGAGGTCGACGGCGTCAGCTCACTGGGCTTGAGCACGAACGAATTTCCCGCAACGAGTGCCGGCGCCACTTTCCACGCCGCCTGCAGGAGCGGGTAGTTCCAGGGTGCGATGAGGGCACAGACGCCGAGCGGTTCGTACACCACCCGGCTGATGGCGTTCGGCCGGCCCGTATCGATCACCCGGCCGGCATCAAGGCCGGCGATCTTTCCGTAGTAGCGGAAGCAGGAGGCAATGTCGTCAATGTCGTACTCGGCCTCGACGAGGCGCTTGCCCGTATCCAGTGCCTCGGCGCGGGCGTAAGCTGCCTTGTCCCGCTCAAGCAGGCCGGCGATACGAAGCAGCACCTCGCCCCGCTCGATGTCGGTCATCCGGCGCCACGGCCCGCCGTCGAACGCTGCCCGGGCACTGGCGATCGCGCGCTCCGCGTCCTCGACCGTGGACGAGGAGACAACCGCCACCTCGCGTCGGTCTGCGGGACAGTGCACATCTGTTGTGCCGCCGTCGGACGCCTGGTGCCAGGCGCCGTCGATGTACAGACCTTTGACGGTGCCCTGCACTTCCCCGGCCTGCTGGACTTGCTCAACGGTGGCGGTCATGGTTTCTCCTTCTCGACTGCATCAATCATGCCTAGGCCGTTGCCGCAGGGGCAGCAGAACCGGCACCATTACGTTCCAGCGGGCTGACGCCGTGCCGGTAGAACTCAGCATGCCGGGGAGCCAGTGGCGCCTTCCCCGCAATCAGGTCAGCAGCTTTTTCGGCAAGCATCATGACGGGCGCATAGATGTTGCCGTTGGTGACGTACGGCATGGCCGAAGCGTCCACTACCCGCAGCCCCTGGGTGCCGTGGACCGACATGTCGAGCGGGTTCACCACGGCCATCGGGTCGGACTCCGGGCCCATCTTGGCCGTGCAGGACGGGTGCAGTGCGGTTTCGGCGTCCCTGGCCACCCAGTCCAGGATCTCCGCGTCGGTACGGACGCTTTGCCCGGGCGAAAGTTCCCCGCCGTTGAACGGCGTCATCGCGGACTGGCCCAGGATATCGCGGGCCACGTGGACCGCCTCGACCCACTCACGCCGGTCCTGCTCTGTGGAGAGGTAGTTGAAGAGCATGGACGGGTGGACGGTGGGGTCGGTGGACTTGATCTTCAGGGTGCCGCGGGCATCGGAGTACATAGGGCCGATGTGCACCTGGTAGCCGTGCTTGGCGTCCGCCTTCTGGCCGTCGTAGCGGACTGCCACGGGCAGGAAGTGGAACATCAGGTTGGGGTAGGCCACGTCCTCGTTGGAGCGGACGAACCCGCCGCCCTCGAAGTGGTTGGTGGCGGCAGGGCCCTTGCGTCCGAGCAGCCACTGCAGGCCGATGAGGGGGTAGCGCCACAGGTCCAGGTTGGGCTGCATGGAGACCGGCTGGGTGCAGGCGTGCTGGATGTAGACCTCCAGGTGGTCCTGCAGGTTTTCGCCGACGCCGGGCAGGTTGGCCACGGTGTTGATGCCCAGCGAATTCAGGTGCCCGGCATCGCCCACGCCGCTGAGCTGCAGCAGCTGCGGGGTGTTGATGGCCCCGCCTGACAGGATGACCTCGCCGGCGTTGACCACGTGGGTCTGGCCGTTGCGGCGGTAGGTGACGCCCGTGGCCACATTGCCCTTGAAATTGACCTTGCTAACCATCGCCCGGGTCAGGACAGTAAGGTTTTTCCGCGAGGAGTTGGGGCGGATGTGTGCTCGGGACGCCGAAAGGCGCTGGCCCTTGTGAACGTTGCGGTCAAAGGCCGCGAAGCCCTCCTGGCGGTAGCCATTGACGTCGTCGGTGAGGGGGTAGCCGGCTTCCTGGGCGGCTTTGAAGAACGCCTGGAAGAGCGGGTTGGAGGCCGGGCCGCGCTCGAGGACAAGCGGCCCGTCGTGTCCGCGCAGCTCATCGTCGGGATCCGCTGCGAGGGCATTTTCCATCTTGTTGAAGTACGGAAGGCAGTGGGCGAAGTCCCAGGTCTCCATGCCGGCGTCGGCGCCCCAACGCTCGTAGTCGAGCGGGTTGCCGCGCTGGAAGATCATGCCGTTGATGGAGCTGGAGCCGCCCAGGACCTTGCCGCGGGCGTGCGCCACCCGGCGTCCCCCCATGTGCGGTTCAGGATCGGACTGGTACCGCCAGTCATAGAGGGGATTGCCGCTGGGGAACGTCAGGGCGGCCGGCATCTGGATGAAAAGGTCCCACGGGTAGTCGCTCCGGCCGGCTTCAAGAACCAGGACGCTGCTCTGGCCTCCTTCGCTCAGCCGGTTGGCGAGCACGGAACCCGCGCTTCCGCCGCCGACGATGACGTAGTCGTAGTGGTTTGTTGTCATGCTGCAAACTCTCCTTCTACCTGGTGCCGGTCAGAGTGGCCCAGGGCGGGTCGTCGTTCTTTCGAAAGCGAAAGGTTGACCGTGTCAGCCGGAGAATCCGAGGCATCCCCTGGTGTGGCGTAGGTCATACCCAAGGACAGTAATGCCTATTGAACACCTGTTCAATAGAAAACTGGACAAACGTTCAAAATTTACGACGGCGAAACCTTACGCCCGTAGCGGGGCACGGGAATTCGAGCCCACCGCTCGCATGTGTCGCGGTTCCGTCCGAATATGACAGGCGCGTACCGGTGCCAGGGCAAGCACCATGGGCTTCCGGCGGTGTCGCGTGCCGGCGAAGTGGTGGCTGCCACGCCGGGAAGTGGTGGCTGCTATGCGGCGAAGGCGATTTCTTCAGTGCGGGCGATGCTCCGCCGAATGGATTCTTTGTCCACGCCAAGGAGCGCGGTCAGCCACATTCCGTTCTGCAGGACCACGATGTCAGCAGCCCGCTCCCTGCATTCCTTGGCGGACAGCTCCGGCTTGGCGTTCCCGATCAGGGCCGCGAGCCCGTCCAGGTAGCGGTCGAACGCCGCCGCATTGATCAGCGCGAAATCTTCGTCCGCCTTCGCGAGCGCCCACAGATGAAGGCGCAGCGACAGATAGCGGGTCGTCAAGAGTTCCGGGCCCGCAACACGGCGGAGTGCGTTCCGGAGCTGCTCGTCCGCGGGCAGGGCGGGGTCCGGCGCAACCAGAGCGAGGTCGTGTTTGTCGACGCTGTGCAGTGCCGCGCGGATCAGGCTCGATTTGTCCTCGTAGTAGTAGTTCACCAGGCCGAGGGCCACTCCCGCCTCGCGCGCCACTGCGCGCATGCTGACACCGGAGATCCCATAGCGCGACAGCAGTTCGAGCGCTGCTTCAAGAATGCGCGACTGCCTGTCGAGCTGCACGCCCTGTTCGCGGGAGTTCACGGTGCCTGTATCCACCCGGCCAGCCTATGGTGAAAGCGATGCCGGTGCACCCCGGCCGAGCGAAGCGGCTGCAGTCAGCATCAGCCAGCAGCCCGGGCGGCAGGTCAGGACCGGGCTTCGGCGAGGTCCTTGAGTTTAGCCAGGGCCACGGGCCACGCTTCATTCAGCATGTCCGCCCAATCGTCCTCGCTCTCAAGCTCGACCTCCACTGTGGTCACCCCGTCCGATTCAGTGAAGGAATAGTTTTCGTGGGCGCCGATGAATTCCTTTGCTGCATCGCTGGTCCTGTCATCCTCACCGCGGACGATCTGGCCGAGATACCGCAGGGAGATGAACTCATGCGGCCTGCTTTCCTCAACTATTGCGATCATCCCTCCCACGGATCCTTCCTCCTCAGGGCCGAGGAAACGAATCTCGCTGCCCTGGTTCCAGTCGCCCTCGTAGTAGGAACCCGTCTCGTTGAAGGCACTCGTCCATTCCCGGTACGTGGCATCATCGAGCATCGTCGCCCAGACGGTTTGGGCTGGAGCGTTAATACGCACCTCAAATCTCAGCTTTTCCATGCCTGATGGTACGTCCGCTGCAGTGTCCGGAAACAGACCCAGTTTCCGGCAACCCCCGGGTATCGCAGACACTCTTCGCCCCGCCCTTGAAAAAGACGTCCCGCGACGTTTCTTGTCGCTGCGCTACGCCCCGTTGCGCGTTCGCTACGCCGCGTGAACGCCTGCTACAGCAACGATTGTGGCGCCGCGGGGCTCTTCGTAGTCTCATCTCAGCATCCGCCCCAGCAAAGGAAATCCAGTGACAGACGCCTCGAACAAGAGCCCCAGGGCACGGCAGGACCAGCAAAGTTCCACCCGCATCGTGGCCGGTCGGTCCGCTGCACCACAACGCCCCCTCGGCTTGAAGATCGCCATCGCTGCCGGCATCCTGGCGCTCATTGGCGGGGGCGCCGCCGTCGCCTCCGCCGTCAACAGCGGCACCCCGGCAACGGTCCAGGGCGCCGCACCTGCCGGAAACCCAGCCGCCGAACTGAAGCTCGGCTACTTCGGCAACGTGACCCACGCCCCCGCCCTCGTCGGCGTCAGCCAGGGCTACATCGCCGATGAACTCGGGGACACCAAGCTGACCACCCAGGTGTTCAACGCCGGCCCCGCCGCCATCGAGGCCTTGAACGCCGGCGCCATCGACGCCACCTACATCGGCCCGAACCCCGCCATCAACTCGTTCGTCAAGAGCGGCGGGGAGTCCGTAAACATCATCGCCGGCGCGGCCGCCGGCGGCGCCCAGCTGGTGGTCAAGCCGGAGATCAACTCCGCGGCGGACCTCAAGGGCAAGACGCTGGCGTCCCCGCAGCTTGGCGGCACGCAGGATGTCGCCCTCCGGGCCTGGCTCGCCTCCCAGGGCTACAAGACCAACGTGGACGGCAGCGGCGACGTCGCCATCAACCCCACTGAAAACGCGCAGACCCTGAAGCTGTTCCAGGACGGAAAGCTCGACGGCGCGTGGCTGCCCGAGCCGTGGGCCTCACGTTTGGTGCTGACCGCCGGCGCCAAGGTGCTGGTGGACGAAAAGGACCTGTGGGACGACTCGCTCTCCGGCAAGCCCGGTGAGTTTCCCACCACCATTCTGATCGTGAACCAGAAGTTCGCGGCCGACCACCCGGACACTGTGAAGGCTCTGCTGAAGGGGCACGTGAAGTCTGTTGAGTGGCTGAACAAGGCGGCCGACGGCGAGAAAGCTTCCGTCATCAACGCGGCACTGAAGGAAGCCGCCGGCGCCGAGCTGAAGGCAGACGTTATCGACAGGTCACTGAAAAACATCGTGTTTACCGTGGACCCCCTCGCGGGGACCTATGAAAAGCTCCTGGCCGACGGTGTTGCTGCCGGCACCACCAAGCAGGCCGACATCAATGGGCTTTTCGACCTGGCGGCACTGAATGACGTAACGGGAGACAAGACGTCGGCCGCGGGGCTTGGCAAGGAGTAGGCGCAACCGGTTTCAGGTCCCCGCCGAAACGCTCCCGCAGTTTCTGCATCAGCACTCCAAGAAGAAGCCCATCCCGGGCTATCCGGGAAGGGCTTTCTTCTTGTCCAGGTTCAGGCCGAACCACTACTCAGTCGCCACCACCGCCCCCGCCGCCGTCAGCGCCACCGTCAGCACCGCCGCCATCCCCATCAGTGCCGCCACGTTCGTCAGAAGATGCAGACGCACCCCCTACGGCCACACCTGAGTCATCGTGGCCTCCGCCGGTCCGGGCGGACGCAGAACCCCTGGGGGCCCGGCGGCGGCGCTGCGAGATGACGCCTGAAACGAATAACACCACGGCCAGCGCTGCCACCCCGATGAAGAAAGCCAGCATCCTCATTTCGCCTTCGTCCATATCAGAATCCGTTCTTAAAGTTCAGCGTGAGGAACAACCCCCGATCCAAGGTTTGCACATGGCCCCTTTCACCAGCACTCCGGCATTGGTTTCCACAAACCGCAAATGTCCAATACGGTCACGCCAAGGAACGCTCGGCGACCGCCATACGTGCGACTGTGCGAGCATGCGGAAAGCTAGCATGAGAACTCGCCCTTGTATCTACAGAGACCTCGGGAGGCCAGCATAATCAGGAAATCGGCGGCAATCTCGATGCTCGCGCTGGCGGTGAGTCTTACTCTCCTGATAAGCGGCGGATTCGCGTTTTGGAATGCCGGGATAGTTGCCGACGAGAATAACTTGACGACAAACTTCACACCTTTCCTTTGGATTCCATTCGGGGCGGGACTCATTTGGTTCGTGATCAGCCTCCCTGGTTCCTAGGGACGGTTAGCACCACACCACGGCTTAGAAGTAAGCGTTAGAGGATGGGCATGCGAGACACCAGGTACTGCGTCTCGGAGCACGGTCGGGTAAATGCGAACAGAACTCATTGATCAGCGGAATCAGATCAGGCAAAGTCGATGTTCCGACCTACAGGGTGTACTTCTGGGCTGACGACGGCGGAGCTAGAGAAGAGTGGGAGCTTGCAGGAGCAGCCTTTCGCGAGGCACTCCAATGGATACTCACCCAAGCCAAAGGCCCACCCCACAGAATTCAGGGTGTTGCACTCACCACCTGAACTCGCCGCACTTGGGTTATGAGCTGCGGAGCATCAGGTGGGTCCCTTGCCCGTAAGGGATCGCTTACGGAGACGGGGTATAGCTGGGGTTCGCCAGCCTGCCCGCCAAACACTCATCAATAACACTGCGTACCTGGGGCCATTCCTCGCGCCACGGCGTACACGTTGCCTTGTTGCCAGGGCAGCCATTGCCTCAGAAACGCCGCTCACTGCGCGAAGTCCTCGCGATAAGCCCCCATACCTCCACCCCAGCCGCCAGCGAATATCTCGGGTCTTCCGATGGCTGTGAATAGAGCCGGGAGGTCATTCTCGATCAGCTCGCGAAGAACGACGACGGTGCCTTCAAGGCGCTCCTGAGGATCGGGACGGGAAGGAGCCATGCTTCTCATCATGTCAGCTGGGGATCCGAAACCGGGATCCCGCGTCACCGGGCCGTACCGGATGTCGTCCTAAACACGGCAGCAACAGACACAGTCCCGGGGGCAGGGAAACAGGTGCCCCGCCCACACCTGCTTTGGAAGAATTCAGGTATCAGCGCGACGGATACTTGATATCAAAAAGCTCGTCTTCCCCAAATATATGAAGTGCCTCACAGTAGTTACAGGACCTGCAACAACCAGTACCGCAGCCAGTAACCAGAAGGACTTCAACGTGGAAACTCCGCTCTCCCATCTTGCCCACCTCGAGATCACCACTCCGGACGTCGAAGCCTCGGCCCGGTTCTACGAGGAAAAGTTCGGCATGCGCATCATTGACCGCGTGGCCGGCAACGTCTACCTGCGCTGCTGGGGCGACTACTACCGCTACAGCCTCGTAATCACCGAAGGACCGGAAGCATCCCTGGGCCGGATGGCATGGCGCACCAACTCCCAGGCCGCCCTAGAAGCCGCCGCCGAGCGCGTCGAAGCAACCGGCGTGCAGGGAACCTGGACGCCCGGGGGCCACGGCTTCGGCAAGGCCTACGAATTCACCGGCCCCTACGGCCACCCCATGCGCCTCTTCTATGAAGTTGAGAAGTTCGTCGCAGAGCCCGGCTTCGAGTCCACCTACCCGGACCGGCCGGAGCGCCGCAGCAGCCACGCCGCCGCACCCCGCTTCCTGGACCACGTCACTGTCGCCTGTTCCGATGTCCGCGGCTTCGCCAAGTGGTACAACGAGGCCCTGGGCTTCCGCGTCATGGCGTTCGTGGACCTGGACGAGGCACCCATCACCGTGTTCTCTGTGCTGACCACGAACGAGAAGTCCCACGACCTTGGCGTGGTCCTGGACACCTCCAGCCGCGCCGGCCGTGTCAACCACATCGCCTTCTGGGTGGACGCCACCGAGGACCTGCTCCGTACCGCAGACGTCATGATGGAAAACGGGACCCCGATGGAGTACGGCCCCTCCATCCACGGTGTGGGGGAACAGAACTTCCTCTACTTCCGTGACCCCTCAGGCCTACGCGTTGAACTGAACTCCGGCGGCTACCGCAACTACGTCCCGGACTGGGACGCCAACACCTGGAAGCCGTCCCTGGGCTCGAACAACTTCTACAAGAACGGCGCGATGCCGCACTCCATGACCGAATCCTTCCCCCCGGCCGAAGGCTTCACCGCCACCGAAGAAGGCGCCTCCGCCGAGATGAAGGAAGCCCTGCTTAACCCCTACGCCAAGCAGGGACGGGGCTAGAAAGATATGCCTGAAGCAACATATGCCCTGGTCCGCTTCCAGGAGGCCGGGGACAGTAAAGCCCGGGCAGGCCTGCTGGTGGGTGATCGCGTCCTGCCGCTGGACGGTGACATCAACTCCCTGATCGAGCACTGGGCAACCACCGAGGCACAGCTGGACAGCCTGGCCGCCTCTGCAGGTGGGGACAGCGGCCTGGCGCTGGCCGACGTCGAAATCCTCGCCCCGGTGGAACCCGCCCAGGTCCTGCAAACCGGCGCGAACTACCGCAAGCACGTGATCGACCTCGCCGCAGCCCACCGCGAACCCGGCGAGGACGAAGAGGAAGTACGCGCCAGGACGGCTGCCATGATGGACAAGCGGGCAGGCCAGGGAACGCCATACTTCTTCATCGGGCTCCCGACGGCGATCGCGTCCGCCACGGACGACCTCACGCTCCCGTCCTACAGCAAGTCCCACGACTGGGAGCTGGAAGTGGCTGCAGTCATCGGGAAGACCGCATTCCGCGTCACCCCCGAGGAAGCCCTGGACTACGTCTTCGGGTACACCATGGTCAACGACATCACTACCCGCGAATACGTCTTCCGGAAGGACATGCCGGCCATCGGCTCGGACTGGTACCGGGCCAAGAACGCCCCCGGCTTCCTGCCCACCGGACCGCTGCTGGTGCCTGCCAAATTCTTTGGCGACCCGCAGGACGTCCAGGTAACGCTGAAGCTCAACGGCAAGGCCATGCAGGACGAGTCCACATCAGACATGATCTTCGGCGTCGCCAAGCTCGTCAGCGAAGCCTCCCAGATCATGCCGCTCCGGCCCGGCGACCTGGTCCTCACCGGAAGCCCGGCCGGCAACGGCCAGCACTGGGGCCGGCTGCTCCAGGACGGCGACGTCATGGAAGGCACCATCACCGGACTGGGAACACAGCTCATCCACTGCAAGGACGAAACCACAAGTGAAGGTGTCCAGTGACCACCCAGGACACAGCACCAACCGGCACCGGGGAATCAACCGATTCCCCGGTCATCCGGCGTGAGGACCCACTGGGCAGCATCCGAACCATGGCCAAGGCCCACAACAACTGGGGCCGCTGGGGCCAGGACGACGTCCTCGGGACCCTGAACTACATTGACGCCGCCAAGCGCATCGAGGCCGCAGCCCTGGTAAAGACTGGTGAGGCCTTCTCACTGTCGCAGCCGTTCGACACGAATGGCCCGCAGAAGGGCTGGCGCCGGCGCACCAATCCCGTCCACACCATGACGGACACCGGCGTGGACGCCGAACGCGGCAACCAGGGTTTCCCGCACGGCTTCGGCGGTGCGGACGACGTGATCGCCATGCCGCTGCAGTGCTCCACGCAGTGGGACGGGCTGGGGCACATCTTCGACCAGGGCAAGGCCTGGAACGGCAGGGCCGCCGGCGACGTGGTCACTTCCGAGGGTGACCTGGTCACCGGCATCGAGACCGCTGCGGCAAAGATCGTCACCCGTGGCGTCCTGCTGGACGTCGGCCGCGCGCTGGGCCCCGAACTGGGACGGAACGACGGCGAGCTGCCGGATGGTTTCGCGATCACCCCCGAACACCTCGAGCGCACCATCGCACTGCAGGGCCCCAGCTCAAAGGTGAGCAGAGGCGACATCGTCGTCATCCGCACCGGCCAGCACACCCGCGTCCGGCGTGAGGGCTGGGGCGACTACGCCGGCGGCGCAGCCCCCGGCCTCTCGTTCACCACCGCGCCTTGGCTCCATGAAACCGAAATCGCCGGGATCGCCACCGACACCTGGGGTTTCGAAGTGCGTCCCAACGAATTCGACGCCGCCTTCCAGCCCCTCCACCAGATCGCCATCCCCAACCTCGGACTGTTCCTGGGCGAGATGTGGGACCCGGACGGCCTCGCGGAAGCGTGCGCAGCGGACGGCAAGTACGACTTCCTGCTCACCGCCGCCCCGCTTCCCATCACCGGCGCCGTCGGATCGCCCGTCAACCCGATCGCCGTCCGATAATTTCAGTTGAAACAGCAACAAAACCACCAGCAGTAACGCCGTCAATACAAAGGAGTCAGCGATGGCAGCAGTACAGAACGTCGGAATCGTCGGGGCCGGAGCCGCGGGACTGACCGCAGGCATCCTCCTGGCCGACGCCGGAATCAAGGTGGAAATCCTCGAGAGGGCGGAAGCACCGCAGACCCTTGGCTCCGGCATCACCCTGCAGGGCAACGCCCTGCGGGTCCTCCGCCAGCTCGGGGTGTGGGAGCAGGTCGAGGCGAAGGGCTACGGGTTCAGCACCCTGGGCCTGCGCGCCCCGGACCCCGCCGGCACCGTCATCGCCGTCCTGGAAGACATCCGGACCGGCGGCGACGAACTCCCCGCCACGATGGGCATGTACCGCCCCGACCTCACTGCCATCCTCCGCGAGCGGGCAGAGCAGGCAGGCGCCCGGATCAGCTACGGCAAGGCGGTCGCAGGCATAACGGACGACGGCGGGTCCGTCACCGTAAGCACCGCCGACGGCGGCAGCGCCACCTATGACCTCCTGATCGGCGCGGATGGACTGCACTCTGCCGTCCGCAAGGCCATCGGCATCGAGGTTGAACCCGAGGCCACCGGCATGGGCATCTGGCGTGCCTTCGTGGAGCGCCCCCAGGAGGTGGTCCGCACGGACCTCACCTACGGCGGCCCCTGCTTCATCGCCGGCTACTGCCCCACCGGCCCTGACACCATCTACGCCTACCTGGTGGAGAAGGCACAGGAGCGCAAGCACGAGGACGGCCCCCGCATTATGGCTGAACTCGCCGCGGCCTACGGCGGCCCCTGGAACGAGATCCGGGAGAACCTGGACTACAGTGCCCGCATCAACTACACCTGGTTCACCACGCACCTCGTGGACGGGCCTTGGAACCGCGGCCGCAGCGTCATCATCGGCGACGCCGCACACAGCTGCCCGCCCACGATTGCGCAGGGTGCTGCCATGGCGATGGAGGACGCGGCTGTGCTGGCCGAACTCCTGATCGTTGCCGACGACGTTACCGAGACGCTCTGGAAAGAGTTCACCGACCGCCGCCTGGACAGGGCAAAGGCAGTTGTCGACGCGTCCGTGCAGTTGGGCCAGTGGATGCTCGACGGTGTCCGGGATGCCAACGTGCCCGGCCTCATGCATTCAATCTCCACCCTGGTGAAGGAACCGGCATGAGCGTGCGCACCACTGACATGCAAACACCCACCGTGGACGTCCACGCCCATGTCCTGCTTCCGGCCCTGCAGCAGCTTGTGGCGGAGGCTGATCCCGAGGGCTTCGGCGCCCAGCAGGCACTGGAAGTGCGCCGCAACGGCCCGGAATCGATGGCAGCTTCGGGCCGGATGATCAAGGAGCGCTGGCCGCAGCTGACGGACCTGGACCGCCGGCTCGCGGACATGGATGCGCAAGGCGTGGATGTGCAGCTGGTTTCGCCGTCGCCGTCGCACTTCTATTACTTTGCCGGCGAAGAGCTGGCCCTTCAGGTAGCGAAGGCCGCCAATCAGGCGGTCCGGGAGTTTGTGGACCGCGCCCCCGAGCGGCTTAACGGGCTGGGCCTGGTCCCGCTGCAGCATCCCGCCTTGATGGTGGAGGCGCTGGAGCACGCGGTGCTGGAGTGCGGGCTGCTCGGCGTCGAAATTGGCTCGTTTGCCGCCACTCCGGAAGATCCGGTACGCAGCACCGTCGAACTTTCCGATCCCCGCCTGGAACCGTTTTGGAACCGGGCCGAGGAGCTGGGCGCGGTGGTGTTCCTGCACCCCTTCGGCTGCTCGCTGGATGAGCGGCTGGACCGGTTCTACCTCGCCAATACGGTGTCCCAGCCAGCCGAGAACGCCGTTGCCCTGTCCCACCTGATTTTCAGCGGCGTCCTGGACCGGCACCCGGACCTCAAGGTGCTGGCCGCCCACGGCGGGGGCTACCTGCCCACCACGCTGGGCCGCTCGGACCGCGCCTGGAAGGTCCGGCCGGAGGCACATGGCTGCGCCGCGCCGCCGTCGTCATACCTGACGAAGCTGTACTTCGATTCTCTGGTGCACAGCGCCGCCGAACTCCGTGCCCTGGTGGCTTCCGCCGGTCCGGAGCAGGTGCTGCTCGGCTCGGACTACCCGTTCGACATGGGCTCCGACGTCCCTGTGGACGAGGTGAAGGCTGCCGGGCTGTCTGTCGGGGACGAGGCTCAGGTCTTGGGCGGCAACGCACGCACCCTGGGGATCACCGCCGCTTCAGTCCCCGCCCGCCGCACAGCCTGAGGAGATATTCATGGTCAAGATTGCCCGTTGGAATCACGACGGCGGAACGCGGTCAGGCTTCGTTGAAGACGGCGCCTGCTACCCCCTCCCCGAAGGCCAGGGTGTCCAGACCCTGCTGGATGCCGGCCTCGAGGAGACACTGGCCGCGGCCCGGAAAGCCATCGGTTCTGTGGCCGCTGTTCCGCTGGCGGATGTGCAGCTGCTCGCACCGCTGGCGCCCGCCACCATCCGGGACTTCGTGGCGTTCGAGGAACACGTTGAAGGCGTGCGGAAGAGCATCGACGGCGTGGCCGGCGTGGTGACCGAATGGTACGAGGCGCCCACGTTCTACTTCACCAACCCGCACACCGTGACAGGCACCGGCGAGGTGATCGGCATTCCGGCAGGCTGCACGGACCTGGACTTTGAAACGGAAGTGGCCGCCGTCGTCGGC
>NZ_PJMB01000005.1 GCF_002892835.1 Arthrobacter sp. AFG7.2 | reverse complement strand
ACTTGGCACACTATTGAGTTCTCAAACAACAGACACACCCGGCACCACCACCAGCACTTCTCAGCCGTGGATCGCTCCGGAGCAACTTCTCAAACTTACCGGCTGCTCTCTCACTTGTCAAACCGGCTTCCGCGACGCTCTTTAGCCAGAGGCTTGAGTGTCGGTTTTTCCGTCTGACTCCGTGGAGCAGCGCGGAAATAAACTCTACCACCACTTTTTCCAGATAGCCAACCCGCCCGGGGGCAGCGTCCCCCAGTCCTGCGGCAGGACGCGAAAAAGCCCGGAATCACGCGGATCCCGGGCCCTTCCAACCATCAATCCAACAGTTAGCCGGCGGCAGAAGCTCCGGGCCTGAAGTAGGCAGCGCCCAGCGGCGGCAAAGTGACGCTAAGGGTGGCCGGCTGACCGTCCTGCCCCTTGTCCGCAGCTTTGAGCTCGCCCGAGTTGAGGACACCGGACCCGCCATAGGTTGCCGCGTCCGTGTTCAGGACCTCGGTCCAGGCGCCGGCTTCCGGCACACCCAGGGTGTATCCAACGTGGGGTGCGCCTGAGAAGTTGATGGCGACGACCAGCGGATTGTCGTCCTTGTCCCAACGGATGAACGACAGGACATTGCGGTCCGCGTCTCCCCCGTTGATCCACTGGAACCCGCCGGGCTCGTTGTCCCGGGCATAGAGCGCCGGGGTAGAGCTGTAGAGCTCGTTGAGATCCTTGGTCAGCAGCTGCACACCCTGGTGTGCCGGGATCTCAGCAAGCCACCAGTCGAGCCCGTGCTGTTCGGACCATTCCGCTTCCTGGCCGAATTCGGTGCCCATGAAGATCAGCTGCTTGCCCGGGTGGGCCCACTGGTAGGCCAGGAAGGCGCGCAGGTTTGCCAGCTGCTGCCAGCGGTCGCCCGGCATCTTGCGCAGCATGGATCCCTTGCCGTGGACTACCTCATCGTGGCTGATGGGCAGCAGGAAGTTTTCCGTGAAGGCGTAAACCAGGGAGAACGTGACTGTTCCGTGGTGCCACTTGCGGTTGACGGGCTCCTCAGACGCGTACTTGAGGGAGTCGTGCATCCAGCCCATGTTCCACTTCAGGCCGAAACCGAGTCCGCCATGGCTGGTGGGCGCGGTCACTCCGGGGAATGCGGTGGATTCCTCGGCGATCATGACCGCGCCGGGGTGCGTCTTGTACACCGTGGCGTTGACTTCCTGCAGGAAGGAGATGGCTTCCAGGTTTTCCCTGCCGCCGAAGCGATTGGGCTGCCACTGGCCCTCCTCACGGGAGTAGTCCAGGTACAGCATGGAAGCGACGGCGTCCACGCGCAGGCCATCGATGTGGAACTCGTCCAGCCAGTACAAGGCGTTGGCCACGAGGAAGTTGCGTACTTCCGTCCGTCCAAAGTCGAAGATCAGGGTACCCCAGTCGGGGTGTTCGCCCAGATTGGGGTCCGCGTGCTCGTACAGCGGCTCGCCGTCGAACTGGGCGAGCGCCCAGGCGTCCTTGGGGAAGTGGGCCGGAACCCAGTCCAGGAGCACGCCAATGCCGGCCTGGTGCAGGGTGTCCACCAGATAGCGGAACTCATCGGGGTGTCCAAAACGGGACGTCGGCGCGAAGTAGGACGTGACCTGGTAGCCCCACGACCCGCCGAACGGGTGCTCAGCAACCGGCATGAACTCCACATGCGTGAAGCCGAGCCACTTGACGTACTCCACCAGTTCCTTGGCGAGCTCCCGGTACCCGAGGCCAAGCTTCCAGGAGCCGAGGTGGACCTCGTAGACGCTCATGGCCGAGTTGTGCGGATCCCGTTGGGCGCGTGCTTCCATCCACTCCTGGTCCTTGAAGGCGTACGACGGCTCCACCACCCTGGAGGCGGTCAAGGGCGGCACCTCCGTACCGAATGCCAGGGGGTCAGCTTTTTCCACCCAGTGGCCGGCCTTGGTCCGGATTTCAAATTTGTAGCACGCCCCTGCTACAACACCGGGGACGAAGATTTCCCAGACTCCCGAGGACCCCAGTGAGCGGAGGGAGTTCTCGCGGCCGTCCCAAGCGTTGAAGTCGCCCTTCACCCGGACGGCCTGCGCGTTGGGCGCCCAGACTGCGAAGGAAACACCGTCCACGTCCCCCATCGCGGACTTGTAGTGCTGGACGTGGGCGCCAAGCACCTCCCAGAGCTTTTCGTGCCGCCCTTCGCCGATCAGGTGCAGGTCCACTTCACCCACGGTTGGCAGGTAGCGGTAGGGGTCGTCGACGGTGACCGGTTCCGCGCCCGGATACGTGACGGACAGCCGGTAGTCCGGAACGTGCCCCTGCTGCAGGGGTTCGAGGACGGCCACCCATACGCCGTGTGCCTCGTGCTCCATGGGAACATCACCCGCCGGTGTGATGACGGTGACGGAATCGGCGAGGTGCTTCACGGTGCGGATGGTGACGTGGCCGTAATCGTCGAGGTGTGCGCCCAGGACTGAGTGGGGGGCGTGGTGTTCGCCGTTCGCAATCCTGCCCAGGGTGCCTTCATCTACATTCAGCGGCACCCCTGGCCGGTCAATTCGTGCTGAGCCTGTCATGTCGTTACCTTCCGATGCTGCCCCGGCGTTACCACCGGCGCCATTACTGCCCAGGAGCCGCCTGGAGGCGTTCACGGGGATCGCCAGCCAGTCGGGCCTGTTGCGCATTTCATAAACTACTTCGTACAGTGCCTTGTCCAGCCACAATGCCACAAAGAGGGGCGATTCCCGGTCCACCGTCCCCGGCGTCACACCCGCATATCCGGCGAGGAAGGCATCGGCGCAGTCGTCAACCCAGGAAGCCGGTACCTGCGCGCCCTCCTGTTCGCGTTGCGCTGCTCCGGCTGCGTAGTCGAAGGACCTGAGCATGCCCACGACGTCCCTCAGGGGTACGTCGGGAACGTTCCGTTCTACCACCGGACGCAGTGGTTCGCCTTCGAAATCAAGGATGGCCCACCGTGCGGGGGCGGGGCCCTGTGCGCCACCGCCGGCCACTGGGCTTCCCGTGTGCCCGGGGACCTGGAGAATCTGGCCCAGGTGGAAGTCCCCGTGGATACGCTGCAACGGACCCGCGGGCACATGGTCAAGCTTGTCCAGGAGCGCGTTCAAGGCTTCGTCATAAGGACCGACGGCGGCAGCGGCCTCTGCCCACGCCTCGCGGACACGCTGGGCTACTGCCGGTGCAATGGTCTGACCCGGTTCGTGCTCGGCGGACTGCCCCAGTGCCTGCGCAAGCCGCTGATGAACCGTGGCCGTCGCCGCGCCCAGTGCCTGCGCTTCTGCCGTGAAGTCAGTGCCGGAACGGGCGGCATCAACGGCCAGGCGCCAGGCGTCGCGGCCCCCTGCCAGGAACTCGTGCGCCACCGCCAGTTCGCCCTGGACATAGCGCGATCCATTGGCAGACTGAGCCGTTCCCTGGGCCAGCCATTCGCCCCGAACCCACCCAAGAGTGGCGGGAACTTCGAAGGTGTCCGCAGCCGTCAGCGCCGCGCCCACTTCAACTTCGGGATTCGTCCCGTCGGACAGCACACGGAAGAATTTCACGATGGCCGCGGACTCGCCGTCGTCCACGATGACTGAACTGTTGGACTGCTCGCCGGACAGCACCTTCACAACGCCGCGGGCGGTAGGAAGGCGGCGGTCCCCGGGAACGCGGAATCCGGTTGCGCTGCCGTTGGGCGCCTTTTCCTCCTGCCGGATAAGCTCCAGCCAGCTGCCCACGAAGTCGGGGTCGTGGACGGCGTCATAAACCCAGGTCCTGGAGGGGTCCATGCCGGCTGCCTGGCCCACCATGGCGCGTTCCATCCCGGCTGCGGGCGCCTGCCGGAAGCTCAAGGGGACCTGGACGACGGCGGTCCGCTGGCCGCCGTCGGACGTTTGCGTGGTGACGGCCAGGAGGAAGACTGCCAGCCCGGCATGGCCGGAAGCGTCCTCCAGGCCCAGGCTGCCAACCTGCAGCATGTCAAAGTCTGGTGTCTTGACCGGGAACCACCGCTGTTGCGGAAGCCATTCCTGGAGGAGGGCGGTAAGGGCGGGGGTAAGGATTGGTTGATTCATCTCAGCCTCAGTTCTCGATCGAGAGGATCGGCATCGCCTGGGTGTAGGGCGACGATGGATTGGAGGCCGCCGACCGGAGCCGCAACCAGAAGAAATCGTGGCTGCCCAAGGTCAACGTGAGGGTTCCGTCATCGTTGACGCCGGGGAACGGCTGGCCGCCGAAGACGTCGCGCAACCCGCGCCCCGCGAATTGCGGGAGCCGCAGCTGGGCTGCAACCGGATGCTGCGAAAGGTTGAACGCGCACAGGATGGTCTCGCCGTCAGCGCCGGCGGAGTTGCCGTCCGGCAGCTCGCGGAGATATGCGAGTACGGCGTCATGATCGGCATCCACGTGCCTGAAACCGCCCAGACCGAACGCCGGGTGGTTCTTGCGGACGCTCAGGATCTGCCGGGTCCAGCGCAGCAGGGACCCTGAGTGGGCCGCTTCCGCCTCGACGTTGGCCATGGCGTAGTTGTACACCAGGGACTGGATGGGAGGCAGGTAGAGCTTGCCCGGATCCGCGTTGGAGAACCCGGCGTTCCGGTCCGGATTCCACTGCATCGGAGTGCGCACGGCATCGCGGTCTTCGAGCCAGATATTGTCTCCCATGCCGATCTCGTCCCCGTAATAGAGGAACGGGCTGCCTGGAAGCGAGAGGAGGAGCGCGTTGATCAGCTCAATTTCAGCGCGCGAGTTGTCCAGCAACGGCGCGAGCCTCCGCCGGATGCCGATGTTGGCCCGCATGCGGGGATCCGGCGCGTACCAGCCAAGCATGGCCGCGCGCTCATCTGCGGTGACCATTTCAAGGGTCAGCTCATCATGGTTCCGCAGGAAGGTCCCCCACTGCGCTCCGTCAGGGATTTCCGGCGTATCCTGCATGGTTTCGATGATGGGCGCGGCCTTCTGGTCCCGAAGGGCGTAGTACAACCGCGGCATGATCGGGAAGTGGAAGGCCATGTGGCATTCGGGTTCCTCTTCCGTACCGAAGTACTCCACCACTTCGTTCGGCGGCTGGTTGGCCTCGGCGATGATCACCCGGCCGGGGTAGCTCTCGTCCACCATGGTGCGGAGCTTCCGAAGGAACTCGTGGGTGGCCGGAAGGTTCTCGCAGTTCGTCCCTTCCTCCTCGAACAGGTACGGGATGGCGTCTGCTCGGAAGCCGTCAATGCCCTGGTCCAGCCAGAACCGGACAACATCGAACAGCGCTTCGATGACCTTCGGGTTTTCGAAGTTCAGGTCCGGCTGGTGGCTGAAGAAGCGGTGCCAGAAGAACTGGCGCCGGATGGGGTCGAAGGTCCAGTTGGATTCCTCGGTGTCCACGAAGATGATGCGCGCGTCCTGGTACTTCTCGTCTGTGTCGCTCCAGACGTAAAAGTCCCCGTACGGGCCGTCCGGGTCCTTGCGCGACTCCTGGAACCAGGGGTGCTGGTCCGAGGTGTGGTTCAGGGGCAGGTCGATAATTACCCGGACACCCCTCGCGTGGGCCTCGGCGACCAGGCGTTTGAAGTCGCTGATGGTTCCGAACTCGTCCAGGACCGAGTTGTAGTCCGAGATGTCATAACCGCCGTCGCGCAGCGGCGACTGGAAGAACGGCGGCAGCCAGAGGCAGTCGACGCCCAGCCACTGAAGATAGTCAAGCCTGTCGATGAGGCCGGAGAAGTCACCGGAGCCGTCACCGTTGGCATCCGCAAAAGCTCGAACGAGTACCTCGTAGAACACCGCTTTCCGGTACCACAGCGGATCGTGCGGGAGTCCCGGTGCATTTAACTCGAACGTGCTCTTAGGTGTGAAATGCTGCCCGGAACCTTGCGGATTAAAATTCACTGATGCATTCTCCTAACGCGCAGGATGTGTGCGGGCTCCACATGGGGGTCAAGACGCACGTAGTTGTACTCGCCCCATTCCCAGCTGTCACCGGAAATGAGGTCATCCACGTGGAAGCCTCCGTTGTGGGTCAGGTCTTCGGGGCCCAGTTCAAGGGCGGCCAGGTCAAGTGAAACAGTGCACTCCCGGGTTCCGTGCGGATCAACATTGACCACCACGATGAGGGTGTCCTTTGACCCATCCGGCAGCGTCTTGTGCTTGGAGTAGACAACCGTGGCGTCGTCTGTGCTGTGGTGGACCGTCAGGTTCTGCAGGTCCTGCAGCGCCGGGTGCGCGTGCCTGATCTCGTTGAGCCTGGTGATGTATGGGGCAAGGGTCCGCCCGGAGTGGGCGGCTGCGTCCCAGTCGCGTGCCTTGTACTCGAACTTTTCGTTGTCGATGTACTCCTCCGCGCCGGGCCGGGCCACGTGCTCATAGAGTTCATAGCCGGCGTAGACGCCCCACAGCGGACTGGCGGAGGCCGCCAGGACAGCCCTGATCTTGAACGCCGCCGGGCCACCGAACTGCAGGTACTCCGTCAGGATGTCCGGGGTGTTGACGAAGAAGTTGGGGCGGAAGAACGCAGCCGACTCGTGGCTGACTTCAGTGAAGTAATCCTCGATTTCCTTCTTGGTGTTGCGCCACGTGAAGTATGTATAGGACTGCTGGAATCCGGCACGGCCCAGGGCATGCATCATTGCAGGCCGGGTAAACGCCTCGGCAAGGAACACCACACCGGGAACTTCCTTATTGACCTGCGCAATAAGCCATTCCCAGAACCACACCGGTTTGGTGTGCGGATTATCCACCCGGAAAATCTTTACGCCGTGGCTTACCCACAGGAGCACAATCCGCAGGATTTCGTTCGACAGGCCCTCAGGATCATTATCGAAATTGAGCGGATAAATGTCCTGGTACTTCTTCGGCGGGTTTTCGGCATAGGCAATAGTGCCGTCCACACGGGTGGTGAACCATTCGGGGTTGGACTGCACCCAGGGGTGGTCCGGGGCCGCCTGGAGTGCAAGGTCCAGGGCCACTTCCAGGCCAAGTTCGTTGGCCCGGGCCACGAAGGCATCAAAATCATCGAAGGTGCCCAGGTCCGGGTGGATGGCATCGTGGCCACCTTCGGCCGCTCCGATGGCCCACGGTGAGCCGGGATGGTTCGGGCCGGCAATCAGCGTGTTGTTGGGTCCCTTGCGGTGCTGCACGCCGATCGGGTGGATGGGCGGCATGTAAATGACGTCGAAGCCCATTGCGGCAACGGCGTCAAGCCGGCTGGCAGCAGTGCGGAAGTTGCCGGAGGTCCAGGCGCCTGTGGTGTGGTCCTTGACGGCACCTTCAGATCGGGGGAAGAACTCGTACCAGGCTCCGCGTCCGGCGCGGTCACGCTCAACCAGCAAGGGGAATCGGTCGGAAACAGTGACCAGTTCCCGGATGGGCTGGCGGGCAACAACGTCCGTCACCTCCTTGCTGAATCCGGCGCCGAGCCGCTCCTCAGGAGTCAGCGACGCATCAGCCAGGGTACCGGCGGCCGTACGCAGCGTTTCCCGGTCCGCTTCATCACGGGAGTCGTCACCGGAGGCTTCGCCAAGGAGCGCTGAGCCCTCTGCCAGCATGAGTTCAACGTCGATCCCGGCGTCCACCTTCACTTCGGCGTTGTGGTGCCAGGTGCCGTAGCGGTCATGCCAGGCTTCGATCGCGAAGGACCAGTTGCCGGTTTCCGACGGCGTGAGGACGCCTTCCCAGCGGTCGGTCCCCATGCCTCGTTCCCCGCGGGGCGGTGCGAGTCTGACCCGCTGGCGTTCGTTGCCTTCGGGGTCAAAGAGCACGGCGTCGACGCCCAGCTGGTCGTGTCCCTCGCGGAAAGCCGTGGCTCCCACCACGATGCCTTCGCCCGGCAGGGCTTTAGCGGGAAACTTGCCATCCTCAACGACCGGCTGCACGGCGGTGATCGGAAATCGTCCGAACCGCAGCCCGTCAGTGATGAGGCCCTTCGACATTTTCATTGATGCGGCACTGGTTCCTGAGTTAGTCGTCACAAGCTCGACGTTAGCGAGAAAAGAGCTGGAATGCTAAGCCTGCGCACTAATTTGGGCGCGTCCGCCGTCATTTCCCCGGTGCCAACTGTCATTTACCCAAAAGAAACCTGAAGCTGGTTCCAGCCGCGCATGTTGTCGGTTAGTGTGACGCAGGTGAAGGCAATCCGCAGATTTACCGTCCGTACAGTCCTCCCAGAACCGATCCGGCCGCTGGCCCGTTTGGCGAGCAACCTGCGCTGGTCCTGGCACCGCCCCACGCGGGATCTTTTTGCTGGATTGAACCCGCGTCTCTGGAAGGAAAGCGGCCAGGATCCGGTGGGTTTCCTGGGAATGGTAAGCCGCGAAGAGTTCCAGCAGCTTGCTGCGGACCGCTCCGTTGTGGAGCGGGTGAGGGCCGCTGAGGAGGACCTTGACCGCTACCTTGAGGAGCCCCGCTGGTACCAGAGCCTGGGCCCGGATGCCCCTGCGTCGATCGCCTACTTCTCCCCTGAGTTCGGCATCACGGAAGTACTCCCCCAGTACTCGGGCGGCCTGGGAATCCTCGCCGGCGACCATTTGAAGGCTGCTTCCGACCTGGGTGTGCCTCTGATCGGCGTGGGGCTGCTGTACCAGGCGGGCTACTTCAAGCAGTCGCTGTCCCGGGATGCCTGGCAGCAGGAGACCTACCCGGTCCTGGACCCGGACGGGCTGCCGCTCACCCTGCTCCGCGAGCCTTCAGCCGACGGCATCGGCCGTCCCCTGCAGATCGCGCTCCCCTTGCCCAACGGCCGCCGCCTGCTGGCACACATCTGGCGTGCCGACGTCGGACGCGTTCCCCTGCTGCTTCTGGACTCGAACGTGCCGGGCAATGACGACGCTGCCCGCAGCATCACCGACCGCCTCTACGGCGGCGGCGGAGACCACCGGCTGCAGCAGGAACTGCTGCTCGGCATGGGCGGGGTCAAGGCGCTGCGCGCCTTCCAGCAACTGACGGGCACCACCGCCCCCGAAGTGTTCCATACCAATGAGGGCCACGCCGGCTTCCTCGGCATCGAACGCATCCAGGAGCTCATGGCCGGGGAGCAGGGGCTGACGTTCGACGAGGCCCTCGCAGCGGGACGGGCGTCCACTGTCTTTACTACCCACACCCCCGTTCCTGCGGGCATCGACAGGTTCGAGATCGCCCAGATCCACCACTTCTTCCAGGCCGGTCTCGCGCCGGCAGTGCCCGTTGACCGCATCCTGGAGCTGGGCCGCGAAAATTACGCTGAAGGCAACCCCTCCGTATTCAACATGGCCGTCATGGGGCTCCGCCTGGCCCAGCGCGCCAACGGCGTCGCCAAGCTGCACGGGGAAGTATCCCGCGGCATGTTCTCCGCCCTGTGGCCGGGCTTTGACCATTCCGAAGTCCCCATCACCTCGGTGACGAACGGAGTGCACGTCCCTACCTGGGTCGACAGCCGCATCTCGAAGCTGGCCCGGGACCAGTTCGGCAGTGAAGCCGAGGCGAACGGCCGCTGGGACCTCGCGTACAACGTCAGTGACGCTGATGTGTGGGCGCTCCGGCGCGAGATGCGGGCGGCATTGGTTGACGATGTCCGCGTTCGCCTCCGCGCGGCGTGGAAGAAACGTGGTGCGGCTGATGCAGAGCTGGGCTGGACCGACAAGGTCCTGGACCCGGACGTCCTGACCATCGGCTTTGCCCGGCGCGTCCCCACCTACAAGCGCCTCACCCTGATGCTGCGTGAGCCTGACCGGCTTAAGGCGCTCCTCCTGCACAAGGAACACCCCATCCAGCTGGTCATCGCGGGTAAGTCGCACCCCGCCGACGACGCGGGGAAGAAGATGATCCAGGACCTGGTCCGCTTCACGGACGATCCCGAAGTCCGGCACAGGATCGCCTTCCTGCCCAACTACGACATCGCCATGGCCCGGACCCTCTTCCCGGGCTGTGACGTGTGGCTGAACAACCCGCTCCGGCCGCTCGAAGCCTGCGGAACTTCCGGGATGAAGGCTGCGCTCAACGGGTCGCTGAACCTTTCGGTCCTGGACGGCTGGTGGGATGAGATGTACGACGGCGAGAACGGCTGGGCGATTCCGACCGCCAACAACAACGCGTCAGCAGAGGAACGGGACGACATCGAAGCCGCCGCTCTGTACGAGCTGCTCGAGACGCAGGTGGCGCCGCGCTTCTATGGCAGCACCGTATCGGCCGGTGCCGGCGCTGCAGGGCCCTCGACGTCGGAGGCCGAGAAGGTGCCCACGCACTGGGTCTCCATGATCAAGCACACGCTCTCGCACCTCGGTCCGGCGGTCTCGGCCGAACGCATGCTGCGCGACTACGTGAACATCCTCTACCGCCCGGCAGCGGAGGCAGGGCGGAGCGCTTCGGCCAACTCCTATTCACAGGCGCGCACCCTTGCAGCCTGGACTGCAACCGTTCGCTCGGCATGGCCGCTGGTGCACGTGGAGCACGTGGACTCCGTGGGCGTCTCCGAAGATCCGCAGATCGGCGACACCCTCCAGGTCAACGCGTACGTGGCCCTGCACACTCTTACCCCTGAGGACGTCTCCGTCGAAGTCGCCTACGGGAAGGCCGAGGAAAGCGACAGCCTGACGGACATCACGGTGATGGACCTGAAGGTACAGGAGGACCTGGGCAGCGGACGCCACCTGTTCAGCGGTTCATTGGTGATCGACCGCTCCGGACCGTTTGGCTACACCGTGAGGGTCCTGCCGCGGCATGACGCACTCGCCTCCAAAGCCGAGCTGGGACTGATCGTCAACGCCTAGAACGAGCGCCTGAACCACCGGGAGGAACCATGCCTGAACCCACTGTGTCCGACGTCATCGTGGAACGTCTCGCAAGTTGGGGCGTGAACCGCGTCTTCGGCTACAGCGGTGACGGGATCAACGGTTTCATGGGGGCCCTGCGCCGGGCGGAGGACCGGATCGAGTTCGTCCAGGCCCGGCATGAGGAGACTGCGGCCTTCATGGCCGTGGGCCACGCGAAGTACACCGGCGGGGTGGGAGTGGTGACTTCCACCCAGGGGCCCGGCGCTGTCCATCTGTTGAACGGACTGTACGACGCCAAGCTCGACGGCGTTCCGGTGGTGGCAATCGTGGGGCAGCAAAGCCGCACCGTCCTTGGCTCGGCCTACATGCAGGAAATTGACCTCATGTCCCTGTTCAAGGACGTCGCCGCGCAGTTTCTCCAGCAGGTCAACGCGCCGGAACAGCTGCCGATGGTCCTTGACCGCGCCTTCCGCACCGCGAAGGCCACGTCTTCGCCCTGCGTTGTGATTGTCCCGCACGACATCCAGTCGGCGCCCGCCCCTGAACTGGACCAGGAACACGGCATTGTGGTCACAGCACCGTCCTGGAGCACGTCGGCCAAAATTCCCCGGGACGAGGACCTGGACGCTGCTGCAGCGCTGCTCAACTCCTCAGAACGGGTGGCCCTGCTGGTGGGACAAGGTGCGCGGCACGCCGCCCGGGAAGTGGTGGCAGCGGCTGAAAAGCTCGGTGCCGGCATTGCCACCAGCCTGCTGGGGAAGCCCTATGTGGACGAGACCCTGCCCTTCGCCGTCGGCACCATGGGACACCTTGGGACCACCGCCAGTGCACACCTGCTGGGCAACTGCGATGCGCTGCTGATTGTGGGCTCCAACGATCCCTGGACGGAGTTCTATCCGCCGCCGGGCGCTGCCCGGGCGGTCCAGATCGACATTGACGAGCGGAAGATCGGTAACCGCTACCCGGTTGAAGTGGGCCTGGCGGGCGATGCGGCCCTGGCTCTCCAGGCCCTCCTGTCACGGCTGGAGCCGCGGGCACGGGGGCAGTGGCGGGCTAACGTGGAACGGGAAGTCACCCGCTGGCGTGAACTGGCAGCAGAACGTGCGGCTGTTCCGGCGAAGCCGGTGAACCCCGAGCGGGTGGTCCGGGAGCTGAACGGCCGGCTGCCCGGTGACGCCTTGCTCAGTATCGACGTCGGCAGCTGCGTTTACTGGTACGCCCGGCAGCTGGTGCTTCCGCCGGGCGTCCCGGCGCACGTTTCCGGGACGCTGGCCAGTATGGGATGCTCCCTCCCCTATGGCATTGCGGCGAAGCTGGCCCACCCGGACCGGCCGGTAGTGGCCCTGGCCGGAGACGGTGCAATGCAGATGGCGGGCATTGCCGAGCTGGTGACGGTAGCCCACAGGTGGCGGCAGTGGGCGGATCCCCGGTTTGTGGTCTGCGTGTTCAACAACAGGGAACTGACCGAGGTGACATGGGAGCAGCGGGAATCTGAGGGCGAGCCGCGGTTCGCGGCAAGCCAGGAGCTGCCCGATTTTCCCTTCGCCGGCTACGCGGACCTGCTGGGACTTACCGGAATCAGGGTGGAGGACCCGGAGCTGATCGGCGACGCCTGGGAACGGGCGTTTGCAGCAGACCGTCCTGTGGTGATCGAAGTGCTGACCGATCCCGAGATCCCGCTGCTGCCGCCGTTCCCGGCAGGCAGGGAGAAGGCTGACAGCATGCGCAAGGGGCTGGCGGCAGAGGACGACGGCGGCCGGGCGGCCGGTCTGCTCGACGCCTACGTCTCACACGAGGAGCGGCCGGACGGCTAAGGGTCGGGCCTGCCTGGTCAGAGCAGCACGGCAGTGACGGCGAGGTCCTTGCCTGCGTAACGTTCGGCGTCCTGGAGGATTTCGCAGATGACCCCGAAAGCCCTGTCAGCGCGGAACGGGGCGGCCACCTGCCACAGGACGGTGACGGGAGGATTGCCGTTTTCCGTGATGCTGTCCGCGAAGTCGTGCAGGGAGTCGTTCAGCGCGTCGAGGTTCACGCCGTAGTGTTCCGGGAAGTTCAGGACCTCGCCGAAGGTTTCCAGGACTGCCCTCTTGCTGTCTGCAGCGGGAATCACCAGGCTGCGGCGGCCGGCGTCGGCCACCTGTTCCTGCAGTTCCTCGAGGGTCCAGGTATCGCCGGAGTAGATCTTCATGGGTTTTTCTCAGCTGCCTTCCGCGATGAATCTGAACGACTCATAGTGATCGTCGGTGTAGTACTTGTCGCCGCCCGTTCCGGCGACGATGCGCCGCGCTCCCCTGTCGGATTCGCCGGGGGTGGGAACGGTGTACTCGCGGTAGTAGCCCCTGTCCCGCCGCGGCAGGATGCGCTCAAAGTTCCCGAAGGTCTGGTCGTCCTGGCTGTAGCGGTACGGCCCGCCGGCACGGATCAGTTCCAGTATCCGGCGGCCCTCCGCCGGGAGGGCGGACTCCCGGATTTCCGGGAGCCCGGACTGGTTGGCCTGCACGGACGCGTTGTCCCCCGTAGCCGGCGGTGAGACCGGTGCTGTCTGTGCCTTACCGGTAGCGGCACCCGGCGCAGGCGGGGCACTCGAGGCGGCCTCCGGCGTCGTGCTTTCCATCAGCTGACCGAGGACTCCGGTGCCGCCGAAGGCCAGGAGCGCGAGCACCAGCAGGCCGGCCAGCAGCAGGGGCAGGGTGGAGCGGTTACGCATTGTGGAGTTCCCTGCTGCTAGGTGCGGTAGATGCTGATGGACTGGGCTTCGACGAGGTCCTTCTCGCCGGAAGCAACCCTGCCGCCCTGCCGCACCTCATGCAGGGGCGAGGTGGTCAGCCGGAGCTCGAACATCCGCTGGTGGGTCCCCTCGGCTGTGACCCGGGGCAGCGTGATCTGAACGTCCGAGCTGCTGCCGTTCACCACCATCAGGCCCGCGATCCCGCCGTTATCGGAGCCGAGGAGAAGCTGCACCACACGGTGTTGGGGGTCGTTCCAGCGGTCAAGGGACATGGGATGGCCGTCTTTGTCGAACCAGTACAGGTAGGACTGCTCGTCCCGGACCGGGAAATCATGCGGCTGCGCGGCCAGGAACTCCTTGCGCAGGCGGATGTAGCGCTTGGTACTGCGGAGCATTTCGTGGGATTCCGGCGTCCTGCTCCAATCCATCCAGGCCATGGCGTTGTCCTGGCAGTAGGCGTTGTTGTTCCCTTGCTGGGTCCGGGCCAATTCATCACCGGCGGTGATCATGGGAACGCCCAGGGAAATGAGCAGCGAGGCCATCATGTTGCGGCGGGACTGGGCCCGTTTGGCGAGGATCCCGCCGTTCTCGGTGGGACCTTCGACTCCGTGGTTGTAGCTGCGGTTGTCCCCGTGCCCGTCCCTGTTCTCTTCGCCGTTGTCCTCGTTGTGCTTGCGGTCATAGGAGACGAGGTCGTTTAGGGTGAAACCGTCGTGGGAGGTGACGTAGTTCACCGATGCCAGGCGGGACCGGCCGGAGGCCTGGAAGAGCGCGGCTGACCCGGACAGCGCGTCTGCGAGTTTGGCCAGGGGCCCGCCCTGGCCGCCGGCTTCAAGGGCCGCGCGGTCGGCCAGCCAGAAGGAGCGGACCGCGTCACGGAAATGGTCGTTCCAGTCGGCCCAGCCGCCCGGGAAGCGTCCGGTCTGCCAGCCGCCATAGCCCACGTCCCACGGTTCCGCGATCAGCTTGACGTCGGAGAGAACCGGATCTGCGGCGACGGCGACCAGGAACGGGTGCCGGGGATCAAACTCGTTGGCCGAGTTCCGGCAGAGTGACACGGCCAGGTCAAAGCGGAACCCGTCGATGTGGAACTCATCCACCCAGTAACGGAGCGAGTCCAGGACCAGCTGGACCACGCGCGGTTCGCCGAAATTCAGGGTGTTTCCGCAGCCGGTAGTGTCAACATACTTTCCGTGGCCGTCGGTACGGTAATACGTTTGCTCCCCCAGCCCCCGGAAGCTGATGGTCTGCCCGTCAGGACCGCCCTCGGCCGTGTGGTTGTAGACGACGTCCAGGATGACCTCCAGGCCGGCAGCATGGAGGAGCTTGACCATGCCCTTGAACTCGTCCTGCACCGCCTGCGGGCCGGCAGCCTGGGCCGCCCGTGTGGCGTAGCCCGGGTGCAGGGCGAAAAAAGCCGCCGTGTTGTAACCCCAATAGTTGGTCAGCCCCAGGTCCTGCAGGTGCGGTTCGTCCAAGTGGAAGTGCACCGGCAGCAGCTGCACCGCCGTGACACCCATTCCGGTCAGGTGTTCGATGATGGCCGGGTGGGCCATCCCGGCGTAGGTGCCCCGGAGTTCCTCGGGCACATCGGGGTGGAGCATGCTTTGGCCACGGACATGTGCTTCATAAATGATCGTGTTCCGCCACGGCAGCCGGAGCCGTTCGTCCGCTTCCCAGTCGAAGTCACCGGCCATGCGCACGCTGGTAAGGAAACCATCGCTCTGGTCCACGGCCCGGCCGTAGGGGTCAAGCAGCAGGGGCTGGCCGCCGTGGTCTTCAACATCGGTGGTGGGCGCGGGAAAGGGCAGCGACTGCTCACGGGACGCCCGGCGGAAGCCGTAGCGGGAGCCGCAGGGCAGGTCCTCGACGATGCCGTGGTGCACACCGTGGGCGACGTTGGGCAGGGTTTGTACCTGCCACTCCCCGCCCGGGGCAATGTAGGCGATTTCGAGGCTGGAAACGCCTGGGGCGTAGCAGGCCACGTTGGCCCGCCCGCCAGCCCGGTGGCGCATCTCGCCCGAATCGACGCGCGGGATGCTGACACCGAGGGGAACAGCCGTGGAGGCGTCCATGGTGGAAGCAGTGTCGAAGAGCGGCATGACCATCACCTAAATATTAGCCGCCAGCGGCACATGACCTGCCCGGACGCAAGGATAACGTCGGGTAAATGCCCGCTTGTTTGCGGGGCTTGTGGAAACTACTTGGCGGCGCGCTGCCGGGAGACCTCGTAGAGCGAAATGCCCACGGCCATCGAGGCGTTGAGCGATTCCATCGCGGAGTCGATGGGGATGGAGACGATCTGGTCGCAGTTCTCGCGGACCAGCCTGCTCAGGCCCTTTCCTTCCGAGCCCACGACGATGCACACGGGTTCGGTGGCCAGCGTCAGGTCCGGCAGGGAAACGTCGCCGTCACCGTCCAGTCCCAGGACGAAGATCCCCATGCTCTTGAATTGCTTCAGGGCGTTGTTGAGGTTCGAGGCACGGGCCACCGGAACGCGGACTGCGGCGCCGGCGCTGGTCTTCCATGCCGAGGCGGTGACGCCCACCGAGCGGCGTTCCGGGACGATGACCCCGTGGCCGCTGAACGCGGACACCGAGCGGATGATTGCCCCAAGGTTGCGGGGGTCGGTAATGCCATCCAGTGCCACGAAGAGCGGAGCGTTGCCCACATGGCCCTTCTTCCACTTATCAACCGTGGCTTCGGCCAGCTCGTAGGCGTCCTGGTAGTCGTACGGCGGGATCTGGAGCACCAGCCCCTGGTGGACGGCGTCATCCGTCATCCGGTCAAGTTCGGGCTTGCCGGTTTCCATCAGCGGGATGCCGCGTTCGGCGGCGAGCTTAAGGGATTCCTTGACGCGGTCGTCCATCTCGATCCGGATGGCGACATGGAGCGCTTTGGCCGGGATGCCCGCGCGGAGTGCCTCAACCACCGAGTTGCGGCCGGTGACGACTTCCTCGGTGGCGCGGCCCTTGGGCCCGGACTTGGCTGCGCCGGCGCTGCGGGCTCCCGGGTTGCGTTTTGCCGCAGAGCGCTCGGAGAGCTGCTTGGCTTTGTGCGCCTTGTGGTAGGGACGGTCCTCCGCTTTGGGGGTGGGACCCTTGCCTTCCAGGGCCTTGCGGCCGTGGCCACCGGTACCGATGGTTGGGCCCTTCTTCGCTTTAACCGATCGGCGACCATTGTTGGCCATTGTGTTCCACCCTTGATTGTGCTGACTAAGTCTGCCTACCAGTCTACTGAACCAGGAAAAATCGCCTGCTTCCGGATAAACCGCCTCTTCGGTCCGCCTGGTCCGACGTGCGCGTTCAGTCCCGTTTCAGGGTCCAGCGTGCCCCGTCCGGCCCGTCCTCGACCAGCACGCCTGCGGCAGCCAGGGTGTCCCGGATGGCGTCCGATGCGGCCCAGTTCCTATCAGCGCGGGCAGCGGCCCGGGCTTCCAGCTGGGCCTGGACCAGGACCTCGAGTGCGGCATGCTCTTTACCGCCCCCTTCGACGGGCTGCTGCACCGCATCGAGCCCGAGGACTTCGGTCATGATCATCACTGCGTCCAGGGCCTCGCTGCTGCCAGTGTCATCACCTTCGGCCACCGCAGTGTTGCCGGCGCGGACTGTCTCGTGCAGCGCAGCCAGGGCCCGGGGAACGTTAAGGTCGTCGTCCATCGCATCCGCGAACGCCTGCAGAGCCGCTGCGGACGAACCGGTATTCTCCACCAGAAGGCCGCCGTCACGGCTGAAGCGCGCTTTGGCTTTGGCGATGAAACCGTCTATGCGTTCGACGGCGGCGGCGGCTTCCTGGAGGGATGTTGGGCGGTAGTCGAGCACCGAGCGGTAATGGGCCTGCCCGAGGTAGTAACGGACGACGCGCGGAGACGCCAGTTCCAGCATCTCGGCCGGGCTGATGGTGTTGCCGATGGACTTGGACATTTTTTCGCCCTCGTAGGTCACCATGCCGTTGTGCATCCAGAAGTTGGCGAACGGGTGTCCGGCGGCCTGTGACTGGGCCATCTCGTTCTCGTGGTGCGGGAAGCGGAGATCAAGCCCGCCGCCATGGATATCAAACTCCGTCCCCAGGTACTTTGTAACCATCGCGGAGCACTCGAGGTGCCAGCCCGGGCGGCCGGCGCCCCACGGCGAGGCCCAGCTCGCCGTCGTCGGCTCTCCCTCTTTGGAGCCCTTCCACAGCGCGAAGTCGCGGGGGTCCTTTTTACCCCTCGGATCGGCATCCGGAGCCGCCTGCATGTCGTCGATGTTCTGCCGGGTCAGGGCGCCGTATTTGCTCCAGGAACGCACGTCGAAGTAGACGTCGCCGGAGTCGTCCAGCGCAGGGTAAGCGTGACCGCGGTCAACGAGCTGCTGGATAAGGGTGTGCATCTCCGGGATGTGGCCCGTGGCGCGGGGCTCGTACGTGGGCCGGGAGACACCCAGTGTGTCGTAAGCCTTGAGGAACTCCCGCTCGTAGCGGTAGGCAAGTGCCCACCATTCCTCTTCCTGCACCTCGCCCGGTTCAGGCTGGAATCCTGCGGCGAAGGATGCCTCCGATTTCGCGAGGATTTTGTCATCGATGTCCGTGACATTCCTGACCACGGTGACCCGGAGCCCGCGATAGGTGAGCCAGCGCGTGAGCTGGTCAAAAGCGATGGCCGAGCGGATGTGGCCGACGTGGGGCATGCCCTGCACGGTGGCCCCGCAGTAGTAGAGGCTGGCCTTGCCCTCGACGAGGGGCACGAAGGTCCGGACTTCGGCGGAGGCAGTGTCATAGAAGCGCAGGGTCACCGGTCCAGATTAGCTGATGGGGAGGTGCGGCCTTGGATACACCAGGGCGGTGGCCACCGCGGAGATGCCTTCACCGCGGCCGGTGAATCCCAGATGGTCGCTGGTGGTGGCCGTGACGCTTACGGGCGCGTCGGCGGCGTCACTCAAAACCCGTTGCGATTCTTCCCTTCGGGGGCCGAACTTAGGCCGGTTGGCGACAAACTGGACAGCAATGTTGCCGATCTCGAACCCGGCTGCGCGGACAATCCGCGCGGCCTCGGCCAGGAGGTCAACGCCGGAAGCGCCGGCAAACTCGGGCCGGTCAGTGCCGAAGTGTGTCCCAAGGTCTCCCACTCCAGCGGCGGAGAACACCGCATCAGCGGCTGCGTGAGCCACCGGATCACCGTCGGAGTGGCCTGCCAGCCCCCGTTCTCCTGGCCACAGCAGGCCTCCCAGCCACAGCGCGCGGGACTGATCCTCGCTGGCATAGGCGTGCACGTCCAGCCCAATGCCGGTACGGGGGATGATCATTTCCGTCGGTTTCATGTCCTAGCCTTCCACCCAGCGGGCGCCCAGCGGCCCCTCGAGGAGCCCTTCGGCGAGGATCAAGTCAAGCGGGGTGGTGATTTTCAGGGACTGGGTTGATCCCCGGACGACATGGACAGGGGTGCCCAGCATTTCAACGAGCATCGCATCATCAGTGACTGCGTCCGACTGCTGCTGGTCCAGGCTCCGGGCCGCCTCATGGGCCTTCAGAAGGGTGCCGAGGTGGAAGCCCTGCGGCGTCTGCACCGCCCGAAGTTCCTCGCGGGGCGCGGTCCCGGTAACAACCTCAGGGGCCACCTCACTGTCCCTGCCGGTGGTGGCGGCTACGGTCTTGACCGTGTCCACCACAGGGACAGCGGGGATGACTGCTGCGGCCCCGGCGGCAAGAGCGTCAGCGACGCGGTGGAAGACCGACTCAGGCGTCAGTGCCCGGGCGGCATCGTGTACCAGCACGGCCTCAATGCCGTCCATCAGGGCAGCCATGCCCGCGCGGACGGAATCTGCCCGGGTGCTGCCGCCGTCGACGATGGTAAGGAGCGGGCCGCCGTCGGCCAGCTCCTGCCGGAATTCTTCGCAGAGCTGACGGAGACCGTCGTCGCCGGGGGGCAGCGCGACGCACACCTGGGTGCCGGCTCCGGAGGCGACGATGCCGCGGAGGGCATGCATCAAAATAGGCTCCCCGCCCAGCGGAACCGCTGCTTTGGGCATGCCGTAGCCCAGCCTCTGCCCTGAACCTGCTGCCACCAGGATCACTGCTGTGACCAGGCGGGTGGGTGTTTCGCTCATGCGGACTAGCCTACGTCCCTGCGGGACGCAGCGCCTGAACGCCTGCGCACGATTCTTTGCAGGCTGTTTTGGGCAAAAAGAAGCCCCGGCGGCACATGGGTGCCACCGGGGTTCAATTCTTAGGAAGCCAGAACCTCGTCGAGAACGCTTGCAGCCTTCTCCTCGTCGGTCTTTTCAGCCAGCGCCAGTTCTGAAATCAGAATCTGCCGGGCCTTGGCCAGCATTCGCTTCTCGCCTGCGGAAAGGCCCCGGTCGTGATCCCGGCGCCACAGGTCGCGGACGACCTCTGCAACCTTGATGACGTCACCGGAAGCAAGCTTCTCCAGGTTTGCCTTGTACCTGCGTGACCAGTTGGTGGGTTCTTCAGTGAACTCGGCGCGAAGCACATCAAACACGTGCTCCAGGCCTTCCTTGCCCACTACGTCCCGTACACCAACAAGGTCAACGTTCTCTGCTGGAACTTCAATGGTCAGATCACCCTGAGCCACCTTGAGCTTGAGATACATTTTCTCTTCGCCCTTGATGGTGCGCATCTTGATTTCTTCAATCTTCGCAGCACCGTGGTGAGGGTAAACTACTGTCTCGCCGACCTCAAATACCATGTGGACATTTCCCCTTTCCCGCTGACCAGTTTATCACGATTCAGGCATATGACCGGCCGGGAAGAGGAGCGAGAACCGCAGGAATACGCGGAAAATAGGCCTAATCAGCCCCCCTTACCCCCTTGACGAACGCAGATAATAGTGTATGCGGAGGGCTTGAAGGAAGGCCGATGTGACAGCGCCGAATCCTCGTTTGGCCTGCTTTGCGGATAGGCTATGCGTGATTAATGTTTCAAGACTCTTGAGGAGTACGCGACGTGCGTTTCACTGCGATGACCCGGGCCCAGCGCGGCAAACTGGCACTGACGGCAGCCGCCCTCGGCGTCGGGTTGCTGACGTCAGGTTGCGGGTACACCAATCCCCAGCAGACGAGCCAGCAGTACCAGTCGTCCGATGGCATCATCACCGACCTCGGACCCCTCCAGCTTCGAAACATGCTGATCGTCTCCGCGGGTGAAGACCAGCCGGGCCGCCTGATCGGCGCCGTCTACAATTCCTCCTCCCAGGACGTGACCTTGACCGTGAACGGCGCGGAAGGGTCGCAGACCGAAGTCCCGGTCAAGGCCAATGACTACACACTGCTCAACGACAGCTCCGACGAAGCCATCCTCAGCACCACGGGCGGCATCCCCGGATCCCTCGTCGATGTCGAAATTACGGAGGACGGGACCAACGTCAGCAACACGGTGAAGGTTCCCGTGCTGGACGCCACGCTTCCCGAGTACAAGGAATACCTTCCGGCCGGCAGCACCCCCGCCCCCACCTCAGCCAGCCCGTCGCCGTCGGCGTCCGAAGAAGCCGGCGGAGGCGACGGACACTGAGCAGCCGGGCTGACCGCCCAGCATTCAGAGACATACAAAAGGAGGGGCCGGCCGGCCCCTCCTTTTGTATGTCATTGTTCCTAAACCGCCCAGCCCCCGGGTGAAGGTGCAGGAGTTGCTGGCGCCGTCAACACTTTACGGCTCGAACTTGTAGCCAAGCCCCCGCACGGTCACCAGGAACCGCGGTGCCGAAGGGTCCGGCTCGATCTTTCCCCGCAGCCGCTTCACGTGGACGTCAAGGGTCTTGGTGTCGCCCACGTAGTCGGAACCCCAGACCCTGTCGATGAGCTGGCCCCGGGTGAGGACCCGTCCGGAGTTGCGCAACAGCATTTCAAGGAGCTCAAACTCCTTCAGGGGCAGCAGCACCTGCTCGCCCCCCACGCTGACCACATGGCGTTCAATGTCCATCCTGACCGGCCCCGCCTGCACGGTGCTGGAGATGAGTTCTTCCGGTTCGCCCTGGCGCCGCAGCACTGCCCTGACCCGGGCCACCAGCTCACGGGAGGAATAGGGCTTGGTGACGTAGTCATCCGCACCGAGTTCAAGCCCTACTACCTTGTCGATCTCGGCATCCTTGGCCGTCAGCATGATCACCGGAACTGTGGACCGCTGGCGGAGCTGGCGGCACACTTCCGTGCCGGACAGCCCGGGAAGCTGCAGATCCAGCAGCACCAGGTCCGCGCCGTTCCGGTCGAATTCGGTGATAGCGTCGAGGCCGTTGTCCACGACTTCCACCTCGAACCCTTCCTTGCCCAGCAAATAGGACAAGGGGTCGCTGAACGACTCCTCGTCCTCGACAATCAAGATCCTGCTCAAGCGTTTGCTCCTCGTTCTGGTGCGCCTGTGGCGCGGGGTCCTTGGGTAACAGCTGGTTCTTCCGGCTGCTGCGGGGCCTGGCCCGCAGCGGGGGCGGCATCAGGAAGTGATTCTTCCCCTCCGTCCTGGCCTTCCATTTCGGGAAGCCGGAGGGTGAACGTGGAGCCCTGCCCGGGCTGGGACCACAGCGTCACCTCGCCGCCATGGTTTGATGCCACGTGCTTGACGATGCTCAGGCCCAGGCCAGTGCCGCCGGTGTGGCGCGACCGGGCCGAATCCACCCGGTAAAAACGCTCAAAGACGCGCTCCTGGTCCTCGGGGCTGAGTCCCTCACCCTGGTCCGTCACAGAGATGGACACCAGGCCTTCCCGGCTGCGGACGCCGATGCCCACCCGGGTGTTCTCCGGGGAATAGCGGATGGCGTTGTCGATGAGGTTTCGGAGCGCGGTCACCAGGAGGTCCTGGTCCCCGAAGACCTTGGCCCCGGTCCTGCCGCCCACCACCATCCGGATGTTCTTGCTTTCGGCGGGCAACTGGGACCGGTCCACCGCCTCGCTGACCACCGCGTTGACATCGACCGGCGTGCCCTGCTGCGCGACACTGGCGCCTTGCAGCCTGGACAGCTCGATGATGTCCTGAACCAGGGCGGCCAGCCGGCCCGACTCTTTGTGCATCCGCTTCGCGAACCGCCGGACGGCCACTTCATCGTCCGCTGATGACTCCAAAGCCTCTGCAAGCAGCGAGATGGCCCCGACAGGGGTTTTCAGCTCATGGGACACATTCGCCACAAAATCATTCCGGATCTCTTCGGTCCTGGTGATCTCGGTACGGTCATCGGCCAGCAGCAGGATGTATTCCTCACCCAGCATTGCGGCCCGGACCTGGACAATGATGGTTCCCTGGCCCAGCGGACCGCGGGGAAGCTCAAGCTGCTTCTCCAGGATGACGCCGTCGCGCCGGACCCCGGCCGTCATGTCCAGCAGCTCTTTGTGGACCACCGTGTGGCCCCGGACCAGGCCGTACGCATACGCTGCCGGGCTGGCTCGGACCACGCCGTCCACAGCGTCCACTACTACAAAGGCACGGCCGACGACGGCCAGCACCTCGGCGGCCCCAGGCGGCAGCGCCAGTTCTTCGGCGTCCACGTCCAGCAATTGCCGCTGCCGCTCGCTGACCCGGTAGGCGAGCACGCCGAACGTGCCAAGAGCCAGGCCGACGAGGCCGGCCACCAGGCCGATGAGCATAGGATCCACAGCTCCACCTTATGCTCTGGAAAGGGCCCGCCCGGCGAGTCCGGGCCTCCCCGTCCGACGGTTCAACTAACGTTCACCTTCAAGGGCCTCACCGTTTACCCGGCGCTGGCAAAGTAGCCAGTTGGAGTGCCGATTGGTGACGCAATTCCTGCTGCCCGGAACGGGACGGCGGGAGTTACAAGGAAAGGACGCCCACGTGCGTAAGGTTTTTCAGGAAGAGCTGACCCAGGTCGGTGACCAGCTCGTGGAGATTTCCCGGCTGGTGAGCGAAGCAATCAACAAGGCCACCACGTCCTTTGAAGTGGCGGACGTGGATCTTGCCCAGGACGTCATCGCTGCGGATGCCCGTATCGACTTCCTGCAGAACAGCCTCGACGAGCGCGCCATTGATATTTTGGCACTGCAGGGGCCAGTCGCCAGTGACCTGCGGATGATTGTGGGATCGCTCCGTATGAGCGCTTCCCTGGAGCGGATGGGCGACCTTGCCCGGCACATCGCCCAGCTCGCACGGCTCCGCTACCCGTCCAACGCTATTCCGGAGTCGATGACCGGGACATTCAAGCGCATGGCCGAGCTGGACCAGGAGATTGCAGACAAGCTGACCGTCCTGCTGGAAACCCGCAACCTCGACGTGGCGCGGGACATCCTGAAGGCGAACACCGCCATCAATGACCTCCACCTCAGCGTCTTCAAGGCGATCGCCGCGCCCGAGTGGCAGGAATCGCCAGCTACCACTGTCGACGTTGCACTCGCCAGCAGGTACTTCGAGCGCTTCGCGGACCACGGGGTTTCAGTGGCTCAAAAGGTCACGTACCTGGTGACGGGCGCCTGGCAGCCCACCGGAAACGAACACAGCTAAATCCCCGGGAACGCACGACGGCGGGCTGGTCACCTCAGGTGGCCGGCCCGCCGTCTTTATTCCTGGCTTACTTTTTGCCCTGGTTGGCTACAGCCAGGATGGCCTGTTCTGCAGCTTCCGGGTCAAGGTAGGTGCCGCCGGGCTTGATCGGCTGGAAATCCTCGTCCAGGTCGTACACCAGGGGGATGCCGGTGGGGATGTTCAGGCCGGCGATGGCTTCATCGCTGATCCCGTCCAGGTGCTTGACCAGGGCGCGCAGGGAGTTACCGTGGGCCGTGACCAGGACGGTCTTGCCGGCCTTGAGGTCTTCTTTGATGTCCGACTCCCAGTACGGGAGCAGGCGGACCAGGACGTCCTTCAGGCATTCGGTGCGCGGAAGGGCGTCCCCAAGGTCTGCGTAGCGGGGATCGTGTGCCTGGGAGAACTCCGAATTGTCGTCCAGCGGCGGCGGCGGGGTGTCGTAGGAGCGGCGCCACTCCATGAACTGCTCCTCGCCATATTCGGCGAGGGTCTGTGCTTTGTCCTTGCCCTGCAGCGCCCCGTAGTGGCGTTCGTTCAGGCGCCAGTCGCGCTTCACGGGGATCCAGCCGCGGTCCGCCTTGTCCAGGGAGATGTTTGCGGTGTTGATGGCCCGCTTCAACAGGGAGGTGTAGAGGACATCCGGGAGAACATTGTTCTCAACCAGGAGTTCCCCGCCGCGTGCTGCTTCCTTGCGTCCCTGGTCGTTGAGGTCAACATCAACCCAGCCCGTAAAGAGGTTCTTGGCGTTCCATTCGCTGTGGCCGTGGCGCAGCAGAATCAGCTTGTAAGTCATGATTTTCATCCTAGCCGAGCGCTGCGGCCGCCCGCCCAGCGTTACAAGCCCCGGGGCGCCTTGCGAAATGCCGGCCGGGGTCACGGCCGGGGTCACTGAGTGTCCCTGCCGGAGCGATGGAGGGCCATCAGTGCCCTCGGGCCGCAGGATAAGGTTGGGCGGTGGTGCAAAAGGCTGAACGGGTACGTGCCCCGCAGATTTCCGGCAGGACGGGCACCGGCAGGCTTGGCAAACCGGTGGGCAACGTTACCCGGGGCACCACCAATCCCAACCGGATGCGGCGGGTGGACCGCTGGCTGACCGGCCCGCAGGCCCCGCGGCTTCGCAACGCGGCCGATCCGCTGGTAGTGGACCTGGGCTATGGCGCTACCCCTGCCACTGCCGTCGAACTTTATGAACGGCTGTCCGCCGTGCGCCAGGATGTGCGTGTCGTTGGGATCGAGATTGAACCGGAACGGGTCAGCGCAGCCGCCCCGCTCGAACGTCCGGGGCTGGCCTTCCGGGTCGGCGGTTTCGAACTCCCGGTCCCGGGCCGGCCTGTCCTGGTTCGTGCCTTCAACGTGCTGCGGCAGTACGAGGAAGCCGACGTCCCCGGCATTTGGCGGATGGTGCAGGACCGTCTGTCTGCTGACGGCCTATTCATCGACGGCACTTGCGACGAGATCGGACGGCGGGTCACGTGGGTGGCCCTTGACCGTGAACGGCCGCTGTCCCTCAGCATGTCCGTCCGGTTCGGCAGCTTCGACCTGCCATCAGATGTAGCTGAGAGACTGCCCAAGGCGTTGATCCACCGCAACGTTCCCGGCGAACCGGTCCACGCACTGATGCAGGCCATGGACCGGGCCTGGCTGGAGAGCGCGCCGCTGGCATCCTTTGGAACGAGGCAGCGCTGGCAAGCCATGTGCCGCAGCCTGCGCGACGCCGGCTGGCCGGTTCAGGACGGGCCGTCGAGGTGGCGGCTCGGTGAGCTCACTGTGGACTGGGACGCCGTGGCGCCCCTCGACCGGCCCTGAGGGCGCGACCGGCCCGCCGGCTAAGTCACCAGGGGCCGTAGGGACCTGTGTTCCGGCTGCCGCCCCGCCCGGCGTCCTTCACTGCCGGCCGCACGTCTGCCAGGTAAACGGACGCGGCGACGACGGCAGCGAGACCAAACAGGCCCAGCGTGCCGAAGAAGCCGCCCCCGCTGCCGAAAAACGAGATGACACCGATCAGGGCCGCGCCGCCAGTCAGTGCAAGCCAGAACGTCTTGGTCCTTTTGCCGGTGGCCTCAAACGCATTGGCCCGGTGCCGGGCACAGTCAACCACGGCCCAGAGCTCCAGCCCGAGCGCAACCAGGGCAAGGATAAAGAACACTGCCTGCTCTACAGGCCGAATAATCAGTTCACCGTCCACAAGCCAAGCCTAGCCGTCCAGCGGGTCCAGCGCCTGCTTCAAATCGGCCCAGAGGTCCTCCACGTTTTCGATTCCCACGCTGAGCCGCACCAGGTTCTCCGGAACGCTGGCGGGCTCAGCGGTGTGCCGCCGTCGGCGCTCGATGAGGGATTCGACACCGCCGAGCGACGTGGCAGGCAGCCACAGTTCGAGTGAGCGGACAAGTTTGTCTGCGGCGTCTGCTCCGCTCAGCCCGGCGGCCGGCGCCACCTGGACGCAAATGACGGAGCCAAACCCCTTCATCTGCACCTTTGCGCGTTCATGCCCGGGGTCCGTGGGCAGCCCCGGGAAACGGATCGACTCAATCACCGGGTGCTCTTTGAGCCGTTGGGCCAGGACCATCGCGGAAGCCTGGGACCGTTCTACGCGCAGCGCGAGGGTCCGCAGTCCGCGCAGCGCCAGCCAGGCCTCAAACGGTCCTGCAATCCCGCCGTGGATGGTCCGGTTGTGGAGCAGCGCCGAGCGGATGTCCCCGTTGGACGTGACCAGGGCGCCCAGGACGACGTCGGAATGGCCCGCCAGATACTTGGTCACCGAGTGCAGGACGACGTCGGACCCCAGTGCCAGGGGCTGCTGCACCAATGGCGTGGAAAAGGTGTTGTCAGTAACAACGATGGCACCGGCAGAGTGCGCAGCCTCGGTCAGCGCAGCAACGTCCGCGATCCCAAGCATCGGGTTGGTCGGACTTTCCAGCCACAGCATGGAAGCGGCCCGGGCATTAGGGCCGTCCGGAGCCAGGGCGGACCTGACGGCGTCAGTGTCGGCAATGTCCACGGTGCGCAGTTCGACGAATTCCTTCTGTGCCAGCTCTGAGGCCATCACCAACGACCCGGAGTAGCTGTGCGTGGGCATCACCAGGACTCCCCCGGCGGGGATGAGGGACAGGGCGGAGCTGACTGCGGCCAGGCCAGAGGCGTAAAGAAGCCCCGGAAGCTCGGCGCCTTCGAGCTGGCCGAGGGCCTCTTCGAAAGGGTCCCAGGTGGGGTTGGAGTACCGTCCGTAACCGCGGTCGCCGTCGCCGAGCGCCCCGGTACCGAAGTATGTGGAGGAAAGGACGACAGGATGATTAACAGGCTGGTCCCTCTCCCGCGGGGGACGCCCGGCCGCAACCACAACCGTTTGGGCTGACAGGGCTGCCGCCTGCTGTTCGGAAAGACTCATGGTGAAAGCGTACTGTCCGCCAGGCAGGCACCCGAAAGCTGTTACCGGCAGTTGCACGGGCTTTCCGTCCACAGGCCCAATCGGATTTGTCACCGGGGGTCGGTAGGCTTGATAGGTGAGCAAACAACGGGCCGGTCTTTTCATCGCGTTTGAAGGCGGCGACGGCGCCGGCAAGTCAACGCAGGCTGCCCGCCTTGCCGCGGCCCTTGAAGCCCGGGGCCATACCGTCCTGCGCACACGTGAGCCGGGCGGGACCCCCATCGGTGAAAAGTTGCGTTCCCTGGTTCTGGACCACGGCCATGGCCACATCGACGCCCACACAGAAGCGCTCATCTTTGCCGCGTCCCGGGCCGCCCATGCCGGCCAGGTCATCCGGCCGGCACTCGAGCGTGGCGACATTGTCCTCACGGACAGGTACATCGACTCCTCGGTCGCCTACCAGGGCGCCGGGCGGGGGCTGGGCGAGGACGCCGTGAAGTCGCTTAACGAGTGGGCCACCTCCGGCCTGCAGCCCCACCTCACGGTCCTGCTGGATGTGGATCCTGCTGTCGGCCGCCAGCGCCGTAAGGCAGGTGCCGCTGCGGAGGACCGGCTGGAATCGGAAGCTGATGACTTCCATTCCCGGATCCGCGACGCGTTCCTGGAATTGGCCGGCAGGCGTCCGGAGTCCTACCTGGTACTGCCGGCGCATGATTCGGTTGCTGACCTGTCCGCCCGGATTCTTGACCGGGTCTGCAGCCTCCTGGCTTCGCTCCACGGAGTCCCTGCAGGAGCCATTCCAGGCAACCCCGATGGTGACCCGCTGTGACGGTGTGGGATGACCTGCAAGGGCAACCCGCCGTCGTCGAACAATTGCGGCAGGCGTCCAGCGGCGAGGGACTGACGCATGCATGGCTTTTTACCGGTCCGCCAGGCTCCGGGCGCTCCAACGCCGCCAAGGCGTTCGCAGCTGCCCTGAACTGCGACCAGGACGATGTCAGCCTTCGCGGCTGCGGGCACTGCGCGGCCTGCCTGACCATCCTGGGTGAGACGCATTCGGACGTCACGTTCATCCGGACCGAGAAAGTGACCATCACCATTGACGAAGCCCGGGAACTGGTGGCCACCGCGGGAAACAGGCCCTCTTCCGGGCGATGGCGCATCATCGTGGTGGAGGATGCGGACCGCATGGCGGAGCGCACCACCAACGTTCTCCTCAAAGCCATCGAGGAACCAACTCCCCGGACCGTGTGGATGCTGTGTGCTCCGTCCCCGGCCGACGTCCTGGTGACCATCCGTTCGCGCTGCCGGAGCGTCGGGCTGAGGCTTCCGCCGGCCGCTGACGTGGCTGCCCTGCTGGTAAAGCGCGACGGCGTCGATCCGGCTCTCGCAGAGGCGGCGGCCAGGGCGGCGCAAAGCCATGTGGGCGTCGCCCGGCGGCTGGCCAGGGACCCTGCAGCCAGGGAACGCCGGCTCGAAACGGTGCGGTTTCCGCTCGGCCTGCGCGGCGTTACAGCTGCAGTGATGATGGCAGACAAGCTCGTCAAAATCGCCACCGCGGAGGCCAACAGTTCCAACGAAGAACGGGACGCCGCGGAGAAGGCCGCCCTGCTCGCAACGCTGGGTGCCCCCGAATCCGGGACTCTTCCGCCGGCTATGCGCAGCCAGGTAAAGCAGCTCGAGGAGGACCAGAAGCGCCGGGCGAAGCGGTCCGTTACCGATTCCCTGGACCGGACACTGACGGATCTCCTCTCTTTTTACCGGGACGTACTGATTATTCAGCTTGGGAATGCCGTGGAACTGGTGAACGTTGAGCTCAGGAGCGAATTGGAGGAGTTCGCCGGCCGCTCCACTCCGGAAGCAACCCTTGCCAGGATGGATGCCATCAACAAGGCCCGCGAACGCATCACTACCACCAACGTTGCACCGCTGTTGACCATTGAGTCCATGGCAGCCAGCCTGATCTAGTCCTTCAAGGAGACCCGATGACTGCCCGCTCCCTGCCTGTACGTCCGCCAGCCGCGGCGATGGGCCTCCGTGCCTTGGGGGCCATGGCCCTGGCCATGGTTCTGGCATCCTGCAGCCTTATAAGCGGCGATGACCGAAGTCAGGATCCCGCAACCGCCAAGGCCGATCCGTCGATCGTTGCATCTGCCCCGGCAGGACTTGAGGATTTCTACTCCCAGGAAGTCGTGTGGGAGCCCTGTGAGGGTGAGTTTCAGTGCGCCAAAGTGACGGTGCCTATGGACTATGACACTCCGGACGGCGAGACGATCCAGCTTGCCGTCCTGAGGGCTTCAAGCACAGGAAAGAAAACAGGCAGCCTGCTGGTCAACCCCGGTGGTCCTGGTGCTTCCGGGTATGACTTCGTTAAGGATGCGGCCGGAACGCATTTCTCCCAGGCTGTGCGTGACGGGTATGACGTTGTGGGCTTCGACCCCCGGGGCGTGAAGCGCTCCGCGCCGGTAACCTGCATGACTGACGCTGAGCGGGACGCCGCCAGGGCCAAGATCTACGACCTCGAAACGGATGCCGGCCTGGCCGCGGCCCTTGCCGACAACAAGGCAATTGCTGCCAAGTGCGACGAGCAGACCGGGCCGGTGCTGGGACATATCGACACTGTCAGTTCCGCCAAGGACCTGGACGTTCTTCGGGCCGTGGTCAATGACGCAAAGCTCAACTACCTCGGCTACTCGTACGGCACGTTCCTGGGCTCCACCTATGCTTCGTTGTTTCCTGACAATGTGGGGCGGATGGTGCTGGACGGCGCCCTGGACCCCGCCATCAGCAATGAAGAACTCACCAGCGGCCAGGCCCGCGCCTTCGAGAAGGCAATCAGGGCCTATGTTGCCAGGTGCCAGGCGCAGGACGGGTGCCCTCTGAGCGGGGACGTGGATTCGGGTGTCCAACAGATCCGCGACGTGATCGCCGCAGTCCAGCAGACCCCGCGCACGGCAAAGGACGGACGCGTGGTCAATGCCACCATGTTCGTGAGCGGCCTGATCACGCCGCTGTACAACGACCAAAGCTGGCCCGCATTGACGCAGGCCCTGGAAGCCGCGATGACGGGGGATGTCAGCCTTATGCTGCGGCTCGCAGACCTGGGCGCGGACCGCTCCTCCAACGGAACATACACGTCCAACTCGACGTTCGCGTTCAACGCCATCAACTGCCTTGACTACCCCATGGTGTCCGACACCGCCGGGATGCGCGCGGAGCAGCAGCGCCTGATGCAGGACTCCCCCACCTTCGGATATTTCTTTGCCTATGGCGGCACCAACTGCATTGACTGGCCGTATGAGAACGTGCGCACGCCCTCGCCGGTGGAATACGGGGGCGAATCCCCCATTGTCGTCATCGGCACCACGGGTGACCCGGCCACGCCCGTGGAATGGGCGGCATCATTGCGCAAGCAGTTGGGAAACGCTGCACTTATGACCTGGGAAGGTGAAGGCCACACAGCTTACGGCCGGTCGAACAGCTGCATCGAAGACGCAGTGGACGAGTATCTGGTGAGCGGCCAGGTTCCCGCCGACAACACCGTGTGCTGAAGGCCTCAGTCTCCACCGGACAAGCCATTTTGACCCGGGCGCAGGGACTCTATTACAGTTGAATCTTGCATGAAGAGCCCGGTTCGCCTGGACGTTCATGCGGTGCTTCCTTAGCTCAGTCGGTAGAGCGTTTCACTCGTAATGAAAAGGTCATCAGTTCGATTCTGATAGGAAGCTCGGGATAAACCCCCTATTGCCCCTAGTTTTAGGGCTTTAGGGGGTTTTTCGCTGGTTAAGCGATGAAGTCTTTCTCGGGGCAGGGCACACTTATGGCACACTTTGTCGCTCCTTCCACAGCGCTTGCTTGGGTGATGAGATTCCAGTCCCGCTTCAGATCGCCCCCCTGCCGTGGCTCGCCTTCGCATTTTGATCGGAGCATCAGCTGTTATCCGTCAAGCCATTGACGGAGCATGCGGATAAGGTCCAGGCATAGGACAACGAATCACCGGCAATGACCACGGGTGATTCGAGGTCACAACGGCAACGGGAAGCGTCTATCGGTCTCGCTTCTTGAAGAGAAAAATCAGGCGCTTGCCGGTGGCAGCCGCGGGGTGTCGCTTCAGTCCCTGCCGGCTAGATGACTGATGGGTCTTGACGCACGACGGAACGTCGTTGGATGTCAGGCCACAATATAAGTTCTCCACCAGACCCTTCGGACTGGTCAGGGTCAGGCTGCGACCTCTGCCAGCACCAGGAAAGAACCCAGTACCTGACGTTCGTCGCAGGCGCTGACACGGCGCATGGATGCAGGTAGGATGCGTTCAGCGCTGACGGCGGTTGACCGGGATCTATGCAGGCACTGATGGGTTTGGGGGAACCGGTGAAACGTATTGTCGGAATTGTCCTGGCAGCGGTCTTTGTCCTCGGTGCGATCGCGTTCTTCCTCGTCCAGTCTGCAGAGGAAAAGGTAACGGCGGATATGCTTGCCCGCGCCGGACGCTTCGCCATCCCGCCGGACTGGCAGCTGACTGACGAAATCGTGCGCTCCGAGCGTTTTCTGTGCATGAGCACTAATCCTTGCCCCAGCCTTTCCCGGCAATGGGATGCAGGGAAACAGTTGACCACAAGCGACGTCACAGCTGTAGTGTCGGGAGTCGGCTTCGAGATGAAGACCGACGCTCCTTGCCAGCGGCCCGCGAATGTAAGCGGCTCCATCACCATTTGCAGATTCTCCGGCACGGATGGGGAATACAGCTACATGCTCAACGCAGCGAGCCCTGGCCTGAACGAATCCCAGATCGTCACGATGATCGTCCGCCCAGTGGTGGACTAAACCTTTAAAAATCTTGAGGGTAATTTCTCTGGCGACCGGATAAACAGGCAGGTGGCCTGAGGACATTCAAGCCGCATCCGCAGTTTTGAGCCGCAGAACAAGGCGGCGATTCCGTTCAGAAACAGTGGGGGTAATTCTGTGCGCTTAAAAACTCCTTTCCAATCAACCGCTCTATGCCTGGCCACTGCACTGGCTGCCTTGACCGTAACGATTCCGCCAGCGGCCGCAGCTGACCCCGTGGCCGAGGCATGTGCTCCTGTAGAAAGCGTCTTCGCGAGGGGTTCGGGACAAGGCCTGAACAACAATGAAGAAGATCGCTTCGTATCCCAAATCCGTGCTCGGCTTTCTAGCCCGGAGACCCTTCACGAGTACGAACTCGGCAAGGGGGCGTCGACGGGTTCTCCTATCCTGCGGTGCCGGTCGGAACGGATCGGGGCTGGGAGTCCATCCGGAACACCATCGGGGCGGGGGCTACCGGCGGCGGGTCCACCTACGGCGACAGCGTCAACGAAGGTGTTGACGAGCAGAATGCCTACCTGACCAAGCGCGCCGCCGCCCGCCCGGACGCCCACTTCGTGCTCGGCGGGTACTCCCAGGGCGCCCAGGTCGTGGGCGAGGCATACAACGAAAAGCTCAGCAACAGCCTACGCGGCTGCGTCGTCTACCAAGCGCTTTTTGGCGACCCCAAACTCTTTCTCCCGGAAGGCACCAACTACCTGCCCGGCGCAGCCCCAGTTGCCTGCCTTGATAAGACGTCAGACTCTGAGTGGCGCTTCGACGTTCCGAACTGTGAGGTCTTCCAAGGCTCCCTCGGCTCTCGAATCCCGTATCTTCCACATGGCTTCACCTCAGCTACGGGTCTTTCCTGCGCCCCGAAGGACTTCGTCTGCGGTTCCAGCCGCGTGTTCTGGGACAACAACGGCCACATGAACTACTGGGGCGACAGTCAGAGCATCGATAAGGCTGCAGCCGGGATCGCAAAGCGGCTCAAGCCGCTTCTGCCCGCGGGGCAGGTCAACGACAGCGTCACCCTGCCGGCTTCAGGAGCCACAGGCCTGGACGTGGTCTTCCTCATCGACTCGACGGGATCGATGTGGGGACGGATTGACGCGACCAAGGCCTTCGCCGCTGAAATGGCCGACACAATCAAGGCAAACCGGGGCCGCGTCGCCCTGATCGAATACAAGGACGCGGGAGAGCAGTTCTCAGCCCGGATCCTCAGTGGGTTCCAGGAAGACACCCAGGAGTTCTCTACTCAGCTCTCTACGATTTACGCGTCCGGTGGAGGGGACCGCCCGGAGGCCGCACTCCACGCCCTGATGACTGCCTTCAACGGACTGGAGTGGAGGAACGGTGCGACCAAGGCCGCCGTCGTCCTGACAGATCCCGTCAACGTCTACCCAGGGGTTTCCGGGGTTTTTCGCTGGTTAACGCACATTTGGTGTCCTTCCTTCATCGTTTTCCTGGAGGGGTTCCACGATGGCGCCCATGCCCTGAAGGAACATCCGGCGGCCGCTGCCACCGTCAGCCCAGATCCAGATAATCGAGAAGTCGGCCGTGACGGCATCCACTACCCCGGTCCCTGCCAATGTCCCATCAGCAAAGCGGACGTGCTCGCCGACGGCAAAACGTTGATGACGAATCCGGTTCCGCTTTCTTCTGCGCTTCACGACTCCGTCTGGCACCGTCATTGTGTCGGTGATGGTCGAAAACTGAGCCATAGTGACGGTTGAAAACTGAGCCACCCGTTCCAAACGATTGGGTGGGTGATCACAGTGGAGGATTGGGCGCTTATTCGGCGGTTGCATCTTGCCGAGGGTGAGTCGATGAGGTCGATAGCGGCGCGGCTGGGTATTTCCCGGAACACCGTTGCGAAAGCGGTCAGCGCCGACGGTCCGCCGACTTATGTGCGTGCGCCGCAGGACTCCGGGATCAAGACGGTGGAACCGGCCATCCGTGCGCTGCTGAGGGAGAATCCGCGGATGCCAGCGACGGTGCTGGCGGAGCGTGTGGGCTGGTCCGGGTCTCCGGCGTGGTTCCGGGAGAACGTGGCCAGGATTCGGCCGGAGTTTGCTCCAGCGGATCCCGCGGACCGGATCAGTTACGAACCGGGCGATCAGGCGCAGTGCGATTTGTGGTTCCCGGAGGTGCGGATACCGGTCGGGTCCGAGAAGCCAAGGGTTCTGCCGGTGCTGGTGATGGTGTCCTCGCACTCACGGTTCATCATGGCCCGGATGATCCCGTCGCGGATGACCGGGGATTTGCTGGCCGGGATGTGGGAGCTGATCGGATCCCTGGGCGCGGTGCCTCGGCGGCTGATCTGGGACAACGAAACCGGCATCGGGCGGCGGAACAGTTACGCCGCCGGCGTTGCGGCGTTCGCCGGGGTCCTCGCGACCAGGATCGTGCAGGTCCCCTACGATCCGGAGAGCAAGGGCGTGGTGGAGCGGGCCAACCAGTTCCTGGAAACCTCGTTCCTGCCCGGCCGGACCTTCGCCTCACCGGAGGATTTTCAACGCCCAGCTCAGCCAGTGGCTGCCCAAGGCGAACAACCGGATGGTCCGACGGACCGGTGCCCGGCCTGCGGAGCTGATCCGACAGGACAAAGCGGCGATGCTGGGGCTGCCGCCGGTTCCGCCCGTGACCGGATTCGCGACCAGGGTCAGGCTCCCGCGGGACTACTACGTCCGGATGGGATCCAACGACTACTCCGTGCACCCGCAGGCGATCGGCAGGTTCGTCGACGTCACGGCGGACCTGGAAACGGTCACCATCAGCCTGGACGGCCGCTGCGTCGGATGCCATCCCCGGTCCTGGGGCGTCGGCCTGACGGTCACTGATTCGGACCACGTCGAGGCTGCCCGGACGATGCGGAAAGCCTTCCAAAACCCTGCACCTCCAACGGATACGGCGGGGCTGCGGGACCTGGCTGACTACGACCGGGCGTTCGGTGTCGTGCTCGATGATGGGCAGGTCGCGTGATGGCTGAAGCGAAGGAAATTGCTGGGCAGATCGAGTACTACTCCCGGGCGATGAAGGCGCCACGGATCCGGGAAGCGGCAGCCAGGCTCGCGGATCAGGCCCGCGAGGCCAGCTGGACCCATGAGGAATACCTCGCCGCGGTCCTGTCCCGGGAAGTCGCCGCCAGAGAAGCCTCCGGAGCCGAGATGCGTGCCCGGGCTGCCGGGTTCCCTGCCCGCAAATCCCTCGAGGACTTCACCATCAGCCCGGCCTCAAACGCGACACCATCGCGCACCTGGCCACCGGTGCGTTCCTCACCGAAGCCTCCAACATCGTCCTGCTCGGAACCGGGAAAACCCATCTCGCGACCGGGCTGGGGCTGCGGGCCACCCAGCTGGGACACCGGGTCCTGTTCGCGACTGCCATCGACTGGGTCGCCCGACTTCAGGCTGCGCATCAGAGTGCGCGGCTGCCGCAGGAACTGGTCAGGCTGCGCCGCTATGGGCTGATCATCGTCGATGAAGTCGGCTACATTCCATTCGAACAGGATGCCGCGAACCTGTTCTTCCAGCTCGTCTCCTCACGCTACGAGCACGCCTCGCTGATCCTGACCTCGAACCTGCCATTCGCCCGCTGGGGAGACGTGTTCGGCGACCAGGTCGTCGCCTCCGCCATGATCGACCGCATCGTCCACCACGCCGAAGTCGTCACCCTCAAAGGCTCCAGCTACCGACTCAAACATACACAGACGGAATCGCTGCCCTCGACAAGACCGGAAAATACGGCAGAATAACCAACATCAACGTGGCTCACTTTTCAACCCACGAAATGGCTCAGTTTTCGACCGTCGCTGACACATTGGACGCAGCCTAAAGAGGAGTTGTCCGGCTCAAGCATGTGGCATCCTTCGGTCGCAGGTGGTGTTAACCCAGCTCATTACGACCCTGCCCGCTGCTCCCAGGTCACGTGACGGACACGTGGTCGACCCAGCGTAGACGGAACGGCGCCTCCTCGTCCTGCACGCCAAATGTGACCGATCCGGAGTCGGGCCATGGCTGCCACCCCTGGTGTGAACTCAAGAAGCGCCCACCCTCACCAAAGTCTGGGCTGTGCACGACATGCGTGTCAGTCCGCGGTGCTAGGGTCCGACCCATGGATGAATTTACGCTGGTACCCGGGTTCCCATCCGCCTCCGTGGGCGACCTGTCCAAGCGTTCCGGTTTCGACGTCAACTTCCTGGGCGTCACCGTGGCGGTTCCGACACTGGCAGGGGTCGAGACAGTTCTGCTCCCGTACACACACTTTTCGGTGCTCATGCGGCTGGATAAACGTCTTGCGGCCATCACCGCCGTGGGAATAGACGGAAAAAAGATCATGGACGTGAGTCGTTCCGGAATCGAATGGCGGCTCGATCCGAGGCTCGGCGAAGACCAGCAGACCGGAGCACGCGTGTACGCCCGGAACGATATTGACCGGGGCCACCTGGTCCGCAGGGCCTCTGCTGTGTGGGGAGACACCCGCCAGGAGGCAGCCCAGGCCAACGACGACACCTTCCACTACACCAACGCGGCCCCGCAAGCGGCAAAGTTTAACCAGGGCCTTGACCTGTGGCTTGGGCTGGAGTCCTACCTCCTGGACCATGCCGCCAACTATGACCGACGTCTTGTGGTGTTCACTGGCCCCATTTTCGGCATTTCCGACCCCGTGTACCGCGGGGTAGACATTCCGCTCCTTTTCTTTAAAGTGGCGGTATTCCTCCACGACGGAGAGCTCTCTTCCACCGGATATGTAGTGGACCAAACGCCTCAACTGCGCGAACTGCCCGATGTCCCGTTGCCGGGAGCTATGGATGAGGCACCCCCGCTTGGCCCTTTCCGCACCTTCCAGGCCCCGGTTCGGGACATTGCCGGCCTCACCGGCCTGGATCTCGGCCGTCTTGCAGCCGTCGACAGGATGCCGGCGGCCGCGGCCCTGCCTTCCCATGGCCTAACCTCCGGGTGGCGTCGGCTCGAGGCACCGGAGGACCTGGTGCTGGACTTCCGCAGGGAACGTGGGTAGGTGCCAGGTCCGCAAATCCTTCGATACACCTCCGGCACAGCCCGCACGGCCGGCAGGGTGTAACCGCCCGGACCCGACGCCGGGACCTATGATGGCGTGCATGGAAGACGAGGCCCTGGCAGCGATTGCAGACGAGCTGTACGCCGGGCCCATGGAAGACTTTGTGGCAGCCCGGGCCAGCGCAGCGAAAAATGCTGCCGGCACGGACAAGGAATTGGCTGCCGCGGTCCGTTCGCTGCCAAAGCCCTCGGTTGCCGCTTGGGCGGTCAATATGCTGGCCCTGCACCAACCGGAAGTCCTTGCCCAACTGATGGAGCTGGGCGGCCGGATGCGCGAGGCACAGGCGTCGCTGGACGCCGCAACGCTTCGTGAGCTGGGGCGTGAGCGCCGCACCATGCTCTCCGCCGCCGTCGACACGGCCCGGTCCGTTGCGGAAAAGCAGGGCAGGGCCATCAGCGACGCCATGGCGGGAGACGTCGAGGATACCCTCCGCGCCCTGACTGCAGACGAAGGAGCAGCCGCGGCCGTACGGAGCGGTCGACTCCTGAAGACCTTGTCTGCCGACGGCGTGAACTCCGTTGACCTTGACGGCGTTGTGGCCGTTCCCTCGGTTTTGCCCTCCGCCGCCGCAGCTCCACCTGCGGGGCCCGCAGCTCCCGCGGGGAAGAAGACGCGGACGACGGCGGACATGCCGCAGGAGCGCAGGCCGGACAAACCGCGGCTCCAGGCAGTCCGGCAGACTCCGCGGACTGCGTCACCCCCTGCGTTGGACAAGGCCAAGGCGGCCCTTGCCGAAGCCCAGGCAGCAGAAGCCGAGGCGGCACGGGCTGCGCAGGAGCTCCAGGACCAGGCGGACGAAACCCGTACCGAGATCGCCGAACTTGTAGAGGAGGCAAGAGAGCTCCGTGCCCGCCTGAAGAGCACCGAGGAGCAGGTGGAACGTTCGCGGAAACTGCTGGCGGCCACCACTGCGGAGGCAAAGCAGGCCATGCGTGCAGCGGACAAAGCGGAACGGACAGCCATGCTTGCGCAGGAACGCGTCCTTCGGCTCGGCAACACGCGGACTTGATCCCGGTAATTGTCAGACCCCGGTTGCAGACTGGAAATATGGAAAACCAACTGGTTCAGGAATTTCACGTCACGTACTTTGATGCCGACTGCGGCCGCGCCCGGGCAGAGGTCTTTGACTCCCTTGCGGAAGCTGAACGCTTCGCCAGCCGGCACTGCGCCGAGGAAGACGGCTGGGCTGTCATCGACCCGGTGGCAGTCGAGCAGGTCCGCACCGCAGCCTGATTGCCTGCCCGTTTGAAGCCGGCGGCGCGCTGCTTAACGCAGCCCGCCTTGCCTGTTCGGAACAGGCAAGGCGGGCTGCAGGGCTGCTACGCCTCGTGGAACTGGTTAAGCGAAGTCAGAAACGGCCGGGTCAGGACCGATGCGGCCTTCACCGTCGGCAGAGCGGTCCAGCGCGTTGATGGCCTCGATGTCCTCCGGGTTAAGGGAAACGTCCAGCGCCGCGTAGTTTTCCCGGATCCGGGACTCGGTGACGGACTTCGGGATCACAACGTTGCCAATGGCGAGGTGCCAGGCGATCACTACCTGCGCAGGCGTGGCATTGTGCCTGGCTGCAATCGATGCCACGGTTGCATCCTCAAGCAGCTCGCCGCCCTGGCCCAGCGGCGACCATGCCTGGGTCAGGATCCCCTTCGAAGTGCCAAACTCGCGGAGTTCACGCTGGCTGAAGTACGGGTGCAGCTCGATCTGGTGAATGGCCGGAACCACTCCCGTTTCATCGATGAGCCGCTGCAGGCCCTCGGCGGTGAAGTTTGAAACACCAATGGATTTGACCCGGCCTCGCTTCTGGAGCTCGATCAGTGCCTTCCACGTGTCAACGTACTTGTCCTGCCGGGGCTGCATCCAGTGGATCAGGTACAGGTCCAGCGTTTCGAGACCAAGCCGGTCCATGGACGCCTCGAAGGCAGCCAGTGTGGACTCAAACCCCTGGTCTGAGTTCCACAGCTTGGTGGTGATGAACAGCTGCTCCGGGGAAAGTCCGGAACTGGCGATTGCCCGCCCCACTCCCGCTTCGTTGCCATAGATCCTGGCGGTGTCGATGTGGCGGAAGCCCGCCTCAAACGCCTGGCGGACCACCTTCTCGGCCACGTCGTCCTCAACCTGCCAGACACCATAGCCCAGCTGGGGAATCGTGTTTCCGTCATTGAACGTCAGTGTAGGTGAAAGAGTCATTGGACTATCCTGCCAAACCAGCCGGCCGTTACGGTGGCTGTCAGGCGGAAGTAAGCCAGGCGCTTAACCGGGAATATCCACCTGCTGCGGGCCTGAGCCCTCCTCGCTCAGGTGTCGCTCGGCGTCGGCCACCTGCTGGAAGACAGACTCGGCGCGCCGGTGGACGGAGGCCGCACCCACCGGGACCGGCCCGACGGCGAGCCGGAGCATGGCCGCGGCCTCGGCCGTGGTGGCAAGCGAATTGCCGGCTTTGGACAGGGCACGGTGAACGCCGGCCAGAGCAACCGGAATATCAAGCCCCTCGTTGGGGGAGCGCCGCTGGGCTTCCATGCACACCAGCCGGACCCTTTCCAGGAGGGCTGCCAGTTCGTTGGCGATCTCCAGCAGTTCGCCGTACAGCTGGTCGTCCTCCACTCCCTCGAGGACCTGGTGGAAGCGGTCCAGTCCGCGCTGGAAACGGTCGTGCGCCCTGCGCCAGAGGCCCTGGCCCAGTTCCGCGTCGTCCTTGCGCCCCTGACGGGCGGCGCTGAAAAAGCCCAAGCGGAACCTACAGGTATTGTCCGGGACCGTGGTCCGGTTCGTCCCGCTGGCCGGGCCTTGCGGAGTTCCCGGACCGGGAACCGGCGGCGGCCCTCTGCGGCTCCCCGTTTTCCCCGATGACCACGCCGGGGGCGATCATTGTCCCGGGCGGAAGCTGGCGGAGCTGCATCTGCGCCGCTGCATTCTCACGTGCAGCGTGCTGGGCAGCAATGGCCGTCTGGATGCCGTGGAACAACCCCTCGAGCCACCCCACGAGCTGGGCCTGGGCAATACGCAATTCAGCGTCGGAAGGAGTGGCCGCGTCAGAGAAGGGAAGGCTGATCCGGTCCAGTTCCTCCACCAGTTCAGGAGCCAGCCCGTCCTCCAGCTCCTTGATGGAGCGCTCGTGAATCTCCGCCAGCCTGCCGCGGGCAGCGTCATCCAAGGGTGCGGACTTCACTTCCTCCAGAAGCTGCCTGATCATGGTTCCGATCCGCATGACCTTGGCCGGTTCATCGACCAGGTCCTGAAGGCTGCTTCCCTTGGGCTTGCTGCCTTCGGCCGGCCCTGGCTGGGCAGGCAAAGGCGGCTGCCGGTCATCGATCGGGGTGCCCTCTACCGGGAGGTCCTCAGCTGACTGAGTGTCTTGTGGATCGCTCATGCGTTCATACTCTCATGAGCGATCCACAAGGCACCCCTTGGAACAGCCCCCAGGAGGCTTGTACGCTGCAAGCTCAATCAGCAGCACCGGCCCTGCGGGTTGCTGTCCTGGCGGTCCGTCTGGTCGCGCCAGAACTCCCGCTCGGTCATCGGCGGCGTCCCGTGGCCGGCCGAAGCATGGTGCTCCAGATACCTGGTGTACGCGTCCGCGCCGAGGACACCCCCCATGTACCGCGCGAAGCCACGGAAGCCCCGCGTCAGCACCGCGAGTCCGGCAGCCATCAGTGGTGCCCGCCCTTTTCGAACCTCAGCTCCGCCGGCACCTTGTCCCACTCAGCCATCAGTTCGCGCTCGGCGGGCGTGGGGATAAGCCCGGCAGGGGCGAAGACACGTGACGGAAGGGCGGGATCCTCATTGCCCCTGGCGGTTGTGGCGTCCGCCCGGTTGCGGAACGCCCTGATGGTGGCGAGCAACGCCGTCGCAATCACGATGATGCTAAGCACTACGAAGATGACGGAAAGCCAGCCCTGGATGGCCGTGTTCCGCACTACGGCTTCCATGGCGGCCGCGGATTTCGCTGTGCCGAACTCCGTCTTCCCTTCCGCCAGGGCCTTACTGAAGGCGGCGTTGTTGGCGAAGTAGCCCACCGCGGGAGTGGACGAGAAGATCTTCTGGTAGCTCGCCGTGATGGTTACCACGGCAGCGAAGGCCAGCGGCAGGGCCACGATCCACAGGTACTTGAACGTGCCGCGCTTGGCGACGATGGCAAGGCACACGGACAACGCGATTGCGGCGAGCAGCTGGTTGGCGATGCCGAAGAGCGGGAACAGGGTGTTAATGCCGCCCAGCGGATCGGTGACGCCCATCAGCAGCACCGCACCCCAAGCGCCGACCATGACGGCGGTGCAGAGCCAGGCACCCGGGCGCCAGGAGTGCTCCTTGAACTTGGGGACGAAGTTGCCGATGGAATCCTGCAGCATGAACCGGGCTACGCGGGTCCCGGCGTCGACTGCCGTGAGGATGAAGAGTGCCTCGAACATGATGGCGAAGTGGTACCAGAAGGCCATCATCGCGGTGCCGCCAATAAACTGCTGCATGATGTGCGCGAGCCCCACGGCCAGGGTGGGAGCGCCGCCGGTCCGCGACACGATGCTTTCCTCGCCTACATTGGCGGCCGTCTGCGCAAGGAAGTCCGGCGTGATGTTGACTCCGGCCAGGCCCAGGCTGTTGACCCAGGTGGCTGCCGTTTCCACTGTCCCGCCGGTCAATGCTGCCGGCGAGTTCATGGCGAAGTAGAGGCCGCGGTCGATGGAGATGGCCGCCACCAGGGCCATGATGGCCACAAACGACTCCATCAGCATTCCGCCGTAGCCAATGAAACGGGTCTGCCGTTCCTTTTCTATGAGCTTGGGCGTGGTGCCGGACGAGATCAGGGCGTGGAAGCCGGAGAGGGCGCCGCAGGCAATGGTGACGAACAGGAAGGGGAACAGGGCGCCAGGGAAAACGGGTCCGTTGTCCCTGCTGGCGAACTCGCTGAAGGCCGGGACGGTGATCTCGGGCCGGACCACGATAATGGCCAGCGCGAGCATCACGATGACGCCAATCTTCATGAACGTTGAGAGGTAGTCGCGCGGCGCCAGGAGCAGCCACACAGGGAGGATGGCGGCGATGAAGCCGTAGATGATGAGTCCCCAGGCGATGGTCACCTTGTCCAGGCTGAAGATGTCCGCGCCCCACGGCGTTTCGGCCACAATGCCGCCGCCGACGATGGCAGCCATCAGCAGGACGAAGCCGATCAGCGAAACCTCCATGACTTTTCCTGGGCGCAGGTACCGGAGGTAGACGCCCATAAACAGCGCGATCGGGATGGTCATGCCCACCGAGAACACACCCCACGGGCTTTCACCCAGGGCATTGACGACGACGAGCGCAAGGATGGCGACAATGATCACCATGATCAGCAGGGTGGCGATAAGGGCGGCGGTGCCGCCGATGACGCCAAGCTCTTCACGCGCCATCTGTCCCAGCGAGCGGCCGCCGCGCCGCATGGAGAAGAACATCACCAGGTAGTCCTGGACAGCACCGGCGAGGACGACGCCGATAATGATCCAGATAGTGCCGGGCAGGTAACCCATCTGGGCTGCGATAACCGGGCCCACCAGGGGGCCGGCACCGGCGATGGCGGCGAAGTGGTGGCCGAACAGGACATTGCGGTCGGTCCGGACATAATCCTTGCCGTCCGCCTTGTACTCTGCGGGTGTGGCGCGGCGGTCATCCGGCCTGGTGATGTAGCGCTCGATGACCTTGGAGTAGAAACGGTAGCCGATCAGGTAGGTGCATACTGAGGCAAACACGAACCAGATGGCATTCACCGTCTCGCCGCGGATGATCGCAAGCATGAACCAGGCCACGCCGCCCAGCAGGGCGATCGCGGCCCACAGGGCGATCTTTCCGGGCGTCCACTTCCGGTCTTCCGCCTCCCGGACCTCCTCGTCAAGGGCTGTCGGGGGCAGAGCCGGGTCTGTGGCTACCCTTCCCTCTCCCCCGGGTGTGTTCCGGCGCTGATCCGGCGTCTCGGCCATGTCTCCTCCTTGAGATTATTTATGTCTGCTGTGACGCACCCTACCAACCTGTGCCCTCGCCGGGGAGGCGATCGGCCCGGTGGCGCAGAACTGTGCGCCGAGCGGAGGAGACGTGGCGGCGAACGCCGCGCCAGGTGGCGGTGAACTGCACCGATGCAGCAAAGGCCCCCGTCCGGATGGATCCGGGCGGAGGCCTTGGCTGAACCAAAAACCGTGAAGCTGCCTTTTACGCGTGGGAGGCTGCCACTTCTATGCGTGGGAGTAGGTGAGGCAGTCTGCGTTGTCCGCACCGGGACCAACGTGCACCTCGGACGCCTTGCACATGAGGTGGTCGTTGTGGACGCACTCGGCGCGCTGGCAGGCCCCGACGTCGGCCAGCACCTTGGGGAGGCCGCCGTGCATACCGGTGTCAATGAAGGTGGCACAGTGTGCGTGGTTTTCGGCCCCGCCCACGGTGATGGCAGCGGCGTTGCAGTTGGTGTGATCGTTAAAGGAACAGTTCGTTACGCTGCAGTCGGCGACGTGCGTTGTCATGAGCTTCCTCCGTCATTTCCACCGCCCGGCCGGACGGCTCCTGCACCCCACCGTAAGCCCGCCCACAGCATTCAAAAAGACCCAATTGTGTTGCCTATTTCCCTTGCGCCTGCTGGACCATCCTCGCCTCGCACAGATCCAGCCAGCGGACCTCCGCCTCTGTTTGGAAAATCAGGGAGTCCAGGACCAGGAGCGACGCCGTATCACCGGACCGCTGGTTCAGAGCCGTGTCGCGGCGTGCTTTGGTGTAGTCCTGCAGCGCCCGGACGGACGCAAGCCGCTGGTTTTGGATGATGGCCTGGACATCGACGCCGGGCAGGGTGACGGCGAGGGCCAGCTTGATGGCCAGTTCGTTGCGCGGCGGATTGTTCCGCTCCACGGGAGCCTCGAACCACCCTTGGATCTCCGCCGTGCCCGCAGCGGTGATGGTGTACACCACGTGGCCGCCGCCGTCGTCGCCGTTCCTGGCGATCAACCCGTCACGTTCCAGCCGGTCCAGGGTGGTGTAGACCTGCCCGATATTCAGCGGCCAGGTAACGCCGGTGCGGTTCTCGAACTCCATCCGCAACTGGTAGCCATAGCGCGGCTGGTCCTGCAGCAGGGCGAGGAGGCTGTGGCGGATGGACATGCTGCTTGCTCCTTGTCACTCAGCGGGCGTTGGATGCTGGACCTACATCAGCAGAAGGATCTTGCCCACGTGTTCTCCTGTGTCGAAGTACCGGTGGGCCGCGCGCACCTGGTCCAGGGGAAAGGTCTTCGCCACCAGCGGCCGGATTTTCCCATCGCTGACAAGGGGCCACACGGCGTCGCGGACGGCGTTCATGATGGCGCCCTTTTCCTGCACCGGCCGGGGGCGCAAGGCGGTGGCCACCACAGCAGCGCGCTTTTTCAGCAGTTGCCCCAAATCGAGCTCGCCCTTGCTGCCGCCCTGCAGCCCGATCACCACCAGCCGACCATAATCAGCCAGCGCGTCCACATTTTGGGAAAGGTACTTGGCGCCCACGACGTCGAGGATCACGTCCGCGCCTTTTCCTCCGTTTTGGCGGCGAAGGCTCTCCGGAAAATCTTCCTCAAGATAGTTGATGGCGATATCGGCACCCAGGAAAGCCTTCGCCGTGCTCACTTTTTCATCAGAACCGGCAGTGGTGGCAACCCGGGCTCCGAGCGCCTTGGCCAGCTGGATGGCCATGGTGCCGATCCCGCCCGTTGCCCCGTGGATCAGGACGGTCTCGCCCTCCTGCAACTGTGCCGTCATGACCAGGTTTGAATAGACAGTGGCGGCAACCTCGGGGAGCGCTGCTGCGGTCACCAGGTCAACGCCGTCGGGCACCCGAAGGACCTGCTCGGCGGGGACGGCCACCTGCTGGGCATAGCCGCCGCCGGCCAGCAGGGCAACAACTTTGTCCCCAAGGGAAAATGCCCTTGTGACGCCGGGGCCGAAGCCGGCAATCCGACCTGATACTTCAAGCCCGGGAATCTCCGATGCACCGGGCGGCGGCGGGTAGAAACCCCTGCGCTGCTGCACATCCGCCCGGTTGAGGCCGGCGGCGACGACATCGATCAGCACCTCGCCGGTACCGGGTACCGGGGCCTCAACCTCGCGGACCTCCAGCACTTCCGGGCCGCCCGGCTCCGAAATGTAGACGGCTTTCATGGAACACTCCCGTTTCTGACTGAATACTGCGTGCAACCAGTGTGCACCGGACACCTTCCGGACTCTGTTTTGTTGCAGGCAAGTGCCTATGAAACACTACTTGTTGAGGAAGGTTGTCCGAGCGGCCGAAGGAGCTAGTCTTGAAAACTAGTGTGCGGTAACCCCGTACCAAGAGTTCGAATCTCTTACCTTCCGCGAAAAGAACCCCTGTCCACCAGATTCCTGGTGGACAGGGGTTCTTCGTTTCCCGGCGCACCCCGTTGCCCGGCACACTGCAGCCGGAGCGTACGGAGCGGGCGCACAAATCTCCCAAAAAGTTTCAGCAGCAGCCTTCCGGCAAAGCTACTGACCGGTATCCTTTGTGATAGCCGGCACACTGGGTAGTTGCCGGCCACCACCACCTACCGCCAACAGCATCATCGGAACCGGGCTACTGGGGCTCCGGGCCGATGGGTGGCCCGTTCCGCTGGGGAGCGTCCCGCCGAATGCACGCGCTATCAACCCTGCGTTCATTCAGCGCTGTTGTGATGTTCCGGATACCACTTGACCAGGAGCAGGATCCGGGCCCCTGTCCGTCGGTACAACCCGGACGCCTTCCATCGGGTCCCCCACCGGGACACCCTTCTGAAAGTAAGAGCGGATGCATCACACACCTTGGAAATTAGTGCTGGGGACAGCACTGTCGGCGGGGCTCATAGCTCCCCTGGCGGCACTTCCTGCTGCTGCCGGCACCATTACGGAGATCTCAGCCGCGGCGGGAACGTCGCCTGTTGTGATCAACGAGGCGTACCTTAGCGGCGGCAGCACCGGCGCCGCCTACAAAAACAAGTTCGTTGAGCTGTACAACTCCTCGGACACTCCGGTGTCGCTGGATGGCTGGTCCGTCCAGTACCGCGCCGCCACAGCCACTGGTGCCCCCAGCGGGGTCGCGGCATTAAGTGGAACCATTCCTGCCAAGGGGCACTTCCTGATCAAGGGCGCCACCAACAGCGCCGCTTCCACCGCCCCCGAACTGCCTCCTGCTGATCTCGACGCCACCGGATTTAGCCCCTCAGGCACCACCGGAAGCATTTTCCTGGCCAAACAGCCCACTGCCCTCACAATTCCTGCCGGCTCTGTCATCGAACCGGCAGGAGTGGCGGACCTGCTGGGCTACGGCACCTCCAACACCTTCGAAACGCAGGTCTCCGCGGCTCCTGTTGACAACAGGGATGTCAGAAGCCTGAACCGCACGAACTTTGCGGACAGCAACAACAACGCCGCGGACTTCTCACTCAGTACGCGCATCACCCCGACGGCGTCGGGCAGCACGGCCACGCCGGAGCCGGATCCCACACCTGATCCAACCCCTGACCCCACCCCTTCAACCCGGGCCATTGCCGAAATCCAGGGCACAGGCACCGTAAGCCCGCTGGCAGGGTCCACGGTGACCACCACCGGCAAGGTCACAGCAGTCTTCGCCACCGGCGGGCTCAACGGCTACTACCTGCAGACCGCGGGAACCGGCGGCGACCTGACAGCGACGAACCACGCGGCGTCGGACGGCATCTTCGTCTACTCCCCCGCCACGGTGGCATCAGTGCAGACCGGGGACTACGTCCAGGTGACCGGAACCGTGGACGAATACTACGGAATGACCCAGCTCAACGTCACGGCAGCGGCAGGGCTCACGAGGCTTACGGAGCCTGCACCCGAAGTTAAGGCCACCACCTTCACGCTGCCCGCCAACGAAATCTTCCGCGAGTCCCTGGAAGGGATGCTCCTGGCACCCCAGGGACCCCTGACGGTGACGGACAACTACACCCTGAACCAGTACGGCGAGGTCGGCCTCGCCGGCGGAACAACCCCGCTGGTCCAGCCCACCGCCGTCGCCCCCTACGGCTCGCCAGAGCACACGGCAGCGGTGGCGGAGAATGGCGCCCGGGGCATCAAGCTCGACGACGGGTCCAGCACCAACTTCCTGCGCGATGCCTCGACCAAAGCGCAGGTCCTGCCCTATCTGACCACTACTGACCCGGTTCGGGTGGGCTCCCCCGCCACGTTCACCACCAACGTGGTGCTCGGCTACGCCAACAACGCCTGGAAGCTCCAGCCGCTGACCCATTTGACGGACGCCAACAAGTCCACGGTGCAGCCGGCCACCTTCGGCGCCACGCGGACGGACGCTCCCGCCGCCGTCGGCGGCAACCTGAAGATCGCGTCCTTCAACGTCCTCAACTACTTTCCCACCACGGGCGACCAGCTCACGGGCTGCACCTTCTACGAGGACAGGGCCGGGAACCCCATCACCGTCCGCGGCGGCTGCAATGCCCGCGGCGCCGCCAACGCTGAGAACTTCGCACGGCAACAGGACAAGATTGTTGCCGCCATCTCCAAGGCCGGCGCCGATGTTGTCACGCTGATGGAGATCGAAAACTCCGCGCAGTTCGGCAAGAACCGGGATGACGCCCTGGCCAAGCTGGTGGATGCCCTGAACATCGAGACTCCGGGCATCTGGGACTACGTCCGTTCACCCGCCAACGCTCCGCCGCTCAGCGATGAGGACATGATCCGCACCGCCTTCATCTACAAGAAGGCCGCTGCAGAACCCGTGGGTGAGTCCATCATCCATAACGACACAGTGGCGTTCTCCAACGCACGCAAGCCGCTGGCCCAAGTCTTCAAACCGGTGGGAGGCGGCGCCGGGACAGAGTTCATCGCGATCGCCAACCACTTCAAGTCGAAGGGCTCCGCTGCCACTCCGGAGGACACCGACAAGGGCCAGGGCGCATCCAACCTGGCCCGCACTGCCCAGGCGAAATCCCTCCTGGAGTTCACAAAAACCCTGCAGGAGTCCAAGGGCACTGACAAGGTCTTCCTCATCGGCGACTTTAACGCTTATGCCAAGGAAGACCCCATCAACGTCTTTACGGCCGAGGGCTACGTCAACCAGGACGAAAAGGCGCGCAACGCCGACGGCACGGCCAAGCACTCCTACCTGTTCGGGGGAATGGTCGGTTCCCTGGACCACATCCTCGCCTCCCCTGCCGCCAACGCAGTGGTCACCGGAGCCGATATCTGGAACATCAACTCGGTGGAATCCGTCGCCCTCGAGTACAGCCGGTACAACAACAACGTCACCAACTACTATGCGCCGGGCCAGTTCCGTGCCAGCGACCATGACCCTGTGATCGTCGGCCTCAACCTGGCGTCCGCACCCGCCGCCGTTGACCTGAATTTCCTGGGTATCAACGACTTCCACGGCAGGATCGATGCCAACACCGTCCTGTTCGCGGGCACCATCGAGAAACTCCGGGCGGCAGCCGCCCCGGGCGCCACCGCCTTCCTTTCCGCGGGCGACAACATTGGAGCTTCACTGTTTGCCTCCGCCGTCGCCAAGGACCAACCCTCCATCGACGTGCTGAACGCCTTGGACTTGAAGGCCTCGGCTGTGGGCAACCACGAGTTCGACGGCGGCTGGGCGGACCTGCGCGACCGCGTCATTGCCGGGGGCACCAATGCAAAGTTCCCCTACCTGGGAGCCAACGTCTACAAGAAGGGCACCACAGAGCCGGTCCTTCCGGAGTTCACCATCCTCGACATGAACGGCATCAAGGTGGCGGTCATCGGCACAGTGACCCAGGAGGTCCCCTCCCTGGTGACTCCTGCCGGTATCGCGGACCTTGAATTCGGCGATCCCGTGGACGCCATCAACCGGGCCGCCGCCAGGATCACGGCGGAGAATCTTGCCGATGTCATCATCGTGGAAAACCACGACGGCGCCGGTTCGGGAACGGTGGAAGGCTCCACGCTGGCGGAGGAAGTGGCAGCAGGCGGCCCGTTCGCCAAGCTGGTCACCGAAACCTCTCCTGACGTGGACGCCATCTTCACCGGCCACACACACAAGGAATACGCCTGGGACGCGCCAGTCCCGGGCTTTGAAGGAAAAACCCGCCCGATTGTCCAGACCGGCAATTACGGCGAGAACGTGGGGCAGATCCAGCTCACCGTGGATACGGCTACCAAGGAGGTGACCGGGTACAAGGCAGGCAACGTCAAGCGGACCACCGATCCTGCCGCTGGCCTGATCGCCGCCTACCCGCGCGTAGCCGTCGTTGACGCCATCGTGAGGAAGGCACTCGCGGACGCCGCCGTCGTCGGAAACCAGCCCGTTGGTGCTGTCACCGCCGACATCACTACCGCCTTCACCACTGACGCCACCGGCGTTGCCAAACGTGACGACCGGGGCAGCGAATCAACCCTGGGCAACCTGGTGGCCGATTCCCTGCTGGATTCCCTGCAGCCCGCTGAACTCGGCGGCGCGGAGATCGGTGTGGTCAATGCGGGTGGTTTGCGGAACGAGCTTTACTACGCCCCGGACGGAACCATCACGTACGCCGAGGCCAACGCGGTGCTGCCGTTCGTGAACAACCTCTGGACCACGTCTCTGACCGGTGCCCAGTTCAAGACGCTGCTCGAGCAGCAATGGCAAACCAATGCTGACGGAACGGTACCCAGCCGCGCCTATATCCAGCTTGGCCTGTCCAGGAACGTCAACTACACCTACGACGCCGCCCGGCCGGCGGGTGACCGCATCACCTCAGTCCGGGTGAACGGCGTTGCGCTCGATCCGGCGAAGTCCTACCGGATCGGCACGTTCAGCTTCCTGGCCACAGGCGGTGACAACTTCCGGATTTTCACGGAAGGTGCCAACACCAAGGATTCAGGCCTGGTGGATCGGGATGCCTGGATCAGCTACCTGCAGAAGAGCAGTCCGGTGTCGCCCGACTTTGCCCGGCGTTCCGTTGCTCTTACCAACAACACCGCCGGCGAGGTTAAGCCCGGCGAAGCGATCAGCCTCGCGGTCTCCAAGCTGGACCTCACGTCCCTGGGCAGCCCGGCCAACAAGACCCTGTCGGCAGTGTTTACGGACGCCGCAGGGGTTGTGACCGAGCTTGGTTCCGTGCCCGTCACAGCAGGTTCCGCCACTGTTAACCTGCCTGTTCCTTCGGGTGCCGCTGCAGGGGCCGGATCGCTGGTCCTCACCGCCGCAGAATCCGGCACGACAGTCACGGTGGACGTGAAGGTGGCAGCAACCGAACCTGCCGGACCTGCATGCACCAGGCCGGTCAAGCCTGCGCGTCCTGCCGACCTGGCCGGCCAGCTGAACTACGGCCAGGCGATGGCCGCGTACCGGGCCTGCCTCCGCGGCTGACACCCCGTCTGGACGTGTGAAAGGTCCGAAAAACCACTGACGCTCTCTCACTTAAGGCGCCATTTCTCCAGATGCTCTCTCACTCGTGAGAGAGCATCTGGGCTTTAAGCACATCAAGTGAGAGAGCGTCCGGGGCGGTTACAACCCGAGGATGGCCTGGGCGATCTCGTCAGCGTCCCGGATCGTCCGCTGGCCGCTCCGGTAGGCGGGTTGTCCCGGTTGTACGGCTTCGGCTGCGATGGCAGTTCCCCACTGTGCGGATGAAAGCTGAAGGCCCAGGACATACAGGTTTTCCGTGACGGATCCGTTGGCTGCCACCGGACGGTAGGGGTGGGGCACAACATCCAGTCCGGTGGACTGCACCGGGGCGCCCTCCGCGGTCATCATCAGCCGCGGCCTGACCAGCCCCTCCGCCAGCAGCTGTTCGAGCACCGGAGAGTCATTGGCCGAGACCCTGTTGCCGGGCGCGAGTGCCTCCACCATGGTCCTGGCAGTCACCGGCGGGCTTTCCACCCATGGGGAGGTGGCGGTGAACAGGGCGTTCCTGCGGTCCACCGCGAATTTCGGATCCGGTCCCACGAAACTCACGATTCCGGCCCTTGCCAGGGCAGCCAGCTGCTCTGAGCGCAGCGCCGGCGGCCCGCTGGCCAGTCCTTCCACGAACGACTCAAACCAGCCACGCAGCCCGGCGACCCATGATTCGTCGGTGATGCCGCCGTCGGCCACTGCTGTCTTGAGGACCGCCCGGCCATGATGCAGGGCGCCGATGGCCATCTTCACCGGGTCATCCTCGCCGAGGGCCGAGCGGCGTGCATCGTCGAGCAGGTACTCCACGACGGCGGCATCGAGCTGGGCCCGTGAGGCGAAGGAGCGTCCCGCCAGCGGTGCCGCCAGCCCGGGGAGGTCCAGCCGGTGCCGAGGCCCCACGTGCACGGCCAGGACGCTCTCAACGCTGTCCTCCCACTTGGCCGCGCTGTGGGCATGCGGGTGCAGTGCCTCCTCGAGTGCGGTGAGGAAGGCTGCGGTATCCGGCACAGCACCGGGCTGCGAGCGCACCAGGGTCGAGTAGTACGCCCAGAGAGTGTCACGGTGCAGCAGTGGCCAGAGGTCGTGGTCGAAGCCGGGCCGGATTCCGGCGGTGCGGAACCGTTCGAGGGCTGCTTCGGTGAGGTACCGCAGGGTGACCGACGCCGGGTAGTAGCCGGCGAGCGCCGCTTTGGCCCGGTAGGGGGTTCCCCGGCGCGACGCGGCGATGATGAGCGGCTCCTGGCCGGACGGTTCGTAGTCCAGCCTTCCGCCGTTGCTGACGAACTTCCCGCCGCGGCCCTCCGTGAGCTGTCCCATCACGTCGAAGAAGTTCAAACCCATGCCGCGGACCAGGACGGGCTCACCGGCGGGGATGGTGCCCCAATCAACGTCGGCAGGCACCGCAGGCGGCAGGTACCGCAGGCCCAGCTGCTGCGCCGAGCCCTGCAGCTCCCGCTGCTCAAGGTTCAGGCGGGACGGGATGTGGCCCAGGGCAAGCACCACGGCGTTAGTGCGGAGCATGGTGCCGTTTGCCAGGCCGACGTCGAACGTACCGTTCGCTGCGGAGCGCACCGACTTAGCCGACGTTTCGTGGAATTCCATCGTGACGCCGTCGGGCGCTTTCTCCGCCAGCTGGTCCAGGGTGCAGCGGAGGTATCGGCCGTAGAGGGCGCGGCTGGGAAAGTCGCTGGATTGCAGGACAGCAAGTTCAGCCCGCTCATCAGCAGTGAGGGACGGCGACGGTTCCGCCTGCTGCGCTGCCCGCCACTGGTCAAAGGTGGTCCCGGCGACGGGCGCAGCCAGGGACGGGTCCTGTGGAATAAGTGTGGGATAGAAGGACTGCGTGTTCATCAGGTACAGCCGGGACTGCTGCGGCTGCCACACGTGCCCGGGTCCTGCGGGATAGGGATCGATGACGTCGATGTGGAGCCGGACGGACCCGGTGCCGGCTGCGGCGGGCGCGGCGGCGTGCGCGAGCAGGCGTTCCAGCACGCTGGTGCCCCGGGGACCTGCACCGATGATGGCGGTCCGGATGCTCTGCGTTTTTTCCACGGCATCCAGAGTACGGGCTGAAAACAAAGTATGTGCTGAGCGGTTGACTTGCTACCCGGGCAGGGAGTTGTTTGGATGGCCCAATGACCACCACTGCAGCTGATTCAGCGTCCGTTCCCGGTTCCGCCCAGGCCCCCTCCGGCACTGCACCCTCGGGAGCCGCAGCAGAGGCCAGTGCCCCTGAACCGACCGACGAAAACGTGTGGCTGGAGGAGATCTACGGCGAAGAGCAGCTGGCCTGGGTCAAGGAGCAGAACTCGCGCACGGAAGACCTGCTGGAGGACGCAGACTACGCGGAACTGGAGGGAAGCATCCTGGAGGTGCTGGACTCCACGGACCGGATCGCCATGGTGGGCAAGCGTGGCGACTGGTACTACAACTTCTGGAAGGACGCGCAGAACCCCAAAGGTTTGTGGCGCCGTACCACCTGGGAGAGCTACTGCACGGATTCCCCCGAATGGGACGTACTGCTCGACGTCGATGCGCTGGCTGCGGCCGAGGGCCAGGAGTGGGTTTTCCACGGTGCCACCTTCCTGCGTCCGGCCGCCGGCGAACCGTACCGCCTGGCGCTGCTGGCGCTCTCGCCGGACGGAGGAGACGCAAACCGATACCGCGAGTTCGACGTGGAGAGCCGGACGTTCGTGGACCCGGCGCACGGCGGTTTTGACCTGCCGACGGCGAAGGGCAACGTGTCATGGCTGGACGCGGACACGCTGCTGGTCGCCTCCACGGCCGAAGGACTGCCAAAGACCGCTTCCTCCTACGCCCGCACAGCCGTCACGCTGAAGCGGGGCGCTTCGCTTGCCGACGCGCCGCTGCTGTTCGAGGTTCCCGAGCAGCACATGATGGCAGTGGTGGCGCGCGACTCCACTCCCGGCTTCGAGCGGACCTTCGCTGTTGACTACATCGATTTCTTCAACCGCAAAAACCTGGTGCTGCGGGACGGTTCCTGGCTGGAGATCGACCTGCCCACGGATGTGAACGTCAGCGCGCACCGGGAATGGCTCCTGTTCCGCCCGCAGCAGGATTGGAAGCTTGGCGGAACCACGTACCTCGCCGGTTCGCTGCTCGCCTGCGGGTTTGAGGAGTACCTCGCGGGCAAACGTGAGCTCACGGTGCTGTTCAGCCCGGACGCCCGGACATCGCTGCAGTCCTGGAGCTGGACCCGGAACTTCCTGCTGCTCAACCTGCTCACGGATGTTTCGTCGGAAATCCGGGTCCTCGACCCGTCCTGCCCTGTGGACGGGCACGGTAGTGCCTGGGCTTCCACTCCCCTGGACGCTTGCCCGCCGCTGCACGACGTGAACGCTTATGCCGTCGATGACGAGGACACGGCGGCGTCCGACGGCGGTGCGGGCGACGATTTCTGGCTCGTCGCCACCGGGTTCACCACCCCCACCACCCTGCTGCGGGGCACCCTCGAGCGCAACGGCGAGGGGACACCTGCAGTGGTGAGCCGGCAGGCTGTGGTGAAGTCGTCGCCGTCGTTCTTTGCCGACGGCGACTATGAAGTGCAGCAGCATTTCGCGGTGTCCGACGACGGGACGCGTGTTCCGTACTTCCAGGTTGCCGCCCGCGGCCTGGCGCTGGACGGGCAGAATCCTACGCAGCTTTCCGGCTATGGCGGGTTTGAGGTGTCGCGCACGCCGGCGTACAGCGGCACGGTGGGCAGGGCGTGGCTGGAACGCCGCACCACCGGAGCGTCAGGCACGAACGGATCCACCCCGCACAGCCGCGGCGGCGTCTACGTGGTGGCAAACATCCGTGGCGGCGGCGAGTACGGACCTGCGTGGCACCGGGCCGCGCTGCAGGAGAACCGGCACAAGGCCTACCAGGACTTCGCCGCCGTTGCCCGCGACCTCATCTCCCGCGGGGTCACCTCCCGTGAGCGGCTGGGCTGCGTGGGCGGATCCAACGGCGGGCTGCTGGTGGGCAACATGCTCACCCGCTACCCGGAACTTTTCGGGGCGGTTTCCTGCGGGGTACCGCTGCTGGACATGCGCCGCTACACCAGGCTTTCAGCCGGCCATTCCTGGATTGCCGAGTACGGCGATCCAGACGTCCCGGAGCAGTGGGAGTACATCAGGACGTTCTCCCCCTACCACATGCTCAAGGACGGGGTGGAGTATCCGGAGACGTTCATCTGGACGGCAACCTCCGATGACCGGGTGGGGCCGGTACAGGCTCGGAAAATGGCAGCCCGCATGCTTGCAATGGGCATTCCGAACGTCTGGTTCCACGAAGCACTGGAGGGCGGCCACGCCGGGGCGTCCGACAACCGCCAGGCAGCGGCCCTGCAGGCACGCAGCCAGCATTTCCTTTGGAAGGCCCTGGCCAGCGGCCCGGTCCCGGGATGAGCCCGGGTCCTGCGGTGAGCCCGGGTCCTGCGGTGAGCCTGGTCCTGCGGTGAGCCTGGTCCTGCGGCCGGCGGAGGCTTTTGATGTTGAACGGCTGGCGGAAATCCATGTCCGCTGCTGGCAGGAGACCTACCGGGGGATGCTCTCCGACGGCTTCCTCGCCTCCCGGGTCCCTGCTGACCGGCTCCCGCTCTGGCGCCACCTGCTGGAACGGCCGGATCCGGCCGTTGTATGGGTGGCCTGCGACGACGGCGCTGTTGTTGGATTCGCCGGAGTCCACCGCATGCCGACCGGGGAAGCACCACACGCCGTTCCGCCGCCGTCGTGCGGGGACCTTGAATTGTGGGGGCTCTATCTGCTGGCTTCACACCAGGGGCTGGGGTTGGGGCGCCGCCTCCTCGAAGCAGCCTTGGGCACCAGTGCGGCAAGCCTGTGGGTGGCCGCGGACAACGTGCGGGCCATCGGCTTCTACCGGCACTTCGGCTTCGAACCCGACGGCGCCGCGGACCTAATCCCGGAGTGGGAGCACCTCCGCGAAATCAGGATGATCCGCGATGGGCAGACCTCCCCGTGACGTCCCCGGCGGACGATCGGGGACTGCACTATGCGGCCAGGCGGTCCGTTTTGCACTGCATGGCCGCTTCTGCGTATCCTTGGTGGGCTAGGAATAGCAATTGGAGACGTGCCAGAGCGGCCGAATGGGCTTCACTGCTAATGAAGTGTGGGGCACAACTCCACCGGGGGTTCAAATCCCCCCGTCTCCGCGTTTGGCCCCGGTCCTGGACCGGGGCCTTTTGCGTTCCCGGCACCCCTTCCACCTGGAGCCCCCGGGCAGCACGTTCTCCACGGCTGTACGGAGATGCCCCCAACGCCACCCTGTTGGCGTCTTGGGAGCGCGGCGTCCTGCCTGTCACTCCTCATCCGGCATATCCCGTGCGTGGTATCTCGCCTGTCGTGTCCCGTCCGTGGTACGGACACCGGGCGCACCGCATGTTCGGCCGGTGGCAGGATGATCGGATGGCAGCAAGCAACACGACGGATGAGGTATCCGGCACAACGGAAGCATGGAGCCCCCGCCTGGCACTTCTGGTGGCGGCCACCTTCTTTATGGAGTTCCTGGACGGCACCGTGCTCACCACGGCGATCCCCAACATCGCTGCCGATTTCAACGTTCCTGCCGCGGACGTGAACATCACGATGACGGCATACCTGCTGACTGTTGCAATGGGAATTCCGCTGAGCGGGTGGCTGGCTGAAAGGTTCGGTGCCCGCCGGATCTTTTGCCTTGCCATTGCGATCTTCACCATTGCGTCCCTTGCCTGCTCGCTAAGCCAGGACCTGGCCGGGCTGACATTGAGCAGGATTGCGCAGGGGTTCGGCGGCGCCATGATGGTTCCGGTGGGAACCCTCCTGGTGCTGCGCGGGACGCCCAAGGCGGAACTGCTCCGCGCCACGGCGTTTCTGGTGTGGCCGGGGCTCCTCGCGCCGGTCCTGGCCCCGTTGGTGGGCGGGGCCCTGACCACGTACCTGTCCTGGCACTGGATCTTCCTGGTCAACCTTCCGCTGGGTGCGGCCGCATTCCTGGCAGCACTCCGCCTGGTCCCCGCAACAGCGGGCGACGGCCGCCGGCGGCTTGATTGGCTGGGGCTGTCCCTCACGACGCTCGGTGTGGGGGCCCTGGTGGTGGGACTCGAACTCGCCAGCACCCATCCCGACACTCCGTGGGCGGGCCTGAGTGCAGGTGCGGGTGCAGTGGCTGTTACGGGGGCAATGTTCTGGATGCGCCGGACCCGGAATCCGCTGTTTGACCTGGGGGTTTTCAGCACCCGCACGTTCAGGGCGATGGCTACCGGGGGGTTTGCCTACCGGCTGACCATCAGTTCCGTCCCGTTCCTGCTGCCGCTGATGTTCCAGGCCGGGTTCGGCTGGTCCCCGCTGCATGCCGGGGCCATGGTGGCTGCAGTCTTTATCGGCAACATTGGCATCAAGCCCGCGACCACTCCCCTGATCCGCCGGTTTGGCTTCAAGCCGATGCTCATCTTTGCGTCGCTGGCCTCTGCCCTGACCTTCGCCCTTTGCGCCCTGCTGACCGCAGACACCCCCGAGCCGTTGACCTTCGCCCTGCTGGTATGCAGCGGCGCCTTTCGCTCCATTGGTTTCTCGGCCTATGCCTCGGTGCAGTACGCGGACATCGAGCCTGCCCAGCTCACGTCGGCGAACACCGTTTCTGCGACCCTGGTCCAGCTCGCCGCTGCTGCCGGCATCGCCGTGGGAGCCCTGTTGATCCGGCTGTTCGAAGGATTCGACGCGTTCCCCCAGGACGCCGCCGGCCCTTTCCGCGGCGCATTCCTCGCCATGGCGGTGCTGATGCTGGCCAGCACGGCAGACAGCCTGTTCCTGCCGCGGCATGCCGGCGCGGAAGTCAGCCGGCGCAGGATGCAGCGGGCCTGACCCCAGCCGGCCTGCCCCGGAAGGACCGCACCGGCTTGCTATGCCAGCAGCCGGGGAGCCAGGCATCAGCTCTCGTGCCCGCGTGGCCCGGGCGGCCGCTATCAGCCTGCCTGGGCAAGCACCAGCGGAAGGACAGCTCCCGCACCCGCCTGGCGAAGGGCCCTGCCAGCCACCGTGAGTGTCCACCTGCTGTCCACGATGTCGTCTATCAGCATCACGCCGCCCTGCAAGGTTCCCAGCGCAGACTCAAGTTCGGGGCCCACCACCAGGCGGTCCCACACTCCTGCCAGGCGGTAGGCACTGTTGCCGCCACGGCTCCCCGTGGGACCGCCGTGAGCCAACTGAAGCTCGCCCAGGTACGGAATGCGGCCAATCTCGGAAATCCCCCGCGCCAGGGACCCCACCAGCACGGGCTTGCCGCGGGAGGGGACACTGACGATGGCAGCCGGCCGCCCCGCACCGCTCCAGCCGGGATTGCGTGAATCGCCAGTGCCCCACTCACGCAGGACCTGTACGCAGGCCTGCAGCATGCCCGGATCAACCGGCCGGTCCGCGGCACCGGCCGCAAACAGTTCCCGGAGGGCACCGCCCCAGCCAAGATCCGTCAGCCTTGCCAGGACGCGCCCCTCTGAGAGTCCCTCGCCGGTTTTGAGCTTTCCCTTCACGGGAACGCCCAACCGGTCCATTCCACTGGGCCACTGCAGCCGCGCCTCGAGCACACCGCCGGCCCGGCTGAGGGTCTGGCTGGCAGCGGCCGTGGCCTGTTCAGCAATGTCCGCGCGGAACCACTGCCCGGCGCAGTTGTCGCAGCGGCCACACGGATGGGCCGTCTCGTCGTCAAGTACTGAGGTGATGTACTCCATCCGGCAGCCCGCGGTGTCCTGGTAAATCACCATGGAGTCCTGCTCGTCCACGCGGGCTTCCGAGATCCGCTGATACCGCTCCGCATCGTAATTCCAGGGCTGGCCGGTGGACCGCCACCCGCCGCCCACCCGCTCCACCGCGCCGTCCACGGAGAGGACTTTAAGCAACAGTTCAAGCGGAGTGCGGCGGAGGTCAACCCTGGCTTCAAGGGCAACAGTCGAGAGCGCAGTGCCCGCTTCAGCCAGGGCGGTGAGGACGGCCGCTGCCTTCTCTTCGGAAGGCATGGATGCGGTGGCGAAATACTGCCAGATATCGCGGTCCTCCGCGCCGGGAAGCAGCAGGACATCGGCGTTGGCGGCACCACGCCCCGCACGCCCCACCTGCTGGTAGTAGGCCACCGGCGAGGAGGGCGCCCCGAGGTGGACCACGAAGCCCAGGTCGGGTTTGTCGAAACCCATGCCCAGCGCGGAGGTCGCAACCAGCGCCTTGACCTGGTTATCCTTCAGCAGCTGCTCTGCCCGTTCTCTGTCTGCGGGGTCGGTGCGGCCGGTGTAGGCGAGCACTTCGTGTCCCGCCTCTGCCAGTAACCGGGCAGTGTCCTCCGCCGCGGACACTGTCAAGGTGTAGATGATTCCGCTGCCCGGAAGGTCGGCCAGGTGCGTCAGCAGCCAGCCCAGCCGCTGTTTCGCGTCAGGGAGGGACAGGACACCAAGCCGTAACGAATCCCTGCCAAGGGCCCCTCGGATAGTGAGGACACCGGCTCCAAGCTGCTCTTCGATGTCATGCACTACCCGTGAGTTCGCAGTGGCCGTAGTGGCGAGGACTGGGACCGTGTCCGGGAGCTGGGTGATCAGGTCCGCGATCCTGCGGTAGTCGGGGCGGAAGTCGTGGCCCCAGTCAGAAATGCAGTGGGCCTCGTCAACCACCAGCAGCCCGGTCCGCCGGATCAGCTCGGGCAGCTGGTTTTCCCGGAAGGACGGGTTGGTCAGCCGTTCCGGAGAAACCAGCAGGACGTCCACCTGGTCAGTCGCGAGCTGTTCGCGCACGTTGTCCCACTCCAGCTGGTTGGCGGAGTTGATGGCCACCGCCCGGACCCCCGCCCGGGCAGCCGCAGCCACCTGGTCCCGCATCAGGGCGAGGAGTGGCGACACAATGAGGGTGGGCCCGGCGCCCCGGCGCCGCAGCAGCAGGGAAGCCACGAAATAGACTGCCGACTTCCCCCAGCCGGTGCGCTGGACCACCAATGCCCGCCGGCCGCCGTCGACCAATGCCTCGATGGCTTCAAACTGCCCCTCGTGGAAGCCCGCCTCCGGGTTGCCCACGAGCTCGCGAAGAACGGCAAGTGCCTGCGTGTGTGTTGCTGCCGGGAAAGGCAAGTCAGTGGCTGCCGGCTGGGAAAGTACTGTGGCGTGCTGGTTATCGACCATTGGTTCAGTATCCCAGCCGCCTCCGACACTCAGGAGCACTGCGGCTGCCATGTGGATTTCGACACAGAGCCCGCGAATCTGTTCACCCCGGATGTGTTTATCCACAAACATAGCCCTCCCGCAATTGCCGGACTCCGGCTGCACCGTAAGATAAAGCCCGTGACTAGCGAACAGACAACGGCTTTTGACCTTTCGGCATCCTTCAAGGCGTACGACGTCCGGGGCATCGTGGGCGAGTCCATCACCGCCGAAATCGTCGAAGCCGTGGGAGCCGCGTTCGTGGACGTCCTCCAACTCGAGGGCCAGACCATCCTGGTGGGCGGCGACATGCGTCCGTCCTCCCCGGATTTCAGCAAGGCTTTTGCCAACGGCGCAGTCACCCGCGGGGCCAACGTTGAGCTCCTGGACCTGATCTCCACTGACGAGCTTTACTTCGCCTGCGGATACCTGAACCGTGCCGGCGCCACCTTCACGGCCAGCCACAACCCCGCCGGTTACAACGGCATCAAGATGTCCAAGGCCGGTGCCGTGCCCATCTCGTCCGAAACTGGACTCAAAGATATCCAGGCGCTGGCTGAGCAGTACCTGAATGAGGGCTCCATGCCAGTTGCCGGACAGCGCGGGCAGATCAGCGTCCGCGATGTGCTCAAGGACTACTCCGAGTACCTTCGCAAGCTGGTGGACCTCTCCACCTCCCGGCCACTGAAGGTCGTCGTGGACGCAGGCAACGGAATGGCCGGCCTCACCACTCCGGCAGTACTGGGCGACACCCTGCTCCCCAAGCTGCCACTGGACATCATTCCCCTGTACTTCGAGCTGGACGGTTCCTTCCCCAACCACCCCGCCAACCCCCTGGAGCCGGAGAACCTCCGCGACCTGCAGGCTGCAGTGGTGGAGCACGGCGCAGACATCGGGCTGGCTTTCGACGGCGACGCCGACCGCTGCTTCGTGGTCGACGAGAAGGGTGACCCCGTCTCCCCGTCGGCCATTACGGGAATGGTGGCACGCCGCGAGATTGCCCGAGCCAAGGCACAGGGTGAAGCCAGGCCTACGATCATCCACAACCTCCTCACCTCGCGCGCCGTTGCCGAACTTGTAGAGCACGACGGCGGCCGTGCAGTGCGTACCCGTGTGGGCCATTCCTTCATCAAGGCGGTCATGGCGGAGGAAGCTGCGGTGTTCGGCGGAGAACACTCGGCCCACTTCTACTTCCGCGACTTCTGGAACGCGGACACGGGCATGCTGGCTGCCATGCATGTCCTCGCTGCCCTGGGGGAACAGGACGGGCCGCTGTCCGAGCTGGGCCGCGAATACGAGCCCTACGTCAGCTCCGGCGAGATCAATTCGGAGGTGGATGACAAGCCGGCCGCCGTCGAACGTGTGCGCGCAGATTTCGCTGCTGATGACATCACCATCGACACCCTGGACGGCAGCACTTTCACAGCCAACGACGGCAGCTACTGGTTCAACCTCCGCCCCTCCAACACGGAACCCTTCCTCCGGCTGAATGCGGAAGCGACGGACCGCGCCACCATGGAACGCATCCGGGACCGCGTCCTGGCCAAGGTCCGGGCGTAGGCGGAATGACCGGGAGTACCGGGCCTGCTGCCGAACAACAGGGCGCGGGGCACCAGGAACCATGGCGGGACTCAGTGCCCGACGGCACTGCTACCGACCTGGAAAATCTTCTGGGCACGGGCGTGAGCGCAGCCCAGGAGCAGCTCCAACGCAACGGTGGCTTCCTGCCCTTCGCCCTGACCGTACAGAACGACGGCGAGGTGCGGCTGGTGGCAGTATCGCCGGCAGACGCCGCCGAGGGTTCCGACGGCGACTTCGACGCCGACGCCATGATCAGTGACCTCACTGCCCTGCTGCGGCAGAACAGGGAGGATTTCCGGGCAGCCGCCGTCGTCTGTGACATCCTGCTGGTTGAGGAGGACTCGGACGCCATTCACGTGGCTACCGAGCACCGCGACGGCTCTGTCTTCGCCGCCGTGCTCCCTTACGCGGCCAATGCCGGGACGCAGACGTGGGAGTTTGGTGAGCTGGCGGCAGACGCCAGCGAGCCCGCCATCTGGGTGGACTAGACCGCATTCGCGCATGAAGATCAACGCCTTCGCCGACGTCAGCCTGCGTGCCCTGATGGTGCTTGCAGCGGCGCCGGGCGATGCCCTGCTGACGACGCAGAACATTGCAGATTCAGTAGGAACCCCCTACAACCATGTCAGCAAAGCCATGGCAAAGCTGCGCAGCCTGGGCCTGATCGAGGTGGTGCGCGGCAGGACAGGCGGCTCCCGCCTCAGCACTGCCGGTCGACGTGCAACAGTGGGACAGGTACTCCGCCAGCTCGATACCCGAACCGATGCAGCAGAATGCGTGGCTCCTGGCGGGAACTGTCCGCTGATCAATGAATGCAAGCTCCGCTCAGCCTTGTCGCGGGCCCGCGAAGCCTTCTACCGCGAGCTGGATTCTGTGGTGATAGCGGACTTGCCAGGTTCACGGCAAATGGTGCCTGTCTTCGGCATGATCGGGTTGCGCCCCGGGCTCTGAAAGCCCCCGCAACCACAAGCCCCGCAGTGCCGGAGGGGGCCGCGCCCCGGGACTTTGAGGCCCCGCATTCGCAGTCCCTGACCCTTTTGTACACCTCCTGCTGCCTGTGTTACCGGACGATTTGCACCATCCTTCTACAAGCTGTAGAAATTGGGTAAGAAAACTTGTATTTCTAATGCATGTATTCGCGAAGGCCGGACGAAGGCCCCGGTCACTACCTCAGGAGTTCCCATGCTCTCGGAAAAATCCCGCCCCGTCATTGAAGCAACCCTGCCCCTTGTCGGGTCAAGGATCGGCGCCATCACGCCCAACTTCTACGCCCGCCTGTTTGCTGCCCATCCCGAACTCCTGGACGGCTTGTTCAGCCGCTCCAACCAGCGTTCCGGCAACCAGCAGCAGGCCCTGGCGGGCAGCATCGCCGCCTTCGCCACCCATCTTGTCAACAACCCGGGCACCCTTCCCGAGACTGTCCTCTCCCGGATTGCCCACCGGCATGCGTCCCTGGGCATCACCGAACCGCAGTACCAGGTGGTCTACGAGCACCTGTTCGCTGCGATCGCCGAGGACCTGGCAGAGGTCATCACCCCGGAAATCGCTGAAGCCTGGACCGAGGTGTACTGGTTGATGGCCGACGCCCTGATCAAGCTGGAAAAGGGCCTTTACGCGATGCAGGCCAATGACCGGATGTGGATGCCATGGCGGGTGGCGGCCAAGACTCCCGCCGGCGCCGGCTCCATGACCTTTACCCTTGAGCCCGCGGACGATACCCCCGTCACCCAGGCCCTTCCCGGCCAGTACATCAGCGTCAAAGTGACCCTGCCCGAAGGCCTTCGCCAGGTGCGCCAGTACTCCCTCTCCGGGGAAGCCGGAGAGACCCGCAGCTTCACCACCAAACTCGACGACGGCGGTGAAGTCTCCCCCGTCCTCCACAACAGCGTGCAGGTGGGCGACATCCTGGACATCTCGAACCCCTACGGTGAAATCACCCTCAAGGAAGGCGACGGTCCGGTGGTCCTGGCCTCCGCCGGCATCGGCTGCACACCCACCGCATCGATCCTCCGTTCACTTGCGGAGGCCGGATCAGAACGCCAGGTGCTGGTCCTTCACGCGGAAAGCACCCTGGACAGCTGGGCACTCCGCAGCCAGATGACGGACGACGTCGAACGCCTGGACGGGGCCGAGCTGCAGCTGTGGCTCGAACAGCCCGTGGCTGGAGCGAAGGAAGGCTTCATGTCCCTGCGGGAGGTGGATCTTCCTGCGGACGCTTCCCTGTACCTGTGCGGCCCGCTGCCGTTCATGAAGAACATCCGCAACGAGGCCATCAACGCCGGCATCCCGGCCACGCGGATCCACTACGAGGTCTTTGGCCCGGACATCTGGCTGGCCAGCTGACACTTTCACCGCGGAGTTTTTGTCCAGCTGTGCAGGCTTCGCCGCTGCGAGGCCTGCATTTCTGAATAGAAATCCGGAAGGCAACGACGGCGGCGCCGCACCTTTTCTGGAAGGTGCGGCGCCGCCGTCGTTGCGTCTGGTGGTTTCGGGCCGGTCAGCTGTGGTCAGCCATCCGCTCTTTCAGGGCCTCAAGCTCGGAACGCAGGGCGTCCGGGAGTGAATCGCCGAACTTTGCGTACCACTCCTCGATGGAGGCCAGCTCCGCATCCCATTCCTCGCGGTCGACACGGACGGCGTCCTCCACGTGTGCGTGGGTGAGGTCCAGGCCGGTGAGGTCCAGCGAGTGGCCCGAGGGCACGAAGCCGATCGGGGTCTCGATGGCGTCAGCCTTGCCTTCGAGCCGCTCGATGGCCCACTTCAGGACCCGGGCATTGTCTCCGAAGCCAGGCCAGGCGAAACCGCCGTCAGCCGTGCGGCGGAACCAGTTCACCAGGAAGATGTGGGGCAGGCGTTCGGGGTTGGCCTTGCCGGAAACACTGATCCAGTGCTTGAGGTAGTCCCCCGCGTCGTACCCGATGAACGGCAGCATGGCCATGGGGTCGCGGCGGAGTACGCCGACCTGCCCCGCGGCAGCGGCCGTGGTCTCCGAGGAGAGCGTGGAGCCCATGAAGATGCCGTTGGTCCAGCTGCGGGCCTGGGTTACCAGGGGAACCGTGGTCTTGCGCCGGCCGCCGAAGAGGATGGCGGAGAGCTCTACACCTTCGGGGCTGTAGTACTCCTCGGCCAGCATGTCGATCTGCGAGATCGGGGTGCAGAACCGGGAGTTGGGGTGGGCTGCCGGCTTGTCAGAATCAGGCGTCCAGGAGTTGCCCTGCCAGTCAGTGAGGTGCGCGGGCACCTCGTCCGTCATGCCCTCCCACCAGACACCGCCGTCGTCGGTCAATGCAACGTTGGTGAAGATGCTGTGGCCCTTGGCGATGGCACGCATGGCGTTCGGGTTGGTGCCCCAGCCCGTACCCGGGGCAACGCCGAACAGGCCGGCCTCCGGGTTGGTGGCGCGCAGTTCGCCTTCCTTGCCGATCCGCATCCAGGTGATGTCGTCGCCGAGGGTTTCAACGTCCCAGCCCTCAATGGTGGGGTCAAGGAGGGCAAGGTTGGTCTTGCCGCAGGCGGAGGGGAAGGCGGCGGAGATGTAGTAGTTCTTCTTCGCCGGCGAGGTGAGCTTGAGGATGAGCATGTGCTCGGCAAGCCAGCCTTCGTCGCGTGCCATGACGGAGGCGATGCGAAGGGCGTAGCACTTCTTGCCCAGCAGGGCGTTGCCGCCGTAGCCGGAGCCGAAGGACCAGATGGAGCGCTCCTCCGGGAAGTGGACAATCCACTTGTCCGGGTTGCACGGCCACGGAACGTCTGCCTGGCCGGCTTCGAGCGGCGCCCCCAGGGAGTGCAGTGCGGGGACGAAGAACGCGTCGGTCTGCGTCATCTTGTCCAGCACCGCAGTGCCGATATTGGCCATGATCCGCATCGAAGCAACAACGTAGGCGCTGTCCGTAATCTCGACGCCGAACTTGGGATCCTCTGCGTCGAGGTGGCCCATGACGAACGGGATGACGTACATGGTGCGGCCTCGCATGGAGCCGGAAAACAGGCCCCGCAGCTTGTCCTTCATCCGGGCAGGGGCCATCCAGTTGTTGGTGAACCCGGCGTCGCGCTCGTTTTCCGAGCAGATGAAGGTCTGCTCTTCGACCCGGGCTACATCGGCCGGGTCGGAGAAGGCGGCGAAGGAATTGGGGAAGAGTTCCGGGTTCAGCCGGGTCAGCGTTCCCGCTGCCACGAGCTCGTCAGTGAGCCGGGTATTTTCCTCTTCGGACCCGTCCACCCAATAGATACGGTCCGGCTGCGTTAGCTCTGCAACCTCTTCGACCCATGCCAGCAGGGCGGCATGTGTGGTGGGTGCTTTATCAAGCAGCGGCTTTTGCGCCAGATCGCCCATTTCGGTTCCCTTCCTCGGGTACATCGGTGTGTGCTAAATGCTATGGTCCGGACCAGTGCCGTTTTTGGGACGTATGCTGACGGTTTCAGGCCACAGAAATAGAATTCCGCGCGAAATCAAGGAATTCAGTGGCCAATCACGCGATTTAAGTGACAAAGGTCACCTAGACCGGTCTAGTTGCGGAGATTACATGCCTCCCGATTTGTCACTACACCCAACCCTCGCGTAAAGTAATTCGAGGTTCAGGGAGAGCGGTTCTTCTCCTGGAACACAAGATGCGCCCATAGCTCAGCTGGATAGAGCGTCTGTCTACGGAACAGAAGGTCAGGGGTTCGAATCCCTTTGGGCGCACCAATCAGGTCCGCACCGGTTCGCCGGTGCGGACCTTTTGCGTTAAGCAGTCCCCATTGACCTGGACGCCCCGGATCGCGCCCGGCGTAGGCTGTCCCCATGATGCCCGAGCCTGTTGAGCAGGAATTTGACGTAGTTGTTATCGGCGCCGGCGCCGTAGGAGAAAATGTCGCGGACCGCGTGGCGCAGGGCGGGCTCTCGGTGGTGCTGATTGAAGCAGAACTGGTCGGCGGAGAATGCTCATACTGGGCGTGCATGCCGTCCAAGGCACTGCTTCGGCCCGGGACTGCACTGCACGCGGCACAGACGACGCCCGGCGCAAAGGAAGCTGTCACACGGACTCTTGACGCTGCTGCAGTCCTGAAGCGCAGGGATTACTTCACGTCCAACTGGCAGGATGACAGCCAGGTTGCGTGGGTCAAGGATTCCGGGATCGACCTCATGAGGGGCCACGCCTGGCTTACCGGCACCAAGAGCGTCCAGGTGGCCGGCCTGGACGGAACCACACATCGGCTGCTGGCGCGCCATGCAGTGGTGCTGGCCACCGGTTCAATGCCCGCCATGCCCCCGGTTGAAGGACTCGAGGACGTGCAGGTCTGGGGTACCCGGGAGGCAACGTCCGCCAGCGAAATCCCGGAGCGGCTGGCAGTCCTGGGCGGTGGCGTTGCCGGGGCGGAGCTGGCCCAGGCCTTCGCCCGTCTCGGCTCGGCGGTCACGCTCGTTGCCCGCAGCAGGCTGCTGGGAAAGTACCCGGAGGAGGCGGCTGACCTTGTGGCCGCCGGCCTCCGCGCGGACGGCGTGGAACTCCGGCTCAACACAGCAACACAGAGCATCAACACCAACGACGACGGCACGTTCAGCCTGCAGTTGGGGGACGGGACAACTGTCACCGCTGACAAGGTGCTCGTGTCCACGGGGCGCCATCCTGCGCTTGAGGGGCTGAGGCTGGAAAGTCTCGGCTTCGAACCGGATGACAAAGGCCACCTTTCCCTCAGCACGGACAATTCCGGCGTGGTTCAGGGTGCCCCCGGAGATGGGCCCTGGCTGTATGCAGCAGGTGACGCGGCGGGCAAGAACTTACTGACGCACCAGGGAAAGTACGAGGCCAGGGCCACCGGGGACGCCATCGCGGCCCGGGCCCGGGGTGAGCTCAAGGGGACCCCGGAAGAGTGGAGCCGCTTTTCCCAAACTGCAAACCAGCACGCGGTGCCCAACGTCGTATTTACCGATCCGGAGCTGGCTATGGTGGGCCGCAGCCTGGAGACTGCCCGCCAGGACGGCTTTAACGCCTCGTCAGTGGAGCTTCCCATCCAGGTGGCCGGTTCGTCGCTGCATTCCGAGAATTATGAAGGCTGGGCACAGCTGGTGGTTGACGAGGACCGGCAGGTGCTGCTCGGTGCAACCTTCGCCGGGCCGGATGTTTCCGAGCTTTTGCATGCGGCAACCATCGCCATCGTGGGCGAGGTGCCCCTGCACCGGCTGTGGCACGCGGTCCCCTCCTACCCGACCATCAGTGAGGTCTGGCTGCGCCTCCTTGAAAAGTACGGCCTCTAAGCGCGCCCCTTACCTTATTTGAACTGACTGGTCAGTTTGGTTAGGCTGGAAGCAGACATCTTCCGCGAAAGGCCACTCTTGCTTTCAGCACAACGGCTCTCTGCCAGGGGCCGCAGGGATCCCCTCCTTCCGACCACTTCACTCCAGGTCCGCCGCGGCCAACTGCTGCTGGTGGCCGGCGGGCGGCAGGACCACCGGACGGCCCTCGCTTTGGTCCTTAGCGGCAGGATGAAGGCGACCGGCGGCCTCATCAGCTGGGACGGCACGCAGAAGATCAAGGCGCGCCGGCTTGCGAGCGCCCTGGTGGACTCCCCCGGCGTCAACGAGCCCGAGCAGCACCTTAGCGTCCGTGACCTGGTCACTGAGGACCTTGCCCTGATCCCCCGCCGCTACCGGGGCGCCCTGATGAGCAGCCCCTGGCTGAAAGTGAACAGTTTCGAGGACATCGCAGACCTGTGGTCGGAGCAAGTGGATCCTGCCCGGCGGCTTGAGCTCCTGACGTCGCTGGCCTTGGCGAATCCGCACACCGACCTGCTGGTGGTCGACTCCCCTGACCGGCACAGTGCGGACCACGCCGACTGGCTGCCGCGGCTGCAGCGCCTGGCGTTCGACGACGGAAGGCCGCTCGCCGTCGTCGCCACCGTTGGTGCCCTCCCGCCGTCGTGGGACGGACCCGCCGCCGCCATTGGCAACGACGACGTCCCCGTATACCCGCACAAGCACCCGGATGAGGACGAACCGGATGCGGCGGACACTCCTGAACTCGACCCTGAGGTTGCCTCGTGACCATATTGCGGCTGGCCCGCTCCGAACTCAAGCGCATGACCGGCGGACTGCTGCCAAAGCTGACCATCCTTGCGCTGACCATGGTCCCGCTGCTGTATGGCGCGGTGTACCTTTACGCAAACTGGGACCCTTACGGCAACCTTGACCACCTTGACGCTGCTCTGGTGATTGAGGATACCGGCGCCACGGCCAGCGATGGAACGCGCCTGGAAGCCGGCGCGAAGGTGGCGGACAGCCTGGTGGACGGCAACGTCTTCCACTGGATACCCGTTTCCACGCCGGAAGAGGCGGACATGGGCGTGAGCAGCGGCGATTATGCCTTTGCGCTCAAGATTCCGCAGGACTTTTCAGCCAACCTCGCCTCGCCGGGCAGCTTTGACTCCGCCAGCCAGGCCATGCTCAACGTCACCACCAACGACGCAAACAACTATCTGCTGAGCACCATCGTGGACAAGCTCACCACCGCGGTTCACGACACAGTCGCAACCGAGGTGGGCGAGGAAACGGCCAACCAGCTCCTGACAGGCTTCGGGACCATCCACGCGAAAATGGTCGAGGCGGGCGACGGTGCCGCCCGCTTGGCCGACGGCGTTGCGTCAGTTCGCGACGGGGCCGCCACCCTCCATGAGGGCGCCGCCGCCCTCAGCAGCGGAGCAGGCGAACTGTACGCAGGGCAGGTCAAACTGCGGGACGGCGCCAACCAGCTCACCGACGGCGCAGGCCAGCTCAGCAGCGGCTTGTCCACACTGAAGGACAAGACGGCCTCACTCCCGGCAGATTCGCAGGCGCTCGCCGCCGGAGCAGCCCAGGTTGCTGCCGGCAATGCCCAGTTGAACGCCACAGTCCAGGAGCTTGCCGCCCAGCTTGATGCGGCTGACCAGGGGCTTCGGGCCCGGGTGGCCGGGTCCAACGCGCGGCTCGTGGCAACCGGTGTCCTGACACAGGAACAGTCGGACGCGATTCTGGCCGACTTTGATGCCGCGGCCGGCTCCAGCCCTGTGACAGAAGCCAGGACGAAGGTGCAGACGGACACAGCAAAGATTGAGCAGCTGGCTGCAGGTGCAGCTTCTGTCAGTTCCGGCGCCGCCCAGCTCGCCACCGGCATCCCAGCGCTCAAGGACGCCGTTTCCCAGGCTTCCTCGGGTGCAGACCAGCTCCATACCGGGGCAGCGGCGCTGGCCACCGGTGAGCAGGCAGCCCTGGACGGCTCGGGGCGCCTGGCAGACGGCAGCCAACGGCTTGAGGGCGGGGCGGCACAACTGGCGGCAGGCGCCGGCACCGCAGCGGAGGGTTCACGGACGCTGGCTGACGAAATCGGCAATGGTGCCGGACAGGTTCCCAACCCGAATGACGCCCAACGGAGCAACCTGTCCCGGGTCATGGCCGATCCCGTAGCAGTCAGCAACGTTTCCCAGGCAAAGGCCGGCTCGTACGGCGCCGGACTGGCGCCGTTCTTCCTCACACTGGCCCTGTGGATCGGAATCTTCATGTTGATCCAGGCCATGCGCCCCATCACCCAGCGGGCGCTGGCGTCCAATGCCCCCGCCTGGAAGATCGCACTTGGCGGATGGCTGCCGTTCCTGGCTGTCTCGGTGGTGCAGGCCAGCCTCCTCACCCTGGTGGTGGACCTCGCCCTGGGACTCAATCCCGCGCATCCGGTGCTGATGTGGCTCTTCATGCTCGCCGCGGCCATGGCGTTCAGCGCCATCATCCAGGGCATTGTGGCCTTGCTCGGTTCCCCTGGCAAGCTGGTGGTGCTCATTCTGCTGGTCCTGCAGCTGGTCTCGTCGGGTGGTACTTTCCCTTGGCAGACCACTCCGCAGCCGCTCCACGTCGTGCATGAAATCCTGCCCATGGGCTATGTGGTGACGGGAATGCGGCACCTGATCTATGGGGCGGACCTGTCCATGATCGGCCCCACCGTCCTGGGCCTGTTGGGCTACACCGTCCTGGGGGCGGCCCTGTCCACCCTTGCCGTTCGCAGGAACAAATACTGGACCCTGAAAACCTTGAAGCCGGAGATCGCGGTATGAGTGCACCACCAGGGTCAACTAAGACCCTTCGCCCGGCCCGGACTGCCGCGACGCGGCAGAAACTCTTTGACGCCTCCATGGAACTGATTGGCGAACGTGGAGCCGCGGGTGTCACGGTTGACGAGATTGCCGCTGCGGCGGGCGTCTCCAAGGGGACCGTCTACTACAACTTCGGCAGTAAATCCGAGCTTATTGCCCAGCTGCTGCGGCACGGTGTGGACATCCTGAAAGCCCGCCTGCTGGGAGCCGCAGGACAGGGGATACAGGAAGGAGCTGAAAAGGCAGAAGATAGATTTCCGGCTTCGACTCGCGACCCCCTCCAGGCCATGGAGGCGATGATCGGCCAGGCCATGGACTTCATGGCGGAGTACCCTTCCTTCGCACGTCTGTGGGTCAGCGAGAACTGGCGTACGCCCAGCGAGTGGCAGGGCACGTTCGCTGTGCTTCGCGGTGAGTTGCTGGAGGTCATCGGGGAGGCGGTGCAGAACGTCTCGGAAGCCTACCCGGTGGATGGAAGCGTTCCGCGCGGCAGCCTGGAAACGGCCATTTTCGGCGCCTGCTTCGTTGTGGGGCTCGACCGCCAGACGTACAATCCGGAGCGCACCCGCGATCAAAGCGTTGCGGCAATCATGGCCATCATGCGCGGTTATGTGCTGAAGCTGCCCGAGCCTCGGGGATGATTGGGCATATGGGGAACAGCGGAAAATTTGCCGTCATCGCCGGTATCGTGGCCGCCGGGCTGCTGGTGCTGACCGGAATGACGCTTGCGGAACCGGTGTTCGTGGCGTTGCTCGGTGTCCTGGCGCTGGCTTACCTTGCGTGCCTGATGGAGATCCTGAACCGGGGACGCCGCCTCGCCCTCCTTGCTGCCGGGGCCGGAACCAGCCTCACCGTTGCATTCCTGCTCGCGTTTGTCAGCACCTGGGAGCTGGCCTTTGCCGGTGAGTCGTCATTTCTGGGCACCCCCCTTCCTACCGGCGACCCGGACAACTACTTCTTTGGCGCTGCCGCCGCAGGCCTTGCAACGCTTTTGGTCCTGTTCCTCGGTGCGGTGTGGCCCCCGGGGCGGCGGTTGCGGTCCTCCAGCGGCAAGAACCGCGCGGGCAAGGGCAGGCCAGGCAAGGGCAGGGCCGGCATGACAGCACCGGCGAATAGAGGGACGACGACGGGCCGGGCCGGCGCTGGCGGGACAGCCCAGCGGCGGCCGGCCCGGCGTCCAGCCGGTGAAGGCACAAGCCGCCTCCGTGCACCCGCGCGGGCGCCTTCCGTCCCTGCCAAGCGGCCTTCGTCGTCGCCGGCGGCGTCCCAAGGCAGGACGCCGCCGTCGACAACGGGGACCAGGTCCACACGCCGGCGCTGAGACCTCGTCCTTGGAGGCAAGCCCGCGCCTAATGCGCGCGGGGAACCTTGAATCTGGTGATCCGCGCGTCCTGTCCGTCCAGCTCCGCCCAGGATTTCTCCGTCTCAAGGACTGCAAGGGCATTGGTGGGGTACCGGGTGGCGGCGTCCATGTAGGCATCGTGGTCCGAATCGCGTGAAGCCAGATGCATGGCGAGGTCCTGTACCCCGGGCAGATGCGAGATCAGCATCAACGTGGTGACCGTATCCGGGACATGGTTGATTACCGTCAGCATCCGGAGTGCCGACGCTGCGTACAGCCCGTCCTCAAGCTTGGGCGTCGGGGCTTTCTCCCCCAGCTCCGAGCACACCCAGGTGCACGTCTGTCTGGTCCGCAGGGCGCTGGAGCAGAGGATGAAATCCGGCACGATGTTGTGCTTGAGCAGCCACCGGCCGGCAAGGGGCGCCTCGCGGTGGCCCCTTTCCTCCAGGGGACGCTCGTGGTCAGCCACCCCGCCCGGCCAATCGGCCTTGGCATGCCGCATGATCACAAGCCGTCGAAGATGGTGCTCACTCATGGCCCAAGCCTAGCGCCAGCCCCAATAGCCGCCGTCGAACCGCAACCGCGGAGGTCAGTGCTTACTGGGTCCGGACGCGCAAAAGCGACTTTCTGCGTAGTGCCGCATCGCCGACTGAGGAACGAAGGAGGTGTCTAAGGCACGGCAGAAAGCCGCTTTGGCGCGGTCGCAGAAGACCTAGATCGAGTATTCCGGAGCGGCCCAGACAACAACCTCGGGGTGCTCATAGAACCGGTATCCCTGGCCGCGGACTGTGCGCACGGTGTTGGCAAGGCGTCCCAGCTTGGAGCGCAGCCGGCGGATGTGGACGTCGATGGTGCGCTCATTGGGCACCTCTTCGGCATTGCGCCACAGTCCTTCGAGGAGTTCGTCGCGGCCCACGGTGCGGGTGCCGTTTTCCACCAGGTAGTTCAGGAGTTCGAACTCCTTGAAGGTCAGGTTGAGTGACTCGCCGTCCAGGTGCACTTCGCGGCGGGCGAGGTCGATCAGGACACCTGAGGGGCGCGGCTCCTGGGCCTGCTGGCGCGGAGCTTCCGTGCGCTGCCGGGCGCTGACGGTCGGGTCACCAAAGGTGGAACGGACGACGTCGAGAGCGGAGCCGGGGGTGCCGGCCGGAGCAACCGCAACGGCTGCGTAACTCTCGGCCCCTGCAACGAGGGACTGCGCGTAGGCGCGGATTTCCTGGGCCAGCTTGGCAATGGAGGTTCCGGCGGCGGCCGCAGTTTCCTCATCGATGCCCATGTAGAGGACAAATCCCCGCGCCACGGTGTCGTTGGCGACGGCCCGGACGGCGTTCGGGCCGGCAACCACCGGCGTGGGTGCGGTCATGGGAGCGGCCTCTGCCGGCTGGACGGCGCGGAGCTGTCCATAGGAATTGGGGTTGAAGCCCTGCGGCGCGAAGCCTTGGGACGGGAAGCTGCTTCCGGAAGCAGAGGGAGCCAGGGCGCTGCGTGGCCCAAACCCGGGGCGAAGGCCCGAGGGCTGGCCGGCCTTGGCGGCGTTACGGACAGAGATGTGGACGTATCCGGATGCAACGGTCATGTTTTGGTTACCTCAATGTGAATGGCCGCAAAGCACGGCCCGAATGCTGGGTTTCCCCGCAAGTGCGAACTGGGGAGGGGCGCCCGACGCTGGGCTGGGGGCGAATGCCTAAGAACTTCGATGGGTGGGAAGGTCAGGCGTGCATTCGACAACAGCGCATGTCGGCAGCAGCGGATGTGCTGGGCCAATGTTCTGCGGCTGCAGGTGCTGTTGAGTTCTTGTTCACATTGGAAGTGTGCAGCGTAACAATGGCAACTTGCAAGTAACAATGGACGCTTTCGTCCGCATTGTGAGACTAAAACGGCTAACGTGGCGCAGATCACGATTCTGGCCGCGGCGAAAAATAACGGTCGTTATCCTTTTGCGCATCCGGCAAGAGGCCGATCGGCAAATAAAATTCGTCAAAGACGATGAAATCGGGCGACAAATTCAAAAGCAGGACTGATAGTGGAATCTCGGCGCGGCCCCTTTCGCGTGTCCAGCCGCTTCCATTTCTGGACAAAAAAACTTTCCCTCCGGCGGGCGAATTCAGCGCAATCGGCACCAGCGGCGCTCAGGTTTCCCATTCTCGCGCGCCGGCACGTGGCGTGAGACGGGCCCGTTGCTCCCCTTCCGCTGGCTAGGCTGTGATTCACAGCCTGCGCACAGGGATGCCATAGCCAGGCTTAACCCAGGGATCGGAGAGTTGTTCCATGGCCACCCCGCACTCCATGACAAACAACCTGCCACAGCTCACCCATCCGGACGGCTCCCCCATCAGGGCGCTGGTGGTCGATGACGAGCCGAGCCTTTCCGAACTCATGAGCATGGGGCTGCGCATGGCAGGCTGGTCGGTGGCAATTGCCGCTGACGGCCCCGAGGCAGTGAAGACGGCCAAGGACTTCCGCCCTGACGTGCTGGTCCTGGACGTCATGATTCCCGGCTTCGACGGCGTCGAGGTCCTGGCCAGGATCCGCGCCTTCGCGCCGGAGGTTCCCGCACTGTTCCTGACCGCGAAGGACGCGGTCCAGGACCGGATTGTCGGCCTCGCAGCCGGCGGTGATGACTACGTCACCAAGCCGTTCAGCATGGAGGAAGTCCTGCTCCGGCTGCACCGGCTGGTTCAGAGGTCCGGCGTCGCCGCCATGGACACCGCGGAACTGGTGGTGGGAGACCTGGTCCTCAACGTGGACACCCGTGAGGTGACCCGCGCCGGTGACGTGCTCCAGCTGACAGCAACCCAGTTCGAGCTGCTCCGCTACCTTATGGAGAACCCCAAGCGCGTCATCAGCAAGGCACAGATCTTGGATCGGGTCTGGAACTACGACTTCGGCGGCCAGGCCAACATCGTGGAGCTCTACATTTCCTATCTGCGCAAGAAGGTGGACGCCGTCCACCCGCCCATGATCCACACCGTGCGCGGCGCCGGGTATGTCATCAAACCGGCGGAGTAGGGCCCGTGCCGTCCCCCCACAGCACCCAGTCGCAGAGCGCGGAACGCCGCAGTGCGGAACCACAGCGCCGCAGCTGGCTCAAGCCCGGGACCTGGCACCTGCGGACCAGGCTCATCCTCCTGGCCATGACGTTGCTGATCGCCATCTGCGGCGCCGTGGGTGTTGCGAGTTATGCCTCCATGGACGCCTTCCTCACCCGCCAGCTGGACGGGCAGCTCAGCCAGGCCGCAGCCCGCTCCAACGATCCCGGCCGGCCCCCCTCAGGCGGGTTTAACGGCCGGGATCCGCTGGATTCCCGGGGCCAAAGCGTGGGAACGCTGAACGCGCTTATTCTCAACGGCCAGGTCAACAGTGGCGGCTTCCTCACCTCGAACACCATGCGCTCCCCGTTGTCCAGCGGGGACAAGCAGGTCCTGCTGGCTTTGGAGACAGACGCGCAGCCAGTGGACAGGACGCTATCCAACGGCGACTACCGGCTGATCGCGGTCAGGACCAACTTCGGTGATGTCCTGGTGACAGGACTTCCCCTGGCCGCCCAGCAGAGTACCCTCGCGTCCCTGGTGTGGACCTTCGTCTTCGTCTCACTGGCCGGCCTGCTGCTGATCGGACTGGTGGGAACAGTGCTGATCCGGCGCACCATGAAACCCCTCGAACAGCTCTCCGAGGTGGCCACCCGCGTTTCGCAGCTGCCACTGGACGCAGGCGAGGTAGCACTGGCTGTCCGCGTGCCGCCGTCGAACTCCAATCCGGGAACGGAGGTGGGCAGCGTGGGGCACGCATTGAACCTCATGCTGGACAACGTGGCCAGCGCGCTGCAGGCGCGGCAGAAGAGCGAAACCAAGGTACGGCAGTTCGTGGCTGACGCCTCGCACGAGCTCCGCACGCCGCTGACCGCGATCCGCGGCTATACAGAGCTCCTGCGGATGACAGAGTCCTTCACCCTGGACGGGGCGAGGTCGCTGGCGCGGGTGCAAAGCCAGTCCGAACGGATGACCGCACTGGTGGAGGACCTGCTGCTGCTGGCACGGCTCGATGAGGGGCAGCCCCTAAAGCTCAGCGAAGTGGACCTGAACCACCTGGTGGTGGAAAGCGTCAGTGACGAAAAGGTCATGGGCCCCGAACATAATTGGCGGCTTGAACTCCCCGCTGAGCCTGTGCTGGTGGACGGTGATCCGTCCCAGCTGCGGCAGGTGCTGATAAACCTGCTGTCCAACGCCCGCAAGCACACGCCGCCCGGAACCACCGTGGTCACCGGGGTTGGGAAGACAGCGGCGGGCGCCGCGGTGGTAACGGTAACGGACGACGGCGGGGGCATCCCGCCGGAATTCGTGGACCAGGTCTTTGCACGCTTCGCCCGCGCAGACGCGTCCCGGGCGGGCACGCCCGGCGGACCAGGCATATCCGCCGCGGAGGGAACCAGCGGCCTGGGCCTATCGATCGTCGAGTCCATTGTTGAGGCGCACGGCGGCACGGTAACGGTGACGTCACGCCCTGGGCGCACGCAATTCATCCTGCAATTGCCACCCGCCGGATCAACGCCGCAAGGTGCCACGCCGTCGTCGTGATCTCTGTTACCAAAATGTGACTTGAAAGCTTTCTTCCTGTAGCGTCGATTGGGTGCGGTTCCCGTTTGGGCCGCATATCCGGATGACGCCAAGCTCTGCCACTTCCCGGATTCCGGTTGATCATAGGCAGAGGCGGGGGACCCACCGTCCCGGGCATTCAACTGCCCTTGGGGTTAAGCCAGCACGTGATCCTTCCGTGCTGCCGGATGCCCTCATCCGAACCCGACAGCTAACTCCGCAGGTGTGAGAGGCGATCCATCATGTCCAAGTTCCTTATGAAAGCACGCCCGAAATCAGGGCCTGAAGACCATGCACCGCGCGGGGCAGGCAAAATTCCGTCCTTCGGCCAGCGCGCCGCGATCCTGGCAACGTCCTGCGCCCTCCTCATAGGCGTTGGAGCAGCGGGCCAGGCTACCGATACCGCTGCCAAGGTGGCAGCGACGGAGACGCAGGCCGCAGAAGCGCAGTCGAAGCTGAGCTTCGAACAAAGCGAAATCCAGGAAAACCCGGCTCAGTCCCCCGAGCCGATCAACGTTGTCCCGCAGGCGGCCGAAGCTGCCCCTGCTCCAGCCGCCGAGCCTGCGCCGGCTCCAGCACCGGAACCCGCCCCGGCACCTGCTCCCGAACCCGCGCCTGCTCCCGAGCCGGCCCCCGCCGTCGCGGTCAATGACCCGGCAGGTGCACAGGCCTATGCTGCCGGCCAGCTGGCGTCCTTCGGCTGGGCTCCGGACCAGATGCAGTGCCTGCAGACCCTGTGGACCAAGGAATCGGACTGGACAACGACGGCCACCAACCCGAGCAGCGGCGCCTACGGCATCGTGCAGTCCCTTCCAGCCGAGAAGATGGCAAGCGCCGGCGCGGACTACCTCACCAACTACCGTACGCAGATCAACTGGGGCCTGGACTACATTCAGGAGCGCTACCAGTCCCCGTGCGGTGCATTGAACTTCCACTACGCCAATAACTGGTACTAAACCAGCGGAGCAGCCTCACCCGCCGCTCCCCCACGCCTCATCCCGGGTTCCGGCCCGGGATGTACTGGACTGCCCACCGGTTGCCGTCCGGATCGGCGAAGTACACGAAATGGCCCCAGTCCTGGATGTCCACGTCGCTGACGTCCACACCGCTGGCTTTCAGGTGCCCGTGGGCGGCCTGGATGTCGTCGACGACGAGCTGCAGATTCGAGCCGGTCCCGGGAGGGGCGTCCGTGAGCCCTTCCCCAATGCAGATGGAGCAGGCGGAACCGGGAGGCGTGAGCTGCACGAACCTGATGGCGTCGTTGGGCCGTTCGTCGAAATCGGCGGTGAAGCCCACCTTGTTGACGTAGAAGTCTTTGGCCCGGTCCACATCGGACACGGGGACATACACGAGTTCAAGTTTCCAGTCCATGCGCACAGGCTAGCCCTGCGAATGGGCGTGGGAAAGGCTTGAGTCCTAGCCGGCGATGCCGTAAAGCCTGTCGCCGGCGTCGCCGAGGCCCGGGACGATATACGACTTCTCGTTCAGCTTTTCGTCAATCGAGGCCAGGACAATGGTGACGTTCGCGCCGGTAAGTTCTTCCTCCAGCTTGGCCAGGCCTTCAGGCGCGGCAAGCAGGCAGATGCAGGTGACATCTGAGGCGCCGCGCTTGAACAGGAACTTAATGGCTTCGCGCAGTGTCCCGCCGGTGGCGAGCATGGGGTCAAGCACAAAGATCTGCCGGTCGGTGAGGTCCTCGGGGAGCCGTTCGGCGTAGGTGATGATGTCCAGCGTTTCCTCATCGCGGGCCATGCCGAGGAACCCCACTTCGGCCGTGGGGACGAGCTTGGTCATTCCCTCCAGCATTCCCAAGCCGGCGCGGAGGATGGGCACCACCAGCGGCGTGGGCTTGGTGAATGCGGTTCCTACGGTGGTGCTCACCGGCGTTTCGATGGTGACGGGCTCGGTGCGGACCTCTCGGGTGGCCTCATAGGCAAGAAGGGTCACCAACTCCTCCGTCAGCTGCCGGAAGACCGGGGAGGGAGTGTTTTTGTCCCTGAGAACGGTGAGTTTATGGGCGACCAGCGGGTGGTCCACAACGAGAGTGCGCATGGGTCAAAACTATCACCCGGCCGCCGGGCCCCTCCCCTGCCGCCCGCCGTCCGCACCGCTCCCCGAAGCGCCGCCGTCGTTCCCTGGCGAGGAACCGCCGTCGCGCTTTCCAGCGGCGCTGCCCGTTCGGGTTTCCGCGTTCTCCGTGTGGTCCTCACGCAGGACCGGGTGTTCGAAGGTAGGTGCCGGCCCGGCGTGCTCGCGCCGCCGCATCAGGTGGAAGAGCCGGTGCGCCAGGATCACCATGCCCACCCAGGCAAGTCCCAGCAGCCAGCCGGCCATGACGTCCGTCATCCAGTGATGTCCCAGGAAAACCCTGCTCAGGCCCATGGCGATGATGAAGACGGCGCCGGCAGTTATGGCGGTAGTCCTGGCCCAGAGCACCTGGAACTGCAGGCACATGAGGTAGACCAGCACCCCTATCACCACCGTGGTGTTCAAGGTGTGCCCGCTGGGGAAGGACGGTGATGTTTCGAAAGGAGGCACGGCTTCGGAATGGTCCGGCCGGGTCCTGCCCACGAGCCGCTTGCCGAAAGTGGTGGCAGTTGTGGAAACGAGGGCGGCACCACCCACCAAAACGATGGGCCGCCAGGTCCTGCTCAGGAAAGTGAGCCACGCGGTGAGGATGCTTGCCACGATGGGCATTCCGATTCCGCCGCCAACGTTGGTAAACCCTGTGGCGAAGGCGTCAGCATCGGGGTTCCTCAGGGACTGCGAGTATTCCAAGGCAGGAATATCAAGGCTGGCGAGGCCTTCCTCATCCACTACATCCGAGTAAACCTCGGCGCCAAGCAGGGCCATGGTCAGTACCAACGCGCCCCCGATGATCATGGTGAGCCACAGTGCAGCGTACGGCTTGATCCACTTGTCCACGCGGTCTCGGACGGTGCTCACTGTGCCTCCCGGCAGATCTGCGTCACGGGCTCTGGGTATCCTTCGAAACTATCATTGAGCCATGGTCTCCGCCGAGAAGAAACACGATACGTGGATGGGCCTTGCCCTTGCCGAAGCCCGGCGCGCCCTCGTTACTGAAGACGTTCCGATCGGCGCGGTGGTGCTAGGACCCGACGGCGCCGTGCTGGGTTCCGGGCGGAACCAGCGGGAGGAGTTGGGGGACCCCACCGCGCATGCCGAGGTGGTCGCCATCCGCGAAGCGGCCGAGCGGTTGCGCCAGCTTTCCGTGCTCGACGGCGGCCGTGGAGACGGCTGGCGGCTTGCCGACTGCACCCTGGTGGTCACCCTCGAGCCCTGCGCCATGTGTGCCGGCGCAATTGTCCTGGCGCGAATTCCGCGTGTGGTCTTTGGCGCCTGGGATGAGAAGGCCGGGGCTGCGGGCTCCGTATTCGATGTGCTCCGTGAGCGGCGGCTGAACCACTGGGTGGAGGTATATCCGGGTGTCCGTGAAGCCGAGTGCGCGGCCATGCTGCGTGAGTTCTTCGCGGCGCACCGGACCATGCTGTGAGCCACGCGGGGCAGCGATCAGTCGAGCGCGTGCACGATCAGGCGCTCCGGTGTTCGGCCAAAGCCTCCAGGACCTGGGCCGCGGTTTGGTTCCACCCCGGCAGCCTACCTCTTGCCTCAAGTGCCCTTGACCGCCAGGCGGCCCTGGTTCCAGCATCTTCCAGCCAGTGGCGCAGGACCTGAGCCAAAAGGGCGGGGTTAGCAGGGTCGTCGTCGGCGGGAAAGGCCACTGCTGAACCTGGAAGCGTGCCGCCGTCGTCATTCCTCGATGTTGCAGGTGCGCCGAGGCGCAAGGCCTCAACCGCGCCAGTCCCGGCGCGGACTATGACGGGAATCCCGCGGGCGAGCGACTCCGTGACCACCATGCCGAAGGCCTCGGCGCGGGACACCAGCATGGTCAGGTCAGCCCGGTGCCACTCAATTTCCAGCGCTTCGCCGGTCAGCTCCCCGGTGAGCTGGATCCGTTCCCCCAGCCCGTGCGTCTCCACTGCGGCACGGACTTTCCTGGCGTAATCGTCGTCCGCCTGGTCCGATCCCACCAGTGACGCCGTCCAGTCGTGGTCCTTGAGCGTGGCCAGCGCAGACACTGTCAATAACTGGTCCTTGTTGGGCAGGAGCGCGGCGACGACAGCGATGTGGGGCGGGTTGGATCCCTCGGCCAATGGTGCCGGGTCGGTGCCCGGCAGTGCCACTTTGAGCTCCTGCAGCCCGTGGCGTGCTGCCAGGACTTTGCTGGCCCAGGTGCTGGTGCACACCACGGCAGTGGCTGCACGGAGGGAGCGCGCCTCGAGCTCGTGATGCGCCGGAGCTGGCATATGTACCAGCACGCATGTTTTCCGCCGCGCTTTGGCTACGAACTCCATTTCATCCGGAGCGCCCATGGCGATCAGCCCATCCACCAGGGTCACGACGTTGCCTGGTTCAACTTCCGTCGCCGGTTCCCATGCCCCAAGCAGGCTGCCCAGCCGGCGCCGGTCCTTGGCTCTGGCTTCCGGCCACGAGCCGTCCACTGTCAGCACCTCGACGTCTACCCCCAGTGCCGTGAGTCCCTTCACCAGCCGGGCGTTGTAAATGTTGCCGCCGGAATGGTGGTGGATATTGCCAGGTACCAGAAGGCGGATGCGCTCCATGGGTCAGGCTGCTGAAAGGTCCAGTGAGTAGGTGGCCCAGGCGTCGGGGTTCTCGCGCAGGGTGACGTCGATCCCGGCGAGCTGGCCGCCGTCGTCATCATCCTTCAGCTTGTCCGCCACGGACTGTGCGATGTACTCGGCCAGCGCCTCCGTGGTGCTGAGCTTGCCGGCGAAATCGGGGTGCTCGTCGAGGTTCCGGTAGTTCAGGCCAGCCAGCACCTCCTCAATCATGGTGCCGGCTGCCCCGATGTCCAGCACAATCGCGTCCTCGTTGAGCGTCCGACGGCGGAAGGTCACCTCAGTGACAAAGGTCGCCCCATGCAATCCTTGGGCTGGCCCGAAGGCCTCGCGCGGAAGGCTGTGGGCGATCATGAAGTGGCGGCGGACGGTCAAACTGAACATGGACTACCTCTGGTGTTCTCGGTTGGGCTGCTGGTCGTTATCGTCGCCGGGGTATGCGACGACGTGGCACAAGGCGTCAAGGTTGCCGTGGGCGAGGTCCTGGACCACGTTCGGCAACTCGGCGAACGGCGACGTACCGGTGAGGAAGGCATCGAATACGGGGTCCTTCAGCAGGGATACGGCCAGGTTTAGCCGGTCTGCAGTGGTCCTGCGGTGCCGGCGGGCGCGTGCCACCACTCCTACCTGGCTTGCCCGGATGGACAGGCGCCTGGCGTGGAAGTCCTCCCCCAGCGGCAGGGTTACCTCGCGGTTCGCGTACCAGGACATCTCAATGACATCCGCCTCGTCGCCGGCCAGTTGCAGGCTGCGTGCCAGGCCTTCCTGCGATGCCGAGCAATGGAAAACGATGTCGCAGTCGGGGAGGGCGTCGTCGGGGTGGGCGAAGTCTATTCCGAGGGTTTCTGCCAGTTGCTTCCGGCCCGGATCCAGGTCCACCAGCTGCAGACGTCCCAGCGGGAAGGTCCTGAGCAGGGTGGCTACCATGCCGCCCACAAGGCCGGCGCCGACGACTGCAACCCGGTCTCCCAGCCGCGGCCCGGCCTCCCACAGCGCATTGACCGCGGTTTCGACAGTGCCCGTAAGCACGGCCCGCCGGGAGGGCACGTCGTCGGGGATCCTTGTGAGTGAGCTGACGGGCGTCACGTAGCGGTCCTGATGGGGGTTCAGGCAGAAGACGCGCTGTCCCACCCAGCCCTCCGGCCCTTCCTCGACAACCCCGACGGACAGGTAGCCGAACTTTACCGGCCCCGGGAAGTGGCCCTCCTGGCGCGGCGCCCGCATCTCCTCAGCCACCCGGGGTGGAACGGCGCCAGCGTGCACTACCATCTCCGTGCCTTTGCTGATGCCGGAGTACAGGGCGCGGACCAGGGCTTCATCGGGGCCGGGCACGGGGAGCTGTTCAGGACGGAGCTCCCCATGTTCTTTGGCAGTGGTCCAGTAGGCGGTTGCGTGTTTGGGACTGGATTGATTAGTCATCTTGCTGATGAATCTAGCCCTCCCGGCGTGTAGGGCAAAAGTTGGCGTGCGTCTTTCCTGACCGAAAAGGAGCCGTCTGCCTTCCTCCCCCGAGTCCGGTGCGCGCATCACCGGGTGGCAGTACTCGCCTCGCAAGCCATCGCCCACCAGGCATCCTCCGGAAGCGGATCCTTGGGCCGCTGGTACCCGGGCAGGAACCAGTCGGCAAAAGTGTCTTCCGGAAACTCGTCGTAGGGAAACAGCCTCTCAAAAGCGAGATCATTGGGAGGAACGTTGTCGTAGGCAGAGCCGTCGGGCGGTAGGCGGTGCTGCGACAGCTGATGCGGCTGGGGCCAGGTTTCGGAAAGGTCATCCGGCACCCTGAAATCCGGCGACAAGCCAATCTCCGGCCAGTGCGGTGGTTCCCAGTCCTGGTGTTCACTCTTGTAATGCCGCCCGGACGGTGAAATCCAGCCGGGTGGTTCGTTCCGGGTGGCCGGGGTTGGTGTCCACCCGCTGGTGTGCCGGAGCCGGTGATGTTTGGGGCAGGGTTGTCCGAGGTTGCTGATTCCGGTGTTGCCGCCCTTGTGCCAGGCGAGGAGGTGGTCTGCCTCGTTGTCCAATGAATTGTTGCTGCACCCGGGAAAGGGGCATTTGCCGTCCCGCAGCCGGAGCCAGTTCCGCATGGCCTTGGTGACCCGGTAGCTGGTCCGCCCGATCTCCAGCGGCGCACCGTCCCGCGGGTCGACAAGGACCCGGCGGAACGAATCGGCACCGTTCGCGACCAGTTTCCGTGCCATGGACGGCGGAATGGGGCCGAAGCCGTCCAGCACCGCGGGCTCGTCGGTGACTCCCATCAGCGAAAACACCGGCACGGTAACCAAGACCTGCGCCCGGACTGATGACGACGGGGCGGGATCCGTTCCTGCGCCTGCCCCGTCGGTACTACCTGCCCCGGCATCGTCGCTGTATCCGTTACCCGGCCCGGTGCCGTTACTTGCGACGTCGCCGTTGCCGGCACGGAAGCGGGAACTGTCACTACTACCGCAACTGGTTCCGCTGGTGAGGATCGCCTTGGAGAATTCGTCGGCCCGGATCTGGGTCAGGGTGCGGGGCTCGTCGGGTCCTTGCATTCCCCGGGCGAGGGCATTGATTCGGTTCCAGCCTGCCAGTGCCTGGTCGGCGGGGAGGTAAGCAGAGAGCCAGGCCATGCCGTCCTGGTCCGGCCGGCATTCGACGAGCCGGTCCGCTACGCCCTTGGCATGCCGCTTCTCCAGCGATTCGGGGTGGTGGCGCTCCCGCCAGGTCCTGGCCCTGGCCCTAAACCGGTAAGCCGGCATCTCCCCGACCCGGGCCCCTTTCGCCGGGTGCGGCGCCTCCGGGTCCAGGAAATGGTCCTCCAGGGCCACCGCCGCGGCCGGGTCAAGACCGAGGGTCTGGTCCACCATGACCCGGGCGTGCGCCCACGAGATCGTCCCGGACTGCAAAGCGGCAAGGGTCCGGGGCCGGGACGTGGTCAGGGCATGGGACTCGGCCAGCAGGGCACCGGCGGCACGGTCGCCAATCACCAGCGCACACCCCAACTCGGCCACCAGGCTCCGGTCCTGCGCGCTAGCCTCCTGCGGCGACGACGGCGGACCGTTCAGCACACTGGTGGCCGCGGCAAGCACCTGAACCGCCTGCGCCTTCAACGCCGCCAGCTTCGCCTCCGACCTGGCTATCCCGGCGAGAACATCCAACGCCCCATCAACAACCCGCTGAAACGGATCACCAACACATCCAACCGCAGCGTCAGCACCAGCACCAGCACCAGCACCAGCACCAGCACCAGCACCAGCACCAGCACCAGCACCAGCACCAGCACCAGCATCAGGCTCAGCGTCACCATGACCGGGCGAGGCGCCGGAAGCAGCGGTACTGCCACCAGCGAGCACAGCCATGAAAGCAGCCACCGAAGCGTCAACCGCCGCCTCCGCCTCCACCACCGCCGCGTTCAGTTCCATACCTCCATCATGGTGAGGGGGTCTGACAATAATGGCCTTCAGCCCGTCGTTTAGAACCTAAAAAATGCTCTTCTGGGTCTCCCCGCCATAGGCGGTGCCGGTTGGCACCACCCTTAGCCGTTTTGGGGATGCGACCCTGCTCCGGTACCCTATTCAGGTTGGTGACGTGTCCGAGCGGCCGAAGGTGCAACACTCGAAATGTTGTTTGGTGTAAAAGCCAACGTGGGTTCAAATCCCACCGTCACCGCCACCGAAAAGGTCCTGATTCCCTTTCAAACAAAGGGAATCAGGACCTTTTGCTTTGCCGGGAATGGTTCAGCGGTAGCGCAGCAGTAACAGGATAAATATCAGGCGGGGCGGTCGATGACCGGCCTCGTCTCTCCCGAGGCAGCTCCGCGCTCCCGGCCGACAGCCGCTTGTCGACATGCGCTACCCTGCACTTGCACCTTTCACTATCGTTCCAGTCGGGCGGGCCTAGTCCGAAATCCCAGTTAGAGCGGCAGCAGGGCGCTCACGGGATCTCTGATCACCGTGGCCGTGCTCAGGAGTCAGCTGCCCATCGCCTTGGAACGTTCGGGTGTATCGATCCGCCTGCGCAGGTAAATTCTTCGCAGATCCTGTCCGGAGGTATGCTCCGTGACAGCCGGCCAGAACTTCTCAGCCCTCACATTCCACGCAGTATGCATGGCCATCTTTTTCGCGCGCCTTCTGCGAACGGTGGCGGACCAGGAAGCAGGAATAGCAGGTGAATTCGTCATCAGCCTGGGGAATGACCTGTACAACGAGCTCTTCGGCAATGAACTCGCCACCAGGGGTCAGGCCGTCCAGGGCGTCAGTCTCGTCGAGCTCCTGAACCACCGACTTGGCGTCAGGCGCCTTGGCGGACTTCAAGGCCTCCAGTGAGTTCTCCTGGGATTCCTTGACGTCGGTGCGCAGTTCGTCGTAATCAGTTGCCACAAAGCACCTCTTTTGTCTTTTGATCTTGTGTTACCGGTCCTGCAACGTACCGGAGACAAGAAGAATTCCCGAAAAATGCGGTCACCGGTTGCGACTCGTCAAAGCGGATGGTGGCGGACCGGAGAGCCTCCGTCAGGTGGCCGTCCCCGCCTTCCGGTCGGTGGCCGTGTCCGTGCGGGGCCCGTGAGATCGATGACGACAGTCAACACGCCGGAATTCGGCCCCGCACTAGGGAAAAGTTGCCTTCGCCTCAGCCGCAGAGATGCTAGGATCCCCTAAATCCCACACGGCTGCATGCAAGTCAGATGACTCAGGAGGTTCGAGGTGCCGGACACAACGTGCCACATGTCGATCTCGCTGGACGGCTTCGTCGCCGGGCCGGACCAGAGCCGTGAAAACCCCCTGGGCAAGCGGGGGCTGGAGCTGCACAGCTGGCATATCGGCGACCCGCGCGCCAATGAGGCCGACAAGGCCGCCAGCGAATGGCTCATGCGCCCGCGGGGCGCCTATGTGATGGGCCGCAATATGTTCGGCCCGATTCGGGGCAACTGGAATGAGGAATGGACCGGGTGGTGGGGAGCTGAACCGCCCTACCACGCGCCCGTTTACGTGCTGACGCACCACAGACATGACCCGATCCAGCTGGAGGGCGGGACGACCTTCCACTTCGTCACTGACGGCTTCGACGCCGCGTACTCCGCAGCCTGCGAGGCCGCCGGGGACAACGGCGTGGACATTGCGGGTGGGGCCTCGACGGTCCGGCAGGCTCTGATCGCGGGCGTGGTGGACGAGCTCACCCTCGATATCGCACCGGTCCTTCTCGGTTCGGGCGAGCGCATCTTCGACGGCGTTGAATCCTTCGGCTTCGAACCTGCAGAAGTGCTTCACTCGCCGCTGGCCACGCACGTCCGCTATCGTCGCACCGGCTAACCCCGGAGACGCCACATCCCCACGGCACCACGAGAGCCCCTCCCTGAACTGGATTCCAGTTCAAGGGAGGGGCTTTCTGCTGTCTTAGTGCCCGCCATCCTGGGGCGCTTTGGGCAGGACGCACGACGGCGGCCGCTAATTTTCCGGCGTGTCCGCGCCAAAGTGCCCCGGGATTGCAGGCATCAGCCCAGGTGGACCACCGGGGCATCCCCGCCTGTTCCGGTAAACGTCCTGCGGTCGATAGTGATGTGGAGCAGCGCAATAGGCGTGATAAGGATGGCAACGCCCGAAGCCCACAGGAAAACGGTCGAGTAGCCGGTAGACAGGGCAGCGGGCGAGGCTCCGCCGGCAGCTGCCGCGGCGGCGATGGTGCTGAACAGGGCGATGCCCAGGGACCCGCCGATCTGCTGCGAGGCATTCACCAGGGCGCTTGCCACCCCCGAATCGTCCTTGTCCACGCCAAACAGGGCAAGGTTCTGCAGCGGCACGAAGACCATGCCCAGGCCCGCACCCAGCAGGACCAGAGCGGGCAGCATGTTGAAAAGGTACGTTCCCTCAGCAGTGACCTGGGTGAGCCACAGCATCGCCGCGGTGATGAGGAGGGGGCCAACCGCCGTCGGAATCTTTGCACCGACCTTTGGCAAGTTCTTTGCCACGACGCCTGCCGTCACCAGCACCGCCACGGTCATGGGCAGGGAGGCGAGCCCTGCCAGGAACGGGGCGAAACCGAGCACGATCTGGATATAGAAGTTGATGAACAGGATGCCGCCAATCAGGACTGCACCTGACAGGAACGAGGCAAGGAATGCCGCTGCGCGGTTCCGCTCGGTGGCCACCCGGAGCGGCAGCAGCGGGTGCTTCACCCTGCTCTCAACCAGGACGAACAGCACCATCAGCACGGCACCTGCAGCGATGAAGCCCCAGGCCTCGGGCGCACCCCAGCCATGCTCGGCATTCGTGAAGCCGTAGACGAGGGACCCCAAGCCCAGGGCAGCCAGGATAACGCCGGGCCAGTCGTACTTGGTGGATCCTTGGGCGCGGCTTTCGGTGACCAGGACCCACACGCCTGCCAGCGCGACGACGGCGATCGGCACGTTCACGAAGAAGCACCACCGCCAGCTCACGTATTCGGTCAGGAAGCCGCCCAGGAGGACGCCGGCGGCTGCGCCAACGCCTGTGATGGAGCCGAAGACCGCGAAGGCAGTCCCGCGTTCCTTGCCGCCGGGGAAAGCGACGGTCAGAAGCGCCAGGGCGGCCGGGGCGAGGAGCGCTGCAAAGAGTCCCTGCAGGACACGCGCGCCTATCAGTTCCCACGGTTGCTGCGCGATGCCGCCCATTACGGATGCAAGGGCAAAGCCGACGGCGGCCGTAATGAACGTGCGCTTCCTGCCCCAGAAATCCGCGATCCTGCCGCCAAGGAGCAGGAAGGCGCCAAAGGCCAGCGCGTACGCCGTGACCACCCAGGACCGGGTGGAGTCACTGATGCCCATTTCCCCCTGCAGCCTCGGCAGGGCGAGGTTCACGATGGTGCCGTCGAGAACCACCATGAACTGGGCCAGCGCCAGAAATACCAGTGCCCACCATCGGCCCCGGGCCTGCCCCCGCTCAGTGCCGTGCGGCCCGCCCTCCTGGTTTGATCTTGCTCCTGCTAATTGCGTAGCCGTACTCATCGTCATCCTTCGAAGTAATTATAGTTATAAAAGTATAACTACTGGTCTGGGCCGCGGGAGGCGGTGACGTTGGTGATTTTCGCTACTCGGGTTCGGCGAGCAGTGCAGCGAGACGTTGCAGCACGGGCAGGCTGGCTGCTATCTGTTCGCGCTCCTCGGGCAGCAGCCGGGAGCTCGCCGACGCCAGGGCCGCCGCCCACGCCCCTTCAAGCAGTGCCTTGATGCGCTGCGACTCCGGGGTGGGGTGGAGGGCGACATAGCGCTTGTCGGCGTCGTCCCGGACGCGTGTAACCAGTCCGAGCGCCACCAGTTCCCGGAGCTGGGAGCTGACGTTGCTCAGCTGCCGCCCCAGCCGGGCCGCCACCTCCGCCACTGTAATCCCGGGGTGCCGTTCGATAACCCTGATGACGTCCAGCACGCCACTGGACAGGGGCAGCACGCCCGTCCCCTCATGGGACTTCCGCCGCACTTCAAAAGAAATGTCGAGCACGGCAACCGCAAGTTGCCGGTCATTCAGTGGCACTGGTTCTTCCTGGGGGGACGTGGAGGAGGGCATCACCCAAGCATAGGAGGGCGCAGGCCGGTTAATCCCCCCGCCTGCCGTGTGGTCAAGGGCAGAACCAGCCGGGAAGGGTGGCCTGCATCGCGGTAGATCATGTGGGTGACACTCCGGCCAGCAGGCAGGAGGAAGGCGCCCCGGAGCAGGAGCGCCCCGTGTTCGCCTGCGGGGCATTTGTTGTTGCTCCACCGGACCCGCTGCCGGCTCGCCTGCATCCCAAGCCGACCACACCGATCCGCCGAAAATTGTTGAACAATCCGCCAATCTCGTGCATGCTAAAGGGACCACTTCAACGAGACGAGAATCACTATGGCGTTCATTGACCTCAACAGCGACGTCGGCGAATCCTTCGGCAACTGGACCATGGGCGACGACGCAGCCATCTTCCGCTCCGTCTCCAGCGCGAACGTTGCGTGCGGCTTCCATGCCGGAGATCCCTCCACCATTGCCCAGACCTGCCGTGACGCCGTGGCCGCCAGCATTACCATCGGCGCGCATGTGGGCTACCGGGATCTGGCGGGATTCGGCCGCCGGTTCCTCGACTGCTCCCCCACGGAACTCGCTGACGATGTCCTGTACCAGTTGGGCGCACTCGAAGCGATCACCCGCGCGGCCGGCGGCCAGATCCGGTACGTAAAACCGCACGGCGCCCTGTACAACACCATCGTCACGCACCAGGTGCAGGCGCAGGCGGTGGTTGATGCAGTGAAGGCCTTCGGGGGCGACCTGCCGCTCCTGCTGCTGCCGGGCTCGGTGGCCCTGGCCGCCGCCGAGGCAGCGGGCCTCCGGGGAGTAGCCGAGGCCTTTGCCGACCGCGCCTACAACCCCGACGGAACACTGGTGTCCCGCCGCGAAGCAGGTGCCGTGCTCCATGACGAGGACGTTGTCGCAGCGAACATGGTCCGGCTGGCCACCGAGGGAACCATCATTGCCAAGGACGGATCCACTATCAAAACGGCAGCGGAGAGTATCTGCCTGCACGGGGACACCGAGGGTGCCGTGTCGATGGCGGCAGCGGTCCGCCGCGAACTCGAAGCTGCCGGCGTCGGCATCCGGAGCTTCGTATGAGCGTGCCGGAGATCCGCTGGGCAGGGCCCCGCGCCCTGCTCCTCGAGCTGGACTCGCTCGATGCGGTGCTGTCCCTGCATTCCCGGCTGCGGGAGAACCCGGCGGCTGGACAGGTTGAGGTACTCGCCGCGGCGCAGACCGTGCTGGTGGTGTTCGACTCCCGCGCAAACGCCCAGGCGGCCCGGAAAACCCTCCCGCACCTGGATGCCGGGCCGGCCCGCGATGCCGCGGAGGCTGACAAGCCGGTGCTGATCGAGGTGGTGTACGACGGCGAGGACCTCGCCGAGGTCGGCCGCCTCACCGGCTTTGGCCCGGACGGTGTGGTCGCTGCCCATACCGGCCAGCTTTGGACCGCGGCGTTCGGCGGGTTCGCCCCGGGATTCGCCTATCTGGTGGGCGAGAACGATGAGCTCAATGTGCCCCGGCGCGGCACCCCGCGTACAGCCGTACCTGCAGGCTCGGTGGCACTGGCAGGCAATTTTTCGGCCGTGTATCCCCGGCGCTCTCCGGGCGGCTGGCAGCTGATCGGGCATACCGCCACGCGCATGTGGGACCTCCAGCGGGAGCAGCCGGCCCTGGTCCGTCCCGGCACCACCGTCCAGTACGTTGCAGTGCGCGAACTCGTGGACATCGCATCCGCCCACGAGGACAGGTTGGACCAGGCAGACCTGCCCGACCAGGAAGTACCGGTTCCGCCAGGCCCTGCCCTGGAGGTCGTTTCGCCGGGTCCGCAGGCGCTGATCCAGGACCTTGGGCGGCCAGGGCTGGGCGATCTGGGTGTCTCCCCCGCCGGCGCCGCGGACACCGCGAGCGCACGGCAGGCGAACCGGTTGGTGGGAAACCTGCCCACCGACGCCGTGATCGAAAACATCCTGGGCGGCCTTGCAGTCCAGGCAAGGGGCGAACTGACGCTGGCTCTCAGCGGCGCACCCGTGCCGGCGGAAATACGCAGCGAAGGCGGAAGCAGGAAAGCGCCCATGTACACGCCGTTCCCCCTGCATGACGGCGAGAGGCTCCATCTCGGGATGCCGCACGCAGGCCTGCGCACCTACCTTGCGGTGCGTGGCGGAATCGACGTTCCCCCCGTGCTGGGCAGCCGTTCCACCGACCTGATGTCCGGCATCGGTCCTGCCCCGCTGGCCGCCGGGACTGTGCTGCCCGTCAGCCCAGTGGACACAGCACGCGCCGTGGGGCAGCCGGAACCGCCCGCGCTGCCGGAAGAAGTTACCTCCGCGGCAGGTGGCAGGCCTGTAGTCCTGCGCATCACCACCGGCCCCCGCCATGACTGGTTCACTCCCGAGTCCCGTCAGGCGCTCACCGGGCAGGTATGGACCGTGACCGCAGAATCCAACCGCATCGGCGTCCGGCTGGATGCGGCACAGGGGCCTGGAACTGCAGGCAAATCCCTGGAACGGGCACGGGCCGGAGAACTCCCCAGCGAAGGCGTGGTGGCCGGCTCACTGCAGGTCCCGCCGTCGGGCCTTCCCGTCCTGTTCCTGGCCGACCACCCCGTGACGGGCGGCTATCCCGTGATCGGCGCCGTCATCCCCGAAGACCTTCCTGCTGCAGCGCAACTTCCCCCCGGCGCTGCCCTGCGTTTCGTAGAGGTTGACCCCGAAACGCTGCAGCCCCTGGCCACTGTCCCGAGCCCGTGAAAGAAGCAACCATGAAAAAAGTCCTGATCGCCAACCGCGGTGAAATAGCTGTCCGGATCGCCCGGGCCTGCACCGACGCGGGCCTGGAGTCCGTGGCCGTGTATTCCGACCCCGACGCCGATGCGATGCACGTCCGCCTCAGCGACGAGGCCTATGCCCTGGGTGGATCAGCAAGCTCGGAAACCTACCTGGATATTCAAAAGCTCCTGGCCATTGCTGCCCGGTCCGGCGCCGATGCCGTTCATCCCGGCTATGGTTTCCTGTCCGAGAACGCGGACTTTGCCCAGGCAGTGCTCGACGCCGGACTAATCTGGGTGGGGCCCTCGCCTGACGCAATCCGCAGCCTGGGCAACAAGGTCACCGCGCGCGAAATTGCGGTCCGGGCCGGCGCACCCCTGGTCCCCGGCACTGACGGGCCGGTGGCTGATGCCGAGGCAGTGCGCGCGTTCGCCGCAGAATACGGTGTCCCCGTGGCCATCAAGGCGGCCTTCGGCGGCGGCGGCAGGGGACTGAAAATCGCGCACCGGATGGAAGACATTGATGATGCCTTCGACTCAGCGGTCCGTGAGGCAACCATGGCGTTTGGCCGCGGTGAATGCTTTGTGGAGCGCTTCCTGGAGCGACCCCGCCACGTCGAGGCGCAGGTCCTGGCCGACACCCACGGGAACGTGGTGGTGGTGGGCACGCGCGACTGCTCGCTGCAGCGGCGCAACCAGAAGCTGGTGGAGGAGGCACCGGCGCCGTTCCTCACCGACGAACAGCGGGGCCGGATCCACGAGTCCGCGCGCGCCATTTGCCGGGAGGCCGGGTACACCGGCGCCGGCACAGTGGAATACCTGGTGGCCCCCGACGGCGTGATCTCCTTCCTTGAAGTAAACACGCGCCTGCAGGTGGAACACCCTGTCACCGAGATGACGTCCGGACTTGACCTGGTGCGCGAACAGTTCCGCATCGCCGCCGGGTTGCCGGTGTCCGTCAGCGAAGACCCGGTGCCGTCCGGCCACGCCTTCGAGTTCCGGCTCAACGCCGAGGACGCCGGGCGGGGCTTCCTGCCCTCTCCCGGCACTGTCGATGTGTTCGAGGCTCCCACCGGCGCCGGAATCCGGGTGGATTCAGGAGTCCGGTCCGGCTCCGTCATTCCCGCTGAATACGATTCCCTGATGGCCAAACTGATCGTCCACGGTGAGGACCGCCCGCAGGCACTGCGCCGCGCCAAGGCTGCCCTGGACGAGCTGCGGATCGAAGGTGTCCCCACGGTGGTTCCGTTCCACCGCGCAGTGGTGCGGGATGCTGATTTCACGGCTGCGGACAGGCTGGGGGTGTTCACCACCTGGATTGAGACCGAGTTCTCCGGCCGCCTGGCGGCATCACTGAAGCACGGCGCGCTGGGCCCCGTCGCGCGCCGTGAAACCCTCACCGTCGAAATCGATGGCAAGGCCGTCCAGCTCGGGCTGCCGGCCCGGGTCTTCCACGCCCTGCTCCACGGCGGAGGCGCCGCCGTCGAGTCTTCGCCAGCCGGGGAAAAGGCGGACGCGGACGGGCACGTGGCCGCGCCCATGGGCGGAAACCTGGTTAAGTGGGTGGCCGGCGACGGCGCCGAGGTTGCAGCGGGAGACCCCGTTGCCGTCCTGGAAGCCATGAAAATGGAGACAGTAGTAGTTGCTTCCGTCACCGGCACCTTCCGGCAGGGCGGGCAGGAGCCAGGCGCTGCCGTGGCCCGCGGTGAAGTGCTCGGTACTGTCAGCTAGCATCGTTAGTTCGACGGAATGGGGGAAAACCATGGACACTCTGACAGACGGCGCGGCTGAACACGCACATACCACCTCGTGGATTGCGTCCGTGCTGCGCGGCCGGATCGCCGCCGGCGAGCTGACCCCCGGGTCGAAGCTGTCCGAGGAACCGCTGTCCGCGGCGCTCGGCGTATCCCGCAATACACTGCGGCAGGCGTTCACCACCCTCGCCGGGGAATCCATCGTGACCCGCATTCCCAACCGCGGCGTCTTCGTCGCTTCACCCGGCGTTGAGGAAGTCCGCGAAATTTACCGGGTGCGGCGGATGATCGAGCCCGCCGCAGTCCTCTGGGGGGACCTCACCCCGGAGGTCCTGCACAACCTGGAAGAGATCGTGCAGCGGGCCCAGGAAGCCAGGAACAGCGGATCCGTAACGGACATGGCGGACGCCAACCAGTCGCTGCACCGGGCGGTAGTTGCCTTGACGGGAAGCGCCTCCCTGCAGGAATTGATGGACAGGGTGCTCGCGGAAATGCGCCTGGTCTTTTACACCATGGCCTCGGCGCCGGACTTCCACAGCCATTACGTGGACCGCAATGTGGCGCTGGTGAAGCAGCTGCGCGCCGGCGAGCGGGAGGAAGCTGCGGCCGGGCTGCGCGCCTACCTGGATACGGCAGAAGCAGAACTGCTGGAGCACCTGGCGGATTCTGCGCTCCCGGCAGGTGCTCCTGGCAGTGGCGCCTACGGCACCAGGTAGTCGCTGTCCCGGGCGTCAGTGATCAGCATGTGCCCGGGTGCGTGTCCTATCGCCAGTGGCGGCCGCGACTGCATGACGGCCGCCTGGGGCGTGACGCCGCAGGCCCAAAACACCGGGATGTGGCCTGCCGGGATGTGTACCGCTTCCCCGAAGTCGGGGCGGCCCAAATCATTGATGCCCAGCTCTTCCGGATTGCCCACATGGACCGGTGCGCCGTGGACCGCCGGGTAGCGCGAGGTAATCCGGACAGCGTCCGCCACCTGCGCCGCCGGTACCGGGCGCATGGACACCACCAGCGGCCCGGACATTGAACCGGCCGGGGCGCACTGCCGGTTGGTGCGGTACATGGGCACGTTGACGCCCTGGTCGATATGTGCGATGGAGATGCCCCCGTCCTGCAGGGCCGCCTCGAAGGTGAAGGAGCAACCGATGAGGAACGTGACCAGGTCGTCGCGCCAATAGTCCATGATGTCCGTGGGGTCGTCTACCTTCTCACCGTCCCGGTAAACGGTGTACCTGGGGACGTCCGTGCGGATGTCCCCAACGGCCAGCAGCGGTCCGGTGGTTTGGCCGGGCTCAAGGACCCCGAGGATGGGGCACGGCTTGGGGTTGCGCTGGGCGAACAGCAACAGGTCGAAGGCATGCTCGCGGGGAATGGAGAGGACGTTGGCCTGTGCATAGCCGCGTGACCAGCCCGACGTCGGCACCACCAGTCCGGCGCGGAAGGCCGCGCGGGCCTCGGCGGGGAGGATTGAAGCGCGGCTGGTCATGACCACAGCTTCGCGAGGCCCATGACGGAGTTCCAGCCAAGGAACAGCGTGAGCAGCCAGGTGAGGACACCGACAATAAGCAGCCACTTCGGGTAAACATAGCCGTGCATCAGGTCGCGGCGCCGCCAGGCAACCCAGAGCAGAACCCCGAAACCGACCGGGAGGATCAGGCCGTTGAACGCGCCGGCGAAGATCAGCAGCTGCTGCGGTGGCTGGCCCAGCAGGAGGTAGGCAACGGCACAGCCTGCGATGAAGACGACGGTGATGAGGTTGCGTTTGCGCTCAGGGGTCTTTGACGAGGTAATGAAGGAAACGGAGGTGAAGGCGGCACCGATGACGGACGTGATGGCAGCGGCCCAGAGGACGATGCCGAACATGCGGATGCCGATCTCGCCGGCCGCCGCCCCGAACGCTTCTGCAGCCATGTTGTTGCTGCTGAGCACGGTCCCGCCGGCCACAACGCCGAGGATGGCCAGGAAGAGAAGCACGCGCATGAGGCCGGTGACCATGATGCCGAGCACCGAGCTGCGCGTGATTTCCTTGACGTGCTCAATCCCGGTGGCGCCGGAGTCCAGCATGCGGTGTGCGCCTGCGTAGGTGATATAGCCGCCCACCGTTCCACCCACGAGTGTGGTGATGATGAGGAAGTCGACGGTTTCCGGAAGGAACGTGTTTTTGAGCGCTTCTCCAACCGGCGGTGCGGCGACGATGGCCACATAGATCATCAGCAGGATCATGACGGCGCCCAGGAGCACCACGATCCGGTCCAGCGCCAGTCCGGCCCTTTTGCTCAGGAAGATCAGGATGGCGACGACGGCGGAGACCCCGCCGCCGATCTTGGGGTCAACTCCGAGCATCGCATTGGCGCCCAGTCCGGTACCGGCGATATTCCCGATGTTGAAGACGATGCCGCCGAGGAACACCAGTCCGGCCAGGAACCAGCCGACGCCGGGGATTACTCTGTTGCCGAGCTCCTGCGCGCGAAGCCCTGATACGCCAATGACTCGCCAGACGTTCATCTGGACCGCAATGTCGATGACGATCGAAGCCAGGATCGCGAACGCGAAGGCGGCGCCGATCTGGGCGGTGAAAACAGTGGTCTGGGTGATGAATCCCGGCCCGATGGCGCTGGTGGCCATCAGGAACATGGCTCCCAGGAGGGCCGTTCGCCGAGCAGAGGAGCTCAGGTTCAGTTTTGTGCCGGTGTCTGCCATGGGTCCGTCCGTTGTTAAGGGTGACTGGAGTCACAGTGGTCGTCCCGACTGACGATACAGGTTGTTGAACAATCCGCGCAAGGCATTGTTGAACAACTTTCCACCGTTCTTGTTTTGTTGTTAACAGGAGAAGGCCGGCACCCCTTGGGTACCAGCCTTCTTCAAACCTCCACCGCGCCTGGACAGCAACAGTTACAGCCTGTCGGTCCGTTCGTCGGAGCCCTTGTGGCCGGAGCCGCGAAGATTCTCCTGCACCTTGCCGAACAGGTCCTTGATGGTGGATTCGGCGTTGGACATCACGTCCACCTGCAGGTACACGGAGTGCCCGACGGGCAGGTCGTATTCATCCTTCAGGTGCGTGCCGCCCGAGACACCGTCCAGGGACAGGTACACCATTGCTTCCGTACGGGCGATCCCGGCAATTTTTCCGAAGACCACGGTGAACTCGTTCGGCTGGAAACTGACCGTGTGGCCAACGTGGCTGCGGTCCAGTTCGCCCGCGGGAACGGCCTTCTCTGACTGGCTTCCGGTGTAGTCCATAAACTTCTCCTCAAGATCGCCGACAGTTACTGAGGCAGTCTAACGCGGCCCTGAAGAGCGGGTACATAGCCGGTGCGGCGGGGCTGTCCCTGCCTGCGCCGCTTCGGAAGGGGGCAACCCACCGATAGAATCTGAACGACCATCATTTTGACCGGCGCCGCCCTTCGCGGCCCGTTCCGGCACCGGAAGGGGGACCATCCGTGCAGGAGCACCGTCCACGGACACCCTTCCACTTCCTGCGTGCATCAACGATGTCCATGGTCATCCTGGCCCTGGCCTCCGGGGCGCACCTGGCCGGCGGAGGAACACTTCCCATGCCCGCCATCATGCTGGCCGTGCTGGCGCTGACAATGCTCGGCAGCACCACTGCCACCCGGCTGCGGCTGGGGTTCCCCGCTACGGCAGCACTCCTGGGCGGCGGGCAGGTTGCACTGCACGAGGTCTTTGCAGCTTTCAGTGCCCCTGCGGCCACCGCGGCTGGCGCCACCACAACACCTCATGACGGCCACCTCATCGGAGCGGACCTCCTGGCCCCCGCAGCAGGCCAACTCTTTGGGCCTGCCGTGGCGTCCGGTCCCCTGATGCTCACGGCCCATGCTGCGGCGACGCTGGGGAGCGCGCTGCTGTTCGCCAAAGGCGAGGCAGCACTGTGGGCACTTGCCGCCTGGCTTCGGCCGCTGGTGGCGCTCCCCCAACCGCTTGCGTACGACGACGGCACGGCGCCTTCTTCAGTCTTCCCGCCTGCCGCCGTGCCCCTGCGTCCATGGCGCAACCTTCGGCAGGACAGCCGGCGCGGCCCGCCTTCCGCCGTCGTACTTTCCTCCTGAACCCGCACCGGACTCTGCCGGTGCCGGCCCACCCACTTGCGCACTCCCAGGTTCCGGGGGTGCGTCCGAAAGGCAACCCATGAACTACTCATTCCTTCGCCGTTCCCTGACGGCAGCCGCAGCAAGCGGAGGCGCCGCGGCGCTCCTGCTGGCAGCGGCCGGCGGTGCCGCAGCGCATGTCGGCGTAACACCGGACAAGACCTCCGCCAATTCCTATGCCCTGCTCACCTTCGCGGTCCCCCATGGCTGCGAGGACTCCGGCACCACAAAGGTGGCCATCACACTGCCTTCTGAGCTGAACGACGCGCAGCCCACCGTGAATCCGAACTGGACCGTTGAGAAGGTGACCGAGCAGCTCGCTGAGCCGAAGAAGCTCGCGGACGGCACGTCCATCACCAAGCGGACCAGCCAGATCGTGTACACCGCCAAGGCGCCGCTGGAACACCAGCTGCGGGACACCCTGGTCCTCTCGGTGAAACTGCCCGACGCGGCCGGGACAACGCTCTACTTCCCGACGCTCCAGACCTGCGAGACCGGCCAGACCGACTGGTCCGAGATTGCCGGGGCCGGCCAGGACCCCCATTCCCTGGAGGCTCCCGCGCCGTCCGTCACAGTCACGGAAGCGGTAAGCGCTGATGGCCACGGGACAGCCTCTCCGTCGGCATCCCATACGGGCGAACAGGCATCGGCGGTCACCGACGGCGGTGCGGACGCGCGCAGCTGGGCAGGCCTGGCAGCCGGCGTCGGCGGGCTGGCGCTGGGCGGGATGGCACTCGCCCGCAGCGCAGGGCGGCGAACCAAGCCAGCAGAACCCGCCGGGAAATAAAGCCCCAGCAATTTGATGCCCGGATCATCACGATCCGGGCATCAAATTGCCCCACAGCCTCGTTGCAGCGTTGACGTGGACACCTGCTGCCGCGAAGGTGGTGCCATGAGGTCTCAGCGAAATTTCCAGGGGTTAGTCATGTCCACGGCGGCCGCGGCGGCCGCACTGATGCTCAGTGCGTGCGGTCCAGGCCAGCCTCAAGCCGAATCGACGGCGACAGCAGGCACCAGCCCAGCCACCAGCTCTGCCAGCCCGGAGACTTCCTCCGCGCCGTCCACTGCGCCGGCGCCGCCGTCGTCGTCCGACGCCCGGGGTACGTCCACTCCCTCCGCTGCTCCGACCGCCGCTCCGCCGGCCGCTCCGGCCCCGGGAGAGCCTGGCCTGTGCAAGGCGGCAGGGCTCTCGGCCGCCACGGACGCGTCAGGGGGCGGGGCAGCCGGCAGCGTGTATATGAAGCTCAACCTCACCAACACGGGTTCCGAACCCTGCGTCCTCCGCGGCTTTGCGGGCGTGTCCCTGACGATGGATGGTGCCGGGGCGCCCATCGGCGCCCCGGCCGAGCGCGATGTATCGGCAATGCCGGCCGACGTCCTCCTGGCTCCAGGGCAGACCGGTTCAGCGGTGCTGCGCTACACCCAGGCCGGGAACTACACGGACTGCGCCATGGTGGACGCTGCGGGCTACCGGATTTATCCGCCCGAAGACACCGCGTCCCTCTTCCTCCCCCGGCCCACCAAAGCCTGCAGCAACACCGGCATTACGCTGCTGACCATCGGCCCGTTCCAGCCTGCCTGATCCTGCCGGCCAGGCTCAAAAAAACTGAAGGCGGTCCGGCTCTGTGCCGGACCGCCTTCAGTTTTGGTTGCCTTCAGTAATGGTTACCGGGCAGCCGTGCTGGTACGGCCGGTGCGGGCTGTGCCGCGGGACAGTGCAACTCCCAGTCCAACCATTGCCACACCGAGGACGAAGTGGAGCCAGTCGTCCGCCGTGTTCACCGGGACAAAGTTCAGCGCGGTGTCCTTGCCGATCAGCAGGCCGTAAATCCACAGGACCAGGTAGATGGCGCCGCCTCCAATGAGGTAGTTCCGGGACTGGGCTGCGCTGCGGGCCATGGCGATACCGGCTGCACCGAACAGCAGGTGGACGATGTTGTGCAGGATAGATACCTGGAAGATGCCCAGCAGCAGCGCCTCGGACTCATGTCCGGCGAAGCCAAGGGTCTCGTAGTTGCTGGTGATGCCGGGAATGAACCCCAGGACGCCCACCAAAAGGAAGACAGCACCCACTGCAAGGGCTGCTTTCTGGATGTTGGTTCGGCCTACCGCGCGACCGTCCGAACTCATGCTTGTCATGATCTCTCCTGCCGTTTGTCGTTATGTTCACATCATGGCTGCCGGGCTGCCACCTGACCATAGACTTAAACCCCGACATCGTAAGTATACTTAGCAAATGCGCCGCGGATAGGTAAGGATTCATAACAGACCCATCACAAACTGGGCCCCCCAGGGCCTGGAGCAAAGGCAGGCTGAGCAGGCATGACGTCGATTTGGTTGGACCGCAGCGAGTCGTTTACTTCCGATCCGTTCGAGCCGGGAAGCAGCTACGACACCGTAGTGGCCGGCGCCGGACTGACCGGGCTGGTGACTGCATTGCTGCTGGCACGCTCAGGCCAGAACGTGCTCGTCCTGGAGGCCAGGTACCCCGGCGCCGTGACGACAGGAAACACCACGGCAAAGGTCACCCTGCTTCAGGGGACCTTCCTGTCACAGCTGGCCGGCCAGTACTCGCAGAAGCAGGTGCAGGCGTATGTGGACGCCAACCGGGAAGGCCAGGCCTGGCTCCTGCGGTACCTTGACGAACACGGGGTGGCCTACCAGCGCAGGGATGCCTACACGTACGCGGCCTCTCCGCAGGGGACGGAAAAGCTTCGCCAGGAGGTCAGTGCCGGCACCACTGCCGGGCTGGAGATGGAATACGTGCGCGACGCCGGGCTGCCCTTCCCCGTCCACGGCGCCGTCCGGCTGGCCGGCCAGGCGCAGATCCACCCCCTGGAAGTGCTGGACACACTGGTGGCGGACCTTCGGAGCCGGGGAGGATCGGTAGTGGGCGGCGTCCGGCTTCAGGACGTCACCGGCGCCGGGCCTGCCACTGTCCACACGGACCACGGCACAGTCACCGCCAACGAAGTGGTGCTGGCGACCGGTATTCCCGTCCTGGACCGTGGGCTGTACTTTGCCAAGCTGAAGCCCAGCCGGTCCTATGCCGCGGCACTGCAGCTGCAGGAGGACCAGGCTCCTCCCCCGGGGATGTACATCTCGGTGGAGCAGCCCACCCATTCGCTGCGGGACTACGAGGTGGACGGCCGGCGGCTGCTTCTCGTGGGGGGACACGGACACCACGTGGGCCGGGCCAGGTCCGAGAAACACCATCTTGGCAGCCTCCTGGACTGGGCCGTGCAGCACTACCCGGGCGCCGTTGCCACCCACACCTGGTCCGCGCAGGATTACATGCCCACCAACCTCATGCCCTTCTTCGGCAAGTTCCCCCGGGGCAAAGGCCACATCTACTTCGGCACCGGCTACAGCAAGTGGGGCATGACCAACGCCGTGGCGGCCGCCGTCGGCATTTCCGCTGACATCCTGGGCGGGAATGTCCCCTGGGCGGATACCATCCACCGCCGGGTGACGTCACCCTCCGGTGCGTTGTCCGCCGTCGCACTCAATGCCGGAGTGGCAGCCAAACTCGCGACCGGCTGGGGCCAGGTGGCCGCAGAAGGCCTGCGAAAGGACAAGGCGGAGCCGGTGCCCGCCGCCGCCCCCATGGTTCCCGCCGAAGGCGATGGCAAGGTGTACCGTGAAGGGCCCAAACCGGTGGCCGTCTCGACCGTGGCCGGGACCACCTGCAAGCTGTCCGCCGTCTGCACGCATATGGGCGGCATCCTGCACTGGAATGACAGCGAACTGACGTGGGACTGCCCGCTGCACGGCTCCCGTTTCACGAACGAAGGCAAGCTCCTTGAGGGCCCGGCCACCAAGGACCTTCCAGCTGCAGGAAAGGCTTGAGCCCGGCCGGGGGCAGGCGGCTTCAGTGTCGGTGCCTTGGGGCATGATGGAGGCATGAGCCAGGAACGGCCCGCCGCGCACGGCAGGGATACCGGTAACAGGGTTGCCGGCAGCAAGGATACAGGCGCGCCGGCACCCATGGCCCAGTTCAGCAGGCCCACCCGGGACTGGTTCCTGGGCGCCTTCTCCGAGCCGACGCCCGCACAGGAGGGCGCCTGGCAGGCAATATCCTCCGGCTCGCACGCCTTGGTGGTGGCACCCACAGGCTCCGGCAAAACCCTCGCCGCTTTCCTCTGGGCACTGGACCGGCTGCTCGTATCCAGCGCGGAAGGGCCGGAAGCGGCAGGCGCGGATGCCATCGCTGCGGAAACCGGTGCTGCGCAGGCCGGGGAAGCCCGGCGCCCGGCGAAGGGCAAGCGCCCACGCGCGCCGAAGCGCAAGACCCGCGTCCTCTACATCTCCCCCCTGAAAGCCCTGGGCGTGGATGTGGAACGGAACCTCCGTTCGCCCCTGATCGGCATCACCCAGACCGCCAAGCGGCTCGGCCTGCCTGCACCGCTGACCACGGTGGGCGTCCGCTCCGGGGACACCACCGCCGCGGACCGCCGCTCTTTGCTGAGCAACCCGCCGGACATCCTCATCACCACCCCGGAATCACTGTTCCTGATGCTGACCTCCAAAGCACGGGAGACGCTGACCGAAGTGGACACCATCATCATCGACGAGGTGCACGCCGTGGCCGGCACCAAACGCGGCGCGCACCTGGCGGTCTCACTGGAGCGGCTGGACGCCCTGCTGCCCAAACCCGCCCAGCGCATTGGCCTTTCCGCCACCGTGGAGCCCAGGGAACTCGTCGCACAGTTCCTGGCAGGTTCCGCCCCGGTGGAAATTGTTGCTCCTCCCGCCAGGAAAAACTGGGACCTCACCGTCTCGGTCCCGGTAGAGGATATGTCCGACCTCCAGGGTGCTGCGGGGGCCTTCGACTCCGGCCCCGCCTCCGGGCTGCAGCCGCAGGCGTCAATCTGGCCGCATGTGGAGGAAAAGATTGTGGACCTGGTGCTGGCAAACCAGTCCACCATCGTGTTCGCCAATTCCCGCCGCCTGTCCGAGCGGCTTACCGCCCGGCTCAATGAAATCTACGCAGAGCGGCAGCTGGTGGCGGTGGGCGGCGGCTGGGACGGCCCCGTCCCCCAGCCCGCTGCGCCCGGCGCTCCCGCGTCCACGGCAACGCCGGCGCAGATGATGGCGCAGGCAGGAAGTTCCGCCGGCGCTGATCCTGTGCTGGCCCGGGCGCACCACGGTTCGGTCTCCAAGGATCAGCGGGCACTGATCGAGGATGACCTGAAGTCCGGACGGCTGCGGTGCGTTGTGGCCACATCCTCGCTGGAACTTGGCATCGACATGGGCGCCGTTGACCTGGTGGTGCAGGTGGAATCGCCGCCGTCCGTGGCCAGCGGGCTGCAACGGGTGGGCCGGGCCGGGCACCAGGTGGGCGAAGTATCCCAGGGCGTCCTGTTCCCCAAGCACCGCGCGGACCTGGTCCACACGGCCATCACGGTGGAAAGAATGCTCGGCGGCAAAATCGAACGCCTCAGCATCCCTGCGAATCCCCTGGACATCCTGGCCCAGCAGACTGTTGCCGCCACCGCCTTGGGCAGCATTGACGTTGAGGAATGGTTCGCCACCGTGCGGCGCTCCGCGCCTTTTGCGTCGCTCCCCCGTTCAGCGTTCGAAGCCACCCTGGACCTGCTGGCGGGCCGCTACCCGTCCGATGAATTTGCTGAGCTCCGGCCCCGGATCATTTGGGACCGCAACGCCGGCACCATCGAAGGGCGGCCCGGTGCCCAGCGCCTGGCCGTTACCTCGGGCGGCACCATCCCGGACCGCGGGCTTTTCGGCGTCTACATCATCGGCAGCGAGGTGGAGGGAAGCGCGTCTCCTTCCGCAGACGGCAAACCGGCGCCCGCACCGAAGGGCGGCCGGCGCGTGGGCGAGCTGGACGAGGAAATGGTGTACGAATCCCGGGTGGGGGACGTCTTTGCGCTGGGCGCCACCAGCTGGAAGATCGAGGACATCACGCATGACCGGGTGCTTGTCTCCCCCGCCTTCGGCCAGCCCGGAAAGCTGCCCTTCTGGAAAGGCGATTCTCTGGGCAGGCCTGTGGACCTCGGCCGCGCCCTGGGCGCGTTCGTCCGCGAACTGTCAGCGTCCGACGTCGGCCCTGCCACCGAGCGCTGCAAGGCAAGCGGGCTGGACGAGTTCGCCGCAAACAACCTGATCCAGTACCTCAGTGAACAGAAGCTCGCCACCGAAGTGGTGCCGAGTGACACCACCCTGGTGGTGGAGCGGTTCCACGATGAGCTGGGCGACTGGCGTGTCATCCTGCACAGCCCCTTCGGGATGCCCGTGCACGCACCCTGGGCGCTGGCGGTCGGCCAGCGGCTCCACCAGCGGTACGGCCTGGACGGCTCGGCGATGGCCGCCGACGACGGGATCGTCCTGCGGGTGCCCATGATGGAGGATGAGCCGCCGGGCGCTGAGCTGTTCCTCTTCGACCCCGAGGAGTTGGAGCAGATTGTCACCGCCGAGGTGGGCGGCAGCGCGCTCTTCGCCTCGCGGTTCCGGGAATGTTCGGCCCGCGCCTTGTTGCTGCCCCGGCAGACCCCGGGCAAGCGGCAGCCGCTGTGGCAGCAGCGGCAGCGGTCCGCCCAGCTGCTCGATGTCGCGCGGAAGTACCCCACTTTTCCCATCGTCCTCGAGACTGTCCGCGAGTGCCTGCAGGACGTCTACGACCTCCCCGCCCTGAAGGACATTGCAGCCTCCGTGGAGCGGCGCGAGCTGAGGATTGTCCAGACCACCACGTCCCAGCCGTCCCCGTTCGCGAAGTCCCTGCTGTTCGGTTATGTGGCGCAGTTCCTGTACGAGGGCGACTCCCCGCTCGCGGAGCGCCGTGCCGCTGCCCTGGCCCTGGACTCCACGCTCCTGAACGAGCTGCTGGGCCGCGTTGAACTGCGCGAACTCCTGGACCCCAAGGTCATCGAGGCCACGGAGCGCGAACTGCAGCGGCTGGCCCCGGACAGGCGCGTACGGGGCGTGGAGGGAGTCGCGGACCTGCTCCGGCTTCTGGGGCCGCTGGCGCCGGAAGAAGTCGCGGCCCGGCTGGAGCCGGCCGTGGCCGTAGAGCATGCGGCTGCAACGGAGTCTGCCGGAACTCCGGTCCTGGACCTGGCAGGTGAGCACGAGGAAAGCGGGCACATCGAAACGCCCGTGGAGACCCGCCACGCCCAACACGCAGAGGCCACCACCCACCTGCTTGCCCTGCAGCGCGCCAACCGTGCCATCAAGGTGAATATCGGCGGGGCAGAACGGTATGCGGCTGTGGAGGACGCCGCGCGGCTTCGGGATGCCATTGGCGTTCCGTTGCCCATGGGGGTCCCGCTCGCCTTCATCGAACCCGTGGCGGATCCCCTCAGCGACCTTGTTTCGCGGTACGCGCGGACGCACGGACCCTTCACCGCAGCCGAGGCAGCAGCACGGCTCGGCCTGGGCGTGGCAGTGGTGGGCACCGCCCTGAAAAGGCTGGCAGCCGACGGGCGCGTGGTGGAGGGCGAGTTCCGGCCGCATTCCGCACCGCCGGAACCTGCCCCGGACAGCAGGGATGATGGCGAAGCCGCTCCCGCCGGTGACCTGGAACAAGGCGCGCAGCCGGCAGATGATGTCCCTTCGCCGAACCTGCCCCCACAGGTTGCTGTCAGCGAGTGGTGTGACGCCGAGGTCCTGCGGAAGCTCCGCCGTCGTTCGCTGGCAGCCCTGCGGGCGGAAGTTGAACCGGTGGATGCGGCAGCCTACGGCCGCTTCCTGCCCGCCTGGCAGCACGTCAGAACCCCCGGCGGGGGACGCGGCCAGCCGGCACTGCGCGGGCTGGACGGCATCGTCACCGCCATTGACCAGCTGTCCGGAGTACCCATCCCGGCGTCGGCGTGGGAGCCGCTGGTCCTGGCCGGGAGGGTCTCCAACTATCAACCGGCAATGCTGGATGAACTGATGGCAAGCGGAGAGGTTCTGTGGTCCGGCGCGGGCGCCCTGCCCGGAAATGACGGCTGGATCAGCCTCCACCTGGCTGACTCCGCCGAGCTGACGCTGAAACCCGCCATGGACTACGAACCCGGCGATGCCCAGCAGCGGCTGCTGGACCATCTGCGGAACAACGGCGGCGGCTACTTTTTCCGGCAACTGACCGACGTCGCCGGCGGCATGGACTCCGTCCTCGGCGACCAGGAAGTGGTCACAGCGCTCTGGGACCTGGCGTGGGCAGGCCGGATCACCGGGGATACCTTTGCCCCGGTCCGCGCGCTGATCGCCGGCGGCCACACGGCCCACCGGCAGGTGGCCCGTGCGCCCCGGGCAAGGGCGCCTCGGCTTAGCCGGCTGGGACGCTCCCATGGAAGCGGGCTCATGGGTTCACCGGGCCTGGCGACCGGCCGCTACGGTACGTCAGCCGGCGGCGCGGCGGCTCCCCCAATGGCTGCCGGCCGCTGGTCCGCCCTGCCGCAGCCGGAGCTCGACCCCACCATCCACGCCCGGGCCACTGCTGAGCTCCTGCTGGACCGCTACGGGGTGGTGACCAGGGGCTCGGTCATGGCGGAGCAGATCCTGGGCGGCTTCGGCCTGATGTACAAAGTCCTGGCACGGCTGGAGGAAGCCGGGCGCTGCCGCCGGGGTTACTTCATTGAGCACCTGGGGGCTGCGCAGTTCGCCGTTCCGGCCACCGTGGACCGGCTTCGTTCCTACTCCGAGGACACGCAGCTGGCCAGGCCCGAACCCGTTGCCCTTGCGCTCGCGGCAACAGACCCTGCCAACCCGTACGGTGCGGCCCTCCCGTGGCCGGCCCTCCATGACGACGCCGGCAGCGGGCACCGTCCCGGCCGGAAGGCGGGTGCCCTGGTGGTGCTGGTGGACGGCGCCCTCGTCCTCTACGTGGAACGGGGCGGGAAGACTCTGCTGGCCTTCAGCGACGATGAAACCGTCCTCGCGGCGGCCGGGTCGGCGCTGGTGGGTGTGGTGACCCGCGGGGCAGTAGACAAACTGATCATGGAGAAAGTGAATGGCCACGGCATCCTGGACACCCCCGTCGCCGCCGCGCTCAGCTCTGCCGGTGCCTACTCCACCCCGAAAGGACTGAGAATCCGTGCCTGAGGGTGATTCCGTCTGGCGTGCAGCACAGCAGCTGCACCAGGCCCTGGCAGGACAAACGCTGCTCGCTTCGGACTTCCGCGTGCCCCGGTTTGCCACCCTCAACCTGGCCGGCTGGACTGTGGCCGAGGTGGTGCCCCGCGGCAAGCACCTGCTGATGCGCGTTGTGGGACCGGACGACAAGAAACTCACCATCCATTCGCACCTGAAAATGGAGGGCACCTGGCAGGTCTACCCGCCGGGTGGAAAGTGGCGCAAGCCCGGCTACACGGCGCGGTGCGTGCTGCGCACCGCGGTGGCGGACGCCGTCGGATTTTCCCTCGGCGTGGTGGAAGTAGTGGCCACGGCCGGCGAGGATTCGATCGTCGGGTTCCTTGGCCCGGACCTGCTGGGGCCGGACTGGGACCTGGACGAGGCGGAGCGGAGGGTCCGGGCAGCCCCGGACGTCCCTATCGGCGTGGCCTTGCTGGACCAGCGCAACCTCGCTGGAATCGGCAATATCTACCGGTGCGAGGCGTGCTTCCTCTCGGGCGTACACCCCGCCTCGCCAGTATCGGCAGTGCAGGACCTGCGGACCATGATGACAGACGCCAAGCAGCTCCTGGAGGTTAACCTTGGCCCCGGCCGCCGGGTCACAATCCTCAACGCCAGGGGCATGCCTGTAGGGAGGATGGCGGGCCGGCCGGGCTACTGGGTCTACCGCCGTGAACACCAGCCCTGCCTGAAGTGCGGAACACCCGTCCGCCGCGGGGTGCTGGGCAAGCTGAACGGCGACGAGGAGCGGGACATCTACTTCTGCCCCAAATGCCAGCCGTTGTTGGCCTAGGATTCCTGGCTCCCGCCCGCCGCCTTACTTCGTGCTGGCCAGCGCATCCGGCGTTGTATTTCCGCTGCCGCGGCTTCCGGAGCCGGCACGGCTTGCTGAGTTGCCGCCCTCCCCGGCGCCACTTTGACGGGCCGGCGCAGGGGGCGCCATGAACACCGGAAGCAGCAGCTGGACCAGGGGCCCAATGGCAAGGGCGTAGACAACAGTGCCCACTCCCACGGACCCGCCAAGGAACCACCCAACGGCCAGGACCACGATTTCAATCAGCGTGCGGGACCACCTGACGGACCAGCCGGTGCGCCTGGCCAGACCTGTCATCAGCCCGTCGCGGGCGCCGGGACCGAACCGGGCACCGATGTAGCAGGCCGAGGCGATGCCGTTCAGCAGCACGGCGGCGGCAAGCAGGCCGGCCTGCCCGCCCAGGTGGGAGACGGCGGGGATCAGGGCGAGGCCGACGTCCGCAAAGAGGCCAACCAGGACTGCGTTGCACAGGGTGCCGAAACCCGGCCACTGCCGCAGCGGAATCCAGAGCAGGAGGACCAGGAAACTTACGATGATGACCACCGCGCCGATGCTGAGCCCTGTCCTGCCGGCGACCCCCTGGTGAAAGACGTCCCACGGGTCCAGGCCCAGTCCGGCACGGATGAACATGGCCAGGGAGATGCCGTACATGGCGAGGCCGATAAAGAGCTGAAGGAGTCTGCGGGTCAACATGACTATGACTCTCCCAGAAAACTGGCATTGAATTACATAGCCAGTCTGAGATACTGGCCTGATGGCATCCCTTACCGCCTCCGGCCTTTCCCGCCTCCTGGGCGAGTGGAATGTCGGCGCGACGCCCGGCTACCGCGAGCTGGCCGACGTCGTCCGCCTGCTGGTGCTCGATGGCCGGGTGGCTTTGGACACCGCCCTGCCCAGTGAGCGTGCACTGTCCGAAACCCTGGGCGTCAGCCGGACCATGGTCACCGCCGCCTATGGCCTGCTCCGCGAGCAGGGTTTCCTGACCGGCGGCCAGGGCAGCAGGAGCCGGACGCGGATTCCGCGCCTCACCCCTGCGGGGACCACGCTGTTCACGGGTCCGGTGCGGAACGATCCGGCGCTGACGGCCCCTGGGCTTGCTGCCCCGGAGGGACTCATCGACCTCGCGTACGCATCCCTTCCTGCCAGCGGCGAGGTGGTGCACCGGGCGTTCGCGGCCGCCCTCACCGAACTTCCGGCCCTGCTCCCCGGGTTCGGCTACGACGCCATCGGCCTGCTCCCGCTGCGGGAGGCAGTGGCGGCGCGCTACACCGCGGCCGGGGCGCCCACCACCGCCGGCCAGATCCTGGTGACGTCGGGGGCGCAGCATGCCCTCAACATCATTCTTCGCGCCCTCGCCGGCAGGCAGGACCGGGTGCTGGTGGAACACCCCAGCTACCCCAATGCCCTGGACGCCATCCGGGCGGCGGGCTGCAGGCCGGTCCCGGTGGCATTTTCGGGCGGGACCGGGGCGGGCATCCACGGAGCCCATGGCAGGGCGGCCCAGACGTGGGACATGGATGCAGTACAGGCGGCGCTGCAGCAGCAGCGGCCCAGGCTGGCCTACGTGGTACCGGATTTCCACAACCCCACGGGCCAGCTCATGCCCGACCTCCAGCGCCGCCAGCTGGTCCGGGCGGCTGCGGCCGCCGGAACGGTCCTGGTGGTGGATGAAACCCTCCGGGAGCTGAACCTCGACGGCGCCGGGACCGCTCCGGTTGCCGCCTTCAGTCCGGCAGTGGTAACCATCGGCTCGCTCAGCAAGTCCCATTGGGGCGGGCTCCGCATTGGTTGGATCAGGGCCTCGGAGGACCTCGTCCAGCGGTTTGCGGCGGCCAGGACCTCACTTGACCTCGGCGGACCCCTCATGGAACAACTGGACGCCGCCCACCTGGTCCGGGCCTTGGACGAGCCACTGCCGGCACGGATTGCCGCCCTGCGGGACAGCCGCGCCGCCCTTCTGGAGCTCCTTGCCGGACACCTGCCGGAGTGGGAGACGGCGTATCCCGCCGGCGGCCTGTCCGCCTGGTGCAGGCTGCCCGCTCCGATCAGCACCGCCCTGACTGTCATTGCCCCCGACTTTGGGATCAGGCTGGCGGCAGGACCGCGCTTCGGGATTGGCGGCGCCTTCGAGCGCTACCTCCGGGTGCCCTTCACCCTGCCGCCCGAAAAGCTGGAGGCTGCGGTCCTGGCCTTGCGGTCAGCGCAGGACCGGCTGGATGCGGCCCCGCAGCTCCGGCGCAGCCTTAAAAACGCTCCTGCTGTGGCCATCGCCTGAGCCGGGACACGGAAATTACCTGGCGCATGCTGAATCTGTCAGCCTGCTGTGGCCGTTGCGCAGCAGCGCTGTGACGGGCGCTCCGCAAGGGCAGCAAGGACCGCCGGTAGAATGGACCGGTGATGCAATCCCCCCTTCCCGTGCGCGACGGCGTGAATGCCACCCGGCTCCGCCTCCCCGACGAGGGCCCATGGGACACTGCCATGGACTACATGATGCACCGCTGGGGACACATCGATCCGCAGGGCATCGAGGACAGGTTCGACGCCGGTGAGATCGTTGGCGAGGGCGGGAAACCCCTGGACCGCAGCACTCCCCTCCAGCACCACACCTTCATCTGGTATTACCGCAGCCTCCCGCCGGAGACCCGGATTCCGGTGGACATCGCCATCCTGCACCAGGACGAGCACCTGCTGGTGGTGGACAAGCCGCACTTCCTGCCCACCACCCCGGGCGGCACCTACATCCAGGAATCGGCCCTGGTGCGGCTGCGCAACCAGCTGGGGCTGCCGGACCTGATCCCCATGCACAGGCTGGACCGCATGACGGCGGGCATCCTCCTCTTCTCCACCAACCCGCAGACGCGCGGCAAATACCAGGTGCTCTTCGAGAAGCGCCAGGTGCAGAAGGAATATGAGTGCGTCTCCGCCGCCGATCCGGCACCTGGCCACGCCGCCGTCGAATTTCCCGTGGTGGTCCGCAACCGCATGACCAAATCCCGCAGCTACCTGCTCGCCGAGGTGGTGGACGGCGAACCGAACGCCGAAACCCGGATCGAGCAGCTGGAAACGTTCGACGGCGGCGCTTCTTCGGCCGCGGCCGGCACCACCGCCTGGGCGCCCGGCAGTTCCGGCCGGCTCGCGCGGTACCGCCTGGAGCCGCACACCGGAAAAACCCACCAGCTCCGGGTGCACATGGCCTCGCTGGGGCTGGGCATCATCAACGACGCCTTCTACCCCGACCTGCTGGACAAGGCCCCGGACGACTACACCAGGCCCCTTCAGCTCCTGGCCCGCGGCATCCGGTTCATTGATCCCATCACCGGAAAGCCGGCGGAGTACCGCAGCCGGCTGGAACTCAGCGAGGCGGCGCGCGCAGGCTCCTGATCCGGGCCGTGCCGCGGGCTTTTCCACCAGATATTCTGCGGACTTCCGCCGGTTCCCGCATGCCCAAAGTGCGGTACCTTGTGGCCATGGACTTCGGCAGCGCTGAGAGCTGGGGGGCTGCGATCTACTTTTGGATCATCCCCGTAGTGCTCGGCGATGCCATCTTTCCCCTTGTCCCCTCCGAGATGGTGGTGATCACCGGCGGGGCCCTGTCCGCCGATGGCCGGACGAACGTTTTCCTGGTGGGGCTCCTCTCCGCCGTGGCGTCTTGGCTCGGCGACATGGTGGTGTTCCAGCTCTTCCGGCGGCGGCTGAGCCATGTGCTGGACCGCTGGAACTGGGGCCGCCGGGTTCACCGAGGGATCCATGAGGCCATTGCCAGGGCCGGACGGTCTTCCACCTACGGAACCATCATCGGAGCGCGCTTCATCCCCGGGGGCCGTCTTGCCACCTCCGCCGCCGCAGGCATCGCCGATGTTGCCGTCCGGGGTTTCAGCCTGTGCGCCGGAATCGGCGCCGTATTGTGGGCGTGCTGGCTGGTGGGCCTCGGATATTTCACCGGCTCAGCCACCGGACTGCCGTTCTGGGCCAGCTCACTCATTGGTGTGGTGCTCGGCCTGATAGTGGGGGCCGTCGTCGGCGTTATTGTCACCCGCCGGAAGGGCAACCCGTCCCCGGTGGACGAACCTGGGCCGCTGGCGCCCGAGCCCTGAGCATCAGTCTTTGCGGAGGTTTGCTACACCGGAGACCAGCGGCCCCGGTTTCGGCGCAGCACGGTCAGTGACCCGGTCAACGCAACGTTTTCGACGGCGTCACGCATCATGGCTGCCGATTCCAGCGCCTGCCGGTTCTCCCCGTTGTACTCGGTGGCATCGACGAGGAAGCGCAGGTTCAGCAGCGGCACTCCCCCGGCAAGCTGCAGCTGATGTGCCTCCACGTGGTGCCGGGTCCCGAGCGCCTCCACCGCGGTGTCCATCACGGCTTCGGGCGGATTGCCCGGCCGGAGCCCGGTGATTTTCAGGCGGGTCTGGAAGGAAGGCATGTCCCCAACCTTATCCAAACCCGATGGTGCGCCATCACTTTCGGTCGCTATAAACCCCTATCGGGACCAAAAGTGATGGCGCGACGGGGTTAACCGGTGTTGCGCAGGCCGGCCGCCACGCCGTTGACGGTGATGAGCATGGCGCGCTGGAGGCGTTCGTCGATCTCTCCTTCGCTGATGGCGCCCTCCTGGCCGGCACCTTCAGTCCGGATGCGGCGCAGCAGCTCCACCTGGAGGTAGCTGATGGGGTCCAGGTACTGGTCCCGGATTTCCAGCGAACGCTTGAGCGTGGGCTGGGCGTCCAGGAGCAGGTTCTCCCCGGTCAGGTTCTGCACCTCGGCCACGGTCAGCTCGTATTCCTCGCGGATGGCCTGGAAAATATGGTGCAGTTCATCCGGTACCAGGGTGGACACGTAATAGCCGGCGATATCCAGGTCCGTTTTGGCCAGCGTCATTTCAACGTTTGAGAGCACCGACCGGAAAAAGTTCCAGTTGTCCCACATCTCCGCCAGCTGCGCGGAATTGCCGGCCTCCCGCGCTGCCTTCAGGCCGGAGCCGACGCCGAACCAGCCGGGGACGATCTGCCGGGACTGCGTCCAGCCGAACACCCAGGGAATGGCGCGCAGCCCGCCGAGCCCTGCGCCGGAATCCGGGCGCTTGGAAGGCCTGGAACCGATGTTCAGGGAACCAAGCTGTTCCACCGGCGTGGACGCCATGAAGTAGGCGGGCAGATCCGGGTCATCGATCAGCTTCCGGTACTGCTCAAAGGCGGCGTCGGAAATGGTTTCCATGACGTGCCCGTACCGTTCCCGCTGGTCCGCGGAGGTGCGCGGGTCGCGGTGCAGGGCCGAACCCTGCAGCACGGCGGCGAGGGACAGCTCGAGGTTCTCGCGGGCCAGCTCGGGCAGCGAGTACTTGTCCGAGATGACCTCGCCCTGCTCCGTGAACTTGATTTCGCCTTCCAGGACGCCGTTGGGCTGGGCCAGGATGGCGTCGTAGGTGGGCCCGCCGCCGCGGCCCACGGAGCCGCCGCGGCCATGGAACAGGCGCACGCGCACGCCGTGCTTTGCCGCCACATCCCGCAGCTTGCGCTGGGTCTTGTGGATTTCCCACTGGCTGGTCATCACGCCGGATTCCTTGTTGGAGTCCGAGTAGCCCAGCATGACTTCCTGCACATCGCCGCGCAGCCGCACGAGTTCGCGGTAGGAGGGATCGGAGAGCAGCTGGTCCACGATTTCGGCAGAGGCCCGAAGTTCCTCCACCGTTTCCAGCAGCGGCGCGAACCCGATCTTCGCGTAGGGCTTCTCGCCAAAGAGGTTGACCAGGCCGGCTTCGCGGGCCAGGACGGCTGCGGCAAGGACGTCGTCGGCGCCGCGCGTCATGGAGATGATGTAGGTCTCGATGACGTCAGGGCCATAGGCGCGCAGGGCACGGCGGATCTCACGGAAGACGTCGTAGGTGCCGTCAGCGGCGCCGTCGAGCTTGATGGGGTGCCCGGACAGCGGCCGGCGCGAGGCAAGCTCGGAGCCCAGCACCTCAAGGCGCTCCCTGCGGCTGAGTTCGGCGTACCGCAGCCCCGGCCCGCCGATCCGGTCCATCAGCTGTCCGACGGCGTCATGGTGGTAGTCCGCGTGTTCGCGGATGTCCAGCGTGGCCAGGTGGAGTCCGAACGAGGCAATGGCGCGGCGGACCCGGGCCAGCGCGCCATCGGCAGCCAACGACGCCGAATGGTTTCGGAGCGAGAGCTCCACGAGTTCCAGGTCGGCGAGGAGTTCGCCGGTCCCGTTGTAGTCGCGGCCGTGCTCATGGTTGGAGTTTGCAGCCACCCGCTTGCCGGTGTTGATGAGCTTGGCCTTAATGCAGGTGAGCTTCAACCGGTAGGGCTCCTGCGCGTTGAGCTCAAGGACGCGCTTATCCAGCCCGGGGAGTTTCTTCAGGTCGGCGTCGATGGACTCCAGCAGCTCCTGGTCGGCGCCGGCGAGCGCGGTGGAGTTGGAGAGGATGGAGATCAGTTCGTCGATCATGCCGATGCTGATGCGGACGGCATGCTGGTTCTGGATCTGCAGGATTTCACGGGTGACTGCCGCAGTGACGTTGGGGTTGCCGTCCCGGTCGCCGCCGATCCAGGAGCCGAAGCGGATGGGCGCCTCCTGGGACGCAAGGGTGACGCCGTGCTCCCCCAGCAGTTCCGAGAGCTCGGTTAGCATCTCCGGCATGGCATCGGTCAGGATGCTGCTCAGGTAGTAGATGGCGTTGCGAGCCTCGTCCACCGGCGTGGGCCGGACCTGGCGGAGCTCGTCCGTCTGCCACATCTGGTCGATGATTTCGGCCAGCTGGCGGTCCTGGCGCCGGCGGGCGGTGGTGCCCTCGGCTGTGGGCTGGGCCAGCACGTCGGAGAGCTTGCGGATCTTGTCCAGTACCGAACGGCGGGAAGCTTCGGTGGGGTGTGCCGTGAAAATGGGCCGGACGTCCAGCCCGTTGACCACTTCCTGAAGCACGCCGGGCCCCGCCTGGTCAGCGATGTCCGCCACGGTCTTGGCCAGCCAGCCGTCCTTTTCCGCCCGGGTCCTCAGGCCCCGCACCCGGTGGACCTGTTCGGCCGCGTTGGCGAGGTGGAAGTAGAAAGCGAAGGCACGGACCAGGTCGGTGGCCTGCTCAATGGGCAGTGAGCCCAGGAGCTCGCGGACCTGGGCTACGACGTCGTGCGCGCTCCACGGCCCGGTGGCATCGGCGCCGCCGCGGGCTGCTTCCTTGGATTCCTTGGTCAGGAGGCGGACCTGCTCTACCAGGTCCAGGAGTTCAGGACCGTGCTGCCGGACCAGTGATTCGCCCAGGAGGGTGGAAACGCGGCGGACGTCTGCCCGCAATTCGGAGGCAAGATCGGTTTCGGGATTCGTTGCAGTGTGAGCCATGGAAACTATCTTTCGAGGGTTCGGACTTGGCTCGTACACTGCGCTGGATACTGTGAGCCACGTAACTAGCTAAAGATGCTACCCGCAGAGCGGGGCGGCGGGGGAATCCGTCTCAGATAATGTCGTGTTCCGGGTAACCTACGTGGCGTTTGACGTGGTCGAGCTCCTGCCGAAGCTGCTCAACCTGCGTTTTATAGGCGGCGAACTCGGCGTTGCGGCGCTTGGCCTCCCTCGCGCTGACAGCCAGGACCACCAATGCCAGAGGCACCGAAAGGGCCAGTGCCCACCCCGCGGCAACAAAGAAGTCCAGCGCCACCGGCAGCGCAGACTGGAAGTCCGTGAACTCGTTGACGCCGTCCGTGACGTTCCCCAGCATGCCTTCCAGTGGTTCCAGGAACTTCCCCACCACGGGCGTCTCAGTGAGGGGCGGCGGACTCAGTTTCGCCTGCTGGTCCCCGCCCCAGCGGCCGTCGCCCAAATGGTTCAGGACGTAGATCCCCGCCCCTGCGCTGGCGGCCATAAACACCACCGCGGCAGCCAGCGCTGCAGCGGTCACCCGGCGCCGCCACAGCAGGACGGCCACGCCCACAGCCACGGCCGTGATCCAGGTCAGGGCCTTGAGCCACTCGGTGCTTATTCCAGCAAGTATGTCCACGGCACCTATTCAACCGCGCAGACCACTATGACGTTCAAACCGGGATGCCCAGCGTGGCGTAGAGTCGAAGGCAAGGCCCGGAATGAACGCCGGCAATGCGCTGTTGGAACCGGGGCACACTGAACGCTCGAAAGGAACCATGAGCACCCTCCCGGACGCCAAGGTGGAGCGCTGGCAGCGCTTCCGCGACAACCGCAACAAGGCCCTCGCCACCCGCCACGGCTGGCTGACCCTCACCTCGTTCCAGTGGCTCGAGGACTCAGCCTCGGCCGTCGGCCTGGCGCCGGGACTCTGGTCAACGGATGGTACGACGGCGGTACTCACCGCAGTAACCGCGGACGGCCTTTCCGAGGTGGAGGCGGGCAAACCGGTGGACGGGACCATAACTGCTGCCCTCTCCGATGAGGAGTCCCTGATGTGGGTCCGGTTCGGCGGCCCCGGCGGAGACCAGGTGGTGGTGGAACTGGCCATGCGGGCAGGGCGCTACGCCATCCGGACCCGGGACTCGGCGTCGCCGGTACTGACGGAATTCACCGGCGTGCCCACCTACGGGTACAACCCGGAGTGGGAAGTGACGGGCCGGTTCGAGCCGTATCCGGAGCCTCTGGACGTGCCCACCGCTACAGCCAATCCCCTGGTGGACGGGGTGCACCGGACCGTGGGAGAGGTAGTGTTCCGTGTTCCCGGCAGCGGCCACGAGTTCCGGCTGCAGGCGGAGGAGGAAAAGCTCGGGGCCCTGACCGTCACCTTCCATGACGAAACCAACGGCGACACCACTGACGACTGGCGGAAGCTCGCCCTGCCCCGGCCGCGCCCCGATGGTTCAGTGGTCCTGGACTTCAACCGTGCCATCAACTACCCCAGCGCCTTTACTCCGTACGGCACCTGCCCCATGCCGGTGAAGAACAACTCGCTGGACGTGCGGGTGGAGGCGGGCGAGAAGCTGCCCAGCGTTGAGTGAGCTGGCCGTGCGGTCTAGGTGATCGCTGAGATCCCGGTGACCGCCCGGCCCACAATCAGGGTGTTGATCTCGAAGGACCCCTCGTAGGTGTAGATGGCTTCGGCGTCGGAGAAGATCTTGGCCATCCTGTAGTCGGTCACGATGCCGTTTCCGCCCAGGATGGACCGTCCCAGCGCCACAGTCTCCCGCATCCGCGCGCTCAGGTATGACTTGGCCAGCGCCACCTGCGGCATATCGGCGGCGCCCTGATCCTGGAGCCGGGCAAGCCCGGCCATCATCCCCATGCTGGCCACAGCATTGCCCAGCATCGTCACCAGTTGCTGCTGGATCAGCTGGAAGTGTGCCAGCGGGCGGCCGAACTGGCGGCGTTCGACGGCGTACTGCCGGGCGACGTCGAACGCGGCGAGCTGCTGGCCCACCGCCTGCCATGCCACCATGATCCGCGATCCGCGCAGCAGCTCCCTGGTGTCCGCGAAGCTGTTGATCGAAGCGAACCGGTCGGCTTCAGCCACGTGCACCTCGTCCAGGACGATGTCCGCGTTCTGCACCGTCCGCAGCGCAATCTTGTTTTCGATCCTGGTCCGGCTGACTCCAGGCAGGGTTCCGTCCACGATGAATCCCCGGACGGACCCGTCAGCCTCGTCGCAGGCCCACACCAGCATGTAGTCGCAGAACGTCCCGTTGCCGATCCACCGCTTCGCCCCGTTCAGCACCCAGGCATCACCGCCGTCGTCCGGCTCGCCGGTCGCCGAGGAGATCCTTCTGGCCCGGGTTTCCATGCCGCCGGCAACGTCCGAACCGTGGCCGGGCTCCGTGAGGGCGAAGGCGCCCGTGATGCGCAGGCTGGAGGCGTCTGCCAGCAGCCGCTGCTTCTGGTCCTCGCTGCCGAAGTCGTAGAGGGATTGGACGAACAGATCGTGGTGGACCATGAAGAACGTGGCGATCGAGGTGTCCACCCTTGTCATTTCGGCTATCACCAGGCCGGCGAACAGGTGGCTGTAGCCGCGTTCTGCGGGGGTGCTCAGTTCCAGGGCAGCCAGTTTGGGAAGGATATGCGCCGGGAATTCCGCCTTGTTCCACCAGTCCCCCGCGTACGGCGCGATCTCCGCAGCCAGGAACTCGCGCAGTTCCGCGAGCTTGTCCCGTTCCTTCCGGTCCAGCAGGGATTCGAAGGCAAAGAAGTCCGCCGAGGGCAGTTCCGGGAGGCTGCCTCCCGCGCTCTCCGGCCCGGTCATTTCGGCCCCATCCGGATGGCACCGTCGAGCCGGATGGTTTCCCCGTTCAGCATGGCGTTGTCCACGATGTGCGCCACCAGGTTGGCATATTCGTCCGGCCTGCCAAGCCGGGAGGGATGCGGCACCTGTGCGCCCAGGGAGTCCTGGGCCTCCTGCGGCAGGCCTGCCATCATCGGCGTTTCGAAGATGCCGGGCGCGATGGTGACCACGCGGACGAGTGAGCGCGCCAGCTCCCGGGCGATGGGCAGGGTCATCGCCGCAACGGCGCCCTTGGACGCCGCGTACGCCGGCTGCCCGATCTGTCCTTCGAAAGCCGCAACCGAGGCGGTGTTGATGATCACGCCACGTTCGGGTCCACCCAGCCTTGTTATGGCCGGTTCTGTTGCCACCATCGCAGCCGCTGCCAGCCGGAGGACGTTGAAGGTGCCCAGGAGGTTCACCTGGATGACGCGGCTGAAGGCCCCAAGCGGAAGTGCGCCGTCCCTGCCCAGGACCTTTCCCGGCGTGGCTATTCCGGCACAGTTCACCACGATCCGCAGCGGCCCCAGGGTGGCGGCGGCGTCGACGGCGGCCTGCACCTCGGCTTCGTTCGTCACGTCCGCGGGGGAAAAGACGGCGGACCGGCCCGGTGCGCCGGAAGCGTTGAGGTCTGCTGCGAGCGCCGCCCCGGCGGAGGACGGCAGGTCAACCAGCACAACGGACGCACCGTCGTCGAACAGCCGCCGGGCTGTTGCCGCCCCCAGGCCGGAAGCACCTCCGGTTACCAGTGCCACGGTGCCGTTGACGTCCATACATCCTCCTTGATGCGTGCCCCGGAGGGCTGAAAGCCCCCCGGTGTTAGTTAGTGAATGTTAACTGAAATGTAAGGCGCCCGCACCAGCAGTCAGTCCCGGGTGATGAAAGAACCCGCGTTAGGGTGGAATCCATGACCCGCCTGGACCCCTCCCCTGCCGAGCGCCAGGACCGAGCCAACCACGCCGCCCGGTCCGTCACGGCCCTCTTCGGCAGGAGGCTGTTCTTCCTTCCGGGCACCCATCTCGGCGCTGTCCAGTGGCCCCCGCCCGCTCGGCGGACGTACCTGAACGGAACCCTCCTGCGCCCTTGGCACTACTGGTGGCAGGCACACTACGTGGACTGCCTGGTGGATGCGGGCAGGCGCGAACTGGCTAATGGCGGCACCCCGCCTGACAGGTTCAACGGCCCCGGCCATCCCGGCGCCGGGCGGCTGGCCTCCCGGCTCATCACCGGAATCCGGCTGCGCAACGCCTTCACCTTCGTCAACAACTACTACGACGACATGGCCTGGCTGGCGCTGGCCGCCCTCCGGCTCGACACCCTTGCCGGGGACGACGGCAGGCCAGGGCGAAAACGCAACGCGCGCCTCCGGGCATCACTCACCCGCCAGTTCGACGCCGCCTGCACGGATGACCTGGGCGGCGGCGCCTTCTGGAGCAAAAAGCACGATTTCAAGAACACCCCGGCAACGGCACCCATCGCGCTGTATCTCGCCCGGAGCGGCCGCACGGCGAAGGCCAGGGAACTGCTGGCCTGGCTGGACACCACCCTCTTCGACCCGATCCAGGGCCTGTACCTGGACGGCGCGCGGCTGAACCCCGCGGGGGACGTGGTGGTGGAAAGGGCTGTCTACACCTACAACCAGGGCCCTGTACTGGGCGCCCTCCTTGAGGTCGGCGGGGAAGCAAACCTTGACCGGGCGTCCGTGGTGGTGGACGCAGTGGACCGTCTCCTCACCATCCAGGCAGGCGGGGCAACTGCACACGGCGGCGGCCGGGTGCTGCGCTGCGAGGGAACGGGCGACGGCGGCCTCTTCACCGGAATCCTTTGCCGCTACCTTGCCCTGGCCTCTGCCGATGAGAGGCTTCCCGCAGCAACACGCGGCACCGCGGCACGCCTGGTGACCGACACGGCTGACGCTTTGTGGTCCGGGAGGCGCCGCGTCGAAGCCGGCGAAGGGAAGCCAATGCGGTCCGCCGCCAGCATCTTCTCCCTGCACGCCGCCAAACCGGCCAGTGAAACGCACCCGCCGGGAGCCGTCGTCGAACTTTCCACCCAACTGCAGGCATGGATGGTCCTGGAGGCAGCGGCTGCCCTCACGCCGCCCTGCGATTAGGACACGCAACAGTTCCGTAATTCATGTGATGCTCATCACTTTAACCGCTTTCCGGGTTGGAGCTTAGGTTTGCCTACCCTACAGTTCCTGAAGGAGGCGTTCTTCCCCAACGCCTGCCAGGACCCCCTGACGTTTCCCCAGAAAGCAGTCCCTCAATGAAGATCCGCAACAGCGCGCTGGCCGGCATCGCACTTGCCGCCACCGCAGCACTTGGACTGACCGCCTGCGGCGGCAGCACCACTCCGGCAGCCACAGGCTCTTCCGCCGCGTCCGCCGGTGGGGACGCCGGTGAAATTACGGTCTACAACGCCCAGCACGAGAGCCTGACCAAGGAATGGATCGACGCCTTCACGGCGGAGACCGGCGTCAAGGTCACCATGCGGCAGGGCTCGGACACCGAGCTTTCGAACCAGATCATCCAGGAAGGCGCAGCATCCCCGGCTGACGTTTTCCTGACGGAAAACTCCCCCGCCATGACCCAGGTGGAGAACGCGGACCTGTTCGCGGACGTGGATGCGGCCACCATCGAGCAGGTGCCCGAAGAGTTCCGGCCTTCCACCGGCAAGTGGACCGGCATCGCTGCCCGCTCCACCGTCCTGGTGTACGACAAGAACAAGCTGACCGAAGACCAGCTGCCCAAGTCCATGCTGGACCTGGCCAACCCGGAGTGGAAGGGCAAGTGGGCTGCTTCCCCGTCCGGCGCAGACTTCCAGGCCATCGTTTCCGCACTGCTGGAGCTCAAGGGCGAGGCCGCCACCGAGGAATGGCTCAAGGGCATGAAGGAAAACTTCAAGGCCTACAAGGGCAACAGCACGGCCATGAAGGCCGTCAACGCCGGCGAGGTTGATGCCGCCCTGATTTACCACTACTACTACTACGGGGACCAGGCCAAGACCGGCGAGAACTCCCAGAACGTTTCCCCGTACTACTTCAAGAACCAGGACCCCGGGGCATTCGTTTCTGTTTCCGGCGGCGGCGTGCTGAAGACCTCAAAGAACCAGGCCGCGGCCCAGGAATTCCTGAAGTTCATCACGGGCAAGCAGGGCCAGGAAGTCCTGAAGGACGGCACCTCGTTTGAGTACGCCATCGCTTCGGATGTCCCGGCCAACGAAAAGCTGGTTCCGATCGCGGACCTGCAGGCTCCCACCGTGGATCCCGCAAAGCTCAACTCCGAAAAGGTCACCGAACTGATGACTTCGGCAGGACTCCTGTAATTTCGTGACCTCTGATCTATCGGCTCCCCCGCAAGGGAGCACGACGACGGCGGGCCGGGGCAACAGCCCCCGCCCGCCTTTCGGCGTTTCTGCGGTCTCCGCCCTGGCGGTGCTGATAGCCCTGTTTTCGCTCGTCCCGCTGGGCTACGTCGTGTACATGACCGTGGCAACCGGGTGGGACACCGCCGTCGAACTCATCTTCCGGCCGCGCGTGGCCGAACTGCTGCTGAACACCATCCTGCTGATGGCGTTCACCGTCCCGCTGTGCCTGGTCCTGGGTGTCACGGGTGCCTGGCTGGTGGAACGCACAACGCTGCGCGGTGCCAAAATCTGGGCTGTGCTGCTGGCCGCGCCGCTGGCCATCCCCGCGTTCGTGAACAGCTACGCCTGGGTTTCCGCGATCCCTTCACTCGGCGGGCTGGGCTCAGGCATCCTGATCGCCACGCTGTCCTACTTCCCGCTGGTCTATATTCCTGCTGCTGCCGCCCTGAGCCGGCTGGACCCGGCCATCGAGCAGTCCGCGGCCGCCCTAGGCCTGGGTGCCTGGCGGACGTTCTTCCGGGTGGTCCTCCCCCAGCTCCGCATCGCCATGACCGGCGGGGCGCTCCTGGTGGCCCTGCACCTGCTGGCCGAGTACGGGGCCTTCGCCATGATCCGCTTCGACACGTTCACCACGGCGATCATGGTCCAGTACCAGTCCACCTTCAACGGCGCGGCGGGGAACATGCTCGCCAGCGTGCTGGTGTTTTTCTGCCTCCTCCTGCTGCTGGCCGAGGTCAGGAGCCGCGGCACAGCCCGTTACGCACGGATCGGCCCGGGCGCCCAGGCCAGGGCGACCCGCCTGCCGCTGCACGCCTACCAGGTTCCTGCCCAGCTGTTCCTGCTGGCACTCACGGCCCTGGCGTTCGGCCTCCCACTGTACTTCGTGCTGCGCTGGGTGGCCTCCGGCGGACCGGCCGTGTGGGCTGCCGACGAGTTCCTGCCGGCCCTGCTCACCACCCTCGGCTACGGCCTGGCCGGAGCCGCTGCCACCACCGTAGTGGCCTTTCCCATGGCGTACCTGGCCGTCCGCCATCCCGGCTGGTTCAGCAAGTCGCTGGAGCTCTCCAACTACATCACCAGTTCGCTGCCCGGAATCGTGGTGGGCCTGGCCTTCGTCACCGTGAGCATCCGGATAGTCCCGGGGATCTACCAGACCGCCGGAGTCCTGGTGGCTGCCTACGTCCTGCTGTTCCTTCCCCGCGCACTGGTCAACCTCCGGGCGGGCCTTGCGCAGGCGCCCAAAGAACTGGACGAAGCTGCGCAGGCGCTGGGCAAGCCTCCGCTCGTATCGTTCGTCCGGGTCACCCTGCGGCTCACGGCACCCGCTGCCGCGGGCGGTGCCGCGCTCGTGTTCCTGGCCATCGCCAATGAACTCACCGCCACCCTGCTGCTGTCCCCCAACGGAACCCGCACCCTTGCCACCGAGTTCTGGAGCAAGAGCAGCGAAATCGACTACGCCGGCGCCGCCCCGTATGCCCTGCTGATGATCCTGCTCTCCGCCCCCATGACGTACCTCCTCTTCCAGCAGTCCAAGAAAGTAGCCGGACAGTGACAGAACAAGCCCCTTCCCGGCTGCCGGAGCCACGGATCGCAGCGTCCGTGGCTCCCACCACGAACAGCCATCTGGAAATCACGGACGTCACCAAGAACTTCGGCAACCAGGCCGTCCTGAAGGGCGTCAACCTCTCCGTGGCCAAGGGCGGAACCACAGCCATTGTGGGACCCTCCGGTTCAGGCAAAACCACCCTGCTGCGGCTGATCGCCGGATTCGAACACCCCGAGACGGGCAGCATCGCGCTGAACGGTACCAAGGTGGCGGGCGACGGCGTGTGGGTACCGGCGCACAAACGGCATATCGGCTACGTGGCGCAGGACGGCGCCCTGTTCCCGCACCTGAGCGTCGGGCAGAACATCGCCTTCGGACTGGATCCGGACCGCCTCCCTGGCGGCAGGCATGGGGTGGCTGCCCGGATCAGCGAACTGCTGGAGATGGTGTCACTGGACCCTGCGATGGCAAAGCGCCGCCCGCACCAACTGTCCGGCGGCCAGCAGCAGCGGGTTGCCCTGGCCCGGGCCCTGGCGCGCGAGCCGGAACTGATGCTCCTTGACGAGCCGTTCTCGGCTCTCGACGCGGGGCTTCGGGTGGCCACCCGGCGGGCCGTGGCCAAGGTCCTGAACCAGGCCGGCGTCACCACCATCCTGGTCACCCATGACCAGGCTGAGGCCCTGTCCTTCGCGGACCAGGTGGCTGTGATGCGCGGCGGGAAACTCGCCCAGATCGGCAACCCGTTCGTCGTGTACACCCGCCCTGCAGACCGCGCCACCGCAGAGTTCCTCGGCGACGCCGTCATCCTGGACGCCTGGCTTGAAGGATCGCTGGCAACCTGCTCCCTGGGAGCCATTCCCGTCCGCAGGCCCCCGGCGCAGGGCCGGGTGCAGCTGATGCTCAGGCCGGAGCAGATCCGTATTGCCGAGGACGGGGCCATCCGCGGAGTGGTGGTGGACACGGACTACTTCGGCCCGGAAACCACTGTGCGCCTGAAGCTCTCCGTCCCGCCACAACTGGCTTCCAGCCCGGACCACCGCTACCCCGGCGGCGGCGAAGTCATTACCATCCGGCACTGGAACGCGTCCATCGCCCGGCCGGGCATGGAGCTGTGCCTGCGCGTGGTGGGCGAAGCCGTGGCCTTCCCGCTCGACTGACCCGGGGCTGGAAGCAGCAGCCCGGGGTTACTGCGTTTCGGGTGCCTGGCCACCGGGCCGCTTCTTCTGTGGATAGGGTGTCTCCCCGCGCGCCAGCATCTCCACGAACCCGGCAATTCTCCGTTCCCGCGTGGCCGCCTGCTTGGCCGAGTTGATCCGATAGATCAGCGCGTACCGGTTTGTCCCGGTGAGGACATCGAACATGGCCCGGGCGGCGGGAACCGCGGCTATGGCGGCCGCCAGGTCCTCCGGAACCTGCGCCGTCGCCTGTCCGCCATAGGCATTGTCCCAGCGGCCGTCAGCCTTCGCCTCGTTCACCGCTGCCCAGCCGGCATCGGTCATCCTGCCCGCCGCATCCAGCCGTGCCACATAGCTGACGTTCCTCGCCGACCACGGACTCCTGGGCCTCCGCGGCGTCATCCGCTGGAAGGACGTCTGCTCGTCACGGCGGCGTGCCTGGCCATCGATCCAGCCAAAGCACAACGCCTCGTCCAGGGCAGCCGCGTAATCCAGCTCCGTGATGGTGCCGCCCTTCTTGTGCAGGATCAGCCAGACGCCCGGGCTGGTGCCGTGGTTTTCTTCCAGCCAGCTGCGCCACGCCGCCGCGTCAGGCAGCAGCAGTTCTTCAAGTTCAACGGCCATGGCCCTATTCTGCTCCTGCCTTCCCAAGGCACAAGACCTGCCCCTCCGTGCCACTATGGACTCACAGCCTCCGTTTTTCTTGAAACAAAGGAATGTCCATGCTCCGCGTGCGCCCCCTTCACTTCACCTCCAGGCTCGACTCCTGGGACAGCCTCCTCACCGCCCTGGGCATGATCCGCACCGAGAACGACGCCGGCTGGCCGGTTTTCGACGCCGGTTCGGGCCGCCTGGCCCTCCACGCCGTGCCCGCGGGAGCCGCTGAGGACGGGACCACCGAACTGGCCGTTGAGGTGGGCGACCTGGCGGAGTTTGCCCGGCGCACCAACCTGGCGGCTGAAGAGGACGGGAGGACGCCGGCCGAGCTCATCACGGCGGACCACGGCGAAACCTGCAGGATCACGGCCCCTGACGGCTTCAGCTTCCTGGCGGACAAGGCCGCCCACGGCGCCATGGGCGCCGACGCCGATCCGGCTCTCGCCGTCGTCGGGGTCTGGTTCACGGAGGATCCCGCCGCTGCTTCCCGGACCCTGCAGCAGGTGGGGGCCCGGCCGCGCCCGGTTCCGGACCAGGACGAGACCGCCGACTTTGCCGCCAAGAACGGCGGGATCCTGATGGTCCGCCCGGCCTCAGGAACGCCGCGCTCCGGGCTGGGTTTCGAGTACGACGGCGGGCTGGAACCTTTGCGGGACCGCCTTGCCTCGGCCGGTTTCCAGGCCAGCGTCACGGAGGAAGCCTTCGGACGCACGCTGCACGTCGCCAGCCCCGACGCCGTGGCCGGAGCAGCAGCCCACGTCCCGGGCACCCTCTGGATCTCCCGGCGCCACGCCTGACAGCCCCCAGTGGAGCCGACGTATTCCGCCGGAAGCTTAGCCTCACCCGTCCGGCAGCGTCCCATGGGGTAGAACTTAACCATGAACGTGCGCACACCTGACCCGAATCCCGGCTGGCTCTCCGAAGAAGACCTCTTTGAGGCACGCGGGCGGCTGCCCATGGTGTATGTGGAGGCAGTGCCGGTCAGGCTGGACCCGCTGGGTTTCGTCAATGAAGTGGGAACCCTGCTCCAGGCTGATGAGGACGGGACCATGATCCGCTCCCTGGTGTCGGGCCGTGTCATCTACCGGGAGACCATCCGCGCCGCGCTGCTGCGGCACATGGAAAAGGACCTGGGACCGCTGGCGTTCCCGCAGCTGCCCATCAGCCCCGTCCCCTTCACGGTGGCGGAATACTTCCCGGCGCCGTCGCAGACCGGTTTCACCGACGAGCGGCAACACGCCGTGGCCCTGGCCTACGTCATCCCCGTGACGGGCGAATGCGAGCCCCGCCAGGACGCCCTGGAACTGACCTGGATGACCCCCGAGGAAGTCCTCAGCCCCGGCGTCCAGATGGAATTCGCAGGAGGCCGCGGTGGCCTCATCCGCCAGGCGCTGGCCTTCGCCGGCGTCGGCTTCTGACACCCACGCGGGAACCTGGGGGTCCCCGATTTTAGCTGCCCGCCTTTGTAGACTGTAGGGCGGACCGCAAGAGAATTTAAGGACTCCCATGACCGAAACACCAGCCGCCAGGCACCATCTTGAACAGCAGGCTGGATCTCTGACCACCGGCAGCCACATCGTCCTGCCCGACGGCGGACGGACGGCGGAAATCCATCAGGTTGAGCTGGAGAGGGATGACTTCGGCGCGCCAGCGCTGGTGCTCGCCAGCCTTTCCGGCGGTGGAACCCTGCGCATCGCAGTGGGCACCACGGTGACAGTGGTGGAGGGGGCGTCCGACGCCGTCACGCAGCTTCCGGGGGCCGCGGCCACTGAAGTGGAGGCGAGGCAGGAGCCGCAGAAGCAGCCCGGCGGAGCCCCTGCGCCCGCTGCCGCCGCTCCCGCCGTCGTCGTACCTCCCCTCCCGCCGGTACCGCCTGCACTGAGCGGCCCCAGCGAGGAGGACCTGGCCCTGATCCCCGCCCCGGAGGGCACGCCGGAGTCCGTGGTGGAAGCTGCTGCGGAAGCGCACCCGGATGCCATGGGCGTCCTGCTGCTCGCGGACCGGTTGGCCAAAGGGGTCAACTTCAAGTCCGGCAGCTGCCTGAAGGACCTGAGCGACCTCGCCCACGAGCTGTTCATTACCCTCAAGGACGCCGAGGGCTCGCTGGCAGTGGCCGACCTCCTCAACGTCCTGCCCTTCGACGGGAACCCGGGCCGGTGGGCCTCCGTGGAAGCGTCCCTGGCACTGTCCAGCTACATCTGCCGGCAGAACGGCCAGCCGGAGCGTGCCGAGGTGTACGAGAAGCTGATCCGGACCCCGGAAAACCAGGAAACGGATCCGTTCAAGGCCAGGATGGCGGCCAAGGTCCGGCAGCGCTCGCTCAATGAGCCCAACCTGTATGACAAGGAAATTTTCCGCTCCATCGACAACTCCAACCATGACGCCGAGCGCGAGTGGCGCCTGCTCCGGCTGGAATCCCTGCTCTTCCTGCGGGCGCACGGCGGCTCGGAAACCATCGGGATGGGCGAACTGGAGCGCCGCATCAGCAATGAACTCGAGGCCGTCCGCGCCTGACACTGCGCCTGGGAGCCCTGCGTGATTAGGTCATTTGCCCCTACCCGGCAACCTGCCGGAGTTGTACATTCGGGGCTATGACGAACAATCTGAGCGTAGTGATCAACGCCGACGTGCCGCAGGTCTGGACCATGCTGCGCGAACCGTCTAAGGTCGCCCAGTGGCACGGTTGGCAGGCAGAGGACCTGGACTCCGAGATCAAGGAGATCTACTTTTCCGGCGACGTTGAGGAGTCCCCGGACCACACCAGCGTGACCGTCCATGGCGGCGATACCTTTGAGTTGAAGCCCGTGCCCAACGGGACGCAGGTCAGTGTGACCCGCGGGGCGCTGGACCACGACTCCGAATGGGCGGCTTGGGACGAGGACATCACCCAGGGATGGCTGACGTTCCTCCAGCAGCTGCGCTTTGCCCTGGAACGCCATCCGCACGCCAGACGGCACACCCTGTTCCTGCACCTGACGGAAGGCCAGGGCTCCGCGATCGACAAGCTCGGCCTGGCTGACCTCCCCGCGCCCGGTGAGCCCTACCAGCTGACCCTGGGGACCGGCGAGGAGATCAGCGGAAAGGTCTGGTACCGGACCAGCCACCAGGTGGGCCTCACCGTCCACAGCTATGCGGAGCACGGCGAGGGGCTGCTGGTGGTGGCCGACCACCCCGCGATCAAGGACGTGCGCGAGGAGGGCGAGGGGTCCATGGTCATCGTCTCCACCTACGACCTGGGCGCCGCGAGGCTGGAGGCCATCCGTTCGTCCTGGGACACCTGGCGGGCTGAGCATTACCCCGCCTCGGAACCGGCCAGCTGAGGGCCCAGCTGACCGGCCGGTTGCCGGGACTGGGCTGCTTGCTGGCACACTGGTACGGTGCCAGCCAACCCTGCCCCTGCTCCTTCCCCTGCCGACACCCCGGTTGGACCGGGTCCGCACACTGCCGCTGATGAAGCACGGGCACGGCAGTCGGAGTTTTCATTTCGGGTAGGCACCCGCCTGGCTGAGAGCTCCGCGCCGACTGCTGTGCAGGAAACGTCCAACGGCGGCCGGTTCCTGGGACGTACGGGCACCATCTCCACGCCGCACGGTGAGATCCAGACGCCGGCGTTCATCGCCGTCGGAACCAAAGCCACCGTCAAGGCCGTACTGCCGGAATCCATGGCGGACCTGGGTGCCCAGGCCCTGCTCGCCAACGCCTACCACCTGTACCTGCAGCCCGGGGCGGACATCCTGGACGAGGCCGGCGGTCTTGGCCCGTTCATGAACTGGTCCGGACCCACCTTCACGGACTCCGGCGGATTCCAGGTCATGAGCCTTGGTTCAGGGTTCAAAAAGGTCATCGACATGAAATCCGTGGACGCGTCCGGGCCAGATGACGCTGTCGCTCCCGGCAAGGAGCGGCTGGCCCATATCGACGACGACGGGGTCTGGTTCAAATCTCACCTGAACGGCGACAGGCACCGCTTCTCCCCCGAAATCTCGATGCAGGTCCAGCACCGGATCGGCGCGGACATCATGTTCGCCTTCGACGAGCTGACCACCCTCCAGAACTCGCGCGGGTACCAGGAGGATTCCCTGGAGCGCACCCGGTTGTGGGCCTTGCGCTGCATCGAGGAGCATTTCCGCCTGACCTCGTCCCGGGTGGGCAAGCCATATCAGGCGCTGTTCGGCGTCATCCAGGGCGCGCAGTACGAGGACCTGCGGCGGAAGGCGTGCCGGGACCTTGGCGCCATGCCGTTTGACGGGTTCGGCATTGGCGGGGCTTTGGAGAAGGAGAACCTGGGAACCATCGTGCGATGGTGCAACGAGGAACTGCCGGAGGACAAACCCCGGCACCTGCTGGGCATCTCGGAGCCGGATGACATCTTCACCGCCATCGAGAACGGGGCCGACACCTTCGACTGCGTCTCCCCCACCCGGGTGGCGCGGAACTCTGCGTTCTACACAGCCCAGGGCCGCTTCAACCTCTCCGGGGCCAAGTACAAGCGGGACTTCGGCCCGCTCCAGGACGGGTGCGACTGCTACACCTGCACCAACTATTCCCGGGCGTACATCCACCACCTCTTCAAGGCCAAGGAGATGTTGTCAGCCACCCTGATCTCCATCCACAACGAGCGCTTCGTGGTGAAAATGGTGGACGATGCCCGCCTGGCCATCGAGGACGGGACCTTCTTCGACTTCAAGGCCGAGACGCTGGGGCAGTACTACTCCTGAGCCGGGGCGCCTCCCGCCGGTTCGACGGTTCCCTGCCCACTCGACGTGCCGAGTGACCGCGTGCGCAGGGAACCGTCGAGCCGGGCTTGTCCACATAGCGTTGCCCGGCCCTGGGCGTCCGAGGTGGGGCTCGGCAATGCTGGAGCCATGAACGGACGTGCTGGGCTTTCTGCCACGGCGAATCTCTGGCGGACCAATGAACTCATGGAGCAAGGGCTGAACTCCCGGGCCATCGCGGCACTGGTCCGCAAAGGGGTCCTGATCCGTATACGGCGCGGTTGTTACGCGCGTGGCAGCTGGTGGACCGGGTTGAAAACGTCGGGACGCCGTCGGCAGCTCGTGCATGCGCACGCCCACGGAACGCGTACGACGTCGGCGGGCGGCTTTGTTTACAGCCACACCTCGAGTGCCGGCTTGCGGCGGCTTCACTTGTGGGACGTCGACGAGGTGGTGCACCTGACCCAGTCGGGCCGCCCGTCCGGAATTTCGCACGGGCGGGATGTCGTTGCCCATACCAGTAAGCTCAACAGCCGGGACGTATCGTTTGTGGACGGATTGCCATGTACTTCGTTGGAGCGCACAGTGGTGGACTGCTGCCTGATGTTCAATCTTCGCCAGTCAATAATCCTGATGGACCACGCTGCCAGGCTGGGTGCTGACCTTCCACTCCTAAGAGAGCAATGCACCGCGTTGGCAGGCCGCAACGGAGTCATCACCCTGCGGCAGGCCCTTCAATTGGCCGACCCACGTTCAGAGTCGGCTGGAGAAAGCCTCACCCGTGAGCTCATCCACAGGCTGAGGATCCCGGCGCCGGAGCTGCAGTACGTGGTGCACACGACCCTGGGCCATCACCGCCTGGACTTCGCCTGGCCGGCCCGGAAGGTGGCTCTCGAGTTTGACGGCAAGTCCAAGTACTTCGAATACCGGCCACCTCAAGAGGTGATCTATGAGGAGAGGCGGAGGGAAAAGGCCCTCATGGAAGAGGGCTGGACCTTCCTCCGGGTTGAATGGAAACACCTCTTCAACGAGGCGGAGTTCAAGTACCGGGTTCTACGGGCGCTGGCCCAGGGTTCGCAGGACGGCTGACGCCCCCGTTCGACGGTTCCCTGCACACTCGACGGCTGCGGACGTCGAACCGGCCGGGAACCGTCGAACCGGGTGAATAGCCGGGTGAATAGAAGGCGGGCGCAAACCCTGATGGTTCAGGCTGCGGCGGTGGCCCTACAGCGCACCCTTCGCGGAGGCGGCAGGAACCCCGTAGCTCGGTTCCCGCTTCTTGACCCATCGGATCACCAGGGACGTCACGGGGACAAGGATGAACTCCACCAGGGTCTTGTACACAAACCCCACCACAACGTAGTTCACGAAAGTTCCAAAGTCGGTGATGCCAATGACCGACGCGGCGATGCTGCAGAAGATCAGGGTGTCCACAAATTCGCCGGCCACGGAGGACCCCATGATGCGGGCCCACAACGACTTCTCACCGGAGTGGGCCTTCATGCGGACCATGATCCAGGAGTTGATGGTCTGCCCGGCCAGGAAGGCCAGCAGCGACGCCAGCACGATCTGCGGCACCGGGCCCAGCGCCCCCTCCAGGGCGGCCTGCTTGGACGTTCCGAACTCGTCGTCGAACCCCGGAAGGGCGATGATCGCCCAGTAGCAGAGGGACGCGAAGACGGACAGCGCAAAGGTGGTGAGGATGGCTTTGCGTGCCACTTTGAAGCCGTAGACCTCACTGATCACGTCGCCCAGGATGTAGGCCAGCGGGAAGAGGAAGAACCCGCCGTCCGTAATGATCGGCCCGATGGCTACACCCTTGGACGCCCCGATATTGGACAGGATCAGCACCACGGCCATGACCGCCAGCATGATGCCGAAGTACGGGGAGCCGATCGAGGCAAACCGTGGGCCGGCCGGAGCAGGAGTGGTTTTGGGCAGGGCGTGATGGCCTGAAGCTGGTGTCATGGCGGAAGTCCGTTCATAGTGGTTCGCTCGGTGCCCGGACGGCGGGAACCGGCTGTATTAGCACTGTCTCCCTATTCTCCCACCGCGGGAGCGTATGCATCAGCCGGCCCGATAAGCCAACTTTCCGTGCCTTGGCGCGCCCCTGGCCATCCTGCTCCAACCGGTCCGGAACCAGTGGCTGCACGTGGCAACCTTCGCGGCATTGGGCGTCGTGCTGGGACTCGTTTTCGCACTGGTTGCCGCAGGGCCAAGCCCGAGGCCGGATTTCCAACTGACGTTCGCGGTCCTCGCGGCGCTTACGGATGGCTGCTCGCTCGCCCTGGGCCGCCCAGCGGTGTGGAGGCTCACCCGCCTGGACCAGGATGACGGGCTGGCTTGTGTTCCTGAACACCCCTGATTCGCTACCGCTGTTCAGCACCACAAAGCGGGCGGGCGACGCCGGATGGCAGGATGGTGCCATGACTTCAGTTTCCGTTGACGCACCAGAGTCCCTTGCTGCTCCGGCAGTTGTCCTGACGATTGCAGGGTCCGAAGCCACCGGCGGCGCCGGCGCCCAGGCCGACCTGAAGACTTTCCAGGAACTCGGCGTCTTTGGCATCGCCAACCTGACCTGCATCGTCTCCTTCAACCCGAAGGACAACTGGAACCACCGCTTTGTGCCCGTTGACCAGCAGGTGATCGCAGACCAGTTGGAGGCCACGACGGCGGCCTACGGGCGGGAATCCGGCGCACCGTCAGTCTTGGAGACGGTGAAGATCGGCATGCTGGGCAGTCCTGCCACCATCAGCACCGTGGCGGGTGCCCTCGAGACCGGTCAGTTCCGCAACGTGGTACTGGACCCCGTTCTCATCTGCAAGGGCCAGGAGCCCGGGCACGCACTGGACACGGACCAGGCGCTGAAGGCACAGATCCTCCCGCTGGCCACCTTCGTGACCCCGAACCACTTTGAGGCCGAGTCCCTCTCCGGACTGGAGATCAGCGACGTCGAGTCCCTCAAGGCCGCCGCTATCCGCATCCACGAACTCAGCGGCGCAGCAGTACTCGCCAAAGGCGGGGTGCGGCTGGAAGGCCCGGACGCCGTCGACGTCTTCTACGACGGCGAGACCCTGGAAGTCCTGAGCGCACCCAAGGTGGGCGAGGTGGCTGTTTCCGGTGCCGGCTGCTCCCTGGCTGCCGCCGTGACCGCCGAACTCGCCAAGGGGTCCTCACCACTTGAAGCAGCGCGCACCGCCAAGGCCTTTGTCACCGAAGGGATCCGGAACCGCGTGGCGTCCGGCGCCCCGTTTGATGCGCTGTGGCAGGGCGGCGCGCGCTAACCCGACACCAAACCACGGACGCTCTCTGGCCTGCAAGCTCAGGAGCCTGCCGGCCCCAGCGGCTGGTCCGCTTCATCCGCCGGAACACCCGCTGGCTCCTTGAGCTCTATGAAGAACGTGCGGGTGTCCGTGTCACCGGTATTTTCACCCGAGTGGTGCTGCGCCGGCAGCCACCTGGCCACTCCGGCCGGAAGTTCTACGTCAACGGATTTTCCGTTGGAGGAGATACGGCGGCGGAACGAGCTCAGCGTGATCATCACGCTGTCAGGATGGCTGTGCTCGGAAGTCGCATGCCCCGGTTTGTCCATGTACTCCAGCACGCGGACACGCTCGTTTTCGAAAGCAATCCGGTAATTCCCGGGGTTTGTTTCAACAGGATCCAGTGCCATGGACGGACTCTACGCCTGGCCGGCAGTTGGGACCAGAGGAAAAGCCGGCGACGGCATTTGGCAGGCAGATTCCGGCCGGTTTTCCACATACGCCTCTCTGTCGTAGCGGCCATCATGACCACGTCCGTAGCGTCCTGTGTAAACGGATAGCACGCGAAGCAAAGCGAGGACGAATGTGGCCAGAAGGAAGCGCCGGACGCCGGGCACTGCAACCAGGGGCAAGAAGCTCTCAGGTAATCCTGCCAGGAATGTCGGCAAAAACAGACTCACCCCGGGAAGCACCACGCAGGAGTTGGACAGGCTCTTTCCAGATTTTGTGCGGTGGTATGACGTGCAAGGCCAGGGCACCGACATCAGAATTGCTATGGCACATTTATCGGTTTTTTACTGCGTGTATATGAAAGCAAGCAGCATCAAGACCGTCACTGCAATGGAGCCTCAGGTGATGATCCGAATTTTAGGAATACTGCTCTCGCTCAACCGGCAACAGGCGATACGTATAGCGAGGAGCCTTCATGGGTTCCTGCGTTTCCTTCGGGAATCGGGCCGCTGGTCCGGCAGCCCCTTTTCTTACCTTGAAGCGCAAAGCGTCCTACAGGCCGTCGGTGAATATAATTTGAGCTCACTTCTGGCTCCACAACGTGACGGGCTGGCGTTGGCCAACCGCGATTAGCTTCCCGAGTGCGCCTGCAGGAAGCTGTACACCTCAGTCTCGTCAACGCCGGGGAAGGCACCGGGCGGCATCGCGGCCAGCAGATGCGAGTGGGCGCGGGCGGACGGCCAGGCGTTTCCTGACCATTCGGAGGCAAGCTCGGCAGGGGGTCGCTTGCAGCAGTTCTCATCCGGACAGGTGGATTTGGACCGTTCGGTGGTATCCCGTCCACGGAACCACTTCACGTGCGCATAGGGCACACCTACGGAGAGGGAGAACTCGCCGTTGGCCGAGCGTTCCGTCCTGGCGGTGCACCAGTAGGTTCCGGCCGGCGTGTCCGTGTACTGGTTGTACGCGCGGAACTTGTCGGGGACGTCAAACACCACCCGGGAAGTCCACTGCTTGCAGGACGGCTGGCCCTCGATGGCGCCGGTATGGTCCTGCGGGAACGTCACGCCGTCGTTCTCGTAGGCCTTGTAGATAATTCCGCTCTGATGGGTCTTCTGGAAATGCGTGCGGATCTCCAGGTGCTGGGTGGCCAGGTTCGTGAACCGGTGCGCGGCGGTCTCGTAGGAAACGGCAAACGCATCCCGAATGTCCTCGACCGCAATCTCCTTCGCCTGCTTCGCCCTCTGCAGGAAGTCCACGGTGGCCTGCTCGGGGAGCATCAGCGCTGCGGCGAAGTAATTGGTGGCCACGCGCTGCATCAGGAAGTCACCGTAGTTTTTCGGCGTCTGGTGGCCCAGGACGTAGTGCCCCAGGGCCTGGAGCAGCACCGACCGGGGGTCATGGTCCGTCCGCTGGTTCTGCGTCAGGTAAATTCGGCGGTTCTTTAGATCGGTGACGGAGCGCGTTGAATGCGGCAGATCGCCCACGTGATGGAGGCTGAACCCCAGGTGCGCGGCGATGTCGGCGATGACGTGCTGGGACAGCGGCCCGGTGGTGTGGCCCACGCTGGCCAGGACCTTCTGGGCTTCGGCCTCGTACTCCGGGAAGTAGTTGTTCCTTTCCCGCATCATGGCCCGCAGTTCGCCATTGGCCCGGCGGGCCTCCTCCGGGGTTGCCACCTGCTCATTCAGCTTGCGCTCGAGCTCATGCTGCAGCCCCACCATGGATTCCAGCACGTCCATGGGAAGCCGCGAGCTGATGCGGATTTTCGGCAGGTTAAGGGACTCGTAGAGCGGACTCCGCTGGTACCGTTCCAGCTCGATCTCCAGGGCGGCACGGCGGCTGGGCGGCTCGGCTCCGAGGAGCTGGTCGATGCCCACGTTCAGTGCCGCCGCCAGCTGCTGCAGCAAGCCCAGTTTGGGTTCACGCTTTCCGTTCTCAATCAGGCTCAGCTGGCTGGGGGCGGTACCGACGGCGGCGCTCAGGTCATCGAGCGTCAGCCCGGCCGCTTTCCTCAGGTGGCGGACGCGACGGCCGAGGCTGATGACGTCAAGTTCGGGGGCGGCAACAGCCGGGGAAGGAGCGGCGGCTTTGCGGTTCCAGCTTGTGGGCGACATTTATGCAGAATACGTGAAGAAGTGCGTTTCTTTCCAGTCTTTTCGTCTAGAAACCCCTGTGGAAGTGCGGAAAAGTAGTGATCACGGAAAGAAACACCGCACCGGGAAGCCGGCGGGAACCGCAACGGCGCGGTTCCCGCCCACCGATTCCGGAGCTCAATCAAGGAGATCAACGATGACTGCAGCATTTGAGCCCACCCAGCAGACGCCCGAACAGCAGGCAGCCGCCCTGGAGCTCGAGTGGTCCGCCAACCCCCGCTGGGAAGGTGTGACCCGGGACTACAAGGCCTCCGACGTCGTCCGCCTCCGCGGCCGCGTCTCCGAAGAACACACCCTGGCCCGCCGTGGCGCTGAGAAGCTGTGGAAGCAGCTCACCGAAGAACACAAGACCGGCGGCTACACCAACGCCCTCGGCGCCCTCACCGGCAACCAGGCCGTCCAGCAGGTCAAAGCCGGGCTACGCGCCATCTACCTTTCCGGCTGGCAGGTCGCAGCCGATGCCAACAACTCCGGCCACACCTACCCGGACCAGTCCCTCTACCCCGCAAACTCGGTCCCCACCGTGGTCCGCCGCATCAACAACGCCTTGCTCCGCGCCGACCAGATCGAGTTCTCCGAAGGCGTCCAGACTGTCGAGGACTGGCTGGTCCCGATCGTTGCCGACGCCGAGGCCGGCTTCGGCGGCCCGCTGAACGCCTACGAGCTCATGAAGTCCATGATCCAGGCCGGCGCCTCAGGCGTGCACTGGGAAGACCAGCTGGCTTCGGAGAAGAAGTGCGGCCACCTCGGCGGAAAGGTCCTGATTCCCACCCAGCAGCACGTCCGGACCCTGAACGCCGCACGGCTCGCGGCCGACGTCGCCGGCACCCCGTCCGTGGTCATCGCCCGTACCGACGCCGAGGCAGCCACCCTAATCACCTCCGACGTCGATGAGCGGGACCAGGAATTCATCACCGGGGAGCGCACCGCCGAGGGCTTCTACAAGGTCCGCAACGGCATCGAGCCCTGCATTGCCCGGGCCAAGGCCTACGCCCCCTACTCGGACCTGATCTGGATGGAAACCGGCACCCCTGACCTCGAGCTCGCCCGCAAGTTCGCGGAGGCCGTCAAGGCGGAGTTCCCGGACCAGATGCTCTCCTACAACTGCTCGCCGTCGTTCAACTGGCGCAAGCACCTGGACGACGCCACCATCGCCAAGTTCCAGCGCGAACTCGGCGCCATGGGCTTCACGTTCCAGTTCATCACCCTGGCCGGCTTCCACGCCCTGAACTACTCGATGTTCGACCTCGCCCACGGCTACGCCCGCGAAGGCATGAGCGCCTACGTTGAGCTCCAGGAAAAGGAATTCGCCTCCGAGTCCCGCGGCTACACCGCAACCAAGCACCAGCGCGAAGTCGGCACCGGCTACTTCGACGACATCGCCACTGCGCTCAACCCGAACGCATCCACCCTCGCCCTGGTCGGATCGACCGAAGAGGGCCAGTTCCACTAACTTTCCTGCTCGACGGCGGACGGTCACCTTCGCCTTCGAAGCGGCAATGCTCTGCCTGCTATCCCCATGCCCGCCCCAAGACCTCGTAGAACTCGGTCGGGGGCGGGCACAGGGCCCCTTTACGCAGGCTGCCGCATCACCGCTCCTTCGGCTTTGCGCGTTAGTCACCCTTTGTGCCGCCAGCCGCCGTCGAACTTCCCTTTTCGTCTTTAAGGAGACTGAGATGAACAGCTTCACCGATAGCTTCACTATCAATGGCATTACCCTCACCGCGCAGCCGATTTGCCGGCAGAACGAGGTGCTTACTCCGGACGCTCTGGAGTTCGTCGCGAAACTGCACCGGGCGACGGCGGCGCGGCGCCAGGAGCTGCTGCAGGCCCGCCGCAGCCGGCGGGGTGCCATAGCCGCCGGCCAGGATCCGCGGTTCCTCCGCGAGACCGAGCACATCCGCAACGATCCTTCCTGGCGGGTCGCTCCCCCGGCCCCCGGCCTGGAGGACCGCCGCGTGGAAATCACCGGCCCGGTGGACAAGAAGATGACCATCAACGCCCTGAACTCCGGCGCCAAGGTGTGGCTCGCGGACATGGAGGACTCCTCCACCCCCACCTGGCGGAACGTCATCAAAGGCCAATTGAACCTCACGGACGCCCTGGAGCGCCGAATCGACTTCACCAGCCCGGAGGGCAAGGAATACAAGCTCCGCCCGGCCGGCGAACTGCCCACCGTCGTGGTCCGCCCGCGAGGCTGGCACCTGCCGGAAAAGCACATGCTGATCGACGGCGAACCGATCGCAGGCGGGATCGTTGACTTTGGCCTGTACTTCTTCCACAACGCCCGCCGCCTGCTCGCCCAGGGCAAGGGCCCGTACTTCTACCTGCCCAAGATCGAGAACCACCTCGAAGCCCGGCTCTGGAACGACATCTTCATCCTGGCCCAGGACCTGCTCGGCATCCCGCAGGGCACCATCCGCGCCACGGTCCTGATCGAAACCATCACCGCAGCGTTCGAAATGGAGGAGATCCTCTACGAACTGCGGGACCACGCCGCCGGCCTGAACGCCGGCCGCTGGGACTACATCTTCTCCCTGATCAAGAACTTCCGCACCCGCGGCCCCCGCTTCGTCCTGCCGGACCGGGCCCAGGTGACCATGACCCAGCCGTTCATGCGCGCCTACACCGAACAGCTGGTCCGCGCCTGCCACAAGCGCGGCGCCATGGCCATTGGCGGCATGGCTGCAGCCGTCCCCAACCGCAAGGACGAGGCAGCCAACACCATTGCCCTCGAGAAGGTCCGTGCAGACAAAACCCGCGAGGCCAACGACGGCTTTGACGGCTCCTGGGTGGCCCACCCGGACCTGGTGCCGGTCTGCCGCGAGGTGTTCGACAGCATCCTCGGCGAGCGCCCGAACCAGCTGGAACGCACCCGCGAAGACGTTACTCCGGATGACCGGGCCCTGATCAATGTCGCCGCCACCACCGGCACCATCACCGAAAGAGGCATCCGGAACAACATCGAAGTCGGCATCCGCTACATCGAGTCGTGGCTGCGCGGCAACGGCGCGGTGGCCATCCACAACCTCATGGAGGACGCTGCCACCGCCGAGATCTCCCGCTCACAGCTCTGGCAGTGGATCTACGCCCGCGCCATCACCGACCACGGCGAAATCATTACCCACGAGTGGATCGAAGAACTCCTGGACGAGGAATTCGCCCGGCTGGAACGCTTCGACGGCGACCGCTTCGAAGACGCGCGCGACATCTTTGAAGAGGTCACCCTCGCACGCGACTTCCCGTCGTTCCTCACCCTCCCCGCTTACGCCCGGTACCTGACGGAGGCCCGAGAGAAGGCCACTGTCGAGGAACTCGCCGCCGCGTAGGATCCGCACAATCTTCCGTTTGCCGGGCCGGCGCGCCCTTCGCAACAGGCACCTCCGAGATCCGGAGGGCCGGCCCGGCAACGGAGCACCACCGAACGTCCAACCCCTAACGGCCCTTCGGCACCCGCCGCACGGAGAGGGCGGTGCCGGCGAAGAACGTCAGCACGGACGCCAGGATTACCAGCAGTGCCGGCGTCCAGGATTCTGTGACGTCGTGGATGAAGCCAACCAACGGCGGGGCGACCGCGGCGAAGCAGTAGCCGACGCCCTGGACGGTGGCGGACATTCGGCCCGCCGATGCCTGGTCCCGGGCCAGCCGGATGATGGCGATGAAGATGACGGTGATGCCCCCGCCCTGGGCAATGCCGCCGGCGATGGACCACAACCACCAGAGCCCGGGGGCGAGCAGCAACCCCGCGGGGACGGCCGTCCACAGGACACCCAAGGTGACCGCCACCGCCGTCGTACTCATGTATTTGGCGGCAAACGGGACGCCCAGCCCGCCCACGATGGCGAGGATCTGGAAGATGGAGGACGCTGCGCCGGCCTCGGAAGCGGACATTCCCAGCTCGTCGTTGAGGTAGCTCGGAAGCCACGCCGTCACTCCGTAGTAGGAGAAGGCCTGGCCGGCAAAACCCGCCGTCAGGCCGGCGGTGATCCAGCGCGAACCCTTGACCGGTGCCAGGCTGCTGACCGCGGAATCCTGGCGCGAGGCGAGGAAGGCGCTCCGCGGGCCAACCGCGAGCGTCCAAAAAGCTATGGCGGCCACTGCCAGGACCGCCACTGATCCCAGGGCGAACCTCCACCCGGCGATGCCGGCCAGGGGCGCTGTGGCCACCGATGTCAGAAACGAGCCGATGTTCAGGGATGCGGTGTAGATGCCCATCGCCGTCCCTTGCCGGGCGGGCGCGAAATCCCGGCGGATGATCAGCGGCACCGCAATGTTGCCCACCGTGATCGCCAGTCCGATCAGCACCGTACCCGCCACAACCAGTGCCGGCCCGCCGGCAGACCGCACCAGCACGCCGGCCAGCACTCCAAGGATGGTCAGCGTCACGGCGAACTCGGCGCCAAACCTCCTGGCAGCCAGGGACGCCAAAGGGGCGGCCAGGGAGAAGCAGAGCACCGGGATGCTGGTCAGGAGCCCCAACAGGACCGGCGAGAAGTTGAGCTCCGCCTGCATCAGGTCCACCACGGGGGCAACCGCCACAAACGGGCCCCGCAGGTTGAGGGCCAGCAACCCGAGGCATGCCAGCAGGATCCAGCTGTTGGGAATCCGGGCGAGGATGCGGCCGCTCACAGGGAGGAGAACCGGTTTGGCGGTGGTTTCATCACTCCCATTGCTATCACGCCGGGCCGCACAGCGGTTTCACGAGGTCCGCCAGTGACGCTTGCCTTACGATGAACTTCACGCCAGGGAGATCCGGACGAAGGACAAACGCCATGCAGCACCGCCTCGCCATCCTCGATGACTACCAGGATGTAGCCCATGGTTTTGCCGACTGGGCGGCCCTGGAGGCCGAGGGCGTCACGGTGATCACGTACCGTGAACCCTTCGCGTCACCGGAGGCCCTGGTGGCCGCATTGACGGATATCACCATCGTGGTTGCCATGCGGGAGCGCACCGCTTTTCCGCGCGAGGTGTTGGAAAAGCTCCCTGCACTCCAGCTGCTGGTGACCACGGGGATGGCGAATGCCGCCATCGATGTTGCGGCCGCAGCTCAGCAGGGCGTCACCGTCTGCGGCACTCCCGGTTCCCCTGCCGCTGCCCCCGAGCTGACGTGGGCACTCCTGCTGGCCCTCGCCCGGAACCTTCCGGCCGAAGAGAACTCCCTGCGCGCCGGCACCTGGCAGACCTCAGTGGGCTTCGAACTGGCCGGGAAAACCCTGGGTGTGGTGGGGCTTGGCAAGATCGGCCGGAGGATCGCGGCGTACGGGCAAGCCTTCGGGATGGAGGTGCTGGCTTGGAGCCAGAACCTGACGGCTGCAGCAGCGGAGGAAGCGGGTGCACGGCTGGTGGCCAAGGAAGACCTGTTCCGCCTCTCGGACGTCGCCACCCTGCACCTGCGGCTTTCCGAACGCTCAGTGGACACGGTCGGAGAAAAGGAACTGCGGCTGCTGGGACCCGAGGGCCTTCTGGTGAACACTGCCAGGGGCCCGCTGGTCAACCAGGATGCCCTGCTGAAGGCCTTGGGCGAAGGCTGGATCCGCGGAGCAGCGCTGGACGTTTTCGACCAGGAACCTCTGCAGGCGGGACACCCGCTCCTGGCCGCACCCAATACGGTGCTCACACCGCACCTGGGCTACGTCACGCGCGAAAGCTACCGGCAGTTCTATGGCGGCGCTTTCGAGGACGTTACCGCATGGCTTGCGGGCGCGCCTGTCCGGACCATCGCGCCGTAGCAGGATCAACCCGGCAGCGTGGAGCCGGCCAGGGTTGCCTCAATCACTGCCGGCGAAAGGACGTGCCGGGTGACCAGCTGGCTGGCCCCCAGGATGGCGGCCTTGTCCCCTGCCCGGGACAGCCCGATCCGGAGCTGCGACGTTGCGAGGGGCAGCGAGCGCCGGTAGACAACTTCACGGACACCGGCCACCAGGTGCTCCCCCGAAGCACCAATGCTTCCCCCAATCACGATGACCGACGGGTTCAGGAGGTTGACCACGGTGGCGAGCACATCGCCCAGGTCCCGGCCGGCCTGGCGCAAGGCATGGATGGCTTCGGGGTTCCCCTGGGCCACGAGCGTCAGCACGTCCCGCCCCTGGTCCGCCTCCAGTCTGCCCCGGCGCAGCGTCCCTGCGATTGCCGGCCCTGAGGCGAGGGCTTCGAGGCAGCCGTGGTTGCCGCAGCGGCACAGGACGTCATCACCGCGGGGGACCCGGACATGGCCAAGGTCTCCGGCTGTGCCGTTGGCGCCGCGCTGCAGTTCACCGCTGCTGATGATGCCCGCACCGATGCCGGTGGCAACTTTCACGAAAAGGAAGTTGTCCTCCTCCGGCCAGTGGGCCGCGCGCTCGCCCAGCGCCATGATGTTGACGTCGTTGTCCACCAGCACGGGCACCGGCAGTGAGCGCTGCACGTAAGAGACGACGTCGAACCCGTCCCAGCCCGGCATGATCGGCGGGTTCACGGGGCGGCCCGTGTCATGCTCCACAGGTCCCGGAAGCCCGATGCCCACCCCGGCAAGTTCCACCGTTTTCCCGGACGCCGAAGCAAGCAGTTTCCCGGCCTCGCGCACCACAAGCCCCAGGACCTTCTCCGGCCCGTCCGCCACCGGCTGGTTTACCCGATGCTCGGCCAGCACGGCTCCCCCCAGGTCCGTGACGGCCAGCGCCACATGCGTTGCCCCTACATCCACGGCCAGCACGGCCCGGGCGGCGGGATTGAAGGCAAAGCGCGACGGCGGCCTGCCGCCGCTGGAGGTTGCCTCACCGGCAGGACCAACGAGCCCGGAAGAAATCAGGGCGTCTATCCTGGCGGCGATGGTTGACCTGGCCAGGCCGGTGGTGCCCGCGAGCTCGGCGCGGGTGCGGGCCTTGCCGTCGCGCAGCAACTGGAAGATGTCACCAGCGCGGCCCTGCACTCCGATCGGCTCCGGAGCCGTCCGGGCGCCAGCAGTGTTGTTCATAGGACATGGATAGCAGATCAACTTATTTATGTCACGGCAACAACTTTTGCTTGACGTCCGGCAAAAGTACTCCTAGCTTTGCAAGTAGACCTGCATCACAGCCATGCCAGCACACTAGCCAACCAGGAGATGCCTTGTCCTACTCACTCCAGCTCTACACCCTCCGCGACGCCGTCGCGAAAGACCTGCCGGGCACCATCCGCAGGGTTGCGGACATCGGCTTCAGCCAGGTGGAACCCTACAACTTCGTAGCCATGGCCAAGGAACTTGGCGCAGCGCTGAAGGACAACGGGCTCACTGCCCCCTCGGGCCACGCACCCTTGCTTAGCCAGGACCAGGATGAAATCTTCGCGGCCGCCAAGGAACTGGGCATCGGCACAGTCATCGACCCCTTCATCCCGGCCGAGCGCTGGCAGTCGGCCGAAGACATCCAGGAAACGGCCGCACAGCTGAATGCCGCTGCACGGAAGGGTGCCGGGTACGGCGTCCGGGTGGGCTACCACAACCACCAGTGGGAACTGGAGTCGATGATCGAGGGGCGCACCGCCCTGGAATACTTCGCGGACCTGCTCGATCCGGAACTGGTCTTGGAAGTGGACACCTACTGGGTTGCGGTTGGAGGGCAGGATCCCGTGGACATCCTCACGAAGCTCGGGGACAGGGTAAAGCTGATCCACATCAAGGACGGTCCCCTCACCACGGACACCAAAGCCCAGCAGCCTGCGGGCCAGGGCAAGGTTCCGGTCCTGGACGTCATCGCCGCCGCCACGTCGCTGGAGGTGGGCGTGGTGGAATTCGATGACTACGCCGGAGACATCTTCGAAGGCATCAACGAGAGCCTTTCGTTCCTGACGGCAACCGGAGAAGGAATCAAGGCATGAGCATCCCCGCAACCGCACCCTCGTCACGCAAAGGCCCTGTCGGCGTCGGCGTCATCGGCGCCGGCAACATCAGCAAGCAGTACCTGGACAACCTCACCACCTTCCCTGACCTGAAGGTCCACGTCATCGCCGACCTCTTCGAGGAAGCCGCCGAGGCCAGGGCCAGGGAATATGGAATCGCCGAATGGGGCGGCGTGGAGAAGGCGCTGCAGCACCCTGACGTCGAAATCATCGTCAACCTGACCATCCCGGCGGCCCACGTTGAGGTCGCGACCGCAGCCGTCAACGCCGGCAAGCACGTCTGGACCGAGAAGCCGTTCTCCCTGGACCGCGAATCAGGCCTTGGCCTCCTCAAGACCGCCGATTCGGCAGGCATCCGCCTGGGCTGCGCACCGGACACTTTCCTGGGCGCCGGGCTCCAGACCGCCCTGCGCCTGATCCAGCGCGGGGACATCGGCACGCCCCTGACCGGCATGACCACATTCCAGACACCCGGCCCCGAGTCGTGGCACCCCAACCCCGCCTTCCTGTTCCAGTACGGCGCGGGCCCGCTGTTCGATATGGGCCCCTACTACCTCACCACCCTGATCCAGGCGTTCGGCTCCATCCGCAAGGTGGCCGCCGTCGGGTCCAAGGCCAAGGACGTCCGCGTCATCGGGTCCGGGCCCAAGGCCGGCCAGGAATTCACCGTCGAAGTCCCCACCCACGTCTCGGCAATGGCCCAGTTCGAGAGCGGCGCGTCCTCCCACAGCGTCTTCTCCTTCGAGTCCCCGCGCGTCCGGATGGGCTTCGTGGAGATCACCGGCACGGAGGCCACCATCTCCCTGCCGGACCCCAACAACTTCGACGGCGACGTCAGGCTCTGGCGTGCGGGAGCCGAGGACTGGACCACCATCCCGGCAACCGGCGCTGCGAACGGCCGCGGCATGGGCGTCCTGGACATGGCACGCTCGCTGCGCTCCGGTGTCCCCCACAGGGCAACCGGGGATCTCGCATACCACGTACTGGACGCCATGGTCTCCATCTCGGAATCCATGACGTCAGGGACATTCGTGGACGTGGAAAGCTCTGCTCCGGCTTCGGCAGCGCTCCCCGAAGACTGGGCACCGGAAAGCCCGACCATCGGCGACAACGCATGAGCGCGGAAGCAGCCGGGACCGCGCCCCTGGGCGTTGCCATGATCGGCTACGCCTTCATGGGGAAGGCACACTCCAACGCGTGGCGGAACGTGGCCAGCTACTTCGACGTCCCCGCGTTCGAACAGAAGGTCCTGGTGGGCAGGGACGCGGCCGCAGTCTCGGAAGCCGCCGGGAAGTACGGGTGGGCAGAGAGCGCCACGAACTGGCGGTCAGTCCTGGACCGGGACGATATCCACATCATCGACGTGTGCGCCCCTGGCTGGATGCACGCTGAAATTGCCATCGCCGCCCTTGATGCCGGGAAGCACGTGCTGCTGGAAAAGCCGCTCGCCAACACCCTGGCCGAGGCCGAAGCAATGACGTCTGCAGCCCGGGCTGCCCGGGCCAAAGGCGTCCAGTCGATGGTGGGATTCAATTACCGCCGGGTGCCTGCGCTCGCCCTTGCCAAAGAGCTGATCACCGAAGGCAGGCTCGGAACGGTCAGGCACGTCCGCGCCGCCTACCTGCAGGACTGGCTCGCGGACGACCAGGCGCCCATGACCTGGCGGCTGAGGAAGGACACAGCGGGCTCCGGCGCACTGGGCGACATCGCCTCGCACGCCATCGACCAGGTCCTGTTCCTGCTCGGGGACCAGGTCACGGAAGTTTCCGGCCGCACCCACACCTTCGTCAACCGGCGCCCCGGTGCCGAAGGGCTTGAGGACGTAACGGTCGACGACGCCGCCTGGGCAACACTGTCCCTCGCCTCCGGGGCAATCGCCTCAGTGGAGGCCTCCAGGGTGGCCACCGGGAGGAAGAATTCCCTGCAGCTGGAGGTCTACGGCGACAAGGGTGCCCTCCGCTTCGACCTGGAAAACCTCAACGAGCTCGCGTTCCTCGACGCCACGGCGCCTGCCCGGGAGCAGGGCTTCCGCCGGATCGTCGTCACCGAACCGGGTCACCCCTACCTGGAGGCGTGGTGGCCGCAGGGCCACATCATCGGCTGGGAGCACACGTTCACGCACGAAGTCCGCGACTTCCTGCTCGCCGTGGACTCCGGAACCGCGCCGTCGCCGTCGTTCGAGGACGGACTGGCCGTCCAGCGCATCCTGGACGCCGTGGAGCAGTCCGCCGCATCGAAAAGCGCCCTCGTCCAGCTGTCCCCCGCCACCGAAGGAGCCTGACATGCCCCGCCCGTTTACCCTGTTCACCGGCCAGTGGGCCGACCTGCCCTTCGAGGAAGTCGCGAAGCTGGCCTCCGGCTGGGGTTACGACGGCCTGGAAATTGCCGTCTCCGGCGACCATCTGGACGCGTGGCGCTGGGACGAACCCGGCTACGTTGAGTCCAAGCTGGCCATCCTGGAGAAGTACAACCTCAAGGTCTGGGCCATCTCCAACCACCTCAAAGGCCAGGCAGTCTGCGACAACCCCATCGACTTCCGCCACCAGGCCATCGTGGGCTCAAAGGTCTGGGGCGACGGCGACCCGGAAGGCGTCCGCCAGCGGGCCGCCGAGGAAATGAAACACACCGCCCGCCTCGCCAAGGCACTCGGTGTGGACACCGTCGTCGGATTTACCGGCTCCTCCATCTGGCAGTACGTCGCCATGTTCCCGCCCGTCCCGGAAAAGGTGATCGAGGCCGGCTACCAGGACTTCGCGGACCGCTGGAACCCCATCCTGGACGTCTTCGACGAGTGCGGCGTCCGGTTCGCCCACGAAGTCCACCCCTCCGAAATCGCCTACGACTACTGGACCACAGTCCGGACCCTCGAAGCGATCGGCCACCGCGAAGCCTTTGGCCTGAACTGGGATCCGTCCCACATGATGTGGCAGGGCATGGACCCCGTTTCCTTCATCTGGGACTTCAAGGACCGGATCTACCACGTGGACTGCAAGGACACCAAGGTCCGCCAGACGGGCCGGAACACTGTCCTGGGCTCCCACCTCCCCTGGGGCGACCCCCGCCGCGGCTGGGACTTCGTCTCCGCAGGCCGCGGCGACGTCCCGTGGGAAGCAGCCTTCCGGGCGCTGTCCGCGATCGGCTACGAAGGCCCCATCTCAGTGGAGTGGGAAGACGCGGGAATGGACCGGCTCCACGGCGCCCCCGAAGCCCTCGCCGCCCTCAAGAAGTTCGACTTCCCGGCGTCGAGCACCTCCTTCGACGCCGCCTTCAAGCAGTAGCCCTGGCGCCGTCGCACATAGAATCCCTGCATGACTTCCACAATCCGACAGGCAACAAGGGACGACGCCGGGGCGCTGGCTGCCCTGGCGGCCGTCACCTTTCCGCTGGCCTGCCCGCCGTCGGCGTCGCCTGAAGACATCGCGGCGCACCTGGCGAACACCCTCAGCGAACAGCACTTCCTGGAGTACCTCGCCGATCCGGACGTCACCGTCCTGGTCATCGAGGCGGAGGGCAGCCTCCGCGGCTACAGCCTGCTGGTGAACCGGCCCCCGGCAGACCCGGACGTGTCCTCGGTGCTGGCACTCACACCGTCGGTGGAGCTGAGCAAGTGCTACGTGCATCCCGGCCATCATGGCCTGGGTGCGGCGGCTGAGCTGATGCATGCCAGCCTGCAGGCGGCCGCCGCCACAGGTGCGGCCGGGGTGTGGCTGGGCGTCAACAGCCAGAACGCCAGGGCCATCCGCTTTTATGAAAAGTCCGGGTTCCGGAAGGTGGGCACCAAATCCTTCCAGCTGGGGACCGCGGTGGAGCACGATTTTGTGCTGGAGCGGGGCCTTCCGTAAACGTGCCGGTCCGGTACGCCCGCGGTCGCCCGCCGGCTGCCCCGTCCCAGTGAGGACTTGTGAGGCGTTGTCAGGCCTCCCGGGGCGGATAGGCAAGGGGCGGACGCGGTTGGGCCAGGAGTTTCAGCCCGGGCGGCAGCCCGTCGATGCTGCCGCCCGTACCATGGGCCCTGATGGTGACCCGGGACGTGTCCAGCAGCACGTTCTCGGCCTGGAAGTCGCCCACGCCCTCTGGCAGGATCGGCGCCAAATGCACCACCCCGCGGGTGAAAACAGGGTCGAAACGGAGCAGCGCCCGGATCAGCTGTATCGGCGCCGCGGCAGCCCAAGCCTGCGGCGAGCAGGCTGTCGGGTATGGCACAGGCCCGGGAAACTCGCCGCGGTCGAAGCCGCAGAACAGTTCCGGCAGCCTCCCGTCGAAATGCTCAGCGGCATCAAAAATGCCGGTGGCAACCCTGCGGGCCTCCTCCACAAACCCGTAGCGCATCAGCCCCGTGGCAACCAGGGCCGTGTCATGGGGCCATACCGAACCGTTGTGATAACTGACGGGGTTGTAGGCGCCCATGTCCGAGGCCAGGGTGCGGATTCCCCAGCCGGTGAACATCTGCGGCGACATCAGCTGCTCCACAACGGAGGGCGCTTTGTCCTCATCCACAATGCCCAGCCACAGGCAGTGCCCCATGTTTGACGTGCAGGCATCCACCGGGCGCTTGCCTTTGTCCAGCGCCACCGCGAAGTAGCCCTTGTCCGGGAGCCAGAACTTCTCGTTGAAGGCCGCTTTCAACTCCGCAGCGCGCCCCTCCCAGTGCTGTTCCAAGGCGTGGTCTCCGCTCCAGCGGGCCAGCAGGGACCTGCCCACGAAGGCCCCATAGACGTACGCCTGCACCTCACACAGGGCGATCGGCGCTTCCGCCATGGTTCCGTCGGCAAAGTTGATGCCGTCCCAGGAGTCCTTCCACCCCTGGTTGACCAGGCCGTGGTCATTGGGCCGGAGGTACTCCACGAATCCGTCGCCGTCGCGGTCCCCGTACCGGTCGATCCACTCCAGGGCGCGGTCCACGTGGGGCAGCAATGGTTCCACGATGTCCTTGGACAGCCCCCACCGGCTGAGTTCGCCTACAAGGGCAGCGAACAGCGGGGTGGCATCAGCCGTCCCATAGTAGGCGGTGCCACCGAGCGACAGCCCCGCTGTTACGCCCAGCCGCACTTCGTGGGGGATGCGCCCCGGCTCTTCCTCCGAGTCGTGGTCCACTTTCATTCCCTGAAGGCCGGCCAGGGTCTGCAGCGTCCCTGCCGCCAGCTTGGGATCAACCATGAGGCTCATGTAGGAGGACAGGATGGAGTCCCGTCCGAACAGCGCCATGAACCACGGCGCACCTGCCGCCACTGCTGCCCGCTCCGGGTGGTGGGGATCAAAAATCCGCAGCGACCCCAGGTCGCTTTGGCTGCGGTTCAGGACAGCCTGCAGGTTGGCGTCAGACACGGTAATCAGCGGGACGTTCTGCTCCCAGTGGCGGTGCCGGCGGACGCCTTCCCGGTGGTGCGGGAGCCCGTCGTCGCTAAAGGCCCCCTGGGGCGCCCGGCCATTGATCAGTGGAACCACAATGACGCTGGTTGCCCATTTGCCGCGGGGCGGAATGGTTACCCGGAAACGAAGCCCGTCTGTGCTGACCGCAGCGCCGCGGGCGTGGACAGCAGTTCCGCGCCGCTCTTCACCGTGAACGCCTTCGATCACAAGCCGGCCGTCGCGGACGGTGCGGACGGGCTCCGCGTGCCGGGACGTCCGGCCCACTTTGACGTCAAAGAGATCGGCCTGGTCTGCGTCCACGAGGAGCTCCATATCGCACTCCACCGGCTCCGCCGAGTAGTTCTCCAGCGTGATGTCATCCTGCAGGCCAGGGCCGATATGGCGGTGCTGGCGGACAACCAGGGGGCTGTCGAACCGGCGCCCGGACCATTGTGCCCTGCCAACGAATGTGGCTTCGAAGGGCTTGGGCCGCTGGGCGGACAGTGGCTCGCGCAGGGAGCCGTTGATCCGCAGTACCCAGTGGGAGATGATGCGTGTGTCCTGGAAGAATGCACCGTTCGTACCGCCATCGGAACTGATGTCTCCGGTCCCGGAACTGATACAGAACGAGGATCCCTCCACCACAGTGACCGATCCGGATTCGGATGCGGCTGCCTCGGTATCGGCGTTCCAGGCAGTCATGGAAGGACTCCTTAGTCAGCGGCGGGGTATCCTTCCGGGGATCGGAAGGGCGCCCGCCCCTTTAAAGATTCTGGTGCAAGCCGGCAGCATGCGGAACCCCTGCGGGCGTTGTGCCTCCAACCAGCCCGCTAAAAAGCCGGAGGTAGTCATTTACCATGCGTTCCTCGCTGAAACGCTCCTCCACCGCCCTGCGGCATGCCTTCCGGTCGAGGCCCGCAGCCCGCTGGACGAAACCGGCGAGCTGGTCCATCTCCCCCAGGTATCCAGTCGTTCCATGATCGATGATTTCAGGTGCCGAACCCACCGCCGTGCCAATGACGGGGGTGCCGGTGGCCAGCGCCTCGATCATGACCAGCCCGAAGGGCTCCGGCCACTGAATCGGGTTCAGGAACGCGACAGCGTCACCCATCAGCCGGTACTTGGTGGCGTCATCCACTTCCCCCACAAAGTCCTCGTTCGGCCCCAGGATGGGAGCGACCACGTCGCGGAAATAGCCGACCTCATCCTGCTCGCGCATCTTGACGGCAATCCTGAGCGGAATTCCGGCCTGCCGGGCAATCGCGACCGCCTCCAGCAGCCCCTTATCAGGGCTGGCCCTGCCCACGAAGCAGAGATATCCGCCGCTGCCGGTGCCCAGCGGCACGGACGAGGCATCCATACCGTGATGGATCACCCGGGCAACGGGCACGTCAGGAGCATGCGATGCCTGGTCCCTTGAGATTGCTATCACCGATGCCTTCCGCGCGATGGCACCGTAAATGTCTGCCGCCTCGGCGTCCAGCCGGCAATGGATCGTGGTCACCACCGGAATCTTCTCAGGCCGGTGAAGGTAGAGAGGCCCGGCCAGGGTGTGGTCATGGATGATATCCACGCCGCCCAAGCCCTTGTACGCCCGCGCCACGTGGCTGAGCTCGGCTTTCGCAAGGTTCAGCTCTTCGGGAGCCGAGGGCCGCATGCGGGCCACCCTCGGCACCGGGCAGATGCTGTCGGAAGGCGCGGCCAGCAGTACTTCGTGCCCCGCGGCGGCGAAGCCCCTGGCGAGGCTGTCCACTACTCTTTCCGTCCCACCGTACGCAGCGGGCGGGACCGTAATCCACGGTCCCGCAACCAGTCCTATCCGCATCCTGACCTCCAGGAAATGACAGGCCGGGCTCCCCCAGATGGCCGGGCAACTTACTCCGCGGAACCTTCCCGGTCCGCGCGTTGTTGGGAAATGTTTACCCTGAGGGCCTTTGTGCAGCCCCATAACCCGACTATCGTCCACATATCCCCCGCGGACAAGACCCAGCTGTGGGGCACGTCATACCGGGTTCCGGAATGGCGGCTGCGGGTGTGCTGTTTCCTTGGACATGAAGATTGAAATCTGGTCCGACGTCGCGTGTCCCTGGTGCTACATCGGCAAGCGCCGCTTTGAATCTGCCCTGGCGGCCTTCCAGCACCGCGATTCCGTCGAGGTGGTTTGGCGGAGCTATCAGCTGGACCCCGGCCTCCCCGAACACTACGACGGAACCGAGCTGGAGTACCTGAGTACCCGCAAGGGGATGCCGGCGCAGCAGGTGTCGCAGATGTTCGACCACGTGGCGCAGCAGGCCAAGGGTGAAGGCCTGAATTACCGCTTTGACTCTGTGGTGGTGGCCAACAGCTTCAACGCCCACCGCCTGATCCACCTCGCGGCCGCGCACGGCAAGCAGGACGCCGCCAAGGAGCGGCTCCTCAGCGACCATTTCGAGCACGGCAAGGATATCGGCAGCCGCGGGTACCTCATGTCGCTCGCCCTGGACCTGGGCATCAGCCAGCCAGAAGCAGAGGAACTCTTCACCACCGACAAGTTCGCCGACGACGTCCGTTCCGATATCCAGGAGGCCCGGTCCCTGGGGATCAGCGGCGTCCCGTTCTTCGTCATCGACCGGAAGTATGGGCTGTCCGGCGCCCAGCCCGTTGAGACGTTCACTGCGGCGCTGGACCAGGCATGGCAGGAATCCAATCCCCTGGTGCTGGTCAACTCCGCGGATGGCGGGGCCTGCGGACCGGACGGCTGCCAGGTGTAGGCGGGCATGCAGGCCAGCGCAGCCAAGCGCAGGCTTTTACTGACACATCGCGGTAAAGTGTCCACATGCCAAGGATTTCAGCGGCCAGCAACGCCGAGCAACGAGCAGACACCCAGCGGCGCATCCTCACGGCCTTCGGTGAACTCCTTTTCTCCCATGGCCTGCCCGGCCTGACGATGACAGATGTTGCCCGGCACGCCGGCGTGGGCCGGACCGCCGTCTACAACTACTACGCGGACATCGAAGAACTGCTGATCTCCTATGCCCTGGATGAGACTGAGAAGTTCCTTTCCGAACTGCGGGACTCGCTGAACCAACTGGACAACCCGGTGGACCGGCTCGCGCTGTACGTCCGCGCCCAGGTGGTGGACCTCAGCCGCCGCCACCTGCCGCCGGGACCCGCCATGGGCGCCGTGCTGTCGCCGTCGTCCTTTGCCAAGCTCGCCGACCACGTCGGCGAGCTCAGCGTGCTGCTGCAGGGAATCCTGCGGGACGGAATGGAGCAGGGGTACCTTCCGGTGGCTGACGTCAACCAGCAGGCTCAGCTGATCCTGGGCACCTTGTCCTCCAGCGCGGCCAGGGGCAGCGATGAGCCCGCCGAACTGGAGGCCCGGGTGGCCAGGACAGTGCGCTTCATCCAGCTGGGTGCCGGCGCACGGTTCGACGACGACGGCCGCCCCGTGCGGCTCGGCCCGCTTCCCGTGGTGGCCGGCTAGCCACCCATCAGGGTGCGGGCGCTGCCGAGGGCATGACGGGTAACTTGTCGTCGTCGGCGACGCGGCGGCTTTCCCGCGGACAGCCCAGCGTCCCCGGCGTCTGGTCAACGAGCTCGGGCGGGACCAGCGCTCTGTAGTCCTGCGCGAGGATCACGTCAACGCTCCCGTCGGTCCGGCTGTCCTGAAAGTAGTCCGACCCCGCCAGGTTCCGCTGGACGGTGAACGCCGCGGCATGCCCGGCGGCCCCGGAAATCACGGCAGCGGTCCCGCGGTAGCCCGCATCAATGTTCGAAACCGCACCCACCACAAACTTCCTCGCCAGGAACTCGTCCGCCACTGAGCGGGCCAAACCGGGCCGGCTGGTGGAGTTGTAGACATTGAGGTTGACCTGGTCATTGGGGGTGTAGTCGAAAGTCCCGGCCGGGCAGGTGGAGGCCGCTTCTTCGGCAGGCGCCGCAGCGGGAAGCTTCAGCTGCCCGTTGATGATGGCCAGCGCCGTGATGATGGCCGCGGCGATGAGGCCGACGAGGAGGACCAGCACAATCCCGTGCAGCGCACGCCGGCGTACGCGGGTTGTCCCGTCGGCGCCCGGCGCCGCCTCAAAGGCGGCCCGAAGCTCGGAACCGGTGACAACGTGGTGGCCGTGGAGGACGCTTACGTCCTGCTGCTTCTTCCTAGCCATCTATCACCAGGACACGGGCGTGGATGGCGGTGCGCTGGTGCAGGGCGGTGCGGACGGCGCGGTGCAGCCCGTCCTCCAGGTACAGGGTCCCCTGGTATTGCACCACGTGCGGGAACAGGTCACCGAAAAAGGTGGAATCTTCAGCCAGCAGCGCTTCCAGGTCAAGGGTGCGCTTGGTGGTCACCAGCTCGTCCAGGCGGACCGGACGCGGCGGGAGCGAAGCCCATTCCTTGGGCGTGGTGTAACCATGGTCGGGGTACGGGCGGCCCTCGCCCACAGCTTTAAATATCACCTTGCCACACTAGGCATCCTGCAGGCCCAGCGAAAGTGCCCTGCGGTTCCTGCCGCAGGTTGTGGCCAAACAGTAACCATGGGCTACCTGCGGTAGTGCCGCTTGCCGCCAGCCCGGTGTCCGCAGAGGTGACGGCACGGCTGACAGAATAGGACCATGACAGCATCCGAGTCCCCCGCCATTTCTGCACCCGCAGCCCACGTGCCGGCCACCCCGCCGCTGGCGCTCCTGCTCGATGTGGACGGGCCGGTGGCAAGTCCGGTCACACGGGATGTTAAGCGGGAGATCATCGATGACCTCATGGCCCTCGCCGCCGCAGGGATTCCCGTCATTTTCAACACCGGACGCTCTGACGCCTTCATCCGGCAACAGGTGATGGAACCCATGATCGCCGCCGGGATCCCCGCAGGCACCATCATCCATGCCGTCTGCGAAAAGGGCGCTGTCTGGTTCAGCTATACCGCAGCCGGGCCCGGCCCCATTCACGTGGACCGGGAACTTGCCGTACCGGCGGCCTACGGGGACGATGTCCGGCGCATGGTGGCAGAGGACTACGCCGCACACATGTTTTTTGATGAAACGAAGCGAGCCATGGTGTCCGTGGAGCAGCATATTGATGTTCCCAGCGCCGATTACCTTGCGGAGCAGAAACTCTTCGACGCCGACGCCATGGACCTGATGGCCCGCCACGGACTGGGAGTGGTGCGCTTGGACCACCATGCCCCCAATTCCGACGACGAGGTGGACTACCGGGTTGATCCCACCATCATCTCCACGGACATTGAGTCGGTGCGGCTTGGCAAGGATCTGGGCGCCAGCCGCGCTGTGGAGCTGCTTGCCGCCCAGGGCATCACCCCGGCAGCATGGCGGACAGTGGGCGATTCGCGCACCGATTACGCAATGGCCGACTGGCTGCACCACAACGATCACGCGGTCAAGCACGTGGACGTCCGGCCGGCCGACGGTATCCCGGAGAAGCCGTACGCGGTCCTGACGGCCGAGGATCTGGGGCTTGGGGCCTCGGTGATCCATGACGACGCCGGCGGGGCCTTCCTGCGCAGCTGGCGGGATGCACTGGGCGGCTGAGCCGGTTCCCCGGCCCCGGGCAGCCCTGCCCGAAACCTGCTGTTTCCAGCACGCAGCTATCATGCAGGTAGAAACGCTTACTTTGACGAGCACGGAGACGACCATTACAGAAGCACCGGTTCAAGACGAGGTCTACTACGGCGGCCAGGCATCCGTAGAAGAACAATTTCATGCCGAGATCACCTCAGCCGAAGCTGAGCAGCGGCTAAATCCCCGCCCTGATGTCATCACGCATAAGGGCCGCATTGCGCTGATCAACCACAACAGGACTCCCTACCAGGCCATGGTGGAGGACCTGCTGTTCGTACGCAATGTGCTGGCCGGCGCGGACCTGGCGTACCTGCTGGTGAGGGGCAACAATGACAGGCCGGTCATTGCCCTGGACTGGAAAGACAGGAAAAAGCTTCGGGCGGCCCTGGTGGAAGCCTGCCGGGACGAGCCTTTCTATTCCATGACCGTGGATGCCAAGAAGAAAACGTCCTTGCTGGTTGCAGATGGTGAGCTCTCGGCCAACAAGGAGGCGCGAATCTTCCGCCTGTACCGGCCCCGGGTGGAGCCCGCGGGCGGCTTCGAATTCGGTGCCTCCGCAGGCGTGCAGCTTGAGCTTTGGTCGTTTAAGTCCAACGAGATCATCCTGCCTATTGAGAACTCCCTCACGCGCAGGACCTTGCTCCGGCAGGACGCCGTCCGTGGCACCGTTGAGCGCTACGGCCACACGTGGCCCACCATCGAGAACATGTTCGCAGACCACGCCAGCGACATCAGCTTCGACATCGATCTGGTGTTCTCCTGGGTGGATGGAAGCTCCCCGGAGTACATCGCCGCGCGGCGGGCCCAGCAGAAAGATGCTGTCCTCGGCGAGGGCGATGACCACGAAGCCCGCTTCCGGCAGATCAACGAACTCAAGTACGCCCTGCGTTCGGTGTACATGTTCGCGCCGTGGATCCGCCGCGTCTTCATTGCCACAGATTCACCGGCACCTGAGTGGCTGGCGGACCACCCCTCGGTGACCATTGTCCGCAGCGAGGAGTTCTTCTCCGACCCCTCGGTGCTTCCCACGCACAATTCCCAGGCAGTGGAGTGCCAGCTCCACAACATCGAGGGCCTGTCCGAGCACTTCCTGTACTCCAATGACGACATGTTCTTCGGCCGGCCCGTGAGCCCCGACCTGTTTTTCACTCCCGGCGGCATTACGAAGTTCGTGGAGGCAGAAACCCGGATCGGCCTGGGCGAGAACGCCATTGAGCGGAGCGGGTTCGAGAACGCTGCGCGCGTCAACCGGAAGTTGTTGTGGAACCGGTTCGGGCGGATCACAACCCGCCATCTGGAGCACTGCGCAGCGCCCTTGCGCCGCAGCGTGGTGGCAAAAATGGAACGGGAGTTCCCCGAAGAGTTCCGGAAGACGGCGGGCAGCCGCTTCCGGGCCGCGGACAACATCTCCGTCACCAACTCGTTCTACCACTACTATGCGCTGCTCACCGGCCGTGCCGTCACCCAGACCGCTGCTAAAGTCCGCTACGTTGACACCACGATGAAGGCGGGACTGAAGTACCTGCCCAAACTCCTGGCAAAGAGGAACATGGACTTCTTCTGCCTGAATGACGGCAGCTTCCCGGAGATCCCTGCTGACGAGCGCGCCGAAGTGGTCACCGACTTCCTGGAAAAGTACTTCCCCATCAAGGCACCCTGGGAAAAGTAGGACTCCGGAAAATACCGGCCGGATGCGCAGTCCGGCAAGACAAGGTCCGTGCCGCCCGGCGGCACGGACCTTCGTGCACTGTCCTAGCGGCTGGTAGGCAGCCCAAGTTTCGTGCTGCTCCGCTGCTTGGCAGTCTCAGGTATCCGGATCCCGGCGGCCTCCAGCCGGCGCTTCGTCTCCTCCGGGGAGACGTACTCCCCCACCGTCGTCGAATTGCCCAGGGGAACCACCGAGTGCACGATGGTGTGCTCGTACACGTGGACCAGGTTGAAGGACTGGCCGCCGTCCTGTCCCCTGGTGCCCCCGACAGGAACGTTGAGGTCCTGGGTGTAACAACTGGCCGACGCCACGGACACTGGGATGCCGGCAAAACTCGCCGTCGTTGAATAGTGCAGGTGCCCGGCAAGAATGGTGCGCACGTCCGAATTGCGGACTACTGCCTCCAGCGACGCCTGGTCCCGCAACTCAACCAGGACCGAAAGATCCAGGACGGACGGCACCGGCGGGTGGTGCAACGCCAGGACGGTGCCGTCCGGGGCGGGGGTGTCCAGCTGCCGCGTCAGCCACTCCAGCTGCGAGGAGCTTAGCTCGCCATGGTGGAAGCCAGGCACGGAAGTGTCCATGGTGATAACCCGGAGCCCATTGATGAAGTAGCTCTTGTCCACGGGGGCGTCATGTGCGGGCTCGTCCAGCAGGCCTGTCCTGAAGTTGGCACGGTTGTCATGGTTGCCCATCGCCCAAATGACTTCTGCGCCCAGTTCCTCGCAGGCGGGCTCCACGATGGCCCTCAGTTTTACGTAAGCCTCAGGATCGCCTTTGTCTGCGAGGTCGCCCGTGAAGATGACGGCCTCCGGCCTCGCCCCCGACGCTTTGACTTCGTCAAAGAGCTGGATAAGCCGCGCTTCGCTGTCAACGACGCCGTAGAGGGGGTCCGGACCTCCCATCAGGTGGGGATCGCTCAGGTGGAGTAGGAAATGGCGTGGCCGGGGATGTTCGGCCTCGATGTGCTCCATTGCTGCCTCTGTGGTCGGTGGGAAACGGCGCTTCCCTTGTACCCTTCAGTAATGTTTATCCAATCAGACATTCGGCAAACTTTGGGTAAATCGCCGTGGCTGATGTGGAAAAAGGTGAAAGAACTGCGCTTTTGCGCCGGCACGTTCGGCACAGGTGCGCTTATCAGCCGAGGAGTTCCTCGATGGCGTCGATGACCTCTGCCGAGTCCGGTTCCACTGTGGGAGCAAAGCGCTTCACCACTTCTCCCTCACGGTTCACGAGGAATTTTTCGAAGTTCCACTTCACCAATCCGGGGAGCAGCCCGGTCTTGAACTTGGTGAGCTCCGTGTACAGCGGGTGCTGGTTCCTGCCGCGCACGTCCGCCTTGACGGTCAGCGGAAAAGAAACCCCGAAGTTCCGCTGGCAGAACTCCGCGATTTCGCTGTCACTGCCCGGTTCCTGCCCGGCAAACTGGTTGCACGGCACGCCGAGGATCTCAAATCCCCGGTCCCGGAACTTTTCGTAGAGCGCCTCCAGCCCCGCGTACTGGGGGGTGAACCCACAGTTTGACGCAACGTTCACCACCATCACCACGCGGCCCTTGAACCTGCCGAAATCCGTCGCGGTTCCGTCGTTCAGGGTCAGCGGGATCGGGTACAGGGCTGTCACGGGTTGAGTCCTCGGAAGTTTGTTCATGCGTGGAATTCGTTGCCAGCGCACCACTGTACTGGTCCGGGCTTGGTGAATCCTGGGCAAACTTCCTGCTGGAACCCTACGGAGTTGGCGTCACGGACGTTTCGGTCGGCAATGGCACTGGTTCGGTGGTCTCAATCGGTGCTGGAGGAATAGGCGCGGCTGAGAAGGTCGCCGTGGGTATCGGTGTCGGCTCGATCGGGGCTGGAGGTGCAGGCGGTGGCTCAGGGGCCGGCTCAACCGGAGCAGGTGGCGGTGGCTCAGGGGCCGGCTCAACCGGCGCGGGTGGCGGCGGCGGAACCGGGGCCGGCTCAACCGGAGCAGGTGGCGGCGGTTGGACAGGCTCCGGCGGCGGGGGCGGAGGCTCAACCGGCGCGGGTGGCGGCGGTTCAACGGGTTCCGAGGGCGGCGGAGGCGCCGGGGAAGGCTCCACCGGCGTCGGTGTTCCCGTTCCTGGGTCGGTCGGGGTCGGCGTCGGTGTCGGCGTTCCCGTTCCCGGGTCCGTCGGGGTCGGCGTCGGCGTTCCAGTCTCAGGGTCGGTCGGCGTCGGCGTCGGCGTTCCAGTCTCAGGGTCGGTCGGCGTCGGCGTCGGCATTCCAGTCTCAGGATCCGTCGGCGTCGGCGTCGGCATTCCAGTCTCAGGATCCGTCGGCGTCGGCGTCGGCGTCGGCGTCCCAGTTCCCGGATCCGTTGGTGTCGGTGTCGGCGACGCCGTTCCTGAACCCGTTGGCGACGGCGACACTCCAGTAGGCGACGGCGTTGCCGTACCGGGCGTCGCAGTCCACGACGGTGTTGAAGAATCAGCCGGCCGAAGGGTCGAGAGCCAGGATGCCGGTCCGGAAGGTGAGCCGGCCATTGTGGGCGGCTTACTTACCCAGCGGGGAATGGAAGGAGGCTCGCTGCCCTGCCCCACCGGAATGGTCCAACGTATGGGACCGGCGGATGGAGCATTTGTGCCCGGCAGGTAGGACCGCAGGTCAGCGGGTCCGCTGCCGGCTGGCCGAAGCGGTATCAGGATCCACTTCAGTGGACTGATGTGGTGGCCATTAAGGATCGTTTCGAAGTGCAGGTGGCATCCTGTCGACCATCCAGTGCTCCCTACCCTGGCGATGGCCTGGCCAACAGCAACGGAGTCTCCGCTTCGGACGGCTATGGACTCCAGGTGGTTGTAGGTGCTGATGAGACCGTTGCCGTGGTCTATTTCCACCCGGTTGCCGCCGCCCCACGCATGCCACCCAGCGGCACGTACAACGCCCGAATCAGCCGCGTACACCTGGGTGCCGCACGGCGCTGCGTAGTCCTGGCCCAGATGGAAGTCTCCGGCTGCCCCGGACAGCGGACTGACCCGGAACCCGAAGGGCGACGAGGGAGTCAACATCTTGAGGGGCGCCATGAGGTAGCCCGCGGGAGGCCGGCCCAGCCCTGTCAGTTCTACGGTCAGCGGTGACCCCGGGCCCCCGCCGGTGCCGCTGACTATCGGACGCGGAAAGGCAAGCTCCACGTGTGGAGCAGTCAGGATGCTGGCCGTCTCCGGGCCCGCTACCAGACCGTCCAATGGCGGCGTGACGACGTCGGTGCTGCCGCCCAGGACCGTAGCGGTACCGGCACTGCTGCTGCTGGAGCCGGAAGGAGTTCCCACAGCGCCCATCCCCGCTTCGGCTCCGGAACGGACCACGGAGGCCGAAGCTGTTCCGGGAACAGGTGCACTGCCGGAAAGATTCAAACCGTAGACGGATGCTGCCAATACACCGGTAGCCGCCACAGCCCGGGCAGCGGGGAGGCACAGGCCTCTGGGGCTTTTGGCGTCCTTCCCGGAAACCGCGTGATTGCCCATGAAAGTGACTCCAGGACGTTGCCAGCCGCCCTCTGTCATGACGGTATCTCCAATGTGAACACACGGGCCGGTACGCTGTGAACCCTGCGGCGGCTCACTGTGGTTTTTTTGTGGGTGTCCGCTGTCCTGCTGATGACCGCAGGCGGCCCCCGACGCCGCTGGCGGGCCCCGCTGTGCTTACGATGAGATCACAACCGGTTCTCCACAGGAGGGCATGCACCATGAAGAACATCCTGGCTCCCGTCAAAAAGCGGCTGGTCCGCACGTTCAGCAACGGCTCTGAGGGCGTGCCTCAGTGGCAGCTCGATCTCGCGGAGGGCAAGGACGCGGGCTACCATCTGCCCGGCTCCGCTGTATGGGCGGTGCATGGCTCCATGTCCCCCATCGTTGCCGGAATCCGGACACTGTTGATGCAGTCCCTCCACCCCGGCGCCCTTGCCGGCGTCCACGACCATTCAAATTTCCGCGAGGACCCGCTGGCCCGGCTGGCGAACACCATCCGCTGGATTTTTACCGTGACGTATGGTTCCACGGAAGCCGCCGATGATGCCTCGCGCAGAGTCCGCCGGATGCACGAATCCGTGCAGGGCAGTTACAGCGATAACCACGGTACGCAGCGCAGTTACAGCGCCAATGATCCTGAACTGGCCAGCTGGATCCACCTCGCTTTCACTGACGCGTTCCTCACTGCCCACAAGATCTGGGGCGGCGCAATTCCCGGCGGCCCGGACGCCTATGTCCGCGAGTGGGCCCAGGCAGGCCGTTTGATGGGTGTAGAGGACCCGCCCCTGAGCGAGGCGGACATGCACGGACAACTGGACCGCTGGTACGAAAGCGGTGAGCTGCGCGTTGACGCCCGGGTGGCAGAGACAGTGGACTTCATCCGCAACCCGCCGTTGAACCGGATGTTGCGCCCGGGCTACCGCATCCTGTTCGCCGGTGCGGTCTACAGCCTGGAGCCCAGGTACCGCGAGATGCTTGGACTGGCTGTTCCACGGCTGGGTCCGGTGGCCCTGCCGGTGAGGCTCGCAACGAAGGCGGTTCTCGGCGTCGTACGCCTGGCGTTGGGTCCCCGGGGTCCCAGCGAGCTGGCCGCCAGAGAACGTCTTCGCCGGCTGGGCGTGCCGGAAGCAGAATAAGGAGGCTCTGCTGTTAACGAAAGAACCCGGCTCCGGCGTTTGCCGGAGCCGGGTTCCTTACCGGCGGAGAATGGGGGATTTGAACCCCCGAGGGCGTTAACCCAACACGCGTTCCAGGCGTGCGCCATAGGCCGCTAGGCGAATTCTCCAGCTGCTTCTGAAACAAAAGCAGATACTAGGTTACCTGATCTTTTCCGCATCGCCCAATTGGGCCCGCGGGGCAAGCGGGAAGGACGGTCCGCACGCCGGCCGCCGCAGGGCGCCGTGACTTTTAACCACGAAATGGACGCCCCCAACGCGCCCATTCCCCGGATCACCGTTGAGCTGCCGGGTCCGGCCCCGTTCAGCCAGGCCACGCAGCTCACAACCTTGAGATTGCCCCAATCGGTGTATATATCAATGATCAAGGCAGTGGCCGGGATAAGCAACGGATTCCTCCCGCCCGAGGGCCTGGTTGAGACAGGATGGGAGCCATGAACGAGCTGTATGCACTGGTGGTCTACGTCCCGCAGTCCCACACGAAAGAGGTACTGGCGGCCGTTGGCGACGCCGGAGCCGGCAGGATCGGCAAGTACTCGCACTGCTCGTTCGTCACCCCCGGGACCGGCCACTTCACTCCGCAGGAAGGCGCCAAACCCTACGTTGGACGTACCGGAATCCCCGAGCAGGCTGCCGAGGACAGGATCGAGTGCGTGGTGGAAAAGCCCTTGCTGGGCGCCGTGGTCGCCGCGCTGAGGGCAGCGCATCCGTATGAGGAACCCGCCTTCATGAGCTGGCAGGTTGACGGCTGGCGCCAGGCCGATGGCCGATTCGAGTCAGGCCGGAAGTTCGGGTAAAGTAACTGGCGGCCCCTCATGTGGCGTCATCCTGTTGAACTCCCCCAGGACCGGAAGGTAGCAAGGGTAAATGGGCTCTGGCGGGTGCATGGGGGGTCTTTACTATTCCCCCACAGGGCGGCAGGATGTCGGCCCGGATTGGTAGGGTTTTCTCTGTGACAGTTACTACCGCCCTGTACCGCAGATACCGTCCAGACTCGTTTGCTGACGTTATCGGGCAGGAGCACGTCACCGAGCCGCTGATGACGGCTCTACGGAAAAACCGGGTCAACCACGCCTACCTTTTCTCCGGTCCCAGGGGCTGCGGCAAAACCACCTCGGCACGGATCCTGGCGCGCTGCCTCAACTGCGCCCAGGGCCCTACCGACACTCCCTGCGGCACCTGTCCCAGCTGTATCGAGCTGGCCCGAGGCGGCTCCGGCTCGCTGGACGTCATCGAGATCGACGCCGCGAGCCATGGCGGCGTGGACGACGCCCGGGACCTCCGCGAGCGCGCCACGTACGCCCCGGTGCGGGACCGCTACAAGATCTTCATCATTGACGAGGCCCACATGGTCACGTCTGCCGGCTTTAACGCCCTGCTGAAGATCGTCGAAGAGCCGCCGGAACACATCAAGTTCATCTTCGCCACCACCGAACCGGACAAAGTCATCGGGACCATCCGTTCCCGCACCCATCATTACCCCTTTCGGCTGGTGCCGCCGGAACCGCTGATCGCCTACCTGGAACTGCTGTGCAACCAGGAAAACGTCCCGGTTGCCCCTGGTGTCCTGTCACTGGTGATCCGTGCCGGCGGTGGTTCCGTCCGTGACTCGCTTTCTGTCCTGGACCAGCTGATGGCGGGCGCGGGCCCCAACGGCCTGGACTACGAACTTGCCGTCGCGCTGCTCGGCTACACCCATGCATCACTGCTGGATGACGTTGTCGAAGCTGTGGCTGCCTCTGACGCTGCTACCGTTTTCCGTGCTGTGGACCGCGTGATCCAGACCGGCCACGATCCCCGCCGGTTCGTGGAAGACCTGCTGGAGCGCTTCCGGGACCTGATCATCGTTCAGGCCATGCCGGAGAGCGCCTCGACCATACTGCGCGGAATGCCCGCAGACCAGATCGCCCGGCTGAAGAACCAGGCCCACAACCTCGGGGCGGCGGAGCTGTCCCGCGCCGCAGATGTCACCAACACGGCCCTTACCGAGATGACAGGGGCAACGTCCCCACGGCTGCACCTTGAGCTGCTGTGTGCCCGGATCCTGCTGCCCAGCTCCGAGCAAAACGAGCGCGGCATGGCTGCACGGATAGACCGTGTGGAACGCCGGCTCAACTATGCAGGGAACGACGTCGGGACTCCCGCCGGCTCATCCGCTGCCGGCGCCGCGGCTGCAGGTTCCCCGGCGCCCCAACCCGGAATGCTCCCGGCCCCCGCCCAGGCCGCACCCTCCACCTCCGCGGACCCGGCACAGAACGCCGCCGGCACTGCTCAATCCGCGCCGGCCGCTCCCGCCGGACCTGCAGTCCAGGCAGCGCCGGCTGCTCCCGCGGGACCTGCAGTCCAGCCGGCGCCTGCAGTCCAGCGCGGGCCTTCGGCCCAGGCAGCTCCAGCAGGGGCAACGGCCACTCCGCCAGCCCCTTCGCCGAGCGTTTCGCGCCCTTCCGGGGACGCCTCCTCCGCTGCTGCTTCCGGTGGCCCGCTGACGGCTCCGCGCGTCAGCACCGATGACTGGCCGGTAGAGGATTCTGCCGCAAACACACGCCCAGCCGTTCCCCCGGCTACGCGCGGCCGCGACGCTGACCCGCAGCGCACCAATACGGGACAGCAGGCATCGGTTGCACCTGGCGCCGTACAAGGAGGCAGGCCGGCAGCGGCTTCCGGCCCGGTGCCGGACGGCATCCGCGGGGAAGGGTCACGGCCGGCCACAGGCACCGGTCCCCAACCTTCTCCCGCTCCTGCGGAACATGAAAGGCCTGCCGCCGCGGCGCCGGCTGCTTCACCCGGGCCGATGGGCGATGTTGAGGTGTTGCGTCGCGCGTGGCCGGATGTCCTGCAGACACTGTCTAAAATCAAGCGCAGTACGTGGGCACTCGTCGAACCCAATGCCCAGGTGGCTTCCTTCGACGGACACGTCCTCACCCTCACCTTCACCACCACCGGGCTTGCAGGTGCTTTCGGCCGGGCGGACCATTCAGAGAACCTCCGCCAGGCCATCCACAAAACTGTGGGCATCGACTGCCAGATCACTGCGTCTGCCGGGGGCGGCACGCCGGCGAGCTCTGAGCCAAACCCAAAAGCTTCCGCCAGCCGGGTGGCCCCGGCAACGTCGGCTGACGTCGCCTGGGGCCTCGCCCCGGCGCCCTCGCCCCACGACCCATCTCAGCAGCCGGAGACGGCAAGCCGCTCCGCTGCTTCGAAACCGCAGGGCGATCTACCAGGCAGGGATGGCGGGGACAGCGTCGACCAGCAGGGCATTACCCCGGGCGGAAAACAGCAGTCTGGCGCCGGCGAGAGCCCAGCTCGAGGTAACGCCGGCCACCACCCACTGGCCCCGGCAGGTGCGCCGGAACGGGCAGTACCACCGGCGTCGCCTGCACCCGAGGTTCCGGAAAACGGTACCGGTGTGCTTGGGACCAGCCGGACCGCTGGGCAGTTCCCCGCGCCCATAAGTTCCTCCCCCGTTCAAGCGCCCCAAGCGGCCACTGCAGGGGACTACTCGTATTCGGACGACGATTGGGGACCGGCGAGGGACGAGGACGCTCCCCCGCTGGAAGAGGAACCCCCCATGGATTGGGCACCGTCCGCCGGTTCCCAACCCTCCGCACGTACTCCAGGCGCCGGCCCGCACAGCCCAAGCCGGGCCGGCTCCTCAGCAGTTGGTTCCATTCCGGCCGGCGCGGCAACGGGTCCCGGCAACGTCCCGGGCGCCCATCACAATGACCAGCCTGAAAGTCAGGGGAATCGGGCTCCAGAGACTCCGCACGATCCCTGGACCCGGGCAGTCGAACAGGCTCCCGGAGTCTGGGTGGTTGGCGAAGAGAGCAACGTGGGCAGGGCCCCGTCCCCTGGCGTGCCCGAAAAGACTCTGAGCAGACCGGCTCCGACGCCGCACTACGAACCCGCTGCCGCCCAGGTGCCCCCCTCCATTCCGGTAACGGTGGCCGGTTCCAACCCGGAGCCGGAGTGGGGCCTGTCAGCCCCTGCACCCTTGCCCGGCCCCGGACGGCCAGGAGTGCAGGTGGAAGAACCGCCTTCGGCGCCGGATCAGGTACGGGTGCGCGAGTACGCGATGGCATCAGCATCCTCCGCTTCCGCATCCGTTCCGGCGCAGGTGGCTCCAGCCCCTGCGGCAGCGTTCGCGGCAGCTCCGTCCTCCCCTGCTCCGGTTTCGTCGGCCTCCCGGCAGGCCGCTCCAGCCAATGCCGCCCCTGCCTTGGCCGCCCCACCGTCTGCTGCTGCCGCGGCGGAAGCCCGGCAAAGTCTTTACCAGCGGCTGTCCAACAGCCCTGAAGCAGAGGCCGGGCGCGCCAAGGCCCCGGCCCGGGCGGTGGCGGCTGCCGCCCCGTACGTCCAGGACATCCCGAGCGCGGATGATGAAACCATCGAAGAGTCCGGCGTGTTCGGGCGGGCAGCAGTGGAGCGTATTCTGGGCGGGAAGCTGATCGAGGAGCGCTCGTCCGACGGAAGCCCCATCACATCGCGCTACTGACCGCGGCAGGGGTCCGGTCCGCCGGCCCGTCGGGAAGTCCTTGCTTTACCGCTAACCACATCAAGCTAAAGAGGAAAACGTGTACGAAGGTGCTGTCCAGGAGCTGATCGACGAGCTTGGACGCCTTCCCGGTGTGGGTCCCAAGTCTGCCCAGCGGCTTGCGTTCCACATTCTTGAAGCTGACCCCCAGGACATGAAGCGGCTGGTTGAGGCGATCACCACTGTCAAGGAACGGGTGAAGTTCTGCTCTGTCTGCGGCAACGTCACGGAGCAGGAACTCTGCAACATCTGTCGTGACCCCCGCCGGGATCCAGCCGTGATCTGCGTCGTGGAGGAATCAAAGGATGTCCTGGCCGTGGAGCGGACCCGCTCGTTCCGGGGCCGCTACCATGTGCTGGGCGGCGCCATTAATCCCATTGCAGGCGTAGGACCGGAGCAGCTCCGAATCCGCGAACTGCTTACCCGGCTCAATGACGGCGCCATCCAGGAAGTCATTATTGCCACAGACCCCAACCTGGAGGGTGAAGCCACGGCGACCTACCTGGCCCGCATGCTCAAAACCATCGGGATCGCCGTAACCCGGCTCGCCTCCGGCCTCCCGGTGGGCGGAGACCTCGAATACGCGGATGAGGTGACCCTGGGACGCGCGTTTGAGGGCCGCCGCAATGCACTGACCTGACCTGACCTGACCTGCATTGTTCACACGGGTGGACGGCCAGGCCTAGGCGATGCGTACGCCCCGTGCCAGCTTTCGGGCAGGGGTTCGAAGTGCGCGCCACCCCAACCGCATCAGCAGCGCAGACAGCGCCAGCTGAAGCCCCAACCCAACCGGCCACAGCGGTGATTTCTGTCCCAGGTACGTCGGCTGGACAACGCCGTTGGCGCACGGGACCGTACCGTCGGGACCTGCCATCGCCTGACGGGCTGCCTGGCTGATTCCCTCGATGGCACCGATCGAAGCGAAACCCGCCTGGCTTGTACGGTCGCGGTAGGGGATGGCATCGGCTACCACCACGAAGGGGTTCATTCCCAGCAGCCACGCAACCCGCTCCGTTCGGAGGGCGGGTTGTTCCCGGAGCGGTCCGGAGCAGGTGTATGCAGGCCCGAACGGTCCGGACTCCAGCGGCGCGTATTGGCGGTATTGGGGATTGCTGGCCATGACCGTGCCCTGGGTGAGGCCTGTACCGAGTCCGAAGGATATCAGCGTGCCAAAGACCAGCCCGGCCACCGTCAGGTAGGTCACGACGATTGCAAACAAGGGTCGCCCTGCCAGGGCTGAGATCCCCACGCCCAGGGCACACACGATTCCCACTTCCACGGCCAGCATCAGCAGCGCAACGAGCACATGTCCCGGCGTCATTCCGCCGAGCGCCACGCCGATAACCAGGAACGGTGCGCTGGCCACCAGAAACGCCAGGGCTGCCAGCCAGGCGGCAAAGAACTTGCCCCACAGGATTTGGCCGGGCTCAAGCAGGGTGACCTGCAGAATCGCCAGTGTTCCTCCCGACCGGTCGCCCGTAATGGCGTTGGCAGACAACGCGGGCGCAACGAGCAACGCGAACAGCAGGACAAATGCCAGGACCACTTCAAAAATCATGGAGCCAGGGCCGGAGGGCTCCGGCGTCGGGAAGCCGCCGTATGCCTCCTGGGCAGCCTGCGATGCGTTCCAGCTGGCCCAGGTCAGCCACGTGACGACGCCGGTCAGGACAAACCAGATGGCCAGCATGATGTACCAGCCCCGTGAACGCAGCCGCTGCTTGAGTTCAAGGACCACCACGTCCCTGATGCCGGCAAGGTATGCGGCGGGGGCTGAGGTTCCGGCGGTATCCTGCCGGTTGTCCATTGATTGGCTCACTGCAGCTCCCCCTCGAGGTTCATGTAGGTCTCTTCCAGCGCGCCGGTTGCGGGCGCAAAGGACGTAATTCCGACGCCGGCCAGCACCAGGTCGCGCAGGAGGCGCTCCGCATCGCCGTCGTTATTCAGCATCAGGGTTACTGCCGGACGGCGTCCCTCCTGGCGGCGGAACACAAGTCCCAGCTCCGTCAGTTTGGCGGCAAGGGCCGCCGGGTCGGACGCGGAAACGGCGTAGCGCCGTCCGGCGGCGGCCGCCTCCGCCGTGGTCTGCTGGCGGACAGTGCGGCCCTTGTTGACAAACACGGCGCCGTCCGCGATTTCGTCAAGTTCGCTGAGAACATGGGAGGAGACCACTACGGCTTTCCCCTCCGCCGCCAGCTGCCGCAACATCATCCGGAGCTCCACCCTCGAGCCAGGGTCCAGGCCGGAGGCAGGCTCATCCAGGAGCAGGACGGACGGATCATGGATCAGTGCGCGCGCAAGGCTGAGGCGCTGCTGCTGGCCACGGGACAGCACCCGGGCGGACTGGTCGGCGAGCCCTGCCAGCCGGACCCGTTCCAGCATGTTGCTGACCCGCCCGCCAAGGCCTTGGGCAGGCAGACGGTAGAAGCGGGCCATCTGCGTCAGGATCTCGCGGGCAGTCAGCGACTCCCACACACCAAGCGTGTCCGGCATCCAGCCCAAGTGTTTTCGGACCTCGGCCCGATCGTGCCGGGGGTCAAGCCCTCCCACGCTGATGGTGCCCTCATCCGGAGCCAGCAGCGACGCCAGCATCAGCAGGAGCGTCGTCTTGCCTGCGCCGTTGGGCCCGATCAGGGCGGTCACCTTGCCCGCAGGGGCGTGGAAGTCCATGTGCTCCACGGCCCGGACGGCACCGAAGCTTCTGCTGACACCCCGTGCCGATATTCCACCTGCGGACTCCGGCCCGGCCGGATGTCCCGGCACCTCAGAAATCATTGCCATGTATACGCACCTGTCCCCCACAGTTCCATGCCTTCAGACCTACCGAGCCTACGCCTGCTCCTTGTCCAGCAGGCACCCTCCGGCGCTGAAAATGGTCACAATTCAACCGCGGGCTGCCGGCGGCGATAAACTGGAGGCAGAAGTCGCGCCGTCAATGGCGTTAGTTCCCAGTCAGGGCCAGCACAGCGTTAAGGCTGTGTGGCCGGACTCCAATTGACCAGTGAAGGTACGCGCATGAGTACGCCCACTACCGAAGTGCACAACGGCACGCAGCTGCAGGGCCTCGCCGAGGGCCGTGCGGTGACCAAGCAGCTTATCGTGCAGAAGTTCGGCGGATCCTCCGTAGCGGACGCCGACGGCGTCAAGCGGGTGGCCAAACGCGTGGTGGACGCCCAGACTGCAGGGAACGAAGTGGTTGTGGTGGTTTCGGCCATGGGTGACACCACTGACGAGCTCCTGGACCTCGCCGGCCAGGTGACCGATGCGGCCCCCGCCCGCGAAATGGACATGCTGCTGTCTGCAGGCGAGCGTATCTCGATGGCCCTGCTGGCCATGGCCATCAACAAGCTGGGCGCCTCTGCCCAGTCATTCACCGGTTCGCAGGCCGGCATGATCACCGACGGCATTCACGGCAAGGCCCGGATCATCGACGTCGACCCCCACCGGATCCGCACGGCTTTGGACAAGGGCAACATCGCCATTGTGGCCGGCTTCCAGGGCATGAGCCGCGCCACCAATGAAATCACCACCCTGGGCCGCGGCGGCTCAGACACCACTGCCGTGGCGCTTGCGGCCGCCCTGGAAGCAGACGTCTGCGAGATCTACACGGACGTGGACGGAATCTACACGGCCGATCCCCGCGTGGTCCCTTCCGCCCAGAAGATCGAGCGGATTTCCAGTGAGGAGATGCTCGAACTTGCGGCCTCCGGGGCCAAGATCCTGCACCTGCGCTGTGTGGAGTACGCCCGCAGGTTCGGCGTCCCCCTGCACGTCCGCTCGTCATTCAGCCAGCATGAAGGCACCTGGGTCATCCCCAGCGCCGAAGACAAGATCACCACACAAGAGGGAGTTGCCTTGGAGCAGCCAATCATCTCCGGCGTTGCGCATGACCGTTCCGAAGCCAAGGTCACGGTAGTTGGTGTCCCCGACATCCCGGGCAAGGCAGCCGCTATCTTCCAGGTCATCGCCGATGCCCACTCGAACATCGACATGATCGTGCAGAACGTCTCAACCCACGGCACGGGCCGCACGGACATTTCCTTCACCCTGCCCATCGTGGAAGGCGCTGACGCCCTGGCGGCCCTCCACGCGGCGCAGGACCAGATTGGATTCGAGTCCATCGAGTACAACGAGCAGATCGGCAAGCTGTCGCTGATCGGCGCGGGGATGCGCTCCCACCCGGGCGTATCGGCGACGTTCTTCAAGGCACTCTCCGACGCCGGCATCAACATCAACATGATTTCCACCTCCGAGATCCGCATCTCGGTGGTGACCCACGCAGATCTGCTCGATGAGGCTGTCCGCGTCATCCACCGGGCCTTTGACCTGGACAGCGAAAACGAAGCTACTGTTTACGGTGGCACCGGCCGCTAGCCGTAGAACCCAAAAAGCCGGGCCTCCTCCGTTACAACGGAAGAGGCCCGGCTTTTTGTTTGCCCTGCATTATTGTCCTGCTGCGGAATACCCGTAACAGCCTGGGCTGGTTCAGCCTTGCCTGTCGAGATCTTCGCGGCGTACAGCGTAGTGATGGCCGGTCGAGTCGGTTTCCACGATAAAGTGCGTCAACTCCTCTTCCGAGGCCTGCTCGAAAGCGTCGTGCCTGTGCACCACGGGTGAACCCGAGTCCAGCCGCGCGGCTGGCCCAAAGAAGAACCGGAGCCTGTCTGTAAGGCTCATGAACCCGCTGACTACATGTGCCACTGTTTCCACCCCCTTCCCGGATATCGGGGGGAATACGCCCTGCCTCCTTGCGGGAGCCAGTGCCCTTATTCTAAGCCTGCAGGCGCCAAAAGGCTCCCGGCCGCCGGCCCGGCCGGATCAGCGGAGTGATCTGTCCTCCGGATTCCTGGGGACAACATAGGTGCTGCCGTCAGGCCGCGTCACGGTCTCCCACTGCTGGGTCTCGGCTTCGCGCTGGGCCAGGAGCCGCCGGTTTTCTTCGGTCATGTCGTGGACCAGGGATGAGCGGTTTGCGGGGCCGAAGATGGCCCGGAGCCTGCCCGTGGCCCGCATAAAACGTTGCGAGGCATTTTCCTTGCCCTGTGAGTTGGCGTTACCCATGAAACCCGCTCCTTGTCTGACGCACTTCCTGCACACAGTGTACTCTAATAGTTAGTGCACTAACAGTTGGAGGACGCATGCAAACGGTACACAACATCGAGGCGGCACAGGACGAAGACCTGCTCCTCGAGCACCAACTGTGTTTCGCCCTGACCGTGGCCGCGCGGAGTGTTGTGGGTGCGTACAAGCCCGTCCTCGAACGGCTCAACCTGACCCACCCGCAGTACCTGGTGATGTTGTGCTTGTGGGAGGAAAGTCCACGGACCGTCCGGAATATCAGTGACGCACTCGCCCAGGAACCTGCCACCATCTCACCGCTCCTCCGCCGGCTTGAAGCAGCCGGGCTGATTACGCGACGGCGCGTGCACGGCAACGAGCGCGCCCTCGCCGTCGAATTGACGGAGGAAGGCGCGGCGCTCCGGGCGGAGGCCCTTAAGGTTCCGGGAACCATGATGGAACGGCTGGGGTTGACCCGGGCCCAGGTCAGCGAGCTCCACACCTCCATGATGGGGCTCATTGCTGCCACATCCGATCAGAGACAGACGCAGGACCAGCAGTAGAATAAAGGGATGAAGGACAGGGCACGGTCCACAAGCAGGACGTCGGGCAGGATCTCCGGGCGGGCGGTGCCCACAAACGTGGCCTCCAAGCGCCGAACGCGGACGCAGGCCGTTGCCCTGCTGTTGGCCGCAACCCTGCTTTCGGCATGTTCCCCGGGACAGGGCGGCGGTACCCCTACCGGAGGAACGTCCGCAGCCCCCACCCCCTCAGCCACCGCATCGGCCGAGCCGTCGAGCAGCCCCTCAGCCGACGCCGAAACCTCCGTCCCTGCCCCCGCCCCCGAACCTTCTGCCGCCCCTTCAGGGCCCGGCCAGGGCAACGTCGAGCTGTCAATCATCATCACCCCGTCCGAGGGACAACCGGAGACCAGCTACACCCTGGTCTGTGAAGACGGTGTCCCTAACGCCGAGAGCGTGCATCCTGCCCCTGAGGCAGCCTGTGCCGCATTGAAGGAAAACGCCGGCCTGCTCAGCACCTCCGGGCCCGGGACTGAGGCGGCCTGCACGCAGCAGTACGGCGGGCCGCAAAAAGCCACCGTCACGGGAGTTGTGGACGGGGTACCAGTGGATGCGGAGTTCGCGCGCACCGACGGCTGTGAAATCAGCACGTGGGATGCGGCAAAGGACGTTCTTGGTGTTGCCGGTGGAGCCTAGGCTCCTGGCGGCGGACGAATGGCAGGTGCTGGAGGAAGCCCACCACCAGCGTGTCAGCCGCTACGCGGACCCATACCTCGCCCGCAGGTCAGCAGGCAAGAAGCATCCGGTGGAAGACTTCCTGTTCACCTACTACACGCATAAGCCGGGACAGTTGCGACGGTGGCACCCCGGCGCAGGGCACGTCCTGCTGGGCCGGGAAGCTGCCGAGCGCTCCGGATGGAAGCATTACCGGCAGCTCGACGACGGCGAGCTCGCCCTCCTGGGGCTGCCTGAAGGAAGCACCGCCGTCGCCTTTGACCGGGACGCTTTCCTCGTGGACCGCCGCGAGGCACTTGCCTTCGCAAATATCATCCTGCGTGGAACTGCAGCCCGCCCCGCCCAGTTCGGCTGCTTCGGGCTGCACGAATGGGCGATGGTCTACCACCAGGACAGGTTCGACCTGCGCCACGAGTATCTGCAGCTGCGGTTGGGACCTGCCGGAACGGACAAAGTGGTGGAGGACAACCGGATCCGCTGTACCCACTTCGATGCGTTCCGCTTTTACACAGCCGATGCTGTCCCGCTCAATGAGTTTGCGCCGAGCCGGGAGAGCCAGCGCCACCTGGAACAGCCCGGCTGCCTCCACGCCAACATGGACTTGTACAAGTGGGCCTACAAGCTGCTGCCGGCCCTGCCCAGCGAACTGGTCATGGACTGCTTCGAGTTGTCCTGGCGGATCCGCGCCATGGACATGCAGGCCTCCCCCTATGACCTGGCGGAGTGGGGCTATCCCGCGATTCCCATTGAGACGCCCCAAGGCAAGGCGGAGTACGTGGAGTATCAGCGCTCTTTTGCCGCTGAGGCAGCAGCACTTCGGGAAAAGCTCGCCGTTGGGCTGGATACAGTGGCCAGGATGGTGCCCGCGTGATCGACCTGACCGTCAGGCTTCGGGAAAATCCTGACGCCGCCGAATACGTGTTCCGGCTGGTGGCCGACGGTGGTACGGCAAAACCTGACAGCACCGTACCTGACCCCGATGCCGCCCTGGCGGCCGTGGAACAGTACGGCGAAAGTATCTTTTTCCCCAAACCCGGCCCGCCCCGGTTGTGCACGCAGCAGTACGGCGGGCCCCAGGTAGCGGTGGTCACGGGAACATTTCACGGACGCAGCGTCGATTCCGTGTTCACCCGGACCGACGGCTGCGAAATCTCCCGCTGGAAAGCCATGGCTCCTTTGCTCGGGGGCGCCGGCGGAGGATCCGGGCGCACCTAGGCCCGTTGGACAAAAGACAGGATCCCGGGCGGTTGAACGCCCGGGATCCTGCCTTTGCTAGGTGAAGCCGTTAGGCGGCAGGGATTGCGTCCACGAGTGCCATCTGCGGGGCTCCCGCAGGGGCGACGGGCGCAGCGCCCACCTGGACGTTGACCCAGGTCTTGATGCCGTTGCTGCCCAGGCTCAGCCGGGACAGGTAGGCACCGTCAGCGAGACCGGTCCAGGACAGTGTTGCCGAGGTAGCGGTTCCGTTCGGAGCCAGGATCGGATTTGGTTCAACCGTAAGGTTCCCTGCGTCACCTGCAAACGTCACTGCTTGGACGGAGGCGCTGGCCGCCCCGTTGTCAGGCGTCGAATAGAGGTTGGCCACGATGTAGTACGTTCCCGAGCGGGGAGACTGCAGGTCCAGGAATTCACTGGCGGAAGCGGTTGCCACCTGGGTTGCCGTCAGGCTTCCCGCGGCGTTGGGTGCATACACCACCATGTCCCAGTCGACGTCGTCCTTCTGCGCCTGCACACCGAGGCGGGCGAATGAGGCTCCCTGCGGGACCGTCACCTTGACGACCGCGTTGTGCTCGTCGTCACGGGCAGCGTACTCACCGGGGGTCTTGGTGATGGCGGTCTGGTTCAGCGGAGCCAGTCCCTCCACCCCCACGTTGATGGGGTTGTCCGAACCTGACACCAGTTCCATCGTGCCGCTCCCGTTGCCCGTGGCCGAGCTGAAGGAGAAGGACGGAGCGATCTGGGCATCAACGGGGCGGATGGCGATGGGTGAGCTCACTGTCCGTGGGCCCTTCCAGGTGAGGGTTCCTGTGCTGAACTTGCCCACCGGGGCGCTCAGGTTCCTGATGGTGAGGGTAACCTCGCGGGTCTGGCCCGCCTTGGCGAAGTTCAGCGCCTTCGGCTCCACCTGGACGTCAAAGCCGGGCATGCTGACCTCGGGCCGGTACATTCCGGGGACGAGGGCGGTCAGCTTGCGCTTCACCTGGACCTCACCCACCAGGCTTCCCAGTGCGATGGACGGAACGTTCAGGTCCCGTGCAGCGATGGTGCCTGCCTGAGGTGCGCCGGTGTCCACGCCCTGGCCGTTGAGGAAGCCAAGCCAGTCTTTGATGCCGGAGTTGTAGACCAGGCCCGGATCCAGGACCCGGGTTGAGTCGATGTGGCCGGCGCCGCCCTGGAACGGATCCACGTTGGGCGAACCGTCGGCGTTCACCAGCGGGTAGGCAGTGGTCATCATGGCCGACTTGACCGTCGCGGGAGACCAGGTGGGCTGCTTGCCAAGCACAAGCGCGCCGAAGCCGGCAATATGCGGGGCAGCCATTGAAGTACCGGACATAAAGCCGAACTGGTCACCGTCATTACCAATGGTGGACACACCCGCCAGGACGTTGACGCCCGGGGCAGCGATGTCGGGCTTCAGGAGGTCGCCACCGGCGGCAAGTGTGGGCCCACGGGAGGAGAAGCCGGCAATCTGTGGTGCCGGGGAAGCGGGTTCGCCTGTGCGGTCTCCCTTGACCAGGCTGACTGTCAAGGCGGAGTTTGCTTCCAGCTTCGACTTCAGTTCCAGGCTCTTGGGGGCGTTGACGTGGACAGTGGGCAGCACATGGTTATCAGCATCTTCGGAGCTGCTGGTGAGGTTCACCAGGATCATGCCCACGCCGCCCTTGTCCTGGACTTCCTGGCTCTTCGCTGTCCTGTCCACAACACCGCGGTCGCAGACAACTACCTTGCCTGCTACCTTGGCAGCGTCCAGGGTACCGGGGCCGCAGAGGTTGGCGTTCGCTGCTCCTGCTGCTGCCGCTGCCGCTGCAACCACCACAGGCTTGTCAGCAACTTCGGACTTCATGATCGATGCTCCGCGGTATATCGATCCGTCGGAGACCTTGACCGTGCCCAGAAGGTCACTGGGGAACGTTGACGCGGCAACGGTCGTGAGCCACGGGGAGGCGTGGTTGACGGTGGACACAGTGGGACCGGAGTTTCCGGCGGAAGCGGAGACGAAGACACCGGCAGCGGCCGCGTTGAGGAACGCCAGGGCCACGGGGTCGGTGGTGTTGTTGTTGTTTCCGGAGATGGAGTAGTTCAGGACGTCGACGCCGTCTTTGATGGCCGCCTCGACTGCCTCGACGGAAGCGGAGGAGTAGCAGCCTCCGGTGTCAGGGTTGGTGTCTTCCCAACACACCTTGTAGACCGAGACTTTGGCAGCGGGAGCAACGCCGGAGCTCTTGCCGAAGCTCGAGCCGTCGATCACCTGTTCCACGTTGGCGTTGCCGGCTGCGGTGGTGGCGGTGTGGGTACCGTGGCTGCCTACGTCCACCGGGGAGATGAGTTCCTCCGGGGCCCGGTTCTCAGGAGCGACGTACTGCATGAAGGTATCTGCGAAGTACCTGGCGCCTACCACCTTGGAGTTGCACAGGGAGCCGTCGAACGAAGCCCCCGAGCCCTGGCCCTTCTGGCATTCACCCTCAAACGTGGTGCCGTCGGCCTTGAGCATGGCGATGCGGCCCTCGGCAGTGCGGTAGGGCACGCCTACCTGCGCCGGGCCGCTGAGCGGCTGGACCGGGTCACCCTGGAGGAAGGGATTGTCCGGAGCGTAGCCGGAGTCTATGACCCCCACAACCACGCCCTTGCCCGCGTTGGCTTCGCCGCCGAACTGCTTGGCCCAGACTCCGTCGGGGCCCGTCAGCTTGAGGAAGTCCGTGGTGGTGTAGTCAGGCTTGTTCTCCACGTCGGGTGCGACCACCAGCACGCGCTCGTCCTTGGACAGCTCCATGGCCTGGGCAGCAGTGAGTTCTGCGGTAAAGCCATTGAGGGCAGCGGTGTACTGCTTTCCCGGGGTGACTCCCTGGCTGGCAGCTACGTCCCTTTGCTGCTTGCGGAGGTGTGCGTCGTAGGCCTTGTAATTCGGGCTTCCCGCGTCCAGCTTCCGCCCGTTCTGCGGCTTGGTGGCGCCGAGCCCTGCCGTCTCGCCTTCATAGGCTGCCGCGGCTGCCCCTGCCAGGACAACAATGTAGCGCCCGTCCTTGAAGTCGGCGGGTGCAGTTTTCCTGGCAGTGACTGCGTTGTCCTGCCCGGCCGGCGCCGCGGTGGCGGGACTCATGGCCATCGAGGTGAGGAGGAGCGGCAAGCCCACGGCAAGCGCCGCAGCCTTCCGGAATCCCCCGCCCCGCATGGGGCTCTTTCCAGTAGATCTCACGTGCAAACCTTTCACGATGTACCGGCCCAGCCAAGGGTTGGGGGCCCGAAACGACTTGGCATGGCACGCGAAGTTACAGATCTTGTCATTTCGTGAGACCAGCCGATTCAAAGAGTACAGACTGAGAGCGAAATATGACATAGGACACAAAAGGGAAATTTAAGCCAGTCAAAGGGAGTGGCGGGAACACCCGCCGGACACTAAAAAGGGCGCCCCGAAGGGCGCCCCGAGGGACCGCGCACCAAGCATTGGTTCCTACTGGCGCGGCGTGCGGACTACGTCGCTGATCCACTGCCTGGTCTTTTCATCCACGGGTCCAGCCACCCTGTTGTCCTTGGCGAAACGGTCGGCCTTAATCTTCTGGAGCACCATGCGGCCCAGCCCTGCGAACACCGCTGCAGCGACCATGGGCAACAGCACGGATTTCGGTTTATCAGCCATTCAGCAATCCTAGTGACGCCTCACGCTCAACTCCAGATCCCGTGGCGGAAACCCTGTGGCGTGATGCCGGGCGCGGCAGGAAACAAGCACTCGCCGGGGCCGAATCAGCGGAATACAGTGTGTGGCGCTCCGGCCGGTAGAATGGACTGGCAAGCTCGCGGAGCGCCCGTCCTCAACGTCTGACACAATGTCTAACACAACGTGTTCCGGACACCAGGAACGGCGTGAGACGGCACCACTCCGCTGCGCCCTTACCCAAGCTCACGCACAGGAGTTACCGGATGCCCCGGATCGTTGTTGACGTCATGCCCAAGCCCGAGATTCTGGACCCGCAGGGGAAGGCGATCGTCGGCGCGCTCCCCCGTTTGGGTTTCACCAGCTTCAGCTCTGTCCGCCAGGGCAAGCGTTTCGAACTGACGGTTGACGGCGAGGTGACCGAGGACATCCTGGCCCAGGCGCGCGACGCCGCAGCCACCCTCCTGTCCAACCCCGTGATCGAGGACGTCGTCAACGTCGAGGTCGTCGAGGCCTGACATGACTGAACTTCCCCTGATCGGCGGAGCACCCGCCTCCGACGCTCCCGGCGCCGGCAGGCTCGCGGGCGCAAGGATCGGCGTCGTCACCTTCCCCGGGACCCTCGATGACCGTGACGCCGCCCGCGCCGTCCGCCTCGCCGGCGGCACCGCCGTCGAACTCTGGCACGGTGACAGCGGACTCGGTGACGTGGACGCTGTAATCATCCCCGGCGGCTTCTCCTACGGCGATTACCTGCGCGCCGGCGCCATCGCGCGCTTCGCGCCGCTGATGTCCAGGATCATCGACGCCGCCAACAGTGACGCCAGGCTTCCCGTCCTGGGCATCTGCAACGGCTTCCAGATCCTCACCGAATCGCACCTGCTGCCTGGTTCGATGATCAAGAACGACCACCTGAAGTTCCTGTGCCGCGATCAGGTGCTGCGCGTGGAAAACAGCAACACTGCGTGGACCGTGGATTACGAAGCGGGCCAGGAGATCACCATCCCGCTGAAAAACCAGGACGGCCAGTACATCGCGGATGAAAAAACCCTGGACGCCCTTGAGGCCGAGGGCCGCGTAGTGTTCCGCTACGTCGGTTTCAACCCCAACGGCTCACGCCGCGACATCGCCGGCATCTCCAACGCCGCCGGCAACGTGGTGGGCCTTATGCCGCACCCCGAGCACGCTGTGGAGCCGGGCTTCGGCCCCGAGTCCCTCGATGGCATCGGCGGGTCGGACACCGACGGCCTGGGCTTCTTCACCTCCGTACTGACCAAGATTGTGGGAGCCGGCAAGTGAGCATCGACACCACCAAGAAATTCAACATTGACACCGTCGAAAACGCCGCGAAGACTCCGGACACCGGGCTGCCGTGGGCCGAACTGGGCCTGAAGCAGAACGAGTTCGACGAGATCGTCAAAGTCCTGGGCCGCCGCCCCACCGGCGCTGAACTGGCCATGTACTCCGTCATGTGGAGCGAGCACTGCTCCTACAAGTCCTCCAAGAACCACCTGCGCCAGTTCGGCCAGAAGGTCACGGAGGAAATGAAGAAGGACATGCTGGTGGGCATCGGCGAAAACGCCGGCGTGACCAACCTGGGGGACGGCTGGGCCGTGACCTTCAAGATCGAATCCCACAACTCGCCGTCGTTCGTTGAGCCCTACCAGGGTGCCGCAACCGGCATCGGCGGCATTGTCCGCGACATTATCTCCATGGGCGCCCGCCCCGTGGCCGTCATGGACCCGCTGCGCTTCGGTGCCATCGACCACCCGGACACCGCCCGCGTCATGCACGGTGCGGTTGCCGGCATCGGCGGCTACGGCAACTCGCTGGGCCTGCCGAACATCGGCGGCGAAATGGTGTTCGATTCCGTCTACCAGGGCAACCCGCTGGTCAACGCCCTCGCCGTGGGCGTCATGCGGCACGAGGACATCCGCCTGGCCAATGCCTCCGGCAAGGGCAACAAGGTGGTCCTGTTCGGTGCGCGTACCGGCGGCGACGGGATCGGCGGCGCCTCCGTGCTGGCATCCGAGTCCTTTGACGACACCAAGCCGTCCAAGCGCCCCGCCGTCCAGGTGGGCGACCCCTTCGCCGAGAAGGTCCTGATCGAGTGCTGCCTGGAGCTCTTCAAGGGCTCGCTGGTGGAAGGCATCCAGGACCTCGGCGCGGCAGGCATCTCCTGCGCCACGTCCGAGCTCGCCTCCAACGGCGACGGCGGCATGCAGGTGGAGCTCACCTCCGTGCTGCTGCGCGACCCCACGCTGACCCCGGGCGAGATCCTGATGTCCGAGTCGCAGGAACGCATGATGGCCGTTGTCACGCCGGAGAACGTGGAAGCGTTCGAGGCCGTCATGGACAAGTGGGCCGTGGAGTACTCCTGGCTCGGTGAGGTGACCGACACCGGCCGCCTCATCATCACCTGGGAAGGCGACGTGATCGTCGACGTCGATCCCCGCACCGTGGCGCACGACGGCCCGGTCTACGACCGTCCATACGCCCGTCCGGAATGGCAGGATGCCGTCCAGGCCGACACCTTCACCGGCTCCGTGCAGGACGCAGGCCGTCCGGCTGCCCCGGCTGAACTGGCCAAAGCCGTCACCGAGCTGGTGGCATCGCCGAACATGTGCTCCAAGTCCTGGATCACGGACCAGTACGACCGCTACGTGGGCGGCAACACCTCCATGGCGTTCCCCGACGACGCCGGCGTGGTCCGGGTGGACGAGGAAACCGGACTGGGAGTTGCCTTGGCCACCGATGCCAACGGCCGCTACACCTACCTGGATCCGTACCATGGTGCACAGCTGGCCCTGGCTGAGGCCTACCGCAACGTGGCCACCTCGGGCGCCGTCCCGATGGCCGTCAGTGACTGCCTGAACTTCGGCTCCCCGGAGGACCCGGATGTCATGTGGCAGCTCGCCGAAGCCATCCGCGGCCTGTCCGACGCCTGCATGGTGCTGGGCATCCCGGTCACCGGCGGCAACGTCTCGCTGTACAACCAGACGGGCACCACACCCATCCACCCCTCCCCCGTGGTGGCAGTCCTGGGCAAGCTCGACGACGTTGCCCGGCGCACGCCGTCGGGCTGGCGCGAGGACGGCCAGGCCATCTACCTGCTGGGCACCACGGGTGCTGAGCTGGACGGTTCCGAGTGGGCGAACATGCGCGGCCACCTGGGCGGCCAGCCGCCGGAGGTTGACCTCGAGGCAGAACGCGCGCTGGGCGAAATCCTGATCAATGCATCGCGGGACGGCATGATCGACTCCGCGCACGACCTCTCCGAAGGCGGCCTCGCGGCAGCCCTCGTGGAATCCTCGCTCCGCTACGGCGTGGGTGCCCGGATCGCGCTGCAGGATGTCCTGGACCGGGACGGCGTGGACCTGTTCACGGCGCTCTTCTCCGAGTCCCAGGGCCGCGCCGTCGTGGGCGTCCCCCGCTCCGAGGAAGTCCGCTTCACGGACATGTGCACCGCCCGCGGCTTCGCCCACACCCGCATCGGCGTGGTGGACGCGGCCAGCGGCACCCTGGAGATCAACGGTGTGGAGGCGCTGTCCCTGGACGCCCTCCGCGAAGCGCACGAGGGTACGCTGCCGAAGTACTTCGGCTAAGGTCCCGGCACCGCTGCATCGGGTCCGCGCCTGATCCGGACGTCCCACCCCTGACCGGGTGCGGACGTCCTGATGGGCGCGGATTTCCGCTTTAATCGTGCTGTGCGCACGTTGCCGCGGTACCTCAGTGTCCTGCTGCTGCTGATCCTTGTCACGCTGGCTGCGGCACCAACACCCCAGACAGCAGCGGAAGCCGTGTATCCCCGGAGCATGGCTGCCCTGGGGGACTCACTGAGCCAGGCCAATAATGCATGCTGCCGGCCCGGCGACCAGCCGGCACAGTCCTGGTCAACCGGAGACGGTCCCGGTGATGGCGTGGCCAGCCACTACGAACGGCTGCTCCAGCTGGGCCCGGCCATCAGGGGAAACAACGCCAATCACTCCGTCAGCGGGGCGAAGGCTTCGGATTTGCCGCGCCAGGCTGCGGCAGCAGCCGGGCACCGGCCCGAATATGTCACGGTGCTGATGGGCGCGAATGATCTTTGCACGTCATCGCTCGAGACCATGACGCCGGTGGAGGACTTCAGGGCCTCGGTGACCCAGGCATTGGAAATACTGGACCGGACGGAGCCACGGCCCCGGGTATTCGTCAGCAGCATCCCCAGCCTTTACCAGCTGTGGCATGTCCTTCGAGAGGACCCTGCAGCGCAGTCCGCCTGGTCAGCTTCGGGGGCCTGCCAGTCAATGCTGGCCGTTTCTGCCAGCGAGGAGGCCCGGCAGGAGGTGGTCCGGCGCCAGGAGGCCTTCAACGCCGCCTTGGCACAATCGTGCGCCCAGTACACAAGCTGCCGCCATGATGGCGGAGCCCTTTACGCGCATGTGCCGAGCCCGGAGGATATGAGCATCCTGGACTACTTCCACCCGAGCCTCAGGGGCCAGTCCACACTCGCCGACATAACTTGGACAGAGGCGTGGGAGGCCCGGTGATCAATCCTCGCTGTGGTGGTCCCGCTGGCGTGCGCTGAGCAGTTCGAACTCCGGGCGCGCAGCCACAAAGCGTTCGACGGCGTCCAGCACTTCCACGAGGTGGGCCCGGTCGGCTGCCACCAGGCCGACGCCGACCTGCGAGCGCCGGTGCTGGGCGTGATCACCCACCTCCGCGACCGAAACCTCGAAACGCCGCTTGATGTCAGCCAGCAAGGGCCTGATCACCGAGCGTTTTTCCTTCAGGCTTTGGACGTCTCCCAGGAGGATGTCGAATTCGATCCAGCCGATCCACATGGCTTCAGCCTACCGAAATACTGATGCTGCTCAGATGGTGAGTTCGCCCATCGAATCCCAGCCCTCGCCGTCGAGCTGGCGGCTGATGATCCTCGGGGTCTCTGCCAGGGCCTGTGGCATGTCCGCCATGGCCTGCTTGAAGTGGGCGCTGTTGACATGGTCCCCGGCGGCGTCGTCCTTGAAAGCTTCCACCAGGACGAACTCGTTCGGATCGTCAAGGCTGCGGGACCAGTCGAACCACAGGTTTCCCGGTTCCTGCCGGGTGGCCGCTGTAAAGTCTGACACCAGGCCCGGCCAGCGCTCCGACCATTCCGGCTTGACCTTGAACTTAACGACGATGAAGATCACGTGGGGTTCCTTCCGATGCAAGAGTACGTGCCCCTTCAATGTACCGGGAGGTCACGTAGCGCTGCGCGGCACGGGTGACCAGTCCGCCGGCGGCGTAGAACCAGTTGGCTGGTTTGCTGAATGCCTGGATCCGAAGGAACACCTCCCCGCGGCCATTGATTTCCACTTCGAAGGATTCTTCACCCCTGGCCGGGTGCCCGGGCAGCGTTCCGTAGCCGAACCCTGCGGACTGCGGCATTCCTTCGGGCGCAGGCTGCCGCACCCATACCACCTGGCACGGTGCATTCAGCCGGAAGGGGCCAGCGCCGAAGCCGCTGACCACCCTCGCGCCCGGCTCTGCCGACGGCGAATCGGAGCGGACCCGCAGCCCGGCCCGCCGCTGCAGCTCCCAGGCAAGGATGCCTGCTGCGACCTGCCGGTACACCCCTATGCCGTTGCCAAGAAAGGCCTCCTCCAGGACCCGCGGGTAGCCGGCGGGGGCAGTGCCGTGCTCCGTGCCGCCAATTCCGGGATAGTTGAGCCCGCCCGCAGCCGGCCTTTTCTCAGGCATGCGTTCCACCGGCCGAACCGCTCAGGCGCGCCCACCCGAGCTGTTCCTGCTGCTTCCTGCTGAGGCCTGCCACCACCAGGTCGTAGGAGTCTTCCACCATGTCCCGGATCATGTCATCGGGAAGTGCCCCGCCCAGCCGCACGCCGTTCCAATGGTTCTTGTTCATGTGCCAGGCTCCGGTGATGTCCGGGTGCGCGGAGCGCAGCTGCACTGCCAGGCCTGGCTCACATTTGAGGTTTACATACCCGTCCGTGGTCATCGGGGACAGCGCAAAGACCTTCCCCTCCTGGCGGGCACCGGCGGCACCGTGAGCCCGGACCTTGAAGACGGCAATCTCCGGGCCGAAGGGGTAGTCCTCATACGCTCCGGGAAACGAGAGGCATATCTTCCGCAGTGCGTCGGGTTCCATCCAGGAAGCCTATAAAGCCGTTGCGTCCAGTGCTAGTCTGCGAGGATGTCACACGATCAGGGATCGATACCTGTTCTGGACCTGGGCAGGGCACGGCAGGCCAACGGCGCATTCAGCCCCGACTTCATCGAGCAGCTGCGGAACGCCACCCACAACGTGGGCTTCTTCCAGATCACCGGGTACGGTGCAGCCCCCGGCCAGGCCGAGCAGCTGCTGGACGTGATCAGGAGGTTCTTTGCCCTGCCGCTTGAGGAGCGCCTGAAGCTGGATAACCGGCTTTCACCGCACTTCCGCGGCTACACCCGGATGGGCACAGAGGTCACCCAGGGAAGGGCGGACGCGCGGGAGCAGATCGACTACTCGCCTGAGCGGCAGCCGGTAATGGACTACCCGGAGGACCAGCCGTTCTGGTTGCTGCAGGGCCCCAACCTATGGCCTCATGAATCCTTCCCGGAACTTGAACCGGCCGCCATGGAGTGGGCCGCACTGATGTCCTCGGTGGGGATGGAGCTGCTCAGGGCCATCGCCGTGTCCCTCCGGCTGCCGGAGAATTACTTTGACGAACCGTTCCGGGATTCACCGGCCTGGATGGGGAAGCTGGTGCATTACGTGGGCGGAGTGGTGGAGGCCGCCGGAGACCAGGGCGTGGGTTCACATGCCGACTACGGATTCGTCACGCTGTTGCTCCAGGACGACGTGGGCGGATTGGAAGTCCGGCCGCCCGGAGCCGCCGGCTGGGTTCCGGTAGAGCCTGTTCCGGGCGCACTGGTGGTGAATCTGGGTGAGATGCTGGAAGTTGCGACGGAGGGATACCTGGCTGCCACCATCCACCGCGTGCAGGCGCCTCCGACGGGGGTGGACCGGTACTCCGTTCCGTTCTTCTGGTCCCCGCGGCTTGATGCCGTGATTGATCCCGTACCGCTGCCGCCGGAGCTGAAGGCTGCAGCGAGGGGAATCACGGATGACCCGGCCAACCCGCTTTTGGCCTCGTTTGGCCTTAACATGCTGAAGGGCAGGATGCGGGCGCACCCGGATGTCACGGAGCGGCACTATCCGGAGCTGCTGCAGCGCTGAGTGTACGGCGGGTTGTCAGAGGTTGTATTTCCAGGCCTGCTGTGCCGGGCAGCTGTCCATGACAACGTCCAGCCCTGCTGCCTTGGCCCGCTCCGCGGCGGCCTCATCAACAACCCCCAGCTGCATCCATACGGCCTTTGCGCCTACCGCAATGGCCTGGTCCACCACGTCCCCCACCCTGTGGGAATTGACAAAGCAGTCCACGACGTCGATGGGTTGCCTGGCAGCAGGAATGTCCAGAAGGCTGGAGTACCCGGTTTCACCGTGGACCGGCTCTCCGGGCAGGTTGACGGGAATGATCTCCATCCCCAGCCTGTCACGGATGAACAGCGAGGTGTCGAAGGCAGCGCGCCACTCGTTGGTGGTCAACCCGACGATGGCCCAGCGGCCTTTGGTGCGCATCAGGCGTTCCATGACTGCAGGATCGTTAGTATGGCCCATTCGCCCAGCCTACGCGGAGGAAACGTGGGGCGGGCGTAGTGCCGGCCAGTGTCCGGCTAACGGCCGAACTTCTCCAGCCATTTAGCACCTGGAACAGGTTTGGGCCCTGACGCAGCTCCGCCCCCCTGCGCTCCCGGACCCTGCCCTGCTTCCGGCAGCACCCCGGGAGCAGGACCGGCCCCCTGTCCCGACCCGTGGCCTGCAGGTGATGCGTTCCCGCTGCCCGTACCGCTGGCGGGATCCGGCCGGGCGGCTCCGTTCACTCCGGCTGCCGTGCCCTGCGAACCTCCCGAAGCGTTCTTTTCCGGTGCGTCCCCTCCGTCCTGCCCATGAACCGCAGGAAGCTGCCCGGGTTCCTGCCTGCCCTCCTCCCGGGCCTCGGGTGCCGGGGCGTGCAAAGACGGCTCGGATGACGGCAGGTCTTCCGGCGGGTCCTGGGCAAGGACGTTTTCATGGCCGGCAGGGCCGCCGCCGTGCCCGCGGACGTCCCCACCATCGCCGTCATTGTCATGTGCCTGAAGGAACCCCGGCACGCTGTCCGCCGGGCTGCGGAGGGTCCAGGACGGCGCCCAGTCCTCGAGCAGTTGCTGTACGGAGGGGCTGCCGTCTTTGGCAGGACCGGTGGAACTGGCCGCCACGGTGCCCACACCCATTCCCATGCCCGCCACCAGGGCCAGTCCGGCCACAGTCGTCCGGTGGGCACGGAGCCGTCGGCGCCGCCCAAGGTCGTCAACCGCCATTACGGTTCCCTCATTGCCCTGATGCGGGTCCTCCTCCGAGGTCTCCCCTGCAGGATCAACACTCAGCAGGGCAGCGAGTTCTCCGGACGGGGGCGGGACCGGCAGATCCGCCAATGACGTGACAGCGAGGAGGACGCGACGGAGCTCTCCGTCCTGCTCCAGGCCCGCATCAAGAAGCATCCCGTCAACAGCGGCTGCTGTGTGGTCCGTTTGTGGTGTCATGGCTTCAGGTATTCCTTCACGTCCGCGAGTCCCCGGAGCTTGAGGATGGCCCGCCGCTGGAGTTGCTTCACAGCACCCTCGCTTTTGCCCATGGCCTCCGCTGACTGCTCCACGGTGAGCCCCGCCACGAGGCGGAGGGCCAGTACTTCCCGCTGGTCCTGCGGCAAGGCGTCCAGCAAGCCCAGGACTTCCTGCGGCGAAATCCGTTCCAGCGCTTCGGTCTCAGCGGACAGATCTTCGCGGTGGTCCAGTTCGGGTTCGAAGGGCAATTTGGCGGGGGTCCGGCTCTGGCGCCGGTGGTCGTCCACCATCCGGGCGTGGGCTACCGAAAAGATGAAGGTACGAAGGCCTGCGGCTCCCCCGTGAACAGTGTCAAGCCGCGGCAGGACGGAGAGGAACACTTCCTGCATGACCGCCTCCGGATCCTCGACTCCCCGGGCTGTGAGATAGCCCAGAACCTGTGATGCATATGTCCGGTAGACAACGCTGAAAGCAGCTGTCCCGGCGGGTGCGTCCCGCACGGCCTCATCTGCCAGGGCATCGGTCACAGACGTAGTGCTTTCAGTCAAAGAGGGGTTGTCATGATGGAGAACCTGTCCGGCGTGCGGAGCTTTCCCCGGCATCACTTTACCGCTCAGTAACCCTTGCACCGGAACGCCACGCGTCCTCGCTTCCGGTCCGGCATGGCAGCTGCCCCTGCCGCCGGAAAGTGAAAGAGCCGGCCTGGAACGTGATGGGGGACAAGTTCCAGACCGGCGCTACATAGGGGTAATCGCTGCAGGTACGTCCGGGGTTACGCATGCAGGAGAAAATGTTGAAAAACTTTTTTGACCCGGCCTCCCCCGGGCAGGCCCGGTGTTCAACAGAGCACGCCCCTCGGTGTCCGGGAGCACAAAAGCGGCGGGCCACCTGCATGGTGGCCCGCCGCCGTCGTAATTCCTGGGGGCTAATCGTTGATGAGGTCGTTCACCACGATGGTCTGGTCCCGGTCCGGCCCCACGCCGATGGCGGAGAACCGCGTACCGGACAGTTTCTCGAGGGCCAGCACGTAGTTGCGCGCGTTCTCGGGGAGGTCCGCGAGGGTGCGGGCGCCGGTGATGTCCTCGGTCCAGCCCTCGAAGTACTCGAAGATCGGCACTGCGTGGTGGAACTCGGTCTGCGTCATGGGCATTTCGTCGTGCCGGACGCCGTCAACGTCGTAAGCGACGCACACCGGGATCTGCTCGATGCCCGTGAGCACGTCCAGCTTGGTGACAAAGTAGTCCGTGAAGCCGTTGACGCGCGAGGCGTGGCGGGCCAGGACGGCGTCGTACCAGCCGCAGCGGCGCGGCCGGCCGGTGTTGACGCCGAATTCTCCGCCGGTCTTCTGCAGGTAGACACCCATCTCGTCAAAGAGCTCGGTGGGGAACGGCCCGGCGCCCACGCGGGTGGTGTAGGCCTTGATGATGCCGATGGAGCGGGAAATGCGGGTGGGTCCGATGCCCGAACCAACGGAGGCGCCGCCTGCTGTCGGGTTGGAGGAGGTCACGAACGGATACGTGCCGTGGTCGACGTCGAGGAAGGTCGCCTGGCCGCCTTCCATCAGGACCACCTTGCCCTCGTCCAATGCCGTGTTCAGGACCAGGGTGCTGTCGATAACCAGCGGGCGGAGCCGTTCGGCAAAGGACAGGAAGTAGGTCACGATCTCATCGACCACAACGCTGCGGCGGTTGTAGACCTTGACCAGGAGTTCGTTCTTCTGGCGCAGGGACCCTTCCACCTTCTGGCGGAGGATGGATTCGTCGAAGACGTCCTGCACGCGGATGCCCAGCCGGGCCACCTTGTCCATGTAGGCCGGACCGATGCCGCGCCCTGTGGTGCCGATGGCGCGGCTGCCCAGGAAGCGCTCGGTGACCTTGTCCAGCATCTGGTGGTACGGGGCCACCAGGTGGGCGTTGGCCGAAACACGGAGCTTGGAGGTGTCCGCACCCCGGGCCTGCAGGCCATCGATCTCCTGGAAGAGGGCCTCGAGGTTGACCACGCAGCCGTTGCCGATAATGGGGACTGCGTTGGGGCTGAGAATGCCTGCCGGCAGCAATTTGAGTTCGTACTTTTCACCGCCTACGACGACGGTGTGCCCGGCGTTGTTGCCGCCGTTCGGCTTGACGACGTAATCAACACGGCCTCCGAGAAGATCGGTGGCCTTGCCTTTTCCTTCGTCGCCCCACTGGGCTCCTACGATCACAATTGCTGGCATGGGATCCTCCCCCATTCGTTCGGGCTGCCCGGTACCGGCCACAGCGTGGCGGCCCTGCACAGCGCCGTTCATGAGAATGCCCCGAACGTACCGGCCTTCGCCGGCCCGCGGGAGGCGCAGCGACGCAAGAGTTCCGGGGCTCTTACCACCCAAGTTTAGCCGATGAGTGACTTTGTCCACTCGTTGGGCCGCCGCGGCCCTTCGCGCAAGGTAAAGGACTCCTGCACGTCAAGGACCGCGGCGGACCGTCAGCGGGTGTTGCTACTCGTCGTCGGCTTCCTCTCCCGGACGGGAGGTCTGGGTGGCCAGGCTGTCCCAGAAGGAGGTGTCGGCGTCGGCAATTGAACCGTCAGCAATGGCAGCGGCGGTAGCGGTCAGCGTGGTCACCGTCTGCTTGATCAGGTAGCCGTTGCTCCGCAGCCCCAGGGCGTAGCCGTCCAGGTAGTGGTCGGACATGCCCCGCATCTCGAACAGCAGGGTTGAGATGCCGTACTCCACCGCGATGCCGTTGCGGCTGATGGTTTCAGCGCTGCCGCCCACGTACTTGCCCAGGTGGCCCCAACCGGTGGAGTCGACGTTTTCGAAGACCACGGCGCCCAGCTGCTTGGACTTTTCCACTACGGCAGGATCGGCGTTCGGAGTGGTGGGGTACAGGATGGAGCCGGACACCAGTTCGCCGTCACGCTGGCTCCGGGTGCCCTGGTGGTGGAGGTCGATCATGTAATCGATGTTGTACTTGCGCATCACATTGTTGTGCAGCGCCTGGGTCTCGGGCTGGACCTTGGCCACGTGGTCCCGGTTGAGGTCCACTTCATTGGCGTTGTAGCGGGTCATGTTGCGGTCCCCCTTGGCCAGGTAGTCGTCAAGGGAAAAGTTCACGTCGCCCATGGCGCCGTCCGCGTTGAGCATGGGAACCACCAGGATGTTTACGCCGTCAAGGATTCCTGCGGACTTGCCCGTGCCGAGGTGTTTGACGAATTCCAGGGCACCTTCAGTGGTGAGCTGCTCGTTGCCGTGCTGCTGGGTCAGGTAGAGGATGGTGGGTTTGGCCGGGTCCGAGATGTACTTCACCAGGTGGATGTCCCGGCCCTTCACGGTCTGGCCGATAACTTCCAGCTCCATGGCGGACTGGCGGGCGTCCTGGTCCTTGAGGAACGAGACCATCTGGTCGTAGGTGGCAAGCTTCGACGTGGTGATCTGGCCGTTGCCGTCATAGTTGGGGCCTTCTCCGACGGCGAGAGCCGGCGCCGGGACGGTTACTGCGGCCAGGGCCAGGGCTCCGGTCAGTGCCAAAGTCCTGAAGTTTGCCAGGGTTTTTCTCACGGTGAGGTACCTCTTTCGGAAGTGCATTGGATGCGTCCAGCCCCCGATGTCCCCCAGGGACGGGCTGTGACAAAAGCCAACCAACCTGAACTGATGCTGTCAATGGACATGACAGCAATCTGCAGTCAGTTATTACGTTCCGAATGGCCGGATGCACTGGACGCTCCCCGACATATTCCGGAATCGGATTTGCTCCCGGGCAGCCCCCTCGAATTGAGTGGGAGGGACCCATCCGGAGCGGCCGAGAGACCTGGATCGTTGACGCCGCAGCAACCCCACTGAGAGCAGACACGTCCTGCCCTGGGAAGGTGCTACTGCCAGGACCGATGGAAAGGAATTCCAGCATGTCCCTGAACACTGACCACATCCGCGTCACCCACGCAGGATCGTTGCCCCGCACGCCTGAACTGATTGCCGCCAATGCGGCACGCGAGGAGAACCCCACGGACGTGGAGGGCTACAACGACTTGCTCACCGCCTCCGTTGTTGACTTGGTGCAGCGCCAGCAGAGCCTGGGCGTGGACATTCCCAACGACGGCGAGTACGGCCATGCCATGTCAGCGGCAGTGGACTACGGCGCCTGGTGGTCCTACTCCTTCGCCCGGATGGGCGGGCTGGAGCTGGACAATGACGCGAAGTGGGCGGTGGAGCCGAAGGAATCCAGCCCGGGCAACGTCCAGTTGACCGGCTTCATCCACCGCCGCGACCGCGCCATCTTTGCCGAGGCCTATAACGATCCCACCAGCGGCATCTTCACAGGCGGGCCGAAGCCGTTCCCGAAGGTCACCGGGCCGCTGGTTTACACAGGGCAGGAGGCAGTGGCCTCGGACATCGCCAACCTCAAGGCTGGCCTCACAGCAGCCGGACTGGGGGAAGGCTTCGTTGCTGCCCTCTCCCCCGGCAGCGCCTCGCGCATCACCAACGAGTTCTACGCCACGGAGGAGGAGTACATCTATGCCTGCGCCGATGCGCTTCGTGAAGAGTACAAGGCAATTACCGACGCCGGCCTGATCCTGCAGATCGACGATCCCTCCATCGCGGAGAACTGGGACCAGATCAGTCCCGAACCCACTGTTGAGGACTACCTTAAGTTCACGCAGATCCGGGTGGAGGCACTGAACTACGCCCTCCGCGGCCTCCCCGAGGAGCAGGTGCGCTTCCACCTCTGCTGGGGCTCCTGGCACGGCCCGCACACTACCGACCTTCCCCTCGCGGACCTGGTGGACACCATGCTGCAGATCAACGCCGGCGGCTACTCCTTCGAGGCGGCCAACGTGCGCCACGAGCACGAGTGGCGGGTCTGGGAGGACACGAGACTTCCCGAAGGAATGGTCATCATCCCGGGCATTGTCTCGCACGCCACCAACGTGGTGGAGCATCCGGACCTGGTGGCGGACCGCATCGTGCGCTTCGCGGAGGTCGTGGGGCGCGAGAACGTCATTGCCTCTACCGATTGCGGGCTCGGCGGGAGGGTCCACCCGCAGATTGCCTTCGCGAAGCTGGAGGCCCTGGGGGAGGGCGCACGCCGGGCAACCAAGCGCCTCTGGTAGCCGTTTTTCGGCCAGCCAGGACCGCCGGTCCCGTGCCCAACTTTTATCGAGTCAGCGGGACCGGCGTTTCGTTTCCCGGGGCTTGGTAAACTGGTAACGGCCGACCAGGAATCGGCCCACCCCATTTCAACCATCACGGATGCAGTGCGCCGTCGTGCGCCTGCTGTCCGTGCTGGCAGCAACACCAATCCCCGCAGGAGACCCAGCACTACATGACAGCCCTGGCACCCGAATCCTTTCATGACCAACTTCTGAGCCGCCGCTACGAACCCAACGTTGCAGCGGTCAACGAGCTGTGCGATTCCCTCCAGGCTGCGAAGCCCGGCATGGTGGTGCCCTATGTGGACCCCATGCACGACGTCGACGAGTGCCGCATCATCAGCCTGTACTCGAACATCGGCGAGGCCGACAAGTCCGGCTTCATCACCGCGGGCGACCATGACGCCGCCACCCGGATGCTCGGCATCCAGTGGAAGCTGGGCCTGCGTCCGGAATTCGTCATGCCCTGGAACGTGCACCCGTGGCACACCCCCGGAGAGGTCAACGGCAAGTTCACGCCGGACCAGATCTCTGCCGGACTCAAGCCGCTGCTCAAGTTCCTGGCACTCGTTCCGCGCGCCTCGGTCATCGTTGCCCACGGCACGGAAGCCAACCGGCTGGCCAACCTGCTGCTGAAAACTGAAGTCCCGCTGCTCTGGCGCCGCGGCCTGAAGACCTACAAGGTTCGTTCCCTCAGCGGCCGCGCTTTTGCCGGCTCACCGGCGCGCCAGGAGGAGTACCTCGAGGACATGCGCGTCGCTTACGCAGATGCGATGGCGCGGACCGGGCTCCAGAAAGCCAGCTAGTCCCCTGAACGTACGACGGCGGGCGGTCACCTTTTCATAAAAGGTGACCGCCCGCCGTCGTTCCCCCACCCGCCCTCTAGCCTCGCAAGCTCGGCCAGGGAACCCTTTGGGCGTGGGCCCACATCTCAGGAGCCTTCGATGGCTGCCTTGGCCGTGGGGTCGGAGTCGTTAAGGAACTTTTCGATCCGCTCCGGCTCCTCAGCCTCGCCGATGGCGGCTGACGCCCGGCCAAGCGAGTACAGGGCACGGAGGAAGCCGCGGTTGGGCTCGTGCTCCCACGGGATGGGGCCCACGCCGCGCCAGCCGTTGCGCCGCAGCGAGTCCAGTCCGCGGTGGTAGCCCACGCGCGAGTAGGCGTAGGAATCGATGGTGCGTCCCTCAGCCCAGGCCTCTTCAGCCAGGACGGCCCACAGGAGTGAGGACGTGGGATGCTTCTCCACCAGGTCCAGGGCTTCCTGGCCGGCGTCCAGCTGCTGGTAGACCTCGGTCTCGGCAGGCAGGAGCGTAGGCTCCGGGCCCATCAGGTTCCTGCGGAACTCATCCGACATCTAGAAGGTCTTTCCGGCCGAACCGAGCTGCTTGGTCGCTTCAACCACGCGGGCTGCCAGGCCCGCTTCGGCGGAAGCGCCCCAGACGCGCGGATCGTAGGTCTTCTTGTTGCCCACCTCGCCGTCGACCTTCAGGACGCCGTCGTAGTTCCTGAACATGTGGTCCGCCACGGGACGCGTGTAGGCGTACTGGGTGTCGGTGTCGATGTTCATCTTGATGGTGCCATAGGAGACGGCGTCGGCGATTTCCTGGTCCGAGGAGCCGGAGCCACCGTGGAACACGAGGTCGAACGGGCTGTCCTTGCCGATCTTGGCTCCAACCTGGGCCTGGATGTCCTTGAGGATTTCCGGGCGGAGCTTGACGCCGCCGGGCTTGTAGACGCCGTGGACGTTGCCGAAGGTCAGTGCGGTGATGTAGCGGCCGTTCTCGCCGGCGCCCAGTGCCTCGATGGTGGCAAGGGCGTCCTCAACAGTGGTGTAAAGCTTCTCGTTGATCTCGTTCTCAACACCGTCTTCTTCGCCGCCCACGGTGCCGATCTCGACCTCAAGGATCATCTTCGCGGCCGCGGTGCGCTCGAGCAGTTCGCGGGCGATGCGGAGGTTTTCCTGCAGGGTTTCGGCGGAGCCGTCCCACATGTGGGAGTTGAACAGCGGGTTGCGGCCGGCCTTGACCTCAGCCTCGGAGGCAGCCAGCAGGGGCAGGACAAAACCGTCCAGCTTGTCCTTGGGGCAGTGGTCCGTGTGCAGGGCAATGTTGACGTTGTAGCTCTTGGCCACCTCGCGGGCGAACGCCGCGAAGCCCAGCGAGCCGGCAACCATGTCCTTGGTGGAGGCGCCGGACCAGTAGGCCGCACCGCCGGTGGAGACCTGCACGATGCCGTCGGACTCAGCTTCCGCGAAGCCACGCAGTGCGGCGTTCAGCGTCTGCGAGGACGTCACGTTCACGGCCGGGAATGCGAAGCCGCCCGCCTTTGCGCGGTCGATCATCTCGGAGTAGATCTCTGGGGTTGCAATGGGCATGCTGACTCCTATGCTGAGGTTCGTCTATGGGCTGGTAACCCTGGAGTACCGCTTACGGCTAGCACCATCCTAGCCATTACCCGCGCGGAGTGTTCCGGATTACGCCCCACCCGCAACCCGCACCCTCACCCCGCAGGCCCCACCCGTTCAGGTGTGCTGGTTGAACACGTGCCGGCGCACCCAGGCGTGCATGGCGATGGCGGCCGCGGAGGCGGCATTAATGGACCGGGTGGAGCCAAACTGCTCGATGGACAACGTGGCCACGGCGGCCTCGTGGACCTCCGGCGTCAGTCCCGGACCTTCCTGGCCGAACACCAGCACGCAGTCCCTGGGCAGTTCATAGGTTTCCAGCGGGACCGAGTCCGGGAAAATGTCGATCCCGATGATTGCCAGCCCTTCCCCCTGCGCCCAGGCCACGAAGTCCTCGACCGTGGGGTGGTGGCGGACGTGCTGGTAGCGGTCGGTGACCATGGCGCCGCGCCTGTTCCACCGCCGTCGTCCGATGATGTGCACTTCCTTGGCAAGGAACGCGTTGGCGGTGCGCACCACCGTGCCGATGTTCAGGTCGTGCTGCCAGTTCTCGATGGCCACGTGGAAGTTGTGGCGCCTGGAATCCAGTTCCGCCACGATCGCTTCGTGTTTCCAGTAGCGGTATTTGTCCAGCACGTTGCGGCGGTCGCCGTCAGCAAGGAGATCGGGATCCCAGTGGTCGCCTTCCGGCAGTTCACCCTCCCAGGGCCCGACGCCGACCTCGGCCTTTTCGCCTTGCGCCGCCTCGGGCTGCGGCCCGCCCTGCATCTCCCCAGGTATTGGTTGCGGTTCAGATGTCATGCCGGGGGTTTGGTTCACCCCTCAACACTAGACTGGACTTTTCGGGCTTTCATCACAGGCGGAGGTAGGCATGGCAGACGCGGACGAGGTCAAGGGCAACCCTTCGGTGTATCGCAGCGGCCAGGACATCGAGTGCTGGCTGACGGACATGGACGGTGTGCTGGTCCACGAGAACCAGCCCATTCCCGGCGCTGCGGAGCTCATCCAGCGCTGGGTGGATACGTCCAAGCGCTTCCTGGTGCTGACCAACAATTCCATCTTCACCCCGAGGGACCTGGCTGCACGCCTGAGCTCCTCCGGACTGGAGATCCCCGAGGAGAACATCTGGACCTCGGCCCTGGCCACCGCACAGTTCCTCAAGGACCAGGTTCGGGGCTCGGAATCAGGAAACCGTGCCTACACCATTGGCGAAGCGGGACTGACGACGGCGCTGCACGAGGCAGGCTTCATCCTTACCGACCAGAACCCGGACTTTGTGGTGCTTGGCGAGACGCGCACGTATTCCTTCGAGGCCATCACCATGGCCATCCGCCTCATCCTGGCCGGGGCGCGGTTCATTGCCACCAACCCGGATGCCACCGGCCCGTCCAAGGACGGCCCCATGCCTGCCACCGGAGCCATTGCGGCGCTGATCACCAAGGCCACCGGCCGCGAGCCCTACATTGTGGGCAAGCCCAACCCCATGATGTTCCGCTCTGCCATGAACCAGATCGATGCCCACTCCGAAACCACCGCCATGATCGGCGACCGGATGGACACGGACATCATCGCCGGCATGGAAGCCGGCCTGCACACTGTGCTGGTGCTCAGCGGCATCACCCACAAGGATGACATTGCCGCGTACCCGTTCCGGCCCAACCAGATCCTGAATTCGGTGGCTGACCTGAAGAACCAGGTCTAGGACAGCCTAGAAAACTGTCACCCTGGATCCGCCACGGGGCAGCGGGAAATACTCGTCCAGCAGCTCCTTCAGGACGGGCCGGTAAACGTTCGGATTCCAGCCCGGACTTGCATGGGCCGGCCTGGCGCCTTCCGTATGCAGGATGCTCGGCACCATGTTCGCCGTGAAGGCCACAGTCCACGCTTCCACGGCCGTTTGGTAGCGGACGGTGCGGTCCCGGGAGTTGCCGATATATGCCATCTTTGCAGAGCCCAGCTTGCCGACGAACCGGCTTCCGTCGAAGTGGTAGATGTACGCTGATTCAGACTGGATGAGCACGCTTGAGGGCGCGATCGGGGACAGCTGCTCGAGCGTCTGGTCGAGGATCTGGCGCCACGTCCGTTCGTCCTTGTGGATGACCCGCTCCCCCAGCTCGTAGCTGCCGCGGAGCGCGGACGGGAACCGGAACCCCCTCTCGTACAGGAACACCACGCCGTCGAACCAGCTTTGGTCCAGGACATCATTTCTGCTGTACGGGCTTGAGTCCAGGACGATGAATTCGACCTCCACCCCGTGGAGCTCCAGCAGGCGTGCAGCCACCTGCGTGGCCACCATTCCGCCGAAGCTGTGGCCATAGAAAAACAGCTTCGTGAGTTTCAGGGCACGGACGTGCTCAATGACGGCGATCACAATGTCGTCAATATTCAGGCCCTGGTTGGAGTAACCCACTGCCGCCAGCCGGGCCCGCTGGTTCAACGCCCCCCGGAGTGAGTTCAGGATCCACTGGGCCTCTTCCCAGCTGGTCTTATAGCCGGGAAAGAGAAACCAGCTTGCATCCGGGTAGTAAAGATCGGCGAAGTCGTCAGGAACCGGAAGGATGCGGTCCGAGCGCCGCTGGGACTGAACCTGCCGGGTCAGGAGCATGTCTGCAGCCAGCACCCCTGAAGCTCCGGCTGTCGCCAGGAATCCCCGCCGCGAAAACTGTTTAAGGGCAGCACCTTCCGCCAGCAGCCGGGCACCCGGTATCCCGGACCGGCTCTGCGGACTTACCTCCCCCTCATACGGCACACCTCTACCGTAGGCACACCTGAACACGCTGCTGCAACAATGCCGGGGTAACCATTCAGTGACGCCCGGTCAGCCGGACGGCTCAGCTCGCGGCCTGGCCCTCCGAGGCGGGGAGGGGTGCCGGGGACTCGCGCCGGCGCCGCAGGAACTCCTGCCCAATGTCGTTGTACCGGCCCAGCAGGTCCGGGCCGGCGAAGGCCTTTGGTTTGTCCAGCAGGGCGAAGATCCAGTCGCTCGCAGCCAGCAGTTCCTCGTCCGAGTACTCCCCCAGCGGCCGGCCGCACAACTCCTCCAGCTGGCCGGTTGGCACCAGCGGGTACCCGTCGGCAAAGTCCTGGCCGTCCTCGGTCACGTCCGTCAGGACGTCGATCAGTGCAAGGGGCTGTTGCGTCCCCTTCTGTGCTCCGGGCTGCCCCTCGGCATTGGGGGACAGATCCAGGGACACGCCGCTGCCGTAAATTCCGGGGAGGCTGCCTGCATCGACGGCGTTCAGGTCACTCCGGAGTCCGGCAAGGGCAACCGACTCCACCAGTTCAGCCGCGGAGAGGTCCACGCGGATATGGGAGCGGATCCCCATCCTTCGGACGCGCCGGATTATGTGGACGAGTTCGGTGCGGGAACCCTGGTTCAGGCTCCCCTGGATATCAATCCGGACGATGTCGGCAGGGACATCAACGTTAACGAGGGCGTTTAAAGCGCGGTCCATAGGTACTCCAAAAGAGGGTGTCTATGGCCGACGGCTCAACCTCGGTAAGCGTATCCTCCGTGGAAGCTCGGCACAACCCGCCAGTAACAAGGAGTCCGGCGTGCTAAGCGCTTTGGTCTGCCTGCCGCTTCCCGGGTTCCTGGAAGTGGGTGCGCGTCCCGGTGCCTCCCACCGAGTCCACCAGGGACCTGGCAATGTCCCTCAACTTCGTGTTGGTGTTGCTTGACGCCTCGGTGAGGATGGCAACCGCTGCCTCCTGGCTGCACCTGTTCTGGGCCATCACGATGCCGATGGCGATGTCGATGATGGTCCGGGACTCCAACGTCGCCCGGAGATTGGCCGCGCTGTCGGTGTGGAGCGAGAACCGCACTGCCAGGCGGAGCGCCTGGGAAATCTCCCGCGTGAGTTCCCTCGCCCTTGCAGCGGCACGCTCATCGAACTTGTGCGGCGCATCGGAGTACAGGTTGAGCGCAGCCTTTGCTTCACCCTGAAGGTTGAAGGGCAGGGACAACACGGACCGCAGGCCATGGGAGGCCACCGCTGCGGCATAGTCGGGGCCCCAGCGGTTTTCCTCGAACAGGTCCGGAACGTTGACCTCGCGTTCCTCCTGGGCGGCTGTCAGGCAGGGCCCCTGCGACAGCGAATACTGGATTTCATCCACTTCCCGCGCCGAATCGCTGCTCCAGCCAATGGTGGCCGCTTTCCTGTCCCGGAGGAGGGTGATGCCGCACAGGGCGTCGTCGCCGTCACCGGCCATCTGGTGCGCGGAAAACCGCGCCAGTTCGTTGAGGAAGTCCTCAAAGTCGGCACTTTCCAGGATCAGGTTTTGAACCTGATCGGTGGTGCTCAAGGCTTGTTCAGGGGGGAGCATGGTGCACGTTCTCCGTACGGGGAAAAAGGGGTTATCGCAAATGATAGAGCAGCCCCACGGTGCGGTCCAACACGCAGGCGGGCGTCCAGCCAGTCCACAGGGCTCCGGATGCCCTGCTGAAAGGCCAAGGCAGCCGGGGCCCCGGAGGGTCAGGACAAGCCGAGTTCATCCTTGCCGAAGGCGAACAGGTACGGGACGCCGGTCTCCGCCTCGATCTTTTCCTTGGCTCCGGTGTCCCGGTCGACGATGACGGCGACGGCCACAACGTTGCCGCCGGCGTTCCGGACGCCTTCCACTGCTGTCAGCGCCGAGCCGCCCGTGGTGGACGTGTCCTCGAGGACCAGCACTTTGCGGCCTTCCACGGACGGGCCCTCCACCTGGCGGCCCATGCCGTAGGACTTCTGTGCTTTGCGGACCACAAAGGCGTCAACTTTGCGGCCGGCGTCAACGGCAGCATGCATCACTGCGGTACCAACGGGATCGGCTCCCATGGTGAGTCCGCCGGCGCACTCGAAGTCGATCCCGGCGTCGTCCGCCAGGGCCAGCATGACCTGGCCCACGAGCTTGGAGGCCTCGTGGTGCAGCGTGATGCGGCGGAGGTCGATGTAGTAATCGGCTTCGGCCCCGCTGGACAGGATCACCTTGCCGCGGACAACGGCGAGTTCCTTGATCAGTTCCAGCAGGCGGGCGCGGGCGGCTGCAGTGTCTACTGCAGTGTCACTGGGGGAAGTCATGGACCCCAGTTTAGTGGGGGTGGAACGGTGTGGATGGTTGAGGCCTGTTGCTGCCGCTGGCTAGGCTGGTCAGCATGCGCGAACTCCAGGCAAGCATCATTGAAGAAATGGGCGTCCAGCCCCGGATCGATCCCGCCGGGGAGGTGCGCAGGCGCGTCACATTCCTCAAGGATTACCTGAAGGCCACCCACACGAAGGGCTTTGTCTTGGGCATTTCCGGTGGCCTGGACTCTTCCCTGGCCGGGAAGCTGGCCCAATTGGCTGTCGAGGAGCTCGAGGCCGAGGGTGTGGACGCGAACTTCGTGGCCGTGCGCCTGCCTTATGGCGTCCAGCACGACGAGGAAGATGCCCAGGCCGCCCTGGACTTCATCCGGCCCAAAACCGAGTGGACGTTCAATATCTCGGCCGCCGTGGATGGCTTCGAGGACGAGTTCGAGAAGACCGTGGGCTCCGAAATCTCCGACTTCCACAAGGGCAACACCAAGGCACGCACCCGCATGATCGCCCAGTATGCCCTGGCTGGAGAACACAACTACCTGGTCCTGGGCACGGACCACGGCGCGGAGTCCGTCACCGGCTTCTTTACCAAATACGGCGACGGCGGCGCGGACATCCTTCCGCTGTTTGGCCTGAACAAACGGCAGAACCGCGCCCTGCTGGCCGAGCTCGGCGCTCCTGCCCGCGTCTGGGAGAAGGTGCCCACCGCGGACCTGCTGGACGACAAGCCGGGCCGCACGGACGAGGACGAGCTGGGCCTGAGCTACGACCAGATCGACGATTACCTGGAAGGCCGGGACGTCCCTGAGTCCGTGGCCGAACTGATCGAAGAGAAGTACTTGCGTACCCGGCACAAGCGCACCGTCCCCGTCACCATTTTTGATACCTGGTGGAAGCGCCAGGGCCCGGAAGAGCCCCGCGCGGGGCTCTAGGAGCTCAGCAGGGGGCCGCTGGATTCCCCCACTGTCAGGAAGCACGACGGCGCGCCGCACCGGAAAGGGCGGGGCGCCGTCGTCGTTCCCCGGCAAAGGTGGGCAGACTCAGTGCGTCCTGCTCCCCTTCCCGTCCCCGTTGAGCTGCTGGGTGATGCGGTGCGCCTCGGCCATCAGGAGGCCGCCCAGCTCCTCCTGCCGCTCGGGCTTGAAGCGGGGCTCGATCCCGGTGAGGGAAAGCGCCCAGGCAGGCCTGCCTGACGCATCGAACACCGCGGCGCCCATCCCCCAGCTGCCTTCCAGTACCAGCCCCGGATTGACCGAGTAGCCGTCCTGCCGTGTCCGGGCAAGGTTGGCCCGGACCAGCTCCTCCGGGTGGCCCGCCGCGAAGGCGCCGGCACGCTCACCCCAATCAGCCAGCAACTCTTCCTGCTCGGCCTCGGGCAGGAATGCCATGATGGCGGTGCCCGCGGAGGCCACACCGAGGGGGAAACGGACACCCTCGTGCAGCACAAAGGACCGGACAGGGAAGCTCCCCTCCTCACGCAGCAGGCACACCGTCTCCGAACCGCGGCGGATGGAGAAGAAGGCACTCTCACCTGTGGCCCCGGCCAGCCTGCGAAGGCTCGGCCGGGCAATGTCCTCAAGCGGAAACCGCGCGGCAGCCACCGACCCCATGAGGAGCATCTCAGGGCCCAGCACCCAGTTCCCGCTGCCCGCGTCGTGGTCCAGCAATCCCTCGGACGCGAGGGAGGAGAGGAGCCGGTAAGCGGTGGGCCGCGTGAGCCCGGATTCGCTCACCAGAGCGGACAGCGGCATCCCCTCTGCGCTGCGCCCCACAAGCCGCAGCAGTCCGGCGACGCGGCTGACCACCTGGGCGCCCTGTACTGACGAATTAGTCACTTTCCTCCTCAATTGTCCATAATATGGACTCGGCTAATGCTACCGTCCACACTGTAAAATCCGGAGTCAAAGGCGCCTTTTCTCGCCTTGACACGCCCTTCAAAGCGCCCGTAGTGTCCTTTTCCAAGCCCCGGGTCCACAAGATGGACAAACACTTCGGGCTTCTCAATGAGGAGGCGCCATGTCCAAACTTCAACCAGCAGCCGCCGTCGCCCTGGCGGGGGCACTCCAGGACGGCATCACGCTTGCCGTGGGCGGCTTCGGCCTGAGCGGCATCCCCGCAGACCTGATCGAAGCCGTCCGCGATTCCGGTGTGAAGGACCTGACGGTGGTCTCGAACAACATGGGAGTGGACGGCAAGGGTCTGGGAATCCTGATCGAAGCGGGCCAGGTCCGCAAGGTGATCGCCAGCTACGTGGGCGAAAACAAGCTCTTCGCGGAGCAGTACCTGGCCGGCAACCTGGAGGTGGAGTTCACGCCGCAGGGAACCCTGGCGGAGCGCCTCCGCGCCGGCGGCGCCGGCATCCCCGCTTTCTACACCAAAACCGGCGTGGGCACCCTGGTTGCCGAGGGCAAGCCCCACGAGGTGTTCGACGGCGAAACGTACGTCCGCGAGCGCGCGATCCGGGCCGACGTCGCGCTTGTCCACGCGCACACCGCAGACACGGACGGAAACCTGTTTTACCGCTACACCGCCCGGAACTTCAACCCGGTGGTTGCAACAGCCGGCCTCCTGACCATCGCGGAGGCCGAAGTGGTTGTGGAACCTGGGCAACTGGATCCCAACCACATCGTCACGCCCGGCGTGTACGTCCAGCGCCTGGTGCAGGCCAGGGAGCGCGTCAAGGACATCGAGCAGCGCACCGTGCGCCCCGCCGCACGCCGCACTGCGGAAACTGTTCCGGCCTAACCCCCACTACTCATTCAAGGGGACCCCCATGGCCTGGACCAGGGATGACATGGCTACCATCGCAGCCGAAGAACTGAACGACGGCGACTACGTAAACCTGGGCATCGGCATCCCCACGCTGGTGGCCAACAACCTCCCCGAGGGCGTGCGTGTTGTCCTGCAGAGCGAAAACGGCCTGCTCGGCATGGGCCCGTTCCCCTATGAGGGCGAGGAGGACGCCGACCTCATCAACGCGGGCAAGCAGACCGTCACGGTGCTCCCCGGCGGAAGCATCTTCGATTCCGCCACCTCCTTCGGCATGATCCGGGGCGGACACGTCAAAGTAGCCATCCTGGGGGCCATGCAGGTCTCCGGCAACGGCGACCTCGCCAACTGGACCATCCCCGGCAAGATGGTCAAAGGCATGGGCGGCGCCATGGACCTGGTGGCCGGGACGCCCCGCGTGGTGGTCCTCACCGAGCACAACGCCAAGGACGGCAGCGCCAAGATCGTGCGGGAATGCACCCTGCCCCTCACGGGACTGGCGTGCGTGGACCGGATCGTCAGCGACCTCGCCGTCTTCGACCTCTACAGGACGGACGACGGCGGGCGGCAGCTCACGCTGACCCGCCTCGCTCCCGGGGTCACGGTGGAGGAGATCCGGGAAAAGACGGAAGCCGCGTTCACCGTGGCCCTGGACGCGCCGGCAGCCGCTGCCCTGGAAGGAGCCACAGCATGAGCCTGCAGGAACAGTTCGGTAAGGATGTCCTCCTGACCGGCTGGGGACACAGCCGCTTCGGAAAACTCACAGAGGAAACCCTTGAGTCCCTGATCGTCCAGGTTGCCACCGAGGCCATCGCGAACGCCGGGATCGAGCCCGGCCAGATCGACGAAATCTACCTCGGCCAGTTCAACTCCGGGATGATGCCGCTGGCCTTCCCGTCGTCGCTGGCGCTGCAGGTCTCGGCAGACCTGGCGAACGTTCCCGCCACCCGCGTGGAGAACGCCTGTGCCTCCGGTTCCGCAGCTTTCCAGCAGGGCACCAAGTCCCTGCTGGCGGGCACAGCGAAAACGGTGCTGGTGATCGGCGCGGAAAAGATGACCCACGCGGGCGCTGACGTGGTGGGGGCAGGGCTCCTGGGCGCCGACTATGACATGGCGGGTAAAGCCTCCACCACCGGCTTCACTGGACTCTTTGCCGAGGTGGCCAAGCACTACGGGAAGCGGTACGGCGACGGCAACCTGGGTGATGTCCTGGGCAGCATCGCCGCAAAGAACCACCGCAACGGCGTGGACAACCCCTACGCCCAGCTCCGCAAGGACCTTGGCGAGGACTTCTGCCGCACGGTCTCGGACAAGAACCCCATGGTGGCCGACCCGCTGCGCCGCACCGACTGCTCCCCCGTGTCCGACGGCGCCGCCGCCGTCGTGCTGTCCACTTCCCCGACCGGCGGTGCCGGCGCAGCGGTGCGGCTGGCAGGCTTCGGCCACGCCAACGACTTCTTCCCCGCATCGCGCCGGGACCCGGTTGCCTTCAACGCCACCCGGGTGTCCTGGCAGCGCGCCCTGGCGATGGCCGGTGTCGGGCTGGAGAACCTGGACTTCGCGGAAGTGCACGACTGCTTCACCATCGCTGAACTGCTGATGTACGAGGCGATGGGCCTGACGGAGCCGGGCCAGGGTGCCCGTGCCGTCGAGGAGGGCTGGGTGTACAAGGACGGGAAACTGCCCATCAACGCCTCCGGCGGCCTCAAGGCCAAGGGCCATCCCGTGGGAGCCACGGGAGTATCCCAGCACGTCATCGCCGCCATGCAGCTGACCGGAACCGCGGGCGGCATGCAGCTGGCCAGCCCCCGCCGGGCCGCGGTCCAGAACATGGGCGGCGTGGGCATCGCCAACTACGTCAGCATCCTCGAGGCCCTGTAACCCCCTTAGCCGGGGTTAGCCGCCGGCTCGGATGAGTGCGGCGATCTCCGTGAACCCCAGCCGTTCCGCGTTCTGCAGCGCAGTCCTTCCCTCCGGATCCCTGATGGTGGGGTCCGCGCCCGCAGCCAGGAGAAGCCTGACCACTTCCTGCTGCCTGGGCCTGCCGTTGTTCAACAGGATGGCCTCCTGCATGGCGGTCCAGCCAAGGTTGTTGACGTGGTTCACCGGCACTCCTGCATCGATGAGGATCTGCACCGTTTCCACGTGGCCGTGTTCACTGGCCGGGATCAGTGCTGTCCCGCCGTACCGGTTGGTGCTGGCGACGTCCGCCCCGGCGGCCAACGTCAGCCGGAGCACCTCATTGAATCCTTCGGCACCGGCGTACAGGAAGGCCGAATCCTGGATGGCGTCCTTGGCGTTGACGTTGCCGCCGCGGGCAATCAATTGGCTGACCAGCGGCACGTTGTTTGCCTTGGCTGCGGCGATCAGCTCCTGGTCAAGCTGCGCCTGCGCTTCAGCGGAGAGCGCAGGCAGTGTGGTTGCCGGTACAGGGGAGGGAGACGCCGGTACCGTTGCGGGCGGCTGGACGGCGGCTGGGGTCGTCAGAGGCGACGGCGGCCGGGACGCCGTTGCCTCTGACGGCCCCGGGCCCGCCTGGCACCCGGCCAGGCCAAGCACCACAAACAGGGCCCCGAACCATCTCATGCGCCCAGCCTACTGAGCGGCGCCGGCGGCCGCGATGGCGTCCGCACCGGCTGCGGCACAGGCCTCATCCAGCGCGCCATCGGGAGCGCCGCCGACGCCGATGCCGGCCACCGAAACCCCGTTCACCTTTAGCGGGACGCCGCCGGCCAGGAAGAGCGTGCCGGGGAGGTCGGCGATGCCGGGGCCGGTTCCGTTGATGCGCTTGGCCAGTTCGCTGGTGGGGGTCCCAAAGGCGGCGGCGGTGTAGGCCTTCTGCTGTGCAGCCTCAATGGTGTGCTCGGCCGCGTTGTCTCCTCGAAGCAGCGCCTGCACGGTCCCGAAGCGGTCCACGAGCGCCACCGTCACAAAGGGAAGCTTGTCCGCCTGGCATTTCGCCAAAGCCGCCTGCACCGCCCTGGCGGAAGCGCCCACGGAGATCCGGTTCTGTTGCACCACGTTCTCTGGCACTGGCTGGACATCGGCAGCAGGGACGGCAGTGGGAGCGGAACCGGCGCCGGCATTCGCGGCAACCGTTACCCCGGCGGTGAGGGCCAGCGCGCTGGCGGCTGCGGCGGCAAGGACTTTCGCGGACTTCTTCATGGTGTTCCTCTGATCGAATGCTTGGTGCGGGTACCCTTCAATCCTTCCCGCGCCGGCCTGCCCTGCCATCGGGCCTTTGGCTGTTGCCTCCTGCGCCAAAAGGCCAGCTGCATCAGCCAAAAGGCTGAGAGACGCAGAGGAGCGGGAGCCATAGCATTGTGGATAGCCTGCCCTCCAGCCGAACCGGAATCCCCATGTCCCGAGCATCCGTCCAAACGCCTGACAGCCCCGTCAGGGCCGGCCCCGGCACAGCCCCGGGCTTCTCCTCCGGCAGCGATCCGGGCCGAACCTCCGTGGCGGGCATCGACCTGGCTGTCCATCTTGGCTTCGCTGTTCTCCTGGTGGCGTCACTGGTCCGTTACGTCATGCGGCACAGCCCCGCCGACAACCTGGTGATCCTCGGCCTGGCCGCCGGCGCCTGCCTGCTCTACGCCGTCGTCGCGGTTCTGGCCCGGCAGGGGCGCCCCGGCGCTCCATGGATGTTTGCGCTCGTGGCACTGTGGGCTGTCCTGGTGATCGCCGCACCCAGCTTCGCCTGGTGCTCGTTCGCACTGTTCTTCCTCAGCCGCGCCGCCCTGGCCGGAACCGCGGCCTACGCCGCAGCAGGTATTACCGCTGCCGCCACGGCTGCCGGACTGTTCCGGATGAGCAACGGCACGGATCTTGCCATGCTCCTCGGCCCCCTGGCAGTGGGGGCCATGCTGACACTGATCTACGACCAGATCCAGCACGACGCCGAGGAGCAGCGCCGGCTGCACGCTGAGGTTTCCCTTGCCCAGGGACAGCTGGCAGCGAGCGAGCGCCGTGCCGGCACCATCGAGGAGCGGGAAAGGGTTTCCCGGGAAATCCACGACACCGTGACCCAGGGACTTGCCAGCAGCCTGCTCCTTCTCGAAGCCGCAGGGCGCTCCTGGCCCTCGGACTCAGCGCACACGGACCTTGGCCGGGCCAGTGCCTTGCTCCGGGGCAGCCTGTCAGAGACACGCGCCCTGGTGCACGAACTCGCTTCCCCCGGACTCGAGAACTGTCCCCTTCCCGACGCCCTGCTCCTCGCAGCCAGGCAGTACGTCCCCGAAGCCCGGCTCCTGGTCACCGGGCAACCGCGCCCTGTCCCTGCAGACGTCCGCCATGCCCTGCTTCGGGTGGTGCAGAGCGCTGCCTCCAACATCCGGCTGCACGCCTCCGCTGACGCAGTGACTGTGACCTTCGGTTTCCTTCCCGAGGCAGTCACTTTGGACATCTACGACGACGGCGGGGGCTTTGATCCGGCGGCGGCGGCAGCGCCGTCGAGCGTCGGAGGGTACGGACTGCGTGCCATGCGGCAGCGGGTGGAGCAGCTGGGCGGGACCTTCTCAGTGCAAAGCGCACCGGGCGAAGGGACAATCGTGGCGGCCCAGCTGCCCGTCGCCGGGGACGGGCAGCAGCCAGTGGAGCATCAGGCATGAGCGCGATCACTGTGCTGCTCGTGGATGACCATCTGGTGGTCAGGAGCGGGCTGCGGGCGCTACTGGGAACCCAACCGGACCTGCAGGTGACGGCAGAGGCGGCATCCGGGGAGGAAGCACTGCGAATGGTGCAGGAGCAGGAACCTGCCGTAGTGGTCATGGATCTTGCCATGGGTGCCGGGATGGACGGGATCGAGGCGATCCGGAGGATTCGCGCGGTTAACGCCCGGCAGGCCATCCTGGTGTTCACCACCTACGATTCCGACGCCGACATTGTGCGTGCGGTGGATGCCGGCGCCATGGGCTACCTGCTGAAGGACGCTGCACCGGAGGAAATCTTCGCTGCCATTCGCGGTGCAGTGCAGGGCAGGAGCGTCATGAGCCCGCCGGTGGCATCGCGGCTGTTCCAGCAACTGCGCAACCCGGAAGAAATACTTACTCCTCGGGAGGCGGAACTGCTCAGCCTGCTTACCCAGGGACTGAGCAACCGCGAGCTAGGCCGGCGCCTATTCATCTCGGAAGCCACGGTGAAAACCCACCTTGCCCACATCTACGCCAAGCTCGGCGTGGACACCAGGGCGGCCGCAATTGCCACCGCTATCCGCCGTGAAGGCATGCGCTGACCTCGCCAAATGTTGCCCAACCCTTGCAACCGGGGCCTGCGCCCCGTACGTTGGGGACTGCGGGGGACGTTCTCCCCGCACTCCTGGCCGATGGCCGGGGGAGAGAATCAGAGTCACACGAAGGAATGCAGCCATGGCAACAGGCACAGTTAAATGGTTCAACGCCGAAAAGGGTTTTGGCTTCATTGCCCCCGATGACGGGTCCGCTGACGTTTTCGCCCACTACTCGGCTATCGCCAGCAGCGGATACCGTTCACTCGATGAGAACCAGAAGGTCGAATTCGATGTGACCCAGGGCCCCAAGGGCCCGCAGGCAGAGAACATCCGCCCGCTCTAAAGGCTTAGGTGCCCGCCGGTGCAAGCCGGCGGACCCCCGTACCCTGCAGCGGCCTCTCCAGCGTTCAGCTGGAGGGGCCGCTGTTTTTTGCTTCCCCAAACCCTGGCAATACCCTTCCTTCCACCCCTTCAGCCCGGAATTTGGGACAATCGGAGGGTGAGCGGACAAGACCAGGACCCATGGGAAGAGTTCGACAACCTGGGACCGGCCGCGCCGGACCGCATTCCCGGACATCCGGGCGGGGAACCCCTCGGCTTCGGTTTCCGGACCGGAGTACGCAGCGCCCGCGTCGCCGTTGGATTCGCCGTGTACACCCTTGCCTTGGGGACAGCCCTGGCGCTGACCGGATGCATTGTTTTCGCTGCCCGGGGGGAATGGCTGCTGGTGGGGTTGATGCTGGTGATCGAGGCGGTTTTCATCATCGCGTTCCGCCGGCTCGTTGCGCAGGCAAGGAACCGCTCCGGCCGCCGGCGCCCCCGCGGTCATGGTTTCCCCGAAAAGCCTGCTTGACCTTGACGCAGCGTCAACCCCTACGCTCGGAGCATGGAAGCAACCGAAGCCGGGGCAGGTGTGGACTGGTCCATCCAGGACGTCGCCAGGATGGCAGGCACTACCAGCCGCACGCTCCGGCACTACGACGACATCGGGCTTCTAAAACCCAGCCGCGTGGCGAATAACGGCTACCGCTACTACAACGGGGCAGCGCTCCTGCAGCTTCAACGGACCCTCCTGCTCCGGGAACTCGGGCTGGGGCTGCCGGCAATCGCCGAAGTCTTCCAGCACGAGACAGACACGGTCAAAGCGCTGAGCAGCCACCTGGACTGGCTCCGGCGGGAGCAGGAGCGGCTGGCGCGGCAGGTCCTGTCCGTACAGCAAACAATCGAAACAGTGAAAGAAGGAGGCGACCTCATGGCGGAAAAGATGTTTGACGGCTTCGACCACACCCAGTACAAGGACGAGGTGGAGGAGCGCTGGGGCAAGGATGCATACGCCACAGCCGATGCCTGGTGGCGGGGCATGGGAGCCGGGCAGAAACAGGAGTGGAAGTCCCGCGCCGAAAGGCTCGGCAGCGACTGGATCGCGGCGTCCGGATCAGGTCTCGCCGCTGACAGCCCCGAAGCGCAGGACCTGGCGCGGCGCCACGTTGAGTGGTTGACGTCCATCCCCGGTACTCCCGCGTCTGAAAGCGGCGGGGACGTTAAGGGGTATGTGGAGGGGCTGGCGGAGATGTACGTCGCCGACGCCCGGTTCGCAGCAAACTACGGTGGCGAAGCGGGCGCCGGTTTCGTGCGGGACGCGCTGCGTGCCTACGCCAAAAGGAACCTCTAGGGAAGTACGGCCGGAACGACGGCGTGGCGCGGGATGGCTGGTACAGCTCAGGGCCGTCGGCCCAGCCGCTTCCGCAGTGCGACTGCGGCCCCCGCCAGTACTCCCGCGCCCGCTGCCATCCGCTGCGCCGTCCGCCGTCGGCCGTGCCATCCGCCGGTGGTGGAAGCCGTTCCGATGTACTGCGACGCCTGGTGAAGGTTCCCTGTAGTCACAGCGGCTGACTGCCGCCGCGAGAGCTGGCGGTGGTCCACCTGCCGGGCAATGGCCGCTTCAACTGCGCCTGGTGAGAACTTGTGCTGCAGGACCAAAAGCCTGCCTCCCAGTCCACCCGCGACCGTTTCGCGCCGGGGGTGTGCTGCGAGCTTCACCACGGCTTTGGCCACCCGCTGCGGCGTGTACACGGGGGGCATGGCCTTGGGGCGGCGGCCCGTGACGTTGGCTGCGTTCTGGTAGAACGGCGTATCAATAGTGGCCGGGAGGACCGTGCACACGTTCACGCCGGTAACACCTTCACGGGCCAGTTCCGAGCGCAGGCTGATGCTGAGGGCCCGTACCGCGGCCTTGGACATGGAATACGCGGCGGAGTAGGGCACCGGGGTTTCCGCCACGATGGACGAAACATTGATCAGGGTGCCCGAGCCCTGGGCTGTCTGGCGGATGAGCGCAGCCCGGGCACCATTGACGTAGCCGGTAATGTTCACATCCAATACCCGTTGGAAGTCCTGTGGCGGAATCTCGGTCAGCAGGCCGAAGGCGCCGACCGCTGCGTTGTTGACCCACACATCCAGCCGCCCGAACTCCTCGACGGCGCGGGAGGCCAGTTCCCCCACCTTGCCGGCGTCGGTGACGTCGGTGGGGACGGCGATGGCATTCGCGCCGCGTTTCCTGCACGCAGCAGCGACGGCTTCCAGCGATTCCGCTCCCCGGGCAGCCAGGACCAGCCGGGCCCCCTTGGTGGCGAAACGCAGGGCAGTGGCCCTGCCGATCCCGCTGGACGCCCCGGTAATAACCACCACTGAATTCCTGACGCGCATGCCGCCTCCCCTTTCGAATGAACATCCGGGATAAACACTAAGTAGGCTTAGTGTTTGATGCTACCCATGCCGGGCAGGCGGGACAACGGCCCGGCCGGGGTGAAGAAGGGGGAATTCAGAGGAACGCTGACTTCCCGGTTACGGCCCGACCCACGATGAGGGAGTTGATCTCGTAGCTGCCTTCGTAGGTATAGAGAATTTCGGCGTCACCGAACAGTTTGCCCATCTCATAGTCCGCGCTGATGCCGTTACCGCCCAGCAGCGACCTCCCCATGGCCACCGTGGCCCGCGCCAGCCTGGTGGTGGTGGCTTTTGCCATGGCCGCCTGTGCCATCTCGAGCTTTCCTTCCTCCCGGATACGTGCCAGCTGGACCATGAGGGACAGTGAAGCCGTGGCATTGCCCAGCATGTCGGCGAGCTGCTGCTGGACTAATTGGAACCGTGCCAGTTCCCTCCCGAACTGCCGGCGGGCCAGTGAGTAGGCACGGGCGGCATCGAACGCGGCAAGCTGGATTCCGGCCGCCTGCCAGCCCACCCAGGCCCGCGAGTCCCGCAATAGACCGTTCGCTGCGGAAAAGCCCGTGGCGCCCGGCAGCAGGTTGCCGGCCGGAATCCGCACGCTATCCAACGTGATATCGGCGTTTTGCATGATCCGCAGGCCGATCTTGTTGGAGATCTTGGTGGCCGCATAGCCGGGCCTGTCCGTCTCGACAATAAAGGCCTTGACCTGCCGGTCCTCCACATCCCGAGCCCAGACCAGCGCGAAGTCGGCGATGGTTGCCGCCCCGATCCAGCGCTTGGCGCCGCTCAGGACCCAGGTGCCGCCGTCGAGCCGGGCGGATGTCTCCAGCCCGCCGGAAATGTCCGAGCCATGCTCCGGCTCGGTCAGGGCAAAGGCGCCCAGGCGCGTGAAGGTCTTCAGGCCGGGCAGCCAACGGAGCTTCTGTTCCTCAGAACCCAGCGCGGTGAGCGTGCCCACGATCAGTTCATTGTGGATTCCGGCCAGTGCAGAGAGGGATACGTCCGCCCTTGCCAGCTCCACGTACATCATGCCCTTGAAAAGGGTGGAGCTGCCGTCCACATGGAGGGCGCCAAGGCCGTACGTGCCCATTTCCGCCAGCAGGCCAAAGGGAAACTCTTCGCGGTTCCAGTATGGAATGGATGATGCCCGTACGCGCGCCTGCAGGAACTTCCGGATACGGAGATAACGCTTCCGCTCGGAGGCAGGCAGGAGATCCGCGATGTACATGAGGTCAGCATCGGGGAAAGGGAGCGTCCCGTTGAGTCCATCAAGCTCCACGCGCTCCGGCCCCTTCCGCTCCACCAAACGTTGGATGTCCTAGTATATTCACAAGGCAGGAGAAAGAGTGAGGCACGTCACTGGCAGGAAAGGTGTTCCATGGATACTTCGCTGTCCCGCGACCCCATTGCCGAAGCGCAGCGGAACTGGGAGGAGCACGGCTGGGGGGACGCGGCCGCTTCCATGGCCGCCATCACAGCCATTATGCGGACGCAGCAGATCCTGCTGGCCCGGATCGAGACCACGCTCAAACCTTTCGGGCTGACGTTTGCCCGCTATGAGCTCCTGGCGCTGCTAAGTTTCGCCAGGAAAGGCTCCCTGCCCATGAATAAGGCGAGCGCACTGCTCCAGGTGCATCCCACGTCCATTACGAATGCAGTGGACCGCCTTGAGCGCGCCGGACTGGTGGAGCGCTCCCGGCATCCCACCGACGGCAGGACAACACTCATTGAGCTCACCGCAGCGGGACGCACCTTGGCGAAACGTTCGACGGCGGCGCTTAACGCCGGCGTGTTCAGCGCCCCGGGCTTTGATGCAGGCGATGTGGACCAGCTGATCCGCATCCTGGGAGCTTTCCGCCGGAACGCCGGCGACTTTCAGGACTGACCGGTCAGGGCCGGAATTTCTCCCGCTTAAGCCGCCGAACCACCACCGCGGCCACCAAAACGGCCAGGGCAGCGTACACCGCATAATTCAGGAACTTCGAATACTTTTCAATCAGCTGGTACTGGGTTCCCAGGAGGTATCCCAGGCCAATCAGCGCAGCGTTCCACAAACCGCTGCCCGCGACGGTGTACAGGCTGAAGGTGGTTAGCGGCATGCCGGATGCTCCGGCCGGGAGGGAGATCAGGCTGCGCACGCCGGGGAGCAGCCTGCCGAAAAAGATCGAGGACCTGCCGTGGCGGCGGAACCAGCCTGCGGCCCTTTCGAAGTCTTCCCGGTCCACCAAAGGCAACCTGGACAGTCCGCGGATGGAACGCTCGAGACCCAGTTTTGCGCCCAGCCAATAGAGGAACAGCGCACCAAGGTAGGCCCCCAGGGTGCTGGTAATGAAGATGAGGACCAGATTCAGGGATCCCTGCTTGGCGAGGTAGCCAGCCAACGGCAGGATCACTTCACTCGGGATGGGCGGCACCACGGTTTCGGCAAGGGTGAAGGCACCCACACCCCACTCACCCAGCTGCTCGATGGTCCGGGCAGCCAAACCGACCAGGCCGGTGAGATTATCTGTCGACCCGCCTGTATCAGCAGCCATTCCCAGCATTCCAACTCCCCCGTCTGCTTCCACGTTGCCCTGCCTGTCTACCTTACGCAGCTGAAAAAAGTCTGGACCCGGAGTTACGTCGGCTTTGCACGGACGTGCATCCGCTCCCCCTGCGTCCCAAAAAGGCTGAGGAACTCCACCGCTTTTCCGTCCGCCCTCCCAAACCAGTGCGGCACGCGGGTGTCGAACTCGACGGCTTCCCCGGCCCCGAGGACCAGGTCCTGGCTGCCCAGCACCATACGGAGCTTCCCGTTGAGGACATACAGCCACTCGTACCCCTCGTGCACCTGGGGATGTGGCTGGTCCAGCGGGCCCGCCGGCAGGATGTGCTTGTAGGCCTGGATGCCGCCCGGTTTCCGGGTCAGCGGGACAATGGTCATCCCCCTGACAGTGATAGGGCGCAGATGCACCCGGGGGTCACCCGTCGCCGGCGCCCCCACCAGCTCATCAAGCGGAACCTGGTACGCCCTGGCCAGGGGCAACAGCAACTCAAGGTTGGGCCGCCGCTGTCCGGACTCCAGCCGCGAGAGCGTACTCAGCGAGATGCCTGTGGCTTCGGCCAAAGCCGACAAAGTCATGTCGCGTGCCAGGCGGAGCGCTCTGAGCCGGGGCCCCACCGCCGCCAGGACTGCGTCCGTTCCACTGCCCATGCCACTGTCACCCATGCCCTTATCTTGCCATTTCAGCAAAGATCTTTGCTACCGGGTCAGGGGCCACAGCACCATGGATTCATGAGCAACAGAAATGAAATGACCTATGACGTGGTGATCATCGGTGGCGGCGCTGCAGGGCTCAGCGCCGCCCAGATGCTGGGCCGGAGCCGCCGCTCTGTCGCTGTGATTGACAGCGGGGAACCGCGCAACGCCCCTGCCCGGGGTGTCCACGGTTTCCTGTCCCGTGACGGCATCAGCCCCGGCGAGCTCCTGGCCATTGGCCGGGCCGAGGCAGAACAGTATGGTGCTGCCATCATCCGCGGCAGGGTGGTGTCCACAAGTGGCAACGTGGCGCAGCGTTTCGAGGTAACCCTCGACGACGGCAGGAAGCTTCGCGGCCGCCTGCTCCTGATCACCACAGGCCTGGTGGATGAGCTGCCGGACATCCCTGGCCTCCGCGAGCGCTGGGGCAGGGACGTCCTTCACTGCCCGTTTTGCCACGGCTGGGAAGTGCAGGACAAGGCTATCGGGATCATGGGAAACGGCCCGTGGTCGGTCCACCAGGCCCTGCTCTTCCGGCAGTGGAGCAGCAATATCACGCTGTTCCTCAACGACAGGGTTGTCCCGTCGGACGCCGAAACGGAACAGCTTGCTGCGCGCGGGATCAAAGTGGTGGGCGGGGCAGTGGAAGCCCTCAGGGTTGACCATGACCAACTGCGGGGTGTCGCCCTGGCGGGAGGCCCGGAGATTGCCGTGGAAGCCCTGGTGGTTGGGCCGCGGGCCCAGGCCCGGCTGGAAGCGTTCGACAGCCTTGGCCTGGCCCTCTCCGAGCATCCCATGGGAGCAGGAACCTACCTTGCGGCGGACTCCGATGGCGCCACGTCCGTCCCGGGGGTGTGGGCCGCGGGCAATGTCTCAGACCTGAAGGCGCAGGTACTTGCCTCCGCGGCAACGGCAGCCTGGACCGCCGTCGTCATCAATAACCACCTGATGGCTGAGGAAATGGAGCGTGACCTCGCCACTTACCGGGAGTCCCTTGCCTTCACCGGTGCCTGAACTCCGGCTGGCGTTTCTCCGTGAACGCCGCCATGCCTTCCTTCTGGTCCTCGGTGGCAAAGAGGGAGTGGAACAACCGGCGCTCCACCAGGACTCCCTGGGCCAGTCCGGTTTCGAAGGCGGCGTTCACGGCCTCTTTGGCAATCATGGCCACAGGCTTGGATTTGGACGCGATCACCTCTGCGACTTTCAGGGCCTCGTCCACCACATCCTCCGCAGGAACCACCCGGGACACCAGTCCGCAACGGTCAGCTTCCTCCGCTCCAATGAACCTGCCGGTGAGGATCAGGTCCATGGCCTTGGCCTTGCCCACGGCGCGGGTGAGCCGCTGTGAGCCGCCCATGCCCGGCAGGACCCCCAGGTTGATTTCCGGCTGGCCAAACTTTGCGTTGTCCCCTGCGATGATCAGGTCACACATCATCGCAAGCTCACAGCCGCCCCCAAGAGCGAACCCGGATACCGCTGCAACCGTCGGGATGCGGAGCCGGGTGAAGTCCTCCCAGCCGCGGAACCAGTCGGCGGAGTACATGTCCATGTACTCCTGGTCCGCCATCTCCTTGATGTCGGCACCCGCGGCGAAGGCCTTGCCCGAGCCGGTGATGACCACAGCTCCCACACCGGAATCGGAATCCATGGCCGTCACAGCCGACACCAGTTCCTCCATAGTGGCTTTGTTCAGGGCATTCAATGCTTGCGGGCGGTTCAGCGTCACCAGGCCCACGCGGCCCCGCTGCTCCACAAGGATGTTCGCGTATTCCGTCATTCCGGGCTCCCGTCGTCCTGCGCTGCGTTGTGCGTCGTACTGTCTGCTGAGGTGTTGGGTTCGCCGGCCGCGTGACCGGACCTCTCCCTGATGTCAGTGATGATGGCGGAAAAGTCCCTGCCTGCGCCCTCCCCCGCCGCAAACGTACCGTAGATCTCCGCCGCGAGAGGACCCATCCGGGCTGCTACCCCGGTGCTGTGAAGGGCGTTGACGGCCAGCATAAGATCCTTGGCCATCAGGGCTCCGGCGAAGCCTGGCTGGTAGTCCCGGTTGGCGGGGCTGGCGGGGACCGGTCCCGGCACGGGGCAGTTGGTGGTGAGGGCCCAGCATTGGCCCGAAGCAGCGGAGGCGACATCAAACAGCGCCTGGTGGGACAGCCCGAGCTTTTCTCCCAGCACAAAGGCCTCGCTGACAGCGATCATGGAGACGCCGAGAATGAGGTTGTTGCAGATCTTGGCGGCCTGTCCTGCGCCATGGCCGCCACAGTGGACCACGCGCTTTCCCATGACCTCCAGCAGTGGCCGGACCTCGTCGAAGTCCTCTGGGTCCGCGCCCGTCATAAAGGTCAGCGTGCCGGCTTCCGCGCCAACCACGCCGCCCGACACCGGGGCATCCACCGAGCGGTGGCCGGCCGCAACAGCGAGGGCTGCTGCTTCCCGCGCTTCTTCAACGTTGATGGTGGAGCAGTCCAGGAACATGGATCCGGGCTCAGCCGCCGCCAGCAGTCCCGGTTGGCCGCCCTGGCCGCGGTAGGCGTCCAAAACATGCCTGCCGCTGGGGAACATCGTGAGGACCACCCCCGCTCCGGAAACGGCTTCAGCAGCGCTGCCAGCAACGGGTACCCCGCCGGCCCGGGCGGCTTCACGGGCTTCCGGGACCACGTCGAACCCGGCCACGGCATATCCGGCGTTGACCAGATTTATGGCCATGGGTCCACCCATATGGCCAAGGCCCAGGAAGGCAATCCGGAGGTTGTCACGCATGGTCAGGCTCCTTTGGCTCCAGGTCAACGCGGGCAAGGTTCAGTTCCCGGCTGCCAAGCGGCTCAAAGAAGCGCTCCACCTGTTCCTGCGTAACGTCAGCGAGGGCAGGGGGCGTCCAGCGCGGGTTCCGGTCCTTGTCCACCACCTGGGCACGGATGCCCTCCCGGAAGTCCGGGGCTGCCAGGAACCGAAGGCCAACACGGTATTCCTGCGCCAGGGCTTCGTCCAGCGTCCGGCCCCTTACCCTGCGCAGGGATGCCAGCGTGACTTTCACCGACGTGGGCGACTTCGCTTCGATGGTGTGGGCAGCGTGCAAGGCTTCAGATCTGTTGCCACCCTCATAGCCGCGAAGGCGCCGGACAATGTCCTCGGCATCATCTGAGGCGTAGCAGCTGTCGATCCAGTCCCGCTGCCCCTCAAGGACGGACGGCGGAGCTTCCTCGCTGAAACGGCCGACGGCGGCTTCCGCTGTTTCGTTTTCCAGCGCCGCTACCAGGCCTGGCAGCTTTTCGGACGGGACGTAATGGCTGGCCAGGCCAAGGAACAGCGCGTCCGATCCGTTCAGGTGCGCCCCGGTCAGGGCCGCGTGGGTTCCCGCTTCGCCGGGCGCGCGCGACAGCAGGAACGTTCCACCAACGTCCGGGGCAAAACCGATGGTGGTTTCCGGCATCCCCGTACGGGTGCGTTCAGTGACCACGCGTACGGACCCGTGCGCGGAAATTCCCACCCCGCCACCAAGCACCAGCCCGTCCATCAGTGCCATATAGGGCTTGGGATAGCGCGCGATCAGGGAATTGAGCCGATACTCGGTTTCCCAGAAGCGGGCTGTTCGTTCCCCGCCCTCAGGAATGTCCTCGTAGATTGCCACGATGTCGCCACCGGCGCACAGGCCCCGGTCTCCGGCGCCCTGCATCAAAACCGTGGCAACGCCGTCGTCGTCCGCCCATGCCGTGAGTTGTTGCAGAAGCCGGCCCACCATTCCCGCTGTCAGCGCGTTGACCGCTTTGGGCCGGTTGAGGGTGATGACGCCCAGCCGGCCGCGGCGCTCGAACAGCACGTCAGCGCTGTTCGCCGCAGCAGCCGCGCTCCTTCCCTCACGCGCAGCCAGGTTGTCCGTCATCAGCTTCCTTCCGGCATCACGAAACTGGCTCCGTGGCGTATTCCCGATGGCCACCGCGTGGTCACAGTTTTGGTCTTGGTGTAGAACCGGAAGGCGTCCGCGCCGTGCTGGTTGAGGTCACCGAATCCTGAGGCCTTCCAGCCGCCGAAGGTGTAGTAGGCGATGGGCACGGGGATAGGGACGTTGATGCCCACCATGCCGACGTCCACCCGGGTGGCGAAATCGCGCGCGGCGTCGCCGTCACGGGTGAAGATGGCCACGCCGTTGCCGAATTCATTCCTGTTGCACAGCTCGAGGGCTTCGTCGTAGTCGGCAGCCCGGACGATGCTCAGGACGGGCCCAAAAATCTCGTTCCGGTAGATGGCCATGTCCCTGGTGACGTGGTCGAAAAGGGTGGGCCCCACCCAGAAGCCACCCTCATGTCCCTGCACGGTGAGTCCACGGCCGTCCGCCAGGAGGGAAGCGCCCGCGTCCACGCCCGCCTGGATGTAGCCCTCGATGCGTTCCTTTGCCTCGGCCGAGACCACCGGGCCGAAGTCGGAGTCCGGCTCCAGGCTGTGGCCCACGGTGAGGGCCTCCACCCGGTCCTGGAGGTTGGCCGCCAGCCGGTCCGCTGTCCCCTCCCCCACGGGCACCGCCACCGAGATCGCCATGCAGCGCTCCCCCGCTGAGCCGTAGCCGGCGCCGATCAAGGCATCGGCGGCCTGGTCCAGGTCCGCGTCGGGCATGATCACCATGTGGTTCTTGGCCCCGCCGAAGCATTGCGCCCGCTTTCCGTGGGCCGCGGCGGTGGCGTAGATGTACTGTGCGATGGGGGTTGAACCCACAAAACCCACAGCCCTGACCTGCGGGTCCTCCAGCAGGGCGTCCACGGCTTCCTTGTCCCCGTTGAGCACGTTGAACACCCCGTCCGGGACGCCCGCCTCCGTGTACAGCTCGGCCAGGCGGAGCGGCACGGAGGGATCCCGCTCGGAGGGTTTCAGGATGAACGCGTTGCCGGCAGCCAGGGCGGGACCGGATTTCCAGAGCGGGATCATGGCCGGAAAGTTGAACGGCGTGATGCCTGCGACCACGCCCAGGGGCTGGCGCAGGGAATGGATATCGATGCCCGGCCCGGCGTCACTGGAAAACTCGCCCTTGAGCAGGTGCGGGGCGCCTGCGGCGAACTCCACCACCTCCAGGCCGCGCTGGATATCGCCTTTCGAATCGGCGAGGGTCTTTCCATGCTCGGAAGAGAGCAGCCGGGCGATCCCCTCAAGGTCCCGGTTGACCAGGTCCACGAACCTGAGCAGGATCCTGCCGCGGCGCTGCGGGTTCATGGCCGCCCACTCCGCCTGCGCCTTTGCGGCAACAGCAACGGCGTTGTGGACCTCCTCCCGGCCGGCAAGCGGAACCCGGGCCTGGACCTGCCCGCTGCACGGATCGAATACCTCCGCAAAGCGGCCTGACAAACCTGCCGTATGGCGGCCGGCAATGTAGTGCGACAGTTCGCTGACCATGACTGCACGCTCCTTCGCATGTGATCCAGGTCATTTCTGGTTGCGAATATACTCGGACTTCCTACTAAGTTCCACACGAGACCAACCGTCTATGCGCGCACCCGCAAGTGCCCCGGGCGCGCTTCACCTGCTGCTTTACCGGCGGCGGGGCCGCCACGGTAAGTTAGGAACTGTGAAGATAGCTACCTGGAATGTGAACTCGCTCCGTGCCCGCGCAGACCGTGTTGAGGCCTGGCTTCAGCGCAGCGACTGCGACGTGCTGGCCATCCAGGAGACCAAGTGCAAGGACGACAATTTTCCGTGGGAGCTCTTCGAGCGGATGGGTTACGAGGTTGCCCACTTCGGCGTGAACCAGTGGAACGGGGTTGCCATCGCCTCCCGCGTGGGACTGGAGGACGTCCAGCGGACCTTCCTCGACCAGCCCGCCTTCGGCAAGGCCGGCAAGGACCCCGTCCAGGAGGCCCGCGCCATCGCTGCAACCTGCGCAGGCGTCCGCATCTGGAGCCTTTACGTCCCCAACGGCCGTTCCCTGGACGACGAGCACATGCCGTACAAGCTCAAGTGGCTGGAAAGCCTGAAGACCCACGCCCAGGAGCTCATTACGGAGAATCCGGCGGCCCAGGTTGCCCTGATGGGTGACTGGAACATCGCGCCGTTCGACGAGGACGTCTGGGATATCGACCTGTTCATCAACAACCGGTCCACCCACGTCAGTCCGCCGGAGCGCGCAGCCTTCCACGCTTTTGAGTCGGCCGGCTTCACTGATGTTGCCCGGCCCTACACTCCCGGCCCCGGCGTTTACACATACTGGGACTACACCCAGTTGCGCTTCCCCAAGAAGGAGGGCATGCGGATCGACTTTGTCCTGGCATCCCCGGCCCTGGCCGCCCGTGTCACCGGCGCTTCCATTGACCGCGAGGAGCGCAAAGGCAAGGGCGCCTCGGACCACGCCCCCGTACTGGTGGAACTGGCCGACTGATGACATTGTCCTGGACCCAGACAAGGAGACCGTGATGACCGGAAACCTCTACCGGGGCCAGGCCGGCCTGCCGTTCTCATCAACCCTGCGGGTTTACGAACCGCTGGCCGCGTTCCCCGAGGAGCAGCGCCAGGTGATCGGGGCGGCGGTGGCACGCACCGCCTCCCGTGCCGCCGTCGAAAACGCCGAACTGCTCGCCTCGCTGGGACGCATCACGCGGTCCGGCGGCGATCCCTTCCCTACCGGCCGCACCGACCTTGTCCGCGTCACCACTGCGCCGGCGCCTTCAGGGGAAACAGCCGACGACGGCCCCGACGCCGGCCCCGTGCTGCTGTATTGCCCCAGTCAGCTGGTGTTGCGCGCAGGCCTGGCCGCCAACGCCCTGATGGAGGGAATCCACGGCCCGCTGGCGGAACTGCTGATCCCCGAGGAACAGCGGGACAAGCACCAGGAACGGATAGACCAGGTAAAGGCCAGGGACGGCTCCATCCGTGTCCACACCCGCGCGTCCACCTGGGGAATCCCCTTCAGCTGGTTCTCCCTGTTCATGGAGTCAGACCGCAAAGACGTCGTCGAGGCCGGCGGGCGGATCGTCACGGTCCGGGTGTGGGCCCCCATCACCGAGGCTTTGGAGCGGGCCCGCTACGCGGTGGCCAACCTCGCACTGGCGGCCCCGGACCTCGATATGCTGGACGACCTTTCGCAGCTCACGGAGTGGCTTGAGTTGTTCCATGTGGACTCGATGGTGGAGCTGGATTACGGTGCCGTTGCAGACAAGGTGTATCCCGACGATTCACCCATGGACATCAGGCTCGGCATCGAATGCCTCGCTGAGGGCGACATGACCGGCGCCGCTGCAGCCTACCGCCGGCTGGCGTCCCGCTGGATTCCGATCCGGCAACTGGCACGCGCCTCCTGAAGCTGCCCCCGGTCCAGGGAACCAGGCGTGGCCAGGCTAGGACTGGGGTGGCGCCGTGGTCCTTCTGATGATCAGTGCATGGGGCGCGACGGCGGACTGGACCGAGCCGGCCTGCCCGTCCAGTTCGTCAAGGAGCATCTTCGTGGCCAGTTCGGCCTGCTCATCAGGCCGCTGGCCCACGGTCGTCAGGCCTACCGGGTCAGCGAAATCATGATCGTCGATGCCCACCACGGACAGTTCCTCCGGCACCCGCACACCATGCCGGGAGGCTTCGAAGATGACGCCCATGGCCATCTCGTCTGATGCGCAGAAAATGGCGGTGGGTTTGTTGCCCGGCTTGGACCAGAGGCGGCGGAAAGCCTCCTGGCCACTGCGGACCGTAAAGTCCCCCCATTCGTCCCACTCAGGGCGGGTGGGAAGGCCGGCCGCTGTCATGACGTCCTTGAAGGCCAGGATACGGACCCGGGGAACGTCGAAGTTGAGGTCTGTCTCATCGTCCCCGTGGAGCAGCGCGATGTCCCGGTGGCCGAGGTCGATCAGGTGGCGGACCGCCGTAGAGGCAGCAGCGTAGTCGTCAATGCCGATGTAGGCGCACTCGTCGACGTGGCCGCCCACCACCACGAGCGGGATGTCGATTTTCTGCAGGTGTTCCAGCTCTTCATGGCTCAGAGCCATACACAGCACCAGCAGCGCATCGATCTGCTTGTACACCATCGTCTTGCTGAAGAGCCGTTCCCGGTTGCTGCCATGCCCGCCCAGGTTGAACAGGGAAAGGTTGTAGTTGCGGGCGTGAAGCTCGCGGTCCGCGCCTTCGATGGCCTTGGAAAAGAACCAGCGGCTCACGAAAGGAGCCAGGACCCCGATGGTTTTGGTCCGGCCTGTGGCAAGGCCGGAAGCGGAGGACGAGGCCACATAGCCCAGATCGGCCGCCACCTCGAGGATTTTTTCCCTCGTTGCCGGTGAGACCCGGGGCAGTCCCCGGACCGCCCGCGAGACGGTGGCTGTGGATACACCCGCGGCGGCCGCCACATCCTCAATGCTGACTCCGCTGTGGCCGCCACGTTGAGACCTTGCACTTATGCGCGCCACGATGTCCCCTCTGGTACTCCTCGAGTATTTCCCGCCCCCATCAATTGATGAGGGTCCTTTCCAGGTTTGGCAGGGCCACGGCCAGCCGAGATACCGGCTGGCCGCAGCGCCCTGTCAGCCTTTGAGGCCTCCCGCAAGGAGGCCGCGGACGAAGTACCGCTGCAGGCCGAAGAACACTGCAAGCGGAACGATGATGGAAACGAAGGCTGCGGCGGGATTCAGGTAGTCCCGTGCGCCGCGGGTACCGGAGATTTCAGCCAGGCGTTGGGTGATGGGGGCAACGTCCGCGGTTCCGCCGGAGAACACCAGCGCCACGAGCAGGTCATTCCACACCCACAGGAACTGGAAGATCGCCAGCGACGCGAGGGCGGGGACCGACAGAGGCAGGATGACCCGCCAGAAGATGGTCGTATGGCCGGCCCCATCCATTTTTGCAGCTTCAATAACTTCACCAGGGATTTCGGAGATGAAGTTGTGCAGCAGGAAGATGCCCAGTGGCAAGCCGAAAATCGTGTGGGCTATCCACAGCTGCGTGTAGGACCCCGGCGGAATCTGCAGGACTTGGGTGAAGAGCTGGAGGAGTGGAATAAGGGCCATTTGCAGGGGGATGATCTGCAGCGCGAAGACGAAGATAAAGGCTGCTTCACGCCCCTTGAAGCTTCCCCAGGCAAAGATGTACGCCGCCATGGACGCCAGGACCAGGACGAAGACCGTGACCGGAATGACAATCGCCAGGGAGTTGGCAAAGTACTGCGTCAGGTTGGCCGCCTGCGACCCGCCCGGCGCGGTAACGTCCACGTAGTTCTTGAATGTGAACTGCCAGTCGCCAAAGAAGTTCCACCAGCCGTCCGAACGTGGACCCACCTGTTTAGCGGCCGGCCGGAATGAAGACACCAGCAGCCCAAAGGTGGGAATGGTCCAGACCACCGCAATCACCAGGGCAGCGGCTGTTGCCCAGCGGGACGTCAGTTTACTTTTGACCCGGCGCATGATCGGAGCAGAATTTTCAGCCGCTGGAGTGCCGCCGCTGCCACCCTTGACTGCAGTTCGTGTTTTTGCCGCCTCGTCCGGCGCTGGCATGACGGTCATCGGATTTCCTTTTGCTGACGGAGAACGCGGGCGTTGTAAACGACGATTGGCAGGACCAGCAGGAAGAGGATCAGTGCCAGCGCGGCACCCCTGCCCGGCTCGCCGGCACGGAACGCCTGGGTATACATCTCATTGGCAACCACCGAAGTTTCGTAGTTGCCGGCGGTCATGGTGCGGACGATGTCGAACACCTTCAACGTGGCGATGGTAATTGTGGTGAGCACAACGACGAGGGATCCGCGGATGCCCGGGATGGTGACGTTGCGGAACTGCTGCCACGGGTTCGCACCGTCCAGCCGGGCAGCCTCCACCAGTTCTGCCGGCACGCCTTTGATGGCTGCCGAGAGTATCACCATGGCGAAGCCTGTCTGGATCCAGACCATCACGATGATCAGGAAGATGGTGTTCTCAGGGGCGTCAAGCAGGAACTGCTTGGGCTCCATTCCAAAAGTGACCCGCAGCGCGTTCAGCACGCCGGTCTGCTCAATCTCGGGGCCGCGGTAGTCGTAGACAAGTTTCCAGATAATGCCTGCGCCTACGAACGAAATGGCCATCGGCATAAACACGAGGGCTTTCAGGATCCGCTCGCCGTGGGCTTTATCTATGAAGACTGCGTAAGCCAAACCGAAAACTGTTGAAAGCAACGGCACAAGAACGGTCCAGATAATGGTGTTTCGGAGCGTCACCAGCGCTTCCGGCTGCGTAAACATCCAAACGAAGTTATCGACCCCGTTCAACTTGCCGCTGGCATCGGTGAACGCAAGGAATGAGGTCTGCGCGGCGGGGTACACCAACCCAACGAGCAGGAGGATTGCTGCAGGGGCCAGGAAGCCCGCAACCGTGAGTTTGTCTTTGGCGGACTTTGGTGCCCTGTCCACCAACAGCATGATCAGTCCAATAAGCGCAGCGAAGACCGCCAGCGCGATCACGACTTGAAGGAACTTTCCTCCGATGAATTCCATTGCCTGTCTCCGTGGTTGTCCGTAGATCGTGTATGCAGGATGACACTGCGCCTCCGGCGTTGAAGCCGGAGGCGCAGAACCAGGGAGGGTTAGCTCTTAGGCCAGCTGCTTTCGATGCTGTCCGCGACTTCCTTGGACGGCGTGCCGTTGATCCATGCCACGATGCCCTTCCAGAAGGAGTTGGAACCAACTGCGCCGGGCATCAGGTCGGAACCGTCGAAGCGGAACACTGTTTCTTCGTCCTGGAGCAGCTCAATGCTCAGCTTGTCCAGTTCAGTCTGTGCATTTGCCGGGTCGAGGCCCTTGTTGGCGCTGACGACGCCGCCGAGCTTGACGCGGTCGTTGGCGAATTCAGCACTGGCCAGGTAGGCCTGGAAGGCCTGTACTTCAGGGGTGTCCTTGTAGGCGCCAACCATTTCGCCGCCGCCGGTAATGGTGAGTCCCTTGGACTCGTCCACGGGCGGGGTCATGAAGGCCCACACGTCGCCATCCTCGGCAACGATGGTGCCTTCCGGCCAGTTTGAAGCCTGGAAGTTCGCCTGGTGGTGCATGGCGCACTGCCCGTCAAGCACCGGCTGGCCCGCCTGCGCGAAGCCCGTGGTGAGAATGGAGCGGACGTCACCGAATCCGCCGTTCACCATCTTGTCGTCGAGCAGGATCTCGCCGGTCTTATCCATTGCTTCCACGATGCGCGGGTCGTTGAAGGGGATCTCATGGCTGACCCACTGGTCATAAACCTCAGGACCCTGGGAGCGAAGAACTACATCCTCAACCCAGTCCGTTCCGGGCCAGCCCGTTGCTTCCCCGGACTCAAAACCGGCACACCAGGGCTTCATGCTGCCCTCGTCCGCGATCTTCTTGGAAAGCTCCAGCATTTCGTCCCAGGTCTTGGGAACTTCCCAGCCCTTGTCTTCGAAGGTCTTGGGGGCGTACCAGACGTATCCCTTGACGTTGGCCAGCATGGGGGCGGTGTAGAACACGCCGTCAACAGTGCCGTACTTCTTCCAGTCCGCAGACCAGTTCTCATCGACAGCGTCAGATACGGCCTGCGGTGCGGGCTTCAGGTTTCCGGCACGGGCCTGGTCAGCCATCAGGCCGGGCTGCGGGAAGATTGCGATATCGGGGGCGTTGCCGGCCTTCGCCCGGACACCGATCTGGGTCTCGAACTCCTTGCTGCCCTCATATTTGACCGTGGCTCCGGTGCACTTCTCGAACGCAGCCCAGGTCTTCTCGAGGTTGGTGGCCTCCGTGTCCACGATGGTGGAGTAGACGGAGACCGTCTTCCCGTCGTGCTTGCCGTAGCTTTCGTACTTGGAGCAATCGGCGGTGGCGGCCGGATCAGTCGCGGCCTCTTCCGGACTGCATGCGCTGAGGGACAGCGCCACAATTCCGGTCACCGCTACGGGCAGCAGGTACTTGCGATTTTTCATGCAGGGAACTCCTCTATGAGTTGCAGAACTGACATCCGCCAGGAACTTTGTGGTGACCATCACGGTAATTGGGCCGGCTGCAATGATGCAAGCGTTTACACCCATTTGTTTCTGAACAGTAACCTAAAGATCGTGTCAGCGGACGCGTTCGGCCCTGCTGAAGCGCGTCCGCGCCCCGGCGCCGATGTGGACCAGCACGGGAATGTTCTTTCCTACTACGAGTTCCAGTGCTGCCACCAAGGCGAACACCTCTTCCGCGAGCAGGTGCGGGGCTACGCCCTGGCGCGGCAGGAGGCGCACCTTCACGGCAGGCGTGCCTTTGACGTCGTAGGTGGTGACGGTGGCGCCGGCCAGGTCCGGACGGTGCGCAAGGGCATGTTTCAGCGCCTGCTCCGCCACTCCCCCGCCGATCCGTACGTCGCCGGGCACTTCCCCGGGATCGTACCCCACAGCGAGTACATCGGACCGGCCCTTTCCCTGTTGGGCAACCCAGGCCACCATGAGTCCGATCAGCACCAGCAGGGCCAGGGCAACCAGGATCCACAGCCAGCTCTCGGGGCGTCCCGGGAACCTCGTGGCGTTGAACGCATCGTTGGCTCCAGCCCACACGCCTGCGGACCACGAATGCCACCATGAAGCCACGGCCGGGACAGCGGCCAGCAGCATCAACAGCCCGCCAACCACAAGCAGAACCAGGCCCAGGACCGCGATCAGGGTCCGGTTGAGGAGGGTGGGAGTACTGTTCATGCGCCGATCACTCCCGATGGTGCCACATTGACGTGCACGGCGGGGTCGGGTTCCAGTGACATGGCGTCAAGCTCGCTGTGGACTGCCGTGAGTACTGCATCCTCGTCCACGGGTACGCCGGAGGTGGGACGGACATTTACAACCACCTGCCGCTGGGATACCACCACCATCACCTGTTCCGGCGTGACGTTCGCGGCAAGCCGGGCACGCCGGGCAAGAGCGGAAGCAATAACTTCATCGTCCACCACCACGGCCGGACCGGCTGCGCTCCGCCGGCCCAGAAGGTGCCGGGCGCGGTGGCCGGGCAAGATCCCATTGAGGAAAAAGACGAGGCCGATCATTGCCAGCACCGCCCCGATGGCCCCGAGCAGCAGCGGTGAGATCCCCGCCGGCAGTGCCACCAAACGTTCCGCTGCCACCTGCGGCTCGATCAGCCAGGCCGGTTGGCCGATCGCGTGGACTGCTGCTTCGAGCAGCCCGTACGAGGCGAGCCCAATGACCAGCGCTGCCGCTGCCGTGGCCACAACTGCACGCGAGGAACGGGTTTCCCGGTGCAGGATCCTGTCCATGTCCGGTGACTGGCTTTCGATGTGCCGGCTCATTTCACCCGTCCCCCCTCGCTGATGCTTGCACCGGTGATCCTGATGTCCACCCGGCTCAGCTGCGAACCGCTCAGTTCCGTCACCGTTGCCAGGATGGCGGCCTTTGCCCTGACGGTTCTGTCCCAGATGGAACCTCCGATGCCCTCCACACGTGAGGGATCCACAACAACCGTATTCAAAGGCGGAATGCTGACAGGTGTGATGAGGGACAGGGCCAGCAGGCCGTCGTCGTCCGCCCAGTCAGCCCGCACATCCTGCGCATCCACCCCCAGGTATTGCGCGGCCGCAGCTTTGGCGAGACTTGTCAGGGCCTGCGTGCTGATGCGGTTGTGGCCGCTCAGCTCCCGGCCCCGGACGGCCGGAGCGGTGGAGCTCATGAGGAAGAGCGCCGGCCGATGATGGCGTCCAGGACGCCGCGAAGGTCCAGTTTCCCTTCCGCGGCCCGGCCCAGGAGTGCCCCGATAGCCATGAAGAGCAGGGAAACAAGGAAGCCCCACAAACCAAACTGCAGGGACATAAAAGCGACGAAGGCACCCATTGCCATGCCTGCCAGGGTGAGGTTCACAGCAGCGCCTCCCTGTCAGTAGAGCCAGCAACAGTGGGCTTGACCGGCGGCGGGACGTAGACGTCCGTGACTTCCACGTTGACCTCGATCACCTGCAGCCCCACCAGTTCCCCGACGGCGCGATATACGGCGGCACGCACCTCGTTGGCCAGCGCATGGAGCGGTGTTCCGTAGCTCGCCACCAGGCTGATATCCACCGCAACCTGCGTTTCGCCGACTTCGGCACGCACTCCGGCGGCGTGGTCCGAACTGCCGACGGCGTCGCGGATCGCGCCGAGCGCACGTGACGGGCCAGAGCCCAAAGAGTAGACGCCGGGGACGGAACGGGCGGCAATGCCCGCCACCTTTGCCACTGCCGTCTCGGAGATCACTGTGCGGCCCAGGCCGGGCACAGGAACTGCATGCTCGTGGATCCCCTGGCCGGTTTGCGGGTTCTGGTATTCCATCAGGCACTCCCCCTTCTGTTGCTCCCAACCCTATCCCCGGCCGGGGCTTAACGGCAGCAGGCAGGGGCGTCCGCACTGCGGAGCGCCCCTGCCTGTGGTGCTTCTGATCCCGGGGGTCAGATGCGAATCTTAAGTGTCCCGGCTACTCCTGGCGGTATCTGCCGGGGCTGCTTCCGGAACTTCTCCGGCTGCCAGCCGCTCGCTCAGCTGCGCTTCCACCGCCTCCGTGACCTGGTCCTGGACCTGGTCCGCCAGGTGCTCCTGGTAATGCTCCTGCACGGATTCCTGGATCTGCTCGGCAACATGTTCCTGGTAGTGCTCCTGGACCGAGTCCTGCATGGAGTCCTGCACCTGCTCGGTAACGTGCGCGGTCATCTGGTCGCGGGCCAGCTTGCGCTGTGCACGCATCAGCGTTTCGTGTTCCTTGTGGAAGGCCTTGGCCGTGGCGATACACATCAGGATGATCACCACGCTGAACGGAACCGCCGTCAGAATCGCTGCCGTCTGGATCGCCTGCAGCCCGTTGGCCAGCAGCAGGGCGATGGCCACGGCTGCGGCGGCGAGGGCCCAGAAGATTCGCAGCCAGTTTTTCGGCTCCACATCTCCGCCGGTAGAAATCATGCCCATGACCAGGGCACCGGAATCCGCCGAGGTGATGAAGAAGATGGCGATCAGGAGGATGGCGCCCACCGTAAGGATGGCACTGCCGGGCAGGCTGCCCAACAGATTGAACAGCGCACCCTCGGTGTCCACGGTTCCGTCGTCACTGATCAGGCCGCCGGCACCGAACAGTTCCCGGTGGATGGCGGCGCCGCCCAGGACAGAGAACCACAGGAAACCCATGGCGGTGGGCACCAGGAGGACACCGGCAACGAACTGCCGGACCGTGCGCCCCTTGGAGATGCGGGCAATGAAGATGCCCACAAAGGGCGCCCAGGAAATCCACCAGCCCCAGTAGAAGGTGGTCCAGGCGGCCTGCCATGCCTCACCCTCTGCGCCGGAGAAAGCCAGCGTGTTGAAGGTCAGGCCCACGACATTCTGCAGATAGTTGCCGACGGACTGGACGAATTCGCGCAGCAGGAACAGCGTAGGGCCGGTGAACAGCACCACCAGCATCAGCAGCCCAGCCAGGATCAGGTTGGTGTTGGACAGCCACTTCATGCCCTTGCCCACGCCGGACACCACCGAAGCGATGGTCAGCGTGATGATGCACAGGATCAGCCCGATCTGCGTCATGGTGGTGGCCTGGAGGATGTTCGCCTGCTCGAGTCCTGCAGAAATTTGCAGAACGCCCAGGCCCAGTGAGGTGGCCACGCCGAACAGCGTGCCCACCAGGGCTACGACATCAATAAGGTTGCCCCAGCCGCCGGAAACACGCTTGTGGCCCAGGAGCGGCTCCAGGGTCCAGCGGATGGAGATGGGACGGTTCCGGCGGTGGACGGCGTAGGCAATGGATACGCCCACCACAACGTAAATGGCCCAGGCGTGGAGGCCCCAATGCAGGTAGGTCTGCGTCAGTGCCTGCTGGGCGAGCTCGATGGGGGATCCTTCAACACCGGGCCGCGGAGCGGCAAAGTGGTTGAGGGGTTCGGCCACACCGAAGAAGACAAGGCCGATTCCCATGCCGGCTGCGAACAGCAGGGCGAACCAGGACATCACCGAAAATTCGGGTTCGTCCTCATCCTTGCCCAGCTTGATGTCGCCATAGTGGCTGAGGCCGATCCAGAGCGAAAACGCGACAAAGAGTGCAACGGCGGCAACGTAGTACCAGCCGAACCAGTTGATGACGTTGCCCTGGATGGTGGTGAAGAAATCGGTGGCGGCGGCCGGGAAAATTGCGGCGAAGAGGACAAAAACGATGATGATCGCGGCTGCCGGCCAAAAAACCCATCTGGCAAGTGGCTGGCCTGCGGTTCCGGGCGGCCCGCCAGCCCGTCCTGCCGGCCGGGGCGGTTCATCCGTTGGTGGTTGGCTGATGGTCCTGGTGCCAGGTGTGGCGGACATTCCCGGTTTCTCCTTATGCGCTTGTGACGCTCAGACTGCTCTTGAAAGTTCGTGTGTACGTTCGTCTGTTCTATGGGTTCCGTGCGGTGGTTTTGCAGCCTGCAACTTTACGGAACAGGCCCGGCTGCAGGAGCGGGAAATGCCCGGCTCGGCAGCAACGATGCTGGATTGATATCTGCAGCGGTGTGAAGGCAAGCTTAAGCTCGCAAAAAGAGAAAAGCACCAGCTCCGAAGAACTGATGCTTCCCAGTGGTGGCTCCGACCGGCGTCGATCCGGTGACCTTTCGATTTTCAGTCGAACGCTCTACCAACTGAGCTACAGAGCCTAGGTGACTAGTCACCATGACAGCCGGAATCTCTTCCAACAATCAGAGCGACCCTGACGGGACTTGAACCCGCGACCTCCGCCGTGACAGGGCGGCGCGCTAACCAACTGCGCTACAGGGCCTTGCGTTTCTTGCTTCAGCAGTATCTCTACCGCTTTTTTCAAGGCTTCCAGCCTACCAGACATTTTTTGCCTGCTTGACCAGTTCCTTGCGTACCCCCAACGGGATTCGAACCCGTGCCGCCGCCGTGAAAGGGCGGTGTCCTAGGCCGCTAGACGATGGGGGCCAGAACCCGTTCGGAACAAAATAAAAGGCGTCAAGCGAAGCTTTCCGTCTTTGTCCTTTGCGTTTCTCCGAACTGGACTCTAAAACTATAGGGCCTAGGCAGGAATTATCCAAAATCGGCCAAAAACAGCGCCACGGACCGGGCCGGCAGGTGAAGATGGACGGATGGATGCAGTAGCAGCACTCAATGAGATTGCGTTCTGGCTGGAGCGCGGACGCGCTGCCACCTTCAAAGTCCAGGCGTTCCGCAAGGCGGCGGCGGCCATTAGTCCGCTCCCGCCGGAGGAAGTGGCGGAGCGCGCGCGGAACGGGCGGCTGAAATCGATGAAGGGCATCGGCGACCGGACCTACCAGGTGATCCGCCAGGCCGTAGAGGGCCAGGTTCCGGATTACCTGGCGGATCTCCGTGAAAAGGGCGCGAAGCCGTTGGCATCCGGCGGGACGGCTATCCGGGAGGCGATCCGTGGCGACTTGCACAGCCACAGTGAGTGGTCCGACGGCGGGTCTCCCATTGAGGTGATGCTGGCGGCCGCCGGGGTCCTGGGCAGGGAATACCTTGCACTGACCGACCACTCCCCCAACCTCACCATCGCCAACGGACTCTCACCGGAACGGCTGCGCAGTCAACTGGACGTGGTGGATGCCATCAACGACGGCACCCACGCCGGTTCCAGCGGCCTGCCCGAGCAACCCGTGCGGCTCCTGGCCGGCATCGAGGTGGACATCCTGGAATCGGGGGAACTGGACCAGGAACCGGAGCTGCTGGACCGCCTGGACATAGTGGTGGCCAGCGTGCACTCAAAGCTCCGGGCGGACCGGAAGACCATGACAAAGCGGATGCTCGCGGGCATCCAGTCCCCGCACACCAACATCCTGGGCCACTGCACCGGGCGCCTCGTCGAGGGGTCGCGGGGGACGCGGCCGCCGTCGGAGTTCGATGCCAAGGAGGTGTTCGCCGCCTGCGCCGAGAACAACGTGGCAGTGGAGATCAATTCCCGGCCGGAGCGCCAGGACCCGCCCGATGCCCTGATCCAACTGGCGCTCGAGGCCGGCTGCCTGTTCTCGATCGACAGCGACGCGCACGCGCCGGGCCAACTGGACTTCCTCCAGTACGGAGCCGAACGGGCAGAACGGAACGGTGTCCCCGCCGAACGGATCATCACCACCTGGCCCGTGGAACGCCTGCTGGAATGGGCCTCGCCGTCCAGTTAGCCTTCCCTCCCGCGGCTTCCGGCAGACGCGGGACAGGTGCCGTGGCAGGAAGTTGCGCAGACGTGGCTGATTTCCGCCAGCCGGCCGCCCGGATCCCCGGATAGATTTGCTTCATGCCTTCAACCAGCCCTGTCAGCACCCCTGCACCTGCTCAAACCGCAGCACCCCAGGTGAAGGCACTCGGAGTTGTTGCCATGGCGGTCACCGTGGTCCTCTGGGCGTCGGCCTTCGTGGGGATCCGGGCGATCGGCCCCCACTTCTCCCCGGGATCCCTGACGCTGGGCAGGCTGGTGATTGCCGCCGTCGTACTCTCCTTGCTGGTCCTGCCGCAACTGCTGAAAAGCCGCCTCCTGCCGAAAGGCCGGGAATGGTGGCCGATCCTCGCCTATGGCGTGATGTGGTTCGGCGGCTACAACGTGGCGCTGAACGCAGCCGAACACGTGCTGGACGCAGGCACCAGCGCGCTGCTGATCAACGTGAACCCAATCCTGGTGGCGATCATGGCAGGCCTGTTCCTGAAGGAAGGCTTCCCGCGGTGGCTCATCATCGGCAGCCTGGTTGCTTTTGCAGGCGTGGCCTTGATCGCGTTCGGTTCCAGCCAGGCGTCCACGCAAGGAGAGGGCACGACGGCGGATGTGGCGGGCGTGCTGCTCTGCCTCCTTGCCGCCGTGCTCGCCGCCGTCAGCGTCATCATCCAGAAGCCTGTGCTGCGGAAGTTTCCTGCCGCCCAGGCCACCTGGTTCGGCATCCTGGTGGGGGCGCTCTGCTGCCTGCCCTTCACCGGCCAGCTCATCGGCGAGGTCCAGGCGGCACCGCTTCAGGCAACATGGGGGCTTGTCTATCTTGGAATCTTTCCCACGGCGATTGCCTTCACCACGTGGGCATACGCGCTCTCGCTGGTGGACGCCGGCAAGCTGGCCGCCACAACGTACCTGGTACCGGGTACCACCATCCTGATTTCCTGGCTCCTGCTGGGCGAGGTTCCTGCCGTCCTGGGCCTGGTGGGCGGCCTGGTCTGCCTGGTGGGCGTGGGACTGACCCGGCGCAGGAGCAGGAATGCGGGACGGGCCCGGGACGCAGGTTCCCGCTAGAGTCGGAGTATGCCAGCAAGCCTCCCGCCGGGCCTCCCCACCGTTCCAGAGGGTCCCAGCGAACCCCTCCGCTTCACCATGCCCGAGGACGAGTTCGAGGCTGCCGTGGGGGACGCCCTGGACAGCATCCCGGACAAGCTGGCGCGCGCTATGGACAACGTGGCCGTGTTCATTGAGGACGACTATGTGCCACAACCCGGGGAGGATCCGGACACTGTCCTGCTGGGACTCTATGAAGGTGTTCCGCTGACCGAGCGGGATTCCTGGTGGGACGCAGGGTCCCTGCCGGACAGGATCACGATCTTCCGCGAGCCCATCCTGGACATTTGCTCGTCCCGGGAGGACGTCATCCACGAAGTGGCCGTCACGGTGGTACACGAGATTGCCCATCACTTCGGCATCGACGACGACCGGTTGCACGAGCTCGGCTGGGGCTAGCCTTGTAGGCATGGGACACGACCACAGCCACACCCACGGCATCACCGCGACCGGCCGGCACCGAAAGCGGCTGGTAGCGGTCCTTGCCATCACCCTCGCCGTGGTCCTGGTCCAGGTTGCCGGTGCGGTCCTGTCGGGGTCGCTGTCCCTGCTGGCCGACGCCGGCCATATGCTCTCGGACGCTGCGGGGGTTACCATCGCCCTGCTGGCCGCGTGGATAGCAGGGCGTCCTGCCAGTGACCAGAGGACCTACGGGTACCAGCGTGCCGAGGTGCTGGCCGCACTGGCCAATGCGCTGATCCTGATCGTGATCTCCGTGGTTATCTTCAGCGAGGCGATCCGCCGGATCGGTGCGGCACCGGAAGTGCAGACGGACATCATGCTGTTCGCCGCCGTCCTTGGCGCCGCCGCAAACGTGGCGTCCCTGGTGATCCTGCGCGGAGCACACCAGGAGAGCCTCAACGTGCGGGGCGCCTACCTGGAGGTCCTGGGCGACCTCCTGGGCTCCTTTGCCGTCATCGCTGCTGCAGTGGTGATCATGGTGACCGGCTTCCAGGCGGCGGACACTATCGCGTCAGTCCTGATTGCCCTGATGATCCTGCCCCGGGCGTGGTCCCTGCTCCGTGACGTGGTGGACGTGCTGCTGGAGGCTACCCCCAAGGGCGTGGAGGTGCAGATGATCCGTGAGCACATCCTGTCCGTGGAGGGCGTAACGGACGTGCATGACATCCATATCTGGACCATCACATCGGGCGTTCCGGTCTTCTCGGCGCACGTGGTGGTGGAGGACGGCGTTCTCAATGCCCGCGGGGCCGACCAGCTGCTGGACAAACTGATCACCTGCCTGGGCTCGCACTTTGATACCGACCACTGCACGTTCCAGCTGGAACCCGCCAGCCATTCAGAGCACGAGGCACACCAGCACGCCTAGGAGCGCCTTGGCGTGCTCCCTCTGCGTCCGTCAGCTCAGGACGTCCTTGGTCACGAAACGCCCATAGGCCAGCGCCCCGAACACGGCCACGTATCCCGCCTGCAGCAGGCCATTGCTGACGAACGAGTCCCACATCACGGGCTGCCGGAGCAGGTCCCCGAAACCCAGCCAGTAGTGGCTGAAAAGCCAGGGGTGCAGCCACTCAAGCTGGGGCAGCTGGTCCAGGACCTGGGACACCACCGAGAGCACCACGGTGGCGGCCATGGCCCCCACTGGAACCACCGTCAGGGTGGACAGGAAGAGCCCAATGGCGGACAGCCCTGCCAGGGAAACGGCCAGGTAGGCGGCGATGAGGAGGAGCCGGAGCGCAGCCTCCGGCGGCTGGATAACGTCGCCGGACAACAGAGTCACGGGACCCACAGGGAAAAGGGCTGCGCCGATGGCGGCACCGGCGAGGGCAACCGTGAGAGGCGCTGCGAGGCAGAAAGCCAGTGCACCCGCGTACTTCACCAGGAGCAGCCGGACGCGGCCGGCCGGGGCGACCAGCAGGTACCTCAGCGTCCCCAGGTTCGCCTCCCCCGCGATGGTGTCCCCCGCCACCACGCCCACCGTCAGCGGCAGGAACAGCGGAACTGACACCAGCATGGCGGTAAAGGCAACGAACAGGCCGTTCTGCGTGATGCGGTCCAGAAAAGCCGGGCCGCGACCTGGCGGAACAGCCGAGGACACCCTGACGGCCACCGCAATCAGTATCGGGATGGCGGCGAGCGCCAGCAGCAATGCCCATGTGCGGCGGCGGCGGAACAGGACAGCGATTTCCGAGCGGAGGAGCGAGAGACCAGCTCCCCGCGTCCCGGCCTCCGGCGCGCGGGGGGATGGAGCCTCTGCAGGCAGGCTATTGGGCAACATCGAACCCCTCCCCCGTCAGCTCAACAAAACGGTCCTCCAGGCTCTCCCGTTCCACCGCGAAACCCCGGACCCGTACGCCTGCCTTTACGAGCTCCGCAACAATGTCTTCCGGTGCGGCACGTCCTGCTCCCGTATTGGAGCTGGCAAGGGCGGCCGTCACCACGTCCCCGTCCGGCTGGACCGGTCCCGGCACCGGTTCCAGGCCCAGCCTTGCCAGGGCGGACGAGGCCGGACCCGGGTCCGGCGTCACCAAACGAATACGCGAACTCCCGGACCTGCGCAGTTCGGCAAGCGGGCCCTGGGCCACCAGGCGGCCGGCGCTCATCACTGCCGCGTGGGTGCATATCTGTTCCACCTCGGCCAGCAGGTGGCTGGAGACAAAGACCGTTGTTCCATCTGCTGCCAGGGACCGGACAAGGTTCCGCACTTCGCGGGTGCCCTGGGGGTCCAGGCCATTGGTGGGCTCGTCCAGCACCAGCAGTTCGCGGCGGGACAGCAGGGCGTTGGCAATCCCCAGCCGCTGTTTCATGCCGAGCGAATACGCGTGGACCCGCTTGCCGGCGGCATGGCCGAGGCCTACCCGTTCCAGGGCCCGGGCCACCCGTGCTGTGCGGGTCCCGGGATCGGCGTGCCGTCCTGCAGCGTCCAGCCGGTGGAGGTTTGCTGTCCCGGAGAGGAACGGATAAAAGGCCGGGCCCTCCACGAGCGCCCCCACCCGTGGCAGGACATCCTGGAAGCTGCCCGGCATCTCCCTTCCCAGCAGTTTGACGGTCCCCTCCGACGCGGCAGCAAGACCCAGCAGCATGCGGATGGTGGTGGTTTTCCCCGAGCCGTTGGGGCCCAGGAAGCCAAAGACGGCACCGGACGGAACAGCAAGATCAAGGCTGTCCACGGCCACCTGCTGCCCGAAGCGCTTTGTCAGGCCCCGCGTCTGGATGCTTAGCCCGTCCGTCCGCCCTCCCGGTACCCCTGCGGCCCCCGTCACGGGGCAGAGGCTGCGGCTTGCAGTTTGTCGGCCGGGACCATGCCCGCGAAGACGCGGCCGTCGTCCATCAGCAGGACGTTGACGAGCGGGGTGGAGAGCAAACGGCCACCAGGGACGACGACGGCGGCCTGGGCAAGCAGCGGAGTCTCCCCCAGCACGGCGCTGAGCTTTGAGCCGGCTCCCGTTTCTGCCGTAAGCCTGACGATCGTCTCCCACCCGGTTCCGGCCATGTAGGGGCGGATCTTGTCCTTGATGCCGGCTTCAACCTGGTCCGGGGAGGGGTGCGTTCCCGGCTCGGCGGGGAGGCCGGGTCCGGTGTGCCATTGGGTGTGGTTCCGCGGCTGCAGTTCTTCGACGGTGCTGCCCGGTGGCGGCGCGAAGGTGAAGAGAGCGTCGTTCGGGGCCGCAAGGGTGAGGCTGGTGAATCCGGCCCTGAAGGCAGGCTCTTCTGTACCTCGTGCCATGACCTCAACGGAGAGCGGCATGCCGTTTTCTCCGTCGACGGCGATGGATACCTTGCCCACCAGGGTGCCCGCGGTGCGCGGTTCAAGGACGAGGTTGTAGGCGGGCCGTCCGGCTACCTGGACGTCGGGACCGACGGAGACTGCAGTCGAACTGTCTGCCGCGGCAAGGAACCTGGCGGCGAGGTCCTGAGGCGTCGGCGGGACGGGCATACCTTCGTGGGAGGCATCAGGCAGCGCCGGCTGTTCCAGCGGAAGGTCGCCGGCGCGGTCCGGAAGCGTCAGGTGAGCTGCTGAGTTGTCCTTGGAGGAGTAGAACCACACGTCGTTGTCGCGACGGATGATGTCCCGTTCCGCGAACCGGTCCACCACCTGGACGCGTGACTTGGACTTGCCGTCCATAAAAACGCGGACGGTGTGCTCGCCGGTGAGGAACTCCACCGCGGCCGCTGCACCGTCTCCCGATGCAGGACCGGACGTCGGTCCCGTCGCCGGCAGTTCCGGCAGGCCCAGCTCGGAAACCTGTTCCACGGTGCCCGAAAATGTGTGGGTTGTGTGTCCGGCCATCAGGGTGATCACTTCAGCCGGCGTCTTGTCAGGCAGCACGTCCCCGGCGCGGGCCGGAATGGATCCCACCAGGACCCCGGCTGCGATCACGGCGGGGGCGGCCACTGCGGGAACCCACCGCAGCCATGCGCGGTCCGTGCGGCGCCTCAGGGCGCTGGCGATCTTCCGGTGGCGCGTACTCCGGCCGTTCGTTATCCGGCCGTCTCCATCTGGGGAGTCCATACCCCAAGGGTACGCCTCGGGACCGCTCCCCACACCTGCCACCCGGCTGCCGGGATGACGGGCACCAACGGCTCCGGTACGCCGGTTCAGGTACTACGGCTCAGGCACTACCGTTCCAGCGCCGCCGTCGACCGTTATTTTTTGTCCTGTGACAATTCGGGCAGTGGCTTCAGGGACCCCCACCACCGCTGGAATGCCGTACTCGCGGGCAACCACGGCGCCGTGCGAGTTGGGCCCGCCCATCTCCATCACCAGTCCGCCGGCGGTCAGGAACAGTGGGGTCCAGCCGGGATCGGTGGACGGTGCCACCAGGATCTCCCCGGGTTCGAGGTGCGCCCCGACGGGGTCCAGGATGACCCGCGCCCGGGCGGTGACGGAACCCGCTGAGGCTGGGCTGCCGGACAACGCACCGCTGGCAGCCGCCGCATCACCGGCAATGAGCACTTCCGGTTCGGTGCCGTCGGAGAGCAGGACCCTGGGGATATGGCGCCTGCCGAGTTCCCTGGCATAGGCGGCACGCCGTTCCAGGATGATCCCGCGCAGCTTCCGGGGCTCGGATTCCCCATCTGTGTCAAGGCCCCGGAGCGCCCGCCTCGCCTCCTCGAAGTCAAGGAAGAAAATATCGTCAGGGCTCTCCAGCCTGCCATCAGCTGCAAGACCGGTTCCCACCTGCACCAACTGCTTCCGCACCTCAGCCAGCCCCAGGACCACCTGGTACTTGGGCAGCTCCCGCAGCCCGGCGAACAGCCTGGTCCGGCGCAGGGCTGCTCTTACCAGCAGGCCGCGGACCCGGCCGCGGCGGCGGGCCTCGCCTGCCAGCCGCTCCACTTCCGCCTCCGCCTCCGCTTCCGCCCGGCTGAACAGGACATCCGGCGCCATCGCGGGATCAGTGAGGCGCAGGTAGTTGGCCAGGACACCCAGGATGTGGGTGGGGTCATCGGACCACCGCGGGATGCCCACATCGATTTCTGCCACAGCCCGCTGCCCGTAGCGCTCAAGGAACCGCACCAGGCCGGAGTGCAGGACAGGCGGGAGGTTGCCGGCCCTGAACTCCGCCGAAAGGACGGAGGGGTCCCGCTCCTCGAGCGCCGCACGTGAATCCCGGTCATCCTTTACTGCTGAAGCAAGGCGCCAGAGATCGAGGTCCATCTCGGTGGTGATGTTCCGCGGCAGGCCGCGGAGTACTTTCTCCAGGTCCTTCCCGCGGTCCCGGCCTCCAAGCAGCTTTCCTGCCAGCCACAGCAGTGCGAACCCCAGCGCGGGCAGGGGTAGTATGGCGGGCGCCACGGCAAACATCCGGCTTCCCAGGAGCTGCTCGGCGTGGTCAAGCCGGGCAAGTGGCCCTGCGCCGGCTTCGAGCTCCAGGTCGCCGGCGAATTGCCGGGTGGTGGAGTCCAGCCGGTGGAGTGCGGCCTTGGGCCTGAACAGTGCGCGGAGCAAGGTCCCGGGAACGCGCGCCCGCACCGCTGCCGGCAGGACATGCCGGATGATGCCGGCCGGATTCCGGCGGGTCACGGAAAACCGGGGATCGTCCAAAACCTGGCGGAGTACCCTCGCGGACCTGGCCTCCATCACATCGAAGACCCGCGGAAGCATCCTGCGGCCGATGGCGCTCCGGACGGGGGTGGTGACATCCATGTACATGCGCTGCGCCGCCTCGGCATAAGCCGGAGGGCCCTGCCGCGGATCGACAACGGGGATCCCTGCGGCCGTTGCCACGGAGGAAGCAATAAGCCGCAATGAAGCCAGTCCCATGGGTGTGAGCGGCCGGGTGAGCCCTTGGGCGAGGCTGAAGCAGACGTAGACCCTGGTTCCGGTACCTGCGGACCGCCGTTCCGGTATTGGGTACAGCGTGGTGATGGGCCGGGACTGGGTGAGCCAGGGGGTGCCGGCGGCGTCAATGGCCCACTCGGTGTCCTGCGGTGCCCCGAAGTACCGCTCGGCCTGCCTGCCCAGGACTGCAAGCTCAACGGCCTGCCCGTCCGTCAGGCTGGAGGCGTCCAGCCGGCCGGATAAATCCTGGGTCCCGGTTCCGCCGCCGGAAAGAGGGCGGATCCTGATGCGCTTGTCTCCCAGTTTCCGCTCGAGGACCCGTGCCTGTTCGGTATCCACCACAAAGTGGTCCGGGTTGACGGCCCCGGACACGACCGCTTCGCCGAGGCCCGGGGCGGCATCGATAACGGCTTCGCACCGCCTGCCGGTCAGGGGGTTGGCTGTGAACATCACCCCGGCCGTCTCCGCATCAACCATGCGCTGGACCACGACGGCGAGGGCTACTTCATGCGGCGCGATCCCCAGAGCCGCCCGGTATGCCACTGCCCGGTCAGTCCACAGGGAGGCCCAGCATGCGCGCACGGCTTCGAGGACGGCGGTACTGCCAATGACGTTCAGGTACGTGTCCTGCTGGCCGGCGAAACTTGCGAAGGGAAGGTCTTCGGCGGTGGCGGAGGACCTTACCGCCACCGGGGTGTCTTTGCCCAGTGCTGCATATGCCTGCTGCACGGCCGCTGCGACCGGTGGCGGAACAGGCAGTGCCCGGATAGCCTCCCGTGCTTTCCCGGCAACCTCCGCCAGGACCGCAGCGCCGCTTTGGCTCCCCGGTTCCAGGGCTGACTGGAGCTCGGCGAGCTCGGAAAGGACCCCATCCTGCAGAGTTGTGGCGACCGTTTTGTAAGCCTCAGTGGTGAGGCAGAAACCATCAGGCACGGGCAGTCCCGCTGCTGTCAGCTCTCCCAGGTTCGCGGCCTTGCCGCCCACCAGCGGAAGCATGCTGCCATCAATGTGGGCCAGCCGAAGAATCAGGGCCGGGCCGGGGTTCCCCTCCGTCGGGCGGGGAACATTGCCGGCTTGTCCGGGCTGGTGGGCACCCATTGCTGGCTCCTTGCGGCAGGATCAGTCAGGCTGCGCCGAGTACCGGTCCGAACCGGCCGCGGTCCGCCAGGCGCGGGTCCTCCCGGTCCGGGACCACCATGACAGGGCCTTTTGCGTGGTGGAGCACGCCATCGGAGGTTGAACCCAGGAGCATGCCGGTGAAACCGCCCCGCCCGCGGGTGCCCACCACAACCAGTTCCACGTGCCGGCTCGCGTCAACCAGAACGTCCACCGGCGAGCCGTCCTTAAGCTCGGATTCGGTAGCCAGGGTGGGAAAGTGGCTCCGGAGCCAGGCCATTCCGGCGTCCAGGGTCACCTGGATATCGGCGAACAGGGCCTTGCGGTCCATGGGAGCAGGAACCCATGCCAGTGAGCCGCTGTACTGCGGGACTGCGCAGACCACCCGGAGCGTTGCGCCCAGCCGTTCGGCCTGGTCTGCCGCTTCCAGGACGGCCACCCGCGCCTGCTCCGAACCGTCAACGCCCACCACCACCACGTTTTCCACGCGCTGGTGGCCGGATTTTGCCTGCTCGGCCCTGATGCGCCTGTCTTCGGTTGTCTCCCCCAGCCGGTCGGAGCAGATCAACGGCACAGTCACCGTGGGGCATTTTGCGTGGGCCGGCAGGGCACTGCTGACCGAGCCCAGGAGCCTGCCGACGAAACCGCCGCGGCCGCGCGTGCCGAACACCAGGAGCTCCGCAGTTTCGGACATGTCCAACAGGACGCCGGAGGCATCCCCGTTCTCCACGGAAGCCGTGACGTCAATGTCGTAGCTTGCTACCTTCTCCAGCGCCTGCTTGACAATCGCCTCCGCGCCTTCACGGATTACGGAGTCGTCCACCGTGGCATACCCGCCGTCCAATCCCGAGGCGGCGAAGATCGGGACGGAGTAGGCAGTGACGATATGCAGGGGACGGCGCCGCCGCCGGGCCTCGCGCGCTGCCCACACCAGGGCGCACTGGCCGTGCTCCGAACCGTCCACACCCACCACGATTCCCTCGGGAGCGGCAGGACTGCCGCCGTCCTGCGGGTCCGGATGCCACTCTTGTGCGCCCATGGGGTCGCCTCCTCGCGATACTGCGTGATGTTCCGGCTATTCTGCCAGAAAGCAAACCGTTCCCGTGTACCCGCAAACGGGGCCTGAACTGGGAAGAAAGGCTTGATTCCCAGTTCTCACTATTCTCTGTAGTCCCCTCCATAGCAAGCGGGTAAGGGCCGGCGGGCGGAAGTTATCCACAGGCGGCCGGCGGTCTTTCGGAAAGCGCCTTCAGCCGCAGGAAAGAGTTTTGGGATTGGGCTATCCACCGTCCCGAATCTTCTGTAGTCTTCAGGACATTGTTGGTCCGGGACGTCAACTGCCTCTCTCCCTCAGAGCTGCCCGGCAACGCACTGCGGCCGGACTTTGGGGGTAACAGGACGCGCGCAGGCGAGGACGCCTGCACCTGCCGAAACTTCGAAGGAGGAAACTGGAGTGTCAAACATGCCTGGGAATGCCGGGACCGAGCAGACCACCACTGTGATCATTGGCACCGGTCTCTCCGGCCTTGCCGTGGCCGCCGAACTGTGCCGCCGCGGTGTGGATTCGATAGTCGTGGACGGACTGGACCTCCTGGGCGCCGCGCAGCCGGCCAACACAGCTTCCCTGCAGCGCTGCGACGCCGCGGACTCCGTGACCCTTCGGGAACGTAACGAGATTCTGCGGCACCTGCGGAACTACACCGCCAGCCACGACGTAGACGTCCGGCACACCATCCGCGCTGTCCAGCTGACCATGGTGGGCGGCGCGTCCACCCCGGCGTCCGCCCAGCAGTGGGAAGTACACACGCCCACCGGAATCCTGGTGGCAGACCACATCGTGCTGACCCGCTGCGCCCACAGCCAGCTCCGTCGCATGATCAATGACTTCGGCATCACCGTCGGCCGGAACCTGACAGCCGCCATGAGGTCCATCGGAATTTACCTGGTGGGCGTTGGCGAACTGATCACGCCGTCACCCAAGGAGGTCCTGCGCCAGGCCAAGACCGTGGGCCAGGCAATCTCCGCCCGGGTGCACCCCGAGGCGGCGGGCATCCCGGGTACCGGAAGCTTCGCGGCCCTCCCCTGCTGAAGCCAACGCCCGCCGGCGCTCCTGGACGGGCCTTTCAGCGCTCGTCGTCCGCGCCGGCAGTGAGCCTGCGCCGGGCCAGGATTGCCAGGGTGGCCAGCAGGCCCAGGGCGACGGCTGCGAATATCACGATGCTCCACTGGAAAGGTTCAGCTGCATTCGCCGGTTCCGACGCCTCCGCTGTCGTGCCGGGCTGCGCAGTGCCCATGGCCGGGGCGGAGCTGGCGGCAGGGGCGGTTGCGACGGCGGTGTCAGAGGCGGGGACTGTACCGGCCGGTGCCGGGCTTTCCGATGGTGCAGGGCCCTGCGCGGCAGCCGCGGTGAAAGCAAACGTTCCCTCGATGGGATGCGAATCTGAACTGACAACCCGCCAGGCCACGGTGTACTCCCCTGCTGGACCTCCGGTCCGCAGCTTCTGGGACGCCACGTTGTCAACGATTTCCACCGGCCCCTCAGCCCACTCGGTACCGGAAGCGTCCTTGACCGAGAAAGCGGCACCAATGCCCAGCGGGTTTTTGTTGAACGTCACCGAAACCTGTTCCGGAGGCGTGGGAACGGAAGCGCCGGAGGCCGGGCTGCTGGATTCGGCAGCGTCGTGGGCGGCGGCGGGGCCTCCGAACCCCAAGACAGCGGCGAGGAAAACGAGGATCCCAAGCCCAAGGCTCAGGGTCTGGCGGCAGATGGAACGCATGCTTGGACTGCTCCCTTGGTGTTGGCTTCCTAACAGACTAGGCGAAATTGGCGGCCACCCCGCCGCCACCCCCTTAGGATGCAGGTATCCCCACAGACTCCCCCGGAGGACTAATGCTTAAGCAAGGCTCTGCCCTGGACCGGTATTTCAAGGTTACGGAGCGAGGTTCCGACCTTTCCCGTGAGATCCGCGGCGGCTTCGCCACATTCTTCGCCATGAGCTACATCGTGGTGCTGAACCCCCTGATCCTCTCCGGTGCGGACTCGAGCGGCAACACGCTGGGGTTCACGGCGGTGGCGGCAGTTACTGCGTTCGTGGCCGGCATCCTGACCATCCTGATGGGAGCCTGGGCCAAGCATCCGTTTGCCCTGGCAACGGGCCTTGGCGTCAACGCCTTCGTGGCCGTCACAGTGGCCACCAACCCGGGCCTGACCTGGCCGGACATGATGGGCCTGGTGGTCCTCTCCGGCGTCACCATGCTGATCCTGGTCCTCACAGGCTTCCGGACGGCCGTTTTCAAGGCGGTTCCGGACGGCCTCAAAACGGCGATCGTGGTGGGCATCGGGCTGTTCATTGCCCTGATCGGCCTGGTCAATGCAGGCTTCGTGCGGCGCATCCCGGATGTTGCGGGCACCACCGTTCCGGTTGGCCTGGGCTTCGACGGGAAGCTCCTGGGCTGGCCCACTGCCGTGTTCGTGTTTGGCCTGATCCTGACCATCGCGCTGGTGGTGCGCAAGGTCAAGGGGGCCATCCTGATCGGCATCATCACCTCCACCATCATCTCGGTGCTCCTCGAAATGACCCTCCACATCGGGCCAAGCTTCGACGGCGAGACCTCCAACCCGCAGGGCTGGTCCCTGGTGGCGCCCACCTTTACCGAGTGGGCAGCCCCGGACCTGTCCCTGATCGGCAAGGCGAACCCCTTCGGGGCCTTCGAGCACCTCGGTTTCGTGGCAGCCACCCTGCTGGCCTTCGTGATCCTGCTCAGCATTTTCTTTGATGCCATGGGCACCATGGTCGGCCTGGCCAACGAAGCAGGCACCGTTGATGAACACGGCAACATCCCCGACGTGGACCGTGTCCTGCAGGTGGATGCACTGGGCGCGATTGCGGGCGGCGGCGCCTCCGTATCCTCCAACCAGATCTACGTCGAAGCAGGCGCCGGCATCGGCGAAGGCGCGCGAACCGGGATCGCCTCGATCGTCACCGGGCTGTTGTTCCTGGTGGCCATGTTCTTCACCCCGCTCATCAACCTGGTGCCCTTCGAGGCCGTAGCCCCTGCGCTGGTGGTGGTGGGCTTCATGATGGTGTCCCAGGTGGGCAAGATCGACTGGCAGGACTGGGGAATCGCTATCCCGGCGTTCCTGACGTTCACCCTGATGCCGTTCACCTACTCGATCGCCAACGGCCTCGGTGCAGGATTCATCGCTTTCGTCCTGATCCGCACCGTCCAGGGGCGCATCAAGGAAATCCACCCCCTGATGTGGGCTGTTGCGGCAGCCTTCCTGCTGTTCTTCGCCGTGGGTCCCATCGAGGCAGCCCTGGGGATGTAGCCATTGGGCGGGGGCCCGGGCGCGCAGCCCGGGTCCCCGGACCTACACCGGAGTATTGGGGGCCAGGCCCTCATCACCTGACACAGCACGGGCTTTCTTTTCACGCAGCTTGTCCAGCCGGTTCATCAGCGGGGACGTGGTGGCTCCGTGGATCACGATGGACAGCGCCACCACCAGCCCCACGAACGCCCACAGCCACTCGGCCTGGCCGGCAAAATGGCCCTTGCCGAGCGCGTACGAGAGGTAGTAGAGCGAGCCGATCCCCCGGATGCCGAAGAATGAAAGCGCGATCCGCTCGCGCGGGCCCGTCTTGCCGCCGAGCAGCCCTACCCAGCCCGCGAGCGGCCTGATGACCAGCAGGAATGCCAGCGCCACGAGCACCTCGGTCCAGCCGATCCCCTCCAGCAGCCCCCGGGCAATGGCACCGCCCAGCAGGACCAGGATCACCACGGTCAGGAGCCGCTCCAACTGCTCCACATAGGAGTGCAGCACCCGGTGGTAGCCGTGGGTGTGCTCGGCTGCCCGGATGGTCACGGCGCAAACAAACACCGCGATGAAGCCGTACCCTTCCACCATCTCGGTGAGTCCGTAGGCCAGGAATGTCGCCGCCAGGGCAACGAAGCCCTCTGAGTGGTTGGACAGACGGAGGCTGTCGACCCGGGCGGAGAAGAAGAGCCGCGCCAGAACCTTGCCGGTGAGGAAGCCCATGAGGAGCCCGACGGCCAGGCGCCACAGGACGTCCACCCCGAACCACTCCGGGAACCACGCAGCCGGTGACGAACCGGCAATGCTGATGGCGATGGCCAGGTAGACGAAGGGAAAGGCCAGCCCATCGTTGAGGCCGGCTTCGGAGGTGAGGCCAAAACGCACCTCGTCCTCTTTGTCGGCGCCGTCGTCGTGGTCCGCGGGCTCACCCACCTGCACCTCCGATGCCAGGACGGGATCCGTGGGTGCGAGGCTTGAGGCCACCAGCAGCGCCGCGCCGAGGCCAAGCCCCAGGAACCACAATCCCAACAGCGTGAGGCCAATGATGCACAGGGGCATGGCGATTCCCAATAGCCGCCACGTGGTGGCCCAGCGCCTGCGGCCCACCGGTCGGTCCAGCGCCAGCCCGGCGCCCATCAGCGAGATGATCACGCAGACTTCGGAGAGGTGCACCACAAAGTCGCTGTGCGCCAGCGGGTCCGGATCGGGAAGGGTGGGGATCAGGGCGAACGCGGCCATGCCGGCACCCAGGAAAACCATGGGCATGGAGAACGGCACGTTGCGCAGGAGTTTGGGGAGGACTGCGGCTACGAACACCGCAACTCCGGCGGCGGCAAACAGGATGTTGGGGGCTTCAAACATGCGGTGCTCTCCGGCCTGGTATCGCTAACCTGAACACGATGGCGCAGGTGCGATTTCTCTTGGGGTCCCCGGGGGGAGGGACTGCTCCACAATAGCCCCTGGAGCGGGCAGCCGCTGATCATCTTGGATTCCGGACATGGCGACGGCGGCGCTGCTGGTTTTCGCGCTTCCCTTGCGGTGAGCTTGGAGCATGACTCCTTCCATTCCCGCCGTTGACGTTCCTCCCCAGCCCTGGCAGGGCAGGTTCGACGGCGATGACGCCAGCCACCGGCGCTGGTGGCAGGCAGTGTCGGCGTACGACGGCGGAGCGGGCACAACGGGCCGCGGAGCCGGGGCAGGTCCGGAGCAGACCCCGAGGTCCGCCGTGCTGCTCGGTTTCGCAAGCGATGAGGGCGTCCGCCGTAACAAGGGAAGGACCGGTGCCGCAGCTGCACCGGCCGCGATCCGCAAGGCCCTGGCACCCTTGGCGTTCCATCTGGAGCGGGCCGTGTCCGACGCCGGCGACATTGTGGTCTCTGGCGGTGGACTCGAGGCCGGCCAGGAGAGGGCAGGCAAGGCTGTCGCGGCGCTGATCGATGCGGGGAACCTCACGGTGGTGCTCGGCGGGGGCCACGAAACCGCCTTTGCCAGCTACATGGGGGCGGCCTCGTCCGCGGCTGTCCAGGGCGGTCAGCGCCTGGGCATCCTGAACCTCGACGCCCACTTCGACCTGCGCAACGAACCTATTGCCAGCTCCGGGACGCCGTTCCTCCAGATGGCCCGTGCGGAAGCCGCCGCCGGGCGCGACTTCCGGTACGCCGTCGTCGGAATTTCAGAGCCCAACAACACGCGCGCGCTTTTTGGCACCGCCCGGCAGCTGGGTGTGCGATACCTGCTTGATGAGGACTGCGGGATTGAGCGCGTCCGTGGCTTCGTGGCCGGATTCCTTGCGGACATCGACGTGCTGTACCTGACCATCGACCTGGACGTCCTGCCCGCGGATGTGGCTCCCGGCGTCAGCGCCCCGGCCGCATACGGCGTGCCGCTGCCGGTCATCAGTGCCGTTTGCCGTGAGGTGGTGCGGAGCGGGAAGCTGCTGCATCTTGACGTAGCAGAGCTCAATCCGTCCTTTGACGTGGATGGCCGGACTGCACGGGTGGCGGCCCGGCTCCTGGACACCCTGCTGCGGTGACGCAGCATTGCCGTGAAGAAACATTCCGCCAAAAAGTAAGTAGGCTGTCTATTATCAGGTGAGCTACTGGTGAAAGGAGACATCGGACATGCGGTGTCAACGACTGGTGGCCGGGCTGTTGCCGGCCGTCCTTCTGTTCCTCGCCGGCTGCGGAACCGCCTTTCCTGCCGATCCGGAGGGAACACTGGAGAGAGTGCAGGGCGGGACCCTCCGCGTGGGCGCGAGCATCAACGGTGAGTGGGTGGAGTTCTCCTCTCCCTCTGGCGGTGACCTCCGCGACGGCGACGTGCAGGGCAGGGACGCCGACCTGGTCCGGGGCTTCGCCGAGCAGCTTGGAGCGGACATTGAATGGGTGGCAGGAACAGAGCAGGTCCTCGCGGAAGAGATCAAGCACGGCGACCTTGACCTGGTGGTCGGCGGGCTGGACGACAAGACCCCCTGGGTGACGCATGCAGGCCTGACCCGCCCCTACGCTGAATCCGAGGACCAGCGGGGAAAGCTCCACAAACACGTGATGCTCGTGCCGCTCGGTGAGAATGCCTTCCTGCTTGAGCTGGACCGATACCTGATGGCAGCCAAGGAGTCACGATGACCGACGTCAAGAGCAACGGCGGCGTCCGGTTCGGCCACACCGAACTGCCGGCCGCCCAGCAGGACGCCCTGCGCAAGGCCACCAAAATTGAATGGGCCACGATGGGGTTCCTGGTGGTTACCACCACCCTGGTGTTCCTTGTGCTCGGCAATTCCCAGGCCATGAAAGCGGCGTGGATCGAGGACCTGCTCTCCTTCCTGCCGCCCATCTCGTTCCTCGTTGCTGCCCGCATGATCCGGAAACTGCCCTCGGAAAACCATCCCTACGGCTACCACCGCTCAACGGGGGTGGCACACCTGGTGGCTGCGGTGGCCCTGACCGTGATGGGCGCTTACCTCCTGGTGGAATCCGGGCTGGGACTGCTGAAGGCGGAACATCCCACCATCGGGGGCATCGAGCTCTTCGGGAACACGATCTGGCTGGGGTGGCTGATGATGGCGGTCATGCTGCTCACGGCGGTGCCGCCCGTGGTCCTGGGCAGGATGAAGATGAAGCTCGCCGAACAACTGCACGACAAAGTGCTGTACGCGGATGCGGACATGAACAAGGCGGACTGGATGACGGCGGTTGCAGCCATCGCCGGTGTGGCGGGCATCGGCATGGGCCTGTGGTGGGCCGACTACGCCGCGGCCCTCATCATTTCCACCAGCATCCTGCGCGACGGCATCCGCAATACCCGCGGCGCAGTGTCCGCGCTCATGGACAAGCGGGCCATGACCTATGACGACACCGAACCGCACCCCCTGGGCCGGAAAATCGACGAGTACCTCCGTGGCCTGGACTGGACACGCGACGCCAGGTCCCGCATCCGGGATGAGGGGCACGTCTTCCATGTGGAATCGTTCGTCGTTCCCGCGGAAAACTCCATGCCCACCCTCGCGCAACTGGAGGAGGCCCGGGAGGCCTGCGTCGCCATGGACTGGAAGGTCCAGGACATGGTGATCATTCCGGTGGCGGAGCTCCCCTCCGAGTTCCTTCCCGGCGCCACATCCGGCGGCGAACACTGACCGCAGCTGCCGGTTCCGGCCTTACCTGCCCTTAAGGACGTAGCGGCGCTCCGGGCGGCCGACCCCGTACTTCAGCCTCACGTCCAGCGAGCCTTCATCGTGCAGGTATTCCAGGTAGCGCCGGGCGCTCACCCGGGACGTACCCAATTGCTCCGCCACCTCCGCCGCCGAAACATCTCCTTCAGCTGCTTTGAGTGCCGCTTCCACCAGGTTGAGGGTCTCGATGCTGCAGCCTTTGGGAAGCGGCCGCTCCGTGCGGTCCAGGCCGAACACCCGGTTGACGTCCGATTGCTCCGCCACGTCCTTGGACGAATCGAGGCCCTGGTACGCACTCCTGTAATGCTCCAGCCGCTCCTGCAGGTCCGACTGCGAAAACGGCTTGATCAGGTAGTGGACAATCCCGCCGCGAAGGGCCTTGCGCACGGTTTCCACCTCACGGGCCGCGCTGATGACCAGGACGTCGAGTTCCGGAGCCACGTCCCGCAGCTGCTGCATGAGGTCCAGCCCGTTGATATCCGGAAGGTGGATGTCCAGCAGTACCAGGTCAGGCTGCAGCCGCCCGGTTTCGAGCACCGCCTGGGCGCCCGTGTGGGCTACCCCCACAACGGCGAAGCCGGGCGTCCGCTGGATGAAACCGGCATGGACCTTTGCCACCATAAAGTCGTCATCGATGATCAGCACCTTGATCATGGCTTCATTGCCCCTCTTGTGAATCGTGCGGTGAAGACTGCCCCATCGTCGTTGGCCACGGTGAGGTCTCCGCCGGACCGCCGGCAGACCACCCGCGACAGGGCAAGACCGAAGCCGCGTTCGTCTGCCGGGCCGGTTTCCTTGGTGGAGAATCCCTGGCGGAAGATTTCCTCCACCGCCTCATCCGGGACACCCGGGCCGTTGTCCCGGACAGTGACGGTCACATGGTCCCTGCTGCCCTCCACCAGCACCCGGACAGTGGCCCCCGGACGTCCGGTGACGGCGTCGAACGCGTTGTCCACCAGGTTCCCGACGACGGTGGTGAGGTCCCGGGACAATTCGTCGCTGACTGCGCCAAGGGCGGATTCGGGGTCCAGCTGGAGCGCCACGCCCCGCTCCGTGGCGAGGCTTGACTTTGCAATCAACAGTGCGGCGAGCGCGGGGTCCTGGATCCTGCTGGTCACGTCGTCGTTCAGCCTGGTCCGGTCCACCGTGGCGCCGTTGACGAACTGCACCACGGAGTCGTACTCACCAATCTGGATCAGGCCCGAAATGACGTGCAGCTGGTTGGCGAACTCGTGGGCCTGGGCGCGCAGCGTGTCGGTTGCGGTCCGGGTGGCCCCCAGCTCGCGCTCCAGCGAGGACAGCTCTGTCCGGTCCCTGAGGGTTGTCACCGAGCCGATATCCCGGCCGCGGGAACGGATGGGAACCCGGTTCAGCACCACCAGCCGTTCGCCCACCAGCACCAGCCGGTCCGGGTCCGGCTGTTCGCGGGTGAGGACCACCTTAAGCGCCGGGTCCACCGGCAGGGAGGCGAGCTTCCTGCCTACGCAGTCCGGCGGCAGGCCCAGCAGTTCCCTGGCGCTGTCATTGGCCACCGTGATCCGCTCGTGGGGGTCAAGCGCGACGACGCCTTCCTTCAGGCCATGCAGCATTGCCTCGCGGTTTTCCACCAGTCCCGTAATCTCGCTGGGTTCCATCCCCAGCGTCTGGCGCTTGACGCGGCGGGACAGCAGCAGCGACCCTGCCACCCCCAGGACGCTGGCCACGCCAAGGTAGGTGAGGAGGTTGGGGACGGCATCGCCGAGTCGTTCCAGGGTTGACGGGTAGGTGCGGCTGATGGCGGCAATGCCGATCATCTTTCCCGAATCGTCGAGCACCGGAACGTGGGCGGACAGGACGGCGGTTCCGGCCTGGTCCACCACACCGGTCCACGCCCGGCCTTCCATCACCCTGCTCGCGCCCAGCTCCAGGGGTTTGCCCAGCAGCCCCGGATCGGAGGCGGCAACCACTGTCCGGTCCAGCTTCGCGAGCGTGACGCGTGACGATCCCGAGACTGTCCGGACGGACTCGGCTACTGCCGGAAGGGCGGACCCAACCCGCGGCTCAGCATCCGGCAGCAGTGCCCGGACGGCGGGGTTGTTGCCCAGCGCTTCTGCTGCGGAGAGCGCCCTTCGGCCCTCCGTGCGCTCGAAGGCCGCAGCAGACTGGGCCAGGGAAATGGCCACCACGGCCACGAGTACTGCCAGGACAATCAGTAACTGCAGCACAAGGTACTGCCCGGCGAGGGACATTCCTCTTCGTCGAGTCACTGCGTGTATTCCTTTAGTGGTGGTTCAGCTGCCGCAGGCGAAGGCGCGCATGAGCGCACCGCCCGCCCCCTCCCGGCGTACCGGAACTATACCGCAGGGGACGCCGCGGGCAGGGGGCCGCCGTCGCGCTGTTCCCTGCCGGCCGGGCAGCCGGAGCCTTCCTGCCGGAGCCGGTGTGCGCCGCCGGAAACGTGAACGCAATGAACTTAACTTTCTCTGCGTACACAAGAGTGATCGCCGTCACTGGCGGCCCTAGCATCGAAAGCACAGATCAGGTCCGCTGGTCATCCTGTAGAGAATTGCATTACTGAGAAGAGGAACACCATGCGCCAGATCCGCGCATTGCGAGTTGCCGCCGTTGCCGCCGGCATCGCCCTGATGGCCACCGGCTGCGGTGCCACCGGCAAGAGCTCCACCGGTTCGGAAAGCTCCGGCGCTGCAGCCGGCCCCATCACCGGACTGCAGATCATGGTCCCCAACACCCCGGGCGGCGGCTACGACACCACTGCCCGTGCAGCTGCAAAGGTCCTTGAGGACGAGAAGATCACCAGCAACACCGAGGTGTTCAACCTCGCCGGCGCCGGCGGCACCGTCGGCCTGGCCCGCGTGGTCAATGAGAAGGGCAACGGCGACCTCGCCATGCTGATGGGGCTGGGCGTCGTGGGCGCCAGCTACACCAACAAGTCCGAGTCCAAGCTGACCGAGACCACCCCGCTGGCACGCCTCATCGAAGAGCCCGGCGCCATCATGGTGAGCAAGGATTCCCCCTACAAGACCATCGACGACCTGGTAACTGCCTGGAAGGCTGATCCCGCCTCCATCTCCGTTGGCGGCGGCTCCTCCCCTGGCGGCCCCGACCACCTCCTGCCCATGCAGCTTGCCGGAGCAGTTGGCATCGATGCCACCAAGGTGAACTTCGTGTCCTACGACGGCGGCGGAGACCTCCTGCCCGCAATCCTCGGCAACAAGCTTGGCTTCGCCGCTTCCGGTGCCGGTGAGTACCTGCAGCAGATCGAATCCGGCGAAGTCCGCGTGCTTGCCACCAGTGGCGAAGAGCGGCTGGAAGGCGTTGACGCCCCCACCCTGAAGGAATCCAACATCGACCTGGTCTTCACCAACTGGCGCGGCATCGTGGCTCCTCCGGGCATCAGCGACGAGGACAAGGCATCCATGATCGCCGCCCTTGAGAAGATGCACGAAAGCGAAGGCTGGAAGGAAGCGCTCAAGACCCACAGCTGGTCCGACGCCTTCATCACCGGCGACGAGTTCGAAACCTTCCTCACCGAGCAGGACAAGCGGGTGGCGGACGTCCTCACCAAGCTTGGGTTGGCGTGAGCTCCCTGACCACAGGCCTTAAGGGCCGCGCCGAGCTGGGAGTTGCACTCCTGCTCGGCGCGGCCGGCGTCCTGGTCTTCCTGGACGCGAACGGCCTGGTGACCCCGTACTCGCAGTCGGACCCGGTGGGTCCCAAAACGGTTCCGTACATCGTGGCCGGTTTGCTGGTGGTCTGCGCGGTCCTGCTGGCCATTAACGTGATCCGGGGCGGCCAGGGCGAGGCAGAGGGCGGCGAGGACGTTGACCTTACCCACCCTGCCGACTGGAAAACCATCCTGCCGCTGGCGGGCGCCTTCATCCTGAACATCCTGCTCATCGACTGGGCCGGCTGGGTCATCTCCGGCACGGTCCTGTTCTGGGGCAGCGTCCTGGCACTGGGCAGCCGCCGTTACATCCGTGACGGGCTCATCTCCGTAGCCCTGTCCCTGCTGACCTTCTACGGCTTCTACCTCGGCCTCGGCATCGCACTGCCCGCCGGACTCCTGGAAGGAATCCTCTGATGGACGTCTGGTCCTCACTGATGGACGGTTTCGCCACCGCCCTCACCCCCATGAACTTTCTCTACGCCGTCATTGGCGTACTCCTGGGCACCGCCGTCGGTGTCCTTCCGGGCCTGGGCCCGGCCATGACCGTGGCCCTGCTGCTTCCGGTCACCTACGCCCTGGAGCCCACCAGCGCCTTCATCATGTTCGCCGGCATCTACTACGGCGGCATGTACGGCGGTTCCACCACCTCGATCCTGCTGAACACACCCGGTGAGTCGTCGTCGGTGGTGACAGCCATCGAAGGCAACAAGATGGCCAAAGCGGGGCGCGCCGCGCAGGCCCTTGCGACGGCGGCCATCGGCTCCTTCATTGCGGGCACCATCGGCACCGCCCTCCTGGCCGTCTGCGCCCCCATTGTTGTCCAGTTCGCCGTCAGCCTGGGCGCCCCGAGCTACTTCGCCATCATGATCCTGGCCCTGCTGGCCGTCACCGCAGTCCTGGGCTCCTCCCGGCTCCGCGGGTTCGCCTCGCTGGGCCTCGGCCTGGCCATCGGCCTGATCGGCATGGACTCCGTCACCGGCCAGCGCCGCCTGACCTTCGGCCAGCCTCTGCTCGCGGACGGCCTGGACATCGTGGTGGTGGCGGTGGCCATCTTCGCAGTGGGCGAAGCCCTCTGGGTTGCCGCCCACCTGCGCCGCACCCCGCTGCACGTCATCCCCGTGGGCCGCCCCTGGATGGGCAAGAAGGACTGGAGCCGCTCCTGGAAGCCCTGGCTTCGCGGCACCGCCTTCGGCTTCCCGTTCGGCGCCCTTCCCGCCGGCGGTGCCGAGATTCCCACGTTCCTCTCCTATGTGACGGAAAAGCGCCTCAGCAAGCACCCCGAGGAATTCGGCAAGGGTGCGATCGAAGGCGTCGCCGGTCCGGAAGCTGCCAACAACGCCGCCGCCGCCGGTACCCTGACCCCCATGCTGGCCCTGGGCCTGCCCACCAACGCCACCGCCGCGGTGATGCTGGCAGCGTTCACGTCCTACGGCATCCAGCCAGGACCACAGCTGTTCTCCAGCCAGGGCCCCCTGGTGTGGGCGCTGATCGCAAGCCTGTTCATCGGCAACCTGCTGCTCCTGCTGATCAACCTGCCGCTGGCTCCCCTGTGGGCCAAACTCCTGCAGTTGCCCCGGCCGTACCTGTACGCAGGCATCCTGTTCTTCGCCACGCTGGGCGCCTACTCGGTAAACCTGCAGGCGTTCGACCTGGTGATCCTGCTGGTCCTCGGCGCACTCGGCTTCATGATGCGCCGGTTCGGGCTGCCCGTGCTGCCCCTGATCCTCGGTGTGATCCTGGGTCCGCGCATTGAAGGCCAGCTCCGCAAGACCCTGCAGCTTAGCGCGGGCGACCCGGCAGGGCTCTTCAGCGAGCCGATCGCCGTCGTTATCTACATCATCGTCGGACTGATCCTGGCCTGGCCGTTCCTCTTCAAGCTGATCCGCCGGAACCGTCCGGGACGCAAGTCACTGCTGCCCGCCAATTCCGGCGCCGCCGACTACAGCGACTAACCAGCTTGCCACCCCGTATACCCCTCAATCAGCAGAATCAAGGAGACACCATGACCATCGTGGTGGGATACGTCCCGACCCCCGAGGGTGAAGCAGCCCTGACCCAGGCCATCACCGAAGCCCGGAAAAACAACACCAAACTGTTGGTGATCAACTCATCCAAGGGGGATGCGCTGGTTGATAACCGCTACGCCCAGGAGCCGGACATCCAGAGCATCGAGGATCGGCTGGCCACCCAGGGCATCGACCATGTGATCAAGCAGCCGGTCCGTGGACACGATGCAGCCGCCGAGGTTCTGGACGCCGCGGAGGAAAACAACGCCGAGCTGATCGTGATCGGCCTGCGCCGCCGGACGCCGGTGGGCAAGCTGATCATGGGCAGCGTGTCCCAGCGGATCCTGCTGGAGGCGGACTGCCCCGTCCTGGCGGTCAAGGCAGGTTAGCCCTGTCCGCCAGCGCGGAACAGCTCCTGGCGCTGGCGCCCCAGCCCTTCAACCTCCACTTCGACGACGTCCCCTGGCTGGAGGTAGGGAAAGCGGCCGCTCAGTGCCACACCTTCTGGAGTCCCGGTGATGATGACATCACCGGGCTCCAGCCGCATGTACTGGCTGCAGTGGTGCACCAGCGTGGCGGCGTCGAAAATCAGTTGGGACGTATGCGAATCCTGGCGCGGCTCCCCGTTGACCCAGCTCCGCAGCGGAAGGTTCCCGCCGTCGATATCCTCCGCCGGAACCAGCCACGGGCCAAGGGGTGTGGAACCGGGAAGGGACTTGCCCTTGGTCCACTGCCCGGCGGCTCCGGGCAGCTGGTACTCACGCTCCGAAAGGTCATTGGCGGTGACATACCCTGCGATGCAGCCTTCCGCATCGCTGACGGACTGCAGGTAGCTGGCTTCCCTGCCGATCACGATGCCCAGCTCCACCTCCCAGTCGTATCTGCTGGAGTGCGGCGGAACGGGGGCGGAGTCGTAGGGCCCCGTTACCGTGTTGGTGGGCTTGAGGAACACCACGGGAATCTCGGGTGGTGCCGAGCCGGACTCAGCCGCATGGGCGGCGTAATTCATGCCGATGCCCACCACCGAGCCGGGCCTGGCAAGCGGGGCGCCGATGCGAAGTGTTTCTGCTCCTTCCAGCTCCGGCAGGGATCCGGCTTCCAGTGCGTCCCGCACCTTTTCCACACCGCCGGAGGCCAGGAACGCGCCGTCCACGTCCTGTGTCAGCGGCACCAGGCTGTAGTACTGGCAGGAGCCGTCTGCGGACGCCATCATTACAGCCGGCTGTTCCCTGCCGCTTTCACCCAAGCGCATGATTTTCATCCGGAATCTCCTTCAATCTGACGGGTCTGGGAGAGGTTTGTACTTATCGTTGCCGATGGGCGGGCAGGCTGCCAACGCGCCCGATTGTGACTGCAAGCGGCAAAACGATCAGGGCGGCAACGACGCTGTCCCGCAGTCCACGAAAGGCAGCCAGTGTGGGTTGGCGCCATCCGCGCCACAACAAAAGTCCCCGCCCTGCTCGAGGCAGGGCGGGGACTTTTCGCTGGTGTGATGAAGGCTGTCAGCCGCGGCGAACCTGAACGCCGTCGGACTTCAGGAAGAGCTGCTTTTCAGTCGGACCAGCCGGCACAAGCCACAGGACGTTTCCGCTCTGGGAAACCTCTTCCACCTCCCCGGTGGCTACCACATGCGCCTGCTTGATGATCTCGACGCGTTCGCCGGCCTGGAGGGTCCTCCAGTCGGTAACGGCGGCGGAATGGGCGTTGCGCCTCGACAGGACTGCCCCACGTGCTTTCATTTGAACTTCTACCCCTTTGTATATGTTCCGCGCCACAGCCTCTTTGATGTGACTTTCACTACACCTTCAGTTCTACTACACTCTCCATCCGCCTGATGACCGTGACGCCGGAAATTTCAGCAGGCGGACACCTTGCGCCGGAAAGCTGAAGATTCTTCGCCACTAGGCGAGTGCGCCTATTGCTGATTCGGCTGCGCGGCGCACCTCCCCGGCTGCCACTAAACGGTCGGCGGCTTCCAGTTCGGGTGACAGGAAGCGGTCCGTTCCCGGCCCCGCCACCACGCTCCGGACAGCAGAGACGACGGCGGCGCCTGCCGGTCCCGGCGTCAGCACCCCACCGGAGAGCTGGGTACGGATATCCAGGGCACGGGTTGACGCCACCAACTCGATCGCCAGGACGCGGCGAAGGTTCTCCACTGCTTTCCGCAGCTTGCGCGCCGCGTGCCAGCCCATGGAGACGTGGTCTTCCTGCATGGCGGAACTCGGGATGGAGTCCACTGATGCCGGAACAGCGAGCCGCTTGTTGTCCGATACCAGGCCTGCCTGGGTGTACTGGGCAATCATGAGTCCGGAATCGACGCCGGGGTCAGATGCGAGGAAGGCAGGGAGGCCGTGGGAACGGGCCGGGTCCAGCATCCTGTCCGTGCGCCGCTCGGCGATGGAGCTCAGGTCGGCCACGGCGATGGCAAGGAAGTCCAGGACGTAGGCCACAGGGGCGCCATGGAAGTTGCCGTTCGAGCTGACCCGGCCATCAGGCAGGACCACCGGGTTGTCGATGGCGGCCGCCAATTCACGGGAGGCCACCAGTGCCGCATGATTTACCGTGTCCCGGACGGCGCCTGCAACCTGCGGGGCGCAGCGGAGGGAGTACGCATCCTGCACCCGCGAATCGCCCACCTTGTGGGACGCGACAATCGGAGAATCGGACAGCACGCGCAGCATGTTGTCCGCGCTTGCTGCCTGGCCCGGATGCGGGCGCAGCGCGGCGTGCAGTTCCGGCAGGAACACCTGGTCGGTGCCCAGCAACGCCTCGACGCTCAGCGCGGCGGTGATGTCCGCCGTCGTCAGCAGTTGGCGAAGGTCCGCGATGGCCATGAGGAGCATGCCCAGCATGCCCTCGGTTCCATTGACCAGCGCCAGTCCTTCCTTTTCGGCAAGGGTGACCGGAGCAATGCCATGCCCAGCGAGGAGTTCGGCGACGGCGGGGCGGCCGGCAACGCCGTAGAGCTCGCCGTCGGGCCCGGCTGCTTCGCCCTCCCCCATCAGGACCAGTGCGCAGTGGGACAGCGGGGCGAGGTCACCGGAGCAGCCCAGGGAACCGAATTCCCGGACCAGCGGGGTGATGCCGGCGTTGAGCACGTCCACCATGGTCTGCAGGACCACGGGGCGGACACCGGTGCGGCCGGAAGCGAGAGTCTTGGCGCGCAGGAACATGATGCAGCGCACCACTTCGCGTTCCACGGCGGGACCCATGCCGGCGGCGTGGCTGCGGATCAGGCTCTTCTGCAACTGGGTTCGCAGTTCGTTGGGAATATGACGGTTGGCCAGGGCACCGAAGCCGGTGGAAATCCCGTAGGCGGGGACGTCGCTTGCGGCAAGGTCATCGATGTGTGCCCGGACCTTGGCAACGGTTTCCAGTGCTTCCGGAGAGATGGTCACCTTGGCATTGTGGCGCGCGACGGCGACGACGTCCTCGGGCGTGACCCCGCTGGACCCAAGGGTAACGGTCAGCGGTTCGTGGGTGATGGTGCTCATGCTATTTACTCTCGTTCATGGGGATGCGGACGCCGCGTTCGCTGGCCACGTCAAGGGCACGCTCGTAGCCGGCGTCGGCGTGGCGGATGACGCCCATGCCGGGGTCATTGCTGAGGAGTCGTTCGAGTTTTTCCGCGGCGAGGTCGGTGCCGTCGGCGACGGAGACCTGGCCGGCGTGGATGGACCGGCCGATGCCGACACCGCCGCCGTGGTGCAGGGAGACCCAGGTGGCGCCGGAGGCGGTGTTGAGCAGGGCGTTGAGCAGGGGCCAGTCGGCGATGGCGTCGGAGCCGTCGGCCATGGCCTCGGTTTCCCGGTAGGGGGAGGCGACGGAGCCGGAGTCCAGGTGGTCGCGGCCGATCACGATGGGGGCCTTGACCTTGCCGTCCCTGACCAGTTGGTTGAACAGCAGCCCGGCTTTGGCGCGGTCGCCGTAGCCGAGCCAGCAGATCCGGGCGGGCAGCCCTTCGAACTCGACCCGTTCCTGGGCGGCGTCGATCCAGCGGTGCAGGTGCCTGTTTTCGGGGAAGAGTTCCTTGATCGCTTCATCGGTGACCCGGATGTCCTCGGGATCTCCGGAGAGCGCGACCCAGCGGAACGGGCCCAGGCCCTCGCAGAACAGCGGGCGGATATAGGCCGGGACGAAGCCGGGGAACTCGAACGCCCGGGTGTAGCCGCCCTTGCGTGCCTCATCGCGGATGGAGTTGCCGTAGTCGAAGACCTCGGCGCCGGCGTCCTGGAACTCGACCATCGCCTGGACATGGCGTGCCATGGACGCCTGGGCTTTTTTGGTGAACCCTTCCGGGTCCGCGGCGGCCTCGGCATGCCAGTCCTCCACCGCAATGCCTTCGGGCAGGTAGGACAGCGGATCGTGCGCGGACGTCTGGTCGGTGACGATATCCACCGTGAGTTGCCCTGCCTTGTGGCGGCGCAGGATCTCGGGGAAGACCTCGGCGGCGTTGCCCACATACCCGACGGACCAGCCGCGGCGTTCTTCCTTGGCCGCCAGGACCTTGGCGATGGCGGCGTCGAGATCTGTTTCCACCTCATCGAGGTAGCGCTTGCCGGCGCGGCGGCGCAGGCGGGTCTCGTCGACGTCGACGATCAGGCACGCGCCCTCGTTCAGGGTAACGGCCAGCGGCTGGGCGCCGCCCATCCCGCCGCACCCGCCGGTAAGGGTCAGGGTGCCGGCGAGGGTGCCGTTCTCGTCGCCGGTGAGTTTGCGGGCGATCGCGGCGAACGTCTCGAAGGTGCCCTGCAGGATGCCCTGGGTGCCGATGTAGATCCAGGACCCGGCGGTCATCTGGCCGTACATCATCAGGCCCTCGGCCTCGAGCCGGCGGAACTCGGGCCAGGTGGCCCAGTCGCCCACCAGGTTGGAGTTCGCCAGCAGGACCCGGGGCGCCCACTCATTGGTGCGGAACACACCCACCGGCTTGCCCGACTGGACCAGCAGGGTCTCGTCCTTCTCCAGGGTCTCCAGGGTGCGGGTGATCGCATCAAACGCGGCCCAGGACCGGACCGCGCGGCCGGTGCCGCCATAGACCACCAGGTCATCCGGGCGCTCGGCGACCTCGGGGTCCAGGTTGTTCATCAGCATCCGCAGCGGGGCTTCCGTCTGCCAGGACTTCGCGGTAAGCGCGGTGCCCCGGGCTGCTTTGACCGGGCGGGCACCGGTAGTGAAATCGGCGGGTGCCATCATGGCTCCTTCGTGGTGATGCTTTGGCGGACTGGTGTTTACCTTGAGGCGGCAGCGGGGCGGTGGCCTGCCTTTGCAAGCTGGATCTGCTCGTAAACGTGGTGGCGAAGTTCGGTGAAGCGGGGCAGGGACCTGGTGTTGAGCTGGTCACGCTCGGCGGGGAGATCGATGACCAAATCTTCCTGAATGACCGTAGGCGAGGACGAGAGGATGATGACCCGTTCCCCGAGGTAGACGGACTCGTCAATATCGTGAGTGACGAACAGGATGGTGATCCCGAGCTTCTTCCATACGCTGCGGATCAGATCCTCCAGGTCAGCACGGGTTTGCGCGTCAACGGCGGCGAAGGGCTCGTCCATCAGCAGGACTTCCGGTTGGTAGGCGACGGCGCGGGCTATCGCAACGCGCTGCTGCATTCCGCCGGACAGCTGCCAGGGGTAGGACATCGGAACGTGGGAAAGGCCCACAGCCTCAAGCGCTTCATCCACAAGCCTGTCGCGCTCGGCCTTCGCCAAACGTTGATTCTTCAACGGTAGTTCGACGTTCTCACGCACCCGCATCCACGGGAACAGCGAGCGGCCGTACTCCTGGAAGACCACAGCCATTTTCTTGGGCGGTCCTGAAACCTCCACTCCATTCAGCAGCACCTGCCCCTCCGTGGGAGCCATCAACCCTGAGATGCACTTGAGGAGCGTTGTCTTGCCGGACCCGGACGGGCCTACCAGGCATGCAAGCTCTCCTGCCCGGAGATCGAAGGTCAGGTTCCGGACCGCTTCAATGGCTCCGCCGTCGGTTTGGTAGACCTTCTTGACGCCAAGGACCGAGAGCATGGCGTCAGGGTTCGGCGGGGTCCCGCCTGCTGGCGCCGGGTTGGTCACGGTGTTCTTGTCGGTGATTTCAGACGGCATTTTCTACCTCTCGCAGGCCGTGGTACCAGCGCAGAATGCGGCGCTCGGTGATTTGGAAGATGAATGACATGAGGACTCCGATCAACCCCAGGATCACGATGCCGGACCACATTTCAGGGATGGCGAAGGAGCGCTGGAACTGAACGATGGTGAAGCCCAGCCCGGAGGAGGAGGCAAACATTTCGGAGATGACCATCAGGATCAGCCCGATGGACAGGCACTGGCGCACACCCGCCATGATCTGCGGGGCTGCGCTGGGCAGCACGAGGTGGCGGATTCGGGCGCCCCCGGTGATCCCGTAGGTGCGTGCGGAATCGGACAACACCCCGTCGATGGCCCGTACGCCTTCGATCGTGTTCAGCAGCACCGGCCAGATACAGCCGGAAATAATGACCGTCACCTTCATGGAGTCCGTGATGCCCATCAGCAGCATGAGGACGGGCACCAGGACCGGGGGCGGGATGGCACGGAAGAACTCCAGGACTGGTTCGGTCAGGTCCCGGAGCCACTTTATGGAGCCGATCAGCAACCCCGCCACGATCCCGATGATGATGGCGGCGCTCACGCCTACGATCAGCCTGCCAAGGCTCGGCAGCACATCGGAGAGGATTCTGTCCCCGAACCAGGTCTCTGCAAAGGTTGCCAGGAGCGTACCTGGCGTGGGGACGAAGAAGTTCGTCTCCCCGGCCGTGGCCAACGCCCAAACCAGGACCAGAAGTGCGGGCAGGCCTATGGCGTAGCCAAGTCCTTTCAGGATTTTCATACGATTACTTCCGCGCGAACCGAGGAGTGCCAGGACAGGGTCTTGCGCTCCACGAAGCGCATGACGAGGTTGATCAAAACCCCGATGAGGCCGGTGGCCAGCACCAGGGCATACATGCCCGAGATGGCACCGCCGGACTGGGCCAGTGCAATTTCGCGGCCAAGCCCGGGGGAGCCGATGACCAGTTCGGCAGTGATCGCCAGAATCAGCGCGACCGACGCGGCCAAACGGATGCCGGTCATCAGGTAGGGCAACGCCGTCGGAAAGACCACGTAGCGGGTCCTTGCCAGCTGGCCCAGCCCGTAGCTCTTGGCCGTGTTCATGGCGACGTTGTCCACGTCGGCGACTCCGTATAGAACCTGGATGAAGATCTGCCAGAACGAGGCGTAGATGATGAGCATCAGGGATGACTCCATCTTGACGCCGAACAGCAGAACGGCCAGGGGGATCAGCGCCACCGAGGGGATGGGCCGGAGGAACTCCACTGTGGAGTTGGTGAATTTACGCAGAAATGCCGAGGAACCGATGATGAAGCCCAGTAACGCCGCTGCAAGAACGGCAATGACCAGGCCGATGAGCCACGCGAGCATGGTTTCGCCGACGGCCAGCCAGAACGCGGCCAGGCCGAAGTCACGGGCCAATGCGAGAAGCACGTCCGACGCCGGCGGCAGGAACCGGGCGTCCACGATGCCGACCCGGGGAAGCACTTCCCAGGTCAGCAGGAATCCGATGATCCCGGCGATGCCCAGCAGCTCCTTGGTCGGCCGTCGTCGGGACGTCACTGTGTTGTCCATTCTTCTTCCTGGAGGATCGAGTGCAGGATCTGTCTGAGGTTTTGCCGGTTACTTGGCGATCAGTGCGTTGTAGTCCGGGTCTTTCTTCAGGACGTCATACTTCTTGGCGGCCGTGCCCAGCTTCGTGAGGGCGTCCATGTTGACTTCCTTGTACCACTTGGACATCACAATGCTTTCGGCCAGTTCCGGTGTGACTTTTGCGTAGTCCTGGATGATGGTGCGGACTTTGTCCTCGTTCTCCATGGCGAAATCAAAAGACTTTTCCAGTGCCCGGCGGAAGCGCTCCACGAGTTCCGGGTTCTGCTCCAGGGTCTGCTTGGACGTGAAATAGAAGGCCGAGTCGAAGTTTTCGGCCATGTCCGTCATGGGGCTGGCAACAATCTTTCCGCCGGCCTGAAGGATCTGGGTGCGGAAGGGTTCGGTTGTCCACGCTGCATCCACATCGCCGCGTTCGATAGCGGCGGGCATGTTCGGGTACGGCATCTCCACGAATTTCACACCTGAGGGGTCCCCGCCTGCCTCTTCGATGGAGTTGCGGATGGTGATGTCGGCGAAGTTGTTCAGGGCATTGACGGCAACGGTCTTACCCACCAGGTCGGCCGCGTTACCGATGCCGCTGTCCGGCATGGCTGCCACTTCTGTCGTGTCGCTCCCTGGCTCATTTGTTGACGTGGACCCGTTGGACACCACCGTTATGGGGAGACCTTTATCCTGGGCCACCAGCAACGAGACGACGTTGGAGTATCCGAACTGGTAGTCCCCGGTCATCACTGCAGGGACAATTGCCGCGCCGCCCTGCGCCAGCTGCACGTCAAGCTCCAGACCCTCCTCTTCGAAGTATCCCTCCTGCACGCCAAGGTAGACGGGAGCGACGTCGGTAATCGGAATCAAGCCGATACTTACCTTTTCCAGGTTCGCGCCGGCCTTGTCATCTTCAGCCGCGGTTGTTCCTGAGGAGGACGGGCTGCCTGCGCCGCACCCCGTCAAGGCAATCAGGCCGGCGAAGACTGCCGAGGCTGCGGCAACGACAGTCCGGCGGCTGGGAGCGGATGCGTGAGGGGATTTTGTCGTCATGGGATTCTCCAGGAGGTTCCGGACCAATTGATTTCAAGCAGTAAAATGTAACTGCCATCACATGAAAACTACTCCGTGCCCAATGCTGGAGTCAATGGTTTTTCCTTGACGGGTTGCCGTACAGTGAAATAGGAGTTTCGCAGTTGCGCCGGCCCTACAGCATGAAGAGGAACGATGACAGTTCGCACGGACCAGGACCCTACGACACGGGCCGCGGACCGCGCTCTGGGTCTGTTGCGCGCAGTGTGCGAGGGTGACGGCGTCAAGCTCGTCGATGCCGCGAAAGCTGTGGATCTATCTGCCAGCACGGCATTGCGCCTCCTTCGCACCCTCGAGGCCAACGGCTTCGCAGCGAAAACGGACGACGGCCTTTACCGGCCGGGATTTCGGATGGTCCAGCTTGGTGTTCAGGCACTAAGTCATGAGTCCCTCGTAGCCACAAGCCGGTCTGCTTTGCAGGTTCTCGTCGATCAGACAGGTGAATCCGCGTACTTGAGTGTCCCGATAGGTGACAACGTGCACGGGTTGTATCTGGCGATTGAGGAGGGCACGCACACTGTGCGCCATATCAACTGGGTTGGCCGGACTTTCCCACTGCAGGGGAGCGCCGCTGGTGCGGTCTTACTGGGGCATGTGGAGCCCGGAGGGTTTACCGTTGTTGCCGACGGCGTGGAGCCGGACGTGACTGCTGTTGCAGCGCCGGTCATGGTGGGCTCAAAAGTCGCTGCTGCACTCAGCATTGTGGCCCCCAGTTACCGGACCACGGCCGAGGCTGCCCAGAGGCTGGGCGCCCTGATTGCCGGCGAGGCCACGAGGCTATTTGCGACACCCGGCCCAGGGGCAGGGGCCCTGGCCTCACCGCAAGCTTCCTAGCCCTGCTCTCAATACACTCCCGCAAACGTCGGCGGCCCAAATGACGGACGGCCCTCCCACTAGGCTGTAAACATGGAGGTTCGAGATTCTCCCGGAGATGCGACCCGGGACATCAACCAGGAACTAAGCCAGCGACGGGGCTGGATTTTGACAGTCGCGGTCGGGTTCGCACTGCATATCCTTAGTTTCGTTATCGGGCTTAAGGCGGTGGGGCCGCTGTGCGGCAGCCCCTTGCTCCCACAAAGCCGCGCTGCTGAAGAGTCCGACGCGCAAATGCAGACCATCGGGTTGGCCGCAGAGTGCTACCGGACCATCGATTCCGCGTCGTTGCCGGTCTGGATTTTGATGGCGCTGGGAATCGGCCTGGTCCTGACGGGAGTTGCCGTCAGGATAGTTGGTATCCGCCGGTCAGTTAACGGATCCCGGAAGCAGGCCGGGGCTGTGCAGGACTAGGCGAACAGACTCATCCCAGCGGCGCCGGACCCAGCTCCGCCAGCAGTTTCTGCATCGCCACATAAGCCTTGTTGCGGTAGGCGATCAGTTCCGGAATACGCTCGGCCGGGACGTCCAGGAAGCCGGCGCCGCTCTTGGTGCCCAGCTTCCCGGCGGACACCAGGTCGGACAGGATCGCTGGCGTGGCGAACCGTTCCGGGAATTCCTTCTGCAGGGACCCGTAGCAGAAGTTGTATACGTCCAGCCCGGCCATGTCCGCAATGGCGAACGGGCCGAAGAACGGCAGCCGGAAGCCGAACGTGGTGCGCACCAGGGTGTCCACGTCGTCCGCCGTCGCGATTCCCTGCTCCACAAGCTGCGCTGCCTCGTGGAACAGCGCGTACTGCAGGCGGTTCAGCACAAAGCCGGTGACGTCCTTGACCACGGCGGTTTGCTTGCCCGCGGCGTGGACCAGCTCACGGACAGCGCCAACAGTGGAAGCGGACGTGCCGGTGTGGGGGATGATTTCCACGCCCGGGATAAAGGGTGACGGATTCGAAAAGTGCACGCCCAGGAACCGGTCCGGGTTGCTCACCGGACCGGACAGTTCAGCAATCGAAATAGTGGAGGTGTTGGAACCGATGATGGAGTCCGGCGGGGCGGCGGCGCTGATCCGGGCCAGCGTCTGGTGCTTGATCGCGAGAACTTCGGGGACCGCTTCCTCGATGAAATCCGCGTCCGCCACGGCTTCCTCGATGTCCTTCGCCGCCCAAAGATTCTGCTTCAGGATTTCCGTGGACCCGGCCGGAAACAGGCCGTCGGCCACAAACTGGTCAGACTCCACCAGGAGGCGGTCATAGTTACTCTGCGCCAGCTCAGCCGAAACGTCCGAGAGTGCCACACGGGCTCCGCCCAGCGCCAGGACCTGCGCGATTCCGCCGCCCATGTAGCCCGAACCGACGATGGCGACCTTCAGGGCGCCGTGGGTGCCAGGGGTGACAGGGCCACCGGAAGCGGCGGCTGGGTTGCTTGCTGCATTGGTCATAATCAGACTGCCTTCGTTGATTCGGGCTCATAGGAGCAGATGGCGTCCACCTTGGCGGCGGAGGCTGAGGTTGAGTCGAAGCGGTAGTCGAGCCATTCGCCCACCAGCTTTTTAGCCAGTTCCAGGCCGATGACGCGCTGGCCCATGGTGAGTACCTGCGCGTTGTTGCTCAGCACGGACCGTTCAACGGAGTAGCCGTCGTGGGCGGTGACGGCCCGGATCCCCGGGACTTTGTTGGCCGCGATAGCTACGCCCAGTCCGGTTCCGCAGATCAGCAGGGCACGGTCCGCCTCGCCGTCGGCCACTTTGCGGGCGGCGACGACGGCGACATGCGGGTACGCCGTCGTGTCACCGGCCGCGACGCCCACATCCAGGACGGATGCGACGCGGCTGTCCGCCTCGAGCAGCATCTTCAGCGCGTCCTTGTATTCGACGCCGGCTTCATCATTGCCAATGACAATCCGCCATCCTGCTGCCGTGCTCTGGTTGTCGCTCATGCGTGTGCTCCATCTCCGGCCGCCGAAGCGGCCAAACGGGAATCGGCCGGCGGGAAACCAACATCGAGATATTCGGCGATCCGGCCTGCGATCAGGGCAAAGGACACCGCGCCGGGGTCCGGATGGCCCAGGCTCTTTTCGGCCAGCGGCCGTGCCCGGCCCTTCAACGGCCGCAGGGATGCGGTGGCGTCAGCCGCCGCCTGCGCCGCGGCGGCGCCGGAGGCAACGGCCCCGGCAACTGGTGCCCCGCCGTCGAACGCAGCAAGGAAGGCGTCCCGGAACGGAAGCAGCGCGTCCACCATGGTTTTGTCCCCCGGTACGGCCTTGCCCAGGGTGGTGATGGCGTCCACGAAGGAGGTCACGACGGCGGCCGCGTCCCCGCCGCGGTACGAGTCCTTGGTGCCAAGACTCCGTCCGGCGGCCACCAGGGCTGATCCCCACAGCGCCCCGGACGTTCCTCCTGCACGTTCGCTCCAGGCTTGCCCCGCCGTCGTGAGGACAAGCTCCACCGAGGCTCCGGCGGCGGAGGCATTCCTGGCGGCCGCAGTGGCAGCCTCAACTCCCCGTCGCATACCGGTGCCATGGTCGCCGTCGCCCGCAAAAGCGTCCAGCCTGCCAAGTTCCTCAACATTGTCGACGACGACGTCCTGCGCCTGGGCGAGCAGGGCGGCTGCCAGCCTGCCCAGCTCAGTTGCTGCCGCCGTCGTGTCTTCCACTTCGGCGGCCAGGGCGTCTTCCGGCACGGCCAGCTCCCGCCGTGCCCGTGGTGCCATGCTGCCCTTGCGGAACCCCGGGGTGTCGGCCGGGGCTGCCCAGTAACTTTCCAGTTCCTCATCCAGCCACAGCAGCGTGAGGGAGAGCCCGGACATGTCCAGGCTGGTGACGAGTTCGCCGCACTCCGGCTCCACAATGGTGAGGCCTGCGGCGGTGAGGAGCTTCTCGATCTTTCCGAAAAGCAGGAACAGTTCCTCGTACTTCACCCGGCCCAGGCCATTCAGGAGGGCCACCACACGGGTACCGGCGCCGTCAGGCCGGTCCGCAAGCAGCCGTGAGACGAGGAGTTGGGCGAGTTCGGAAGCCGTGGGCAGGGGATGGTCGGAGATTCCCGGTTCGCCGTGGATGCCCAGGCCCAGTGACATCTGGCCTGCCGGCACATGGAACAGCGGTTCTGCAGCGCCCGGGAGGGTGCAACCATCGAAGGCCACGCCCAGGGAGCGCGTGCGGTAGTTGGCACGGATGGCCAGCTCTTCGACGGCGTCCAGGTCCAGGCCCGCTTCGGCTGCGGCGCCGGCGATTTTGAACACCACCAGGTCCCCGGCGATGCCGCGCCGTTTCCCGATTTCGTCCAGCGGGGCGCTCGCGATGTCATCCGTGACCAGGATGGTGCGGGTCTCGATGCCTTCGGCGTTGAGCCGCTGCTGGGCTTCGCCGAAGTGGATGACGTCCCCGGCGTAGTTGCCGTAGCTGAACAGCACGCCACCGCCGGTGTCCGCGGCCTTGGCCACCCGGTACGCCTGCCCGGCGGAGGGTGAGGTGAAGATGTTGCCGCACACCGCGCCTGCTGCCAGGCCGGGCCCCACCACGCCGGCGAACGCCGGGTAGTGGCCGGAACCGCCGCCCACCACTACAGCCACCTGCCCTGCGGGCACTTCGGTAGAGCGGACCACACCGCCATCCACCCGGGCAATGTAGCCGCGGTTGGCCGCCACCAGGCCGTCCAGTGCTTCCTCCGCAAAGTCTGCGGGGTCGTCGAAGATCCGGGTCATGGTTTCCTCATTGAATCCTTGGTAGGGAAGGCCGTGTTTGCGGCCTTGGAGCAGTTACACGGATGAGTTACACGCGGGCGGGTTCCGACGCCGGCTGCTGCCGCCCCTGCGCCACCTGGCTTGTGCCGAGCGCGTAGCCGTCCTGTTTGGGGAGCACGTGCCGGCGGAGGTAGTCCTGGTTGCTGGCCGCCACGCTCAGGCCGTCCCCGCCGTAGTGCTCGGTGCAGAGGATGCCCTGGAACCCGACCGACAGGGCCAGCTTGAAGGCCTCGCGGTAATTAATGAGGCCGCTTTCCATCGGCGCCGGCATGGTCACGTAGAGGTCCCGGGCCACGTCCTCGTCCCGGAAGTAATTCTTCACATGCCAGTAATTGGCGAACGGCAGGGTCTTGGCCACCAGCTCCCGCCAGTCCTCCACCGGCCGGTGGAGCCGGATCAGGTTGCCGAGATCCGGGTTCAGCCCCACGTTTGGGAGTCCAATGTCCTGGACAAGGCGCACGGACGAGTCCGCGGTGCCCAGGTACGTGTCCTCATACATTTCCAGCGAGAGCAGGACTCCCACTTCGGCGGCGTGCCGGCCCAGCTCGCGGAGGCGGGCGACGGCGTTCCCCCAGGTTTCCTTGTCACCCACCGGGTCCTTGTGGCCTTCCACCGTCCAGAACCACAGCTGTTTCTGTTGCTCCGGCGTGATGGCCTGGTGCAGGCCCACGGAGACAACCTCGCAGCCCAGCTCCGCCGCCGCGTCAATGGTCCGGTGGCTGTATGCCAGGTTGGCTTCCCAGTTGGCTTCCTCAATGACGCTCCGCCTGATGGCTGAGATGGCCGGGATGCCGATGCCGACGTCCTCGGCGGTCTGCCTGAATTCGGCGAGGCGGTCCGGGCTGAGGTCACCGGGACGAAGCCAGCTGTCTGTCAGGTCCGCGTTCGCGAACCCTGAGTCCTTTACCTCGGCCAGTGCCGCGGCCCAGACGGAAGAATCAGCGTCGTTGACATGCGTTCCCCGGGCGCTGGTGCCCGGGAAGGGCAGCATGGCAGCGGCGATGGGCCAGTTGCCCGCTGTGTAAGCCATGCCTAGGAGGCTTCCCGGGCTTGGAGGGCGTCCACACGTCCGGCCAAGTCGGTCAGCCCGACGCTCTCCGGCCGCTCCACCGTGCTGCGGATCGCGACAGCTGACCCGTTGTGTGCTGACTCCAGGACCGATTCCATGACCTCCAGGGCGTGGTAGGCCATCGCTCCGCCTGCCCGGGGTTCGGCGCCGGTAGGGGTCGCGGCGAGGTCCGCGATGCCGAAGCCGCGCCCCGAGTCCACGTAGCCGGCGGACACCGGCAGGGTTTCCCAGTCCTCGGCTCCCAGGGCAAACAGCTGGACATCCCCGTCAAAGTGGTTCGGGTCCGGCACCACCAGCGATCCGCGCTCGCCGTGGATCTCGATGTTCGGGGACTTGGACTTTACGGCGTCGAAGCTCATGAACAGGGTGGACAGCGCGCCGGAGGCGTGGGTCAGGACACCGGTCACATGGGAATCGATGGTGACGGGCACCTTCTCGCCCTGCCGCGGGCCGGAACCGATGGTGCGTTCCTTGCGGGTGTGGCTTGCGGCGCCGACCACGGAGACGACAGGTCCCAGCAGGGTGACCAGGGCGGTGACGTAGTAGGGGCCCATGTCCAGGAGCGGGCCGCCGCCCGGCTGGTAGTAGAAGTCCGGGTTCGGGTGCCAGCGTTCGTGGCCGGGGGTCGCCATGGTGGCGCTCGCCGAGATGGGCGCCCCGATCAGGCCGTCGTCGATCGCCTTGCGGGCGGTCTGGATGCCGGTGCCCAGCACCGTGTCAGGAGCGCAGCCGACGACGACGCCGGCCTCCCGTGCGGCGTCCAGCACCTGGCGTGCTTCGTCAGTGGTGGCAGCGAGCGGCTTCTCGCCGTACACGCTCTTGCCCGCGGCGATGGCTTTCAGCGCCACGTCGGCGTGGGCGGCGGGAATAGTCAGGTTGAGGACAAGTTCGACGTCGTCCGCGGCGAGGAGTTCCTCGACGGAGATGGCGCGGACGCCTTCGTAGTCATCGGCCACGGCCTGGGCGCGTGCCGGGTCCAGGTCCGCTACCGCTACAAGGTCAATGTCCTCGAGTTTCCGGAAATTGGCGAGGTACTGCGCGATGATGGCTCCACAGCCAATAATTCCTACTTTCAACGGCTTGCCCACAGCATGCCCCTTTCGATGATGGTGCGGACGTTCGTGTCCTGGAGGATTTCGACCCGGTGCCCGGGCGTGGCCACGAAGATGCGGCCTTTGCCCCACTGCCGCGTCCAGATGGCCGGCGAGGTGACTTCGCGGTTCCAGGGATCCCACTCCCGGACCTTCTGGGTGGTGGTGGCCAGGACGTCGATGTAGTCGTCAGAAAGCACCCAGTACTGCTCGGTGACCAGGTCAAAGTCCCCAATGCCTTGCGTAATCGGATGGTCAGCCGCGGCGGGCAGCATGTTCACCGTGTAGGGGACGTAGTTGTCCGACTGTTCGCCGACGCATTCGTCCGGATGCTTGCCGGGGTGGCAGGCAAACTGCCCGCCGACCAGGTGCAGGTAGTCCGAGTTGTTGCGGTAGGAATCGGCGATTCCGCCGTGCCAGCCAGCCAGGCCGGTGCCGTTTTCGACGGCGGCGCGCAGCCCGGCGAACTCGTCCTTTTCGATGGTGCTCATGGTCATGCACTGCACGATGAGGTCCACCCCGGCCATGTATTCGGCGTCGGCGTAGACCTTGGGGGATTCCTCCACGCGGACGTCGTACCCGTTGTCCTTGAGGTAGGGGATAAAGAGTTCCGTTGCCTCGTAGGGCTGGTGGCCGTCCCAGCCGCCACGGACCACCAGGGCGTTCTTGCGTTCTGTCATTGGGGTTCCTTTGGTTGTTTTACCGGCGTTTCAGGGCCGGAAAGATGGGGTCAGCGGGTGGCGAAGGCGGCGTCGAAAGCGGCTGCGGGCGGGGCGATCCGGGCAAGGTCCTTTACCAGGGCCAGCGCCTGCGGTGCTCCGACAAGCCTGTCCATGCCCGCGTCCTCCCATTCGATGCTGGTGGGCCCCTTGTAGCCGATGGCATTCAGGGTGCGGAAGATCCGGTTCCACTGCACGTCCCCGTGCCCGGCGGTGACGAAGTCCCAGCCGCGCCGCGGATCGGCCCAGGCAAGGTGCGAGCCCAAACGCCCGTTGCGGCCATCGAGCTGGCGGACCGATTCCTTCACGTGGACGTGGAGGATATGCTCCGCAAAGTCCTGCAGGAACATCACGGGGTCCAGGTCCTGCCAGATGAAGTGTGACGGGTCGAAGTTCAGCCCGAAGCTCTTACGGTGCCCGATGGCCTCCAGGGTGCGCTTCGTTGTCCAGTAGTCGTAGGCGATTTCGGAGGGGTGGACCTCCAGGGCGAAGCGGACATCCTCTTCCTCAAAGACGTCCAGGATGGGGTTCCAGCGGTCCGCGAAGTCTTGGTAACCGGCATCGATCATTGCCTGGGAGGCGGGCGGGAACATGGCGACGGCTTTCCAGATGGAGGAGCCGGTGAACCCTGTGACGGTCGTGACACCGAGGCGGGCTGCCGCCCGTGCGGTGTCCTTCATAGACTCGGCAGCCCGGCGGCGGACTCCTTCGGCGTCGCCGTCGCCCCAGATCTCCGCGGACAGTATGCCCTGATGGCGTTCATCGATAGGGTCGTCGCACACGGCCTGCCCGGTGAGGTGGTTGGCGATCGCGAAGACCTTCAGGTGGTTCTTTTCCAGGATGTCCAGCCGGCCCTGGAGGTAGTTGTCGTCCTCTGCAGCGCGGCGGGGGTCCAGGTGGTCGCCCCAGCAGGCGATCTCCAGCCCGTCAAATCCCCACTCGCCGGCGAGCCGGGCCACCTCCTCGAAGGGCAGGTCGGCCCACTGTCCGGTAAAAAGCGTGATGGGTCGTGTCATGGGTGTTCCTTCTCCTGTATCCACGGTCCTAAACCTTTTGCCACTGGCTGGAATTGCCGGCGCTGGACTCCACGGCAGCCAGCACCCGCTGCACCTGCAGGGCGTCCGCGAAGGACGGCTCCGGCTGGCGGCCTTCCCCGATTGCCGTGACCAGGTCCACCACCTGGTGGGTGAAGCCGTGCTCGTAGCCAAGTCCGTGGCCGGTGGGCCACCAGTTGCCCACATAGGGGTGCTCGGGCTCGGTCACGAAAATCTTCCGGAAGCCGGCGTCCGGGGACTCCGCCGCGTCGTAGAAGGACAGGACGTTCATGTCCTCGAAATCGAAGGCGAGGGAGCCCTTGGTGCCGTTCAGTTCCAGGCGCATTGCATTCTTCCGGCCCAGCGCGTACCGCGTGGCTTCAAAGACGCCGATGGCACCTGCGGAACCGGCGCCGTCGAACTTTGCGCTGAAGACGGCGGCGTCGTCAACGGTGACTTTCCCGCGGGGCGCGTCACCGCTGAGGTCGCCGTGGCCGCCCAGGCCGACGAGGTCGCCGGCCAGTGGGCGCTCGGGAACGAACGTTTCGAGCAGAGCAGAGACGCCGGTGATGTTCTGGCCGGTCACCCACTGGGCGGCGTCGATGCTGTGCGCGCCGATGTCTCCGAGTGAACCGGAACCTGACTTGCTTTTGTCCAGCCGCCAGGTCATCGGGGCGTTGGCATCGGAGAGCCAGTCTTGCAGGTACTGGGCACGGACGTGTCGGATCTCGCCGAGCCTGCCCTGCTCCACGAACCGCCTGGCCAGCGCCAAAGCGGGGGTACGTCGGTAACTGAAGCCACACATCGACATGACTCCCTGCTTGGCAGCAGTCTCCGCCGCCAGGGTCATTCGCTCCGCTTCCTCCACGGAGTTCGCCAGCGGCTTCTCGCACAGCACGTGCTTGCCTGCTTCAAGGGCGGCGATGGCGATCTCGGCATGGGTGTCACCGGGCGTGCAGATGTCGATCAGGTCGATGTCGTCCCGCTCGATCAGGCGGCGCCAGTCCGTCTCAACCGACTCCCAGCCGAGCTTGTCCGCTGCGGCTCGCACGCCCTCGGCGTTCCGGCCGGCAACGGCGGTGAGCCGGGGCTGCAGCGGAAGGTCGAAGAACCGTGGTGCGGTACGCCAGGCTTGGGAGTGGGCGGCACCCATAAAGGCGTAGCCCACCATCCCGACGCGCAGCGGCTTTGCGGTGGTCATGGTGTAAATCCTTTCGTAAAGAGCCGGTGCTCTACTTGCTGAAGCCGGCGGTGAGGCCGCTCAGCAGCTGGCGGCGGCCCACCACGTAGAGGACCAGGATGGGCAGGGTGCTGAGCACCACGGAGGCGAGAACGGCCGGAATGTTGACGCTGTATTCGCCCTGGAAGGTCCACAACGCCAGGGGGAGGACGCGCAGTTCGGGGCTCTGGGTCAGGACCAGTGGCAGCAGGAATCCGTTCCACACGTGCAGGCCGTTGTAGATGGCGACGGTGACAATCGCAGGCCGGGTCAGCGGCAGGGCGAGCCGCCACATGGTCTGCCATTCGCTGCAGCCGTCCAGCCGCATCGATTCGAACAGTTCGTTCGGAACATCCCGGATGAAGTTGGACAGGATCAGCACCGTCAGCGGGATGGCAAAGGCAATGGAGGGAAGCATGAGCGCCAGGAGGCTGTCGTACAGGTTCAGGCGGATGATCATCAGGTAGATCGGGATGATGGTTGCCTGCAGCGGGATGGCCAGCCCCATCAGGAACATGCCGTTGACCAGCTTAAGGAACCTGCCCTTGCCCCGGACTATCGCGAACGCTGCCATGAAGGAGATCAGCACCGTGGGAATGACGGCGCCGAGCGTGACGATGGTGCTGTTCAGGAAGTACTTCGCAAAGTCGGCTTCCAGGACCATCTGGTAGTTTTCGAGCGTGGGTTGCGCGGGAAGGGCCAGCGGATTCTGGCCGAAGTAGCCTGACTGCGTTTTCAGGCTGGTGATGACCACGTAGTAGACCGGAATGATGATGATGGCCAGCCAGATCCAGCCGCCGAGGCCCGCAGGGACGTTCAGGCGCCTCATTTGTGGTCCGAGCCCTCGTTTGGGCGCGGGCGAGTTGGCAGGGGTGCCGGCGGGAACTTCGCCGATGCTGCTTTTCAGGACGGTGCTCACCCTACATCCCTTCCAGTTGGCTGCCCTGCTTGTCCTTGCCCCCAAGGCGCTGGAGGAACAAGGCGAGTGCAAGGCCAATGAGTACGAGAATGACGGCGATGACGCTTGCCGGGCCCATGAGGTTGGCCCGGAAGCCCCGGAGGTACATGTCCAGGGCCAGGATCCGCGTGGAGTTTCCCGGACCGCCGCCGGTGAGGACGAAGATCAGGTCGAAGTACGTCAACGATCCCACCACCATCAGCGTGGACGAGGTGATGATGGTGTATTTCAACTGGGGGAGGGTGATGTGGAAGAACTGCTTGATGGTTCCGGCGCCGTCAATTTCGGCTGCCTCATAAAGTGATTTGGGGATCTGCCGCACGCCGCCCTGGTAGATGAGCGTATGGAACGGCACGAACTGCCAGGCGATTACAAAGATGACCAGGCCCAGCGCCAGGTGCGGGACGCCCAGCCAGTCCTGCGCCAGGAAGGGCAGCCCCAAGCCGGTGGCCAGGCCGAAGTTCGGGTCCAGCAGGGCCTTGAAGGCGATGGCGACCGCTGCCGAGGACAGCAGCAAAGGCAGGAAATACAGCACCGCAAGGGCGGCGCGGTAGCGCTGGCTTCCCGCTGTGAAGACTCCCAGGAGCAGGCTGATGGGCGTCTGGACCAGCCAGGAGGCGATCATGATCAGGAAGGTCAGTCCCAGGGCGTTGTACAGTCCCGGGTCTGCGAGCACGGAGAACCAGTTGCTCATGCCCGCTGATCCGATGGCGCCGATGCCGTCCCAGCTGGTGAAGCTCAGGATGAGGACACCGGCCAGGGGAACAACGGCGAAGGCCAGGAAGAAGAACAACGCCGGCACTGTCAGCCACGCGAGTGCAGCATTGCGCTGTCCGTTCTGTCCGGCGTCAGTCCTGGCGCTGGTGGGCGCAGTCTTACGGGCGGTGGAGACGGCGTTGCTCATTTTCCGAGGGTGGCATTCATGTTCTCGGCGAACTGCTGCGGCGTGATGGACTTCAGGAACAGCTGGTCGATGTTGTTCAGCAGGGCTTCGGCGGCGGTGGGGCTGAGGGCCTGGTCCCACGACTGCTGGAAGTTCGGAGCGTTTTTCGCCAGGTCGTAGACGAAGTTCAGGAATTCCTTGTCCGGAGAGGTATCGAGCTTGTCTTCGATGCCGTTGACAATCGGGACGGAGCCGGAATTGATGTAGGTATCAATGACCGTTTCGGTCATGATGCCTTCCTTGAAGAACTTCTTGGCCGCCTCCTTCTCCGTGTCCGTGGCTTTGGAGGAGATTGACATGTAGGCGGCAGGGTTTCCCACGCCGTTCTTCGGGTCGCCCTTGCCGCCGGCAACCGTGGGGAACTGGACGAAGCCCAGCTTGCCGTCCTGGACGAAGTTCTGCCCATCCTTCTTCATGGCGCCGTAGGTCCAGGAACCGTGGAGCATCATGGCTGCCTTGCCCGTGAACAGCAGGGCCTGGTCCGCATTGGAATCCGCGGCGATGGAGGAGAAGCCCTTGATGAAGCCGTCTGCCGACACGAGTTCCTGGATCTTGGTGCCGGTTTCAATGACCGCGGGATCCAGCCAGGAATCCGGCTTGCCTTCGAAGATGGCCGTGAACACCTCGGCGCCGCCAATTCGGTCGAGCAGGTATTCAAGCCACATCATGGAGGTCCAGCGGGACTGTCCACCGAGGGAGAAGGGCGCAACGCCCATGCCGTTGAACGTCTTGACCAGTGACATGACGTCGTCCCAGGTCTTTGGCGGCTGCGCGCCGGCCTTTTCAAACAGTTCCTTGTTGTAGAACAGGACGATCGGGGCGACGTACTGGTTGGGCAGCGCATAGATCTTGTCGTTGACGGTGGCTGCGCCGAAAGAGGCGGGAAAGAACTTGTTCTTGAGGTCCGGGTTCTCATCGAACCAGGCGGTGAGGTCCTCCACCTGGTTGGCCTCGGCGTAGGTCTTCAACGTGCCGCCGCCCCAGCCGTAGATGATGGTGGGGGCCTGGCCGGCGCCAATGGCGGTCTTGATCTTGGTCTTGTAGGCGTCGTTCTGGAAGTAGGTGACGGCGATCTTGTCGTCAGGATTCGCCGAACCGAAGGCATCCACGGCCTTCTGCATGGTGGTCTGGTTCGGTTCGCCGGACAGGTACCACATGCTGGCGCCCCCGCCGGCAGGGGAGCTGCCCGGCCCTGAGGTCCCGCAGGCGGTGGTTGCTGCGACGGCGAACGGAGTAAGGGCGGCAAGGGCCAGGAAAGAGCGGCGGGAGGTCTGGGGCTGCTTCATTGCTTCTCCATCTGAAATTGCTTCTTTGCAAATGTTGGGGCGTGAGCTCAACCGACAGTTTCGAAATATTTCGAATATGTGTTTTAGGTCACGATCTAAACTAAAGGGTGCTCCTACTGAAGGTCAAGGGATTTTCCATCCTAATTTGGAGCTGATTCGCAAGCCCCTTGACCAGACCAGCGCTCAGGCAGAAGATTGGATTACCGAAACATTTCGAAAGGTCTCGAGCAATGGCGACTAAGATTCCGGAGCGGCCCAAGCCGACACTCGCCTCTGTGGCGCAGCAGGCAGGTGTCTCCGCGCCCACGGTGTCAAAAGTGGTGAACGGCCGGGAGGATGTCTCACCGCAGACCCGGGCCCGGGTGCTGGCCGTTCTGGAGCAGGCGGGTTACCAGTCTCCGCTGCAGCGCCGTTCTGCCGGTTCTGCCGGAGGGGCGGGCACTGTTGTTGAGGTGGTCATCGATGTGTTGGATTCGGCATACATGATTGAGGTCCTCAATGGGATCCTGCAGTTTGCTGCCGCGGCCGATGTTGAGACCCTGGTCAGTGTTACGGGGCGCGGCGCCTCCGACGTGCCCAGCCCCGAGCGGCGCGCCCAGCGGATGCTGGACGAAGGGAGGGCGGGGATGATTGTGGTCACGTCCGCCTTCAGCGAGGCGCAACTGCAGGCCTTCCGGCGCCGCAAGATTCCCGTCGTCGTGATCGATCCACTCAATCCGCCGTCCGCTGACGTGGTCAGTGTGGGAGCCACCAACTGGGCCGGCGGCAAGGCGGCCACGGAGCATCTGCTCGACCTTGGGCACCGGCGCATCGCCTATATCGGCGGGATTGAGAAGGCCGAGTGCAACCAGGCAAGGCTGCACGGTTATATGGCCGCGCTGATGGCCAGGGGCGTGACGGTGGATCCCCAATACATCGTGTCCGGAGGCAGGTTCCGGCGGGAGAGCGGGGTTGCCGGGTTCCAGGAACTGCTGAAGCTGGACCCGCTGCCGACGGCGATCTTTGCGGGGAGTGACACCATTGCACTGGGTGTCCTCAGCGAAGCGGGGCGCCACGGCATCAGGGTTCCCGAGGACATCAGTCTCATCGGCTTTGACGGGACAAAACAGGGTGCGGAGTCCGTGCCTTCGCTGAGTTCCGTGGCCCAGCCGTTGGAGGAGATGGGGCGCGCGGCACTGCGTTCGGTCCTGCGCCAGGCCCGGGGTGAAGTCCTGGACTCCCACCGTGTCGAGCTTGCCACCCACCTGATTGCTCGCGACTCCACGGCACCGCCGGCGGCCTGAACCTCACATTCCCGGGCGGATCCTTCCGCCTGAAGATACCCTCAGCACTGCACCTTGACAGGTGTACAGCGTACACCTAATGTCATCCGCAGAAGGTGTACTCCGTACACCTCGCCCTTTGGGAGTCATTGTGAACCTGTCCAGACCAACCGCCGTCATCACCGGGATACTCTTCCTGCTGACCGAGGTGGGCGCCATCGCCGGAGCCGCCCTCTACGGACCGGTGCTTTCAGGCGCCAACTACATCACCAGTGCCGGCGCGGACCAAGCCATCCTGCTCGGCGCGCTCTTTGAACTAATCCTGGTGGGCGCCGCCGTCGGCACTGCCGTCACCCTGTATCCGGTCCTGAAACGGCAAAACGAGGGGCTCGCCCTCGCCTACGTGGCTGCCCGTGTGCTGGAGGCGGCGGCCATCCTTGTCGGAATCCTCAGCCTGCTCTCGATCGTGACGCTGCGCCGGCAGTTCGCCGGAACAGCCGAGGCCGATATGGCCTCACTGACCACCGTCGGATCGTCCCTTGTGGCTCTCCATGACTGGACGTTCCTCTTCGGGCCGGGCTTCGCCCTCGGCGCCGGCTCGCTGCTCCTGGCGTCCCTGATGTACTCCTCCCGCCTGGTGCCCCGCGCCATCGCGGTGCTCGGGCTGGCAGGCGGAGGGCTGATCCTGCTATCGGCGGTGGCAGTGATGTTCGGCCTCTACGGGCAGATGTCCACTATAGGACTGGTGGTGGCGCTGCCGGTGTTTGCATGGGAGGTGTCCCTCGCCGTGTGGCTCATCGCCAAGGGCTTCCGTCCGGTGCCTATCCTCAGCAGCGGCGGGACGCGTCCCACAGCGGCCCGTGTGTCATTGCAGCAGTAAAGGAAGGGTCAGTAGCTGGTGCGGGCGCTGCCGTCCTTCGTGGTGACGTACTGTGCGGCGAGGGCCTCGGAGCCCCTTGCGAGGAGGGCGACGTCGGCACCCACCAGGATGAAGTTGGCGCCGGTGTCGAGGTAGTGGCGGGCGGTGTCGGGGTTGAAGGCGTTCACACCGGCCGGTTTACCGGCGGCCTTCGCAGCTGCCAGGCAGTGTTCGACGGCGGTGCGCACCTCGGGGTGTTCCTGCTGTCCCAGCAGGCCCATCGACGCAGCAAGGTCGGAGGGTCCGACGAAAACGGCGTCCACGCCGTCGACCTTCAGGATGTCCTCCACCGCGTCCACCGCGGCCGTCGATTCGATCTGGACCGTGACGCTGATGGTCTCGGAGGCTCGGACAAGGTAGTCCGGGACCCGGTTCCAGCGGGCGGCGCGGGCCAGGGCCGACCCAACCCCGCGAACGCCCTGGGGCGGGTAGCGGGTTGCCGCCACAGCCGCCTCGGCCTCTGCCACCGAGTTCACCATGGGGATGAGGAGGTTCTGGACGCCGAGGTCCAGGTACTGCTTGATGACCACGGTGTCGTTCACGGGCGGCCGGACCAGGGTGTGGACCGGGTAGCCGTGGATGGCCTGGAGCTGGGCGAGGATGGATTCGAGACCGTTGGGGCTGTGCTCGGCGTCCACCAGCAGCCAGTCCAGGCCGGACCCGGCGCAGAGCTCGGCGATCAGCGGGCTGCCGGAGCACACCCACATCCCTGCCAGCGGCCGGCCTGCTGTACCGTTTTGCTTGCTGAGGGCATCGCGGAAGGTGTCTTCTATTCGAAACGGCATGTGACACTCCCCAGGGGCCCGTAGTCGGCGTGGACAGTATCGCCCTTGTAGACCCACAGCGGGCGGGTGAACGAGCCTGCCAGGATGATGTCGCCGGCCTTCATGCTGTCACCATGCGCCGCGATCTTGTTGGCGAGCCAGTGCACCCCGTTGGCAGGATGGTCCAGGACCCCTGCAGCCACCCCGGTTTCCTCCACGGTCTGGTTTTTGTAGAGGATCGCTGAGACCCAGCGCAGGTCCACCGCGTCCGGCTTCACCGGGCGGCCGCCCACCACCATGGCACCCATGGCGGCGTTGTCGGAAATGGTATCCACGATGGTCCGGCCCTCCATCTCGATCCGGGAATCCAGGATCTCCAGCGCCGGAACCACGTAGTCGGTGGCATTGAGGACATCGAAGATGGTGCAGCCCGGGCCTTTCAGCCCGTCCTTCAGCACGAAGGCCAGTTCCACCTCCACCCGCGGGTGCGTGTATTGGTCCCACTCCACCGAGCAGCCTGTTTCCAGCACCATGTCATCGAAGATGGCGCCGTAGTCCGGCTCGGTGATGCCGGTGGCGTCCTGCATGGCTTTGGACGTGAGGCCGATCTTGCGGCCCACCAAGGTCCGGCCGGCTTCCTCGTTGCGGCGCCGCCACAGCTGCTGGACGGCGTAGGAGTCCTCCACCGTCATGTCCGGGTAGCGGGCAGTCAAGCGGGGGACCGGGGTGCGGGTGCGGCCGGCCTCCACCAGTTCATCGGCGATGGCCTCAATCGTCCTGTCATCCAGCATGGCTACAGCTGCGCTCCCAGCTTGAAGCCCTCAGCCCCGGCTGCCTCGCTGGGCCGGGTGTAGGAGAAGCCGTCGGCTCCGACAGTGACGGCCATTTCGCTCTTTTCCTCACGTTCGACGACGGGCTGCGGGTTGCCGTCCAGGTCCAGGACCAGGGAAGCCTCGGTGTACCAGGACGGGACCACCGGGTTGCCCCACCAGTCGCGGCGCTGGTTGTCGTGCACGTCCCAGGTGATGGTGGGGTTGTCCGGATCGCCGGTGTAGTAGTCCTGCGTGTAGATCTCCACGCGGTGGCCGTCCGGGTCCAGGATGTAGAGGTAGAACGCGTTGGACACGCCGTGCCGGCCAGGGCCGCGCTCGATCCGGTCACTGATCCGCAGGGCGCCCATCTTGTCGCAGATCTGGATGATGTTGTGCTTCTCGTGGGTGGCGAACGCGACGTGGTGCATCCGGGGTCCATTGCCGCCGGTCAGGGCGGTGTCATGCACGGTCTGCTTCCGGTGCATCCACGCGGCGTACGTGACGCCGTCGGAATCCTTGATGTCCTCGGAGACGCGGAAGCCGAGATCCTCGAGGTACTTGCGTCCGCGCGGGACGTCCGGGGTGACCTGGTTGAAGTGGTCCAGCCGGACCAGTTCGCCGGCGGAGTAGAGGTCGTAGCGCTGGGTGAGGCGCTCCACGTGCTCCACGTCGTAGAAGAACTCGTAGGGGAAGCCCAGGGGATCCTCCACACGGACGGAATCGCCCACACCTTTGGTGAAGCCGCCGATCCGGCGCTCGGTGCGGCAGCCGAGTTCCTTGTAGTAGGCCTCGGCGGCGTCCACCTCCGCGGGGGACTTCACCCGGTAGGCGAAGGCTGCGACGGCGGCGATGGGTCCTTTGCGCAGCACCAGGTTGTGGTGGATGAACTCCTCAAGGGTGCGGAGGTAGATCGTGTTCTCGTCTTCCTCGGTGATGTGCAGGCCGAGCATGTCCACGTAGAACTCGCGGGATTTGGCAAGATCGGTGACCACGATTTCCATGTAGGCGCAGCGGACGATGTCCGGGGCAGGGACGGAGGGGGTGGGAACGAAGTTCGTCATGATTGGTCTCTCTTCTTTGAAAGGTTTCTGCTGTGAAAGGCGGCCGGGGGAGTGCGACGGCGGCCGGCAGGGCTGGGTGCCGGAGCTTAGCCTTTGTTGGCGGCGGAGTCTTCGATGCTGCCGAACTTGGGCGTGTGGACGGTGCCGAGCGTGATGTGCACGGCCTGCTGGTCGGTGTAGAAGTCGATGGAGCGGTAGCCGCCCTCGTGGCCCAGGCCGGAGGCCTTGACGCCGCCAAACGGTGTGCGGAGGTCACGGACGTTGTGGCTGTTCAGCCAGACCATGCCGGCCTCGACGTTCTGGGAGAAGTTGTGGGCGCGGGTCAGGTTCTGGGTCCAGATGTAGGCGGCGAGGCCGTACCTGGTGTTGTTGGCCAGGGCGAGGGCTTCGTCGTCGTTTTCGAACGGGGTGATCGCGACGACGGGGCCGAAGATCTCCTCCTGGAAGATCCGGGCGTCGGGGGCGACGTCGGCGAACACGGTGGGTGCGATGTAGTTGCCTTCGGGCAGGTGATCAGGCCGCCCGCCGCCGGCGAGGAGCCGGCCTTCGGATTTGCCGATCTCCACGTAGGAGGCCACCTTGTCGTAGTGCTCCGGGTGGACCAGGGCGCCCACCTGGGTCTTGGGATCGTGCGGGTCCCCCACCACGATGTTCTTGGCCCGGGCGGCGTACTTGTCGCAGAACTCGTCGTAGATTGCCCGCTCCACCAGGATGCGGGAGCCGGCGGTGCAGCGTTCGCCGTTGAGGGAGAAGACCCCGAACAGGGCTGAGTCGATGGCGGCGTCCAGGTCGGCGTCGGCGAACACCACGCAGGGGGACTTGCCGCCGAGCTCCATGGAGAGGCCCTTGAGGTTCTCAGCGGCGTTCCGGAAGATCGTCTGGCCGGTGGTGGTCTCGCCCGTGAAGGAAATCAGCGGCACGTCCGGGTGCTTGACGAGCGCGTCGCCGGCTTCCTCGCCCAGGCCGTTGACCAGGTTGAACACGCCGTCGGGCAGGCCTGCATCTTTGAAGATGGTGGCCCATAGGGAGGCCGAGAGCGGGGTGAACTCGGCGGGCTTGAGGACCACGGTGTTGCCGGTGGCCAGCGCGGGGGCGAGCTTCCAGGACTCCAGCATGAACGGGGTGTTCCACGGTGTGATGAGCCCGGCGACGCCGATCGGCTTGCGGTTCACGTAGTTGATCTGCGAGCCGGGGACCTTCATGGCGTCGTCGAACTGGGCCACGATCAGGTCTGCGAAGAAACGGAAGTTCTCGGCTGCCCGCAGCGCCTGGCCCTTGGCCTGCGTGATGGGCAGGCCGGTGTCGAAGGTTTCCAGTTCTGCGAGCCGGGCTTCCTGGGCTTCGACGGCGTCGGCGATCCTGTTCAGGACCCGGGCACGCTCGCGGGGCTTCATCTTCGGCCACGGGCCGTTGACGAAGGCTTCGCGGGCAGCGGCGACGGCGAGGTCGATGTCCTCTTTCTGGCCGGCCGCGGCGGTGGCGTAGTTCCGGTTGGATACCGGGTCCAGGACATCGAAGGTCTTGCCGCCCACGGAGTCGACGAACCGGCCGTTAATGTAGTGCTGGATGTGGGTCGGAAGGTCCTGCGGCACATAGTGGGTGCTGGTTTCCTGGGAAGTGAACGTCATTGTTGTTTCCTTACTGCTTCTGATCGGGCGGGGAGTATCAGATGGTTTTGGCCTGGGCGAGGTAGGCGTCAAGCGTGGCGGAGCGGTGTATCCGTGCGGCCTTCTCGATGTCGTCGGCGTCCGCGCCGGTTTCAATGAGCTTCAGGAGCGCTTCGTGTTCGTCCACCGACGCGCGCGCGCGGCCGGGGACGAAGCGGAAGGTGGAGGACCGCAGGGATGCCAGCCGGTTCCAGCCGCGGTGCACCAGGTCCAGGATGTGAGGGTTGGGGCAGTGCTCGAACAGGATGCTGTGGAAGTCCTGGTTGAGCTGCGTAAACCGGACAGGATCGAAGTGGTCCAGGCACTGACGCATCTCCCTGTTCACGGCACGGGCCCGGGCAATTGCCACCGAATCGATCAGGGGAGCGGACAATGCCGTGGCAGCACCTTCCACAATGCTCAAGGTCTGCATCGTGTAGAGGTACTCAGTGGGATCAATGCCGGAAACAGTCGCTCCCACGTTCCGTTCAAACGTCACCAGGCCTTCGGCCTCAAGCCGGCGGATCGCTTCCCGGACCGGAACCACGCTGAACCCCAGGTCCTTGGCGATGGCAGCCAGGACCAGGCGGTAGCCCGGGGTGTACGCGCCTTCGACGATCCGCGCCTTCACGGCCTGGTACGCCTGCTCCGACTTGCTCCCGGGAGTGGCCGGCGCCGGCAGGTCGGTAATGGTTGTTTCAGTCATTGGCCCGGCCGGCTTCCCACTCCTTGAACCGGGCCTGCCATGCGGCGTTCATCGGGTAGAGCCCGTCCACGCTGTTGCCCTGCTTGACCATCTCGAAGATGAAGGTTTCTTCGTGTTCCTGCCGGATGCAGTCGTCCACGAGCTCTTCGGCGATGGCCGGGGGGATGACCAGGATGCCGTCGGAGTCGGCCACGATAATGTCGCCGGGCTGGACGGTGGCGCCACCGCAGGCGATGGTGATGTCCGTGTCCCAGGGGACGTGCCGGCGGCCCAGAACAGCGGGATGCGGGTTGGCGAACCAGGTGGGCATCTCCAGCCCGGCCACGGCGGTGTAGTCGCGGACGCCGCCGTCGGTGATGATGGCTGCGGCGCCGCGCACCTGGGCGCGCAGGGCGAGGATGTCGCCAACGGTTCCGGTGCCTTTTTCGCCGCGGGCTTCCATCACCAGGATCTCGCCCTCGTTGACCGAGTCGATGGCCCGCTTTTGGGCGTTGAAACCGCCGCCGTGGGTCTTGAAGAGATCCTCGCGGTTGGGGACGTAGCGCAAGGTCCGGGCCAGGCCCACCACGCGGCGGTCCGGACGGGTGGCCTGCAGGCCGTCGATGCTCACGTTGTTCAGGCCGCGCTTGCGCAGCTGGGAGGACAGGGTGGCCGTGGCGACGCTCTCCAGCTTGGCTTTCAGCCCGGGCGACAGGGCGGGGCCGACGGCGGGCAGCCCGGCGGCCTCCCGGGATCCGTATGCTTCCTCCCGCTGCACGTCATCAACCTTGGGGCCGGCACCAAAGTCCGCGAACGGCGTCGTGCCTTCCTCCACCCTGGTAACCAGGCGGCCGCTGGTGAGGTCCCCGGCGGAGACCTCCACTTCCAGGACATCCCCGGGCCTGGCCACTGATGCTCCGGCGGGGGTGCCGGTGAGGATGATGTCGCCCTCCTCGAGGGTGAGCAGCTGGGACAGGTCCGCCACGAGCCGGGCGAAGGGGAAAAGCAGGTCCTTCGTGGTGTCGTCCTGGACCAGTTCGCCGTTGTGCCAGGTGCGGATGCGCAGTTGGGCGGGGTCGACGGCGTCTGCCGGGATCAGCGCCGGGCCCACCGGCGTGAATCCGTCACCGCCCTTGGACCGCAGGTTCGAGCCCTTGTCCGCCCAGCGCAGGTCGTAGACGCCGAGGTCATTGCTCGCGGTCACGGCGGCCACATGGCTCCACGCGTCGTCCAGCCCGACGCGGCGGGCGGCCTTGCCAATAACCAGGGCAACCTCACCCTCGTAGCCAAGCAGCTCGCAGCCGGCGGGCCGCTCAACGGCGCTGTCCGTCAGTGCCAGGGACGACGACGGCTTGAGGAAGTAGGAGGGCTGGGCTGGCGTCCGGCCGCGCTGCGCCGCCCGGCTGGGGTAGTTGATGTGCACCGCGATGACCTTGCGTGCTGCTGCCAGAGTGTCCCCGTTGACCTGCTCCAAAGCATCCCCCTCATGAGGTACGAAATCGTATACGACTTACTATGAACTCGATCGCCTTGTAGGTCAACCCCGAAGACCCGCGGTTGCAGAACCCCTCATATGCAGACGTTGGCGGTCAATGGCGGTGGCTTGAGGGGAAGGGCAGCTTCACGCAGTGGCCCGCCGCAGCGTCTAGCCGGGAATCACCTGGGAGCTTGAGAAGTGAACCCAGTCATCGGTCCGGCCCTCATCGAACATGCGGCGTGCCGTCATCTGGCACTCCTGCATGTCCCGCCGGGAGCCGCGAGGATCGTAGCCGACGGCGCCACCAAGAAGAGTCGAATCCACCAGGCGGGTCACGCCAGGTGCGGTCATCACCTCGTACATGGTACGGCCGCGCCGGAAGGGCCACTTGCCCGTTGGGACCACCTCCACCAGGCGAACGTAGGTGTATCCGTGGGCGAACATGGCGCTCCCCATCTGCTGGAGCAGTGACGACGGCTCGTCCCCGCCGTTCGCGAAGTCGGTCATTTTCTGCAGCAGTTCCATGTATTGCCGGGTGAGCACCTCGTCCACCGACCCGTCCGCCTTCTGCACGTACATGTCGCCGAGGCCACCGGCGCCTCCCTGGAGTGTCAGGCGAACCCATGCACGGGTTTCCTCCACGTCTTTGGCTGCGGGATTGGCTAGAAGGTACTTCGCCCGTGCCTCATAGTTCTCGGCCAACTGCGGCTGACGGATGATTCGAAGCAGCCCGGAAAACGTGAGCATATCGAGGGCCAGGGCGTTTACGCTTGTCGTCATTTCGGATGCCATTTCCGGTGTCAGGCGCTCAGGCGCAGGTCGAATGCAATCTCTGCCGTGTCCCACTCCGGACCAGGTGGCGCTGCGGTCGGGTTCTTTAAGAACTCTTTCAGCGCCTTATCAACAGCCCCGACGTCATTGACGTAGCGGGAGGGAATGAAGCCTTCGATGCGTCCGATCGGGACCTCTACCGATCTGTCCTCTGTTTGCCCGGGGTTTTTCAGCACTGCCCACGAAAAATCATTGTTTGCATCATGGTTACGGTGGCAAACCAGGCTCGATGGCATGCTTCCGGCGACCTCGAAACGAGCCGGACCATGTTCCACTACCAAGCGGTGATGGCGTTCACCGTCCAATATATCCAGCTCCTGCCTGGCAACCTTGCGAGCCTCAGTCAGGGTATCGATTCCCCGCCCGTTTACAGTCCACGTGGCTTTCACCTTCGACTTTTTGGCCGTGAGCCTCCAGGCAACGCCGAACTGGGCCCCTGCAAGATAGCCGCCCATCCACATGAGGCCGGGTTGCCCCAGCAGCATGCCGACGATCAAGAATGATGCAAGGAACAGGAAGTTCAGCCACCTCCAAGGCAGGCCGAAGCGGAATACATAGGTGCTGAGAGCCAGCCCCGCAAGAAGCGGCCCGATGTCCGCCGACACCGAAGAGTTCACGCCGAACAGCATGAGTGCAACAGTCCCGACCAGCACCACCACCCCGAAAGTGGAGTAGGGCCAGATCTCATTCCGGGTATTCTTCCCCGCCACGCTCAACCCTTTTCCTAGCCCTGATGGCGTTTCCCGCTCATCGCCCAATCTACTGGCACTCCAACTCGCGCACCCAAGCCAGGGTGTGCGGCGAGCCCATGTTTTTGAAAGCAAAGGATAGCGAGAGAAGATCGCATCGAGAATTCCGAGAACGAGCGCTCATTGAAGAGGTGCGACGTTCTGCCGCCGGAAAATGTGATTCGCAGCGATAAATGGCGGTTTTTCCCAGTGCTATTTGTCACCCGGCGGCCTGGAGGAAATCCTCTCACGCTCAGTCCTTGGCCGTGGTGTGGTGGTAACCGTCCCTAGGAACCAAGGGAGGCTCACCATGAAGCCGATGAGTCCCGCCCCGAATGGAAGCCATAGAAGAGGCGTGAAGCTTGTCGCCAAGTTGTTCTCATCCGCAACTATCCCGGCGTTCCATAGCGCGAATCCTCCGCTTATCAGGAGGGTGACGCTAACCGCCAGCACGAGCATCGAGATCGCTACTGATTTCCTGATCAAGCAGGCCCCCAAGGTCTCTGAAGATACGAGCGAAATTACGGCGGTCATGGCACCGAGAACATAACCCTTCTTTCGAACAACGGAGATCACTGCCAGAACCATGGTAACGATGAAAAGCGGAAAGCTGACGGCGGAGAGGAAGTAGAAAAATCCGATCCCGGAGTCCACGCCGTCCCCGACAGCCCAGGCGGCCCAGAAAACAGTGGCAGTATTCACTACCAGCAGCATGAGGGAGGTCGCGCCCATGCTCAACCAAGGCCGAGCCGGCGACTTCTTAAGGGTTGAGATCCTCAGCCATTAGTGGCTTCGTTCGAGCGCATCTCCCGGACATTCCGTGGCCGGTTCTCGCGCAGTGTTTCGCGGACGATAGATCCAACCATCACCCCGATGGCGTTACCGGGAATCAGTACGGGCCACAGGGTGGGCCACGGCATGCCAAGCTGGGAGAACGTCATGCACTCCGCGACAACGACGAGCACGAAGAGGACTGACACCAGATTCTCTTGAGCAAGTGCCCGGACAAGTGCGCCTCCTGCGACTCCGGCAGCAAGCAGAACGGCAATCCCCAGGCCATAGGATCCCTTGGTCAGTAAGTAGGTCGAGAAAAATACGCCTCCCATAAAAGCCGGCACCATGGCCCACAGGGTCCAGGTGCCTCGCACGGTACGGATAAAGTGCGACGGACTAGGCAATTTTTCTCATGCTCCTCATTTGGCGGAGAGTTCTTGCGGTGTAAGGTTCCGGCGATGGATAGCTTGCGAGTTGTGCGCCGAGAAGTTTTCGAGCTGCTTCCATATCGAGGGCCAGCGAAATTGCGTCTGTCGTAATTTCTATGCCTTCAGGTGTTATGCGCTGAGGCGCAGCGCGTGGCAAGACATGCACGTTGTCCTGCTTCGCCATTGGTGTCAGCACCCCTTCGAGGAAACCTAAAAGAGTTCAGCAGCTTCTTCTTCGGTCAACTCAATTTCCTGACCGTTGTCGCTCCACTATGGTTAGGACGTGCGTGATTCCGCTCCTGTTAAACCTGCCTGTGTGGCAGCAGGGCTTTTCGTTGCGTGGACGATACACGACCTTGAGGAAGCGGTGACGATGCCCGCCACCTCGAAACTCCTCGCAACCCAACTGGAAAAAACTCAGTGGGCACCGGCCGTTGCCTTGGCCGGTCACGTCCGCACAACAGCGAAGGAATCAGCGCTTGCCATCCTTTTGATGGGAACACTTGTAGCCGGAGCTGCCGCCCACGGTGCAGCTACCGGCGGGCGCAGTCCCTTTTTTCAATACGTCCTGGCCGGGCTGCACGGCCATGTTTACACTCACATCGCCACCAGTCTTCGGCTAAGAGGATATTCCACCGGCCTGGTGACAGCTATGGCCGTCATGCTCCCCTACAGCCTTTATGCCCGGCGCGTGTTGCGGGCAAATGGATCGCTAATCGAGGGCCCGTACCCATACGTGCTCGGCGGCGTCCTTTTGCTGCCGAGTACCTTTGCCTGCCACATCCTGGCTCGTCGTTTGATCGGCAGAGACTTTCAATGATGCACCACCTAGGGCTTTCATCGCTCAGGGTCTCGGCTTTGCGTTGACTCGATGAATCCTTCACCCCGCCTGCGATTTGCGGCGATAAGTGGCGGTGTTTTTGCGCCGCTCCATGTCGCCCTCGTATGGCCGTCCGAAGGTGCAGTAGCAGCCCAAACGCCGACAGCCACACCAAGTCTCTTAATTTCGGAATCGATGCTCTCCGTGCATCCTGTGCGACTCCGGAGCCCACCAGTAACTAAAGTGAAGCGGTGACTGTGCAAATCGAATTTCTACTGGCTTCGTTGAATGAGGAACTGGGGCTTGCCAGGGAGCATCGCTCCACAGGCGCGTCGGATCTGTCACTTCAGGCAGTGGCAAGCCTGCTCCAGCGAGCTGACACGTTGACAGCTTCGGGCCAGTGGGCCAACGCCAACGAACTTTTTCATGCTGCCGCGCGACAGGTATCGGACTCCTGGTCCTTTAGCTCGAGGCTGGGTATGGAAGTTCTTGAACTTGTACAGGCGGTCGAGCGTAGAGCTTCAAACTAGAGCCGCTAAAGACGAGTCCGTACTGGTGATTGCTCGAAAGCTTGTGAAATTGGTCAGTGAAGAAGTATTCAATCAAGGAACTGGAGTCGAGCTGTGGTGAGTGACGGAGCGGGCTTTGGTGTTGCCAGTGGTTCCGACGGTGAAGGCTTCACTGCGGAGCAACTCCGGTTCAGCCAGAAGGATGCAAGGAATCTGAGTCTTCTTTGTGTGGGTGCTTTGGTGGTGTGCATCGGCATGGCTGTTTTTGTGTTCACGAGCGTTCCCTGGGAAACCCGGATGCCGTACGACGGCAAATACAACCGGAGTGGGAGCGGGATTCCGATGCAGATCGCCCTGCTGCCTGTCCTTGTGCCCATTCTTGGCATGTGGAGGGCGTCCCGGCGCCTCGAAAAGAGCCCCAGGACCAAAGCAGGGCGCATACGGATTTACATACTCCTTGCAGTATTCGTAATTGTCTGCATGATCGCTCAATGGACTATGTCGGAAGAGATCCTAGTTGCCGGCGGATACCTTCCTGAGTGACGTATGTACCCTTAATGGCTTTCTGAAGCGGTCCCTTCGCTTTGGATGCCCAGGTTCTCGCAAATAGTTCTCGAAACGGTAGCTTCGGCCCAAAGCCCCAAATCGAGTTTCGAGGAAAGCGCGTACCAGTGACCACACACGGCATCGGTCGCACCCTGACACCTAAAGTGGCCTTCGCCAGGCGGGTCCTAGGGGGGGCGTAGTGCCGCTTGCTCCCCGCCTTAACCGCGGCGCGTGTAGCTGATTTCCGTTTCGCCCAGGGGCGCCGAGTGGAGTGTGACGTAGGTTCCCTGGGCTTTGCTCCCCAGGCGTGAGTCGCGGCCGGGCAGCGACACATAGCCGGTCTCGGTGCGGGGCGCGTTGCGCAGGTGGCCCGGCAGGGTGACAAAGCCGCCCCCGCGGTGGGACCCGGCGGGGAGGGTGGTGGTCGCTGCGGGGGTTACGGGGCGTTCGAGTAGCTGAGTCATGGTGTTCTCCTGATGCTTGCGATTTGATGGGGGCCGTCCGGGGTCCGGGCCCTTTCCCAGCACCACTGCCTGCGGGGCCGCAGGGGGCGGCAGGGATTCAGGTCTGATGCAGCGCGGGGCGGACGCAATGGCGCTCGGGGTAATGTTCACCCGCCTACAACCCGGACAGGGCTTCGGTGGCCTCGTATTAACGGTACGTCTTATTTTGAGTGCTTCAAAATAAGGTGGCAGAACTCACGGCGGAGCGCTACTTCTTCGTGAGCCGGTACCGCTCGATCTGCCGCAACCGCCGCAGGAGGCTGTCGCGCCGCGGGTGCGGGACGGCGTCGGCCGCTTCTGCCGTGAGATCGATGTGCTTGGTGCCGTACTGCCACAGCAGCAGGTCATCGAGCAGCCGGTCCGGGCCGGGGGAGTAGCGGTGGTCCAGGGCCTTCCGGACCTCGGTGATGCGGTTGGCGCTGAGCAGTCCGGCGAGCTGCATGGTCTGGTTCAGGCCATGGGCGGCCAGGAGTTCGGCGGCCCAGCCCCAGTCGTCGTCCACCTTGCGGTCCACGTGGGGAAGCAGCGTGCGCCAGACGTCCCGGATCCGGTTGGGGGTCAGCGGGGCGGCGCCCTCACCCTCGGCATCCCAGAAGCTGCGGACTTCCTCATAGCGTTCGTGCAGGTCCGCGAATGCAGTCTCCACCGTTTCCAGCATGGCGGCCGTGGCGGTGAACTGCCGGTCGAAGTGCGGGGTCCAGGCACGCGGGTCCTCGGCCTTGAAACGGATGTCGTGCTCGATCTCGCTCCAGGCATGGGCAAAGATGGTGCGGATCTGGCACTCAAAGAAGTAGCTGCCGTTGGGCACGGCGTCCGGGTTGAAGACCGACTGGTACTCCTTGACCGCCTCATTCTGGATGGTGCGCAGGATCAGGTGCCGACTGGAGTATCCGTAGGTGCCGGACTCGATGGAGCCGATGTCCTTTTCCCGGTCACCACGGCAGTCGAAAAGCTGGCGCTGGTGCTTGATGATGTTGGCCACCACCGCGTTCTCGGCCGGGAGCTTGGTGATCACCCGGATCCCCACCATGTCGTTCAGGGTCCGGAACGGGTCCGGGAATTTCAGGACAGGAGGCCCGCCCGGTTCCAGCGGCTCCTCGATCCGGGAAATTTTCTCCTTGAACGATTCCACAGTCTTGGTGCGCCCGGTAACAAACAACGGCGTGACTTCGGAGACCTTCAGCATGTCCCGCAGGGTCAGCAGGACGTCCCGGGTAACCAGTTTCAGGGCAGGACGGACGCGCTCATAGATCTCCACGTTCTGCTCCACGGATTCGCGGAGGCTCACGTCCAGGCTGTCCCAATGACTTGGCATGGTCCCAGCTTACGGCCGGCCACTGACAGAACGACGGCGGCCGGAACCCTAGCGTTCCGCTGCGGTTGTGGATCCGCGCACCACCAGGGAACTTTCCAGGGTGAGCCCGGTCCGCTCCAGTGCCTTACCCTCCATGAGCCGGCGCAGCTGTTCACCGGCCTTCAGGCCCAGGGAAGTGGCGGGCAGGTGGACGCTGGTGAGGCCGGGATTGCTCGTGGCTGAGTAGGGCAGGTCATCGAACCCGGCCACCGCCAGCTCCTCCGGAATCCGAACCCCGGCCACCCGTGCCTCCTGGAGAACGCCGTACGCGTGGGTATCCGTCCCGCAGACGACGGCGGTCACCCCCTCGCGCTGCCAGGCCGGCCAGGTGGCGGCGAAGGCCGAAGCCGCCGTGCCGACGTCAATCGTGGTGCTGATGATGTGCTCCGGAGCCACAGCCATGCCGCGGGCTTCTGCCTCAGCCAGGAAGGCGTTCCGCCGAAGGGCAAAGGTTTCCGTGCCGGTGACGCTGTCCACATAGGCCACCTCGCGGTGTCCCAATCCGGCGAGGTGCGCGGCAAGTTCCCTCGCGCCGCTGGCCACGTCCAGGTTCACCGCGGGTGCATATCCCTCGAGCCCGGGGGCATCGAGCAGCACAAGGGGCGACGGCGACGCCAGGTCCTCGAGGAAGCCGGCGTTGGGTGCGTCCACCAGGAGCCCTGCCGGACGCAGGGACATCAGCCGCCGGACGTCGTCGGCCTGGGGGAACTCGCCCGCCTCGGTGACGGACAGCAGCAGCTGGTACTCCGGGCCCAGCGACTCCCGCACGCCGGCGATCACCTTGGCGAAGAAGGGGTTGGAGATGTCCGGCGCCACCAGGACCACAATTGAGCTCACGCCCTTGGCCAGCGAACTGCCGATGCCGTCCACCACGTAGCCAAGCTCGGCAATGGCCTCGCGGACCCGGGAGATGTTGTCCGCCGACACGCGGCCGGCGGTCTTGCCGTTGGCGACCAGCGAGACGGTGGCGGTGGAGACACCGGCACGGGCAGCGACCATCGCCGCCGTGATCCGCCGCGAACGCCCGGGCTGCTGCAGCTGTTCCGCGGATTCCATACCTCGATGGTAATAGGCAATGGTCCGGCTTTCATGCCGCAGGGGGCATAAACCCCTACCCGTCGAGGCCCAGTTCCCCGATGACCCCGGCCACCCGCCCGCGCTGGTCCTCCGTCAGCCCCTGGATGGGCAACGGAAGGCAGGACCTGCCCGCCAGGCCAAGCTGCTCCGCAATGGCAGCCACCACCCGGAGGCTTCCGCCGAACTCGGCGAACAGGTCCCACAACGGTGCAAGCCGCCCGGATTCTGCCACGGCCTCGGCGGGCCTGCCCTCCTGCACGGCCCGGGTGATTCCCAGGGCCAGGGCCGGCAGTGTGCCGCCGATGACGGAGTACCAGGCATCGCACCCCGCCACCAGCCCGGCGGCGGCATGTGCATCACCGGAGACGCCGATGGTGACGGAGGCCGGGACAACGGCCCGGATCTCCTGGATCCGCCCCCGGGCCTGCTCCAGGCCGCCCGGTACCCCCGGTATCTTGATGGAGGCGATACGCGGCAGTTCGGCAATTCGCCCATAGAGTTCGGTGCTGAACGTGAAGCGGGTGGTCCCCGGGTTGTCATAGACGACGACGGGCAGCGATGTGTGCGCTGTGACCGTCCGGAAGAGCTCGAACACGTCGTCCTCCGTCAGCGGCTGGTACGTCATCGGCGCAAGCAGCAGGCCGGAAGCGCCGGCCCTTTCCGCGTTCTCCGCGTTGGCCAGGATCTGCGACGTCCGCAGCGCCCCGATCCCGACAATGACGGGTGTGGAGCCGGCGTGTTCCACGGCCAGCCGGGCAACGCGGCTCCGCTCCTCAGCGCTCAGGTAGGCGTAGGAACCGGTGGAGCCAAGCGCCGTGATGGAATCAACACCAGCCGCATTCAGCCGCTCCACCATGCGGACGAAAGAGCCTTCGTCCACCGCGTCGCCGGCCAGCGGGGTCAGGGGAAAAGCGCTCAGGCCCGTAAACACCGGCTCAGCCCACGAAATCGAGATCAGCGGGGCTTGCCTGCTGCGGTTTGGCTGGGCGGCGACGGCCACCGCGCTGCGCCGCCGCGCCGGCCAGGACCACCAGCGCGATCCCGACCACCTGGATGGGAGAGGGCTGCTGGTGCAGGATGAGCAGTCCAAGGAGCACACCGACGGCAGGCTCGAGAGCCATCAGCGTTCCGAACGCCGTGGGGGTCATCCTGCGCAGGGCAAGCATTTCCAGCGCGAACGGCAACACCGGAAGCAGGATGGCCAGCCCTGCCGCGGCAGCCAGGATGTCAAGGTTGAGGTGGCCGGCGGCCTGCGGAATTCCGACGACGGCGGCTGTTACCGCGGCAATGGGCACCGTGAGGGTGAGCGCGCCGATGCCGGTGAACCGGTCGCCCAGCCGCTGGGTGAGGAGGATGTAAAAGCCCCAGGCGACGGCGGCCAGCGCGGCGAACGCCACCCCGGCAGGGTTGAAGTCACCCTGCCAGGGCTGGGTCAGCAGGACCACGCCGGCCAGCGCCAAGGCCGGCCAGGCGAGGGCCTTCCGGTTGTGACTGCGAACGGCGGCCACTGTCAGCGGACCCAGGAATTCAATCGCAACGGCGGTACCGAGCGGAATGTGCTCCACCGCGGCCAGGAACCCGATGGTCATCACGCCTGTAGTGATCCCAAGCCCCAGGAGCGGCAGCACATCCGGACGCCGGATGGAACGCAGCGGCGGGCGGCCGATCGCGAGCAGGATGATGGCCCCCATGCTGAGGCGCAGCCACGCCGTACCGGCCGGACCCACCTCATCGATCAGGCCGACCGACAAGGCAGAGCCCAGCTGGACCGAGAGAATCGCGGTGACGGCCAGCCCCCACGGCGGGACCGGAACATGTGGCTTGAGCATTTTCAGTGTCCTTCAGCGGAAGTTGGGGCGGCGAGACGACGGCGGGCGACGCGGACGTCCGGGCCGAGCATGTGCAGCCGGGCAGCCAGATGGTCAGCGGCGGCGTCGAGCGCCTCATCAGTCATGGGGTGGAGCGCGTCGAGGATGAACAGTGCGGCGGTGGTTTCTTCACGCAGCTGCGTGCGCCGGCCCTGGCGCCAGTTCCAGCGCCGGCACGTCACTCCACTGTCATCGCCCCACACCACCTCGCCAGGCTCCGGATGTTCGATCACCCCGGCGCCGCCGGCAACGGTGTCGAACGGCTCACCGCCGGTGGCGCGGATCAGGCGGGGCGCGCCGGCGTAGCCGGTCAGGTCCTCACCACCCAGCGGCACCTGGTGCAGCACCGACACGGCATTGTAGAGATCGGTCAGCCGGTTCACGCGGGGGAGGCCGGAGGCTGCACGCCGCAGTAAGGCCTCAAGGCTGTTGCGGGTGCGTTGCGGCTTTGCTCCAAACGCTTTGTAGGCTTCACGCCAAGCGGCCACGTGCGGAAGCTCCTCCACCGGCCGGCCATCAAGGGCCGCACGGGCAGACGCCTCCGCTTCCTGCAGCAGCTTCTCACTGGCCTCGTCGCTCGCGCCGGGGACCAGCCCGTCCACCGCCAGCAGGACGGCACGGTAGTCGGGACGCAGCGAGAACACCGCGACGTCGACCCAGGCCTCCGCCAGGAACTCCTGAAGCATCACCGCGTCACGCATTCCCCGCCTCCTTGTGATGCTCCGAGCCCACGCCCGGCTCGAAGACCGCCAGTGAGAACGCGGCCTGTTCGCTGCCGTGGTTGGAGTACGAGTGCTCAACGTCGCCGGGGAACGAGACAGCGTCACCCGCGTGGAGAATGAAGGTCTCGCCGGCAACCACAAGCGTGACGGATCCTTGCCGGACCTGGAGCAGCTCCTTGGTGCCCGCGGCGTGGGCTTCGCTCCCGTGCTGGTCTCCGGAGGCGAGGGTCCAGTCCCAGAGCTCCACCACATCCGGGGATTGGGTCCCGGCCACCAGCACGCCGCGGCCACCGGAGGCAGAACTCCACAGCGCCGCGCCGTCGCCGCGGCGCGTGACCGTTACCGGCTTGGGCCGCGGCGTGTCCACCAGTGCCGGCAGGCCGATTCCCAGTGCGTCACTGATCCGGAGCAACGTGCCGACACTTGGGTTGGCGGCTCCCTGCTCCACGTTGACCACCATGCGGCGGCTCACCCCGGCTGCTTCGGCAAGCTGGTCGAGAGTCCAGCCCCGGGCCTGACGTTCATGCCGTACCCGGGCGCCAATCGCCGTCGCAAGGGCAGAAGTGCTTGTATCCATAAGTGCATCATAGTGCACTGGGAGTGCATTCTTCTAGTGGTCCAATAGCTCAGCGGCAGTGCGGCTCTTCCCCGCCGGCACCCCTGGTGGGACCATGCCTTTATGGGCGAGAGCAATCAGGGGAACCCGCGGGATGTCGGCCCGCACCAGCATGCGCACGTTGCCCCGACTACAGGCCAGATGCGGACCGTAGGGCAGCGCCGACGGGAGGCGGAGGAAAAGCTGGAGCATCATCTGGAGGAAGCGCGCCACAAGAACTTGCGCGGACATACTGCGGACCCCGGCCACGCGGGGAAAGCCGGTCCGGACGGCGGCACATCGGAGCCGGGGGAGCTATCGGAGTCCGGGGGAGGCGCTGGTCCTGCGGCCTGACCGCTTCCGCAGCAGGTACTCGGCGACACCGAGGTTAATCACCCAGGCGGCGCCCATCAGCACGGCTCTTGTTGTCACGTCCGGCGGGCTCGCCAGGAGCTCCGGGACGATGAGGATCAGGGCTTGGGTTCCGGCGCCCAGGCCAATGGCGTAGGCGCGGGTCATCCAGGCGCCATGGCTGGCAAAGTCGCGGCGCATGACTGACCTGACCCCCAGCACGAGACTTGCGGCCATGGCAGATCCGAACACCAGGCGGAGGAGCAGGAGGGCCTGCCCGTCGCTCGGCGGCAGGGCATAAAAAACCGCCATCCACAGCCCGGAAAGTGCGGCGAGCAGGCCTGCGGGTACAAGGATCCGTCCGGCTCTGCTGTGCCAGCTCCGCTTAGCGCGGCGGAGGGAGGGTGTGAACTGGAAGGCCCCCAGCAGGGTGTACACCGTGACGCTGACAATATGGATCACCACGGGGACAGGCGATTCAAAGAACCGGGCGTTGCGCTCGGTGATCCCAGCTCCTCCCGCCAGCTCCGTCAGGCGGGCGGCGCCGGCAAGTACAGGTATGAGGGCAAGCAGGATCAGTCCTGCCGGTGCCAGCCACGCGGGCTTACGGCCGCCTGCGCCGGCTGCCGTGATGAGTGGACGTTCTCGCGTTGCCTCCATCGGAAGTCCTTTCAACGGCCCGGCCTCTGGGCTTCTTGCGCCGTGGTGCACAGTTCGCCCAGCAAAACGTGTACGACGTACACCTTGCTGCTGCCCACACTAGGTGTACGGCGTACACTAGTCAAGGGGGCTGGCGTATTTGGACTATGGGAGGGGCTAAATGAGCAACCAGGCTGGCGCGCCGCCGCGCGGACGCCTTAATCGGGACAAGGTGCTGCGGGCGGCCGTGGGGCTCGCTGACGAAGCAGGCATTGAGCTGCTGAGCATGCGCCGGCTTGCCCAGCACCTCGGCGTGGTCCCCATGGCGCTCTACAAGCACGTGGCCAACAAGGATGAACTGCTTGACGGCATGGTGGACCTCATCATCGCCGAAACCGGGCCGGCGGACAGCGGAGGGGGGTGGAAGGCTGCCGTCCGGCAGCGGATCCTGGCGGCGAGGGCCACGCTCCAGCGCCATCCCTGGGCCCGGCGCGTTCTTGAAACACGCACCAATAAGACCCCGGGCGTCCTGGCCTATATGGATTCCTTCATCGGCATTTTCCTGAGTCACGGCTTCTCTGAAGACCTCACGCACCACGTCATGCACGCCATTGGCAGCCGCATGTGGGGATTCACCCAGGAGTTGTTCGAAGAGCCTGAAGGCCAGGATGGCGGAAGCGGGGACGGGCTGGATGGCGATGCCCAACTGGCATTGTTGGCGGAAATGTCCACGCGTTATCCGAACATCCTGAGAATCGCCACGGCATCGGCACACGACCAGGGTTCCGTGGTGGGGCGGGGCTGTGATGACCAGTTCGAGTTCGAGTTTGCGCTTGACCTGCTGCTGGATGGAATCGAGAAGCTCCATGCGGCGAGCTGGACCTCGATTCCTCGGGTAGTGCTGTCGGGTGAGGCCCCGTAACGCATCAAGCGCTTGACCTGCAGCAACGTTAAGCGTTTGACGTAATGCTGCTCACGGTGCCATGATCTCTCCTGAACGCTTTCGCTCCCCGCGCCGGCTTTCAGTACACCTGGCGCGGGCCCCAATGACGTGGAGATCACCGTGGAACCCACTGCCCAGTCCCAGACAGGGACACCCCGTGACCGCAAGAAGATCATTCTTGACTGCGACCCCGGGCATGACGACGCCGTTGCGTTGCTGCTCGCACACGGCAACCCGGACATCGAACTGCTGGCCGTCACTACTGTGGTGGGAAACCAGACCCTCGAAAAGGTCACGCGCAACGCCTTGGCCGTCGGCACCATCGCAGGCATCACCGGCGTTCCTTTTGCCGCCGGCTGCGCACGCCCCCTGGTCCGAAGCATTGAAACTGCACCCGACATCCATGGCGAGTCCGGCATGGACGGCCCTGAACTGCCGCCGTCGAACCTCGAACTGGACCCGCGGCACGCGGTGGACCTCATCATCGACACCGTGATGGCCCACGAGCCGGGCAGCGTCACCCTGGTGCCCACCGCGGGCCTGACCAACATCGCCCTGGCCGCCCGCAAGGAACCCCGGATCGTGGACCGCGTGAAGGAAGTCGTCCTCATGGGCGGCGGCTACCACGTGGGCAACTGGAGCGCCGTGGCCGAATTCAACATCATCATTGACCCCGAGGCCGCCCACATCGTCTTCAACGAAAAGTGGCCCGTGGTCATGGTGGGCCTTGACCTCACGCACCAGGCGCTCGCCACCCCCGACGTGGTGGAAAAGATCGCAGCAATCGGCACCAAACCCGCGCAGTTCGTCACGGAACTGATGGACTTCTTCGCCCACACCTACAAGGACGCCCAGGGCTTCGACGCTCCGCCGGTCCACGATCCGTGCGCCGTTGCCTATGTCATCGATCCCACCATCGTCAGCACCCGCAAGGTGCCGGTGAACATCGAACTGCAGGGCACCTTGACGCTCGGCATGACGGTAGCCGACTTCCGGGCTCCGGCTCCGGCGGACTGCCACACCAGCGTCGCCGTCGACCTGGACCACGAAAGGTTCTGGAACCTCGTCACCGACGCGCTGGTCGCCATCGGCGAGCCGGACGACGGCGGAGGCAGGCGAGGCGCGGCGCGCGCCGTCGGGAACGCGGCCGGCGTCGAACGCCAGGAACGTCCGGACCTCGCCATGGGAGGGGTCAAGTAAATGACTGCCACCATGAGCGAAACCAAGACAACCAAGGGAAACGTCACCGCCCTGATGGTGGCCCTGCTGGCAGCCTGCGTGGCCTTCCAGCTCAACGCCTCCATGCTCAGCCCCGCGCTGGTCACCATGGGCGAGGAACTCAACACCGACCAGGCCGTGATCGGCCTCTCCCAAACCTGGTTCTTCACCGCGGCCGCCCTGTTCTCCCTGTTCCTGCCGCGCCTCAGCGACATTGTGGGCCGCAAGAAGATCCTGGTGGGCATGATGCTGCTCATGGCCGTCGGATCCGTCATCGCAGCCCTCGCCCCGGACGTTACCTGGCTCTTCGTGGGCCGCATCATCCAGGGCGTCAGCGGGCCCACGGTGCCGCTTTGCCTGATCATGCTGCGTTCCGCCGTCACCAACCCGCGTAAATACGGCACGCTCATGGGCCTCATCACCGCTGTTAACGGCGGCGTGGCCGGCGTCGACTCTTTCGTGGGCGGCTACTTCGCCGAGCACTTCGGCTTCCGCAGCATCTTCTGGCTCATGGTGGTGCTGGCACTGGTTGCCACCGCCCTGATCGCCTTCCTGGCCGGCGAAAGCAAGCCGGCGGCCGGCACCCGGATGGACTGGCTGGGCGTGTTCTTCATCGTCGTTGCCGTAGGTGCACTGCTGACTGCCCTGAATGAAGGGGCCAAGCTGGTGGGCTCCTTCTCGTCCGGCACGCTGATGTTGAGCCTGGCGCTGGTCCTGGTGTCCGCCGTCGCGTTCTATGCCTTCTGGCGGACGGAAAAGCGGGCCGGCCAGCCGATGGTGGAAACCGTCCACCTGCGCCAGCGGTCCACCTGGGCGCCGCTGCTCACCACCACGCTGACCATGACCGGCATCTTCGCCGTCATCAACGGCATCGTCCCCGCCTACGTCCAGGCTGCCGATCCCGGTTTCGGCATCGGGCCCACCGAAATGTCGCTGATCATCCTCACGCCGTACGCCCTGCTCGGGTGGATCGTGGGCCCGCTCAGCGGCAAGCTCGCCCCCGTGCTGGGCTACACCAGGGTGTTGCGCATCGGCCTGCTGGGCAGCATCGCGGCGCTGGCCATCATCGCGTTCTTCGGCCTCAGCAGCCTGCCCCTGATGATCGCGGGCACGGTCTTGCTGGGCATCATGTACGCCGGTACGGTCAACATCATGCTCAACGGACTCGGCGTTGTCCTCTCACCGGCAGGCAATCCGGGCTTCCTGCCCGGCATGAACGCCGGCGCCTTCAACCTTGGCGCCGGGCTCAGCTTCCTGGTGCTCCCCGCCGTCCTGGTGGCCACCTCCGCGCTGGGTGACGCCAGGGCGTCCTACCTCACCGTGATCGTCGTGGGCCTGGCCCTCACCGTGGCGGCCTTCGCTGCCTCACTGCTGATCCCCAAGCCGGTTGAGGCCGAGGTGGCCGAATGAACGCCGCTGCCGGACACTCCGCTGCCGAAAAGGCCGGCCGCATCGTCGTCGTCGGCTCCCTGAATGCCGACCTCACCATCTACTGCGAACGCCTCCCGCTCCCCGGTGAAACGGTGCACGGCAACGGTTTCGCCGTTAATCCTGGCGGCAAGAGCGCCAACCAGGCCGTCGCCGCCAGCCGGCTGGGCGGGAACGTCAGCCTCGTCGGTGCCGTGGGGGAGGACGCCAACGGTGCCATGCTGCTCTCCTCTGCCGCCGGCGCGGGGGTGGACGTCGGGCACGTCCGGGAGTCGCAGGAGCCGACGGGCGTCGCGGTCATTGCGGTGGATGCCGGCGGCGAGAACAACATCATCATCTCCGCCGGTGCCAACGGCACCCTTTCGCCCGCGGACGTGGCGGCGGCCTCGGACGTCCTGGAGCAGGCCGCCGTCGTCTGCTTGTGCCTCGAAGTCGGCATGGAGACAGTGCTGGCAGCCGCACGGGCGGGGGACGACGCCGGCGCAACAGTCCTGCTGAACCTCTCGCCATACGGGGACGTTCCGGAGGAGTTGACCGCCCGCACCGATGTCCTGCTGGTCAACGCGCACGAGGCCGCGCTGTTCCTTGGAGAAGGTGCCGCAGTCCCCGGCCCGGATGCCGCCGCTCACGAATGGGACAAGGTCCGGTTGCGTTTCGCGGAGCGGGGGATCCGGCAGGTCCTCGTGACGCTCGGTTCGCAGGGTTCTGTGGTGCTGGACTCGCTGGCTGCCGAGGGCGCGCAGGTGACCCGGATTGCGCCCACGAAGGTGAAGGCCGTGGACACCACGGGGGCCGGCGACGCCTTTACCGGTGCTGTTGCCGTCCGGCTCGCCGCAGGCGACGCGCTCGCCGACGCCGCAGCTTTCGCATCTGTTGTCGCGGCCCTGGCCACCACCCGGAAGGGGGCCCAGGCAGCATACCCGGAGCCGGCCGACGTGGCCCGTCTGCTTCAGGCCTGAAGAAGGAGCCTCAGCTCCCGCCGTCGTGCTTTCCGCCGGGCGTTTCCGCAGCTTCGGCGGGGCGCCCGGTGAACCGGTCCATGGTCCGGTTGATGCCCAGGACGTCCATGAGGCGGTCGAACGCTCCCACCGGAAGCAGCCGGGCTGCCGGAACCAGGTTCACCAGCGGCGGGAGGACCAGTTTCCGGCGCCCGCTTTCAATGCCGTCCAGGACTTTCGCTGCCACGGCCTCCTCGTTCAGGATGGGAAGCAGCCGGGGGAAGCGGGTCCGGACGCCGTCGAACATGCCGGTATCGATGTAGTAGGGGCAGACCACCAGCGTATTCACGCCGGTTGTGCCCGCTCGCAGTTCGGCGCGCAGCGACTCGTTAAAGCCGAAAGCGGCGAACTTGCTCGCGGAGTAGTCGGTCTGCCTGGCGACCCCCACCAGTCCGGCCGCGCTGGCAACCGTCACCACCGTCCCGCGGCCCCGGCCGATCATTCCGGGCAGGACCGCGCGCGTCACCCAGTAGAGGGCCAGCACATTGACGTCGAAGGTCCGCTGGATGTCCTCGTCGCCGGCATCCAGGAGCAGTTTGCCGGTCACCACGCCGGCGTTGTTGATCAGGACGTCCACCGCACCGGCCGCAGCGGCTGCGGCTTTGACGGCGTCCCTGTCCGCCACGTTGACGGTCTCTGCTTCCGCGGCACCGCCCGCGCTGCGGATCTCATCGCGGACCTGCACGCCGCTGGCGGCCGGGAGGTCCCAAATAAGCACCCGCGCACCCCGCCGCGCGGCCTCCAGTGCCATCCGCCGGCCGAGCCCGCTGCCGCCACCGGTGATCAATACCGTGCTGCCCGCCAGCCTGGTTCCACCGGTCATCAGCGCAGCCGCCCCATCAGTGTGAGTGCACCCTTGACGAGCCGGGTGTACCGCTCGTTCGTCATCCCGGGCGGAGGGCCAACGGGAACCAGCCGCTGCACCGCAACCGTCTGGGCCTCCGTGTACTTCAGGATGCCTTCTTTCCCGTGCCGCCGCCCCATGCCGGAGTCCTTCATCCCGCCCATCGGGGCATCGTGGGAGGCCCAGGCAGCGGAGTAGCCGTCATTGACGTTGACCGTCCCGGCCAGCAGGCGGCGGCCCACGGAACCGCCGTGCCGGGCGGACCAGACGCTGGCGTTGAGGCCGTAGCGGGAGTCGTTGGCCAGGGCAACGGCGTCGGCGTCGTCCTCCGCCTCGTAGACCGAAACGACGGGCCCGAACGTTTCCTCCCGCGCCACCAGCATCTCCTCCGTGACGCCGGTGAGGATGGTGGGCTCGTAGAAGTACGGGCCCAGGTCGGGCCGGGCGCGGCCGCCGGTGATGAGCCGGGCCCCCTTGGCAAGGGCGTCCTCGACGTGGAGGATGACCCGGTCCAGCTGCCGTTGGCCCGTGAGCGATCCCATCTCGATGTCCCAGCCCGGGCCTGGGCTCAACCGTATCTTCTCCACCTGTTCAGTGAAGGCGGCCAGGAAGTCCTCGAAGACGGCGCGGTGCACGTAGATCCGTTCCATGCTGATGCACAGCTGTCCAGAGTTGGAAAAGCAGCCCTGCGCGGCGCCCCTGGCCGCCTTGTCGAGATCCGCGTCGGCGAGCACCAGCGTGGCATTCTTCCCGCCAAGCTCGCCGGAGAACCCGATCAGCCGCTCCGCGCACTGCTGTGCAACGATCTTCCCGGTTTCAGAAGAACCGGTGAACATGAGGAAGTCCGAGCCGCCGATCAGGGCCGGGCCCAGCACTGGCCCGTCACCGGTGACGATCTGGAACAGGGCCGCCGGAAGCCCCGCCTCCTGCAGCAGTTCCAGGGCCAGCAGCGCCGTGAACGGCGTTTGCGAGTCTGGTTTGAGGACCACGGCGTTGCCGGCCAGCAGGGCGGGGATCGCGTCCGAGACGGCCAGGGTCAGCGGATAGTTCCAGGGGCTGATGATTCCTACCACCCCCTTGGGGAGCCGGTATTCCACCGTCCGCGTCAGGCCGGGTGCGGCACCAATGCGGCGGGCAGGCCGCAGGAAGCGTTCGGCGATGCGCCGGTAGTAGGCGGCGGTCAGGGCGGCGTCGGCGAGTTCCTCGAAGGCGTTGAGCCGCGACTTTCCGCTTTCCGCCTGGACCAGGTCCAGGACTTCTGCCTCCCGCTGCACGAGCAGCGTGTGGAACCGCCCGACGACGGCGCGGCGCTGCCTGACAGGGACGGCCGCCCAGGTCTGCTGTGCTTCCCTTGCCCTGGTGATGGCGGCGTCAACGTCGCCCGGGGTGCAGACGGGGACTTCGCCGATGAGGCTGCCGTCCACAGGCGAATAGGAGGCCTGCGTTGGCCGCCCGGGCACGCTTGATACAAGGCCTGAGAGGTGCGAGGGGGCCAGTGGTGAGGCAGAGTGAGTTCCCGTCTCCGGCCCCGGTTGCGTGGTGCTGATCATCGTGCTCCCCTTCGACGTCAATGTAACTCCAGAGCCTAGCGCCAGGGAGCCGTCCTTCATGACCCGCAGCGGGACTTCACGTCCCCGGAGGCCGGTAGTTGATTTCACCCGCTTTCCGGAGGGCTTCCATCGTTTCCTCGACACTCATCAGCACCGTGGTTTCGAGCGAGCTGAGTGCGCCGCCTCCGCTGATGGCAAGTGCCACCGCTGCCATGGAGACGTTATCCGGGGCTTCCCACAGGTTGTAGCCGTCATGGCTGCCGAAGGCGTACCAGAAGCCGTGCAGCTTTCCGCCCACTGATTCTATGTACGCCTGGGCGGCTTTCCGCCGGTCTTCGGGGTTGTTGATCAGGCGGCCCCAGGTCTCCGGCGTGTAGCTGAACTTCGACAGATAGAGCGGCATCTTCTTGGCCTTTCGTGGTCCTGCTTGCGGTGGATGCACCCAGAATGGCAGCGCGTGGACCGGACAGCAACGGTCCGTGCTTGGACCCTCGCCAGGTACTGCGGGGTACGCTCGGCACATGGTGCAGCGGCATAGGTATTACTACGGAAGGGACGCCAGCCAGTGGGGCGGGCTGTTCCTCCCGGAGGTGCCCGACGGCGGCACGCACCGCGGCGTGGTGGTGGTGATCCACGGCGGCTACTGGCGGTCAAAGTACGGGGCGGAGTTGGGGGAGCCGCTGGCTGAGGACCTCGCCGCGCACGGGCTGGCGGCGTGGAACCTGGAGTACCGCCGGGCAGGGAACGGCGGCGGGTGGCCGTACACCTTCCAGGACGTTCTGGCAGGCATCGACAAGCTGGCCGACCTCGCGCCGGTCCATGGCCTTGACCTGTCCAGGGTGGTGGCGCTGGGCCACTCGGCCGGCGGGCACCTTGCGGTGTGGGCGGCCGGGCGGGACCGGCTCGGGGAGTTGGGATTGGAGGGGGAGCACCACGAGGTGGGGACGCAGCGCGGCGGCGTCCGCCTCACCGGAGTCGTGAGCCAGTCGGGCGTCCTGGACCTGGCCGAAGCTGAAAGGCTGAACCTCAGCGATGGTGCCGTGGCCAACTTCCTTGGCGGGCCGTCGTCGGACTTTCCGGACCGGCACCGCTGCGCAGACCCGATGTCCGCACTGCCCCTCGACATTCCTGTCTACGCCGTGCACGCAGCCGGGGATGAGGACGTGCCGCTGGCAATGTCTGCTGCGTACGTAAAGGCGAGTGCGTCCACGCCCATGCCTGCGCAACTGGTCACGGTGCCGGGGGGCCATTACGCGCTGATCGATCCTCAGGCTGAGGCGTATGCAAAGTGCCGGGAGCTCGTGCAGGAGCTGCTGGGCAAGCGGGGCGGCGGTCAGTAGCGGCGGGTTGTCCTGCCGTACAGTGGCGGCCATGGACATTCCCTGGCAGCAAGGCGCCTGGACGCACCCGCCCGTTTCCGCCGTCGAGCGCGGCACGGACCTGCTGGTCACAGCCAAGGAGGGCAGTGATGCCTGGCGGACTACCTCGTACGGCTTCATCCATGACAGCGAGCACGCGCTGCTGGCGCCGTTCCCGGAGGGGTCGGCGGTGGAGGTGGAATTTACTGCAGGATTTTCGGACCAGTTCGACCAGGCCGGAGTCTTTGTGCGGGTGTCAGCTGAGCACTGGCTCAAAGCGGGCGTGGAGTTTGCGGACGGCACTTGCCAGCTGGGGGCAGTGGTCACCGACGGGAAGTCCGACTGGTCCCTGGCCCCGGTGCCCGCGTGGAGCGGATCCCGCGTCCTCATCCGGGTCAGCCGGAGCGGTGACGCACTCACCATCCGGGCGGGGGCAGCCGGCGGACCGCTCCAGCTGGTCCGGGTAGTACCGCTGGATCCGGACGTGGAAGCCAGCGCCGGGCCCTTCACCTGTGCGCCCACGAGAGCAGGCCTTACCGTCCCCTTCCATGCCTGGCGGGCCGTGGAGCCGGACGGCGCCCTGCACTGAGCGGCCGTCCCGTGCACGTCACGGACCGTCGCCGGACGGCCTCTTCTGGCAGAGTATGAGCATGCTCACTGTTATTGGCGAAGGCCTTGTTGACGTTGTCCAGCGCGCCTCGGGAATCGAAGCCCACGTGGGCGGCAGCCCGCTGAACGTGGCGGTGGGCCTGGCCCGCCTGGACCACCCCGTACAGTTCATCGGCCGGTACGGCCGGGACGCCTACGGCGACTCCGTCGCAGCGCACCTGCGGGCCAGCTCCGTGATGCTTCCGCTGGGACCGGACGAGCTGCCCACCAGCGTGGCCACCGCCCTGATCGACGACGACGGCGCCGCCACCTACACGTTCGACCTCACCTGGGAGCTTCCCGGCGTCGCCGACCGGCTCGCCTTCATGCTGCAGGGCACCACCCTGCTGCACACCGGCTCGATCGCGACGATGCTGGCACCCGGCGCCACGGACGTGCTGGCCGCCGTCGAATATGCCCATCCGCGCGCCACCATCAGCTTCGACCCCAACTGCCGGCCCAGCATCATCACGGATGTGGACTACGCGCGCAGGCACGCCGAAAAGTTCGTGACGCTTGCGGATGTGGTGAAGGCGTCTGACGAGGATCTAGCCTGGCTGTACCCGGACATGGACGTGCTGGATGCGGCGCGCCGCTGGCTGTCGCTGGGCGGATCTGAAGGGCCTGCGATGGTTGTGGTGACGCGCGGAGCAGATGGGCCGTGGGGAGTCTGCCATGCCGGTGAAGCCAAGGTGCCTGCTCCGAAGGTTGAGGTGGCTGACACGGTGGGTGCCGGGGATTCCTTTATGGCCGCGCTGCTGTCCGGGCTGGTGGACCGCGGCCTGGACGGTGCCCAAAACCGGAAGGACCTGCGCGAGCTTCCGGCCGAGGGCCTAGGGGAGCTGCTGGCGCATGCGGCCCGGGCCGCTGCGGTGACGGTGTCCCGTCCCGGAGCGAACCCGCCGACGCGCGCAGAGCTGGACGCGCTGTAATCCCGGCATCCGTTCTGTGGATACCTGCTATCCCAAATCCATGATTCCTGAATAGTCCCAGCCTTGCCACAGTGAGGGAAGTCACTTTTCGGCGCGCAGGCCGCACCGATACCTCCGTGACCATCACGAGGCTAAGGAAAATTCAATGGAGAATATCCAGCTCACGGGTACCGGTCCCGGGATTCAGACGCCCGGGGCAGACGCCCGAACGCCGGGCCGGTTGCAGGCATCCCTCCTGGTTGCCGGCAGCTGCATGCCCGTGCTGGGCGCCGTACTTTTGGCGCCCATCCTCCCCACCCTGAACCAGGCGTTCGCGGACACCCCCGGTGTTGCCATCCTGGTGCCGCTGACCCTCACGCTGCCCGCGCTGTTCGTGGCACTCTTCTCACCGCTGGCCGGCTATGTTGCAGACAGGGTGGGCCGCAAGCAGCTGCTGGTCTTCGCCATGCTGGCCTACGCCGCGTTCGGGACGGCACCGCTCTGGCTGGACACCCTCGAGTCCATTGCCGTATCCCGGGTGGGTGTGGGTATTGCGGAAGCAGCCATCATGACCTGCTGCACCACGCTCATCACCGACTACTACGCGGGCGAGCAGCGGAACAAGTACCTCGGACTGCAAACAATGGTCAGCGCGCTCGCCGCCACAGCGTTCTTCGCCCTCGGCGGCGCCCTGGGCAGCATCAGCTGGCGTACACCGTTCTGGCTCTACGCAGTCAGTGCGGTGATCGTTATCCCCATGATCTTCAAGCTGTGGGAGCCGGCAAAGAGCCAGCGCACGACGGCGGCAAGGACGCCGGTGCCATGGCGGCAGATCGGCGCCCCGGCCGCAGTGACGCTGTTCGGCGGAATCGTGTTCTACGCCCTCATCGTCCACCTGCCGTACGTCATCACGGGACTCGGCGTTGCCGACGCGGCCCTCATCGGACTGGCCGCCGCCATTGCATCCCTCGCCACCGCGGCAGGTGCCATCTCCTTCCGCTTCCTCGCAAAGCTGGGCACGCGGAGCCTGCTGGCGCTCGCCTTCGGGCTGGCCGCGGTCGGACTGTCCCTGGTCTCCGTCGCAGGCACCGTCCCGTTGGCGATAGCGGGAGCGGTGGTTGCAAGCGCCGGAACCGGCGTGCTGCTGCCCACCCTGCTGACCTGGGCCGTGAACGGCCTCGAATTCCAGCAGCGCGGCCGCGGCACGGGCATCTGGACCGGGACACTGTTCATCGGCCAGTTCCTCACCCCCATCGTCCTCGGCGCGGCCGCGGCAGCCGCCGGCAGCCTCAGCCTTGCCCTCGGCGGACTGGGCATCGCGTGCGCGGTGGCCCTCTTCGCCGTCCTGGTGCGGGGACCCCGGATGATGCCGGTGTTCGATTAGCCCGGCATGAGTTGGGCCCGGATAACCTGTGGGTATGAAGAACCTGGACCTGAACCTGCTGCCTCAACTTCAGGTCCTGCTGGAACTCCGGAACATCTCCCGGGCGGCTGAGCGGCTTCAGCTCAGTCAGCCGGCCACCAGTGCAGCGATGGCCAGGCTGCGGCGTCATTTCGACGACGAGCTCCTGGTCCGGAACGGCCGCACCTACGACCTCACACCCTTTGCGCAGTCCCTGGTTCCGCTGGTTGATGAAGCCGTGCTTCACATCCAGCGGGCCACACGCGTGAGGTCCGGTTTTGATCCCGCCACCAGTGAGCGGGAGTTCGTCATCGCCGCCTCGGACTATGCGGCGGCACTGATGGTGGGGCCGCTGCGGCAGATCCTTCGCGAGGAGGCCCCGGGCGTCTCGGTGGATTTCATGCCTACCTCAGGTTTCCAGGGCCAGATGGCCGATTATTCCAAGATAGACCTGCTCGTGGGGCCCACAGGCTACCAGCTGCAAGGGGCCAGCAAACAGATCTTCCGGGACGGCTTCGTGATCGTCGCCAGCGACGGGAATCCCCTTCTCGAGAAGCCGGTGCTCACGGTTGAAGACCTCACCACCGTGCCGCACGCCGTCGGCTATTTCGGTGAGGGAATCAGCACGCCGGCGGACAAGCTGTTCGTGTCCCGGGGAATCCAGCGCCGGGTGGCGGCCGTAGTGGCGGGTTTCCTGTCCTTGCCGCTCCTGGTCGAAGGGACCGACCTTGTGGCGATGGTCCCGCGGATGCTGGCGGCACGGGCCCAGCGCGGCGCGGACATCGTTGTCCTCGAGTTCTCCGAAGGTACCGAAGCATCACTGGTGGAGGCCATGTACTGGCATCCGTCCCAGACGGAGGACCCGGCCAGCCTGTGGCTGCGCTCAGTGGTCCAGCGGGCTTGTGCGCGGCTTCAGGAACTCTTCCCCGTCACAGCCCACCCGGTGACGATCCACGCGCCGGCTGTGCAGGGCTAGGCTCCGGCACCGCTCAGTCGTTGAAGGCACGGTACGTGAAGTTCTTGAACCGCACTTCACCCGTTCCGGCTGCGAACAAAGCCGGGCGCAGACTGAGGAGTTCGTCGGCCGTATTGGTGTTATAGCCCGCGACGTTGAAACGGAGCCCATGCCTGGTCCAGTCCGTCCCGTTTAAGCTGTAGTACTGGGTAACAATGTGGTTTTCATTGACTATTCGCAGGTGCATCCTCCGAGCCGCAGGAGCAGGTTCACGCCAGTACGGAATGGCCCTGCCGGCGCGATAGCTGGTCATGTGGCCGCCGTCGTGACCCATGCCGCAGAACAGGCGGTCGCTGTAATAAAGCAGCAGCCCGCCCTGGGCGCTGTCGCGAAGTTCCATCTCAACCGTGATTTCGTATCGCCGGTCGCCGACGATACACGTTAACGCCGAGCTGTCCGACGGGCCTGACCCGCGGGCTTGCAGAACCAACCCGGCGTCAAAGGATGCCCGGAGATACTCGTCCTTGGTCGGAGCATGAAATGACCAGTGGGTTCCAAAGCGCGCGGTGGAAAAATCATCGGACAACGGCGTGCCATGGACCTGATCGGCTGCCCGAGACACGGCGGGCAGGGGTGCCGGCAGTACCGCCGAAAGATCGCCCCCGCCTGCTCTGGGCCATCCATCCTGGTCCCATTCGATGGGTTCCAGGAGCGTTTGCCTGCCGAGGGTGGCGAATGCGTTTTCGTAGCCGTGATAGATGCTCCACCATTGGCCGTTGGGGCCTTCGAACAGGGTGGCATGCCCCTTGCTCCACCAGGGCTCGTCCGCATCCCATGTCCTGATGATGGGATTGCTGGGACAGTCCTCCCACGGGCCTTCAACGGAGCGGGAGCGGGCGACAGTGACCATATGCCCGGTGGGCGGACCTGAAGTGCCGCCAACCGCCGTCGTGAGGTAGAACCATTCACCGCGGCGGGTCAGCTTGGGCCCCTCCAGTGCATAGGCTTCAACCACCCAGTCGTCGGGGTAGCGCCAGCCGTCGTAGACGTGCTCCACGGGTCCGTGTGTAGATAGTCCGTCGTCGGCGAGACGGACCCGGCTGACTCCACTGAGGAACAGATAGCGGTTGCCGTCCTCTCCCACGACGTGCCCCGGATCAATATGCCCTTCAATGCCCAGGTTGATCGGCTCGCTCCAAGGTCCCGCCATGTTCTCGGCATGGATGACATAGATCAGCACAGGCGCAGCTGGATCCGGGGAGACGGCGGTGGGAATGATCGGGATATAGATAAAGTAGCGGCCGTCCACTTTGCACATGTCTACCGCAAACACGCAACCGATGGGCGTGGCAAGGGCCGGCCCGAGCGGTTGCCAGTTCAACAGGTCCCGTGAGTGCCAAATGATGAGTCCGGGCGTGGACTCAAACGACGAGAAGGTCAAGTAGTAATCATCCCCGTCCCGCAGGATGGCCGGGTCCGGGTGGTCCCCAGCGAACACCGGGTTCAGGTAAGTTCCGTTGCCGAGGTCGGACCGGCGTTGCCCCTCCTGGCTCACAGCGGGAGAGGCCATTTGATGTGTCATACATCCAGTCTTTTCATTAGTGGAGATTCCTGCCGGTGGTTGTAGACCAGGCTCAGTGGCCCAAGTAAACCTGCGGGCAGGATTTCGGCTTCTTCGTTGAAGACGCTCGTCATGGGTGGGTAGAGCGTTCCGGTGTTGCCGCGGGCTTCAGCAATCAGCCGGTTGCGCCACGGATTGGTGACCCTGATCTCTACCCGGTTCCTCCCGGGCCGCAGCGCGTTGGTGGACACCCGGTAGGGAGCAGTCCAGAGAATTCCTGATTCTTCTCCGTTGATTTTGAGGTGCGCTACATCAGCAACATCGGCGAACTGGACAGCGTGCGGGAGCTCGGGGCCGTGGAGCTGGAACTCAACCACGTAAGTGGCCGTTCCCGAGAAGTGCAACGCCCCGATTTCGGGATCGGTCCAGAAGGTGGCGTGGGCCAGCTGCACCGACTCGGAACCCGGGATCGTGAGCGTCCATTGACCAGCGGCCTCGGTAACCCGCTCCTTCCCGGGGCCCAGATCAGCTTCGCCTCTGAGAATGAAGAGGGAACCGTAAGGGGGCAGCTGTACATCGAAGCCGTCTTCCGCAGGTGGGAGGGCATGTTGTTGTAGCGTCACCGGGTCCCAGGCAAGGAATCTGCCGTCACTGTTCGGCAGCGTCACGGTGGTATGCAGGTCTTCGTTGACAGGGTTGGCGATGAAGAGCAGGGGCTGGTCCCCGTCCACCCATCTCGCGATCCGCCGCACCCGGGTGTCTTCGACGATCACGGAAGGAGGGAAATGCTCCTGAAGCACGGAAGCCAGATCTGCAGTGGGGAAAATCTTGCCACTGTTCGGGCTGCCCCAGATGAGGTGACACAAACGCTCGTACTCGGTGTCGTCGTCAGCCAGCGAGCGTTTAGCCGTTGGACGTTCGCCGACCACCGTTGCGCCCTGTTCCACCAATCGCAGGATGGATTGGAGGGCGCCTGTGCTCATCCTGTTGCTGGCACCGCCGAGGTAAAGAAGTCTGTAGCGGGAGGTGCCCGCCTGCAGTTCGCCTCCCTGAACGTTCAAAACCGTCCTGAGCGCATCCGGGCCGATGTAATCGTAGTCGTAGTCAGCTGGAACGTCGCCGTTGCAAGCATCACCGAAAAGGGCGGTGACGGGTGCTTCCTCGCCGATGAAATAGGCGATATCGACAGCTGGCCGGCCAAGAGAAAGAAGGTGCGAGCATCGGGCCAGATAGTCCACCCAAGGCTTGGCAACGGAAGCCCAGGTTTCGTTGCGGGTGAAGGATTGGCCGAGCGAGGGCGCCAGGGCGATCCCGGGCGGTGGTACCTGGGTGGGTTGGTGCGGGGAAGTGTGGATGCAGAATCGTGTCACTCCGAGTGACAGCTGGAGGTCAGCGACGTGCTTCAGGGACTTCGGCGAATCACTCCAGGGGTTTCGTCCCGAGGTAAAGGCTTCAGCGCCGGTGTGGCTGCGTCCGTAGACATGCGCCACCGATGATGCCCCTTTGAGGTCCGCGACGTAGGTCGGTGCGGGTCCGGCCTTAGAGTCGAAAGTCCACATCGCCCCCATGGGGACGTCTGCGTGCGAGCGCATGGCAAGATCGTCGCCGAGCTGCGGCCTGCGGTCTTCCAGCGCCTCCGCGTAGTAGATCGAACCACGCTTATGTGCTTCTTCGGACAACGTGCCGTAATAGGACTCGGCGAAGACTTCAGCAAGTGTGCGACGAAAATCAGCGAGGAAGAGGTCGCTGGAATGGATGTCCTCCACCAGGAACCCTGCCATGGTGATCAACCAGGGGATCATGTCGTAGCCGCGAAGGTCGAAAAATCGGCGGTGGAGCTGATCCGTAATGTTCTGCAGTCCGGCCTCGATGCTGTCGCTAAGAAGGCCATCAATGGGGGCGTCACCGAACTGTGCCAGATGGGTTGTGATGTAGCGGCGGACTCTTTCACTGTCGAGTTTGTCCACCTCGAGACCTGTAGCTTCCGGGAGCGCCGGGCCGTTGGTCTGACCCGTGAGGGAAGAACCAAATCGGATGATTCTCCAGGTTCCCTCGGGCAGCGGAGCGGTCAGCCTTCCCTGTGAGAGGTGCCCGCTGACGTTCAGGACGTCGGCCAGCGGCACTACCCCGAATACTGCACCCGGGTCTGTATCAAGGGCGTCGTAGTCCAGTGCAGTCGCGAAACCGCACTTGGCCTCCCTATGGGCCGGCATGCCTGTTTCGTAGAGGGCAAATTTACGGACGGTGTGCTCCCTGAGCGGCTGAAACACCGGCGGGGCCACCACCCCTTTCTCGAACGCTGCCAGCACCGTCGACATCCCGGCCGCATGCAGCCGCAACCGGAAACGCGTCCCGGTAACCGCGGGGAAAGACATGGTCCGCGAGGGGCATTGCGTCGCCGGCAACGTGCAGATGGAAACGTAACCGCCGTCGTCATTTTGGACCTGCAGGGTCGCAATGGCGGGCGGAGCCGCGCCAAAGCCGTGAGGGGCGGGGAGCTCGATAACACAGGAACGCACGGTCACGGGTGCGGCAAAGGACTGTTCGATCCAGGCCACGGAGTGGTTGTCCGGGTCTCGGGCCAGCCGGAATTCTTCGACGGCGGTTGCATGGGTAACGGTGACCGCTTCAACAGGCGGGTCGGAGGTGCGGACAAAGGCGGGGTTCAAAGCATCGTGGTTGCTGTGGAACGGGATGGCCAAGGCGAAGAGATCTTTGGCGTCTCCCGAGCCTTCATGCGGCTCGACTCCCCACCTGGGAATGTCCTGATATGGTCCTGCGACGTCCGGGAGTTTGTTGAGTTGGATCAGTTCGCCGCCTTCGACGACGGTCTGGGACCATACCAGCTTGCGCATGGCATCGGCCTTATCAACCCATGGGGCTCCAGCTGCGCTCCACCCCGCTGAGGTGGCTACGGTGAAGTCCAGGCCGAAGTCGTGGGCCGTTGCTGCCGCAACGGCGATAGCTTCCCGCCACTGCTCGCTGCCGGGAAGCACAGCTTCTTCCACAACAAGCGGATTACCCAGCGCCCCGTCAAAGGCTTGGACACCTCGGACCCCCACCGAGTGGAGCCAGTGAAGGTCCGCCCGAATGCCCTCGAGTTCGACGTTGCCGTCCATCCAGTGCCACCAGGCACGCGGCCGTGCCGAAGCCGGCGGATCAACGAACTCACTCCACAGAACTTCGCTCGATTGATGCGTTCCGGTGGTCCCGTTCACGTGAGCATCCCGGATTCGCTCCGGGAAGTTGACGGCAGGTTGAGGCCGGCGCCGTAGGGATAGAGCGGATCTTCGGTGTCGTTTGCGACGTCGGGATGTGAAACTTCGACGGCGGCCATGGAGCGAGGCAGCTCGATCGGCAACCGGCCCTTCGGTGGGATCGCAGCAGTCAAAGCATCCAGCAGGGCAGCATCAGATGCGCCGAAGTTCGCCGTAATGGCAGTTGCGATGTCTTCGAATGGGGTCAGGATCGCTGCCCGCTCAAGGTAGACGTCCAAGATCACGGGAAGTTCTGCTGCAAGTGCTCGCACCCGTGCGATCTCCTCGTCCGGGAAGTCGAGGCTCCCCTGATGCGTCATGGCATCGAGGAAATACTCGTTGCGTGGTTCGAATGGTGCTGCCAGGCGTACAAGGGCTACATCAGCATCTGCTATCTCCGGGACGAGGATCGCCTGATGAATGACCACGGCTGGATCCACACCTTCGACATATATGCGGGTACCGGGGGCAAGGGGCAGCAACCCTTCGTTCTTGAGGATGGTGATGGATTCTGCCTGGGCGCGGTGTCCGGCTGCGCGGAACGGCTCAGATCCGACCACCTCGTTGACCTTATCCGCGTCAACGTACGGATTGTCGAAGAGCCCGAGCTCGAATTTAACCCGAAGGATTCTCAGCACCGATGCATCCACCCGCTCCGGTGACAACTTGCCGCTGGCCAGCAGTTCAAGCACCAACTCCGTGCAGGATTCGCCACCCAGCTGGTCCACGCCGGCATCGAACAGCTTCTCCACCCGGTCAAGTGGACTGAGATGCTCAACGCCCCACGCCTTTGCGGGGAAGGGCAGGCCAAAGACCTCGAGATCAGTGACAAGCTGCCAGTCCGTAAGGACAACACCATCGAAGCCGAGCTGTTCGCGAAGAAGTGACGTGATCAAGTACTTGTTGTACGAAAAGCCCACCTCCTCCACTTCGATGCCATTGATAACAAGCTCTTTCGCCAGTGAGTAATAGGGCATGATCGCGCTTATGCCGGCGTCAATCGCTGCGCTGAACGGCGCCAGGTGTTCATTAAAGTTGCCGCCGGGGTAAATCTGGGCTTTACCCTGCGGGAAGTGGGGATCCTCCCCGTCTTCTTGGGCGCCTCCGCCCGGGAAGTGCTTGGCCGTGCAAGCCACGCTCGTGGATGACAGCTTCCCGCCCTGGAGACCTGCGATGAGCAACGCACCGTACTCTGAGGTCACCGCCGAGTTTGAACTAAAGCTCTGCAGTTGGCGAGCCCAGCGCGGCTCGGATGCCAGGTCAATCTGTGGGTGAAGAGCTGCACGAAGCCCTACGGCGACATACTCGCTTCTGGCGGTCTCCGCGAAGTCGCTCATGACGGCAGGATCGCCGAGGGCGGCCAAGCCCATGGGTTCGGGCCACTGTGAAAACGAGCCGGTGGCGAAAGCCATTCCGTCGTTTTGTGCGAAGCCGTGGCGGGGATCGGTGGCGAAGGTGATGGGGATCCCGTGTGGCGTGAGCTCTGCAAGTTCCTGCATGGCGTTCTGCCAGCGGGCCATGTGCCGGGCCGACGGGAAGCGGCCAATGTTGAAATGGTTGATGGCCCTGCCAACCACAAAGTCACGCGGAGACTCCGGTCCGAAGGGACTGGCCGTATCGTGATCCGCCACTTCACCCACAACCATCACCGTGTTGAACAGCAGCCCGGCTTTCTCTTCCACCGACAAACGCATCAGAAGATCCTTGGCGCGGGTTGAAGGGTCCAGCCGTGGATCTTCGTAGGGATCGAGGACTCCGTTTCCGTTCAAGTCGCGGTACTGGACACCGTCTTCAGTCGTTGAAACAGATCGCCGCACGCGGCCTCCTTGTGTGATGGGTTTCATATAGTTTATCCGCTTACCGGAAAAAGTTATAGACTGGACCTGTTCAACGCAAGCTAAAGTTGCGGATGGTGGCCCGGAAAACGCCCGCACCGTGGGGCAATGACGGAAGTGCCATCGGATTGTCGACGCTGGTTGCGGCAAGGCGCTGAAGGCGCTTGGAGGGAAAATCATGGCCATAGAGCGTTACACCGGATTGGCGTCGGTGCTGAAGACAATCCGTTGGCAGGGCGGCATCACGCAGGCAACCCTGACCGATCAGGTGGGCCTGGGGCGCAGCGTTGTTGCCGAGAGAGTTGCGGAACTCGAACAGATCGGGCTCATTCATTCCCCCGGCCGCGCGCCCTCTACTGGAGGACGGACTGCCAAGCTGTTGTCACTCAACGCCCAGGCCGGCTACGTCGTTGGCGTGGACATCGCCTCTAATGAGATGGTAGTCAGCGCTTCCGATCTTGCCGGCGCCTTGCTCGGCACCCGCCATCGGGAACTATGCGACGTCGGCGAAGGGCCCGCGCGGATCCTCGACCAGGTCAACGCCATCATCGAGGAAGTTGTCCGGGAGCAAAGCAGCAACAACTTGCTCGGGATCGGCGTAGGCCTCTCCGGTCCAGTCAATTTCGACACCGGCACTCCCGTCGGCGTACCGGTCCTGCCCGGCTGGGATGATTACCCGGTGCGGGAAGAGTTTGCGGCGCGGTGGCCGGTTCCGGTCTGGGTAGACAACCGCGTCAATCTCCTGGCTTTGGCTGAAATTGAAAGCAATCCGCGGGCCGCCAAAGCAAAGCACCTGCTCTATTTCGGAGCCGGCGCCGGGGTTGGGGCCGCCCTCATCACCCACGGCCGCCTCTACCGCGGCTCCCACGGCCTGGCTGGCTCCATTGGCCACGTGGCCGTACCCGAGGCCGGAGTGATCACCTGCAGGTGCGGACGCACGGGCTGCCTTGAGGCCGTCACCAGTGGATGGGCGATCGAGCGGGACGGCTTGATGCTGGCCCAAACGGGACGCAGCCCGTACCTCGCGCAAGTCCTTAAGGAGACCGGACGGGTCCGCGCCTATGACGTGACGCTGGCCGCTGAGCACGAAGATGCCGCCGCGAAGGAACTACTCAACCGAACAGCTGCGCTCCTTGGAAGCAGCCTGGCAACCCTGGTAAGTTTCTTCGCTCCTCACATGCTGGTTGTCGGCGGTGGCATTGCCCGGGCCAAAGACATCGTGCTGAAGCCCATACAGCAAGCAGTCCTGGAACGGCTGCCCTCAACAGGTGCACCGGACCTGCTCGTGGAGTTGTCGGCCATTGACGAGCAGGTAGGCGGCGTCGTCGGCGCCGCTCAGCTTGTTCTTGGCGAGCTCTTCTCCAAAGACAACCTCCCCGGGCTCCTCGAGCGGCTGAACCAACCCCTCAACCAAGGCAGTGAGGGGCTTTCTGCCTGATATTCCGAACGACGGAAGAAGTTGTTGACTTATTCCGGTCACCGGATTATCTTTGTAATAAGCGCCACAAAGCGCTCTGCCAGCAACATTAACCTCGACGGCGAGGGGGACTACATGGAGCACACCCTCTGCATCCGTTCGCCCTGCGCCGGTAACGCAGACAGGGAATCCGCGGGATTCCCCGTGAAGCAAGGCGCCCTTCCACGGCCTTTCAGCCACCATTCACAGCAATACCTATCGATCTCCGTAGCGTTGTCGCCGGAGAACAGTCGGATCACTCGAAGCTGAGCTTTCGACGCCTTGTCTAGGAGAAACATGCGCAAACTAGTCGGCATTGCCGCCGTCACAGCCGTCATGGCGCTTACCGCCTGCACCGGCTCCTCCCCTGGCGGTTCCACTGCCCCCACTGAATTGGACTTGGCAGCCATTGCCCCGCCGGAGTCCTTCTCGCCGGGCAACTTCGGTACCGGCCCCACCACGATGTTCCTGCAGCCCGTGTACGACTCCCTTTTCCGGAACACCAATGAGGGAGAACCGGCCGAAAACATTGTGACCAAATGGTCCTACGACGACACCCGGACAATGCTGTCCCTCACCATCAGGGAAGGAGTTAAATTCACCGATGGAACGCCCCTGGATGCGGACGCCGTAAAGGCCAACCTGGATTCCGCCCGTAAGGGCACCGGCGAAGCCGGCGGGCAACTTCGCTTCATCCAAGAGGTCGCTGTCACGGATGCCACCAACCTCACGGTCACGCTCTCCGCCCCCGACCCGTCGTTAGTGCCGAATCTGGGCGGGACAGCCGGCATTCTTGCCAGTCCGAAAGCCTTGGGCACTCCGGAGTTGGACAGCGCTCCCGTCGGTTCCGGCCCCTACATACTTGATGCCGCAAAGTCCCAGACCGGCATCAAGTACGCCTACACCAGAAATCCGGACTACTGGAACGCCAAAGCCTTCCCCTTCGATACCGTCGAAGTCACCGTCTTCAACGACAACAACGCCACCCTTAACGCGCTGCGCGCAGGGGAGACGGACTTTGCAGTAGTTACAGACAAAGATGGAAACAGCCTCAAGTCCGCAGGCCTGAACATCCAGTCCAGTCCCGCTTACACCAGCACCGGCCTTTACTTGTTCGACCGGAAGGGCTCTTTGGTCCCTGCACTTGCCGAGCCCAAGGTGCGCCAGGCAATCAACATGGCAATGGATCGGGATGCGATCCACGCACAGGTCTACGGCGGTAAGGGAAAGGCCACCAGCCAGGTCTTCAGCTCCACCAGTGATGCCTACATCCCTGAGCTGGACAAGAAGTACCCCTTCGATGTGGAGACCGCGAAGAAGCTTCTCGCCGACGCAGGCTATGCCAACGGCTTCACATTGCCAATGCCGGATGTATCACCTATTTACCCCGACCAGCAGGCGGCTGTCACGGAAGCGCTCACAGCAATCGGTGTCACCCCCCAGTACCAGCCTGTAAATGGCCAGTCCTTCATCTCGGATCTGCTGGCAGGAAAGTACCCCGCAGCTATTTTCGGACTCAATAGCCCGCGCCCTTGGGATTTCGCGCAGATCGCTCTCACTCCCGAATCACTGTGGAACCCGTTCCGCGTCTCCGATCCAACTGTGGTCGATCTGATCAACAAGGCACAAGGCGAAACCGGTGAGGTCCAAAACGAAACGTTCCGTCAACTGAACACCTATCTGGTGGACCAAGCCTGGTTTGCGCCCTACATCCAGTCTGACAACGTCTTCGCAAGCAACGCCGAAATTACGGTGACGCCGCAGCGGTATTCCACTATGCCGCCGCTCTGGGGCTTTACTCCCTCGAACAAGTAGGTGTGAGGCCGGCCCAGGCCGGCCGGCCTCCCACTGCCCATTTCGTCATCTTCCCGAAGCCCAAGGAGCTGCCGTGCTGATGTTTATCCTTCGCCGCCTGGCCTCAGGACTGGTGCTCATGTTCGTTATTTCCACAGCCACGTTCTTCCTCCTGAACCTCACGGGGCAAGACCCTGTCCGTCAGGTTCTGGGGCCTGTGGCTTCGGCAGAACAGGTGGAGGCCAAGCGCCAACAACTGGGCCTCGATGAACCGTTGATCACCCAATACTTCCAATGGCTCGGATCAGCCGTACATGGAGATTTGGGCCGGTCCTGGTTCACCAACCAGCCAGTAGGAGAATTGCTCTTCCAAACGCTCCCTCCCACCCTGTCCATGGTGATCGGATCACTGATCCTCGCCGCTGGTTTCGGAACATTGATTGGGGTCACTGCTGCATTGCGCCGGGGACGACTTGATCGCGGTCTCCAGGTGGCGTCGACCTTGGTTCAAGCCATTCCCGGCTTCCTGGTGGCCCTCGTCCTGGCCCTGGTTTTCGCTGTCCAACTTCGCATGTTTCCGGCTACCGGGTTCACTGCCTTCACGAATTCTCCCGGCAAGTGGCTCGCCTCCATCACCCTCCCGGTGGTTGCTCTGGCGTTGGGTTCCTTGGCTTCCATTGCCCTGCAGGTCCGGGGGTCAATGATCGATGTCATGCAGCAGGACTTTGTCCGGACACTGCGCAGCCGAGGCCTCCCCGAGCGAAGCGTCGTGGTGAAGCATGCCTTGCGCAGCGCTGCCGGTCCGAGCCTCACCACGGTTTCTCTGATGTTCATCGTGGCCATCTCCAGTTCGGTGATCATTGAGAAAGTTTTCAATATCCCCGGTATCGGCACCCAGGCCAATAACTCTGCCAGCCGCGGCGACCTTCCTGTTGTACTCGGGATCGTCCTGGTCACAGTGGTGCTCGTCGTCGTCGTCAATCTCCTCGTCGATCTGGCTCAAGGCTGGATCAATCCGAAAGTGCGTGTCTCATGACCGACAACCTTGTCACCGGCACCCGCAAGTCGCTGGAAGTGGTTAGCTCCGCACCCCAAGGCGACAAACTGATCAGGAAGTTCCTTCGTGAACCCGCAGCAGTGATTTCGCTGGTGTTCCTCGCCTTGCTGGCGGTAGTCGCGATGCTCGCACCGTTGATCTCTTCTTACGATCCCACCGCCACCCGCCTCGCCGATGTCCTGGCGCCGCCTTTCACCTCCGAGCATCCTTTGGGCGCTGATGGTGTGGGCCGCGATGTGCTGGCGAACCTCGTCTACGGCGCCCAAACCAGCCTTTCAAGTGCCGCGATTGTCATCGCAGTGAGCCTGCTGATTGGAGTACCAACCGGGCTCTTGGCAGGTTACCGACAGGGGTGGATCGACGGCGTCAGCATGTGGATCAGCGGTGCTCTCCTGTCGCTGCCCGCAATCGTCGTGCTCCTTGTAGTGCTGGCCCGCGTAGGACGCAGTACCTCACTTGCGCTGGTGGTGTTCGGCATACTGATCGCTCCATCGGTGTTTCTTCTCATCCGCGGCTCGGTCCGGGCCGTGCGGGAAGAGCTGTACGTGGACGCAGCCCGTGTCTCCGGCTTGAGCGATATCCGCATCATGGTTCGCCATATCCTTCCGGTAGTCATCACGCCCACCATCATCCAAGCGGCACTGTTGGCAGGCGCCGGCATTGGAATCGAAGCAGGTATTGCCTTCCTTGGCCTTGGCTCATCTGACAAGGCCAGTTGGGGACTTATGCTCAACGACGCATCGCAAAACATCTTCAACGCTCCGTGGCTGCTTCTCTGGCCAAGTGTTGCACTGGTGCTGACGGTCATGGCCTGCACCCTGGTGGGTAATGGCTTCCGCGACGCCTTGGCGAATTACGGGTCCTCAGCCGGCCGCGTCAAGACGGTAAAAGCTGCCAAACACCCCGGCTCAACTCCTGAACCCGCACGGCCGATGGAAAAGGCACCTGTGGATCCGGGGGACACGCTCCTGGTCATCAACGACCTCAGGGTTTCCTACCCCCGCCCCAACGGGGAAAAGTCCGACGTTGTCAAAGGTGTTTCCCTCAGGGTGGAGCGCGGCCAGATCCTTGGCCTGGTGGGAGAATCCGGTTCCGGCAAATCGCAGACTGCCTTCTCGATCCTGGGCCTCTTGCCCGGGCAAGCCGACATGACCGCGGGAACTCTGAGTTTCGCCGGAGTGGATCTGCTCGGAATGACTCCGAAAGAGCGCAATCGCCTGCGCGGGGCCCGGATCGGTTACATCCCCCAGGAGCCCATGAGCAACCTCGATCCTGCCTTCCGCATAGGGTCCCAACTTACCGAGCCAATGCAACACCATCTGGGAATCTCGGCGAAGGCTGCTAAAGATGAAGCCCTCAAACTCCTCGCCCGCGTAGGCATTCCTGATCCTGAAAGGGTCTTCAGGTCCTACCCGCATCAAGTCTCAGGCGGAATGGCGCAGCGCGTGCTCATTGCCGGAGCCGTTTCCTGCAATCCGGAGCTTCTTATCGCTGACGAACCCACCACGGCGCTGGACGTCACTGTGCAGGCCGACGTGCTGGACCTCATTCGCAGCCTTCAGGCCGAACGGGGAATGGGCGTCGTCCTGGTCACCCACAACTTCGGAGTGGTAGCGGATCTTTGCGACCAAGTGGCCGTGATGCGCGACGGCGAAATTGTGGAGGTAGCTGCGGTGACTGACCTGTTCATGAACCCCCGGGAAGAGTACACGCGGCTCCTCCTGGACTCTGCGCTCGATTCAACCTCGAAAACAGCAAACCACCGCCCCATCGATTCAGGCATGACCACCGAGACAGAGGGTGCACGATGACTTCCGTCAACCAGAACCCCTCGCCGGAAGCAGAGCCCCTCCTGCGGATCACTGACCTGACGGTCGATTACAGGATTGGCGGGTTGGGTCGAAAACGGACATTCCGGGCGTTGCAGGGCGTGAGCCTCGATATTAAGCCTGGGGAAACCTTGGGGCTCGTGGGCGAGTCCGGCTCGGGCAAGTCAACCATTGGCCGTGCCGTGCTGGGACTTGCCCCTGTGACCAATGGCGACATCCGTTTCGATGGCAGGTCAATCACCGAGCTCAGCAAGAAAGAGCGCCGGGCGCTGAGCAGCGATATCCAGGTGGTGTTTCAGGATCCTTACACCTCACTGAATCCGTCAATGACCATCAGCGACATTTTGTCCGAGCCGATGCAGGTAGCCGGCACATCCCGGCCTGATGCACAACGGCGGGTCCGGGAGCTCCTTGATGTTGTAAATCTGCCCTCCAACGCCAGCACCCGCTACCCTCGCGAGTTTTCCGGTGGCCAAAGGCAACGCATTGCAATTGCCCGTTCTTTGTGTCGGAATCCTAAGCTCATTGTGTGTGATGAGCCCGTCAGTGCATTGGACCTGTCCACCCAGGCACGGGTTCTTCAACTTTTCTCCGACATACAAGAGCAGACCGGGGTCTCGCTCCTGTTTGTCACTCACGATCTGGACGTGGTGAGGCACATCAGCGAGCGCGTCGCAGTGATGCGACGGGGAGAAATCGTGGAGACAGGCATCACGGAGCAGGTGATTGCCAAGCCGCACCACGCCTACACGAAGGCCCTCCTCCTGGCCTCACCCATCGCCAACCCGGCCCTGCAAGCCGAACGGCGCCGGGAACGACGACTTTTTCTTGACGCCCAGCCTGCACCGTCCACAGCGGTCCGCTGAGCAAACCATCAGGGCGTGAAGCCCTCCCTTCTACAGACTCCTGGAGAACAGCATGACCACCACAGCAGTACCTTCAGCGCGCCCTTATCCAACTGTCGTTGACGTCGCAATCATCGGCAGCGGCCCTGCCGGCGCCACTTATGCACGGATACTTTCCGAGCTCAGCCCCCAGGCGAGCATTGCCATCTTCGAGGCCGGACCGACCATCAGTGATCCGCCCGGATCCCACGTTAAGAACATCGCAAGCGTGCAGGACCGCGAAGCTGCCCAGCGCCGTTCGGAGGGAAAAGTGAGCGCCCTGCCGACCGGCGGGAACCTCGCAGAGTACGCACGCGACGTCGCACGCCCGGTGCGGCCCGGCACCTTCCTCCTCGACGACGGTTGGCAGCAGCCCGGCGAGGCTGGATTGCCGGGTCTTGCATTCTCCAGCAATGTTGGCGGGATGGCGGCGCATTGGACCGGCGCGTGCCCGCGTCCTGGCGGAAGCGAGCGTATTGCGTTCCTTCAGAACATGGACGAACTTCTGACCGAGGCGGAACGTCTCCTCTCGGTCAGCTCGGAGGCGCTGGCTGATGCTCCCCTGGCCGATCTCGTCCGCTCACGTCTGGCAACGGCGCTCGACGGCGGCCGCGCACCTGAGCGTCGCGTTCAGCCCATGCCGCTGGCGGTCCGCCGCACTGACGACGGCCGCTTCATCTGGTCTGGAGCTGACGTGGTGTTCGGTGACGAAACGCGGAACAACCCCCGGGCCCGCCTGTTCGACGAAAGCGTGGTTGTGCGGGTGCTGACAAACGGAGATGAGGTCAGCGGTGTACGGGTGCGCGACGACAAGACGGGAGACGAGCATGAAATTGCGGCCCGGTACGTCGTCGTTGCCGCGGATGCCCTCCGCGGTCCACAGCTGCTCTTCGCGTCCGGTATCCGCCCCGAAGCGCTCGGCCGGTACCTGAACGACCAGCCACAGATTGTCCACGCTGTCCGGTTGACCGGCGTCGAGGATGATGTTCCCGCTGCCTCGTCACGCGATACCACCATCACCGCCCAGAGCGGGGTCAGCTGGGTGCCCTTCACCGATGAGCAGCCCTTTCATGGGCAGGTCATGCAACTCGACGCATCACCGGTGCCAATCTCGGGTGACGTCATCCCTGGTTCGATCGTTGGCCTCGGGTGGTTCTGCGCAAAGGACCTTCAAGCGTCCGACCGCGTTGTTTTCTCCGAAGACACGACGGACGCCTACGGGCTGCCGGCGATGAACATCCACTACACCTTCACGGCCCGTGACGAACAGGCATTGTCCGCAGCACGTCTATCGGTGGTTGCCGCTGCCCGGTCCTTGGGCGAGCCATTGGGCGATGAACCGCTCACTTTCCCTGCCGGAGCCTCACTGCACTACCAAGGGACCCTGCGGATGGGGACATCCAACGACGGAACTGCCGTGTGCGATCCCACCGGACAGGTGTGGGATGTTCAGGGGTTGTTCGTTGCCGGCAACGGTGTCATTCCCACCCCTACAGCCTGCAACCCCACTTTGACCGGGGTGGCCCTGGCAGTCGCCGGTGCACGCCACATCGCCGAATCAATCAACTCCACGTCCACAGAGAAGTGAGGAAAACATGGTCCTCGAACGAGAACTGATCCAAAGCCGGGGCTTTCGGAACGTCCAGGAAGGAACCGAGACTGTCGGTTTCGAGATAGCCCTGCGCATGCCCAACTACCGAGGTGTCTGGGGAAGCCTCATAGACGGGGTGGCTGTCACGGTGGACGGTCAGGAATGGAGCCGGGAAGTACCGCGCTGGACACTCCAGGGACGCACTTTCAGTATTGGGGAACTGCGCCAATCCACCGATGTCCGCTGGCAGCTCGATGAACTGGCCACCGTCATGGTGCCGCTCGCAGGCGGCCTGACCGTAGGTGTCCATGATGTTCGCGTTGATATTGCCCTGTACGCGCCCTACATTCCGGCTGAATTCCAACCGTCAATTTTCACGTCCCAGCGAAAGGTCACGGTCCTCGCATGAGCAACCTCAAGTACGGCGTCTCCCTCTACAGCTACACCGGTGACATCAACACCGTCCTCACCCTGGAAGACGCCATGGCACAAATAGCTGACATCGGCGCCACCGGGATTGAGATCCTCGGCGAAGGTCATGTGCCCAACTATCCGGAACCGTCCACCGCTTGGATTGACCAATGGTACGGGCTTCTCGAAAAATACCAGCTGGAGCCTACCAACTACGGGTCCTGGATCGACTCAAGCATGTGGCGTGACCGCGACCTCACCGCAGATGAGGGTGCTGTGATGCTTGCTCGTGATCTACGGCTGGCCCATCGCCTCGGATTCACCTCAATCCGTCCCAAGATCGGCGTAGTGTCCATGGACCTGCGCCCCCACCCGATCTGGGAGGAAGTGATCGAGCGCAACCTCGATCTCGCAGCCGAGCTGAACCTCATCATTTGCCCGGAAATCCATGCACCCACTCCCATCAAGCACCCGGTGGTGGACGAGTACATCGCGTTCATCGAACGAACCGGATCGAAGAACTTCCGCCTGCTCATCGACACCGGCATCTTCCAACGGGCAATCACCACCGCCAAGCATGACGGTCTCAGCGAAGAAGCCCAGGAAGAAGGTTGGCGTAAACCCCTTGCCGTTCCCATGTCGGATCTAGTTGATGTTCTCCCGTACGTGTCGTTCATCCAGGCCAAGTTCTTCGACATCGACGAGAACCTCGTTGACGGCCAGATACCTTGGCGCGAGATCCTTCAAACCCTGAAGGAGAACGAGTGGTCGGGTTACCTGTCCAGCGAATACGAAGGCGATCGGCTGCCTTACCGATCCATCGAGCAGGTGCGCCGGCAGCATGCCCTTCTGCATAGCCTGGAGGCCGAGATCGCCGGGACGCCGTGACCGAAGTTCCCAGCAGCACGGTCCAGATCTCTCCCACGCGTCTCCGGCTCCTCATGGCAGCGCTCCTGGCGGTGTCATTCCTTGGAGCCCTCGATCACACCATCGTTTCGACATCCTTGGCCACTGTTGCCGGCGAACTCGGAGCCCTCCAGCATATGAGCTGGGTGGTAGTCGGGTACACGCTGGCGAGCACTGTCCTGCTCCCGGTCCTCGGAGGGCTCGGCGATCGGGTGGGTCCCCGGATGATCTTCCTCATTGCACTGATCGGCTTTGTTGCAGCTTCCTTCGTGTGCGGCCTCGCGCATGACATGACCCAGCTCGTCGTCGCCCGGGTCCTCCAGGGCATGAGCGCCGCGGGTCTTCAGCTGATGTCGCAGACGATCGTTGCCGAGGTAACAACACCAAGGCGACGTCCTCAGTACCTCTCACTCATCGGTGCTGCCTTTCCGGTGGCGATTCTGATCGGGCCCCTCCTCGGGGGCCTGATCACAGACCACTGGGGGTGGCCCTGGGTCTTTTGGATCAACGTCCCGGTGGGGCTGGCCGCGCTTCTCCTGGCAGTCATTGCCGTTCCGCATATCGAACCGGCGGGCAAAAAACGGTTCGACGTCGTTGGAGCACTGCTGCTCACCGCTGTCCTTGTGGCGGTGGTGCTGGCAGTCGCGTGGTTCAGCTCCGCAAACTCCTCAGCGTGGATCGCCCTTGGAGCAGGCTTAGCAGCGCTAGGTGGGCTTGTCGTCGTCGAGCGTGGCCAGCGCAACCCCATCATCCCCGTTAGCCTGTTCCGCAACCGCACCTTCAGTGCAGGTGTGGGACTCTCAGCAGTCATGGGTGCCGGACTCATCTCAGCCACGGCATACTTGCCAACGTATTTCCAGATGGCCTATGGAGTCAGTGCCACCATCTCAGGACTGGTTCCCATCGCCACTGTGCTGGGAATGTTGGTGGGCAACCTGGTGACGGGCTGGCTCGCGTCACGGACAGGCCGCTACCGTGTCTTTCCGATCGTCGGCACTGTGATGGGAGCACTCGGACTTGGAGCCATGTCCTTGCTGCCGCAGGGTGTGCACCTGTGGGTCCCGGCGTTGATCATGGCGTTCGTCGGCCTGGGCACGGGGGCGTTCATGAGCCTCGCCATTGCGATCGTACAAAGCGCTGCACCACGCAGTGAACTCGGCACAGCCACCGCAACCGCAGGGCTAAGCGGCCAGATAGGATCCACCATCGGTTCAGCCGTAGTGGGCGGAGTGGTGGGGTTCGGCGTCGCGTCGCTCTTGCCAACGGGGCTCGATTCCCACACCCTGACACCTGCCTTGGTCCACGCCGCCGATCCCGCCTTGCAGGCTGAGATCGCATCGATTTACCATGACGTATTTTCTCCCGTTTTCCTTGCACTGGCCGGCGTCTACATCGTGGGTTTCATTGCAGCTTTACTGCTGCCCGATGGACGCCTTTCCGATGAAGCCGCCGTCTCGGCAGGCAACTGTGCCGACCCTGCCAATCCGGACAACCCTGCCAACCTGGCACTGCAAGCGAAGGACTGACCTATGCAGGGAAACTGGCACAGCTCCAGATCGTCTGGAGACCGGACTCCGCTGAAGCGTCCAACCTTGCACGGAACGGTGCCGGGGCGCCTGTAAAGGCCTGATTTATCCGTAATTTCCGAATGATGAGGAACAAACATGCCAAACTCTGAACTTGCAGTCCAGGAAGAACTTACATCCCGGCCAAAAGCAGGTGCACGTAATCTTCCTCGACTGGAACGCGTCGGGAGCCATACACGGCTTATCGTTGACGAGAAGCCATTTCTCTGCATCGGTGGAGAGCTGCACAATTCCAGTGCGTCCGATCGGGCCTACATGTCGCCAATCTGGGAAAAACTGGCAAAGGCCGGTCTCAACTCCGTTATCGCTCCCGTGTCATGGGAACAAGTCGAACCTGTAGAAGGACGGCTCGATTTTTCGATCGTCGACGAATTGGTGGAAGACGCTCGGGCCTCTGGCATCCGATTGGTATTAATTTGGTTCGGAGCCTTTAAGAACGCTTCGTCCACCTATGCCCCCAGCTGGGTGCGTGCCGACCGGGAACGCTTCCCACGCGCGGACCTGGGCACCAGCCCCATGAAAACGCCCTTCTCCTACCCCGGATCCATGCCCAGGCCGAGTCTCTCCGTTTTCTCACACGACCTCTTCGAGGCCGACCGAACTGCTTACACTGCCCTCCTGGGGCATGTGGCCAGGATCGATCCGGACCATACTGTCATCATGGTGCAGGTCGAAAACGAAGTGGGGATGCTTGGCGCAGGAAGGGACTACAGCGCGCTGGCAGAGACTCGCTGGAATGCGCCGCTCCCCGAAGAACTGCTTACTGCCGTTTGGGAAGCACCGGATTCCTTCGCTCCGGAATTTGTAGCGGTCCTCAGCGCAAATTCGGACCCCAGCATGAGCTGGGCAGACCAGTTCGGCGACGACAACCCAGTTGCTCAAGAAACTTTCATGGCTTGGGGATTCGCATCCTATGTAGGAGGTCTGGCCGCCGCCGGGAAGCAAATTCTGCCGCTCCCTGCCTACACAAACGCCTGGCTTGGCCCGCAACAGGGGCAAGATAAGCCAGGTCAGTATCCCAGCGGGGGGCCAACTGCCAAAATGATTCCGGTGTGGCGGGCTGCTGCACCAGCTATCGACTTCCTCGCGCCCGATATATACGTCCCCAACTCGGCGGAAATCATGCGGCAGTACGCCTCTGACTTCAACCCCTTGTTTATTCCGGAAGCCCGGTTCCGCGCCGGAGACGCATTTTTGGCTCTCGGCGCCTTTGGAGGCCTCGGCTACAACGTCTTCGGTGTCGAAGAAGGCAGGGAAGGCAACCAGTTCAGCGCAGCCTGCGGGTTCATCAGGTCCCTCACTCCAGAAATAGTCGATGCCCAGTGCGATGGCCGAATTTTTGGTTTCGCCCTTGACCAGGACGAGGCTTCTGTCAGCGCTGAAATAGCCGGAATTGCCGTTACCGTCCGTAGTGCTAGGAAGCTCCTGGAAGGTATGCTCCTGGACGCTGGTGTGCGCGTCCCGCCAGCCTCGGAGCTCCCCGGAGAAACAGTTGCCGCGATCCATGGCCCTACTCCTGGAGACAGCCGTCCTTTCGGGTTGGTCCTCGCCGTCAACCCCAATGAGTTCATCATCGTGGGGCAAGGAGCGCAGGTGGATTTCCACAAGCCAGGGGCTGACGTTGAGCTTGATTCAGTACGGGAACTGGTCTTGACCGATGCAGGTTTGCAGGACGGAAGATATCTCAATGGAGACGAACGCCTCGAGATCCTTTCAGACAAGCACATTGGTGCCGTAAGGGTCCGTCTCTTGATCTCCGCAAGCCAGTAATCAACCGGGAATGGGGTGACGCCCTGCTCATAGCCCCACATCCCGTTTCACCTCGATATCCCAACGGGCTTGTGCGCGGCTGATATTTCCCGTGACCGGGACGTTCCGCGGACGTAGACTCGTGCTCACAGCGAGCCGTGCAGCGACTCAAACCACCCATGGAGGACTGCCATGAGCAACGTAACCACCAGCCCTGAGGCCGCGGCCGCCGCACAGACCCTGTTCCGGGTCGCTCTGGGAGGAGTGCTCATCGCCCACGGGTCCCAAAAACTCTTCGGTTGGTTCGGTGGGGGAGGCGTTGAAGGCACCAGCAAGGGCATGCACGCCATGGGGTTCCGCCCGGCAAAACCCAGCGCCGTCCTCGCGGGCGTCGGCGAAGCAGGAGCAGGGTTCGCTTTGGCGTTGGGTATGGCCACCCCTGCTGCCGGCGCCGCTGCTGCAACCACGATGGGCGTCGCAGCCAGCGTGCACGCGCCGAACGGCTTTTTCGCTACCGAGGGAGGCCTGGAGTATCCAGCCGTGCTGGGCCTGGCAGCAGCAGCGTTCACGATCGGCGGCTCCGGGCCCTACTCTTTGGACGCGCTCACCGGCCATGTCCTGGACCGCCCCTGGATGCGGGTAACCGCTTTAGCCGTGATCCCGACAGCCATCGCGATCCAGATCTACCGTCGACGCCAGGCCCTGGCCGCTGACGCTGCGGCCCCCGCCGCGGGCGAGGCCGCAGAAGAGGGCTGAACCTGTCCTAGATACCGGAAGGAGCCGCAGCGGCAACCCGGTTACGGGGCCTCGGCCGGGCTGGCACGCGGGTCAAAGCCTCGCGACGGGCGCCCACGGTGTTCTCGATGGTCCCGATGCCTTCCACCGTCATGCGGACCACGTCCCCGGTTTTTAGGGGCGGGGGAGTCTGCGAGCCGTTCCGTCCCCAGAGCTCGGCGAGGCAGCCGCTGCCGCAGGTGCCGGAGCCCAGGACATCGCCGGGCCGGACCACGGAGTCCTGGGACGCGTAAGCCACGAGTTCGGCGAAGGGCCAGCCCATGTTGGAGAGCAGGTCCTGGCCAAGGGGATCCCCGTTGACCTCTACGGCCATGGAGATGGGCAGGAACCCCTCGGCATCGTGCCGGTCCTCGAATTCGTCCGCCGTGACAATCCACGGGCCCAGCGTGTTGGCGAAGTCCTTGCCTTTGCACGGGCCGAGGCTGACCTTCATCTCCCGCCGCTGCAGGTCCCGCGCGGACCAGTCGTTGAGCACGGTGTAGCCGAAGATGTGGCGGTGCGCCTCCTCCGCGGTCAGGTTCCGGCCGTCGCTTCCGGGAACGCGGCCGACGACGGCGGCCACTTCCGTTTCAAAGTCCAGGTCCGTGCAGCCTGCCGGAATGCCGATCACCTCGCCGGTGCCTGTCACGGTGTGCGGGTTG
>NZ_PJMB01000004.1 GCF_002892835.1 Arthrobacter sp. AFG7.2 | reverse complement strand
TTGGCACACTATTGAGTTCTCAAACAACAGACACACCCGGCACCACCACCAGCACTTCTCAGCCGTGGATCGCTCCGGAGCAACTTCTCAAACTTACCCGATCTTCCGTGCCGGTGCAAATCCGTGTTTCAGGATCTTCATCGGCGGGAAGTCGCTCCCCAACCCCTTCAGGAGCGCTCGAAAGCCCTGCCAGAATTGGTCTTGATTTTTGGGGATTTGGCCGCCCGCGGTTACCAGCTCTTCGCTGTCTCCCTCGCGGCGACTTAGAAAACAATACACCCGCTCTCCCGCCATCGCAAATCCCGCTGTCAGGAGGCTCTAATCCCCGCCGTCCCGCGGAAAAACGGCCCATCCGCACCTAAGGGTCAGCATCCGCCGTCGTACTTTCTTCCTGTGGGCTGCGACACAGTCCCGGCGCCTATGGCAGTGCCCCGGGCGCGGGCACTTGCGCGCACGCACAACGGGCCACGTGGCGCAGGTGGTTAAAACGCAGAAGAACCGGCAACCAAAGGTTGCCGGCTCTTCTCAAGCAGCTGGTATCAGCGGGGCTGAATTACCAGGAAGACTTGGTGACGCCCGGGAGTTCGCCCCTGTGGGCCATGTCGCGGAAACGGACACGGGAGATACCGAACTTCTGGAGGGTACCGCGGGGACGGCCGTCGATGATGTCGCGGTTACGCAGACGGATCGGGGACGCGTTGCGGGGCAGCTTCTGCAGGCCCAGGCGGGCTGCTTCGCGTGCTTCGTCGGTTGCGTTTTCGTCAACCAGGGTCTTCTTCAGCTCGAGGCGCTTTGCAGCGTAACGCTCCACGATGACCTTGCGCTGCTCGTTGCGAGCAATCTTGGACTTCTTAGCCATGTTTAGCGCTCCTCTCGGAATTCGACGTGCTGGCGGATCTTGGGGTCGTACTTCTTCAGGACCATGCGGTCCGGATCGTTACGACGGTTCTTGCGGGTTACGTAGGTGTAACCCGTGCCCGCAGTCGACTTGAGCTTGATGATCGGACGTACGTCCTTGTCCTTAGCCACTAGAGCTTCACCCCACGAGCCAGGATCTGGGCGACGACTACGTCGATGCCGCGTACGTCGATGGTCTTGATGCCACGTGCAGAAACCTGCAGCGTGACGTTACGGCGCAGGGACGGAACCCAGTAGCGCTTCTTCTGAATGTTCGGATCGAACCGACGCTTGTTGCGGCGGTGCGAGTGCGAAATGCTGTGCCCAAAGCCCGGCTCGGCTCCGGTCACTTGGCAGTGTGCTGCCATGACTTCTCCTCAAGAATTGAAAGTAATGATCCGCATATCTGCTGCTGGACCATGCTGCTAAGGGCGACCCAAAAATGAAGAAGGGCAACGGTTAGTCACGCAACTTGAGCCCCTAACTACCGGCCGCCCTGGAGAATTTACCGGGCAACCGGAGCAATTGCGCACGCTCCGCGCACTTAGCGCCTACCAAGTCTACGAGTTGGCGCAATTAAAGACCAATCCGGCCTCGGAAGGTGTATAAGCGGGGTGCGCAGCTAGAGGCGCGTGAGCTCAGGGTACTTCGGCTTCAGGCCGTCACCGGAGGACTTTCCGGTGACCCTGCGTACCACCCAGGGGCCTGCGTATTCGCGGAACCAGCGGGCGTTGGCACGCAGGGCATCCACCCCGCTGAGTTCCGGCACGGGGGTCATCGGCGGGATGTCGATGGCGTGGTCGTGCTCCAGGACGTCCAGCACCCGCTTGGCCATGTTGGCGTGCCCGGCAGCGGACATGTGCATGCGGTCCTGCGCCCACATCCCCCAGTCGTAGTACTCGCTGAAGCGCCAATAGTCCACCAGGAGCGCCCCGTGGTCTCCGGCGATGCCGCGGACCAGTTCGTTGTAGATCGCCGTTCGCCCCCGCATGGTGCTGAACACCTTCGATCCGCGGGCATCAAAGCCTGTAAACATGACCACGGTGGCGCCGGTGGCGCGCAATGTGGCGATGGCGTCGTCGTACTCCACCAGGAGGTCGTCAATGTCGATCCGGGGGCGGAGGATGTCGTTGGCCCCGGCGTAGATGGTCACAAGGGTGGGATTAAGTTCGACGGCGGCGTCCACCTGCTCAGCCAGGATGTGCCGCAGTTTCCTGCCGCGGATAGCAAGGTTGGCGTACCCGAAGCCAGGGTCAGCGGCACCCAGCTGCTCGGCCATGCGGTCGGCCCAGCCGCGGACACCGTTGGGGCGGGTGGGATCGTCGTCGCCCACGCCTTCCGTAAAGGAGTCTCCGAGGGCCACAAACCGGGTAGTGAAATCCATTCAGACAGTTTGCCACCCGTTGCCGGAAGCAACCAACCAGCCTGCGTCTAGCCTTCCCGGAGAATCCAATGGTCGGTGTCCAGCCGGCCTACTACCTTCTCCCCTATCCGGGCAAGGTCCAGAACGTCCTGTTCCGTAAGGGCGTCAAGGAACAGGTCCCGGACATCCTCCACGTGCCCGGGTGCCAGGCCCACGATGGTTTCCATTCCCTCATCGGTGAGATGCGCGGTGGTGACACGGGCGTCATGGGGATGCGGCCGGCGCTCCACCCACCCGCGCTTCTGCAGCTTGGTCACCACATGGGAAAGCCTGGACAGCGAGGCACTGCTGCGGGCGGCGAGCTCGCTCATGGGCAGAAACCTGCCTTCGGCCTCGGACAGCATGGCCAGGACGGTGTAGTCGAACAGCGACAGCTTCCCCGCGGCGTGGAGTTTGGTATCCAGGGCGGCAGGGAGCAGGGTGTTGATGCTTACCAGGGCCAGCCATGCACGGCGTTCGTCGGCGTTGAGCCAGCGCGGTTCGGTCATGCCTTTCATTCTACGAGGGCGGGTGGTTGATTCTTCAACTAGACGCTTACGCGGCCGGTAGGCTGGGGGCCATGTATGTTGTCTCCCTGAGCTACCGGGTTCCGCAGGACATCGTGGACTTCCACAACGCCGGTCACATTGACTGGTTGCAGAAGGCCTTTGATGACGGAGTCTTTATTGCCGCCGGCCGCAAAGTGCCACGGACCGGCGGCCTCCTGCTCTCCCAGGCCGACCGCGCCACCCTTGATGCCTGCCTGGCCCAGGACCCGTTCTACACAAACGGCGTTGCGGACTTCGAGGTCATGGAGTTTCACGCGGCGCGGGTGGCGCCGGGCTACGAAATCCTGCTGGACAGTTAGGGCTCCTGCGCGCGGCCGTCAGATCCGCCCGCGAGTTTTTTCAAACCGCCCTTACGGGGCACTTTGACCGGTTCCGGCCAGCGCGGGCACAGCTCGTCACCCAGGGTGACGCCGCGCAGTTTGCGGCCAAACAGCGGCAGTACCCAGTCGTGGATCCAGCGCCGCTGCTGCCGTTCCCATTCCCGCAGGCTGGGCCGTGCCGGCGGCTCCCAGTCCTTCCGGGCGATTTTGTGGGGAACACCCAGCTGGTCCAGTACCTGCCCTGCAAGGTATTTGTGCCCGGCCTTCGACATGTGGAGCCGGTCCGAATCCCACATCCGCCTGTCGTGGAAGGCATCCAGGCACCAGTAGTCCACCAGCACCGCACCGTACCTCTCTGCGATGTCCCGCACGTGCTGGTTGTAATAGTTGTTGCGTTTCTTGAGCGGCTCCAGCAGTGCCGAGACTTTGACGTCGAACCCCGTGAAGAGCACCACGGTGGCGCCGGTATCCGCCAGTTGCGCCACGAGCTTGTCGTAGTCAGCCATGAGCGCGGCCATGTCCGTAGTGAGGTCCAGGATGTCGTTGCCGCCGGCGTAGAGCGTAACCAGGGCGGGCTTCATGCGCAGTGCCGGCTCCAGCTGCTCGCTGATGATGTGCCGGAGGCGTTTACTCCTGATGGCAAGGTTTGCATAGCGCCAGCCGGGCTGGGCCTTGGCCAGTTTCTCCGCCACCCGGTCAGCCCAGCCGCGTACCCCGTTAGGCAGCCGCTCGTCCCGGTCGCCAACACCCTCGGTAAAAGAGTCCCCAAGTGCAACAAACACCCGCCGCCCGGAGCTGGGAAGCAAAGGTTCAGGCACCAGCCCAACCTAGCCACCAAAGGAAAAGACAGAACGACGTCGGGATGAACAGGAAGTGCGAGAGCGTTTGGGTTTGAGCGGCAAAAGGTGAGCGAGCGTTGCGGGGGCGACAGCTCAGGCGAGCGACGCATCGAGCCGGCGACGCAGTTTTGCGTAGGAGCGCATCGCCGACCAGAGCGGAAGGAGGCCGGCCACGGCCGAGTGGAGCAGCGGGAGGTGTCTAAGCGACGGCAAAATTGCGTCGCCGGCGCACCCAGCCAAGGACCGCAGGGGCTTACCCCTCGGCTTTGCCCTGCCGCCAGTACCCCATGAACGCAACCTGCTTCCGGTCAATTCCTACGTCGCGTACCAGGTACCGCCGCATATCCTTGATGACCGCGGCTTCGCCGGCGATCCAGGCGTAGAAGGGCATGGCGCCGGCGGGCATACCGGGGTTCTTGCTGGCTTGGATCTCGGCCGTCTCCATCCGCGCAGGCGTCTCCCAAAGGATGTCCACGTCCACATTGACGTCTTCCGGCTCGGGGCCCGCGCCGCCGTCGGCCGCCTTGATGCCTACCCAGCCGGGCACGGGAACAGCCTTGCGTACAGCCTCCCGGAGCAGCTCACCGTGCGGCCGGGACCGCCCGATCGCCGCACCGCGGGCCAGCCACGTGATCTCGACGTCGGCCCGCGAGGCCAGCTCCTGGAAGTCGCCGGCTTCGGGGACTTCCAGGAAGGCGTGTCCGGTCATGTACGCCGGCAGGCTTTCAAGGATGGCGGAGATGGCCGGCACGGCGGTCTCGTCACCGGCGAGCAGGACTCGCTGCGCCAGTCCTGGGCGCCATTCAATGCCGGAGTAGGTTTCGGCGGTGATGCAATGGGCCGCCCTGTTGTTGGGTCCGATGATGGTGATTGCGTCGCCGGGCTTGGCGTTGAGGGCCCAGTGTGCTGCCGGTCCCCCGTCCCCCTTGTCATCGAAATGCATGACAAAGTCGACGTCGATTTCCGGGTAGACAGTGTCCAGCCTGGCCTGGCGGACTGTATAGGTGCGCATGGAGCCCCGCACGGCGGGGTCCATCGCCAGCCATTCGCGATACCAGCCGGAAGATCCCATTTCGAACACCGGAAGGGGCAGTTGGCTGCCGTCCGCCGCGAGGGACGGAATCATGAGCTTGATCCGCAGGTCCAGGGTGTCGCCGTGGACGCCGAAGTCCCGCAGCGAGTACCCGCCGAAGGTGATCCTGCGGAGGTTGGGGCTGAGCTCCCGGACCGATGTCACGGTGACGTCGAATGCCAGGGTCATGGGCTCCGTGGAGGCGATGTCGCGGGTCTTCATGAAACGAGCTCCAGTTCGTTGGCGGGGACGTGGTGGCGGCCGATGGGAATGATCAGGGGTGTTCCGGAGACGGGATCCGGAATAACGCGGGATTCGAGGCCGAAAACGCTCCGGACCAGCCCTTCGGTGACGACGTCGAGCGGCGGACCGACGGCCACCACAGCGCCGTCCTTCATGGCGATCACGTTGTCTGCGTACCGGGCTGCAAGGTTCAGGTCATGCAGGACGATGGCCACCGTGGTGCCGCGCTGGCGGTTCAGGTCCGTCACGAGGTCCAGGACTTCCACCTGGTGCGCGAGGTCGAGGTAGGTGGTGGGCTCGTCGAGGAGCAGCACGTCGGTTTCCTGGGCCAGCGCCATGGCGATCCAGACCCGCTGCCGCTGCCCGCCGGACAGCTCGTCCACGTTCCGCCCCGCGAGGGCCAGCGTTTCGGTGGCTTCCAGCGCCCGCTGCACAGCGGCGTCGTCCTTGTCGCTCCAGCTGCGGAAGAAGCCCTGGTGAGGGTAGCGGCCCCTGCCCACGAGGTCACGGACCGTAATGCCGTCGGGGGCGGTAGGGTGCTGCGGGAGGAGGCCCAGGGTGCGGGCCAGTTCGCGGGCCGGGAGGGAGTGGATGTCCTTGCCGTCCAGGGTCACCGTGCCGGCGGCGGGCTTGAGGAGCCGGGACAGGCCGCGGAGGAGTGTGGACTTGCCGCAGGCGTTGGCGCCCACGATCATGGTCACCTTGCCCTCCGGAATTTCGGCGCTGAGCCCATCCACCACGCAGCGCTGGTCGTATTTCAGCGTCAGGTCCTGGGCGTTGAGAACTGCCACGTCAGGCATCCTTTCGGTTGGCCGTGACCAGGAGCCACAGCAGGAACGGGGCCCCCAGCGCGCCGGTGATGACGCCTACCGGCAGGACAGTGCCGTCCAGCAGCAGGGGGGCAAGGTTGGCGGCGGCGTAGTCCGCCGAGAGGACAATGAGGGCACCCACAAGGGCCGACGCCGGCAGGCTGGCTTTGCCCGTGAAGCGGCGGGCAATGGGCCCGGCCAGGAAGGCGACGAACGAGACCGGCCCGGCTGCCGCCGTCGCCACGGCCGCCAGTGAGACGGCGGTGATCACCAGCGCCAGCCGGGTGGCACCTACCCGGATGCCCAGGCCGGCAGCCGTGTCTGGACCCAGCTCAAGGATGCGCAGCGGGCCGGCGATGGCCGCCACGGCCGGGAGGAGGACGGCGAGGGCCACGCCCAGGACAGCGGCGCGGTCCCAGTTTGCGGAATTCAGCGAACCGTTGAGCCACACGAGGACATCCGCTGCGGTGCGGATGTCCGCGCGGGTCATCAGGAAGTTGACCACGGCATGCAAGGCAGCGGCGATGCCGACGCCGGCCAGGATCAGCCGGTTTCCGGCGGCGTCCCCGCGGGTGCCGCCCCGCAGGGCTCCGCCGCTGGAGATGGCGTAGATGATGGCCGCGACGCCCAGCGCACCGGCCAGCGCTGCACCGGAAACAGCGGGCCCGGAGGCGCCGAAAATGACGATGGCGATCACGGCGGAGGCACTGGCGCCGTAGCTGATGCCGATGATGTCGGGGCTGGCGAGCGGGTTGCGGAGCATGGTCTGGAACAAGGCGCCGGCGAGACCGAACGCGATCCCGATCATGGTGCCTATGACGGCCCGCGGCAGTTTGTTTTCCATCACGATGAAGCTGGCGCCGGGGATCTTCTCGCCGCCGGCCAGGTGCGCGATGAGGATCCTGAAGAAGTCCGGGATGGTGACGGTATAGCTGCCCAGCAGGACGGACACCGCGAAGAGGATCACGACGGCGGCGGCCAGGATGGCGGTCCGGTTCAGCAGATGCCTCCCCCGGTATTGCCCTATCACCTCTGGTCCCTTGGACCCGGCTTTGGCAGCCGTAACTGATAGCTCTACGGGGGTTTCAGCGGGTTTGGTGATGGTCACAGTCCTGCCCCCTTTCCGTGGCGGATCAGCCAGACGAATACGGGGGCGCCGATGAGGGCCGTCATGATGCCGGCCGGAACCTCGCCGGGAAGCAGCACCACGCGGCCTATGATGTCCGCCCCGAGCAGCAGGACCGGTGCAAGGACCAGGGAGAACGGCAGGATCCAGCGGTAATCCGGGCCTGTGAGGAAGCGGACGGCGTGCGGAATGACCAGGCCCACAAATCCAATGGGGCCGGCCAGCGCGGTGGCCGAACCGCACAGCAGCACAATTCCGAGTGCGGTAACGGCACGGGCAAGGCCCACGCGCTGCCCCAGCCCGCGGGCAATGTCATCCCCCAGTGCCAGGCTGTTGAGGATGCGGCCGGTCAACAGCACGATGAGCGCTCCGGCGGCCAGGAAGGGGAGACCGGCCAGCACCACGGACCAGTCACGTCCGGCGATCCCGCCGACCTGCCAAAAACGGAAGCGGTCCAGGGTGTCCTGGCTGGACACCAGAATGACATTCATCAGGGAGTACAGGCCCGCGCTCAGGGCGGCACCTGCCAGGGCAAGCTTCACGGGAGTGGCACCGTCCCTGCCCAGGGACGCGATCAGGTAGACCACGACGGCGGCGGCACCGGCACCCACGAAGGCGAACCAGATGTAGCCGGAGAGTGAACCGACACCGAAAACATAGATTCCGGTCACCACGGCAAGGGCGGCACCGGCGTTGACGCCCATAATTCCGGGATCCGCCAAGGGGTTGCGGGCCACGCCCTGCATTGCTGCGCCCGCAAGTCCCAGGGCTCCGCCGGCCAGCAGGCCGAGGACGGTGCGGGGAAAGCGGGCATGCACGACGGCGTGGTCACCGTTCGCGGGATCGAACGCGGTAAGTGCCTGCCACACGGTACCAAGGGAAAGCCCCCTGGCACCGATGGCCAGCGAAGCGCCGGCCAGAACTGCAAGCACGACGACGGCGGCCAGCAACCAGGCGGCCTGCTTCCCCCCGAAAGCACGGGTGCGGGAAGGAACATTTGCTCCCTGTGCCCCCGGGAACCCGTCGGCTGCCCGCGCACGGCCGGCCGCCGTCGTCGTACTGCGCATCATGGAACGGTGCTTACTTCACTGCATCCGCGGCCGTGGCCAGCTGCGGCAGGAACGTGTCCAGTGACCACGGCAGGCTCAGCGGGGAGGCGGCGGAGATGGACAGCGTCAGGGTGTTGTCCGAGTCAGCTACCAGTGCACCATTCTTGACGGCAGGAATCTGTCCCAGGAGGGGATCGGCCTTGATGGAATCAGTGGTGGCGGCATCGGGCACCCAGGAGACGAAGATGTCCGATTCGAGCTCATTGGCCTTCTCGGCTGACCAGGGAATAAAGAATTCCTTGGAGCCCTTGGAGTTTTCCTCAACGACCGGCGCCAGCTTCATGCCGATTTCAGAAAGGAACCGGGGACGGTTGTCGTTCGCGGTGTACATGTTGAGGCCGTCAGCCGAGGCGGGCTCCAGGTTGCCGTAGATGAAGGTCTTGCCGGCAATCTGCGGGTACTTGCCAACCTTTTCCTCGATGGTGGCTTCTGTCTCGGAGACCAGTTTGGCCGCTTCGGCGTCCTTGCCGAGCGCCTTGCCGATGATCGAGGTGGAGTCCTGCCAGGAGGTTCCGTAGGCCAGTTCGGGATGGGCCACAACGGGAGCGATCTCGCTGAGCTTTTTGTAGTCCTCCTCACTGAGGCCTGAGTAGGCGGCGAGGATGACGTCCGGGGTGAGCTTGGCGATCTCAGTGAAGTTGATGCCATCCGCCTCGGAGTACTGGACCGGGGCCTTCTCGGAGCCGAAGCCGGCGCCGAGCTCCTCAAGGGCTGCGTCCTTCCAGGGGGTGGAGCCCTGCTCGTTGCCGCCCCACTCGTTCTTGGGAACACCCACCGGGACTACACCCAGGGCGATCGCGACGTCGTCGTTGACCCAGGAGACGGTGGCTACCCGCGAGGGCTGCTTCTCAATAACGGTTTTGCCATAGACGTGATCGATGGTCACGGGGAACTGGGAGCTGCTGGAGCCGGCGGCACTGGAATCCGTGGCGGAGGACGCGGGGCCGGTAGCGCAGGCGGAAAGGGTGAGCGCCGCTGCGGCCAGGACGGCGGTTGCCTTGCCGGCAGATTTGAACAGCGCGCGCCGGGAGGTACTGGGCCCGGGGAGGAGGGGGGAAGTCACGGAACTCCTTAAGTCAGTGAAGCGAACTTAAGTAAGGCTAGCCTATCCTCCAGGCCATTACGCAAGGGTTTCGTAACTTATTCCCCTTCGTGACGAAGGACACTCAATCATGCCCTGGAAGGTCTTGAACAGCACAGACGCCGTTTGGGAGGATGGCAGGCGCCATGCAATCGATCACGCCTCACCAGATCCGGTCGTCATTCGTTAACGCCAGCCGCTCCGAAGCCGCCAAGCTCACCCTGCCCAAGGGCTTCGACTCCCTGGACTGGGAGAGCCTGGACTTCCTGGGGTGGCGGGACGAAAAGATGCCGCTCCGCGGCTACCTGGTGGTGCCCGGCCCGGATGGCCTGACCGGGATCATGCTCCGGGCACCGGAAAGCGGCGCCGGGAAAAACCGGTCTGTGCTCTGCGAGCTGTGCCGGGATGTCTTTTCCAAAGAGGACGTACTCCTTTGGGTAGCGAAGCGTGCCGGCCAGTCCGGACGCGACGGCAATACCGTGGGAACGCTGATCTGCGCCGATTTCCTTTGCTGCGGCAACGTCCGCAAGGAGCCGCAGGTCAATGAGATCAATCCGGACCCGGCCGCCGTCGTTCTTCGCCAGGTTGAAGGATTGATAGAGCGGACGTCCCAGTTCCTGGCCCGGGTGCAGGCCAGGTAGCCGGTCAGCGGTAGGAGAAGCTCATGAGCAACGCTTTCAGGGCCTGCCCTTCCTCACCCGCGAACCAGGCCTGCGCCGCCTCGTCGCTGGCGAACGCCCCCCCGGTGAACACCACGGTTGCGGCCAGAACGCGGTTGCCCCCGACGATGACAACGTCAGCCGCTTGTCCGCCATCCGGGCGAATGGCCGCACCTCCCGTAAGGGCCATACGGCAGTGGGGCTCGCCGTCGACATGGTCGACAAAGAAGGTCGCCGGGAGCAGGAAGCCCGCACGTCGCGCCGAACGCATGGAAGTACTTTTCAAGAAGACCCCTGGGTCATGGTGGTCAGCGGTAGGAAAAGCTCATTAACACCGCTTTAAGGGTTCGGCCCTCATCGCCCCAGTACCACGCCTTCGCTGCCACATCGTCCGCGAACGGCTCCCCGGTGAACAGCACGTCCGCAGTCAGGATGCGGTCGCCGATCCTTATGGGCCCGTATTGCACCTTCCCGTCCGGCGAGACGGGCGCTCCTGCCGTCAGTCCCATTCGGTAGTGGGCAGCGCCATCAGCGTGATCAACGAAGAACGACGAGCTGGGGGTCGGAACAGAATGCCCGATCAATCCGGGCACCGGATCCGTCTCGAGCACGAACCTGGTGGCAGGCCCGGCCGTGGCGTCACCGACCTGGCTGTAGTAGATGTTGATCTGCTCGTTGCCGCCGGCGTCGTAGATGGTGGCCGTCTCCACTGCGGGGGACATCGAAACCTGTTCGTGCTCCACGTGCCAGCCCTCCGGATGGGCAAAGGACAGCCGGCCATCTGCGAACGTAAAGGTCACGGGTCCTTTGGGAACGGGCGAAGAGGTAGCGGCGGGAATGATGGATGCAGGTGGGCCGGCAACCGCGGGCTCACTTGCCGAGGCCGGCGGAAGCGCGGTGGGGGTAGTTGTGCCACCGTTGCCAGCCGGGGTGTTGGACATGCAGCCGGTCACGGCGAGCGCGGCTGAGACGGTCACGGAGAGCAGGAAGACCGAACGTGAAGAACGCATTGAAGTGCCTTTCAAGAAAATCCCCTGGGTCATTGGTCGGTTAGCGGTAGGAGAGGCTCATGAGCACAGCCTTCAAAGCCTGGCCTTCCGCTCCCCAATACCAGGCTTTCGCCTCCTCATCATTGGCAAACGGCTGCCCCGTGAACACCACGTCCGCAGTCAACACGCGGTCGCCAAGCATGACGAGCCCGTCCTGCACCTTCCCGTCCGGTGAGACGGGCAGTCCTGCAGTAAGTCCCATTCGGTACTGTGCAGTTCCACCGCTGCGATCAACAAAGAACGACGAGTGGGGCGTTGGAACGGAATGCCCGCGCAGTCCCGGTACCGGGTCAGCTTCCAGTACGGTCCGGCGGGCATTGCTGGCCACGACGTCGGCAATGTTGCCGGTGTAGATGGTGATTTTCGCCTGGCTGGTGGGATCGGACACCGTTGCTGTGCTGACCAAGGGCGATGCGGATGGCTGGAAGAACTCCACGTGCCATGACTTCGGGTGCTGAAACGACAGCCTGCCGTCCGGAAAGGAGACGGTCACCAGGCTGTCGGGGTGGAACCCCGGCGGAGCCGGTTGCTTTCCTGCCGCCGTCGCGCCGGGGGATCCGGCCTTAGGAGCGGGGCTTCCAGAGACCGGGGCTGTTGCCTCGGGGGCCTGGGAACCGGCACTTTCCACCGAGGTATCAGCCGCACAGGCAGCGAGGGCGAGGGCTGCGACGGCGGTGAGCGCCATGGAGGTGGCGGCGCGGCGTGCTGGGCGCATTGGTGGTGCCTTTCAAGGGAAAGCCGTCAGGCTCCTCAGGCATCAGATGCGGGACCCAGCGTTCCACAACTGCCCGGTGGCGGATGAAGGCGAGCGTTTGATGCGAAAAGCATGGCACCCGGACAAGGCCCTTCAACAGCACCGGAGCAATATATCCATCGATTTGTTATAGACCATCTTCCTTGGTAACGGCTAGCGCAGAATGATGTCTACCGGGTTCGCTTCCGAGCGCCAAGCGCCTTCCTCGCCCGGCCGCGGCCGGATGACCGGTGCGGTCAGCACTCCAGAGCGATTGGTCCGCTTGTCCCGGAGGATTTCGGTGACCGAGCCAAGGTGCCGGGACAGGTCGATGACGTTCTCGGGGGCTGCCAGCAGCAGTTGGAAGCCGAATTCGTGCAGTGCCTTGATGCCGGCTCCCGCGAACTCCTCGGATGCCAGCACAAAGGCCTCGTCCATCATCACGGTGCCGTAGGTGGTGAAGCCCTGCTCGGCAATGCCCAGCTGGTAGCTCAGTGCCGCGGCCATGATGAACGCAGTAAAACGCTGCCGCTCGCCGCCGGACATGGACCCCGTGTCCGCGTGCATAAAGACCTCGGTCTTCTTCGCCCCGCCCTTTTTGCCCGACGCCGGCCCGGCGACTTCCCGGTGCTCCTTGCACTGGATGAACAGGTGCCCGCGCACGTCCAGCACCTCGGCCCGCCAGCGCCTGTCCTCCGGCGCCTGCGAGCCCAGCCGCTTAACCAGGGTTTCCAGGGACTTGTAGCGGGCGGTGAGCTCCGCGTCGTCGTCCCTCTCCTGGCCGGACCCCTCGGCCTTGGAGGCGTCCGGCCGGGCAGGCCTGGAGTGCCGGGCCTTCAAGGCGTTCTGGATGGCGTCCTTGAACTGCTTTGCGGTGGGAGGCAGCGTCTGCTTGATATCCAGTTCGAGGTAACTGCCCTCGTGGAAGTTGACCTGCGAAAGGATCCCGTTCAGCGGCAGGATGCGGGTGGTGATGGAACGGCGTTCCTCATCGAGCAGGTGGAGCAGCGTGCTGAAGGATTCGTGGGTGCGCTGGTTGAAGAACTGCCGGAATTCCGCCTCCTGGGCGGGCAGTCCGTCGCTGACAATCGCGTGGTAGCGGGTCTCGAACTCGCCGGCAGCACCGATGGTGGTGCCATGGTCGGCCGAGATCGCGCTGCCCCACTCGCGGACGAAGCCCTCGAAAATCCTCGTCAGGCGTTCGGCGGTGGCTTGGCCGCGCGACTCCGCTGCATGCAGTTCACCCAGCAGGGCGGTCCGCACCCGGTTGGCGAGGTTGTCCAGCTCATGCATCTCAGTCACGTCACCGAACCCGGCAAAGTACGGTTCCAGCGAGGTGACGGTGGCTTCAGACGGCGGTGCCTGGGCAAGCCGCTCGCGGGCGGCTTCCAGCAGGGAATCGGCGGCCGTCAGTTGCCGGTCCAATGCCTTGTACTCGCTCTGCAGGACGGCGGCGGCCTCGGTGCTGGACTGGTGCTTCTGCCGCACCTCCTCGATAGTGGCGCGGAGGGGCTCCAGGTCCGCCTGCGCTGCCAGGGCGTCCTTCAGCCGCTGCCCGATCCTGGCTAGCTCCTCGGCCGCAACCGCCGCGGACACCTGTTCCCACGGACGGTGGTCCTCGGCAATGCGGCGCAGGGCGTCGAGCTGCCGGCTCATCCCCTGGTGCGAGTCCTCACGTGACTGCGCCAGTTCTGCCGCCTTGGCAACTTCCTGCCGCAGGTCCTCCACCTGGCCGGCAACGAGCTCCAGCTTGGCGGCGTTGTCGAAGCCGAGGACGTAGTCCTGCCGGCTGGTGAAGCGGTCGTCCTTTTCCACTGTGTGGCGGTTGCGCTTCACCACGCCACCCAGGCTGAGGCCGCGGTCCAGCGCCGCCAGCTCGTCCGGGTCCTCAACACAGGGGTAGGCGAAGTCCAGCGCGATGCGCTCGCGGATCCAGGACCCGGCTTCGGCCGCCACGCCCGTGGTGAGGACGTCCAGCTTGGTGAGCAGATCGCCGTCGTGCACGTCCTCCAGCGCCAGCGCGCCGCCGGAAAGCGGCTTGGACACGTCAACTGCCCGCAGGGCACCCCGGACATTGTGATTGTTGAGGTACCGAGTCACCGCGGCGAAGTGCTCGCCCGGCACCAGCAAGGTGGTGGCGAGGCTGCGGAGCGCGCGCTCCGCAGCGGGCCGCCACCTTTCCTCCCCCTCGGCGAGGTCCATCAGTTCGCCGGCGAACGGCATCCGGTCCTCGGGAATTCCGGTGGCTGCGGCAATCGCGGCCCGGTTTTCAATGCTCGACGGCGGCAGCAGCGACTTGCGCGTCTTCAGCGACACGAGCTCCTGCTCAGCGGCGGCCAGCTCCCGCTTCTTTGTTGCGTGCGCGTCAAAGGCTTCGAAGCGGAGTTCCTGCAGTGCTTGGGAATCGTCCTTGAGTTCGGCTGACCTGACCGCCGCCTGCTCATGCGCCTGCTCCCAGCCGTCGGCAGTCCACTCAAGCTGGAGGCCGGCGTCGACCAGGGCCTGGCGTGCCGCTTCCTCCACCTGCTGGCGGAGCTTCAGGCCCACCCGGGCGTTGTCCAGGGACTGCTCAATGGCGGAGATGGCGTTTCCGCCCTGGTTGTTGTATTCCGCCTCCAGCTGGCGCAGCTCCTTGGCCAGGCCGTCCCGGACTGCGCGTTCGGCGCCGAGATCCTTTGCCTTGGCCTGGGCCAGTTCCCGGAAACGGGCCAGCATCTTCTGGTGGACCGTAACGGCCAGCTGCTGCTTGTACGCTTCGAATTCCTCGCCGGCGAGGTCCCGCAGCCGGTTCGCGTCCAGCAGCGCCTGCGCATACTCCCTGTTCAGGCCGGGCACCGGGGCCAGCTGGTCCCGCTGCTGCCGGACGTCCTCCAGCCGCTGCCGGATGGACATCAGGTTGCTGAATTCCTCCACCACGTCATCTGCCGCCGCTAGCGTGGCGGGTGCGTCCAGGACCTGGTCCCGGAAGAAGGTGTTGACGCTGCCGCCCAGGCCCTTGCCGGCCTGGATGACCCGCAGGAGCGGCAGGGCCTGGTCCGAGTTAATGCCCAGCAGGCGGCGGAACCTTTCTGCGAAGGCCTTGTGCACATCAAAGACCTGGGCGTCCGGAAAGATCGTTTCCAGGGCAGCCTTGGTGAAGCGCTTGTCCGCGATGCCCTCGAGCGCCTCCAGGTCCAGCGGCTGGTGGTCAATGACGTAGAACCGTCCCACGCTGGACTCCGTGCCGTTCTTCGGCAGGTCGAACAGCGCCGACACCGTCACCCGGGTGCCTGCTGCGTTGTCAAACGTCAGGGCGACGGAGGACCAGGTGGCGCCCGGCCGCTGGAAGGCGCTCGCCGAGCCCTCCCCCACCGCCTTGTCGCCCACCTTGCCGCGCATGTAGGTGAAGGTGGTCCGCTTGTCCTCTACGGCACCGCCCGAACGCTGGGCAGCGGCTTCGTTGGACCTGGGCCGGGCATCGAAAACCCTGAGCATAGCGTCGAACAGGGTTGACTTGCCCACGCCGGAGTTGCCCGTCAGCAGCGTTCCGTTTCGGTCCACGTGCATCGTGTGGGCTCCGTGGAACGTGCCCCAGTTGACCACCTGCACCAGCCCAAGGCGCATCTGGCCCGGGTTGGTCAGCTCACCCAAAGGCAACATGCTTGCAATGCTCACTCGGCATCCTCCGCGTCGGTTTCGTCCCCGGTTTCCACAGGCTCAACCGTCGGCTCTGCATTCAGCTCCAGCAGCGCTTCAGTGCCGGTGGGGTCCGTCGTTGCTGCGATCAGGGCCTCTATCTGGGCGGGGATGTCGCCGATATTGTCGAAGGGGAGGGCCAGGGGCAGGGCATTGGAGATGGTGTAGGCGTCGTCCAGTCCGGTGGGGAGGAGGAGCTGGCGGGCCAGGAGCTTCGTGATGGCCCGGTTCACCACGTCCGAATCCCGGAGGGCGTCCTGCTGGCCGGCAGGCTGGTAGTGCGCCACCAGGTCCGCGATTTCCTCGCGCGTGATGGTGGGATCCGTCTGCGCAGTCACATGACGGTCCAGGAGCAGCCGCAGGCGAAGCAGGACGATGGTTTCCACGCGGCTGAGTGCACGCTGCTGCCGAAGGATGCTGGAGCGGGCACTGCCCCCGATTGCCTCGGGGTCCACAGGACGCAGGACGGCGATTTTTCGTTCGTGGTCCAGCTCCATGGTGAGGAACAGCTCAGACAGCCGGCTGCGCAGGATTATCTGGTTGTCCAGCAGGACTGTCCAGAGTTTCTCGTCCCGGCCGCCGTCCACGTAGGGACCCTTGAGGAGCTTTACCAGGGCCTGCCGCACCTTCATGGACAGCACCCCGGTGTCGCCGGGGAAGAGGGCCGCGCCGTCCACGAACGTATCCCGGGGCGTGACCGCAAAAGGGTTCGCGCGGGCTTCACCGGACTCAACCACCGTATTGTCAGCCGCGCTTGCCTCCGCGCCGGCCGCCGTCGTCGTCTCTTCTGTCATCATCAATCCTTTGGAAGCGTGACCAGCGGCAGGTAGGCCCTGCGCGTGGTTCCGTCTATCTGTTCGAAGTCAAGGGTTTCGAGGGTTTCCCCGCCGAACCCCGCTCCGGCGTGGAGGGCATGCGAGAGGAGCGCCCGGATGGTGTTGATGTGCTGCTCCTCCGGCGGCAGCTGCTGCCATGCCTCGGAAAGGGTGGAAGCGCCTGCCAGAGCAGAGCGGATGACCTCCGGCTTGGCCTTGCCCGTCCTCGGCGCGCGCACCCGGTCCGAGTCGCTGAAGGCGATGGGATCGGCAAGTTTCGGCGGGGCGGCGAACTCGTCGGGGTCGAAGAGCTTCACCATGGACAGCGATTCGAATCCTGCGTTAAAGAGGACGGGCCCGCGGACCAGCCCCGGGCGGTCCCGCTCGTACGGAAGGGCCCGGAGGGCCTGCTCGGCTTCGCGCAGGACCTGGCGGAGCCGGACGGACTGGCGGAAGTCGTCGCTCTGGACATAGGTGTTAAGGCTTTCGCTCAACTTGCCGTAAATCCGCTGGATCTGGCTGTGCTGCTGGCGCAGCTCGGCCACCAGGTTCTTCAGGGTTTCCCGGTCCTCCGGGGAGAGGTCATCCGCGAACTGCCTGCCCAGCACCTCGCCAATCGCCGACCGGAACCTCACCTGCTGCTGCGGGTCCTCAAGGAACGCCGCGAAGGAACGGAAGGTCCTCCCCTCCGGGCTCTGGCGGAGGCGTTTGTCCGCCTCCAGCACCTGGGCCATGGTGGCACCCTTGGTCAATGACTCCTCGATGATCTGGTTGCGGAGTTCGCCCACCAGTTCCTCGATCCGGTCACGCATCTTCTTGTAGTCCGCCGGGAGGCTCGCAGCAAGGTCCAGGATGTTTCCGGCGGCTTCCACCGCCTCGTCATCATCCAGCAGGCCGTCGAATTCGCCGCTGCTGATGTCCTGGATGAGCTGTTGGCGTTCTTCGATCTCCTCTTCCAGGGACTCCAGCCGGGCGCTCTGGTCCGGGTTGGTCTCATTGGCGAGCTTCTCCACGTCACCCAGCAGCGTGCCCAGCCGGGACCCGTTGAGGGTGGACCGCTCGCTGGAAAGGCTGTCAAGGAAGGCAAGAACGCGTGCTGCCGGTTCCGTCACTTCATACACGATCTGCCCGGACTGGTTGCGCCGCGTCAGGAACTGGCGCCGGGTCCACTCATCGCCGAACGACTTGCCGTTGGCACCGCCTCCAAGGCCGGGATCCTGCCTGCGGAGCTCCTCAAGGAAGGAGTCGACGTCGGCGTGGAATTCTTCGAGCGGAAGCTGCGGACGGGTGCGGGTGAAGGACGCCTGCAGCACCGCGATCACCCACGGGGCCGAGCGGGTCAGGGCCCAGGCAGGTCCTTTTGTCAGGAGCTCGAGGTCCCGGAGCCGGGCGCTGATGGCGTCAGCGGATGACCTGGCGGAGCGGGGCACACACTCTCCTTGGACTGTTTGCGGGGACGGGGCAGCGGCTGGAACGGAAAACTGCCAACTACAAGGTTAACGCAGGGCGCCGCGACCGGTCCGTGACCTACCCGGCGGTAGTGTTTCGATCCCATATCAACAGGGCATTCAGCCGCTGTGGCTCTGGCTGGACCTGGAAGCCGCGCCTACGCTCGTGCTACTGGTCTCAACCAAGTCTTAACACACGCAACGTCGCAGCAGGGGGACTCATGCCATTCGATCTGACAGCAGTTGACAACGCCACCTTGGTATTCGTGGGCACGCTCGGGTTCGGGTTTATCCTGGCCGCTTTTGTCCTGGCCTCAGGGCTCGTGGCGCTGATCCTCCTGGGGGCAGGAAAACTGACCTGGACAGTGGTTTCACGAACCCTCCTGGCAGTGGTGTATGGCATCAACGCCGGATGGGACAGGCTGGTGCGCCACGCTGCCTCGGCGGACGTTGCCGGCGATTTCCAGGCCCAGTCCGCCCCTGGCACCGGAACCTACCCGCGGGTAATCTTGAGGGACAGCTGAAGGGTTCTCCAACCCGGCGGATCCATGGCTACACCGGCCATTCGGCCAAGGAGATAACCCATGAGCTCCGCCACTGACAGCACCCCGGCAACAAGCCCGGCCACCGGCATACCTGCCTCCACCGGCCCGGCAACTGATTCCCCCACGGAGGAAACCCCGGTACCCGCCGGCAAGATCGGCGCCGGTGTAACCGCTGACGAGGCGCGGGCCGTGGCAGAGGCTGCCCGGGAATCAGGCTGGGAACGTCCAAGTTTTGCCAAGGGACTGTACCTGGGCAGCTTTGACCTCAGCCTCGTCCACCCGTGGCCCACCCCGGATCCCGCCTCGGTCGAGCGGGGTGAAGAGTTTATGGCCAGGTTGACCGAGTTTGCGCGCACCATGGACGGCAGTGTCATTGAGCGCGACGCCAGGATCCCTGACCAGTACATGAGGGGCCTGGCGGACCTGGGCGTTTTCGGAATGAAGATCCCCAGGGAATACGGCGGCCTGGGGCTCTCCCTGGTGTATTACGGCCGGGCGCTGGCACTGCTGGGCAGTGTGCACCCCAGCCTCGGCGCACTTCTCTCGGCGCACCAGTCCATCGGCGTGCCGGAACCGGTCAAGGTCTTCGGCACGCCGGAACAAAAGCGTGAGTACCTGCCGCGTTGTGCCGCCGGCGCCGTCACCGCCTTCCTTCTGACGGAACCCGATGTTGGCAGCGATCCTGCCCGGATGGGCAGCACCGCGACGCCCACGGACGACGGCGGGGCGTACCTTTTGGACGGCGTCAAGCTCTGGACCACCAACGGGGTGGTCGCGGAACTGGTGGTGGTGATGGCAGTGGTTCCTGCCCACACGGACGCGGATGGCACCCGGCACAAGGGCGGCATCAGCGCCTTCGTGGTCGAGATGGATTCGCCGGGCATAACGGTGGAAAACCGAAACGCGTTTATGGGCCTGCGGGGCATCGAAAACGGCGTCACCCGGTTCCACCAGGTCCGGGTACCGGCCGCAAACCGGCTGGGCCGTGAGGGGCAGGGCCTGAAAATCGCCCTGACAACCCTGAACACCGGGCGCCTCTCCATTCCGGGCCTTTGCGTCGGCTCGGGCCGGTGGAGCCTGAAGATTGCGCGGGAATGGTCGAACGCGCGGACACAGTGGGGACGGCCCGTAGGCGAACACGAGGCTGTCGGCAAGAAGATCGCCTTCATCGCGGCGTCCGCCTTCGCCCTGGACGCGGTCTTCGAACTCTCCGCCGAACTGGCGGACGCCGGCCAAAAGGACGTACGGATCGAGGCGGCCCTCGCCAAGCTGTGGTCCACCGAAATCAGCTGCCGGATTGCGGACGAACTGGTGCAGATCCGGGGCGGCCGCGGCTTTGAGACAGCTGAGTCACTGGCTGCACGCGGTGAACGCGCCGTCCCTGCCGAGCAGCAGCTGAGGGACCTCAGGATCAACAGGATTTTCGAGGGGTCCTCGGAGATCATGCGGCTGCTGATTGCCCGGGAAGCTGTGGATGCCCACCTGGCCGCAGCGGGCGACCTGGCGTCGATGGACGCCAGCCTGTCCGATAAGGCGCGGGCCGCCGTCGGGGCTTCCGGCTTCTACGCAAAATGGCTCCCCAAGCTGGTAGCCGGCGCCGGCATGGACCCACGCTCGTACGGCGAATTCGGGCGGCTCGCCAAGCAGCTCCGCTTTGTGGAGCGGTCATCGCGGCGCCTGGCGCGCCAGACGTTCTACGGGATGGGGCGGTGGCAGGCGAAGCTGGAACGCAAGCAGGCGTTCCTGGGCCGCGTGGTGGACATCGGCGCCGAGCTGTTCGCCATGACGGCGTGCTGTGCCCGTGCGGAGATGCTGCTTCAGACTGCTCCCGAAAAGGCCGCGAGCGCCTATGAGCTTGCGGAAGCGTACTGCGAGCAGGCGCGGGTCCGCGTGGATGAATACTTTGACCAGCTCTGGCGCAATACGGATGATGCAGACCATGCCCTCACCCGGAAGGTCCTCGCCGGAGAATACACCTGGCTGGAAGAAGGAGTGCTGGACCCGTCCGAGGGGACCGGCCCCTGGATCGCCGACGCCTCGCCCGGCCCTTCCCGGAAGGAAAACCTGCACCGCAATTACCGGTGACGCCACAGGTCACGAAATAGTAAGCATCCTTGCTATCACTGCTGGCTGATGCTTGAGTGGACCCATGAGTAGCTCAACAGACCCAGAGAACCTGCCCCCGAGGCGTGCCCGCGAGGATGTTGACCGCAACGGGAGCCGCCGCGACGATACCGGCACCGGCGAACCCACCCGCTCGTACGACAGGGTGCCGGCAAGTGATGCCACACCCACGTCCACCTACGACCGCGTGCCGGCGGACCGCACCGACTCATCCGGCGTGCACGCAGAGCGGGACTACGTGCCGGCAGCACCCGCAGCTGCCGCAGACCCCAACCTGACTGACCGGCAGACCGCCGTCGCAAGGGAAAAAGAACAGTTCGGTGGAATCAAAGTGGGCTCCGCCTTCTTTGGCTGGTTGACCGCCACCGGCATGGCCGTCCTGCTGACCGCCCTCGTGGCTGCAGCGGGGACGGCGGTCGGGCTGGCCACCAACACGGATGTCAATGAAGCCGTCAACCAGGCGGCCTCAAACACCGGCACAGTCGGCCTGGTGGGCATCATCGTCCTGCTGGTTATCCTCTTCCTCTCCTACTACTGCGGCGGTTACGTGGCAGGACGCATGGCCCGGTTCAACGGCATGAAGCAGGGCGTTATGGTGTGGATCTGGGCACTGATCGTGGCCGTCCTCGTTGCCATCCTGGGCCTCGTGTTCGGCCAGCAGTTCAATGTCCTGGCCAACCTCAACAGCTTCCCGCGGATTCCTGTGAACGAGGGCCAGCTGACCACCACCAGCATCATCGCCGCCGTCGTGGTGGCTCTGGTGGCCCTGGTGGGCGCTGTGCTGGGCGGGCTGGCAGGCATGCGGTTCCACCGCAAGGTGGATCGGGCCGGTTTTACCCCGGCCCGTGACTACGACGACGAGTAATCAGCCCCGGACGTCCCCGTCCACGTAGAGCCAGCGGCGGTTTTCCCGCACGAACCTGCTGGTTTCGTGGAGGACCCCTCGTTCGCCGTCGTGCCGGAAATGGGCTTTGAACTCCACCGTGCCTTCGGAATCCAATGGTCCGCCACGGGAAGTGGAGAGGATGTCGAGGCGCCGCCACTCCATCCCCGGATCCAGCTCCAGTTCCTCCGGAGCTGTCCGGGAATGCCAGGTGCGCAGCAGGTAGTCCGCATCCAGCAGCACAAACGCGGCGTAGCGGGAGCGCATCAGTTGCTCGGCAGTGGCAGCCCGGGCGCCGTTGTGGAAACGCCCGCAACACTGCCCGTACGCCTCTCCGGACAGGCACATGCAGTTTTCGTGGTCCTTCGATCCTGTCATCCAACAGATGCTGTCATATGCGGTAACAGCTTTGCTACAACCCGGGACGCACCCCTCCACACGGCGGCACCGGACTGCAAAAATCCGTAAGGTGGAGAAGGAGTTGCGGCCAGGCAGAGAGGAGAGATGACGTGGGAAATCCGGATACGCTCATCCTCAACCTGACCTTTCTGGGCACCATGGGAGTCGCCTTCCTGATGTTCCTGGTCCTCTTCCTGCTGGGCGTCATCACCCTGGTCCTGGCGGGACTTGGACGCCTGGTGGCTGTCCTGCTGATGGCCCTGTTTGGCAGGCACGCCCGGAATAAAACAGTTCCGCTGATCCGCTTCGCCGGACCTGCCGGCAGCCGGCAGGGGACTGCCTCCGACGGCGGTGCTGGCACGGCGTCCGCAGCCGGTCCGGCCCATGCAGGGCTGCTGCCGCGGGCAGGCGGCAGGCCTGCCGCCAAGACGCCGCGTGATTGGCGCGCCGCGCTGAATCCCGGCCACCTGAAAACGTCGCTGCGCACCGCCGTCGAACATCACCCGGCACTGAAGACCGCCCGCCGCGAGCCGCCGGTTTTGGAAGAGGACTGGGCCGCTGCCGTGGCGGACGCTGACGCCCGGGCGATGGCCAGGGCACGCGCGGCGGTGCCGGAAATCAAGGTCTCCGTGCGGGACCTGCCGGATCCGCAGGTGCCTGCTGAGAAGGTTGCGGAGGTGGCCCCGCTGGTGGAGTCCGCACTGGATAACAGCAGGCCCACCCGGGAGATGCCGCGCTCCTTCAAGAAACCGCACGTTCCCCACCCGCTGGCGCCGCTGGACACCGGATCGCTGGTGTCCCTGTCCGGTCCGGTGAGCATCAGCAGGGCAGTTGCGGAAGCAGCCCAGGACCCGGGCCCCAAAGGCGCGGCATCGAAGGGCAGCCACCCCTTACCCTGAGCAACCATCTGGGTTAGCGTGAAACCCATGGAATTTAGATATCTCGGAAACAGCGGGTTCAAAGTCTCGGAAATCACGTTCGGCAACTGGCTGACCCACGGCTCGCAGGTTGAGAACGACGTCGCGTCTGAATGCGTGCGCGCCGCCCTTGATGCAGGGATCAGCACCTTCGACACAGCCGACGTCTACGCCAATACCGCAGCGGAGACCGTCCTGGGCGAAGCGCTGAAAAACGAGCGGCGCGAATCCCTGGAAATCTTCACCAAGGTCTACGGACCCACGGGCCCCAAGGGCAAGAACGATCTCGGCCTGTCCCGCAAGCACATTATGGAGTCCATCAACGGCTCGCTGCAGCGCCTGCAGACGGACTATGTGGACCTCTACCAGGCCCACCGCTACGACTTCGAGACACCGCTGGAAGAAACCATGCAGGCCTTCGCGGACATCGTCCGGCAAGGCAAGGCCCTCTACATCGGCGTCAGCGAATGGACTGCCGAACAGCTCCGCGAGGGCCATGCGCTGTCCAGGGAACTCGGCTTCCAGCTGATCTCCAACCAGCCGCAGTACTCCATGCTGTGGCGCGTTATCGAGGCGGAGGTTGTGCCGGCTTCGGAGGAGCTGGGCGTATCCCAGATCGTGTGGTCGCCCATGGCCCAAGGCGTCCTCAGCGGCAAATACCTGCCCGGCCAGCCCGCACCCGAGGGCAGCCGCGCCACGGATGACAAGGGCGGCGCCAAGATGATCGAGCGCTGGATGCGGGATGACGTCCTGGCCGGCGTCCAGGAACTCAAGCCCATCGCGGAGGAAGCCGGCCTCTCCATGCCGCAGCTGGCGGTGGCCTGGGTGCTGCAGAACCCGAATGTTGCCTCCGCCATCGTCGGTGCCTCGCGGCCGGAGCAGATTGCGGACAGTGTGGCGGCGGCAGGCGTCAAGCTTGAGCCGGAGGTCCTGAAGAAAATTGACGACGCCATCGGTTCGCTGGCCGAGCGCGATCCTGCCCAGACAAAGTCGCCGGCCAAGCGGGAGGCGTAGCCCGTGACTCCCGCAGTGGAGGTGCCGGAGCTGGCAATCACGGGTTCCACCGGCGGCCTGGGCGGAATGGTGGCACGGCAGCTGGCCGGGCTGGGTTCCGCCCAGCGGCTGCTGGTCCGTGATGCCGGGCGGGCTCCCGAGCTGGAAAATGCCGCCGCTGTAGTGTGCACGTACTCCGACGCCGAAGCATCACGGCGGGCCCTGGAGGGCGCGAAAGTCCTGTTTATGGTGTCTGCTGCTGAGGCCGAAGATCGGCTGCAGCAGCATTTCACCTTCATTGATGCAGCTGCAGATGCCGGGGTGGAACACATCGTCTACACCTCCATCTACCGTTGCGCACCGGACGCCACCTTCACCCTTGCCCGCGACCATTACGCCACGGAGGAGCGGATCAAGGCTTCCGGGATGGACTTCACCTTCCTCAGGAACAACCTTTACCTCGACTTCCTGCCCCTGATGACCGGTGAGGACGGCGTGATCCGCGGACCGGCCGGCCACGGGGTGTTCTCCGGGGTAGCCCGTGAGGACATTGCCCGCTCCGCCCTTGCCGTGCTTCGGGACCCCGCCATCCATAAAGGCAGGACCTACAACCTGACGGGCCCGGAGGACCTCTCCATGCGACGGGCAGCCGAGGTAATCATGGAAGGAACCGGACGGACCATCACCTACCAGCCGGAGACTGTTGATGAGGCCTACGCTTCCCGCGCTTCCTATGGCGCGCCGCAGTGGCAACTCGACGCATGGGTAAGCACCTACACGGCCATCGCCGCAGGGGAGCTGGCCGGGGTGTCCCCTGATGTGCACGGCCTGACCGGACAGGACCCCATCAGCCTGCGCGAGTTTCTGGCCAGGCCGGTCCTCTAGGTTCCTGCCGGTGGGCTGGCCGTTGACTGACCGTTGACTGGCCGTTCGGGCGGGCGTAGACCTGTGGAAAGGGGACACCGAGCCGGCCGAGCAGGAGTGGCACCGCCATGAAACAGATCTACAGGAACCAGCAGTCCGCAGGTCCGGCAGCAGCGGGGGAAAGTCCGGCTGCCCCCGCGGCCGGACCGACCAGCGGCCCACTCACCCGGGAGGAACTCCAGCTCGGAGCCCGCAACCACTCCATGCCGCTGGAGGCCCTCCGCCGGGACATCACTCCCCCGGGCCTCCACTACGTCCTGACGCACTTCGACATCCCGGACGTTGACGCGTCCTCGTGGCATCTGCGGATCAGCGGCGCTGTGGAGATGGCCCTGGAACTGAGCATGGCTGCCCTGCAGAAGGACCCTCCCATCACCGTGCCCGTCACCTTGGAATGTGCGGGGAACGGACGATCGCTCCTGGAACCACGGCCGCTCAGCCAGCCGTGGATCCTCGAAGGCGTGGGCACCGCGCACTGGACAGGGGTGCCGCTGGCTTACCTCCTGGGTAAGGCGGGCGTCCTGCCCCACGCAGTGGAAGTGGTGTTCACAGGCGTTGATGAAGGCGTCCAGGGCGGCGTCCCACAGCGGTACGCGCGGAGCCTGCCGATCCATGAAGCGCTGCGTCCCGACGTCGTGCTCGCCTACTCCATGAATGGCAGCGACCTGCCGCCACAGCACGGGTACCCGCTGCGGCTGGTGGTCCCCGGCTGGTACGGCATGGCCAGCGTGAAATGGCTGGAATCCATCGAGGTGGTGACCACACCTTTCAAAGGCTTCCAGCAGGAGGTTGCCTACCGCTACCAGGAGTCAGCGGACGACGCCGGCACGCCGGTGTCGCGGATCAGGGTGCGTTCGTTGATGGTTCCGCCGGGCATCCCGGACTTCTTTACCCGCAAACGGGTACTGAAGGCCGGTCCGGTGCTGCTGCAGGGCAGGGCGTGGTCCGGTGAAGGTGCCGTTACCGGCGTGGAGGTCGGCGTCGACGGCACCTGGCTGCCGGCCCAGCTCGAAAAGTCCGACGGCGGGTACGCGTGGCGGAAGTGGACCGCGCCTTGGGTGGCGGACCCGGGAGAGCACGAACTGTCCTGCCGGGCAACGGACGCCACCGGCGCCAGCCAGCCCTTGGAGCAGAACTGGAACTACCAGGGGCTGGGCAACAACATGGTGCAGCGGGTCAGTGTGACTGTTGAGTAACCCGGCGGCACCGGTCCTGACCCTGCGCCGCGGGGCTATACTCGGTGCCAGCCATGACCAACCTTCATTCCTCCCCCGCCAGTGTCCGCATTGATGCGTGGCTGTGGGCCATCCGCGCCTACAAGACCCGTTCCGCGGCTACGGCCGCCTGCCGCGCCGGCCATGTCCGGCTCAACGCCAGCCCGGCCAAGGCATCTGCAACGCTTGTTACCGGGGACAGCGTGACGGTCCGGATGTCCGGCTATGAGCGCATCCTCGAAGTACGCCGGCTGATCAACAAGCGGGTCGGGGCAGAAGCCGCCTCGCACTGTTTCACTGACCACACCCCTCCGCGGCCCATCGCCCCCGCGCTGGGCCTTCCGCAGCGCGACCGCGGGGCCGGTCGGCCCACCAAAAAGGACCGCCGCGAGATGGAACGCCTTCGCGGTCCGGCGTGACAGACCTGGTCCTCGCACATGTACGGATGCCCGGCGACGCCACTGTCTGCAACGTGCACATCCGGGCCGGCCGTATACACCGGATAGCTGGTGGAGATCAGCGCCCGGGCGGCGAACGCATTATTGATGGCGGCGGTCGGTGGCTGGTTCCGGGACTGTGGGACGAGCACGTCCACATGACCCAGTAGGCGCTGCATGCGAACCGTCTTGATCTCTCCGGTGCTGTCAGCGCCCGGGACGCTGCCGCCGTCGTACGTTCTTCGATCCCTTGTGCCGATCCCGCGGTGACCACTGTTGGTGTCGGGTTCCGCGACGCCCTGTGGACGGACGCGCCCTCCTTGGCGCTGCTGGATTCCGCAACGGGCAACCAGCCCACCGCACTTGTCAGCCACGACCTGCACAGCGTCTGGCTCAATACTGCTGCCGCCCGCCGATACGCGGTTCAGGTGGACGCCTCCGGGCTGCTGCGCGAGGAACCGGCCTTTGCCCTGACCCGGGAGTTGGGACGCCTGCCCGACGACGTCGTGGACAGCTGGGTAGCCGGAGCCGCCCGGGCGGCGGCTGCCCGCGGGGTGGTGGGTGTGGTGGATTTCGAAATGACCTGGAACCGTGATCCATGGCTTCGGCGCATTGCCGGCGGTTTTGATTCCCTCCGTGTGGACGCGGGGGTGTACGCCGCGGACCTTGAGCGGGCTGTGACTGAGGGTCTGCGGACGCGGCAGGAGGTCGACGGCGGCAGGGGGCTGTTGCGGGTGGGCCCGCTGAAGGTGCTCATTGATGGAGCATTGAATACGCGCACCGCCTATTGTGTTGATCCCTACCCCTTTGGCGGGCATGGGCTCCTGACAGTGACGGCTGAGGAACTGCTGGCATTGCTGGAGCGGGCGCGGGATGCCGGGTTTCTTCCCGCCGTCCACGCCATCGGGGATGCGGCCAATGGGGTGGCCCTGGATGCTTTTGAACGTGCGGGTATTGGCGGGCGGATCGAGCACGCCCAGTTCATCCGCCGCGAAGATTTGCCGCGCTTCGCCGCCCTGGATGTGCTGGCCAGTGTCCAGCCGGTCCATGCCCTGGACGACCGTGACGCCGCCGAAGCCAATTGGCCCGGGCGGACCGACCGTGCCTTTCCGTTGCGTTCCCTGCTCGAGGCCGGGGCATCGTTGCTGCTGGGATCGGACGCTCCGGTGGCACCGCTCGAGCCGTGGGGTGCGATGGCGGCGGCCACCCTCAGGGCCCGTGACGACGGGCGCGGACCGTGGCATCCCCAGGAAGCCCTAACGCGCGAACAGGCCCTTTTCGCCTCAACCCGGGGGCGTTCGCGCGTTCGCGTGGGCGACCCCGCTGATCTGGTGCTTCTGGATGCCGATCCCTTGTCCGCGCCGGACGCCGTCTTCGCTGCGATGCCGGTGGCGGCCACGCTGGTGGGCGGGCGTTTTACGTACGACGGCGGCCTGGCCTAGGTCCTGCTGTTCTTAGCGCGTGCCCTCACCAGGTTGGCGAAGGGTAACTTTCCGTGCTCCTCCACAAAGGCTGTGTGGTAGTCCGCCTCGGTTTTGTTGAGGTGTTCGGCAGGCACTTCCTTCCAGGCGACCAGCAGCTGTGCGGCGTCTGCAAGCTGCCAGACCAGCCGGCCGTCCCAGTGCCCCGGCGGCTTGCCCTGCCCGAAGTCCAGGAACTCCTGGATCTGCCGCCGCAGGCCCCGGTTGCCCTTGCTGCCCGGGCCTGCTTTTCCGACGTAAAGGATCTCGGCGGTGTCCAACCATTCGGCGGCCAGGGCGGGCTCAGGAAGCGACGGGTCCTTCTTCTTGAAGACACCGGCGGTGCTTTCCTTCAGGAAACGCGGTTCGAACCCGTCGGGTGCCAGGATCGCGAAGATGCCGGTTGCCTGTGGGACGCGCATTGCCTCGAGGGCGCCGATGGGCCGGAAGCCGGCAAAACCCTCAGCTTTCAGGCCCTTCCTGGTGAACTCCATCCCTTCATTCAACAGCACGTTTTCGGAGGCCTGGCGTCCGAGTTGCCTTGGGTTATCCACATAGGGTCCACGGGGCCGGTTTTTGTCGGTCCCTGCTGGAAGACTTTGTTTATGAAAGCAGAGACCGGGCGCGCAGGGGCACCGCCAGCCGCGGCGGGAAGCACCGTTGCAACGCCTGCGGCGGCCAGGCTCCTTCCTGCTGGGCCTCTTCTTGTTGCTGGGGCGCCGCCGGTTCCTGGCGTCCTGCCCGTCGCGAATATCCGGGCGGACCTTGCTGCCGTCCCTGTTGCCGCTGACGGCCCGGGCATGATCGATCAGCTCCGGATGCTTGAGGACCTGAAGTCGTTGGCCGCTGCGAAGCAGGCCGAAATCGCTGTTGCTTTGGATCTCTCCCGGCGCCGGGAGCAGGCCGCGGCAGGTGTTCGGGCGGATGAGCTCGGCGCCGGGGGTGGGTGCTGAGATTGCGCTGGCGCGGCGTGAGTCCCCGGCCCGTGGCGGCCGTCTCCTGGGCTTGGCAAAAGCGCTGGGTACCGAGATGCCCCACACCCTAGCCGCTTTGCGGTCCGGGCAGTTGAACGAATGGCGGCCACCCTTATTGTGAAGGAAACAGCGTGTCTGTCCGCCGAGGACCGGTGCGCCGTGGATGAGGAAATCGCCGCGGACACCGGAACGCTTTCAGGCTGCGGGGACCGGGCCGTCATCGCCGCGGTCCGGGCGGCCGCGTACCGGCGGGACCCGGGCTCGGTCGCGAAACGGGCCGGCCACGCCATCAGTGAGCGGACCGTGACCCTCCGGCCGGCACCGGACACCATGACCCGCCTGACCGCGCTCCTCCCGGTAGCCCAGGGCGTCGCTGTCTTCGCGGCCCTAACGCGGAACGCCGACACCCGGCGGGCCTCCGGTGATGAGCGCGGCAAGGGCCAGATCATGGCCGATGAACTGGTGCAGCGCGTGACCGGCACCCCTGGCGGGATCGCAGGCATCGAAATCCAGCTCGTGATGACCGACCGCACCCTCTTCCAGGGAGACAGCGAACCAGCCCGCCTGGCCGGCTACGGCATCGTCCCCGCTGAGTGGGCCAGAAAGGCCATCCTGGACCAGGAACCTGAAACCAGCGAGCTGACAACGTGGCTCCGCCGGCTCTACACCGCCCCCGCCACCGGCGACCTGCTCGCCATGGACTCCAAAGCCCGGCTCTTCCCCACCGGGCTCCGCCGCTACCTCCAAGTACGGGATGACACCTGCCGCACCCCCTACTGCGACGCGCCCATCCGCCACCACGACCACATCACCCCCTGGCACCAGCACGGACCCACCACCAGCACCAACGGCCAGGGCCTCTGCGAAGCCTGCAACCACACCAAAGAAACATCCGGCTGGACAACCCGCACAGTTCCCGGACCACGACACACCGTGCAACTCCGGACCCCCACCGGCCACACCTACCACTCCACCGCACCACCACCACCCGGCACAGTGCTTGCCCTGCCCGGGCATCCAACGCCCCTGTTGACTCAGCCCCTGCCCTTATTGACGCAGTCTCGGGACAAGGCAGAGGGAACTCCGCCTGCACACCCTCCTGCCCGGAAGCGTAGAGTGGCCTTAGACGCCTGATTCTGGACGCCTTGCTGCTGAGGGAGAAATCGTGACGATTGATTGGGACGAGAAAAAAGCCCTGCTACAGGAACCGAACATTGCGAAGGTAACCCAGCTTTGCGATGAACTGATGGAGAAGAAGCCAGGGTCTGTCGTTCCCTATATCGACCCTGTCCACGACGAGGATGAGTGCCGCATCGTCAGCCTTCAGGTGAGCCCCGGCAAGGGCACCGAATCCGGCTTTGTCTCGCACTACAACGACGACGAGGCCGCCCGCCGCGCCACCCAGATCTACGAGTTGGCAGAGCTGGACCCCCGCTACGTGATGCCTTGGAACGCTTACCCTTGGGTCCGCGACCCGGAAATGCCTTCAGCCCTGAATGTGCAGGAGAAAACAGACGGTCTGCGACCGTTCCGGCAGTTCCTGAAGATCAACTCCCGCGTCTCGGCAATCATCGCCCACGGCACTGACGCCTCAACGTTCCTCACTCTTTTCGAGAAGACCTACCACCAGTCCCTTAAGAACAGCGGGATCAAGATCTATAAGGCCACTGCCCTGGGTGGACGGGCCTTCGCGGTCTCGGAAGCGAAGCAGGACGAACTCCTCACCAAGAACGTGGACATTTACAAGGACGCCATGCAGCGGGCAGGGATCCAGCACCTCTAAGATCCTCCCAGCGGATGGACGTAGTCGACTGGTTGCTCGATTCGGATCCTGCCGTCCGCTGGCAGGTCCTGCGCGACCTCACCAACGCCTCACCCGGGGAAGTCCAGGCCGAACGGAACCGGATTGCCACTCACGGGTGGGGCGCCCGGTTGCTTGCGCTGCAAGGCGCGGACGGACAGTGGGACGGCGGCACATACTGGCCGGAACACGATGATGACCCTGACGGCCAGCCCTGGACCGCAACCACCTACAGCCTTTTGCTCCTGCGCGACTTCGGGCTCAACCCTGAAAGCCCGGCGGCGCGGCATGCCGTCCGTCAGGTCCGGGACAACAGCCGGTGGGAAGAAGGCAACCAACCCTTCTTCGAGGGCGAAACTGAACCCTGCATCAACGGCATGACCCTGGCGCTCGGGTCGTATTTCAGTGAAAACGTAGACGCGCTGGCAGGACGCCTGGCCCGCGAGCAGCTTGACGACGGGGGCTGGAATTGTGAAGCCGAGCGCGGCTCCACCCGTTCTTCATTCCATACGACAATCTGCGTCCTGGAGGGCCTCCTGGAGCATGAACGGGCGGGCGGCGGGACGGCCGAATTACGGAAGGCCCGGCGCCTCGGCGAGGAATACCTCCTGGAACGCCGGTTGCTGAGGCGAAAGTCGACCACCGAACTGATCAGCCGGGACTGGCTGCAGTTCTCCTTTCCCACCCGCTGGTACTACGACGTGTTCCGCGGGCTGGACTATTTCCGGTCGGCTGGTGGCGCCGCCGATGAGCGACTTGAAGAAGCGGCGGAGGTAGTCCGCTCGAAGCAGCAGCCGGACGGAACATGGCTGCTGGAAAACACCCATCCCGGCAAAGTGCACTTCGAGCTTGAGGTTGGCGACGGACAATCAAGCCGATGGAACACTCTCCGCGCCCTCAGGGTTCTGCGCTGGTACGAGGTTCACTAGGTGAACCGTGGGCGTGAGCTCTCCAGATTCTTTGAAATGGCCAACCATAGGGCTGAGCTGGCTTCTACCCCTGCGGCAACGGTTTCAACCGGGATGGGTTGGTTCCCATACCAGAACCACTCGGCAAGCCCAAGATCGTATTTTTTGGACCAGTGGCATAGGTTGAGCGAATATGTCGCAGCTCACATGCATTGGGGGTCAGGCAGCAGCGTTAGCTGCCCTGAATCGAGGCGGGCAAGCAGCAAGCCCTCAACCAGAGAGTATGGAACCCAATGCAAGCACTACCTATGGCCGTGACCGACGAGGTCGGCTGGCTCGCATCAATAGAAGAAACCATCGACGCGGTTTTCCGCCCAGCTGCTGAAGTTTTTTCGGCGATCGTTTTCTTCCCCATCACCATAGGTGAGGTCAGCTTTCCCGCCGTAGTGGCTTGGCTCATTACCGCGGGTGTCATCATCAGCATCTATTTGGGTGTCATCCAGTTCCGCGGCCTCAAGGTGTCCTATGAAGTAGTGCGTGGACGATACTCGCACCACCACGACCCGGGCGAGGTGCCGCATTTCCAAGCCCTGACCTCCGCACTCTCCGGAACTGTGGGCCTGGGAAATATCGCCGGCGTCGGTGCAGCGATGGCCCTTGGCGGGCCGGGCGCGACATTCTGGATGATCCTCGCGGGGCTCCTTGGGATGGCGACGAAATTTGCCGAATGCACCCTCGGCGTCAAATACCGCCAGGTCCATGAGGACGGCACCGTCACGGGCGGGCCGTTCAAATATCTGCCCATCGCTTTCCATAAGTTCGGCAAGGTGCCCGGCAAAATCCTTACTGGAATTTTCGCCGTCTCCATCCTGATTTTCGGCATTGCCGGCGGAAACATGTTCCAGGCCAACCAAACCTTCGCGCAAATGCGGAATGTCACCGGCGGTGACGAAGGTTTCCTCGGCAGCGCCGGGGCGGCATTGGTTTTCGGGCTCATACTCGCAGCTCTTGTCGCCGCCGTGATCCTTGGCGGCATGAAGTCCATTGGGGCCACCACCAGCAAACTCGTACCGGCCATGGCCGCCGTCTACGTGATTGCGTGCCTCTTCGTCATCTTCGTGAATATCGGCCAGGTCCCGGCTGCATTCAGCGCCATCATCACCGGCGCCTTTAATCCGGCCGGCATGGCCGGCGGCTTCGTAGGCGTCATGATCGTGGGCTTTCAGCGTGCTGCCTTCTCCAACGAAGCGGGCCTGGGGTCGGCTGCGATCGCCCATTCCACGGTCAAAACGCGCCGACCTGTCAGCGAAGGCTTCGTTGCCATGTTCGAGCCGCTCGTGGACACTGTCATCATCTGCACAATGACCGCCCTGGCAATCGTCATCGCGGGCGCACCGAGCCTCCAGTCGGGGATCGATCAGGTCCAGGCGGGTGAGGGCGCGCCCGACGGCGTCATCCTCACCTCCGACGCGTTCGCCACGGTCCTGCCCTGGTTCCCCCTTGTCCTTGCCGTTGCAGTGGCGCTGTTCGCCTTTTCAACCCTCATCACATGGTCCTACTACGGACTGAAGGCATGGGAATACCTGTTCGGCCGGAGCAAGGCCTCCGAGATCAGCTACAAGTGCGTCTTCCTGTTCTTCACGGTTGTTGGCACCGTGCTGACATTCACCCAAGTGCTGAACTTCGCGGACGCGGCCCTGTTCATCTGTGCATTCGTGAACCTGCTGGGCGTGTACATGCTGCTGCCGGTGATCAAGCGCGAAATGAAGGCCTACCTCGCAGAACGGAAGTGCGGCGACCTCCACAAGCTACGGGCCGAGCCTGACGAGGTAGGAACCCCCCGCGCCTAGCGCTCGGACAACCTGTCGGGGCTTCTTCCCGCCATCCCGGAGCCAGGGGAGGCTGGTGCTGTTCTACAGTGCCAACCTCCCCTGTGGTTCACCCGCGTTGACACCAGCTGTGACCCCTGCCATATTTAAAGCGTGAACCTGTCAGACAGCCGGACAGCAGGACAGCCTGCACCCCTCGCCCGGCTTAGTGCTGCCGAAGCGGTCTTCAACACGATCAGAAGCGATATCGAGTCCGGGCTGGTGCCGGTGGGCAGCAAGCTCAGCTCCGAGGCAACTCTGGCCCAGCAGTATGGCGTGAGCCGCTCCGTCATCCGCGAAGCCCTACGCTCCTGCACAGCTCTCGGCCTCACAGTGACCAAAACAGGCAAGGGCACCTTCGTTGTAGCGGCCAAGGTTGCGAACGACCTGACGCTCGGCCAGTACTCGGCACGGGACCTGACCGAAGCCCGCCCACATATCGAGGTACCGGCAGCAGGCCTGGCCGCGGAACGGCGCACCGACGAGGAACTGGAAACCCTCCGCCACATCGTTGCCGCCATGGCCACCGAGACAGATCTGGAATCGTGGGTAGCCCTGGACTCCAGCTTCCATGCCGTCATCGCCCGGGCCAGCGGCAACAAGGTGTTCGCCAGCGTTGTGGCGGACATCCGCGACGCCCTGGCGCACCAGTCTGAAACGCTGAACATGGTGGCAGACCGGCAGCACGCCTCCGACATCGAACACCAGGACATCCTGGCCGCCATCGAGGCCGGCTCCGCCGATGATGCACGCGCCGCCATGGCCCATCACCTGCACGCCGTCGGCCTTGCCCTCGACTCCATCCTCAATAACTAGCCCCCACCAAGGAACCCATGCTTTCCCCTGCCCTTTCCCCTGCCCTCAGTGCTGCAGTGCTCCCCCAGCACACCCCCCTGGTCGCCGCCACCCGTGACGGGCTGGTGGAAAGCGTCCACTACGGGTCTGCTGTCGCACTCGACGCTGACGGCACAACAGTGGCAGCTGCGGGCGATCCGTTGGCACCCTTCTACCCCCGGTCCTCGCTCAAGCCGCTCCAGGCCGTAGCGATGGTCCGCGCAGGCCTCGAACTGCCCGCTGACCTCCTGGCGTTGGCGGCGGCCAGCCATTCGGGCGGCGCAAAGCACCGCCAGGGAGCCCTGCGGATCCTCGAACAGCACAGCCTCAGCGTCAGCGACTTCGACAACAGCCGGGACCTGCCCTACGGCGCGGCAGAACGGGAGGGATGGCTCCGCAACGGGGGCCGCTCCACCCAGCTCACGCAGAACTGCTCGGGCAAGCACGCCGCCATGGCAGCCACCTGCGCTATCAACGGCTGGCCGGTCAAGGGATACCTGGATCCTTCACACCCGCTGCAGCAGCTCGTCGCCACCACTGTCATCGAGCTGACCGGCGAGGAACCTCTCGCCCTCAGCACCGACGGCTGCGGCACCCCGCTCTTCTCCCTGACACTTCCCGGCATGGCCCGCGCCTTCGGAGTTATTGCCCGCTCCGCCGCGGACGACGACGGCAGTGCGGAAGCCGCCGTCGGGCTTGCCATGCAGCAGCACCCGGACATGGTGGCCGGGGAAGGCAGGGACGTCACCGAACTGATGCGGCTGCTGCCGGGCTCGGTAGCGAAGGACGGCTTTGAAGGCGTCCAGCTGGTGGGCCTGCCGGACGGCAGCGCCGTCGCCGTGAAGATTTCCGACGGCGGAGACCGGGCCCGGATGCCCGCCACCGTCAAACTGCTTGCCGCCCTTGGCGTGGACACCGCGCCGCTTGCCGGCATTGCAACGGCGCCCGTCCTGGGCGGCGGCCAGCAGGTTGGCCTGCTGCACGCTACCGATTTCCTGCCCCAATCAGTCCTGTCCACACCCGTCAACGAAGCCCTGTAAGGACACATGACCATCATCGATACTTCCGCCCCCGCACTGACCAGGTCCGAGCACGACCTGCTCGGTGACCGCGACATCCCGGCAGACGCCTACTGGGGGGTCCACACCCTCCGGGCCGTCGAAAACTTCCCCATCACCGGCCAGAAGCTGTCATCCAACATGCACCTGGTCCGCGGCCTCGCAGCGGTCAAGCTAGCCGCCGCCCGGACCAACCGCGAGCTCGGCCTGCTGGATGCGGAACGATCCGACGCCATCGAGCAGGCCTGCCAAGACATCCTGGACGGCGAACTTGCCGACCAGTTCGTGGTGGACGTTATCCAAGGCGGCGCCGGGACGTCGTCGAACATGAACGCCAACGAGGTCATCGCCAACCGCGCCCTCGAAATCCTTGGCCACGCCAAGGGCGACTACGCCCGCCTGCACCCCAATGACCATGTGAATCTCAGCCAGTCCACGAACGACGTCTACCCCACCGCAGTGAAGTTGGGCACCATCTTTGCCGCGCGGGAACTGCTGGACGCCTTGGCCGAACTGGAGGAAGCCTGCGCGGCAAAGGCGCTGGAATTCCGCACAGTTGTGAAGATGGGCCGGACCCAGCTGCAGGACGCGGTTCCCATGACGCTTGGCCAGGAGTTCGGCAGTTATGCCATCACCATCGGTGAAGACCGGCTGCGCCTGGCCGAAGCCGACCTGCTCATCCACGAGATCAACCTCGGCGCCACAGCAATCGGTACCGGCCTGAACGCACCCGCAGGCTACGCCGAAGCTGCCTGCCGGCACCTCGCCGAAGTGACCGGCCTGCCGCTCGTCACTGCGCCGGACTTGATCGAAGCCACCCAGGACGTGGGCGCCTTCGTGCACCTGTCCGGTGTGCTGAAGCGGGTCGCCGTGAAACTTTCCAAGATCTGCAACGATCTCCGCCTGCTCTCGTCCGGCCCGCGTGCCGGCTTTGGCGAGATCAACCTGCCGGCCGTCCAGTCCGGCTCGTCCATCATGCCCGGCAAGATCAACCCCGTGATCCCGGAAGTAGTCAGCCAGGTGGCCTACGAAGTCATCGGAAACGATGTCACCATCACCATGGCGGCCGAAGCGGGACAGCTCCAACTCAACGCGTTCGAGCCCGTCATCGTCCACAGCCTCCACAAGAGCATCTCCCACCTCGAAGCAGCCTGCCGCACCCTGACGGCACGCTGCATCCGGGGTATCACTGCCAATACCGAGCACCTCCGGCGGACAGTGGAACAGTCCATCGGCCTGGTCACCGCCCTGAATCCCCACCTGGGCTACGCCACCGCCACAGCCATCGCCAAGGAAGCCCTGGCAACCGGCAAGGGTGTGGCTGAACTCGTCCTGGAACACGGGCTCCTCACCAACACCCAGCTCCAGGAACTCCTCAGCCCCGAGCGCCTCGCCAACCTGAGCAAGTAATCCCCATGCCAACGGATATCCCAAGGACAACCCCATGACGAATCCCCCGCTCCGTGACCACGTGATTGACGGCGGCCACGCCCACGCCTCCGAATCGGCCCTGCATGCCGAGGACAAGGGCTACCACAAGAACCTCAAGCCCCGGCAGATCCAGATGATCGCGATCGGCGGTGCGATCGGTACCGGCCTGTTCCTTGGTGCCGGTGGCCGGCTCAACGCCGCGGGCCCGTCCCTGGTGATCGCGTACGCGGTGTGCGGGTTTTTCGCATTCCTGATCCTCCGCGCGCTGGGCGAACTGGTCCTGCACCGCCCCTCCTCGGGCTCGTTCGTCTCCTACGCCCGGGAATTCTTCGGCGAGAAGGCAGCGTTTGTTTCCGGCTGGTTCTACTGGATCAACTGGGCCACCACCACCATCGTGGACATCACCGCCGCCGCCCTCTACATGAATTTCTTTGGCAACTACATCCCCTGGATGGCAGCCGTCCCGCAGTGGGCCTGGGCCCTGATCGCCCTGGTGGTGGTCCTGGCCCTGAACCTGGTCTCCGTCAAGGTCTTCGGCGAAATGGAATTCTGGTTCGCCCTGATCAAGGTCGCCGCCCTGGTCATCTTCCTGGTGGTGGGCACCTACTTCGTCATCTTCGGCACCCCCGTGGACGGCCAGCAGGTGGGCCTGAGCCTCCTGTCCGACAACGGCGGCGTCTTCCCCAACGGCCTGCTTCCCATGATTATCCTCATGCAGGGTGTCCTGTTCGCCTACGCCTCCATCGAACTGGTGGGCACTGCCGCCGGCGAGACGGAAAACCCCGAAAAGATCATGCCCAAGGCCATCAACTCCGTGGTCTTCCGCATCGCCGTGTTCTACGTCGGCTCCGTGATCCTGCTGGCCCTGCTGCTGCCCTACACCGCCTACGAAAAAGGCGTCAGCCCCTTCGTAACCTTCTTCGGCTCCATCGGCATCCAGGGCGTGGACGTCATCATGAACCTCGTGGTCCTCACCGCCGCCCTGTCCTCCCTGAACGCCGGGCTCTACTCCACCGGCCGGATCCTGCGCTCGATGTCCGTCAACGGCTCAGCACCCAAGTTCGCCTCCCGCATGAACAAGGCCGGCGTCCCCTACGGCGGCATCGCCATTACCGCCGGCGTATCCCTCCTGGGCGTCCCGCTGAACTACCTCGTCCCGGCCCAGGCCTTCGAAATCGTCCTCAACGTCGCCTCCGTGGGCATCATCATGACCTGGGCCACCATCGTGCTGTGCCAGATCCAGCTCAAGCGTTGGGCAGACAAGGGCTGGCTCGAACGCCCCTCCTTCCGCATGTTCGGTGCCCCCTACACCGGCTACCTCTCCCTGCTCTTCCTCGTCGGCGTGCTCATCATGGTCTTCATCGAATCCCCCCTCACCATGCTGGTCACCGCCATCGCCTCCATCCTCATGGTCCTCGGCTGGTACGCCTGCCGGGCCCGCATCCGCGAGATCGCCGAAACCCGCGAAGGCTTCACCGGGATCTCGCCGGTGGTGGCCAACCCGCCTGCGGCCACCTTCAAGAAGTAACCCTTCTTCGTAAAACCCGACGGCGGCACCCCGGGTTCCTGAATCATGGAACCTGGGGTGCCGCCGTCGGGGTTTTAACTGCGCAGTCCCGAGGGCTACTTTTGCGGTGAGGGTTTGACTACCATCGCCGACCCGCCGCCGCGGCGCGTCGGTTCGGCCACCGCAGTGGCTGCCTTGCCGTCGTCGCTGAACTCAATAGCGGTGGCTGCGCCGATTTCTGCTGCCGACTTGCCTGGATCACCGGCCGGGGTGAATTTGTGGCCGTACCGGGTGGCGAGGTCCTTTCCATAGGGCGCGTCAATGAACGCCTGCTCAGCGGTCACGTTGGCAGTGTTGCGCTGCGAGGCACGCGGCGCGGCCAGGGCATCCTGGATGTTCATGCCCAAGTCAATCCGATTGATGAGCGTCTGCAGGACGGTGGTGATGATGGTTGAACCGCCGGGCGACCCGAGCGCCAAGAACGGCTCGTCATCCTTGAGCACGATGGTGGGTGACATGGACGAGCGCGGCCGCTTGCCTGGCTCAATGCGGTTCGGGTCGTCCTTGTTGTACACCGGCGAGAAGTCCGTCAGTTCATTGTTCAGGATGAAGCCGCGGCCGGGAACCGTTATGCCGGAACCGCCGGTCTGTTCGATGGTGAGGGTGTATTCCACCACGTTGCCCCACTTGTCCGAGACGGTGAGGTTGGTGGTGTTGATGTTCTCCGTATCCGGTGCATCGGCGAGCGCCGCGGGCCTGGCCGGGCACACGCCGTCGTACTGTCCTACGTCCCCTGCGGCTACCGGCTTGGTGGCGGCACGATGCGGGTCAATGGCGCACGACCGCTCCTTCCCGAACACCGGATCAAGGAGTTTCTTTGTCGGGACCTTCACAAAGGCAGGGTCCCCCACGTACTTTCCACGGTCGGCAAAAGCGAGCGCGCTGGCCTCAAGATAGTAGTGCAGGGCCCGGGCGGTATTGTCGCTGCCCTTGCCCTCGCCCTCGGCCAGATCGGCGAGGTTGAAAACGTCCAGGATGTTCAGGGCCTCGCCCACGGTGGTGCCGCCACTGCTGGAAGGCGCCATGCCGTACACGTCGTAATCGCGGTACTCAACGTGAGTGGGGTCCTGGTCAAGAGCCTCGTAGTCATCCAGGTCTTCGGTTGTCATGACTCCTGCCGGACCGGGCAGCGTCTTGGGATCAGTGGACGAGGGCGCGTTCCTGACGGTGGACACGATTTCTTCAGCCAGCTTGCCCTCGTAGAAGGCATCCACTCCGTGCTTCCCCAAATGCTCGTAGGTATCGGCAATGTCCTCATTGGTGAAAAGGGATCCCACGGCGGGTGCATCGTTGTCCGGCCCCGGCAGGAACAGTTTCCGGGTTGCTTCAAACGGCAGGAAGCGGTCCTTGTTCTCAAGCGTCTGCTGCCGGAAGGTCTCATCCACCACAAAACCATCTTCGGCAACGTCGATGGCGGGTTCCAGGGCTTCTGCAAGCTTCATGCTGCCCCAGCGCTCCAAGGCACGCTCCCAGGTTGCCGGAGTCCCTGGCACACCAACAGACATTCCACTCGTGGCCTGCTTGATAAACGGGTAAGCAACAGGTTTGTCCGCGGGACTGGCCGGATCGATGAACGCATTTCTGGGCATTGCGGCAGGCGCAGTTTCACGCCCGTCGATGGTGCTGACCTTTTCCTTCCCGGCGTCGTAGTAGACAAAGTAGCCCCCACCTCCGATCCCGGCACTGTAAGGCTCGGTGACGCCCAATGTGGCTGCCGCTGCGACAGCGGCGTCGACCGCGTTGCCGCCCTTTCGGAGGATTTCAATGGCCGCCGCAGAGGCGTCCAGGTCAACTGTGCTGACGGCGCCGCCGTAACCGGTGGCTACAGGGGTCTTCTTGGCGTCGGGGCCTTGCCCCATATCGGCGGACGCCGGGTTGGCGAAGGCACAGGTGGTCACGCTCATCGCCAGCGCTGCCGTAACGGCAGTGAGCCGGCGTCCCGGATATGGCATGGTTGCTCCTGAATGGGTTTGGGTGAGGTGAGTCACACGCTACTCCTCGCGTAGTGGACACTCAACGGTCCCGCCTCCCCGGCAGTCTCGATAGCATGAAAGCCATTCCGCAGTTGCGCCAACAACACGGCCCGTTCGTGGCCAGGGAAGACGAGGTACGTCATGTCAGGATCCAAACTTGCCGTTGTGGGGGCCGGGAGCGTGGGAACCTCACTGGCCTACGCCGCCATGATCCGTGGTTCTGCCAGCAACATCGCACTGTTCGACGTCAACGCCGCGAAAGCGGAAGCGGAAGTCCTGGACCTCGCCCACGGCACCCAGTTCGCTGCCGCCGCTGCCTCCATGACCGGGGGTGGCGACATCGCCGTAACAGAGGGCGCCGACGTCGTGGTCATTACGGCCGGAGCCAAGCAGGCACCCGGCCAGACCCGGCTGGACCTCGCTGGAACCAATGTGCGGATCCTGGAAGACCTCATGCCCCAACTGCTCCAGCACTCCCCCAACGCCGTCTTCGTCCTGGTCACCAACCCCTGCGACGTGCTCACGGTGGCAGCGCAGAAGATCTCCGGGCTCCCTGCCGGCCGGATCTTTTCGTCGGGCACCGTGCTGGACACCTCCCGGCTGCGCTGGCTGCTGGCGCGACAGGCCGGAGTAGCCGTTCCCAGCGTCCACGCCAGCATCGTGGGCGAGCACGGGGACACCGAGTTCCCGGTGTGGTCCACCGCCACCATCGGTCCGATCCCCGTTCGTGATTGGAAAGTGGACGGGGAGAGCGTCTTCACCCCGGAATATCTCGCCGAGACAGCACGCGAAGTGACCCAGGCAGCGTACAAGGTCATCGCCGGCAAGGGCGCCACCAACTACGCGATCGGGCTCTCTGGCGCACGCATCGTGGAGGCCCTGCTCCGCGACGAAGACGCCGTGCTGCCCGTCTCCACGGTGCTGGACGGACAGCATGGAATCTCCGGGGTGGCCCTCTCCCTGCCGAGTGTTGTGGGACGCGGCGGCGTGCACACCGTCCTGGAAATGCCGATGGATGACGGTGAGCTGGCCGCCCTGCAGCATTCGGCGGACACACTCCGGAACACGCTGGGAACGCTCGGGATCTGACCGCGCCGGCAACCGCCGGCAGGGACACCGGCGTAATGCAACGGCCCCGCAACCTTTCTGCCGTAGCGGTTCGCATATGCTCAACGGAGCACGCTGGCTCAACGACGAACCACCAGGAGTAGACCCATGACCAACTGGCGCATCCGCGATTTCCATTCAGCGGACCTGGACGGGATCCTGCACCTGTGGGAGACCCTCAAGGCACACAATGTGGAACCGGTGTACGCCCTCTCCGAGGTACTGGCTTCCTGCGAGAAAGACCATGCAGTGGTTGCGGTGCAGGGAGAGCAGGTGGTGGGCGCCGCCGTCGGACGTGCTGCCCACGACCAGGGCTGGATCGTTTTCCTCGCCACGCTGCCGGAGTACCGCGGCCGCGGCATCGGCACCTCGCTGCTCGCCGCCGTCGAAAACCGGATGGCACCCCACGGGCTCAACAAGCTCTCCGCACTCATGCCGGAATCCGAAACCAGGGTGGAGGCATTCCTCAGCCGCGGCTTCGCCCTGAAAAAGAACCTGCGCTATTTTGAACGCACCATCCCCGTGCAGCGGCAGGAGCTCGGGGCGCTGGGCCAGCTCGGCGGGCGCGTGCTTGCCCGAGACCTGTGGGAAAACGTGGCCGGCATGCGCAAGGAGAAGGAACTGCTGGAACGCCGGCTGGTCCTCCCCCTTGCCGAGGCCGACCTCGCCGACGAGTTCGGCGTCGTGCCGCCACGCGCCGTCGTGCTTTTTGGCCCGCCCGGCACCGGCAAAACCACCTTCGCCAAGGCCATCGCCTCCCGCCTGGAATGGCCGTTCGTGGAGGTCTTCCCCTCCCGCCTCGCCGCGGACCCGCAGGGCCTGGCCGGCGCGCTCCGCGAAACGTTCCTGGAAATCGCCGAACTGGAGCACGCCGTGGTGTTCATCGACGAAGTGGAGGAGATCGCCGCGCAGCGCTCCGGCGAACCGCCGTCCCCGTTGCAGGGCGTCACCAACGAACTGCTCAAGATCATCCCCGCCTTTCGTGAACAGCCCGGCCGGCTGCTCGTCTGCGCCACCAACTTCATCCGCGCACTGGACTCAGCCTTCCTGCGCCACGGCCGCTTCGACTACGTCATCCCCATCGGGCTGCCGGACCGGCAGGCCCGCGAAGCGATGTGGCAACGGTTCATCCCCGCTCCCGTGGTGGACGACGTCAACGTGGAGCTGCTCGTGGAACGTACCGAAGGCTTCTCCCCCGCGGATATCGAATACGCTGCCCGGAGCGCCTCCCAGCGCGCGCTGGAAAAGGCAGTGTACGACGACGGCGGGCTGGCCTCAGGAGGCACACTGTCCGTCCGCGAGGCGGTACGGAAGGGCCCCTCCACGGACGACTACCTCGACGCCATTGCCGACACGCGGACCACGGTCAGCGCAGAAGTGCATCAGGACTTCCTGGAGGACATCGACGCGCTGGGCCGCGTATAGGCGCGGGTTCCGGGGTAGGAGCGGCGGGGCGTAATCTTTGACCCATGTCCTCCAATCCCCTCCGGCATGCCATAGCGCGCATGGGCGGCCGCGATCCGCATGAAAAACACAGGGCCGCCACGCCGCTTGAGCTCTTTTTCGACCTGACGTTCGTCATCGCCTTTGGGGTGGCGGGCAGCCAGTTTGCCCACGAGATCGCAGAAGCCCACGTCCTGCCCGGCCTGCTCGGATTCTCCTTCGCGATGTTCGCGGTGATCTGGGCTTGGATCAACTTCACCTGGTTCGCCAGCGCCTATGACACGGATGACTGGATCTTCCGGCTGGTCACCATGGTCCAGATTGTCGGCGTGCTGATCCTCGCCATGGGTATCGAGCCTATGTTCCACTCCCTGGTGAAGGGCGAATACGTGGACAACGGGGTCATCGTGAGCGGCTATGTCATCATGCGGCTGGCGCTGGTGGCCCAATGGTTGAGGGCAGCCAGACAGGACCCTGCCCGGCGTCAAACATGTATGCGCTACGCCAAGTACCTCACCCTGGTCCAGCTCGGATGGATAGCCGTGGTCATCATCAAGGCTGACGTGCTCACCACCATCCTCCTGACGGTGCCGCTGATAGCACTGGAAATGGCCACGCCCTACGCTGCCGAACGCAACGCCAGGACACCCTGGCACGCCCACCACATTGCCGAGCGGTACGGGCTCCTCGCGATCATCGCCCTGGGCGAATGCCTCATCGGCGCTATCGAAACCCTCCGCGCCATCGTGGCCAACCACGGCTGGAGCGTGGACGCCGCGCTTGTGGGCTTCGGCGGAACAGCCCTGGCATTCAGCATGTGGTGGATCTACTTCATGCTGCCCGCAGGACGCGCGCTGCACCTGCGCCGGCACAGGTCATTCCTGTTCGGCTACAGCCACATCCCAATCTTTGCTGCCATCGCCGCCACTGGCGCCGGGCTGCACGTGGCGGCGTATTTCATTGACCACGAGACACAGATCAGCGCCGCCGCGGCCGTTGCCAGCATCGCTCTTCCGGTAGCACTCTTCAAAGCGTCGCTGACGTGGCTGTACAGCACGATGATGGGCCCGGACCGGCAGGTCATCGGAGTGACCGCCGGCGTGCTCGCCGCGCTGGCAGCGTCGGTGGGACTTGCCGCAGCCGGCGTGTCCGTCCCGGTATGCCTGCTCGTGATCGTGCTGGCACTCTCCGTTCCGATCGTGCTTGATGAGCTCCGCGGCTCCGGCCGGCTGGACCGCGCCTTGGAAAAGCTGGAAGCGGAGACTACCCGGCCCCGTCCGTCCTGACCTCGGCTCCCGCCTCGCTGCCGGCATCCGGCTCCTCGTAGGACAGGTTTTCGTAATCCGTGGTGTCTTCCTCGTCCAGCCGGTCGTCCAACTCCTCCAGGAGCCACGGATTCACCCGGGCGAGGATCTTTCGGATTTCTTCCACCTCGACGGCGGCGTACAGCACCGGGCGGGCGTCACGGTATTTGGTGACCGGCGGCTTGTCCGGCCACTTCTCCGCCAGGGCCTTGACGCGCTCCGGCAGGGAATTGTGGGCGTTGTCCGCGATCTTAACCAGGGCGGCATCGTGGTCCTGTGAAATGTCGCTGATGATGGCCGGGTAGTCGTCAGGATTTTCGTGCAACCTGCTGGTGACGCGTTCGATGATCTCCACAGCCCGCACGGAAACGCCCATGTCCAGCAGGGCCTGCCGCGTTATAGGTGTGTCCTCGGCTACGTCGTGCAGGTAACCGGCAATGCGGATGTCGTCGTCGAAGTCGGCCAAAGCGTCCCCAACCGCGAGAACATGGTCCTTGTACGGGCGCTTGAGCTTGTCCTTTTGGCGGTTATGCGCCACCTCGGCAAGGACCCTTGCGGTATCAACCGTGAACCTGGGCGCCGGGCTCTGCTCCGCGGCTTGCTCGTCTGACATGTCCTAAGCCTAGGCTGAACGCCCAGCTACTGCTTGCCGTACTTCCGGTGGACTGCCTGCCTGGTGACTCCCAGGCACTGAGCAATCGCTTCCCAGGACAGTCCCGCCTGCCGTGCGCTTCGGACAAGCGAAGCCTCCGTCCGGTTCACTTCCTTCTGCAGTTCGGCCACGGCGTGCAGCGCGTCCGCAGGCCCCATTCCATCCATTGCACCCACCAGGGTCTTCATACGGTCCACCTCCATGGCGTCAACATTAGTTGACGCCTGCAGTGGCGTCAACTAATGTTGACAAAACCTTGGCGGCACATTCAACGCCAAAGCCGAAGCATCATCGCCGGGAGGACGCTCCTCCGCTGCTCCACACCCAAGGCCCCCTGGGCAGGGCCGCCGGATCGAAGCCCGGCAAGGCATTTTCCAGGGTGCCGGCCCGCAGGTTCAGGGACTGAAGCAGCCTGTCGCGGACCGCGGCCGCGCTGGTTCCCGCTGCCGCAAGGTCCGCGAGCGTGACGGCCCCATCCCGCTTCGCCAGCCTGGCGCCGTCGTCGTTGACGACCAACGGAACATGCGCATATTCCGGAGAAGGAATATTCAGCAGGGACGCAAGGTAGGCCTGCCGGGGGGTGGACGGCAGGAGGTCGTCACCGCGCACCACCTGGTCAATTCCCTGCTCGGCGTCGTCCACTACCACCGCAAGATTGTACGCAGTGACCCCGTCGTTGCGCCGCAGCACGAAGTCGTCCACGATGCCCGTAAACTCCCCGTGCAGGACGTCGTGCACCGTGTACCCGGCCACCCCGGCGCGAAGACGAATGGCCGCGGGCCTGGTGGAGCGCCTGAACTCCAGCTCGGCGGCGTCGAGGTTCCGGCAGGTTCCCGGGTAGGCCCCCTGCGGCGCGTGCGGCGCGGACGGAGCCTCCTGGATTTCCCGCCGGGTACAGAAGCACTCATAGGTGAGTCCGGCAGCCTCCAGCCGGGAGATCGCCTCGGCGTACAGCGGACCGCGGGCTGTCTGCCGCACTACCTCCCCGTCCCAGCTGACCCCAATGGCGCGCAGGTCCCGCAACTGAACGGCCTCGGCGCCTGCACGCGCCCGGTCAAGGTCCTCCACGCGGAGCAGGAACTTCCGTCCGGTGGAGCGCGCAAACAGCCAGGCGAGGATGGCGGTCCGCAGATTGCCTGCATGGAGTTCCCCGGAAGGACTGGGAGCGAAGCGGCCGGCGGCATTCATGCTTCAACAGTATGTGCAACGGCGGGGCTCAAACGGACAGCACAAGAGCCCCTCAGCTACCGATGACTTCGGGAATCCAACGTCGGTAACTCAGGGGCTCTTGCCGTGGTGGCAGAAAGACCGTGGTGTGAACAAGAGTCAATCCGGGCAGCCTCCTTGCGGGAAGCCTGTCCAGGCGTGCCGGGTGGTGTACCGAAAGCCTGTGAGCCTTGGCCGGGGCGGTAGCCCGTCTCCAATGCCACTATTTGAGCACGAAACCGGCAATGATCAGAACAAGCATCCCCGCGACTGGTCACTTTGACTACCTGGACGGCCGGTGTGGGCTCAGGACTGATCAATATGCCGCTGCCCGCACGTGAGGCTAGCCCGCAGCCACCGGAACGGGGGCAGCCGGAGGAGCAGCCTTGGACCGCGGTTTTCCGAAACGCAGATACAGGGAGGGAAGGATAAACAGGTTCAGGAGCGTTGAGGACACCAGCCCGCCAACAATGACCACGGCCATGGGATGCTCAATTTCGTGGCCGGGGATGGTCCCCATGAGGATCAGCGGCACCAGCGCCAGCCCGGTGGCGAGCGTTGTCATCAGGATGGGTGACAACCGCTCCCCCGCACCGCGCAGCACCAGCTCGGGCCCGAACTTTTCGCCCTCGTATTTCTCAAGGTGCTGGCAATGGCTGATGAGGAGGATGCCGTTGCGGGCCGCGATACCCAGGACGGTCAGGAACCCCACGATCGAACCGAGTGAGAGAACGCCGCCGCTCAAGTAGGCCGCGAGCATGCCGCCAACGAGCGCGACTGGAAGTGTGAACATGACCAGGGCGGCCAACCGCCAGCTGCCGAATGACGCCTGCAGCAGCAGGAAAATGACCAGGAGAGCGCCTGCCGCAAAGATCAGGAGCTGGCGGGTGGCAGCTTCACGTTCGGCGAACTCGCCCAGGACCTCGGCATGGTAGCCGGCCGGGAAGTCCACCTCGGCGAGCCCTTCCTTGATCGCCGCCACCAGGGCACCCAGTTCGCCTTCTGACGCGGCATTGGCGCTGACGTCGATCCTGCGTGAATTGTTGTTCCGGTCGATGACGCCCGGCGTGGCGTTGACGCTTACGTCGGCAACCTCCGCGAGCCGGATCGGCACTCCTGACGGAGTATCAATAGGCAGGTTGCCGATACTGGTGACGTCGGAACGGGTCTCCGGAGGACTCCAGATGCGGACGTCAAAGACCTTGCCTTCCCGCCAGAGGTCGCCCACTTCCTCGCTGGCCACCATGGCTGCCGCAGCCCTCCTGACGTCACCGGGCTTGACCCCGTGACGCTTGGCGGCCTCAAGGTTGACCTCGACGTCCACCTGCGGAACGTCCACCTGAAGCGACACGTGCTCCTCCACGGCTTCGTCGATATCTCCCAGCACTTCCTCGACTTCCTTGGCCAGCCCCCGCAGGGTCTCCAGATCATCACCGTAGACCCGGACCACCACCGCGTCGCCTTCGCCTGTGAGGACCTCCCGGATGCGCTCCTTCAGGTAGGTCTGCACGTCGCGGTGGATCCCCGGATAGCCGTCCACTACTTCCTGGACGGCTGCGAGGGTTTTGTCGTAGTCCGCCGAGGGGTCGACGCTGATCCAGTTCTCGCCGAAGTTCACGCCCACCACCTCATCGGCGGCCAGCGCCTGCCCGATGTGGGCGCCGCAGTTGAGGACGCCGTCCACAGCCAGCAATTCCTTGCAGGCCCGTTCGCTGATCCGGACCTCCTCGGCGAGGGAAGTGCCCGGTTGGGTCACCCAGTGCATGAGGAAGTCGCGTTCCTTGAACGACGGAAGCAGTGCCTGGCCCAGCAGCGGGGCCACCACGACCCCGGAAAGGGTCAGGGCAGTGAAAGCAAGGTAGCCGGGCCCCGGACGGCGGATAACCCGGGACATCAGCTTGTGGTAGCCGCGTTTGAGGACCCGGACCAGCGGCGGGTCCCGAGGGTCCAGGGGAGCCTTGCGGAGGAAGATCAGGGCCAGTGCCGGAGTGACTGTAAGCGCCACCAGCATGGAGGCGAAGACTGCCAGCGTGTAGGCACTGGCCAGCGGGCGGAAGAAAGCGCCCGTCAGCCCTTCGAGGAAGAAAATAGGTACGGCTGCCACCACAATGATCAGGGTGGCGTACACAATTGGCCCGCGGACCTCCATAGAGGCCTCCAACACAACGGAAGCGGTGGACCGGCTGCTTCCACTCTCCCTGTGCTGTCTCAAACGCCGGATGATGTTTTCAATGTCAATGATGGCGTCATCCACCACGACGCCCACGGCAATCACCAGACCAGCGAGCACCATGGTGTTCACGGTGCTGCCGGTCATCATGATGACCACGCCCGCCGTAATGAGCGACAGCGGGATGGCAATCAGGCTGATAAGGGCCGTCCGCCACTGGAAAAGGAACGCCCCGAGCACCATCATGACCAGCACGATGCCCAGCAGCAGCGCCAGGCTCAGGTTCTCCAGCGACTGCTCGATGAAGGTGGCCGGCCTGAAGATGGCAGTGTCGACGTCGACTCCTGACAGCGCCGGCGCCATCTGCTCGAGCGCGGCCTCCACCCCCTTGGTGACCTCCAGGGTGTTGCCCCATGGCAGCTTCTCCACGATCAGCATCAGGCCTTCGCCGTCATTGATGACGGCATCACCAATGAGAGGGTTGTGGTCCATGACGACGTCGGCCACGTCACCCAGGCGCAGGGGGTTCCCGTCGCGTTCCAGGATGGGAATCTTGGCGAGGTCCTCCGGTGTGCGGATGGGCAGGATGTGCGAGATGCCAACACGCTGGTTCGGGGTCTCGACAACCCCGCCGGCGCCTACCACGTTCCCGGAGGTGTGCTTCAGCAGTCCGGCGTGCATGGCGTCGTTCGTCGTTGCCATCACGTCCCTGAGGGACACTTTTTCAGCCAGCAGCCGTTCAGGCTTGACCCGGACCTGCAGTGTTTCCTTGCGTTCACCCCAGATGGCAACGTTTGCCACCCCCGGGACGGAGAGCAGGTGCGCGCGCAGCTTGTAATGGGTGAGCATGGACAGCTCGATCAGGCTGTGCTCCTTCGAGGACAGGCCGATTTTCATGACCCGGCTGGTGGAGGACAACGGCTGCAGCATGACGGGTGGGGTGGCCCAGCTGGGCAGCGAAGGCGTGACCGTTGCGACTCTTTCCGAGACCAGCTGCCGTGCTTTCAGCAGATCAGTACCCGGGTCGAAGATCATCAGGACCGAGGACAGCTGGGAGACAGACTTCGACCTCAGCTCGTCCAGCCCCTCCAGGCCGTTGAGCGCGTCTTCCAGCGGGACGGTGACCAGCTCCTCGACTTCCGCGGCGGTCAGGCCCAGGGCGGCGGTCTGGATTTCCACCCGGGGCGGTGCGAACTCGGGAAACACGTCCACTGACGCGGAGCTGATCTGGACAGCTCCAACCATCATGATTCCGACGGCGAGCGCTACCACCACCGAACGGAACTTGAGACTGAAACCAATGAGCTTGCGCATGGCCGGTCAGTGCGCCGTATCCAGCTCAGCACCCAGGAGTTCGGCTGCCCCTACCGTCACGATTTTGGTCCCGGGCTGGGGTCCGCTTGCCAGCTTTACCGTGGGAGCCTCGATCCGCTCAACCGCGACGGGTTCCCGGATGAACACCAGCGGCTCCGGATTGGTGTAGACCCATGTCCCGCCGCTGGCATCGTAGATCAGCGAGGAGTAGGGAACCTGAAGCTTCCCCTCCACAGTTTCCACGGCTCCAGTCGTGACCCCGAGCCGTTCTGCAGCTTTCTCCGTCAAGGTGATGCGGCTGACGTCCTGCCCTTCAACCTCCTCAAGGGTCGCCGCTTCGAGCCCCGTCGCCGCCGGAGCCGCTTCAGGCACTTCCCCGCACGCGGCCACCGGCCCACCGGCCAGGCACGCAATGACCAGGACGCCGAACAGGCGGCGCTTCCAAGGCATGTTCGCAGCAGTCATGACACTTCCGTTCTTTCGCGGAGCCCCGCAGCGCCAGCGGGGCCTTGTGGCTTCAGGAGGTCCTCATCTTCGGGAGCGCCGGTCCCAAACAGGATCAGGAGGGTTGGCAGGAGAACCAGGACAAGCAGTGCGTGTGTCACTAAGCCGCCCCAGATCACAATGGCCAGGGGCAAAATTGTTTCCCTGCCTACAGCTCCGCCAAGTACCACCAGGGGGATCAGGAATGCCGCGCTGACAACCGCGCCAATGAGAATCGGCACCAGCCGTTCCTGGGCTGCCTGCAGAATTGAAGAGCGTGAACCGCCCTGCAGCCGGCTCTCCTCCGGCACCCCTGCAGTCACCGGGCTGTCGGTTGCGACGGGAGTTTGGGCACGCCGGACCAGCAGGATGGAGTCCCGCACAGCCATTCCCAACAGAGCCGCAAAGGCGAGGAGAGTTACCAGGGAAACGATGCCCCCGGTGAGGATTGCGCCCACAACGCCGCCTGCCAGGGCAACTGGCAGCGCCAGGAAGACAACCAGGGCCACCCGCCAGCTTCGCAGCGCGGTCTGGAGGAGGACCAGGATGCCGAGGAGCGCCGCTGCCCCCACGGCCCAGACGAGTTGCACGGTGTTCTGCTGCTCCGAGTACTGGGACGGCACCTGCGCGTGGTATTCCATCGGGAAGTCCATGCTGGCCAGGCCGGCGTTGACATCTGAGGTGATGTCCCCGACGGATCTGCCGTCCACCTGTGCCACCACATCGATGTGGCGTGACGTATCGGTATGCGTGATCACGGACTCGTGCGGCTGGACGCGGACATCCGCAACGTCACTGAGCCGCACGTGGCCGCCGCCCGGCTTGTCGATCAGCAATTCCTGGACACTGGTCAGGCTCGAGCTGGTGGCAGGGGTGCCCTTGACCACCACCTGGAAGACTTTCTGCTGCTCGAAGAGGAACCCCACGTCCACGCCCTGCAACAGCGTTGCTGCTGCACGCCGCACATCGCCGGGTTTGACGCCGGCCTGCTGTGCCTTGTCCAGGTTGACTTCAATCTCCGCGATGGGCTGGAGCCTGGGCAGGGACAACTGCGGGTCAACCAGGCCGTCCGTGTTGGCCATCATGTCCCTGACGTTTTCCGCAGTTTCACGCAGAACCTGGGGTTCCACTCCAAAGACCCTGACCGAGAACTCATGTTGTGACCGGCTGCGCTCCACATCGAGCCGGTTCTGCCCATAGGTGGCCACGCTGCCGCTGATCCCTGGGTAGCCTGCCACGACTTCGTTGACCGCGTCTGCCACGCTCGAGTAATCCGCGTCCGCCTCCATGGTGACCCAGAGTTCCCCTGAATTCGGCCCGACGACCCGGTCGGAGGTGATGGCACGGCCCACGTGCCCGCCTACATTGGCCACACCCGGAACATTCGACAATTCTTTACCGGCAAGCGCAGAGATACGGCTCATTTCGCTGTTGGACGTCCCGGCGAGCCCGTCCCACTGCACCAGCAGGATCCGGTCCTGGAGTGCCGTCACGGACGGCTGACCGGCGGCAAGGAGCGGAATGCCGGCTACCGCAGCTATTGCCAGCAAGGCGCCTGCAGCCAGGACCCACTGGAATTTTGCGGCGCTTCGTTCTGTTGCCGTCCGGATTCCGGACCTGAGCTTGCCCGGGACCTGGGGTGCGCGCTCCTCGCCGGCCATGAGAGTCAGGGCCAAAGCAGGGGTGAGAAGCCAGGCGACGAGCAGTGCGACGGTAAGCGCCACCAGGAAGGACAGCGCCAGGGGAACAAAAAGGGCACGGTTTACCCCCGCCAGGAACAGCACGGGCAGCAGGACGAGCGCCATGGTGAGTCCGGCGAAGACAATTGCGTTGCGGGTCTGCTGGAGGGCGGCGGATATCAGCACCAGCCGCAGCTCGTTCTTCGCCTCCGGGCCGTTGGAACCGTCCGCCGCGCCTTCCCCGTCCCTGATGCCGCTGGAGTTCACGGTTGCCGTGCGCCGGCCGGAGCCGGCTGCGGCGAGCTCCCGCCGCCGGCGCAGCCCGGTCAAGTCCGTCACAAGGTCTGTCACCACCACAACCAAAGCCAGCACCAAACCGGCGAAGACCACAACGTTCAGCCCGATTCCGAGCACCGACAGCGTCAGGAAGGCAGCGGTCGTGGAAACTGCCAGGACAATCAGTGCCACAAGGGCCATCCGCCAGGACTTGAAGAAGAGGCCCAGGAGGAGCGCGGCCAGCAACAGGCCGGCAATGAAGCCCATGCCAAGGTTCTGCATCGCGGATTCCAGGAAGGATGCCGGCCGGTAGACGCTGGTGTCCACAGTGATTCCGGACAGGCCCGGTTTCAGGTCCTCCAGGGCGGCTTCCAGCGCTGCAGTAATTTCAGCCGTATTGGCGTCGGGAAACTTCTCAATGACGAGCATGAGGGCGGGGTCGTCGTCCACCACTGCGTCGCCAATGAGTGGCTGGTGGTTTTCCCGCACCGTTGCCACATCGCCCAAAACCAGCGGCGGGCCCGTCACGTTTTCGACACTGACCTGTGCCAGGTCGCTGGGAGTGGTAATCGGCAGGACGTGCTGGATCCCAAGGCGCTGGTTCTCCGTCTCCAGGAAGCCGCCCGTACCAGGTGTTGAAGCCTGGAGGAAGGTCAGAGGCGATACCCACACTGCGTTGCCCGTTGTCCGGATGACCTGGTTGAGTGTTACCCCCCGGGCCTGGAGCGCCTGGGGATCCACTTCCACCTGCATCTGCTGCTCACGCTGGCCCCAGATGGAGAGGTTTGCCACCCCGGGAACACCCATCAGGCGTGGCTTGATATTCCACCGTGCGAGCACGGACATGTCGATCAGCGGGACTTCCGAGGACGACAGACGGACCATCATCACCCTGCTGGTGGAGGATTTCGGCTGCATCAGGACCGGGGGCGTGGAAACCTTTGGCAGTGAGTGGGCCTGCACCAGGCGTTCGGCAACGAGCTGGCGCGCCCGCGGCAGGTCCGTTCCCGGTTCGAACAGCAGCTGGATGGAGGAAAGGCCCGGAACGGACTGCGACCGGATCTCGTCCAGATATGCGACGCCGTTCAGGAAGTCCACTTCCATCGGGGAGGTTATGAATTGTTCAACTTCAAGGGCGGACAGCCCCAGGGCTTCAGTCTGAATCTCGACCTGGGCCGGCTCAAACTCTGGCAATGCGTCCACGGAGGACCTGGGAAAGTACCAGAACCCCATCGCAATTATTCCTGCAGCCAGCGCAAGGATCAGCAGCCGGAACTGGAAACTCCATCTAGCAAACAAACCGGTCATCGCTCGTCCAACCTGCGAATGGGGTGCCTTGTCGGCGGTCATCTAAGCTTCGCGCGGCGGGGAACCGGCAAACAGTCCCACCTTGGTTGGCTGGACCCCCCAAATTAGGGGACATTGAGCCCGGAAGGGGGACCTTGGACCTATACAGGGAGCACCCGGAAGGCGGAAAATTCCTTTAACGGACGTGCTGGGGAACGCGTGCTTGGCGCGGGTATCCCGCGTGATTCGATGATTGGGGGTGTCAGCGATGACGGCAGAAGCTGTGGATGGCGGCGTGGCCAAAACCAGCGTCCTGGTCATTGATGACCACACATCTTTTGCCGAACTGCTGACTGCGGCAATTGATCATGAACCCGACCTGCAGGGGCTGGGCTTCGCCAGGAATGCCACGACGGGCCTTCAGATGTGCCGCAGCCTCCAGCCGGACGTCGTGGTGGTGAGTTCGGGCCGGCCGGAAGGCCTGGGACTCGGAATTGCTGCAGATCTGATGGCCGCTTCACCGGGAACCCACGTGGTGATGCTGGTCAGCGAGCCCACCAGCGAGGGCCTGGCCCAGGCGGCCGCTGCCGGCGCCTCCGCCTTCCTCGCCAGGGGCACGCCCCTGACTGCCCTTCTGGGTACGGTCCGGCATTCCCACTCAGGGGTGATCGAGGTAGATCCCCAGATTCTTGCCGCCTTCGCAACGCAGGCCCCGCCCCATAGCCAGGTATCAGCCGCACCCCTGTTGACCAAACGCCAGATGGACGTACTGAAGCTCATGGCCGAAGGCAAGGATGTCCGGTCGAACGCTAAAACGTTGGGCATCTCCCAGAACACCTGCAGGGGCTACGTCAAAGCCATCCACTCCCGGCTGGGAGTCCACTCACAACTCGAAGCCGTCGTCATGGCCCGCCAGTTGGGCCTCCTGGCCGTCGGCCGCTAATGTTGGCCTGACTGTACCGGCCACCGCCCATTGGAGCGGAGCGGCTGAACCAGGAGGGAAAGGGTGCGCTGTGCAGCAATTGGACGCCACTGATAAGCGCATCCTCAAGGCCATGGACGAAGACCCGCGCGTTCCCATCATGGTGCTCGCCCAGCGGCTGGGGCTGGCGCGCGGGACGGTGCAGTCCCGGCTGGAACGGATGACGGCGTCGGGAGCCCTTCGACCCAACAGCAGCAGGGTCCTTCCCGCGGCGCTCGGACGCGGGGTGGCAGCATCCGTCAGCGCCGAACTGGACCAGAGCCACCTTGACGAGGCCATTGCCGCCCTCCGCCGCATTCCGGAGGTGCTGGAATGCCATGCTCCCGCCGGCGAGACAGACCTGCTGATCCGCGTTGTGGCCACCAGCCCTGACGACCTCTACCGGGTGTCCGAAGAGATCAGGCTCTGCCCGGGTATTGTGCGCACCTCCACCAGCATGTTCCTCCGTGAGGTCATCCCGTACCGCACCACGGGGCTGCTGCGGGAATAGGACACGGAAGCCGGTCAGGACCAGCCGGGCATTCCGTTGGCCACCCCCTAGACCGGTGGTCCGGCATTCGATTTGAGGTTCTTCATCACCAGCGTGGACGTCAGCCGCTCCACACCGGGAAGGGACGTGAGTTCTGCGTCGTAGAAACGCTGGTAGGCGGGCAGGTCCTCAGCGATGACTTTCAGCAGGTAGTCGGGGGAACCGAAGAGCCGCTGGGCCTCGACGACGTTGGGATTGGCCGCCACGCGGTCCTCGAAGATCTCCATGGTGGCCTTCTCCACCTGGCGAAGAGTGACAAAAACTATCGCCTCAAATCCCAGCCCCACGGCGGACGGGTCGATGTCCGCTTTGTAGCCCCTGATAACGCCTGAGCGTTCCAGGTCCCGGAGCCTGCGGTGGCAAGGTGCCACGGTCAGTCCTACCTTGGCCGCAAGTGCCGTAGCCGTCATTCGACCGTCCTCTTTGAGGTGGCGCAAGATATTCCTGTCAATGTAGTCGATCACGCAAGAATCTTACTGGGATTAGGGGATGGTAAGCGAAAAGGGACAGCACTTCCGCGCCCGAAGTATCTAGTGTTTCTCCTGTTGGATCACGTCCGGGGAGAACACATGAATTCAGAGCTGTTTTTGGCCTTTGTGCTGGTGGCTGCCGCCCTCGCCTGCACCCCTGGGGTGGACTGGGCCTACTCCATTGCAGCCGGCCTGAAACAGCGCAGCTTCGTACCGGCGGTAGCGGGGCTTTGCGGCGGCTATGTCCTTCACACGGTCCTGCTGGTGGCAGGACTGGCTGCGGTCCTGACCCGGGCGCCCGCCGTACTGGGCTGGATCACCCTGGCAGGCGCCGGCTACCTGATGTGGCTCGGGATCAGCACCCTTCGCTCTTGGCGGGAGGCAAGCTTCGCAGCCGGGGCCGGCAACGCGGGCACCACGCGGCTCCGCACCTTCCTGCAGGGAATCGGAACCAGCGGCATCAACCCGAAGGGGCTGCTTTTCTATGTGGCGCTGGTTCCACAGTTCGTCAGCGCGGAGGCGTCCCTGCCGGTCCCGGTGCAGTCAGGATTGCTGGGGCTGACCTTCGTACTGCTCACCGGACTCGTGTACACCGCTGTTGCCCTGCTGTCCCGCACCCTGCTGCAGACCCGGCCCGGTGCCGCCCGGCTGGTGACCCTGGCCAGCGGGATCATCATGGTGGTCCTGGGAGTTGTGCTGCTGGGCGAACAGCTGCTGCCGGTTCTTACGGCTGCCCGGACCGCGTCCTCCTGACTAATCGTCGCTGAGCTTCTTCCAGTCCTGTTCCCAGATCCGGCGCATCTCTTCGTCTTTACGGATGGGAACCGGCGCCGCGATCTCCCGCTGCGGCACCGGGTCCCCATTCCGCCGTCCCCAGTCCCGCGGATTCAGCGACCTGCGGCTGGAGTCGAGGAGCAGCAGGGCACGGTCCGTGAGGGCATCGTTCCTGAGCGTCAGGTGCGTCTTCCGCCGTCGCAGGACCTCTGCGAGCGCTTGTCCGGCCGCCTCCAGGCGGCCCTCACGCCGGAGGGCCCGTGCCCTCACCAGCAGCAGTGCAGCCGAGAGGTCATCGGCGTTGAGCAGGCCGTCCGTCCAGTCGATAACCGTGCGGCTCCGGCCCAGGGTCAGCGCCAGCGAGCAGCGCGCCAAGGCCATGGGGAGCGACGGCGGCAGGCCGCTCAGGGCGTCCAGCGCGGCTTCCGTGCGTCCCGTCTCCCGCAGGGAGTGGGCCAGCGCCAGGAACACCGACTCCTCGCTGAACAGGACCGGTATCTCCACACGCTCGGCCAGTTCAATCCGGGTAACGATCCTGGTGAGGTACGTGGAGGAGTAGCGGTTGGCTTCGTCCTCGTTCCTGGTGGTAAGGCCGCGCTGGAGAAGTTCTGATGCACGGAGGTAGCCGCCCTGCTTGTACACCAGCAGGCCGGACATGAGGTAGCACAGCCCCGCCCACCCCGGAAAGGCGCGTGCCAGCGTGATTAGTTGCTCGGGCTGGCGGCTGGCGAAAATGGCTTCATGCACCGCCTTGGCCGGCTTGGGCAGCATGCGCTTCAGCCGTGGGATTTCACCATCAACTGAGAGCAGCGCCGGATGGCGCCCGCCGAGCACGCCAGTCAGCAGGCCACCCACTCCCCCTGCGAGGTCGTGGACGGGGGTGCGCAGCTGCGGCTGGCCGAACGGTGTGAGGTCGCGGCTGTCCCAATAGATCGGTGCAGTGTCCCCGGCGGTCATCTTTCCATGCTAACCGGGAGCTTCCGGGCCAACGCGCACTTGTCCAAACCGGGATTTTCGGCAAGGGTGGTAAGCACCCTTAGCAGTTTCGCCATTGACGAAGGAGAGCGCCATGAACATCGACAAGTCCCAGATTCTCGAACTCCTCAGGAACAAGGGAGACAACGACAAAGCCGCGCAGGCCGATGCCCAGTTGCCGGACCAGGTGGACACCGAGCAGCATGCCGGGCTCCTGTCACAGCTGGGGATTAACCCCGCTGAGCTGCTCGGCAAGCTTCCCGGCGGCCTGGGTGACAAATTGGGTGGACTGGGGCTCTGAACACCCGGGCGAGCGGCTGCCGGCCTAGGCCCGCTCCATGAACCATTCGGTGAAGGCGGCAGCCCGGCCTGTCCCGTCAAACCGAATCACCCACAGGTTGTCGTAGGTGGGACGGCCCGCGGAGTAGGTGGTCACACCCTGGACGAAGGCGGTGTCAGCGTCCGCGCCCAGCAGTTTCCATTCGAAGGTCCAGTCCGCGGGCTCATCCCGCGCAGCGAGCCAGCCAGCCACGATGCCGTCATGGCCCAGCCACGCTTCCGGGTCGCCCGGCCGGGCCTCGTACCTCGCGTCCTCGGTGAAGAGCCCCCGGATGTCCTCGGGTTCGTTGCTGGCCCACGCCGCCTGGTAGTTTTCCATCCAACCCTGCACGTGCTTCCGCGCTACATTCCGGTCCGTCATGGTGCCGTTCTACGCCCTGCGGCAGCCTGACCGCAAGCACCTCAACCGCTGAGGGCGGCGACCCACACGCCGATCAGCCAGGTACTGGCGGCAAGGCACGCCAAACCGAACTCGGCCAGCATCCCCAACCCGGTTGCTTTTAGCGCGGCCCAGCTGGACGTGGCCGCCGAACCGATATTCCGCGTCCGCAGGAATTCGCTCAGCAGGAGGCCGGCAGCAAAACCAACAAAGAGCCCCACCACCGGAATAATGAACATGCCCACCACGCCGGCCGCCAGCGCGGCGGCAATGCTGCGGCTGGGGATGGCGTGCTCCTTGAGTTTCCGGCCGGTGAGGACAGCGCTCGCGGCCATACCGGCTACTACGAACACCATGGCCACAGCGAACACCACCCAGCCTGCAGTGCCGGCCCCGCCCCAGACGGCCCAGGCGAGGAGGCTCGCGCCGATGAGGATGCTGCCCGGCAGGACCGGTATGACTGTGCCTGCCACGCCCACGAGGATTGCCAGGCCGCACAGGACAGTCACTACGGTTTCGGAGTTCATGGATCCAAGTCTAGGGTTGGCTCCAGCCTTAACCCGCGACGGCGGTGCCTCCTTCGAAAGGAGGCACCGCCGTCGTCATGCACCTGGAACGGGACCGCTACTCCACCCCAACCGCGGCGGCGACTGCTGCAGTAACAGCCGGGGCAACCCGCGGATCCAGAGGGCTGGGCACGATGTACTCCGCTGACAGGTCCTCCGCGGCCAGCTCCGCAATGGCGTTGGCTGCGGCGAGCTTCATAGCCGGGGTGATGCGCCGGGCACCGGCATTTAGGGCGCCACGGAAGATCCCGGGGAAAGCCAGCACGTTGTTGATCTGGTTGGGGAAATCGCTGCGCCCGGTGGCCACCACGGCTGCGTACTTCACCGCGACCTCGGGAAGTACTTCCGGGTCCGGGTTGGAGAGTGCAAAGACGATGGCGTCCCGGTTCATGAGCTTCAGGTGTTCCTCGTCCAGCTTGGAGGAGGAAACGCCGATGAAGACATCAGCACCCGCGAGCGCCTCGGCCGGGCCGCCCTCCACTTCGCGGGGGTTGCTGCGCCCGGCGATGTCCGCCTTCTTGCTGGTGCTGTCCGCGGCCAGGTCCTTGCGGGCGCTGCTGATGATGCCCCTGGAATCCAGCAGGACGACGTCGGTGATGCCGGCAGCCAGCAGGATTTCCGCGACGGCGATGCCGGCCGCACCCGCGCCCGAGACCACCACGCGCAGCCCTTCCAGCCCGCGGCGCGTCACTTTGGCTGCGTTGGTCAGCGCTGCGAGGGCAACGACGGCGGTGCCGTGCTGGTCATCATGCATCACAGGGCAGTCAAGCGCCTCGATCAGCTTTTCCTCAAGCTCAAAGCAGCGGGGAGCGGAGATGTCCTCGAGGTTGACCGCGCCGAAGCTGGGACGGAGGCGGACCAGGGTTTCCACGATCTCGTCCACGTCGGTGGTGTTGAGCACCAGCGGAATCGAATCAAGGTCACCGAAGGTCTTGAACAGGGCGGACTTGCCTTCCATCACCGGGAGTGAGGCGCTGGCACCGATGTTGCCCAGTCCCAAAACGGCGGTGCCGTCGCTGACCACAACTACCAGTCGCTGGGCCCAGGTTAGTGTGCGGGCGAGTTCAGGTTTGGCGTAGATGGCCCGGCTGACCTCGGCTACACCCGGCGTGTAGGCGATGGACAGGTCGCGCTTGTTGGACAGCGGGACCGTGCTTGAGATGGAGAGCTTGCCGCCCTGATGGGCGGCGAAGATTTCTGCTTCGCTCAGTGCGGTGGCTGCGGAATTGTCAGTTGCTGCAAGTGCGTCAATGGACACGTCGTTGTCTCCTGGTGCTGGCCGTGGGGGCTTGGGCGATGGTGCCTGCTGCTCCGTTTGGACCATGGTAGGTGCGGCAAATGCGCCCTCAGAACAAAGTGACGTAGTAAAAAACGCTGGAAAGTAGGGTTCTTTGGCGGCTTTTGTGTCCTACATCACGCAAATAAGCCTGATGTAAACCCGGATTGGTCTAGACCTGTTACGCGCTTTTATGAAGTGTGTACCGGGATCCGCCGGGCCCCGAGAGGAGGGCACAGGCCTTTTTCAGGTCTTCCTCCGCATCAAAGAGTGACAGCCGGCGGTTCCGGACGGACTGGACGAGACCAGTGGTGGCAACCAGGAGCACCCGTGCGGCGGTGGGATCACCACAGACCGCAGTCACCGCCTTCTCGGCCAGCACATCAATGTCCCGCAGCAGTTCGGTGGTATCCCTGTCCGGGAGATAGATCCCCCGGCTAAGGCAATGCTCCACCGCGGGTTGCATCACGCGCATGTGGAAAATCTCCATCAGCAGCCCGGCGAGTGCCCTGTCCCGGAAGCGCGCGCTCGTTGTCCGTGCGCCGCCTTGAAGCTCCTCCAGCTGGTGCCGGTAGAGCGCGAGCATCAGGTGCGTGGAGGAAGGAAAGTACCGGTAGACAGTTCCCAAGGGCACATCAGCCTTGACTGCAACTTCAGCAAGGTCCACCGACTCCATGCCCTTGCGCGCAAACCCTCCTGCAGCTTCCAGGATCTTGGTATAGCGCTGCCACTGGCGCGGCGCGGAGGGCCTGACGGCCATGGGCGGATGGTCTGAAGTGGTCTCGGGCATCAATATTCCGGGGTTGTGTTCCTGTGGTGCGTCAGCCACGGATATTCCCAACATGACCGCCCGCACATCCGGGTCAACTATACGGCACGGCGGTGTGACGTAATTAGTCAGCTGCCTTAGTTCTGCCCTTCGGCACAGTCAGCGGACACCCTTGATCTTCACCACGAACACAGCGCCGAGCAGTCCAATGACCGCGGCAATCAGGAACAGGGAGCGATACCCGCCCCACTGCGTTACAGCCACGAAAGCCAGCGTCGGGGCCACCACCTGCGGCAGTGAATTGGCCACATTGATGATGCCCATGTCCTTGCCGCGGTCCGCCGCCAGGGGCAGGACTTGCGTCAGCAGTGCGAAGTCCACCGCCAGGTACGCCCCAAACCCGATCCCCAGCACGGCGGCGCCTGCAAGGGCTCCAGGCCACACCGGGAAGAAGGCCATGATTATTCCCGCCCCGGCGATGGTGGCCGAGGATCCAATCACGAACGGCTTGCGCCTGCCCACCCTGTCACTCCATGGTCCGGCCAGCACCGCCGTGATCATCACCATCACGGCGTAGGTCCCGGTGAGGACCAGCACGCCGGCAGCAGGGTCCTCATGCTTGAGGATGTCGCGAAGGAAAAAGAGCAGGTAGACGATGGTCAGCTGGTTGCCAACGTTCACCAGGAAGCGCGTCAGGCATGCCCAGGCGAAATCCGGATACAGCCGCGGACTGAGCCAGAACCCCCGGAGGAACACCCACGGCCGGAACCGGGGCAGCACGCCCTTGTGGAGCACGGGGTCGTCCCGGTGGATGAGGTATGGGACCACGGAAAGGAGAAGTGCGGCGGCGCAGAGCCAGTAACCAACCATGAAGTTGCCGGACACCACGGCACCGAAGACGGCGCCGGTGAGGATCCCCAGCGTTTGGCCCATGGCCGCCAGCCCGCCCACCTTCCCCCGCTGCGGCAGGGGCACCCGGTCCGGAACAGCTGCGGTGATGGCAGCGTAGGCGGCGTTTGCCCCCAATTGCACCACGCACCAGAACAGCACCATCAGGGCCACACTGGTGGCCCCGGACATGGCCAGGAGGGCCGCCGAGGCCAGCACAGCCCCCGCGAGCACCCAGGGCGACCGGCGGCCAAGGCTGGACGTTGTGCGGTCCGAGAGGGCGCCGAAAAGGGGGTTGGCCACCAGGGAAACCGCGGCCCCGCAGGCCGTCGCAAGGGATAGGATCGCTTCCTTGCTGGCTTCATCGAAGCTGATGGCCTGCTGCCCAATGAAGATATTGATGGGGCCGAAGAAGGCGGCGTTGATGCCCACGTTCACCAGGACCAGCCCCGTGACCCACCGGGCGGTGACCTTCCGCGTCGGTTCGGCGAGCGCCGCCGTCGGACCGTCCGGCTGAACGGCACCGCGCTCAAGGGGTGCGGGTGTATCGGACAGACTCATGGCGTACTCCCCCGCTGCGACGAAATGGCGATGCAGTCAGACTATCGTGGGCGTTACCGCACCGCCGGGTAAGACGGCGGCCGGCACCAACACGGTCCTGAACATCGAGGAGAACCACATGAGCGCAGCGTCCACCCCGGCCGACAGCACCGCCGTCAACACCGCGGATTTGTACGACGAGCGCGGCGATGAACTGGCGTCGGTGGCGCTGCAGTTCCAGTCCCTCGGCGGCCGCTCGCACTTCAGCGGCCAGGCACGGACCATCCGCTGCTTCCAGGACAACGCCCTGGTGAAGTCCACGCTGGCTACGCCCGGCAACGGCAACGTGCTGGTGGTGGACGGCGGCGGCTCCCTTGGCACCGCCCTCATGGGGGACATGATCGCCGAAAGCGCCGTGGCGAATGGCTGGGCCGGCGTCGTGATCAATGGAGCAATCCGTGACCGTGAAGCCATTGCCGCGCTGGACCTGGGTGTGAAGGCCCTGGGCAGCAACCCCCGCAAGAGCGCCAAGGCAGGCGCCGGCGAAGTTGGCGTGGACGTGGAGATCGACGGCGTGACCATCCGCACCGGAGCCATGATCTGGTGCGACCCGGACGGGATCCTCGTGGAGCGGTAGCCCCCGTACCCGCGGCTGGGGGACGATTTCCGGCCGGTCCCGCCGGATGCTCAACTGGAACAGGGCACGGTGGCATGGAACACTGTGTAACGCGTGTGCGCCGGCCAGGGGCCGGTTCCGCAGCCGACGACGTCCGCACCGCATCCACACATACCCAGACCAAGGGAGAACCATGCCCACTGCACAGGAGCAGACAACCGCCCGGATACCGCAGCGGGTGATCTGGCTGGCGCTCGCGGGTGCCGTGGGCGGATTCCTGTTCGGGTTCGACTCCTCCGTGGTCAACGGCGCCGTGGATGCCATGAAGGACGAGTTCGCGCTGTCCGAAGCCGTGACCGGCTTCGCCGTGGCCATCGCACTGCTGGGCTGCGCCGCAGGCGCCTACCTCGCGGGCAAGGTGGCCGACCATTACGGACGCATCCCCGCCATGAAACTGGGCGCGCTGCTCTTCCTGGTCAGCGCCCTGGGTACCGGCTTCGCGTTCGGCGTATGGGACCTGATCTTCTGGCGCCTGGTGGGCGGCCTGGGCATCGGCCTCGCGTCAGTCATTGCGCCCGCCTACATTTCGGAGATTTCGCCGCGGCATGTCCGTGGGCGGCTCGCATCGCTGCAGCAGCTGGCCATCACCACCGGTATCTTCGCGGCGCTGCTGTCAGACGCGCTGCTGGCCACCAGCGCCGGCGGCGCCGGCGAGGCCTACTGGCTGGGAATCGAGGCCTGGCGCTGGATGTTCCTGGCCGCTGCCCTGCCCGCCGTGGTGTACGGCTGGATCGCCTTCACCCTTCCCGAATCCCCGCGCTTCCTGGTGTTCCAGGGCAAGGAAGAGGAAGCCCGGAAGGTCTTCAACTCCATCGTTCCCGCAGAGGAGACGGACCGGCACATCCGGGAAATCCGCGACGCCATCGAGGAGGACAAACTGGCCGGCCAGAAGGGTTCCGTGCGCGGCAAGACCTTCGGCCTGCAGGCCGTGGTGTGGGTGGGCATCATCCTGTCCGTCCTGCAGCAGTTCGTGGGCATCAACGTGATCTTCTACTACTCCACCACCCTCTGGAAGGCTGTCGGCTTCCAGGAGAAGGACTCCCTCACCATCTCCGTGGCGACCTCCGTCACCAATATCCTGGTCACCCTGGTGGCCATCGCCCTGGTGGACCGCATCGGACGCAGGCCCATCCTGCTGGCCGGCTCCGTAGGAATGGCCATATCCCTGGCTGCCATGGCCGTGGCCTTCTCCACCGCTGTGGGCTCCGGTTCCGAGATCTCCCTTCCCGGCGCCTGGGGTCCGGTGGCGCTGGTGGCGGCAAACGTTTTTGTTGTCAGCTTCGGCGCGTCCTGGGGCCCCTTGGTGTGGGTCCTGCTTGGCGAGATCTTCCCGTCCCGGATCCGCGCCCGGGCCCTTGGCCTTGCTGCGGCCGCACAGTGGGTGGCGAACTTCGCCATCACGCTCAGCTTCCCGGTCATGGCTGCCGGTTCGCTCCCGCTGACGTACGCCATGTACGCACTGTTCGCGGCGGCGTCGTTCTTCTTCGTTATGTTCAAGGTGCCGGAGACCAACGGGATGTCACTGGAGCAGGCCGAAACGCTGTTCGTGCGCAAGGGCTCCGCCGCCTGACCCAACGCTCCATCACGTTCCGCAGCTCAACCGCAAACCCTTCCTCACGTTCTTCTTGTGCGGGAGGGTTTGTCTTTGCGACGGGACTCGCCGACAGCCCGGTTCTGCGCCCTTGTGGTCCATCGCGCCCCGTGTTTGGCTGGGAGCTCAGTGAATCAACGACGTGGGGGAGGTCCAGCATGGATCAGAAGACAGTGGCGGGGTTGCCGAGGACCACTTTGCGGGCAGGAATCATTCTTGGTGCCGTCGGCGCCCTCTCAGTGATCCTGGCACCCCAGATCTTCCAGTCACTGCAGCTGGGCCCGGCCTATTCCCAGGCTGTTGGCACCGTCCTGCAGCTGGCTTTCCAGCTGGTCACCCTGTTCTTTATGCCGCTGTCCGCCGCGTTGATAGCCGCCTCCCTGGTGATGCGCTACCTTTCCGCAGTGTTGACGGGAACGGCGGCCACCGGTCAGGCGAAGTAGACGCCTATCCGGTTGCCGTCGATGTCCTCGATGCGGATGTCGATGTCGTACACGTCCCGGAGCATGGCCTGCTGCATGATCTGCCGCGGGCTTCCCTGGTGGACCAGCCGCCCGTCCTTCATGGCCAGGATGGTGTCCGAGTAGCAGGACGCAAAGTTGATGTCATGGACCACCAGGACGATCGTCTTGCCGAACTCGTCAGCAAGCCGGCGCAGGAGCCGCATCATTTCCACCGAGTGTTTCATGTCCAGGTTGTTCAGCGGCTCATCGAGCAGCAGGTACCGGGTGTCCTGTGCGAGAACCATGGCGATGAAGGCCCGCTGGCGCTGCCCGCCGGAGAGTTCGTCAACGAACTTGTCCGCCATGGGTGTCAGGTCCAGGTGCGCGATGGCTTCCTCCACCTTCGCCAGGTCCTCCACCGTGGGCCGCCCGCCGGAGTGGGGAAAGCGGCCAAAAGCCACAAGGTCCCGGACAGTCAGCCGCATGGTCAGGTGGTTCTCCTGCCGCAGGATGGCCATGGTCCGGGCAAGTTCCCTGCTGTCCGTGGCTGCGACGTCCAGGCCTGCAACGGAGACAGCACCTTCCTCGAGCGGCTGGAGCCGGCTGATCAGGGACAGCAAAGTGGATTTGCCCGCCCCGTTAGGGCCGATGATGGAGGTGATCCCGCCTGCGGGGATGACGCAGCTGACGTCGTCGAGAACAGCCTGCCCGCCGTAGCTCTTGGAGACGTTCCGGACCTCAATCATGGCCGGGTGCCCGACGCGCCGGGAAGTGGACGGGTCATTTGAGGGAGCCTTTCAGGAGAAGGTAGAGGAACAGGATGCCGCCCGTAAATTCGATGACCACGCTGAGGGCTGTACTGAAGCCAAAGACCTGCTCGAGGACCAGTTGCCCGCCCACCAGGGCGACGGCGCCGATCAGCACCACGATGGGCAGAAGCCAGGCATGGCTAAAGCCGCGGCACAGCTGGTAGCCCAGGCTCACCACCAGCAGCCCGAAGAACGTCACAGGGCCCACCAGCGCAGTGGATACCGCCACCAGCAGCGAACATCCCAGAAGGACCCGCATCACCACTTTCCGGTGGTCGACGCCCACGTTGATGGCCACGTCACGCCCCAGCGCCAGGACATCCAGGGTGTGCCGCATCCGCCAGACGACAGCACAGACAACAGCAATGATGACCGTCGAGGCGCCCAGCAGCGCCGGGTCCACGTTGTTGAAGCTCGCGAAGAACAGGTCCTGGAGGATGATGAACTCGCTGGGTTCCATGAGCCGCTGCAGCAGGGAGGACAGGCCGCGGAACAGGCTGCCAAGAATCACACCCACCAGCAGGAGCAGGTGAAGGGACCGGGTAGCCCCCGTGAACATCCAGCGGTACAGCAGTGCACTGAAAGCCACCATCAGCAGCACTTCGATGCCGAACTGCAGCGTGGGCGGGGCGGCCACCACGGCGGCTGCCCCGAGGGTAAACGCCAGGACGGTCTGCACCAGGATGTACAGCGAATCGAACCCCATGATGGACGGCGTCAGGATGCGGTTGGCGGTGACGGTCTGGAACAGCAGCGTGGATACGCCGACGGCGACGGCCACCAGCAGCATCGCAGCCACCTTGATGGCGCGGCGCGGCAGGATGTAGCCCACGTTGCCTGTCAGGTCGAAGAACAGGAAGAAGAGGACGACGGCGACAGTCACCGCGAGCAGGATGCCGGCCACCAGGCGGGGGGAGGCGTTGCGGACGGCGGCTTTCAGCCTCCGTGGCGTTGCTGCCCGCCCTTTCGCAGGGTTCTTTACCGGCAGGAGCGTGGTGCTGTCAGGCATTGCGTTTCCTCAGGATCAGGACGAGGAAAAGGACAGCGCCCAGCACGGACATGACCATTCCCACCGGGACCTCGTAGGGGTAGCGGATGGTGCGCCCGATGATGTCGCAGACCAGGACGAAGGCGGCCCCGAAGAGCGCGGTCCAGGGAACGGCACGGCGGAGGTTGTCTCCGAAGATCAGGGAGACAATGTTCGGGACCACCAGCCCCAGGAAGGGCACGGCCCCCACGGTGGTTACCACCACGGCCGAGATCAGCGAGACGATGACCAGCCCCAGCCGCATGGTCCGGGCGTAGTTCAGCCCGAGGTTGGTGGTGAAGTCCTGGCCCATTCCGGCGACGGTAAAGCGGTCCGCGGCCAGCAGTCCCAGCAGCATCAGGCCGGCGACAATCCACAGCAGTTCGTACCGGCCGCGGAGGACGCCGGAGAAATCGCCGATCATCCAGTTGCTGAGGGTCTGCAGCAGGTCGTAGCGGTAGGCGAAGAAGGTGGTGACGGCGGCGATCACCCCGCCCAGCATGATGCCCACCAGCGGGATGAGCAGAGTGTTGCGTGCGGGGAGCCGCCTCAGGATGGCCAGAAAGAGCGCCGTTCCCAGCAGCGCAAAGGCACTCGCCACCAGCATCTTCACCAGCACCGGGGCCTGCGGGGCGAAAACCGTGACCGCCAGGATCCCCAGGGCTGCGGACTCGACAGTTCCCACCGTGGAAGGCTCCACGAAGCGGTTCCTGGCCATGAGCTGCATGATCAGGCCTGCGACTGCCACGGCCATTCCCGCCAGCAGTACCGCGAGCGTCCGTGGAACCCGGGAAATCCAAAAGATGTCCAGGGTGCCAGGGTCTGCTGACAGCAAGGCCGGCAGGGAGACGTCGCTGACGCCCACGAACATGCTGGCGGCTGCGAGGGCAAGGACTGCAACTGCGGCGGCAGCCAGGCCGGCACTGTGGCGGGCCTGGCTGCGCAGTGCCGGCGCAAGGGGGCGCACGGCGGTGGCGGTCATGGGTTTGGAGCCTGGCGCGCGGTGCTAGGCCACGGAGGTGGCCACGGCGTCAACCATCGCCTTGACGTTGTTCAGGCCGTAGCCCACGATGTACCAGCCTGCGGGGTCAAGGTTCATGACCTTGTTGTTCTTCGCGGCATTGGTGGACTGGACGAGTTCGTTGTCCAGGATGGGGTTGGCGGCGGTGCCTTCGGTGCCCACCGCGGTATCGCGGTTGATGACATACAGGATGTCCGGGTTGACCTGCTTGATGTACTCGAAGGACACAGCTTCGCCATGGCTGCCCTCAACCTTGACGTCGGCTGCGGTGGGGACGCCCAGGACGTCGTGGATGATGCCGAACCGGGAACCCGCGCCGTAGGCGGTAACCTCGCCGCCTGAGGTCAGGACAATGAGGCCTTTGCCGGCGCCGGCAGCCTTGGCCTTCGTTTCAGCGACCGTGGTGTCCACGGCGGCGAGCTTCCCGTCGACGTCCGCCGACTTGTCGAAAATGGTCCCCAGCTTCCGGGTTTGCTCCTTGAAGCTTTCCATCGGCTGGGCGGCATCGATGGAAAGGTCGATGGTGGGGGCGATCTTGCTCAGTTCCTCATAGGCTCCGGCGGTACGGCCGGAAATGATGATGAGGTCCGGGTCGCCGGCGCTGACGGCCTCGAAGTCAGGCTCCTTCAGCGAACCGATCTTGTTGTACTTAGCGTCCGCGTACTTGCTGAGCGCCTCCGGGTAGGTGGCTTCCGGCACGCCTGCAGGCTCAACGCCCAGGGCGTCCATGGTGTCCAGGACACCGAGGTCGAACGTGAAGACCTTCTCCGGATTGACGGGGACGTTGGCAGTGCTGCCCTGTGCGTGCTCCACGGTGATGGTGGTTGCTTCGTCGGCGGGAGTCGCCGTCGCGCTTCCTCCGCATGCGGTGACGGTCAGAAGCGCCGCTCCCGCCGCCAGTGCCCCCAGGTAGCTCGACAGCCTCTTCTTCACGTTGATCTCCGCTCGGGTAATACGTCACAACTTCGTTGCCTAATGGTCCAGAGCCTATAAGTAAGGGAAGGCTAACTTCAAAACGGAAGTGACACTATCCGGCCTTTAGTGAGTAAGATCACACAGCACGACGCCGGCACTCAGGTGAGTGCCGGCGTCGTGATTGCAGGAGGGTTGCGGAAAAGGCGCAGGATCTGCGCGGGCGTCAGGCGGGGGTTTGGGCGAGTTCCGCCTGGCGTTCCTCCACCAGAGTGGAGACGGCGTTGAACAGCGGGTGCGCGGGCTCCAGTCCTGTGATCCTCGCCGTGGCATCGGCCGGGCCGGCCGCTGCGAGGATCCCAGCCAGTTCGGTTGCCTCCGCATCGGCGGGGTCGTTGAAGCGCAGCGCAGCGGCGATGGCGCCCAGGAGCGCCTCCGGAACAACTCCGCGTTCGGCGAGTTCCGCTGCCGGCCCGATGAACCGCTCGTGCCGGCTCAGCTTCCGCAGCGGCGCGCGGCCCACCCGGTTGACGGTGTCGGGCAGGTACGGGTTGGAGAACCGGACCAGGATCTTCTGGACGTAGGCTTCCTGCTCGTCGTTGCTGAAGCCATGCTTGGACACCAGGAGCTGTTTGGTCTCCTCCAGCACGGCCCGGACGTCCTCCGCCACGTCCTGGTCCGCCATGGCCTCGGAAATCTTCTCCAGGCCCGCCTCGAACCCGAAGTACGCGGCCGACGCGTGGCCGGTGTTCACCGTGAACAACTTCCGCTCGATGTACGGCGAGAGGTCATCTACAAACGTGGCACCTGGGATCTCCGGGGCGGCGCCCGCGAAGGCCGTCCGGTCAATGACCCATTCGTAGAACGTTTCCACGGTGACGTCCAGGCCCTGCCCTGGTTCCTGGTTGGGCACGATCCGGTCCACTGCAGTGTTGGCGAACACCGCGCGTCCCTCCAGTGCACCGCCGGCGGCCTCCGGGCGGGAGGCCACTTCCTGGGCAAGGATGTCCGTGGCGTTGATCGCGTTCTCGCAGGCCATTACCTGCAGCGCTGCCAGGCCGGCCTCCCTGGCAGCGATCCCCCTGGCGATGACAGCCGCCAGGAACTTGAGGATGTGCGGGCCCACAGCGGTGGTGACAATGTCCGCCGTCGCAATCTCTGCGATGAGCTCCGCTTCCTGGGTGGTGGAGTTCAGCGCCCGGAAGTTGTTGACCGTCCGGACGGCAGGGTTCTCCCCCACCTCGTGCACCGCGTAGCTGTCCGCCGCCGCGAGCTGCGTGATGAGTTCCTCGGCAACGTCCGCGAACACCACCTCGTACCCGGCGTCGTGCAGGAGCAGGCCCACAAAGCCCCGGCCGATGTTCCCGGCCCCGAAATGAACAGCCTTCACTATGCGTTGACCTTCCCGAAGAGATCCAGGACTTCATCCACGGAAGTGGCCGCCTCCAGCCGGGCAACCTGCTCCTTGCTGGTGAAGACCTTCGCGATGGAGGACAGGATGTGCAGGTGCTCGTTGTTGACGCCTGCCACGCCCACCACGAACTTAACCTGCTTGCCGTTCCAGTCAATGCCCTCCGGGTAGCGGATCACGGACACCGCGGACTTCCGGATGTGGTCCTTGGCGGCGTTGGTGCCGTGCGGAATGGCCAGGAAGCTGCCCATGTAGGTGGACACTGATTCCTCGCGCTCGTGCATGGCTGCAATGTAGCCCTCGTCCACCGCGCCGCGCGCCAGCAGCAGCCGGCCCGCCTCGTCGATGGCGGCGTCACGGGTAGTGGCCGAGCCGTCCAGCACCACGCTCTCGCGGGCGAGGATCTCAGGGGTTCCGGATGCGGGTTCGGCGCCGGGGCTTGCGTCCACCGGCGCGTCAGCAGCGTGGGCGCCCCGTGTAGCGGCACCGGCTCCGGCCGCAGCCGCTGCCGTCGTTCCTGCTGCTGTGGCTCCGCCGGGGGTCCCGGCGTCCGGTTCGGTGCCTGGCATTGTTCCGCCGTCGGTGTTGCTTTCCCGCACCAGTTCCACAATCTCGTCGTAGCGCGGGCTGCTCATGAAGTTGTCCACGGAGTAGTGCGCGGCGCTGGCCGTGGCCGGCTTGGCACGCTCGGTCAGGTCCTGGTGCGTGATCACCACGTCGTACTCGTCGCGCAGGTTGGCGATGGAGGCGTTGGTGACCTTCACGTCCGGGAAGCCGGCCGCCTTGATCTTATTGCGGAGCACCGAGGCGCCCATGGCACTGGAGCCCATGCCGGCGTCGCACGCGAACACGATGTTCCGTACCGGACCGGCGAGGACACCAACGCCGCCGCCTGCGGCAGCCGCACCGGCGCCGGCACCGGTCAAGGTGGAGGATACAGAGCTCTTCTTGCCCTTCATCTGCTCCATCTTTGAGGTGGCGTCGTTGAGGTCTCCCTCATCGCTGTGCTTGGTGGTCTTCATGATGATGGAGGCCACCACGAAGGATGCCGCCGTCGCCAGCAGGACCGCGAGGATCACTCCGAGGTAGCTGTCCCGGGAGGTCTGGGCGAGCACGGCGAAAATGGAGCCGGGTGCGGCCGGCGCCACCAGGCCCGAGTTGGTGATGGCCAGGGTGGCGATGCCCGTCATGCCGCCGGCGATGGCAGCGAGGATGAGCAGCGGGCGCATCAAAACGTAGGGGAAGTAGATCTCGTGAATGCCGCCCAGGAAGTGGATGATGGCGGCACCGGGAGCGGATGCCTTGGCGGCGCCGCGGCCAAAGAACATGTAGGCGAGCAGGATGCCGAAGCCCGGTCCGGGGTTGGCCTCAAGCAGGAACAGGATGGATTTGCCCTGCTCCAGCGACTGCTGGACGCCGAGCGGGGTGAGCACGCCGTGGTTGATGGCGTTGTTGAGGAAGAGCACCTTGGCGGGTTCAATGAAGATGCTGGTGAGGGGCAGCAGGCCGTTGTCCACCAGGAACTGCACTACGTTGCCGGCACCTGTGCTGAACGCGGAAACCAGGGGGGCGATGCCGTAGAAACCCAGCATCGCCAGCAAGGCGCCCCAAATGCCGGCGGAGAAGTTGTTGACCAGCATCTCGAAGCCGGGGCGGATCTTGCCGTCCCAGATCGAGTCGATCTTCTTCATGGTCCAGCCGCCCAGTGGGCCCATGATCATGGCGCCGATGAACATGGGGATGCCGGCACCCACGATCACACCCATGGTGCCGATGGCGCCCACCACACCGCCGCGGACGTCGTAGACCATCCTGCCGCCGGTGTAGGCGATCAGCAGCGGCAGCAGGTAGTTGATCATTGGGCCCACCAGCCCGGTGTTTGCCACACCGTCCGTCTCGCCGAAGCCGCCCAGCTGCGGAACAGGGAACCAGCCCTTCTCGATAAACAGCGCGGTGATGAGCCCCCAGGCAATAAAGGCACCGATATTGGGCATGATCATGCCGGACAGGAACGTCCCGAACTTTTGCACGTGCACCCTCGCGCTCGTGCGGGGTTTTGCAACTGTCTCTGTTGCCATGTGATTTCCTAACCGTCATTCCTGCGGCTTCGCAGGATGTTCCGATACTTACGACGACGTTCTGCCGGGTCCTGCGTTGTCAGCCGGCCGGGCTGGTGGAGATGCGGTGAAGCCATTCGAGGAAAAGCTTGAGTTCCGAGCTTGAAAGCTGGTCAGAGTGCGAGGCCTGAAGTGCGGCGTTCAGGGCGATCGCTGCCACCACCACCGAGGACTTTCCGGTGTCCCCGGGAGCCGCGCCGGGGGCGGGCTCGGCTGACACCGCAAAGATCATGGCGTCCCGGGTCATGGTGGACAATTCGAGGTTCCGATCGGAGGCGGGCTCCGCAATCAGCATCAGCGTCACGCCCACGTTAGCCGCCAGGATGGACCTGGCCGCTTCCCGGGGCTGGACGTTCAGCTGGCCCGCCACCGCTGCCTTGTTCAGCATCTCCTCCATCAGCGCCTCGGCATCTGCGACGATTGCCGGCCGGCTTTCCGGGCGGATATTGCCGAACATCACCAGGTACAGCTCCGGCTGGTTCAGCCCGAACTGGACATGGTTGTCCCACATTCTCCGGATGTCCTCAAGCGGCTGTCCGGAGGGGGCAAAATCCCTTTCGCCCGCAACATATTCTTCAAACCCTGCGGCGACGACGGCGTCAAACAGGCCTTCCTTGTCACCGAAGTGGTGGTACAGCGTGGGAGCCGTGACTCCAGCCAGCTGGGTGATCTGGCGGGTGGAGACGGGGGCTCCCCCAGAGTTGGCCAACAACTCTGCGGCAGCACGAAGCAGCCGCATTTTGGGGGGAAGCTGGCCATCCAAACTCATAACCGCTACCCTAGCACCTATAGCAATGCTATATGAACTGAATCACATACAATTTTTTTCAGGCACGTTTTCCGCTTCCGGATGCAGCAGTCCTCCAGCGGACCGGCATGACGCCGGGCATACGGGCGGGCCTGGCAACCGGCAGAGAATGAGGACCTTCAGTGCAGAACTTCCCAGGAGTAGGCGTCAGCCCAGGCCGCGTCATCGGCACCGTCCGGCAGATGCCCAAACCCATCAGCGAACCCCCTGCCGGCGAACAGCTGGCACCCGGGAACACCGCCGAGGAAGCAACTGCGGCACTGAAGGCCGCCTCCCAGGCCGTGCACGATGAATTGAAGGCCCGCGCCGCCCACGCTACCGGCGACGGAAAGGCTGTCCTGGAGGCCACGGCCCTGATGGCCAAGGACACCATGCTGATCAAGGGTGCCGCCAAGCTGGTTGCCCGCGGAACATCCGCAGAACGCGCCATCTGGGAGTCCGGCTCCTCCGTCTCGGAAATGCTCCACAACCTGGGCGGCTACATGGCGGAACGGGCAACCGACGTCCTGGACGTGCGCGCCCGCATTGTCGCCGAGCTGCGGGGCGTGCCCGCGCCGGGCATTCCTGCCTCCACCACGCCGTTCGTCCTGGTGGCCGAGGACCTGGCCCCGGCCGACACCGCCACCCTGGACCCCAACAAGGTCCTGGCACTTGTCACCTCAGGCGGCGGACCGCAGTCCCACACCGCCATCATCGCCCGGTCCCTCGGCCTTCCCGCCGTCGTCGCCGCCGTCGGCGTGGACGAACTTCCGGACGGTACCGAAGTGTACTTGGACGGCGCAGCCGGGGCGGTGACCTCCGAGCCTGACGAGTCACTTCGCGCGGCAGCAGAGGCCTGGGCTGCCACGGCTTCCCTGCTGGCCGAGTTCAGCGGCACAGGTGCGACGGCGGACGGCCACCTGGTCCCGCTGCTCGCCAACGTGGGCGGCGGCAAGGATGCCGAAGCGGCCGCGCAGCTCGGCGCCCAGGGCGTGGGGTTGTTCCGCACCGAGTTCTGCTTCCTGGAACGGGACACTGAACCGAGCGTTGAAGAACAGGCCGTCGCCTACAAAAAAGTTTTTGATGCCTTCCCGAGCAAAAAGGTGGTCCTGCGCACGCTCGATGCCGGCGCTGACAAGCCGCTCCCCTTCCTGACCGACTCCACCGAACCCAACCCCGCTTTGGGCGTCCGCGGCTACCGCACCGACTTCACCACCCCCGGAGTCCTGGACCGCCAGCTGGAGGCAATCGCACTGGCAGAGAAGGATTCCGAGGCGGACGTGTGGGTCATGGCCCCCATGATCTCCACGGCGGAAGAGGCCGCCCGCTTTGCCTCCATGTGTTCAGACGCCGGCATCAAGACGCCCGGCGTGATGGTGGAGGTTCCCTCTGCAGCCCTCACTGCCGAAGCGATTCTCCGGGAAGTCGGCTTCGCGAGCCTCGGCACCAACGACCTCACCCAGTACGCCATGGCAGCGGACCGCCAGCTCGGCCCGCTTGCCAACCTGAACACCCCGTGGCAGCCCGCCGTCCTCCGACTGGTGGGGCTGACTGTTGAAGGATCGCGCGCGGAGGGGAACAACAAGCCCGTGGGCGTCTGTGGTGAGGCAGCTGCGGACCCGGCCCTCGCCGTCGTCCTCACCGGCCTGGGTGTGAGCACGCTGTCCATGACGGCCCGGTCCCTCGCTGCGGTTGCAGCGGTACTCAAGACGGTCACGCTGGACGAAGCGCAGCAGCTGGCGAAACTCGCCCTGTCCGCCCCCAGCGCGACGGAAGCGCGGGCGTGGGTCCGGGAAAAGCTGCCGGTCCTGGAAGAGCTGGGGCTCTAGCCGGAACGCTACGCCTCAGGAGTGGCGGTCTTGTGGCTTGATGCCGGCAAGGCCGCTGCCCGCACCCAATCAGTGATGATCTCCGCGGCAGCGTCCGGGGCGGTGTGCTGGACCACGTGGCCCTGCCCCGGCACTTCTGCCATGCTGCCGTGCGACGCCACCTGTACCAGGCGTTCACACCAGGGACGGCGCGCAACGGGGTCCCTGGCGCCGCGGAGGACCAGGACGGGCTGGCTGACCGCTGCCAGCCTTTCCTCGGTGGGGTAGGCCATCATCACGGGCAGTTCGGTCAGGTACCAGCGCGGGCCCGCCCTGAAGTAGTCGCCGAAAACGAGAGCGTTGGAGGTCAGGCTTTCCCTGAACAGTGCGTCACGCGTCAGCGCCAGGGCCTGCCGGGTGACTGTCTTCCTGGGCGTATCCACCACAGGTCCCATCAACACAGCTCCGGCGACCCGGTCGGGTTGCCGGAGCGCCAGTTCCACCGCAAATTGAGCACCCATCGAATGGCCCACCACCACATAACGGGAAACGCCGGCCTCCGTCAGGACTGCGTCCACAAACGCCGCAAAGTCCTCGATCTGCAATTGGTGCGGCGGCCGTGATGCCTTTCCGAAGCCCGGAAGGTCGAAGGTATAAACGTCCGCTTTCTCTGCCAGCTCAAGATGCAGCCGGGCTAGGTACCGGTGGGAGACACCAATGCCGTGCAGCAGCACGTAGGCTGGCCGGACCCGGGGCCCGGCGGGGAGCAATGAGGCGTAGAGCTTGCCCCTCAATCCCCCCGATTCAACATCCTGCGCGCCGCTAAGTTCCATCTGGCGAGCATACCGCCCGGGACTGGGTGGCCGCCGGTAGGCTGAATCCATGGCACTCATCGCTCCCCGGTTAACTGACGCCCTCCCTCCGGAGGACGCTGAAAAGCTGGGCCGGGCGCTGGCGGGCGGGGATGACATCACCGTTTTTGTGGACGGCACAGTCCACCGGCTTCCACCCCTGGCGAGGGACGCCGTCGTGGATCTCCTGCACCGGCTCAGCCGCGGCGAAGCGGTCACCGTCAGCAGCGTGGAGGACATGCTCACCACGTCCAGGGCAGCAGAGCTGGCAGGGATTTCCCACACGTACCTGCGCAACATGACGGACCGTGGGGAGATCCCGGTGGAATACCGCGGCAGCCACCGGCGGATTCCCCGGGCGGCCATCATGGCCTGGCTGGGGAAGCAGAAGAAGGCCGAGCAACGCGACCAGGCAGGGGATCCGGGGAAGGGCGCCTAGATTCGGGGCCGGCCGGCCCACCGACGCATTTTCAGTGCTGCGTGGAGCTCAAGGCGGGGCATCCCCTTGAGCGGATCCACGCCCAGCAGCTGGCGGATCCTGCCGAGCCTGTTGTAGATACTGCTGCGGTGCAGGTGGAGCCTGGTGGCCACGTCCTGGACGGAGCCGTCGTTGTCGTACAGGAGTTCCAGGACCGGAAGAAGCTCATGGTTGCGGTCGTGGTCCTCCAGCATGCGGAAGTAGACGGACCCTGAGTCAGCCCAGGCACTGGCGCCTCCGCCGGCAGATGCAAGGAGCTGGTAGATGCCGGTTGCGCGGCAGTCGACAAGTTCTCCGAGCTGGGGGTCCACGGCGGCGGCCTGTGCCGCCACCTTCGATTGCCGGTAGGCCGCCGCGAGCTCCCGCGGCCGGCCAAAGCCCTCGCTGAGCCCCAGGATGATGCGGTGCACGGGCCGGCCGGAGCGCTTGGCAAGTTCCAGCTGGTAGTGCACCAGCACCTGGGCATGGTTGGCCCTGCCGGACAATTCTCGGAACAGGACCACCGCATGGGTGTCCGTACCGGCACTGAACAGGGCGGTATCAACGCCGATGGTCGCCTGGAGCGCTGCCGAGCGGTGGATCAGGGTGGACGCGATGGGATCAGGCCCGCCGGCCCAGCCGTCCGCATCGAGGACAGTGACCATCTGCCAGGGACCGCGGCCCTGGATTTCCTTCCAGCCTCCGACGGCGGCCACGGCGTTGGCTTCCCCGGCGCACGCGGACAGGAACTCCCGCTCACGCCCGCGCCGGAACTCGGACTCTGCTGTGTTCGAGTCGAGCAGGAGCCCGGACAGCATCTCCAACTCGTGGTTGACGGCCGGCAGCTGGGTGAGGATCGCAGCCGGGTTTTCGTCCTCGGAGTCCTGCTGTACCCACAGGTAGCCCACCCGGAATCCTCGAACCATGAGCGGAACGCAGACCCGGCCCAGCATGCCCAGGTCCGGGTTGGCGGGAACCACCACCGGCCGGACAGCAGTGGCGATGCCGTGTGAGAGCTGCCAGGCGCTGACGTCCGCCGGCACTTTCTTGCTCAGCAGGAAGTTCACCCGAACCCGGTCCGCATGGGACTGGTTGGAGCTGTAGGCAAGGAGTACCCCGTCCAAGTCCTCCAGCGAGAGGCCCCGGCCCAGCTTCTGCGCCACCTGCTCCACCAGCTGTTCCACTCCCTGCTGCATGCCGCAACACTACTGCCTTGGCGGCTCCCCGGACGAACGGACACAAGGCGACACCTGCCGCCCGCGGCCTCGACAAACGTCGAGTAGCGCTACGGAAAATCCGCTCAAATCCGGGGCTTTCGTCCTGCGGGTACCGGCCTTTCATGTCAGCTGGCTCACAACGCGATTTATCGTGGATACACGAAATCCTTCCGCACTTTCCGGCCTACAAAGCCGAGAACCTGGAGCCCACGATGATCATCGGCGTCCCCAAAGAAATCAAGAACAACGAGTTCCGGGTGGCCATTACAGCTGCCGGCGTCCACGAGTTCCGCAGCAACGGCCACACCGTGCTCGTGGAACGCGGTGCAGGCCTGGGCTCCGGCATCACTGATGAGGAATACTCCATCGCCGGTGCCGAGATCATCAACGATGCGGACGACGTCTGGTCCCGCGCGGACATGGTCATGAAGGTCAAGGAGCCCATCAAGGCCGAGTACCACCGCTTCCGCAAGGACCTCATCCTCTTCACCTACCTCCACCTCGCCGCGGAGCCCGAACTGACCCGGGAACTCATCAACTCCGGCGTCACCGCCATTGCCTACGAGACGGTGCAGGAAGGCCGCACCCTCCCGCTCCTGGCGCCCATGTCCGAGGTAGCCGGCCGGCTCTCCGTGCAGGTGGGGGCCGCCTCCCTCATGGCCCCCGCCGGCGGAAAGGGCGTGCTGCTGGGCGGCGTACCCGGCGTCCGGCCCGCCAAGGTGGTTGTCCTCGGCGCCGGTGTCGCCGGAACCAATGCGGCAGCCATGGCACTGGGCCTGGGCGCGGACGTCACCATCATGGACATCAACATCAACCGCCTGCGCGAGCTGGACGCCCAGTACCAGGGCCGGCTCAAGACGGTGGCATCCAACAAGTACGAGATCGAAAAGTCCGTGGTGGACGCTGACCTGGTGATCGGCTCCGTCCTCATCCCCGGCGCAAAGGCCCCCAAGCTGGTGACCAACGACCTTGTGGCCCGCATGAAGCCGGGCTCCGTCCTGGTGGACATCGCCGTGGACCAGGGCGGCTGCTTCGAGGACACCCACCCCACCACGCACCAGGAACCCACGTACAAGGTGCACAACACCATCTTCTACTGCGTGGCCAACATGCCCGGCGCGGTACCGAATACCTCCACCTACGCGCTCACCAACGTGACCCTGCGCTACGCGGTGGCCCTCGCCAACCTGGGCGTCAAGGCAGCGTTCGACCGCGACCCCGCCCTCGCCGCGGGCCTGAACATCGCTGCCGGCCACGTGGCCCACCACTCCGTGTCCGAAGCGCACAACCTGCCCCTCGTAGCGGACTGGCACGAACTGGTCTCTGCGTAGTCCGGACTCCGGCCGCAACGGCGGCCATCCCCGCGTGCTGCTCCTTCGTCGCTCTGACGCACGCTTCCGGATGGCCTCCGTTGCGGCCGTTAACGAACCATTGAAGCCAGTTCGCGTGCTTGTTCAATGATTTTTAGGGACTCAACGGCGTCCTTTGGGTCTACCGGGAGGGGCTTTGCTGATGCTGCTCCGCCGTCGAGGAGCTTGTCTGCCAGGAGGCGGTAGAACTCCGGGTAGGCGCCGCGCTCGGTGGGCAGGGCGTCCAGGTGGCCATCGCGGCCCAGGAGCCCGGCCCACTCCGGTGCCTCCTCGCCGTACTCGGGGTCCAGGGGGCTGCCGCCGGCGGCGACATACGGCTCCTGCGGGTCCACTCCATTTTTCGTGAACCCGCCCACGGAACCCAGCACACGGAACCGGGGGCCCTGCTGGGCGCACAGCATGTTCATCGTGAGGTGGCTGATCACCCCGGAGCCGTGGCGCAGGACCAGGAACACGTCGTCATCCGCACGTTCGTCGGAACGGCGTGCCTTGAGCTCCGCGTGCACCACTGCGGCCGGGCCGAAGAGCTGGAGGGCCTGGTCAATCAGGTGGCTGCCGAGGTCGAACAGGGTGCCGCCGCCGTCGGCCGCCGTAGCGTGGGCCTTCCAGGCCTTTGCAATAGCGGGAGACCACCGCTCGAAACGCGATTCGAACCGGGTCACCTTGCCCAGGGCCTCGGCGGCCAGAAGCTTTCGCAGTGTCAGGAAATCACCGTCCCAGCGACGGTTCTGGAAAACGGTGAGTACCCTGCCGAGTTGTTGTGCCAGGGCGATAAGTTCTTCCCCTTGCGCACTGGTGACCGCGAAAGGCTTGTCCACCACCACGTCCAACCCGGCTTCCAGGGCTGCCTTTGCCAGCGGGTAATGGGTTGCAGGGGGTGTTCCCAGGACCACCAGGTCCAACTCGTCCGCGCGTGCAACGACTGCCTGGGCGTCAGGCACCGTCTTCACATCCCGATACTTTGCGGTGGCGGCCGCCTCCCTTCCGGCATCTGACGTGGCGATGAGACTCAGCGAGTAGCGGGAGTCTGCTGCTACCAGGGGGGCGTGGAAGACGCTTCCGGACAGTCCGAAACCCACGACGGCGGTGCGGATGGTGCGTGACGAAGCTTCAGTCCCGTTCATAGGCCTACCGTACTCCCGCACGCACGTTCGCTTCCTGCCCCAAACACACAAACGCTCCCTCACTTCCCGCCGCGATCAACGGGAAGTGAGGGAGCGTCGCAGGAAAACTTGCAGTAAGTGGGAGAGCGTTACGGGTGGGGGTTACTTCTTTTCCCAGCCGAGGGCGCTCCAGTCCGGAACCTGGGACAGGCTGCGGAAGAGGGACGGGCCGTAGTTGGCAAGTCCGGTGCGGACGAAGGAGATCTGCGGGCCGTTCATCACAACGCCCATGGAGAAGTACTTCGCCATGTGCTCCTTCTCAACTTCCATCGCTGCCTTGTTGCGCTCGGCGTCGTCCTCGATGGAGGCGAGATCAGCGATCTTCTTGTCCAGCTCGGCGTCGCCCAGCTGGTTTTCGTTGGTCTTGGAGTCGTAGTACTGCTTGACTGCTTCAGTTGCGTCCGCGCCCACGGTGTAACCGGAGACGCTCATGTCGAACTCGCGTGAACCCAGGACCTTGCCGAAGTCGGCAGATGCGCGCTGGTCGATTCCAACATCCATGCCACCGGCCTGAAGCTGCTTCTGCAGCGTCTGGGTGAAGGCGAGGGTAGTGGGATCATCACCGAAGTTGCTGATCTTGAAGGCGGCGGGCTTGCCGTCCTTTTCCATGATGCCGTTAGCGTTGGCGGTGTAGCCGGCATCGGTCAGTACCTTCTTGGCGGCGTCAGGACCGGTTTCCTTGACGGGGTAGTTGTCCTGGTAGTACTCGGAGAACGGCAGCAGCATCATGGAGCCGGAGCTGGGCTCTTCCCAGTTCAGGCCGTTGAAGCGCACCTTGCGCAGTGCCTCACGGTCCACGGCGGCGAAAATGGCTTCGCGGACGGCGACGTCGGTGATGCGCTGGGCGTTGAGGTTCATGCCGCCGGCGAACAGCCGCTGGCCGCGGCGGACCTCAGCGTTGTTGGTGCCCTCGAGCTGCTTGTAGAGGGAGATGGTGTTGGCCGACATGGCGTCGATCTCACCGTTCTTGAAGGCTGCGATCTGGGCGCTGGTCTCCAGCTGGCGGAACACAACGCTCTCCAGCACCGGCTTGTTGCCCCACCACTTCTCGTTGGGAACCAGTGTCACCGTTTTAGCGGCGGTGTCGTACTGGTCCAGTTTGAACGGCCCGGCCATCCATTCGGGGTGCATGTCGCCGTTGAACCCCTCGTTGAAGATTTCGGGAGAGTTCACGGCGGGGTGGATCAGTCCGGTGAAGAGGGAATCCAGCGGGTAGACCGGCTGGCTCGTCTTGACGATCACTTCCTTGTCGTTGCTGCCCGCTTCCACGGATTCAACGAACTCATAGTTGCCCGAGCTGACGATGTCATAGCCGGCATCAGGGCTCTTGAGGATGTTCCAGGTGTTTTGGAAGGCCTTTACATCGATCGGGGTGCCGTCGTTGTAGGTGGCCTTCTCGTTGACCTTGATGGTGATGGTCTGCTTGCCGTCTTCTACTTCATTTTCCACGGACTCGCAGAAGTCCTTGTTGGGCGTCACTTTTCCGTCGAAGGCAATGTCCCAGCAGCCCCAGGTGCCCGCTTGGTCGATGGGGCGGTGCAGTGCGGTGTTGTCCGCACTGTTGCCGTTGTTGGAGAATCCGTTGAAGTCCGGGCCGATGTTGCCCAGTGGAAGGGTGACCTTGCCGCCCTGCTCAAGATCCGATGCAGGCTTCTCGTTGATGCTGATGAGCTTGGACAGGTCGCTGCCTGACTCCTGCCCCTTGGCCGTTTCGGGGCCGGCGGATCCGCCACCGCCGCCGCAGGCCGTCAGCGCCAGAGCCGCCGCTATGGCTGCAGCTCCGCCGATCTTGTTGAGATTCCTCATGGTGTTCCCTTCATTGGTGCGAGTGGTGGTGCTTGTGATGGGTCGAAGAAAATTAAGGTGCATGATGGTCCGCCGCTTCGTGGACCACCAGCATGTCCTCGTCGATCTCCCCGTCGGGGAAGAAGCAGGCGAAGCGCTGGTCCAGGGCGGGCAGTGGATCCGCCGCCAGGGTCTGCGCCGCCGGCGAGGGGGTGACGGGCAGCAAGGGAGGTTCGAGGGTCAGGCACTTTTCCTGTTTCGTCTTCGGCAGGGCAGCGAAGACGGGACAACGGGTGGCGAAGTTGCAGCCCTTCGGGGCATCCAGCGGCGACGGCAGGTCACCCTGGAGGATGATGCGTTCCCGGGTGCGTTCCAGCTGCGGGTCCGGAACGGGGATGGCGGAGAGCAGGGCGCGGGTGTAAGGGTGGCGCGGGTTGTCGAACACCCGGTCCACTTCGCCGATCTCCACGATCTTTCCCAGGTACATCACCGCTACCCGGTTGGAGATGTGCCGGACCACTGAGAGGTCGTGCGCCACCAGCAGGTAGCTGAGTCCCAGTTCAGCGCGAAGCTTGTCCAGGAGGTTGATGACCCCGGCTTGGACGGAGACGTCCAGCGCGGAGACGGGCTCGTCAAGGACTACCAGCTTCGGGTTCACGGCCAGGGCACGGGCAATGCCGATGCGCTGCCGCTGGCCCCCCGAGAACTGGTTGGGGAAGCGGTTGACATGGTCCGGCTGCAGGCCCACCAGCTTCATCAGCTCCATGATGCGCTTCCTGATGGCCGGTTTCTCCATGCCGGCGTTTTGCAGCGGCTCGGCCAGTACCTCGTAGACCGTGAACCTCGGGTCCAGGGCGCCGGTGGGGTCCTGGAACACCATCTGGAGCTCACGGCGCATGGCGCTCTTGGCCCGGGCATCGGCAGCTTTTTTGTTGCTGATGCCGCCGATCACCACCTCGCCGTCCTGGTCCTTGTGGAATTCCATGATTTCCAGGAGCGTGGTGGTTTTGCCGGAGCCCGACTCGCCCACGATGGAGAAGCACTCCCCTTCGCGGATGTCGAAGGTGAGCCCGTCCACGGCCTTGACCGTACCAATCCGTTTCTTCAGCAGCGCCCCGCGCGTCAGCGGGAAGTGTTTACGGACATCTTTGAGCTGCAGGACTGTGGCCCGTTCCTCTCGTGGGATGGCGTCGAACCGCGAGACCGGCACCGGCGGGGCGGCAAAGACGTCCAGGACGTCAACGTCCCCGCCAAGGGACCCTGATTTGATGCAGGCGGCCAGATGGAGGGGGCCGTCCGGTACCGGCGCGAGCGCCGGCTCCCCCTCAAGGCAAGCGTCCGAGGCGAGCGGGCAGCGGGGCGCAAACGAGCAGCCGGTTGGCGGGTGGATCAGGTTGGGCGGCATGCCCTCGATGGGGACAAGCGACGACTTCTCTGCAACGTCAACGCGCGGGACGGCGCCGAGGAGGCCCATGGTGTAAGGCATCCGGGGGTTGTAATAGATGTCATCCACCGCGCCGGTCTCCACCGGCCTGCCGGCGTACATCACCATGATGTCGTCGGCCATTCCCGCCACAACGCCGAGGTCGTGGGTGATCATGACGACGGCGGCGCCCGTCTCCTCCTGCGCGGTATGCAGCACCTCCAGCACCTGCGCCTGGATGGTGACGTCCAGCGCCGTCGTCGGCTCATCCGCGATGAGGACCCGCGGATTGTTGGCGATGGCGATGGCGATCATCACGCGCTGCCGCATGCCGCCCGAGAATTCGTGCGGGAAGGCCCTGAGCCGTTCTTTGGGGCTGGGGATGCCCACCATGGCAAGAAGTTCGACGGCGCGGGCTTCCTTGGTCTGTTTGCTCATGCCGGGATTGTGGATGGTCAGCGCTTCAATGATTTGGGTGCCGACGGTATAGACCGGCGTCAGCGAGGACAGCGGGTCCTGGAAGACCATGGCCAGCTCATTGCCGCGGTATTCACACATGGCTTTGTCGCTGAGGCCCAGCAGTTCCTTGCCCTTGAGCCGGACGGAGCCGGTCACTTCGGCTGTCGTGGGGAGGAGTCCCATGATGGCCAGGGACGTCACCGATTTGCCGGACCCGGATTCTCCCACGATGCCCAGCGTCTTTCCGGGCATGAGGTCAAAGTCAACACCCCGGACCGCGTGCACTATCCCGTTTTCCGTGTTGAAGCGGACGTTCAGGTCGCGGACGGACAGGATGGCATCCGAAGGGGCGTGGAGGCCTGCGACGTGGAGCCGTTCCGCCGGTGACTGCGGCTGTTCAACCCGTCCGGCGGCGATTTCGCTGCTCATGAGGCATTCCCCTTCACGCGGGTTTTCAGGGCGCGTTTTTTGGCGCTGCCCGATGAGCTGGAGCTTGGGTCGAAGGCGTCCCGCAATCCGTCGTTCATCATGGCCAGCGAGCCGGTCAGGAGGAACATCACCGTCAGTGGCACCCAGAACATCCAGGGGAAGGTCTGCACCTGGGACGTGGCGCCACCAATCAGCACGCCGAGGCTGACGTCCGGAACTTTGATGCCGATGCCGATGAAGGAGAAGGCCACCTCCGCAAGGATGGCGCCGGTGACGCCGCGGGTGATGTCCAGGACCAGCAGCGACCCGATGTTGGGGACCAGGTGCCGCCATACGATCCTTCGTGCCGGGACGCCCATGTACTGGGAAGCCTTGACGAAATCACGCTGCATCAGGGACATGGACAGCGACCGGATCAGCCTGGCCGTACCCATCCAGCTGAAGACGAGCAGCACGATGATCAGCAGCAGCCAGGACGGGAGGTCCCGTTTGAGCCCTTCGCCTCCGCCGCTTGTGGCCACGGCCACCACCAGAAGGGCAGGCATCATGATGAGCGCTTCAAGGATGAAGAGCATCACCTTGTCCACCTTGCCGCCGAAGTAGGCCATGGTGCATCCGTAGACAGCGGCGACGAGGACTGAGACGAGCCCGACTATCAGGCCGATGAGGATGGAGATCCGGGTTCCTTCAACCGTCATCGCATAGAGGTCGATGCCGGCCTGGGAGGTGCCCAGGTAATGCTCGGCCGACGGCGGCATGCCGATGTTGAAAGGGTCGATGGTTTCCTTGTCCCATTGGGTGAAGTAGCCGCCCACAAACGAGAACACGGTGAGGGCAAGGAAGATGGCGAGGCCCGCCACTGCTGTTTTGTTCCGCATGAACCGGCGGAAGATAATGGTGTTTTTGCCGATGACGACGTCGGCGCCCTCCAGGTGGGCGTCCTGGGCTACGGCGGCCGGGTCTACTGCATTGAGGTTCGTCACGGTTACTGCACCCGCACTCTCGGGTCAACAAGGGTGGTGGCGAAATCCGCCAGAATGGCTCCCAGGGCGAAGATGACTGAACCGTAGGCCAGTGTTGCCGTTGCGGCGTTGACGTCCTGGAGGGAGATGGCGTCGATGCTCCATGAACCGACGCCGGGCCAGGCGAAGATCTTCTCTGCGAAGAAACCGCCGGCAAAGATGGCGGGGATGGTGAACGCGATGCTTTGTGCCACCGGGATGAAGGACACGCGCAGTGCGTGCCGGGAGATCGCCTGGTTGCGGGTCAGCCCCTTTGCGCGGGCGGTCCGGACAAAGTCGGCGTTGACATTGTCCAGGAGGTACTGTCGCTGGGCGATCTGGTAGGAGCCCCAGCCGACCAGCGTGATGGCAACCGTTGGGACGGCGTAATGCGCCAGCATGTCGATGAACTGGGCCCATCCCGGTTCCAGCCCCGGCGTGGAGATGCCGGTGACGAAGAAGATGCGCTCGCCCACGGTCTCGTTGATGTTGATGGCACCGAGCTGAACCAGGAAGTAGGCGATCGGGGCGGGCACGATGTAGGCGAGGTAGCTGTAGGAGGTGATGACCCGGTCCTGGAACTTGTATTGGCGGGCAGCTGAGTAGACGCCCAGGGCAACACCGATCACAAGGGTCAAAACGATGGAGGCCAGGAAGAGCCGGGTGGAAATCCAGACCCGGTCCCCGAACTCGGCATTGATGAACGCGCCGTTGGGACTGCGGCCCCAGTCCCATCGTGTGACAATCGCAGTCAACCATTCGACATACCGCTCCCAGGGACTGAGGTCGGGGTCGAGGCCCTTCAGCCGCATGGAGTTGGCCACCTGCTCCGGGGTGGGGCGGGGAATGCGTTCCTGCTCCAGCAACGCGGGCTTGAGCGAGCTGACCGCCAGGAAATATCCTGCAGACGTTGTCAGGAAGATCATGAAAACGTACGTGATGCCGCGCTTGGCGAGATACCTGAGCATGGGTCTACTTCTGCTTCGCCGCCGTTGGCTGGACGGTGAGACACCGCATGGTGCGCGGGCGAGCCAGGCTGTTGGGCAAATCAACAATCACGTGCTGGATCCTTCCGTTTTCCCCTGCTCAGCGGGGGTTGCGCCGCTTCACCGGGTCCTTTGCCAGCGGGTAGCTGGCGTCCCGCAGCCCTTCGGGCCTAGCCCTGGTGGACTATGTCGGGGGTCACATTCCAGAGGAAACTATCACAAGCTGGAAGGGAAACTGCGAGCCGGGACACCGAAAGTTACCCGCCCGTATCAGATCGTTATGAATAGTTCTGTGAAGTTGGTGTGACTGGACTGAAGGTTACGGGTGGCGTAATCTGCCATCTCCCACCACCCGTGTGACAAGATCCCGCCATGAAGCTGCAAGCCGGTCGGCCGTGATGTGGTGACCCTTGACCAGTGTCAGCAGGCGCTCCGGATCGAGCGTGGCGCTCAAGGCGCTGGCCATGAGCCAGGGATCGCCGTCGAAGCCTTCTTCACGCAGCAGCACCTCGATGTGACGGTGCCACAGTGCGGCAGGCGGGGCTTCGAAGCGTCCGCGCGCAGCGTTTTCGGCTGCAAGCACCAGCTCGCCATACTCCATGACATAAAGAATCCGTTCCGCACCGAACGCAATAAGCCGGTCCAGCCCGCGGGCGCCCGGCCCCAGCGGCGGCGGGCCAAACATGAAGCGGGCCTGGAATGCTGCCTCGGACTCGCTGAGGAGGGTCAGCATCAGTCCGGCCCGGCTGCCAAACCGCCGGAAAACCGTCCCCTTGCCGACGCCGGCCTGCTCCGCGAGCCTGTCCATTGTCAGCCCTTCGGCACCGCATTCCTCGACAAGCTCCCGGGCAGCCTTCAGCAGGCGCTCCCGGTTACGGGCGGCATCGCTGCGTTCGGTGAGCGGCTCGGGGCCTAATCCGGGCCGCAGTGGGATGAAGCTCACAGCAGTCATTCTAGACCCTGGGAATATTAAACGGACTGCGGTCCGTTTAGTCTGGGTGAAGGCACTTACTGCCTCTGCTTTTGAATTGGCCGCGGCTCCCCGCGGCCCCAACCCGGGAGTTCACATGACCAAGAGCACTGTCCTCACCCTTGTCGGCAGCCTTCGCGCCGAGTCCACGAACCAGAAGCTGGCCGAAGCAATCCAGCTCAACGCGCCCGAGCAGGTGGACGTAGTCATCCACGGAAGCCTCGGCAACATCCCGTTCTACAACGAGGACATTGACGTCGAAGGCCAGGTGCCCGAGGCTGCCGCCGCCCTGCGCGCGGCAGCCAATGAGGCGGACACGCTGTTGCTCGTTACCCCGGAGCATAACGGCACCGTTCCCGCAGCACTGAAGAACGCCATTGACTGGCTGTCCCGCCCCTTCGGTGCCGGCGCCCTCGCAGGCAAGCCCACCGCCGTCGTCGGGACCGCATTCGGCCAGTACGGCGGGGTCTGGGCCCAGGACGAGGCCCGTAAGGCTGCCGGCATCGCCGGGGCCCAGGTCCTCGAGGACGTCAAGCTCGCCGTGCCGGGCTCCATGGTGCGCTTTGCCGAGGTCCACCCGAAAGACGATGCAGAGGTTGTGGAGCAGATCAAGGGCGTGTTTGACGCCCTCACCGCTGCGCAGCCCGCAGCCTGACCGGATTCCCCCGGTGCCCGGCGCAGCCCTTGCGCCGGGCACTTCGTTTAACGCCCCCCGATCCTTGAACTGCTGCTCTGGCTGCAGCCTGCGATGGTTGCTACCGTGACCGCATGAGCCCCTCAAAGACCCCGGCCGAGATCCTCACCGTTGCCGGCAAAGAGGTCCGGATTTCCAGCCCGGACAAGGTGCTGTTTCCCGGGCCGGGGCTGACGAAGCTGGACCTGGTGCAGTACTACCTGGCCGTGGCGGATGGTGCACTCCGTGGTGCCGGCGGGCGCCCGATGGTCCTCAAGCGCTTCCCCAAGGGCATCGACGCTGAGCCGTTCTTCCAAAAGCGCGTGCCGGAGAACCACCCGGACTTCATCGATACGGCCACACTGCGTTACGCGTCGGGGACCTCAGCAGAGGAGGCAGTGATCCGGGACGCTGCAGGCCTGGCGTGGGTGGTTAACCTCGGCTGCCTCGACCTGAATCCCCATCCGGTCCGCGCGGAGGACCTTGAACACCCCGACGAGCTTCGCGTGGACCTTGATCCCATGCCGGGTGTGGACTGGTCGCAGATCGTGGACGCTGCGTTCGTGGCGCGGGACGTGCTCGGGGATGCAGGCCTGGTGGGTTGGCCAAAGACCAGCGGGTCACGGGGGCTTCACATCCTGGTGCGGATCGCGCCGCAGTGGTCCTACCGGGACGTGCGCCTGGCGGCCGAAACCCTTGCCCGGGAAGTGGAGAACCGGGCGCCCGGGCTTGCCACCGCCCGGTGGTGGAAGGAGGAGCGCGGCGAAAGCGTCTTTGTGGACTTCAACCAAAACGCGAAGGACCGGACGGTTGCTTCCGCCTATTCGGTGCGGCCACTGCCGGACGCCAGGGTCTCCACCCCGTTGACGTGGGAGGAGGTCCGCACCGCCCGGCCCGAACAGTTCACGGTTCTCACCGTGCCACAGCGCTTCGCGGACATCGGTGATCCGCATGCAGGTATTGATGACGCCACGGGTGCACTGGACGGGCTCCTGGCGCTGGCCGCGGAGCTTGGCCCGGCTGAGAAGCCCCCGCGCAGCGGCGACGGCTCAGGCCGCCGGCAGTCGACCATGCCGCTGATCGAAGTCGCCAGGACCAGGACCAAACCGGAGGCGCTTGCCGCCCTGGACGAGTGGAAATCCCGGCACGCGGGCCTTGTCCGGGCCCTGGAGCCTGCGGATGTCCTGGTGGACGGGATGCGTGGCTCGAGCTCGCTCTGGTACCGGGTGCGGGTGAACCTGCAGCACATCCCAGAGGCGGAGCGTCCGGCGCAGGAGGAGCTCATCGCAGATTACGATCCCTGGGCGGGCAGGGAGTGGCCTGGCCGGCCGGCCTCCTGAAGGCCGGGGGTCCGGCACTCGCTGCCGGAACACCGCTGCCGCCGCGGCACCGTGACCAACTCTTGTCCTAACCGGTACCTCTGCGGCATTTCCGTGTTCAAGCACCGGCCGTAACGTTAATCCACCGGACCGGGACAGGATTGCGGGGCAGGCATGCCGGCAAGGTGGAGTGAAGGACGACGGCGGGCAGGGCTGCGCGCGGCCGCAGCAGCGGGCTTGGCACTTCCGTTCTGGCTCGGCGCTTGCGGGATACAGCCCTCTCCCGGCTCCGCGCCCGCACCTTCCGCTCCGCTGGCGATCAGTAGCAGCACTCCGCCCGCTGCACCGCTGCCTGCCGCCCCTGCATCCCAGCTGCCGGATCCTGCACCAGCAGGTACGGCCGGTTCTTCAGAACCCTGGACGGACCCGGCGCCGCCCGGCCTCTCCGCCGGCCCCCGGACGCTACCCGCCCCGGCATCAAGTGCCCCCGAAACAACGGCCGCCGCTCCGGAAAGCGGGCAGGAGACTGAAGACCGGGAAACGCCCACCTCTCCCGGGCCCACCATCCGGGCAGGCACCACAACAACGGTGATCTCGTACTACGTACTCCTCGACGACGGCGGCAAGAACGGCGTGCGCTTTGGCTGCAACGACAGCCTGGTGGGCATAGCCCACGAAACCGCCGCTGAAGGGGAGGCCCTTCCTGCTGCGGTCGGAGCCCTGCTGCGGTCCCCGGGCAGGGCAGCGCTCCCGGAGCAGGACCGGGAGCTGTACAACGCCCTGGCCGCTTCGCGGCTGAAGTTCCTCTCGGGCAGCTTCGATGGCACCACCGTTACGGTGTACCTTGCCGGCACCCTTCGGCCGGGCGGAGCCTGTGACCTTCCCCGGCTGGAAGCCCAGCTTACGCAGACGGCGGTGGCAGCCGCAGGTGCGATCAGGGCAGAAATCTACGTCAACGGACGTAGCCTGGCTGATGCTTTGGCGCTCGATCATTAGCCGACGGCAGGCCTTGAGATAAACAACTGTTGCTTTTTAGGCAACACCTCGCTGTATCCTGATGATGTGAGCCACGAGACACTCGACGCCGCAGCAGGGACGCTGCCAGCAGAAGCCATTGATGCCATCGAACGGGCGGCGACGTCCGCACACCGCCATGAAGAACTCTTTTCAGAACGGGCCGCCAACATCCGGCAGTCAGCAGTGCGCGATGTCTTTGACATCTCCATGCGGCCTGGCCTTGTCTCCCTCGCCGGCGGAAGCCCCTACCTGCAGTCCCTGCCGTTGGACAGGCTGGCGGCTACGGCGGCGAAAATCATCGGGGAGGACGGCCTGACGGCCCTGCAGTACAGCAGCGGCCAGGGGTCCGAGGAGCTCCGTACCCAGATTTGTGAGGTGATGGCCGCAGAAGGCATCCGGGACGCGCTGCCTCAGAATGTGGTGATCACCGCCGGCTCGCAATCCGCACAGGACGTCGCCACCAAAGTCTTCTGCAACCCCGGCGACGTGGTCCTCGTCGAGGATCCAACCTATGTGGGCGCTCTCAACACCTTCGAGGCATACCAGGTCCAGGTGGAAACGGTGGGGATGGACAGCGACGGACTGGTTCCCGAGCTGCTCGAGGCAAGGATTGCGGCCCTGCAACTGGCCGGCAAAAACATCAAGTTCCTCTACACCATCCCCAACTTCAACAACCCCTCCGGGATTACGCTGGCCAGGGAGCGGCGCCAGCAGGTGGTTAACATATGCCGCAAAGCGAATATTTTGGTCCTCGAGGACAACCCTTACGGCCTGCTGCGTTATTCCGGCGAAGCCTTGACGCCCCTCCGCGCGGACAACCCGGACGACGTTATCTACATGGGTTCCTTCTCAAAAATCTTTGCGCCCGGGCTGCGGATTGGCTGGGCACTCGTCCCCGAACACCTGCAGCGCCGTTACTACCTGGCCGCGGAATCAGTGACCCTGTGCCCGCCGGCATTCAACCAAATGCTCGTCTCCGCGTACCTGCGCGAGTACGACTGGAAGGGCCAGATCGAGACGTACCGTGGACTGTACGCCGAACGCTGCAGCGCCATGCTCTCTGCCCTGGCCGGCCACATGCCGGCCGGGACCACCTGGACCGATCCTGAAGGCGGCTTCTTTGTGTGGGTGACACTGCCGGAAGGCATCGACACCTATCCCCTGCTGCACAAGGCAATCGACGCCGGCGTCGTGTTCATCCCGGGCGCCGCCTTCACGCCGTCGGACGAACCGTCCAACAAGCTGCGCCTTGCCTTCAGTGCCGTGCCACCGGAAGCCATCGAGGAAGGTGTGCGCCGCCTGGCACCGGTGCTTCAGGAAGCCATCGCCGCGCTGTAGCGTAGGCGTGACCAGCGCTACAGAAACCAAGCAAAGGAGCACACATGAGCGGAATCATCGTTGTAGGGGTGGACGGCAGCGCAACTGCAAAAAAGGCAGCCGAGTCAGCGCGAGATCTTGCAGCAGCCCTCGGCGCCTCACTCCACGTGGTGTCAGCCTTCGACAGTGACAAGACCGAAGTTTTCGGCAGCGGCAGTGACCGCTGGATCGTGTCCGACGCAGATGCAGCGGAGCATGTGGCGCGGACAGTGGCGGAATCGCTGGGCAGGGACGTCAAGGTATCGTACTCTGCCGCCCGCGGCAGGCCTGCGGACGCGCTCATCAAGGAAGCCCTGCGGACGGAAGCGCGGATCATCGTGGTGGGAAACCGCCGGATGCATGGCATCGGGCGCGTGCTTGGCAGCGTAGCCAACAGCGTCGCCCACAACGCACCCTGTGACGTCTACATCGCCAACACCTACGACGCCGACTAGCAGACTTTTCGGACACCATGCGGAAGACACGCCTCCGCATGGTGTCCGTTCTCACCCCTGAAACCGCGTTCTCGGGCAAACCCGGGCGATAAAATTGAAAAGCCCCCAACGGTGCGGACACCAGCAACCACCACCACCGAGGGGCACCATGATTTCTCTCCAGCGCCGACACCTGCCCGGACACGACATTCTCCTTGCCCGGCACGGCAACCACATCTGCTCCATGCGTGTTGACCACAGCAATGACCGCGTGGTGGCTTTGCTGGACGACGGCAGCGTGGACAGCGCGCCCAACCTCATCACGCCCGGGCTCAAGCTTCCCGAGACCGTAGGCAGCGTGCTGCGCGAAGACTGGAAACTCCTGACGGCCTGGGCCGGCATGGCAACGGCCATGGCTGTCCTCATGACGGGCGCAGCAGTGGCCCTGGGCACGTCGGTGGACCCGGCCTCCCTGGAAATGCTGACGGCTTACACCGCCTACTGAGGTCCGGCCTACGCCACCATCCACTTCTGGAGTGCCCACCAGATCCCGGCCATCACCACGCCCCCAAAGAGCGATCCGGCGACCACCTGGGCAGCAGAATGCGCGCGCAGCACCACCCTGGACCAGCCGACGGCAGGTATCAGGAGCAGCAGCGGGAGCCACACCGGCCCGAGCATAAGCACACCGATCACTGCAGCTGAAGACATGGCAGCCGCATGCCCGCTGATCTTCCAGAACGGGCTGACTCCGGCCAGCACCACTACCCCCGACACCACTGCGAGCACCATCGCCACAACACTGTGCGGCGCACCCGCTGCCGTGAGGACCAGGAGCCCGGCCAGGATGGAGGCCAGCGCCATCAGGAGCACAGGCGCCCGCTGCCGGCGGTCACTGACAAGGTGATCGGTTACCTTTCCCTGCCGGACCAGCATCAGCAGGACAAACAGCGGAAGCACACAGACGAACAGCGCGGCCAGCGCGCCGTAGCCCATGGTTCCCGGGAAGCCGGGCTGCGACACGGGGCTGACCAGCAGCTGGACGCTCACCACCACCGGAGGCTGGAACGCCTCCGTCAGCCAGCGGGCGGTCCTGTTCTTTGCCCGGATGGCACTGTTATTGATGGCCACTGCGCTGCCCTAGTCCAGGAGGAGGGCAGGCTCCTCCAGGATGGCGGCGACATCGGCCATGAAGCGGGCGGACAGGTCGCCGTCCACCACCCGGTGGTCGAAGGAACCGCCGAGTGTGGTGATCCAGCGCGGGATCACTTCCCCGTCAAGGACCCAGGGCTTCTGCTTGATGGTTCCAAAGGCCACAATGGCAACCTCGCCCGGGTTGATGATGGGCGTGCCGGTATCGATTCCCAAGGCTCCGATGTTGGTGATGGTGAGCGTTCCGCCCTGCATTTCGGCAGGTTTGGTCTTTCCCGCCCTGGCAGTGACGGCCAAATTGTTCAGCGCAAGCGCCAGTTCCTTCAGGGACAGGTCCTGGGCGTTCTTGATGTTCGGCACCATTAGGCCGCGCGGAGTGGCGGCAGCAATGCCTAGGTTCATGTAGTGCTTGACCTGGATCTCTGCGCCGTCAGTCCCGTCGGCATCGTCCACCCACGTGGCATTGACGCTGGGGTTCCGTGCGGCCGCCCAGATCACTGCCTTGGCAAGGATGAGCAGCGGGGACACCTTGATGCCCTCAAAGTCCCGCGAGGCCTTGAGCCTCTTGACGAATTCCATGGTGCGGCTGGCATCCACGTCCACGAAGATGCTGACATGCGGTGCTGCGAAGGCCGAGTCCACCATTGCTTTTGCCGTAGCTTTACGGACACCCTTGACCGGGATCCGCTCGATCCGCTGGTCCTGCGGCTTGCCCGCCTTGCCCCAAAAGCCGTCCGCCTTGTCCAGTTCCGCGTCCCGCTGGGCCTGGTAGCTCACCAGGTCCTCGCGGGTCACCTCGCCGCGGGACCCGGTGGCCACCACATCCGCCAGGTCGATGCCCAGATCCCGCGCAATCTTGCGCACCGGCGGCTTTGCGAGCACCCGGTTAACCAGGCCGGTGATGGTGCCGCCGAAGGTCGGGCGGTTGTCCACGGCGTCGGCCGGGCTGGTTGCCGGGCCCGCAGCCTGCGTCACTTCGGCCGCTGAATGGGGCTGGACGGGTTCCACCTCGGGGGCGTTGGCGGTGATGGCAGAAGCGGGCGCCGCCTTCCGCGGACGGCGCTTGACGGCGTCGGCCTTGGGGCCGGAGCCCACCAGCGGGCCGCCCGCTAAGGCGCTGTCCGTGGCCGGCGCACTGTCCGTTGTGCCGTCGTCGGACGCTGGAAGCCTGCCGTAGAGCGGCTGCGCTGGAGCCTCCGGCGCGCGGACATCGGCCGGGCTCGGGTCTCCGGCAACGTCGTCGCTGACGCTGATGATGGCAGTGCCGACGTCGATGGTCACCCCTTCAGGAACCAGCAGTTCGGTGACGGTCCCGGCGAAGGGTGAGGGCAGTTCCACGAGGGACTTGGCAGTCTCTATCTCGCAGAGGACGTCATTGATGGCGACGGCGTCACCCGGCTTGACCTTCCAGGAGACGATTTCGGCCTCGGTGAGGCCTTCGCCGACGTCAGGCAGGTTGAACTTGTTGAGAGTCATGGTGTCCTCGGTTGGGAAGCCTCAGTAGGAAAGGGCGCGGTCCAGCGCCTCCAGGATGCGATCGATGTCCGGAAGGTAGTCTTCCTCCACCTTGGCAACCGGGTAGGGCATATGGAAGCCGCCCACGCGGATCACCGGGGCTTCGAGGGAATGGAAGGCCCGCTCGCTGATCCGGGCAGCGATTTCGCCGCCGATTCCACCGAAGGTGGGGGCCTCGTGGGCCACGATCAGGCGGCCCGTCTTCTGGACCGAGGCGGTGACGGTATCAAAGTCGATGGGTGAGATGGACCGCAGGTCGATCACCTCCACGCTCCGGCCGTCCTCCGCCGCGGCGTTCGCGGCAGCCAAGGCAACGGGGACCAGCGGGCCGTAAGCCACCACGGTGGCGTCCGTCCCGCTCCGGAGCACATGGGCCTTAAAAGGATCACCGGAAGGGCCGGGGCTCTCGATGTCCACATCCCCCTTTAGCCAGTAGCGGCGCTTTGGTTCGAAGACAATGACCGGATCCTGGCACTCCACGGCCTGCTGGATCATCCAGTAGGCATCATGCGGGTTGGACGGGGTGATGATGCGCAGCCCTGCCGTGTGGGCGAAGAGCGCCTCCGGCGACTCGGAGTGGTGCTCAACGGATCCGATACCGCCGCCATAAGGAATGCGGATAACGACCGGGACGGTGAGATTGCCGTTGCTTCGCGCGTGCATCTTGGCCAGCTGCGTGGTGATCTGGTTGAAACCGGGGAAGACGAATCCGTCGAACTGTATCTCGCACACCGGCCGGTACCCGCGCAGGGCAAGGCCAATGGCGGTTCCGATGATGCCCGATTCGGCCAGCGGCGTATCCACCACCCGATCCGGACCAAATTCACCGATCAGCCCATCAGTCACCCGGTAGACCCCGCCCAAGGGACCGATGTCCTCACCCATCAACAGGGACTTTGGATTCCGGCTGAGCGTTGCGCGGAGGCCTTCATTGATCGCCTTGGCAATGGTCATGGTGGTCATCAGTGGCCTGCCTTTGCTGCCGGCTGTCCCGAAGCCGCAGCTGCCGGCTCTTCGCCTGCGAATCCTGCAGCGTATTCCTCAAACCAGGCAAGTTCCTCAGCCACCAGGGGGTGCGCTTCGGCATAGGTGTTGGCGAAGGCGGAACGGATGTCCGGGGTTTCCAGATCATGGGTAGTGCGCCGGACGTATGCGGCGAGTTCATCGCCGTCGGCCTTCACCTTGGCAAAGAAACCGTCGTCGGCCAGCCCTTCGGACCGCAGGTACTTTTCCACCCTGGCCAAGGGGTCTTTCGCCCGCCAGGCATCCTCTTCGGCCGACTGGCGGTACTTGGTGGGGTCGTCCGCGGTGGTGTGGGCCCCCACACGGTAGGTGAAGGCCTCGATGAGGACCGGGCCTTTGCCTTGGCGCGCGTGCTCCAGGGCCCACTCGGTGACGGCATGCACGGCAATGACATCGTTCCCGTCCACACGGATGCCCGGGAACCCGTATCCCTTGGCGCGGTTGGACAGCGGCACGCGGGTCTGGACATTGGTGGGCACCGAGATGGCCCAGTGGTTGTTCTGGCAGAAGAACACCACCGGCGCATTGTAGGAGGATGCGAACACCATGGACTCGTGGACATCGCCTTCTGAGCTCGCCCCGTCACCGAAGTAGGCGATGACAGCAGCGTCCTGGCCGGTATCCGGAGTTCCGGACGCTCCTGCAAGCTTCTGGTCGCGCTGGATGCCCATGGCATAGCCGACGGCGTGGAGCGTCTGGGCGGCCAGGACAAGGGTGTACAGGTGGAAGTTTGTGTCCTTGGGGTTCCAGCCGCCGTTTGATACTCCGCGGAACTGCCGAAGCAGCTCGGCAAGGTCCACGTTGCGGGTCAGTGCCACGCCATGCTCGCGGTACGTGGGAAAGATGTAGTCCTGCGGCTGGCTCGCCCTGCCGGAGCCGATCTGTGCTGCTTCCTGGCCCGTCAGCGGGACCCAGAGCGCCAGCTGGCCCTGGCGCTGCAGGGCAGTTGCCTCTACATCGAACCGCCGGATTGCCGCCATATCCGCGTAGAGGCCACGGAGGGCTTCCGGGCTGATCTTTTCCGCGTACGGCGTGAAGACGGGGTCAAGGCCGAGCTTGCCGTCGGGGCCCAGGAGTTGGACCATTTGCGCGGGGGGTTCGCCCATGACCGCCTCGGCATCAGCCTCGCGCTGGTCGTCTACCGCTGTTCCGTCGAACTCGGTGGCAGGCAAATGTGCGCCCATACCGTCTCCTCGCTTGCCGCATGCGGATGCAGTGCAAAATGTTGCTGGGATATATGCCTCCAGAGGAATGGATTCCCGGCACGGCATATATATTGCTTTACTGATCCTAACTTTATCTTCAGTAGGTACGCGCCGACCTACTTGTTAAGCGCTAGGAACCCCGGGGCGCCTTTGTATAGTCTGCACACAGCCGGAGGAACCTGGCATTGGCCTCCGGCTCGCCGATACTTACCCTCACGCCTTCGCCCGGAAAAGCCCGCACGGACAGCGCCTGCGCGCCGGCCAGCTCTGCGAATCCGGCGCTGTCCTCACCCAGGTCCAGCCAGACGAAGTTTCCCTGCGCATCGGGGACAGCCCAGCCCAGGCTGCGAAGCCCTGCCGTGACACGCTCCCGCTCATCGACGAGGCTTTGTACCCTTCCTACAACCTGGCCGTAGTTTTGCAGGGAAACAATCGCGGCCTTTTCGGCGATCTGCGACACGGCGAAGGGAGTGGCGGCAACCCTGAGGTGCTGCGTAAGGCCGGGGTTGGACACGCTGTAGCCGACGCGGAGGCCAGCCAGCCCGTGTGCCTTCGAGAAGGTCCGCAGCACCGCCACATTGGGGTACTTCCGGTACATGGCGATGCCGTCCACAGCATCTTCTGCCCTGACGAATTCCTGGTAGGCCTCATCAATAACCACCACCACATGCGGGGGGACGAGCCGGATAAATTCCTCTGTTTCGGCAGCGCCGAGGACGGGTCCCGTGGGATTGTTGGGCGTGCACAGGAGGATCACTTTGGTCCGGCTTGTCACGGCGGCCGCCATCGCTGGGAGATCATGCCTGCCGTCAGCGGTCACCGGGACGGGCACGCCCCCGGCGCCTGACAGCCCGATGCTGATGGGATACGCCTCGAAGGAACGCCAGGCGTAGATCACTTCATCCGGCGTGCCGTCGTCGTTCCGTCCTGCGAATGTGGCAAGCAACTGGTTCAGCGCGCCCAGGCTGCCCGCGCCCGTGACGATATCCTCGGCAGGCACGTCCAGGAAAGCGGACAGCTCAGTGCGAAGCCTGGTGCTGAGAGGATCGGGGTAGCGGTTGAAGTCGGTCTGCTGCGCTATGGCCTCGAGGACGGCCGGAAGCGGGGGCAGCGGGTTCTCGTTTGACGACAACTTGTAACTGGCCATGCCATCAACCTCTGCGGGAGGTTTTCCGGCGGCGTAGCGGGGCAACCGGGCGACTACCGGACGGGGCTCGATACCGCCCTTGATGGTCTCAGAAGACGTCATGCAGACCAGCCTACTTCCCTCCCTGCAGGAGGGAAGCAGGCCGGTCCCGCACGACGTCGCCTACGCTCGGGACACCGCCGCGGTGCTGTCCGCCCGGGTGCCTGCCAGCTGGGGGCTCCAGCCGTCTGCCCCGCGAAGGTATTCCGCCAGCGTGAACTCCCCCGCCAGGGCCGGGTCAAGCTGCGGCCGGGCGGGGGTGATGCGGGATCCCGGGCCATTGTTGTTGAGTTCGTGGAAGCGCGCCTCCTGCCACGAGAACCCGCTCATGTCGGTCCAGGGCGCACCGGAAATGTGGGCTCCCAGCCACGAATCCCGGACAAGCACCTGGGCAATCGCGTCAACGTCACCACTCGGGTGCCAGGGCCGGCCCAGGTGGACTGTCCCGGCAGCTGCATCCGAAACGAACCGGCAGCCGGCAAACAGGTAGCCGTGCTTGATCTGGATGTTCAGGCTGCCCGCGGAAACGTAGCCGTTGTTGCTTTGCGAACCACGGTCCAGGGAACGGATTTCACAGCTTGAAAAGACTGCGGTACCCCGGCCGAAGATAAAGTCCACGTCCCCCTCGATATAGCTGTCGCTGAAGAAGAACCGCGCCTGCACCCCCCGTGACGGCGAATCAACCAACAGGGTGTCCTGGTTGCCCAGGCACCGGACGTTGCGCAGGACAGCACGGTCACCCGTCAGGAAGAGCGCTACTGCCTGCCGGTTCTTCATCTCCAGGTTCGCGGCTTCGTCGAAGTCGTTGCTGAACGTGAGATTGGCCGCCGTAAAGTCCGGCCCGTCAATCCGGACGCTCGCGCTTCCGCCCGTTCCATACGGACCGGTCCCGTCAGGTTTGGGAGTCCCGGAGGCGTTGTTGTGGACAAGCACAACATCCTCCGCTCTCTCTCCCAGCCCGATGAACGAGATTCGCGGCTTGTTGGCGGGAACCCGGATGGTTCCCCGATAGGTTCCCGGGGCGATCCGGATATGGGTGCGGCGGGTGCTGCCGGCCGGAACAGCGTCGACTGCGGCCTGCACGGTCTGGAACACGGATCCGGGCCCGACCTCCAGGATCACGGGCTTGTCGACCGGGCGTTCGCTGGGCCAGTGGATTCCCGCCAGGGGGTCCAGTCCGGCGTCAAGGTGCTGGAAGTATCCCGGCGGGAGTGCCTGTTGTTTCTGCAGCTCCACGGCAACCAGCCGTGCAACAGCCAGGGCTCCTTCCGCCTGGAAGTGGGTGTTGTCAGCAACGCCTTCCGGATACTGCGGATACTGGCCGGGGGCGGCATACAGGAAGTGGGACTTGGTTCCTTCGGCCCCAAGCTTTTGCCACAGGTCCTTCGAGGACGCGGTGAGGTCCACCAGGGGCGTTCCGGTAGCTGCGGCCAGTTCCCGGACTGCCTGCGGGTAGCTTCCATGCGAATCCTGGGCCACGCCAAGTGCACTGAACCTCCGGCGCTCCACGGGCGTTACCAGGACGGCCTTTGCCCCGCTTCCCGCGGCGCGGTCCAGGTACTTTTGCAGATATTCCTTGAAAGTGGTTTGCGGGTCGGTTCCCCTGGCAGGGTCCTGGACCTTTTCGTCATTGTGTCCGAAGGAGATGAGCAGGTAGTCGCCCGGCCGGAGCATGGCGCCAACTTCATCCAGGAGGCCGGCATCGGCGAAGCTCTTGGACGAAGCGCCGGACCATGCGTAGTCGAACACCTCGGCCTGTGGCCCCAGCAGCAGGGGGAGAGCCTGTCCCCAGCCTGCCCGGGGACGTTCGGAATGCTGGTAGGCGGAGGATGTTGAATCGCCCACGACGAATATCACCGGGTTGGGCCTGCTTCGCGGCGGCGCATTGACCGGGCGGACCGCTGCCTGCGAGCGCGCGGCGCCTGGCCCCGCGACTCCTGCTGCGGCGGTTACTGCTCCTGCCGCCACAGCAGCGAGGATGGAGCGGCGGCTGGGTTTCAGGCGGCGCATCAGCGTGCCTCCCCTGCCGTGAACACGGGTCCGACGGCGTCCGCCAGGAGGGCCGGAACCGCCTGGGCTGCGTTGACATGGGTGCGCAGAACCGGAGTCCAGGTGTCGTCTGCGCCCAGCTGCCGGTCGGCTGGAGCTGCTGCGTTGTAAGCTTCCCGGAGATCCACGATCTTGCCGTTTACCGCGTTTCCGATGGTGGTGATGACCTTCCCCTTGAAGTAGGAGATGAGGGATGAGGCGGGAATGCCGGCGGGGAGGGTGAACGCGTTGGCCTCGGCATACACGTGTGATTCAACCCCGGCCCCGAAGGTGTACCCGTAGGGCACGTCGGAGTCGGCGGAGGTCTTGAAGTGGTTGTTGTAGACGTCCACCTGCCCGTAGCGGACCCGGGGCGCCCGCTGGCCTACGTTATCGAACACATTGTGGTGAATGGTGACGCGCAGCTTGCCCACGTCACCGCGGCTGGTCGAATCGGTGGACCCGATGAGCAGGAGCTTGTCGTGCTCGGAGAAGCGGTTGTAGGACATGGTGACGAGGTCGGATCCGTTGGTGACGTCCACAGCTCCGTCGTGGACCTGGTAGGGCCGGCCGAAGTAGCTGGGCTGGGCGCTGTCCAGGTTGGGTGCGTCGGTGAAGTGGGAGTGGTCCACCCACACGTTGGTTGAGCCGTTGATGATCTGCAGCAGGTCATACTCGCTGTTCCAGTTACCGGTGGAGCCGTCCGTTGGATCCCAGGCCGGGAAGCAGTCGGCGGCATCCCGCACGGTGAGGTTGCGGAAGATCACGTTCCCTGCACGGTTGATGCGCAGCGCCGCCCCGGTGATGCTGCTGTCCGGACCGGCCCCGACGATGGTGGTATTGCCGGGGATGTCCCAGCGGATGGTGGATGCCTGCTTTGCAGCGGCAGCACGCCGGGCAGTCTCCTGGGGACCCGCCGGTTCGCTGGTTGTGCCGTACCTGACAGGATCAAAATCGTGCAGGTACTGTGCCAGGGAATACCCGGTGCCGGAGGCATAGTCCTCGCAACTAAGCGGGGATCCGTCCGCGGCCACGTTGGCCTTAATGTCACCGTGGACCCGGATAATTTTCGGGTCTGAGCCTCCGGAGGCGAAAGCTGCCAGCAGTTCGCTCCTGCTGGAAACGTCGTACACTCGCTCTGCGGTTGCTGCGGACCCGCCAGTGGTGCCCGTTCCCGCCGCTGCCCACCCGTCGTTTTGGGGCAGGACCTGACGTTCCAGCGGCTGCCGTGCAGTCTGGGCTGCAGGGTCCGCCTGCGGCGCCGGTGACGCGAACGAGGTGGCTGGCGCTGCGAGCAGCGATACCGCAATGGCAGCCACCACAGAGGCGGGGGCTATGGGCTTCTTGTTACGCATGATCTCTCTTCCTCCATTGGAATGAACCACGCTTCGGCGCAGGCCGCAGCCCGCACATAGGAAAGCGATTTCTCTACTATGAGAAACCGCTTTCTGAATGTCAAGGGTTTAGTCGAACGTTGACAGAATCCCTTGCGCATTTGTCACAAACTCCCCCGAAGGCGTGACAGGGGTCCGCAGGCGCAGGACGGAGCCTGCAGTCCATTGCCCGCCCGGCCCTGGTCCTGTGCACAGGCAGGTGTGAAAGCATTAGCGCATGCGCTCTTTCATTGGCCGGGTCATCATCAACGGACTGGCCCTGTGGGTAGCCAGCTGGATCCTTCCCGGGTTGGACATCTCCTCGTCGGCAACAACTGACGCGGTAGCCCGGACGGGTGTGGCACAGGGAACCGACTTGGCGGGAACTGCCTTGGCTTACCTGTTCATCGGCCTGATCTTCGGGTTGGTCAACGCATTCATCCGCCCCCTGGTGAGCATCCTGTCGCTCCCCATCACAATTCTGACACTGGGGCTCTTCACCATTGTCATCAGCGCCGCGATGCTTTACCTGACGTCCTGGATCAGCAGCTTCACACCGGTACAGTTCACCATCGATTCGTTCTTCTGGACGGCCGTGCTCGCTGCCATCATCATCACCCTGATCTCGCTGGTGGCCGGCCGGATCACTGGGGTCCGGCGGTAGCGCGCCACGTCATTCCGGCCCACGCCCAGGCTGCCACGACGGGGACAGCGCCAAGCCAGGTCATCGACCCCCATGTCCGCGCTCCGTCCTGCGGACGTCCGGGGCATGGAGATGAGGTGTGGGCGCCTTGCTGCGGGACAGGGAGAACCGCGTAGCCGTTGCGGTGCCGCCGGCGCCCAGCACGGCTCCCAGGGCCGCAGTGGATTGCACCAGCGAGGGGTCGCTGCTTGCTGAAACGAGCCGGGCGCCGTCCTGGTAGGTCGTGAGGGCATGGCCGGTGCCGAGGCCGCCCTCCCCTTCCACTGCCCTCGGGGCGTGGCCCATAGACACCGTCACACGCTCCTTCAAGTCCGGGTTGGGTGCACCGTCGGAGCCAGGCACCCAGTCTGCGCGGTGCTCAAGGTGAAGGGACTGCACCCCCGGCGCGGCGTTAATTCCGGCGACAGGGGAACCCGCTGTCAGGACGTACCGCAGGTCATATTGCCGGCGAAAGCTGGGATCGGCAGCCATGTTCATGGCGTGGATTCCACCTTGGCTGTATCCCACGGCAACCACCGGGTCTCCCTGCCCGGCGCCTGCAGCATCCAACGCCTGCAGGACCGCCAGGTTCATTTCCTCAGAGTCATAAAACAGTGCTTCACCCACCCCCGCTTCGTCGAGAGGGTTATCGCCGCCGGCGTCCAGGAACTCCGGCTGCGTGCCCGGAATCACCACCACAAAGGCTTTTTCGCCTCCATCCTGGACCTGGATGACCTCGATAAATCCCGGACCTCTGGCATCGATGAGCCGGATACGCTCCAGCAGGCCAGCCGGAGTGGAATCGAGGTCAACGGAAACCGTTTCTTGGCGGGCGACGACCAGGGGTCGATTGAGCGCGCCCGCATCATCCAGCACCTCCCACGGCCAAAGTTCTTTTTCAATGCGCCTCTTCACTCCGGAGGCGTCCAGCCCCAGGGATGCGACGAGGGTCTCCATCGTCTTCTCGTCAGCGGCGCCTGTAATGGACAGGTTCCTCAGTGCATTGCCGAGATCCGCGATGCTCATCATCCCCATAAACCGCTCGGCAGCAGCCACCGCCTCCGCCATTTCGTACTCCTGCCGGCACCTCCGGACCTGGCTGCTGATGTGCTGCAGTTCGGTCCGCACCGCGCGGAGGGTCCGCTCGGATTCACCCACTGCGTTCAGGGCCATGGTCCCGGTCCACCTGGGCAGGTCTTGGAAAGGAATGAGGTCTTGCCAGATGCGACGGATTTCTACTTCGGTCCCGGAAAGCTGCCCTGCCAGGGCATCCAGTTTTTCCGCGCCGGCAGCCAACTCCTCCAGCTGAAAGCTGATGCCGCCCACGCCGCCACGGATTGTGAGGGGGCCATCCTGTGCGGGGCCGGAAACCCTGATAGGCCCGCCGGTGCCGGACGGGGTGATCTCGGCCATCTAGAGCCTGCCAGGGTAGGAGCAGTCAGCCACCAGGGTCTCCCGGCTATGCCGTTCCACGGCCACCCTTGCTTCGGCAAGAGATACAAGGCACCGGCGCAGCGCCACCGCCTGGAGTGCCACGGTGTCCCGGTAGGCGCGTCCGGCCGGGGATTCCCACTGCAGCAGCTGGATGTCCCTGAACCCCGCCAGGATTTCCTCTCCGCTTACCAGGCAGGCGGCAACACGCGAGGCCAGCTGATCCACTTGGGAAGCACGGTGCATATCCGCCGCCAGGTCTGCACCCGCCACTTCACTGCTCACTTCGCACCGCCACAATGCCCGCTCCCATCGCGCAGTTGCCCCTTTCCATTCCGCCACCCTCGCCTTCCTCATTGCCCCAGCCGGCACGCTGCCGTCGCCGCCTTCCCTTCCCATGACGCTACGAAAGGATGGGTGCGGGCTAAAGGAACGCCGTGGCTATGTGGACAAGTAACGTGAAGAGTGCCGCTTAAGGGGCCGCGGGAGTTCGTGAAAGAATCAGCACATGCCTGAAACTGCCGCCACAGCTGATACCCGTACGCCCTCAGGACGCCTGGCCCTCGCCGCGTCTACCGAAAAAATTGCGCTCGGCCCGCTGGACGGCCGTTACCAGGCAGCCGTCGCTCCCTTGGTGGACTACCTCTCCGAGGCTGCGCTGAACCGGGACCGCGTCGCGGTGGAAGTTGAATGGCTGATCCACCTGACCACCAACAATGTCCTTCCCGGCGCCGGACCTCTGACCGCCGCACAGCAGGACCAGCTCCGGGCCATCGTCACCGAATTCGACGCCGGTTCCGTGGCCGAGCTCGCGGACATCGAAGCTGTCACCGTCCACGACGTCAAGGCGGTGGAGTACTACATCGGTCGCCGCCTGCCCGCAGTCGGGATCGAAAACCTCACGGCAATGGTGCATTTCGGCTGCACGTCCGAGGACATCAACAACCTCTCCTATGCACTGGGAATCAAGGGTGCCGTGGAGGACGTCTGGCTTCCGGCAGCGCGCGCCCTGGTGGCCCAGATCAGCACGATGGCCGAAGCCAACCGTGCCGTCCCCATGCTGTCCCGCACCCACGGCCAGCCCGCCACACCCACCACGCTGGGCAAGGAACTGGCCGTCATCGCGCACCGGCTCACCCGCCAGTTGGACCGGATTGCCAGGACCGAGTACCTGGGCAAGATCAACGGCGCCACGGGCACCTACGCCGCCCACGTTGCTTCCGTTCCCGGCGCCGACTGGCAGGAGGTGTCCAGATCCTTCGTGGAGGCGCTGGGGCTCACCTGGAATCCGCTGACCACGCAGATCGAAAGCCACGACTGGCAGGCAGAACTCTACGCCGACGTCGCGCGCTTCAACCGCATCCTTCACAACGTCTGCACGGACATCTGGAGCTACATCTCCATCGGCTACTTCGCACAGATCCCGGTAGCGGGAGCCACCGGGTCTTCCACCATGCCGCACAAGGTAAACCCGATCCGCTTCGAAAATGCCGAGGCCAACCTGGAAATTTCCAACGGGCTGCTGGACACCCTGGGCTCCACCCTGGTGACATCCCGCTGGCAGCGGGACCTCACCGACTCCTCAAGCCAGCGGAACATCGGCGTGGCGTTCGGCCACTCGCTGCTTGCAATCTCCAACGTCGCCAAAGGCCTGGAGCGCCTCGACGTGGCCGAGGACGTCCTTGCCCGGGATCTGGACACCAACTGGGAAGTGCTGGGTGAGGCCATCCAGATGGTCATGCGTGCCGAGGCAATTGCGGGCGTGGAAGGCATGGAGAACCCTTACGAGCGGCTCAAGGATCTCACGCGAGGCCAGCGGGTGGACGCCGCCCGCATGCAGGAATTCGTGCAAGGCCTCGGACTGTCCGCCGACGCCGAGGCCAGGCTTCTCGCCCTGACGCCGGGCAGGTACACGGGCATCGCCGAGCAGTTGGTGGACCACCTTAAGTAGTTCCAGCCGGGCATGGCGGCCGGTTGCGGCTGCACTACATCACGACGACGGTGCCGGGCTCGTTGGAGCCCGGCACCGTTTGTTGCGGGCCACCCGGGCTTGCCGGGGGTGCGAAACTGGAAGCATGAAGTTGCTGCTCATCCGTCACGGACAGACTCCCGGTAACGTTCTCGGCCAATTGGACACGGACCACCCGGGGCCCGGCCTGACCGAATTGGGCGAGCGGCAGGCCGAAGCCATGGCGCGTTCGCTGGCCAACGAGCCCATCGGCGCCCTGTACGCGTCCACCCTGATCAGGACCCAGATCACCGCCGCGCCGCTGGGCAAGGTTCACAGCCTGGAGGTTGAGGTCCTGGACGGGCTGCATGAAATCGAAGCGGGCGCCCTGGAGAAACTGACGGACGAGGAATCCCACAAGCGCTACATGGGAACGGTATTTTCCTGGGCAGCCGGCGACCTGGACCGGCGGATGCCTGCCGGTCCGGACGGCCATAGCTTCTTTGACCGGTTCGACGGGGCCATCCAGCAGGTTGTGGACCGGGCGCTGGGACAGCAGCATGAGGCGGCGGCTGTTGTAAGCCACGGCGCAGCGATCCGTACGTGGGCGGGACGCCGGGCAAAGGACGCCGACCATGACTTCGCCGCACGGCACGTCCTGGCGAATACCGGCATTGTGGCGCTGGAGGGCGATCCGGACCGGGGATGGCGGCTCATCCACTGGGATGGAAGCCCGGTGGGCGGACTTGCCCTTGCTGATCCAACCGCCGAGGACCCGACCGGCCGGGACGTAGCCGGGGCTTAGGCCAGCTGCCGGATCCGGCGGGCGGGAAAAACCGCCATTCTGCGGCAGGGGCTGTTGATGTCCTCGGCTGGTGCGGGGACGAGCCGCCCGGCCATGACCGCTGCGTCCGCCGCCGTCGGCCGTTCTGCGCTGTCCATGGCAGTGAGGGACCGGAGGAATGAACTCCACCCGGGCCCCAGGCAGTCCGGCACCTCGGGACTGCGCAGGGTGCGGGCCACAAGCGACTCGATGGCCGTCCCGGGAAAGGCCCTGGCTCCTGTAAGGAGTTCCAGCAGGACCAGGCCCATTGCATAGACGTCCCAGGCATAACACGTGGGGCCGCCTGAGGCCTGTTCCGGGCTCATGTAGTGCACGGTTCCGGAGGAGACCCCTGGTTCCGGGGCTGCACCGGCGGCCGCCACGATACCGAAATCAATAATGCGCACCGGGCTCCGCCGCAACCCGCTCAGCATCAGGTTGGCCGGCTTGATATCGCGGTGGACCAGCCCCTGTTCGTGAAGGTGGGCAAGGGCTTCGAAGAGTCCCCGGGCCCACCCCGCGACGATGCCGGCCCGGTACCGGCTGCGCCGGGCAGCGTCCGAAAGGCTCAGGCCGAGGGCCAGCTCCTCTACAAGGAACGGGCGGCCGGCGAGGGGCATGCCTGCAGGGACCACGCCCTGACCGAAAAATCTGACAATCGACGGATGCTGCAGGCCTGCCAGAACGGCGGCTTCAGTGTCGATTCTCTCGAAATGCTTCCGGGAATCACCCACCGCTACTTTCACGGCCACATCGGGTCCACCCTGAAGGTCACTGGCACGGTAAACCTGGGCCAGGGAGCCGCGGCCCAACAGGTCCTTTAGCTGGTAGCGGCCGGCCACCAGAGGCCTGCCAGCGGGGAGACTGGGCCCCTGAACAGTTGCTGCGGCAGGGCCGCTCATGCGGCGAATGCCGTGAAATGCGGAGTTTCCGGGGCGGGAGATTGGTCCTGAAAGTGGGCGTAGGGAGAACGGATCCATGCGTCCAGCTGGAAACCGCAGCCGCATCGCCACACCGGCGGAAGCTCGACCGGCCCGCTTTCCTCAGGCTCGAACGTGTATCCCACGCCTGACGGTCCCACCGCCGGCGTCACCAGGTCCATGGCGGACCCACAGTGGACGGCAGCACCCGCTGTACCCGCCGGTTGGCCCGGACCATTGAAGGACGGGCCGTGGGCAAGGCGGCTCTTGGGTAGAAGCTCGGTAAAGGTAACGGACATGCTCACGACTCCGGCTGTGAAAACGATTACGGGGTTGATCGTAAGCATACATATTACTAGTCGATCTAGCTAGCTAGCCTAGTTACTTTTTTTCGTCCTGATGGGACTGCTGGAGCGCCTCCCTCATCCGCTCGAGGAATTCCACCACCACCCGGGCCTCGTCAGCCGTGAGGCTTTCGGCAACAGCCATCATTTGGCGGTGCATGGCCCCGAGGGTTACCCGAACCTCCCTGTCCGACTCGACAGTGGGAACGACGATCACCGACCGCCTGTCGGTGGGGTGGGCTTCGCGGCGGACGTGCCCGCTGGCCACCAGCCTGTCAATGAGGGAAGTGGTTGAAGCACTGGTTATCCCAAGAAAATGGCTGATGTCCTTGGGGACGACTGACTTGCCGGATGCCTGGCCGCGCAGCAGGAAGCGCAGCGCGAGGATGTCAGTTTCACCCATGCCCATGGAGTCGCGGGTGGACCGCCGCACGGCCGTTTCGGCGGCACGATAATCCCGGAGAGACTTTAATACCGCCGCACTGTAGTCCAGCTGACCGTCCGGACCATACCAATAGCCGGAGCCTTCATTACCCGTAGAGCGCATGAAATCATATTAGACCAGCTAATAACTAGACGGCCAAGTAAGTTGTTGCCGCTCGCGTGCTGGGCGTTATTCCGGCCATAACCAGCAGGAAACACCAGCGTAACGGCCAAGTCCTAGCCTAGGTTTGCATATCCCTTCGGCGAATCGAGGCAGACATGCAGACCAACCCGCGCTTGAACATCCGGCAGGTCCCGTGGTCCAACCCTGTCGGTGCCGACTTGCGGCGAGCCCAGCAGTCCGAACTCGATGCCCGTTTTGGCACCCCCGACCATGAACCCGGCCCGCCGCCGTCGAGCGCTGACTGTGCCGTGTTCCTCGTCGCCTACGACAAAGGCTCGGGCCAGCCCGTGGGCTGCGGCGGCCTCCGGATCATCGACGCCACTACGGCGGAGATCAAGCGGCTGTACGTCCTCCCCTACACCCGCGGCTCAGGCGTGGCCAGTTCGATACTGGCGGCCCTGGAGGCAGAGGCCTTCAGGCTCGGATACACGCGCGTCAAGGCGGAAGCAGGGTCGGCCCAGCCTGACGGCAGGAACTTCTACGAGAACTCGGGCTTCGAGGCAGTTCCGAACTTCGGTCCGTACGTCGGCGTCGCTCACTCCTACTGCTACGCGAAGACCATCAACGCACGCAGCGCTGCCCAGACCGCCATGGCCTAGGCAGGCACCGCCTGAAGTACATGACCCACCACAGCTGACGTTCACCGCCCGTTCACCCGCACGCCCCCGACCGTTCCTGGGACTGGACCACACTGACCAGCCGGGCTGTTTATCGAATCGATAGCAGAACAGCCGTGAATTACGCATGCCCGGCGATAGGCTTGCCGGACATGCTCCGATTCCTGTCCAGAAATGAGTCCAGATCGTGCGTACATTGAAAACTTTGGCTGCCGCCGCCGTCGCCGTCACCCTTCTTGCCGGATGCGGCGGAGGGTCCACTCCTCCGGCCGCTTCGGGCGAGGCCTCTTCAGCTCCGGCAGGCGGCTCCGGGGACACCCTGGTTGTCTACACCAACTCCAACGGTGAAGGCCGCGGAGAATGGTGGACAGCCAAGGCCGCCGAGGCCGGCTTCACAATCGAAATCGTGGGTGCGGGCGGCGCGGATGCCACCAACAAGCTGATCGCCGAGAAGAACAACCCCATTGCCGACGTCGCTTTCGGCCTCAACAACATGTACTTCTCGCAGGTCCAGGCCGAGGATGCGCTGGAGCCGTACGAGCCCGCGTGGGCAGGCCAGGTGGACAAGGAACTGGGCGACGGCGAAACCTACTGGCCCCTGGTCAAGCAGGCCATCCTGCTGGGCTACAACTCAGACAAAATCTCCAAGGACTCCGCTCCGCAGGACTGGACCGACCTGTGGACCAAGGACGAGTTCAAGGACCGCTACGAGCGGGTGACCGGACTGGGTACCGCCACGGCGCAGCTGGTGTTCGCCGGAATCCTCAGCCGGTACCAAGATGACTCCGGAGATCTGGGCGTCTCGGACGAAGGCTGGCAGCAGGTGGAGCAGTACTTCCAGAACGGCAGCCCCGCTGTTGCCAAAACCGACCTCTTTGCGCGGATTGCTTCCGGCGAAGTGGACATGGGCCAGATGCCGTCCTCGATCATCGCCGAACGCGAAAAGTCCTTCAAGGTGAACGTGGAGACCGTGATTCCGTCCGTGGGCGTTCCGCTGGCCGTCGAACAGATCGCCTTGGTGAAGGGCACCGAAAAGAAGGAGCAGGCACAGAAGTTCATTGACTGGTTCGGCAGCGCCGAGGTCCAGGGCGCGTTTGCCAAGCAGTTCAACTCGATGCCCGTCAACAAGGACGCCGCAGCACAGGCCAATCCCGAGGTGGTGGACTTCTTCGCGGATCTCAAGCAGCAGGACATTGACTGGGATTTTGTCCAGGAGAACATGGGCGCGTGGGTGGAGAAGATCGAGCTTGAGTACATGACGTAACCCTGCCCGCTGCCGTCCCGTCCACCGCTTGTTCGCTTCATCAGACAGGTTTGCCATGATCCGCTTGGACAACATCGAAGTTTCCTTTGGTGATTTCACCGCCGTCCCGAACCTAGACCTGGACGTGCGCCCGGGAGAGTTCTTCACCCTCCTGGGGCCGTCCGGCTGCGGGAAAACGACGGCGTTGCGCACCCTGGCGGGCTTCATCCAGCCGTCCAAAGGTACGGTGCGGGTTGATGGCAAGGACGTCACCCGGCTGCCCAGCGACAAGAGGCAGGTGGGCATGGTGTTCCAGAACTACGCCCTCTTCCCCAGCATGAGCGTGTGGGAAAACATCGCCTTCGGCCTCCGGGTCCGGAAGGAGAAACCGGCGGACAGCGACCACCTGGTCAGGGACATCGCCCGCAGGGTGGAACTCAGCGATGAGCAGCTGTCCAAAAACGTGGCAGAGCTGTCCGGCGGGCAGCAACAGCGCGTGGCGGTGGCCCGGGCGCTGGTGCTGCGGCCCAAAATCCTCCTGCTGGACGAGCCGTTGTCCAACCTGGATGCCAAGCTGCGCCATCAGCTCCGGCAGCAGCTCAAGGACCTGCAGAGCGAATTCGGAATCACCACCGTGTATGTCACCCATGACCAGGATGAGGCCCTGGCTATGAGCGACCGCGTTGCCGTCTTCAACAAGGGGGTGGTGGAGCAGGTAGGGACACCCCAGGAGATCTATGACCGGTCAGCCACCGAGTTCGTGTGCAACTTCATCGGCGACAGCTCACAATTGACGCCGGAATTCGTGGCGGAGTTGAACCGGCTGTCCGGGGCGGGGCTGGACACGGACGCCAAGTCCTACCTCCGGGTGGAAAAAGCCTCCCTGACGCCTGCCCCGGAGGGAGGGCCCGCCGTCGGACTTCCCTGCACGGTGGTGTCCCGCACCTATCACGGCCTGCACAGCCGCTACGTTGTGCGCAGCCACGGTGCCCACCTGCGCCTCCTGGTAAAGGAAGACGGCGGCACCCACCACGAGCCGGGCACGGAAACCACAGTCTACGTCCAGCCTGCGCACGTCCTGCAGTACCACCCCGATACGGGGGCGGCCCTTCAGCAGCGGGACCAGGCAGCAGTCCTGCCATGAGCGGCACCGGAGTCCGGGGGATGGTCCGCTCCCCCTTCGTCCTGATCGTTGGGGCCGTCCTGACCTGGTTCATAGCGGCATTCCTGGTCTGGCCCAACATCAACGTTTTGATCGCGACCTTCTTCCCGGACGGCAGCTTCTCCGGGCGGGCGGCGGAAAAGCTGTTCTCATCGCAGCGCGCCATGAAAGCGCTGGGCAACAGCTTCCTGCTGGCCGTCGCCCTGTCCATCACGGTGAACGTGGTGGGCGTCTTCATTGTCCTGGTGACGCACTACTTCCGGATCAAAGGTTCCCGGATCCTCTTCCTCGGCTACGCCTCCACCTTTATTTACGGCGGCATTGTCCTGGCGGCCGGCTACAAGTTCATCTATGGGGACAAAGGAATCGTCACGTCGCTCATGGTGAAGGTGTTTCCCGGCATGGACCCCGGCTGGTTCTCCGGCTTCTTCGCGGTCCTGGTGGTCATGACGTTCGCCACCACCACCAACCACATGCTCTTTGTGGCCAACGCCCTTAAAGGCATTGACTACCAGACCATTGAAGCTGCCCGGAACCTGGGGGCTTCCACCTGGACCATCCTGCGGCGGATCGTGCTGCCCATGCTCAAGCCCACCCTGTTCGCCGTCACCATCCTGTCCTTCCTGACAGGACTGGGGGCCCTGAGCGCGCCGCAGGTGCTCGGCGGACGGGATTTCCAGACGATCACCCCGATGATCCTGACGTTCACCAACAGCCCCACCTCCCGTGACCTCGCGGCGCTGCTGGCCGTGATCCTGGGCCTGGCCACCATCCTGATGCTCGCCGTGATGTCCCGCCTCGAAAAGGGCGGCACCTACTTTTCGGTGTCCAAAGTTTCCTCAGCACTGCAAAAGCAGGACATCACCAGCCCGGTGGCCAACGCTGTGGTCCATGCCGTGGCGTACCTGCTGTTTGCCGTGTACACGCTGCCGGTGGTCCTGATCGTGCTGTACTCGTTTGCCGATGGTGCCGCTATCCAGACGGGCCAGCTTGCGTTCGGCAGCCTGACCCTCGAGAACTACCAACGGGTCCTGACCCAGCCGTCGGGGCTGCGGCCGTTCATCGTAAGCGTGGTGTACAGCGCGCTGGCTGCAGTGATTGCCGTGGGCGGCCTGCTGTTTGTGGCCCGGCTGCTGCAAAAGTACAAAAACTGGGTAGCCTCCGTGTTTGAATACCTGCTCCATATTCCGTGGATCCTGCCGTCGGCGCTGCTGGCTTTGGGGCTCATCATCAGCTACGACCACCCGAATCCGCTGGTGGGCGGGGCAGTCCTGACCGGCACCACCGTGATCCTGCTGATCGCCTTTGTGACAGTGAAGATCCCCTTCACGCTGCGCATGCTCAAGGCGTCCTTCGCCTCGGTTAACTCCTCGCTGGAGGAAGCCGCGGCCATCATGGGCGCAAAGACCCTCTATGTGTTCCGGAGGGTTCTCCTGCCGCTGGTGCTCCCGGCCGCCGCCGCCATCACGGCACTGAACTTCAACAGCCTGCTGGACGACTACGACACCGCAATCTTCCTGGCCCACCCCCTGGTCCAGCCCCTGGGTTTGGTCATCAAGGCGAACACGGACGGCGCAGAGGGCGTGGACGGCGTCGCCAACACGTTCGTCTATACCGTGCTCCTGATGGTCATCACCGGGGTGACCATGTACCTCGTCTACGGGCGCTCCAGCAGGGGAAAGTCGAAGAAGAAGCGGCTGCCGGCCGTTCCGCCCGCAGCCCCTGTCCCGGGTCCCGGGCTTCCCGGAGCGCCACTGGCCGGGGAAGAGGCCGCGCAGACGGCGGCTCCTGTCCGCTGACTACCCCGCAGAACCGCTGACGACGGCGGCCCGTCCGTTCCGCCGTCGTCCCAGGTTCAAGAGCCGGTCGCGGAACGGCTGGGCGCCTTCCGCAAGGGCCACCCGGCCCAGCGCCGAGGACGCCAGGCTCAGGACGCGGGTCCGCAGCCACCGCTGACGGTCATAGGCCCGCAGTGCCTGGTGTTCGGGCAGCGTGTTGAGAAGGTCAGCCAGTGCTGCGGCGTCCACCAGTGACTCGCACGCGCCACGCCCCAGGGTGGGCAGCATGGCGTGGGCGGCGTCGCCGATGAGCACGGTCCGCCCGCGGACGTAGGAGCCTGGATTCGGTACCGTCCAGAGCCGTTGGACGAGGCATGCTTCGGGAGTAGCTGCGGCCAGCGTTCGGCGGATGGCAGGCGCGTGGGCGGCGTAGCGCTCCCGGGCCTGCTCCAGCACTGACCCTGCGTCAATTCCATACGGACCCAGCCCTGACCGATAGCTGGCGTACCAGAAGGACCCTCCCCGCGCGGCAGCCATGCCGAACAGGTCGCCACGGCCCCAGTACTCGCCCACGTCGCCAGGACTGACCGGGGCAGGCAGGGTCCCGCGGAGGGCGAGGTACGGGGTGAGTCGGGCACGGGTAGCGGCGCCCCAGACCTCCCGGCGAACGGTGCTGTGCACGCCGTCAGCACCTACCACCAGGCTGCCGTCGGCGGGGAGCGACCGGACATTCGTGGTGATCCGGCGGACGGTTCCCGGGACAGCCCCGTCCAGCAACCGCAGCAGATCAACCCGCGAAATGGCGAACATTTGCCCCGCGCTGACGCTGACCCAGGGCTCTCCCTGGGCGTTCCGGACCGATCCGGTGCCGATCACCGGGCTGACCGCCCGGGCCTCTGCAAGGATTCCCAGCCGCGCCAGGGCACGCTGGGCGTTCGGCCACATCCCCAACGCGTTGCCCACGGCGGGCAGGGCGGGCCGCTTCTCGTACACCGTCACATCAAAGCGCGCCGAATCCAGGCAGGCGGCCAGCGCAAGGCCGGCGATGCCTCCGCCAATGATCGAGATGGTTTCCATGTGCGCAACTTTACTACTTTTGTAGTGGATTGGAAGGGGCAATTACACTGGCCCCATGCCTGATCGCCGGATGGAACTCATGGATGCTGCCCTGAGGCTGGTGGCGGATCAAGGAATGAAGGGCCTCACCCACCGGGCCGTGGATGCCGCGGCCCGGCTGCCCGAGGGGACCACGTCGAACTATTACCGGAGCCGGGCCGCCCTCGTGGACGCAGTGCTGGACCGCCTGCTGGAGCTGGACGCCGCGCTCCTGCAGGACCAGGGACCCGGCAGGCCGCCGCAGGACATTGAGGAGCTGGCGGACCAACTTGCCAGTTTGGTCCTGGCCCTGGCCGGGCAGCACGCCGGCCTCACGCGCGCCCGGCTTACGCTCTCGCTGGACCGGCCCGAGTCGGTGACGGCGGGGCATTTCCGGCTGGTGGGCGGCCTGGAACAGGCCCTCACCGCCCTAGGCGTTGCCGATGCGCCTGCCCGCGCCCGGGACGTCGCGGACTACGGCGACGGCGTCCTGCTCCACCTGCTTACGGTCAGGCGGGACGAACAGCCCGACCCTGCAGCCATCGCAGCAGCAGTGCGGCGGCTGCTGGCGCCCTAAGGGGCCTTTCCCCGCCGGGCACGACGGCGGCCTGCCGCCTCAGCCCGCGCCAGCGCCGCCGTCGCGCCTCCCCTGTCAGGCCCGGCCCGGCCAGCCCGTGTAGGCCTCCGCAAGGTATGCCATGCCGTGCCTGGAGGAGACGACGGAGTTCAGCTCGCCGAGCTGGCGGGCCCGGGAGAAGTCGTCTGCCTCCGTCGGGGTGTGCAGCATGGTGGTCATCCAGTAGGAGAACTGCTGCGCCTTCCATACCCGCTCGAGGGCGCGGACACTGAAGGAATCCAACAGGTGGTCCGAGCCGGAGTTGTAGTGGGTGTCCAGCCCCTCGAAGAGCATTTTGACGTCGTGGATGGCCAGGTTCAGGCCCTTGGCACCGGTAGGCGGGACCGTGTGGGCGGCGTCGCCGGCCAGGAACAGGTTGCCGTGGCGCATGGGCGTGTGGACGAAGCTGCGGAACGGCAGGACCATCTTGTCGATGACCGGCCCTTCCTTGAGCTCAAAGCCGTTGCCGTTGACCCGGCTGCGGAACTCGGCCCAGATCCGGTCGTCATCCCACTCCGCAACCTTTTCCTTGGGGTCGCACTGGAAGTACATGCGCTGGACCGTTTCGGTGCGCTGGCTGATCAGGGCAAAACCGCTGGCGGAGTTGGCGTAAATCAGCTCATTGGAGCTGCGTGGGGCCTCGGCCAGGATTCCGAACCAGGCGAACGGGTATTCGTGGAAGTACCACGTGCGGTTCGCTTCCGGGATCTGGAAGCGGCAGTGGCTGCGGGAGCCGTCTGCACCCACCAGGAAGTCGGCCTGGACTTCGAATTCAACCCCGTCGGCGTCGGTGAACCACATTTTGGGCTTGCCTTCGAGGTCGTGCACCGAGGTGTCCGTGACGCTGTAGCGGACGTCGCCGCCGTCTGTCTTCCTGCGTGCGGCGAGGTCCAGGAACACGTCGGTCTGGGGGTAGAGCCACACTGATTCGCCGACGAGATCCTTGAAGTCCACGCGGTGGCTCTCCCCGTTGAACCGCAGTTCGATGCCGTCATGCCGGTCGCCGTCGCGCAGCACCCGGTCCGAAACGCCGCTGTCCACTAGCAGGTTGACGGTGCCGTGCTCCAGGATGCCGGCGCGGACCGTTTCCGAGATTTCCTTGTGGCTCCGGACTTCGATGACGGTGGAGTCGATGCCGGCTTTGGCCAGCAGGTGGGACAGCATCAGGCCGGCCGGGCCCGCGCCCATGATGGCCACCTGGGTAGTAATGATCCTGCGGGTCATGGTGTTCTCGCTTCGTTGCGGGGCCGCAGAGACGGCCGGCGTATGGTTCTGCCATCAGTGTGCGCCGGGACCCGTGACTGGCGTTACATCAATTCCGTTGAACGGAATACGGCGGGAGGGCTAGGGGCTCTCGAGCCTTCGGGCAATGCCCCTGGCCGCCGTCTGGAGGGCGGGCACCAGGGCCTGCAGGCGCATCTCCCGCAAAGGGACAACGACCCCGAGCGATGCCACCGCCCGTTGGCGGGAGTTCAGCACGGGAACGGCGATCCCCCAGGTATCCGGGTCAACCACACCCTTGAGCTGGGCGAATCCCTGGTGGAAGGTTTCGCTGAGCAGCACCCGGACAGCGTCCGTGGCAGCTTTCCCTTCCGCGTCAGCGAACTGGTCCAGGTACTGGCTTTGAAGCAGCTTGTCCTGGTGTGCCATCAGCGCCAGTCCGGCGGACGAGGTGTGGACAGGCATCCGGCCGGCCACCCTGGCCCTGTTTGAAACGGAACCACGGCGTGACAACCGCTCCACGAACAGGGCCTCCCAGCCGTCCAGCACAGCAAGGTTGACGTTCTGGTTGAGGACCTGCTGGATATCCTCCATGAACGGCATGGCCGCCTGCCGCAGGGCAAGAGCAGGAGCGGTCCGGTTCACCAGCTCCCAGAGCCGGAGGCCCGGACGCACCAAGCCTCCGGGAGTGGCATCCAGCAGGCCGTGGCCCGCAAGCTGCCGGACCAGCCGGTGCGTGGTGGTCAGCGGCAATCCCGAGCGCTGCGCCAGCTCGGACAGCGGGAGGGCGGTGACGTCCTCAGGGAACGCGGAAAGGAGCCGGACAATCCGGTCCACTACCGAATCACCGGAGGCAGAATTGGCCACCGTACGCACCGCTTCCGTTGAATGGGAGGCTTCCAGCTTACCTGCGCCGCGGCTGCGGCGAACGGAGCGCTTAGGGGCGCGACACGGGCGAACGTTCCCGGGAGCGCCGCCACACTGCCGGCGCAAGTACCACGGCGATACCGACGGCGGCTCCAATCACCGTTTCGACGATGCGGTCCCGGAGCAGGATGGCCGGCGAGGAAGGCAGGACGAGGAGGGTGGAGACCAGCGCCAGTGGCGTAACGAAAATCTGGGCCAGCAGATACTGCCGGATGATGAACATCTCGGCACCGAACTGGCACAGTGCCATGACCAGCACGGTCTGCCACGGTTCCAGCCCCAGGAGGAGAATGCCCGCCATCACCGCCAGGCCGAGCACGGTGCCAATGATCCTTTGTACGCCGCGGCGAACCCGGTGCCGCGTGGTGTGGCCCACCAGCGGGACGACGGCGGCCACCATGGCCCAGTAGTTGTGGCCGAAGCCCAGGCGGCTGCCGGCCCACGTGGCCAGCGCACCGGCGAGGCCGGCAGCAACGAGATAGCCGCACCCCTCAAGCCAGGCGGCGCGCATTTCTTCCGGCGTGCGGCGGATACGGTGCGGCCGGACCCACTCGGTCCGGCGGCTGGGCAGGACCCGGGAGGAGAACCCGATCAGCAGGCAGAAAGCGGTGGTCAGGACGGACACCAGCATGCCTTCCCAGAGCGGCGGCTGGTTGGGGATGGAAGCAATGGCCGCGAAGGCGAAGATGTGGAAGAGGGACCCCGCCGGGCGCAGCCGGAACCAGGAGATGGCCACTGAACAGCCGCCGGCCACCAGCGTGGTGGCCAGGACCAGGAGCCAGGTGGTGCCGGCCTCGTCCAGTCCCAAAGCGCCGCCGGCCCGGGCCGCAAGTGCTGCCAGGAGTATCACCAGCAGCATCAGCAGGCCGGCCCGCAACTGCAGGGAAAAGCGGATGCTGTGGGGTTCACCGCGGCCGTAGATGCCGGTGAAGGCTCCGAAGGACGCGAAGATGGCCAGGTCCAGCCGCCCCAGCAACACAAGGGTGAAGAGGGGAACAAACACGCCCACCGCACAGCGAAGGGCCGGGTGGTGGTCCTTGTTGCCTGGAGCAATGCTGAACATCTCAGCGAGCATCTTCACGTGGGAGTGGGCCTTTCCTGCGCTTCAGTGCCGGGGCACGCTCCTGACGTAGGGGAGACCTACATCCGAAGGGTCAGGGCGGACGGGTCCATGGTCATGACGACGTGTTTGCCCTGCCCTTCGTGGTCGCCGTCCAACTGGTAGTCGTCCTTGTGCTCCAGGGTGATCTCGACAGACTTGCCCTGGAAGTACTCCACAGCTGTGTCCTTGCCCCGGCCTTTGCCGATCATTCCGGCAATCACCGAGAGCCAGCCCAGCTTCCCGTGGTGGGGCGCCAGGACGGCGACATCCAGCAGGCCATCGTCCATCCTGGCCTCCGGGAAGATCTCCAGGCCGCCCTGGACCTTGCCGCAGTTCCCCACCATGACGCTCCGGACTCCGCGGCGGACCGCTTGCTTTCCGTCGATCACAATGATGGCTTTTACGGGTTTGCCCGGGAGGTTGCGGATGCCCGCGTCCACGTACGCGAGCCAGCCCACTTTGTGCTTGAGCTCCTGGTTGGTGTCAGCCATGATGGTGGCGTCGTATCCCACGCCGGCCATCACCAGGAACAGCTGCTCGTCGTCCGGGTCGCTGCGGCGGGCGCGGACCACATCAATCTTCCGCTCGGTTCCCAGCAGGGCCCCGGCCATGGCACCGTCGTAGTCCGTGACATCCATCCCCAGGTTGCGGGCCAGCAGGTTGCCGGTGCCCAGGGGAAGCAGGCCCATCGGTATGTCGCCGCCGGCGAGAACCTCGGCGACGCACCGCACCGTTCCGTCCCCACCGGCCGCAATGACAATGTCGGCGCCCTGGGCGAGCGCTTCCTTCGCCTGGCCCACCCCCGGGTCCTCCAGCGTCGTTTCAAACCACAGCGGCTCACCCCAGCCGTTTTCCACGCAATGCTTTGCCACCAGGCCACGCACGTCAATGTCCACCGGCTTGGCAGGATTGACGATGATTGCGGCGCGCTGTAGTGAAGTGGAGCTGTTGGCAGTCATGGTGTCCTCTGGTGCGAATGGAAAGGCTACTTCTCACAGAAGACTAGCCTGCCCTGCATGGCGTCCGCAGCAGGTTTCGCCGCGGGCCCGCACCCGGGCGGACGCTACAGCGCCTTGACCGCCCCGAGCACCTGGGCAAGCGAGTCCTTGGCGTCGCCGAACAGCAGCGACGTCTGCGGCTCGTACAGCAGGTCGTTCTCGATCCCGGCGAAACCGGGGCGCATGGACCGCTTGAGGAATACCACCTGCCGGGCCTCCGCCACTTCCAGGATGGGCATGCCGTAAATGGGTGAGCCGGAAGAGGTCTTGGCTGCCGGGTTCACGACGTCGTTCGCGCCCACCACCAGCGCCACATCCGCCGTCTTGAACTCCGGGTTGATTTCGCCCATTTCCTTGAGCGATTCATACGGCACGTTGGCCTCTGCCAGGAGCACGTTCATGTGGCCTGGCATCCGGCCGGCGACGGGGTGGATGGCGAAGTCGACCTCGATGCCCCTGCCCTCCAGGGCCAGGGCCAGCTCGGCGGCGGTGTGCTGGCCCTGGGCAACGGCGAGGCCGTAGCCGGGCACGATGATGACGCGCTGCGCGTAGCCCAGCAGAACCGCGACGTCCTCCGCGCTGGAGGACCGGACCGGACGTTCGCTCACGGCGGTGGATCCCGCCGTCGAACCTCCCCGGAAGGCGCCGAACAGGATGCCTGTCACGCTTCGGCCCATGGCAGCCGCCATGGCACGGGTGAGGATGGTGCCCGAGGCGCCCACCAGGGTTCCGGCCACCACCAGCAGCACGTTGCCCAGCACCACGCCGGACGCTGCGACGGCCAGGCCGGTGAAGGCGTTCAGCAGCGAGATGACGATTGGGACGTCGGCGCCGCCCACTGGCAATACGAGCAGGACGCCGGCGGCCAGTCCCAGCACCAGCAGCAGGACCGCGAGCGGCAGCGACCCGGTGAAGACGACGGCGGCAGCGGCACCCAGCGCGGCGAGCAGCACCGCGGCCATCACCACGGGAAGGCCCGGGAACAGCACCGGCCGGGTGGTCATGAGTTCCTGGAGCTTCGCGAACGTTACTCCCGATCCTGCGAAGGACACGGCGCCCACCAGGAGCGTGAAGACGATCGCCAGCCGAACCCAGGGATCGTCCGCATGGGTGAGTTCCAGGAGGGCCACCAGGGCTGCGGCGCCGCCGCCCACCCCGTTGAAGAGGGCCACCAGTTGAGGCATCTGGGTCATTTTCACCCGCCGTGCCACCGGTGCCGCCACGGCTGAACCCAGGGCTATGGCCGCGAGGATCCAGGGAATGTTCTCGAGGCGCGCGGACAGGAACACTGTCACGACGGCGATCAGGGCCCCCGCCGCACCGATGAGGTTGCCGCGGCGGGCGGTCCGCGGGGAGCTGAGCCCGCGCAGTGCCAGGATGAAGAAGACGGCGGCCACCAGGTACAGGAGCGATGTCCAGACGGGGTCGAGGAGACTCACTTGCCTTCCACCTTCCCGGCGCCCTCTTGACGCGCCACTTGCTTGCGCGCATGGAACATGTGCAGCATCCGGTCTGTCACCACAAAGCCGCCCACCAGGTTGGCGGTGGCCAGGACTACGGCGAGCAGCGCCACCGCGAGCACCAGCGGGTCCGCTGCCTGCCCTGCCACGATGATGGCACCCACCAGGATGATCCCGTGAATGGCGTTGGCGCCGGACATCAGCGGCGTGTGCAGGGTGCTGGAAACCTTGGACACCACCTCGAAGCCGACGAACACGGCCAGGACCGTGATTGTCAGCAGGCTCATTCCGTCCATCAGAGCACCCCTTCCTGCCGGCTGCCGGCCCGCTCCGCCACAAGGTCCGCCGTGGGCTGGTGGCGCACCGCGCCTTCGTGGGTCAGGCAGGAGCCGGCCACAACCTCATCAGTAAAGTCCGGGATAAGCTCACCATCCCGGACCATCAACACCAGCAGGTTTGCCACGTTTTTGGCGTACAGGCGGGACGCGTCAGAGGCCATGGCGGAGGGTGCGTCCTTCAGGCCGACAAGCATCACGTGTCCGGAGCCGTCGGCCGTTGGCATGGGAACATCCTGGCCGGCCACCACACCTTCAACGTTGCCGCCCGATTCGGCGGCCAGGTCAATCACTACCGACCCCGGCCGCATGCCCTGCACCATCTCCCGCGTGACCAGGAGCGGCGCGCGCCTGCCGGGCACCGCCGCCGTCGTAATCAAAACATCCGCCTGGGCAACGTGCGGGGCCAGCAGCTGGCGCTGGCGGGTTCCGGCGTCTGAACTGAGCTGGCGGGCATAACCGCCGGCAGCCTCCGCCGTTTCCAGGTCCAGCCGGATGAAAGTGCCGCCCATGGAGGCCACCTCGTCTGCGGAGGCGGGGCGGATGTCGTTGGCAAAAACGCGCGCGCCAAGCCGCTTGGCGGTGCCGATGGCCTGCAGCCCGGCCACACCGGCGCCGAGGACCAGGACCCGGGCGGGCGGAACCGTGCCGGCAGCGGTCATGTAGAGCGGGAAAAACCGGGGCAGGCGGATGGCTGCCTCCAGCACGCAGCGGTAGCCTGCCACCAGCGCCTGCGAGCTGAGGGCGTCCATGGACTGGGCGCGTGAGATGCGGGGCACGAGTTCCAGGGCGAAGGACGTGATGCCTGCGTCGGCGAGCGCCTGGACAGTTGGGAGTTCAGACGACGGCGAGGCCAGGCCTACGGTGACGGCTCCCCTTTTCAGGGACCGGGCGGTATCCGGGTCGAGGGGCCGGACATGGGCGAGGACGTCAAGCTGCGCCAGGTCCAGTTCCCCGACGATGTGCGCTCCAGCCTGCCCGTAGGCGGCGTCCGGATGCCCTGCTGCGGCGCCGGCGCCTGCCTCACAAAGGACTTCGGCGCCCAGCGCTGCCAGTTGCTTCACCGTTTCCGGTGTGGCAGCCACCCGCCGTTCACCCTCCCGGCGTTCCCGCGGTATGCCCAGTTTCACCCGCCGACTCCCCTCGCTGCGTGAGTGCGCGAGCGCCGCCCTGACAGGCTGTCCATGGTTCTGTTGTTCCGGGGCTTCGCAAAGCGGCGCTGCTGCACGTAGTTGGCTAGAGTCTATGGCCCGCACCGCAGCGGCGGGAGTAGGGCGGCTGGCTTGGGTGGCAAACAGTTACCTTAATGGTTTTCCGGCTGCCGGCGGCTGCCTGGGTTCCCACCCGCGAGCCGGTAGGAATCCTGCAGCAGTTCCTCCAGGAGCTTCGCATCGATCCGGTCCAGCCGCACGAGCACCAGCTGGGGAGAGCGGCTGTGGTGGGGTGTCCAGAAGTAGGTTTCCGGTTCGGTTCCGGCCAGGGCCTCGCGCTCGTCCGTTTTGACGGTGAGGACACCGGGTTCCCAGATCCGGGCCAGCAGGGTTCTGGCGAACCAGGCCGGCCGGCCCCAGCTCGGCCGCTCCGTGACCCCCGGCAGCGCGAGGGCAGTTTTTCGGACGTCATCCTCGGTGGCCATGAGCCACAGTGTGCCTTCGCGGCGGGCACCGCACAAGGGACGGCGTAAGGGAGATCAGCCCCGGGCAGTCAGGTCGGCGGAGACGAGCTTCGCCGTCGCCACGATCTCCTGGGCTACCGAGGCCAGGTAGGCGTCGGGATCCGTTTGCGCGGCCAGGGACTGGGCCTGCAGAGACACGTTGACGGCAGCCACCACTTTTGGCCCGTCGTAGACGGGAGCGGCCACGGACATCAGGCCAAGTTCCAGCTCCTGGTCCAGGAGGCACCAGCCCTGCGCCCGAACGGTGTCCAGGACTGCCAGCAGGTCTTTTGCGGTGCCCAGGGCGCGCGGGGTGAGCGGTTTGATCTCGGCAGCGGCCAGGTAGGCTTCCAGGCCGGCCGGCGGCAGCCCGGCGAGCAGCACGCGGCCCATGGAGGTTGCGTAGGCCGGGAAGCGGGTTCCCACCGTGATGCCCACGTTCATGATCCGGCGGGTGGTCACCCGGGCGATATAGGCGATGTCCGTTCCGTCCAGCACGGCGGCCGAGGTGGACTCCCCCAGTTTCAGGGACAGCTCCTCCAGGTGCGGCTGCGCCAGCTGGGGCAGGGACAACCCGGACAGATAGGCGTACCCCAGCTGGAGCACCTTGGCCGTCAGCGCGAAGGTCTTGCCGTCGGTCCGCACATAGCCCAGTTCCACCAGGGTGTGGAGGAAGCGCCGGGCCGTCGCCCGGGTCAGCCCGGTGCGGGCCGCCACTTCGGTCAGGGTCATCACGGGATGGTCCGTGTCGAACGCACGGATCACCGCAAGGCCGCGGGCCAGCGACTGGACGTACTGGTCACTGGCCTGCGGGGCACCCGCTGATGCTGCGTCGGTCATGGTTACCAATCCTAGGGCTCAGTTTCAGGCTGCCGGTGCCGCCTTGAGCTGGACGGGCACCAGTTCCTGGAGCTCCTCCAAAGTGCAGCCGAAGGTCTCCCGGACGGCCACGCCGTCCGGCCCGGTGAGGAACACGCCCTTGTCCGTGTACACGCGGGTCACGCAGCCGATGCCCGTAAGCGGGTAGGTGCAGGACTCGACGATCTTGGAGGCACCCTCGCGGGTAAGCAGGGTCATCATGACGAAGACGTCCTTCGCGCCGGTGGCCAGGTCCATGGCACCGCCGACGGCGGGAATCGCCCCGGGTGCCCCGGTGTGCCAGTTCGCGAGGTCCCCCGTTGCCGAGACCTGGAAGGCGCCCAGAACGCAGATGTCCAGGTGTCCGCCGCGCATGATCGCGAAGGAGTCGGCGTGGTGGAAGTAGGAGGCACCCGGAAGCTCGGTGACGGGGATCTTGCCGGCATTGATGAGGTCGCCGTCGATCTGGTCGCCTTCAGCTGCAGGGCCCATGCCGAGCATGCCGTTTTCCGTGTGGAGGGTGATGTTCTGTTCGTCCGTGAGGTAGTTGGACACCAGGGTGGGCTGGCCGATGCCAAGGTTGACAAAGGACCCGGGCGCGATGTCCTTGGCCACGAGCCGGGCCAGGTCATCCCGGCCCAGGGGTGTGGCTGAGGTCTGGATGGAGGTTGCGGTGCTCATGTCAGGCAACTTTCTCTTCCGTACCGGCGGTGCTGCCGGCGCCCGCGGGAACGCGGACCACTGTGTTGACGTAGATCCCGGGGGTCACCACGTTTTCCGGGTCCAGCCCGCCGGTGGGAACAATCTCGGAGACCTGGACGATGGTGTGCCTGGCCGCAGCGGCCATGATGGGCCCGAAGTTCCGGGCCGTCTTCCGGTACACCAGGTTGCCCTTGCCGTCCGCTTTGAGGGCCTTGATCAGTGCGACGTCGGCGTGGATGGGGGTCTCGAAGACCTGGCCGCGGCCGTCGATGATCCTGGTTTCCTTGCCCTCGGCGAGCATGGTGCCGTACCCGGTGGGGGTGAAGAACCCGCCGATCCCGGCGCCCGCTGCCCGGATCCGCTCCGCCAGGTTGCCCTGCGGCACGAGCTCCAGTTCGATCTCGCCTGCCTTGTACCTGGTGTCGAAGTGCCAGGAGTCGGACTGCCGCGGGAAGGAGCAGATCATCTTTCCCACCCGGCCTTCCTTGATCAGCAGAGCCAGGCCCTGGTCACCCTGCCCGGCGTTGTTGTTCACCACGGTCAGGTCCTTCGCGCCGCAGTCCAGCAGCGCGTCGATCAGTTCGAACGGCTGCCCGGCGTTCCCGAACCCGCCGATCATCACGGTGTAACCATCCTTGATGCCGGACACGGCCTCCTGGACGGAATCAACAAAAGTCAGCATGTCCTAGCCCTTCACGCCAGCAGTTACGTTTTCGAGCACCACGGCCAGGCCCTGCCCGACGCCAATGCAGATTGCGGCGACGCCCCAGCGTTCGCCGGAGGCCTGCAGGCTTCGGGCCAGGGTGCCCAGGATGCGGGTGCCGGAGGCGCCGAGCGGGTGGCCCATGGCGATGGCGCCGCCGTGCCGGTTCACAATGGAGGGGTCGATGCCCCAGGCGTTGATGCACGCCAGGGACTGCGCGGCGAACGCTTCGTTAAGTTCGACGGCGCCCACCTGGTCCCAGCCGATGCCCGCCTTCGCGAGGGCCTTGTTCGCTGCCTCCACGGGAGCAAACCCGAAGTACTGGGGGTCGTTTGCGTGTGCCCCGCGCCCGGCGATACGCGCCAGCGGGTCCAAGCCGAGCAGCCCCGCGGCAGCCTCGGTGCCCACCCAGGCTGCGGAGGCGCCGTCGGATAACGGCGACGCGTTCCCGGCTGTGACAGTGCCGCCCACTTCGGCGCCCTCGGGCTCGTTACGGAACACCGTCTTCAAAGCGGCGAGCTTTTCGGCGGTGGATCCAGGGCGAATGCCCTCGTCCCGGACGAGGTCCGTGCCGGGCACCGGCGTGACAAGGTTGTCGTAAAACCCCTCGTCCCATGCTGCAGCGGACAGGTTGTGGGAGCTGGCAGCGAACTCATCCTGCGCCTGCCGGGTGACCTTGTACTTCTCGCGGAGCCGCTCGGTGGCTTCACCCAGGGAGATGGTCCACTCCTTCGGCATGGCTTTGTTCACCAGCCGCCAGCCCAGCGTGGTGGAAGCCAGGGTCAGGTCTCCGGCCGGATAGGGCTTCTCCGTCTTCGGCAGGACCCAGGGCGCCCGGGACATCGACTCCGCCCCGCCCACCAGCATCAGCTCGGCGTCTCCGGCGTTGATCTGGCGGGAGGCGATGATGGCCGCGTCCAGCGAAGAGCCGCACAGCCGGTTGACGGTGGTGCCGGGAATGGCCACCGGCAGCCCCGCGAGCAGGGTCCCCATCCGGGCGACGTTGCGGTTCTCCTCGCCGGCGCCGTTGGCGTTGCCGAAGACCACTTCGTCGATCCGTTCCGGGTCCAAGGCGGGGGCGCGCTTCACGGACTCCCTGATCACATGCGCCGCAAGGTCATCCGGGCGGACCCCGGCGAGGCCGGAGCCGAACTTCCCGAAGGGGGTGCGCACGGCGTCGTACACAAAAGCCTGGTTCATGATGGTTCCTCTTGATTCTGGTCTGACGCGGTGCCCGTCGCGGCGCTGTCCACTGGAGTGCTGTCCAGTTCACGGAACACCTGCTGGGCGGTCTTGAAGGCGGTGTTGGCGGAGGGGACTCCGCAATAGATGGCGGTCTGCAGCAGGATCTCCTTGATCTCGTCCCTGCTCAGGCCGTTACGCACAGCGGCGCGGACGTGCATGGCCAGCTCGTCCCAGTGCCCGTGCGCCACCATCGCGGTGATGGTGACGGCAGAGCGCATCTGCCGGCTCAGGCCCGGGCGGGTCCAGATTCCACCCCACGCGATCCGCGTGATCATGTCCTGGAAATCCTCCGTGAACCCGTCCTTGGTGGCGTTGGCCCGGTCCACGTGCGCGTCCCCCAGGACTTCGCGCCGGACCTTCATGCCGCCGTCGTAAACCTCCTGGCCGGTGGCACCGGGCTGGACCACGCCATGCCTTTGCCCGCCGCGGGACTGGCTGCCGTTCACTTGGCCCCCACCTGCGATTCGGCCCAGGCGATGAGGCTGCGCATCAGCTCCGCCACGTGTCCCGGCGCCTCGGCGGGTGCCAGGTGGGCCACCCCCCCGAGCGTCACCGCGGTTGCGGTGCCGCCGCCGGCGGTGATGCCTGCCGCCACATCTTCAGCGAACGACGGCGGGGCCACCTCGTCCAGCGCGCCCGCAATAACCTGCGTGGGGACCCGGATGCTGCCCAGGTCCTCCCGGACATCGAAGGCTGCCAGGGCTTGGCAGCAAAAGGCGTAGCTGAAACGGTCGGCATCCCGCAGGGCGTGCAGGAGCCGGCTGCTCAGCTCCGGCTCGCGGTCCATGAAGCCGGGTGCGAACCAGCGCTGCGCCGAACCCTGGATCATCACCCCGGTACCCTGCGTCCGGACCGTTTCAGCGCGCTCCAGCCATCCTTCGGGTGTTCCCAGCTTCGCGCCGCTGCACTGCACGGACAGGCTCTTGAGCCGTTCACCATGTTTGATGCCCAGCTGCAGTCCGGTGGCACCGCCCAGGGAGACGCCGGCGTAGTGGAAGGACGCGCCGGGGGCAATGGAATCTACGAGGTCCACCACGGCGTCAGCCAGCCCCGCGACGTCGAACGTTTCGGTGGCAGCGGGCGAGACACCATGGCCGGGCAGGTCCCAGGCCACCACGTCGTAGTCGTTCCCGAGCACTGAGGCGGTGCGGTTCCACAGGATGGTGGAGGTCCCCAGGGATGGTCCAACCACCAGGAGCGGGTGGTCCCCCAGGGGCCGCTGGGGCGAGAGCAGTGCTGCTTTCAGGGCGGGTTTAGCCACGGGAGACTCCGTTCGCGTCGGTAGTGGATAGTTCGATGGGCGCCGCAAATTCGGGGAACGCGGCCAGGATGCGCTCGGAAATGCTGCCGGCTTCGCCCAGATAGCTGCCGAGGTCGAGGAGCTCCTCCAGCCGAACGTCTGTCAGCGCGTCAGCGGGTACGGCGTCGCGGAGCAGCTTGCGGTAGGTGCTGCCCTGTTCCGCCGGCGGTGCCTGCAGCGTCTGGTCCACCACGGCCTGGAGCTGCTGCTTGCCGTTGACGCCGTCCCTGTCCTTCAGCAGGGGTGCCACGGCGGCAGCCACGCCTTCGGCCAGGACCAGCGGACCGGCGAGGTCAAGGTTCCGGCGCATCGCGTCCGGGAAGACCTGCAGTCCTTCGGTGAGCTCCCGGACATGTCCGGCCGCCCCGAGTGTGAGTGCAAGGAGCTGCCGGAGCGCCGGCCATTCGATGTGCCAGGCACCGTCCGGGCGTTCATCGGTGAAGTTTGCTGCCGCCAGGTGCAGCTGGCCGGCCAGGCCCGGGGCCTGCAGCGCGGCGCTGCGGACCAGCACGGACAGCACCGGGTTCTGCTTCTGCGGCATCGCGGAGGATACTCCCCGCCCGGCAGCCCGCGGTTCCGCCAGCTCGCCGACCTCGGGCCGGCTCAGGAACAGGACGTCCGCGGCGATCTTGCCCAAGGCATCCAGCACGGCGGCGAGGGCGTTGCCCAGGGAGGTGATGGTGATCCGGTTGGTGTGCCAGGGGGCGACAGCTGTGGCCAGGCTCAGTTGGGCGGCCAGGGCATCGGCCAGGCTGAAAGGCGTATGCGATGAGCCGGAGGACAGGACCGTTCCGGCGGCCAGCGTGCCGGCCGCGCCGCCGAACTGGACCGGGAAGGGCAGGGCCGCCAGCACACGCCCCGCTGCCGCAGCCCCGTGGAACCATTGAGCGGCGCGCAGCCCGAACGTGAACGGGAGGGAATGCTGGGTCAGGCTCCTTGCCACGCACAAGGTGCGCGCATGCTGCTCCGCCAAGGCTGCGAGCGCCGCCGTCGTCCTTTTCAGGTCCCCCAGCAGTGCCTCCACAGTGTTGCGGGCCACAAGCATCAGCGCGGTGTCCAGGACATCCTGGCTGGTCAAAGACGTGTGAACTGCCTTCCCTGCCCCGATGCCCGCCGTGTCCAGCGCGGCGACGTGCTTGCGCAAGTCCGCCAGCAACGGAATCACCGGGTTGCCGCCGCCCTGTGCCCGGTGCGCGATATCGGCAGGATCGTAGCGGCCGGGCTCGGCAGCAGCGGAGACGACGGCGGCGGAACCGGCGGGAGCCAGGCCGGCGTTTTCCAGCACGGCCGCCCAGCCGGACTCGACGGCGAGGATGGCCGCCAGCACCGCCCGGTCACCCGTCAGCGCCGCCACCAATACCGAGGCCGAGACGGGGCTCAGCAGGCCGGCGTCGCCCACTCCCCCGACGGCACCCGAAGATCCCAGGCTGGCGGCTCCCGTCACTGGAAGTCCAGGAAGACTGTTTCGCCCTCACCCTGGAGACGGACGTCCCAGGTGAGGCCACCGTCGGCGTCGCGGCGTGCGATCAGTGTTTTGCGGCGCTCGGGATCCAGGGAGCGGAGCAGCGGGTCGTTGGCCAGCGCCTCGTCGTTGTCGGGAAGGTAGATGCGGGTGAAGAGCCGGTTGGTGAGTCCGCGGGCGAAGATGGCTACGGAGATGAAGGGTGCCGCGCCCGGCTTTGTGGGGCCGGGGTTCACGGTGGTGAAGGTGAAGATTCCGGAGTTGCCCACGGCACCGCGGCCCCATCCCGTGAAGGTGTAGCCGTCGCGGACCAGCGAGCCGGTCTTCTGGACAACGTTGCCGTCCGCATCGGGCTGCCATATCTCCAGGATGGCGTCAGGGATGGGCTGGCCGGACCCGTCATACACAGTCCCCTGGAGCCGGATGGAGCCGGGTGAGCCGGGGGCCAGGAGCTCGTTGTCCTTTTCGAACGGCAGCGCGTAGCCGTAGAACGGTCCAACGGTCTGGCCGGGGGTGGGAACAAGTTTGGTCTGGTTGCTCATGGCCTACTCCTCATCGCCTTCTGCGCCAAGCGCCTCGTTTTCGGTCCAGGTCCGCTTGGGGCCGGTCAGGACGATGTCCCAGTTGTAGCCAAGGGCCCACTCGGGTTCGGTGAGGCTGTGGTCGTACGTGGCCACGAGCCGGTCGCGCGCATCCTGGTCCACGATGGTCTGGTAGATCGGATCCAGCGGGAACAGCTGGTCGCCGGGGAAGTACATCTGGGTGATGATCCGCTGGGTAAATTCGGTGCCGAACAGGGAGAAGTGGATGTGCGCCGGGCGCCAGGCGTTGAGGTGGTTCTTCCACGGGTATGCGCCGGGCTTGATGGTGGTGAACCGGTAGGAGCCATCGGGCCCTGTGATGCAGCGGCCGATGCCCGTGAAGTTGGGGTCGATCGGCGCCGGGTGCTGGTCGCGCTTGTGGATGTACCGGCCGGAGGAGTTGGCCTGCCAGATCTCCACCAGCTGGCCCGCCACAGGCCTGCCGTCACCGTCAAGGACCCGGCCTGCCACGATGATCCGTTCCCCCTGGGGTTCCCCGTTGTGCTGAATAGTCAGGTCCGATTCGAGCGCGTGCACGTCCTGGTGCCCGAAGGCCGGCGAGTACAGCTCGATGGTTTCCGGGTCCGCGTGGTGCAGGCTTTTGGTGGGGTGGCGCAGGATGCTGGAGCGGTAGGGCGGGTAGTCCAGCCGGGGCTGGGTCTCTGCGGGCGTGCCCTCTTTAAGCGCCCGGGCGTACGCATCGCCCAGCGCGTTGATCTCGGCACTGAGGTCGGCCTGGGTTTCGATGGCGCGGTCCAGGGGCAGGTGGGCTGCCTTCGGCTCGGCGGGCGGCACAGACTCGTCCGTTTCAAGCTGGGCGTTGGTGTCTTCCGGCACGGCTGGCTCCTTTCTGGTTTTCCATTGATTGCTGAATGGTGCTTTTCCCGTTGCTCAGGTGCGATGCAGCGAGTCGTACTGAACTGCGTGCCGGACGGGGGCGTTGGGCGCCCCGTACCCGTCGTAGTTGCCGCGGCGCTCCACCATCTCGAAGAACACACTGCCCACGGTGGCGGTGTAGAAGTGGAGGAATTCGCCGTCGGCGTCCCGGTCATACAGGAGGTTGAGTTCCTTCAGGGTGGCCAGGAACCCGGGTTCAAGATCGAACCGGGCGTCCAGGTCCTCGTAGTAGTTGGCCGGGATCTGCAGGAACTCCAGCCCCCGGTCCTGCGCCGCCCGGGCCGTGGCCACGAGGTCGTCCACGGCGAACGCGATGTGTTCCTGGTATGTCTTGCGGACGGTCTGTGTACCTTGTACCGCGGCCTGCTGCGCCGGCGCCAGGTTCAGGACAAGCCGCACCGCGGCGTCGGACGTCTGCATGACCTGCGAGCGCACCAGCCCGCTGGGGCTGGGCACTTCCGCGAACGGCTGCGGTTCCAGAGCCAGCGCACTGGTGTAGAAGAGGACGGCTTCGTCGAAGTGCTGCCACGGCTGGGCGAGGTTTACGTGGTCGATGACCGCGTTCTGTGCCTGGCCCGTGCGCTCCAGGCCCTCTCCGAACTCGTGCGTCCAGGCCGCCGTGCCGTCAGGGCTGCCCTGGCACAGGAAGATTTCGGTGGAGTCCGGCGCTGCGATTCCCTGGAAGACTTCCTCGTCGGCCTGCACCCTGCGGGCCACCACCGGGGCCTTGAGCTGCTGTGCGCGTGCGGAGGCGATGACCGGTGAAGCGACGTCGAATCCCAAAGCGGCGATCGCCGGCTCGGCGTGTGAGGCCGCCTGTTCGTTGATGATCACCCGCGCCTGGCCCATGGTCCACAGCTGCACGTCCTTGGTGCGGTGGCGGCCCTCGAACGCGAAGCCAAGCTGCCCCAGGAGCTTTTCGAGCTGCACGGTGTCGTCGGCTTTGACCTCGGCAAAGTTGAAGCCGGCCGGTTCGCTCACCTTGGGCAGCGTGGCGAGTTCCATGGGATAACGACGGCGGGACGCGGCGCCGCTACTGGCGGCACCTTCCGGGCCGGCTGCCAGCCAGTTGGCGCTCTGTTCCTCCAGCCAGATGAGGGACCGCATGGCATCCACCGCTGTGCGGTCCACGTCGGACTGCCTGAAGACGTCGTTGAAGACCTCCAGGGAGACCGGTCCGGTGTAGCCGGCGCGGACCACGTGGCCCATGAATTTGGCGAGCTCAAACTGTCCCTCGCCCGGGAAGACGCGGTAATGCCGGCTCCAGGACAGCACATCCATGGAAAGCTTGGGCGCGTCGGCCACCTGGACAAAAAAGATCTTCTCCGCATCGATCTTCTCGATTGGAGCCGTGTCCCAGTCGCGGGACAGGATGTGGAAGGAGTCCAGGCAGGTGCCGAGGTTGGGGTGGTCCACCATCTCCACCAGGCGGTACGCGTGCTCGTAGTCGTTGACGTACTTGCCCCAGGCCAGGGCCTCGTAGGCGACCTTCACGCCGTGGTCCCCTGCCAGCTCCGCAAGTTCGCTGAGCTGGGAGGCCCGGAGGCCGTCGTCGTCGATGGTGGCCGTGGCGACGTTCGTGCACACCAGGATGGTGTCCATGCCCAGGCGGGACATGAGCTTGAACTTTGCCTCCGCGCGCCGCAGGTTGGCCTTGAGCAGGTCCGGTGTGACGCCGTCGAAATCCCTGAACGGCTGGTAGAGGTCGAGTCCCAGGCCGAGGTCAGCGGCCATGGTGCGGACGTTTTCCGGGCTCAGCGGCGAGGTGACCAGGTCCTGCTCGAAAATCTCGATGCCGTCGAAGCCCGCGATGGCACAGGCCTGCATCTTTTCCTTCAGGGTGCCTGAAAGGCAGACTGTGGCTATTCCGGTGCGCATCAGGCGGCCACCTCCTCGGCGGCCACAAGCTCCAGGAAGTGCGAGCGCATGCGGTCCGGGTCCGGTTCCAGGCCAGTGAAGATACGGAAAGCGTCGGCGGCCTGGCCCACCGCCATGCGGCCGCCGTCAAGGACTTCGCAGCCCTTGGCCCGGGCACCGCGGACGAGTTCGGTGTCGATGGGGCGGTAGACGATATCCGCCACCCAGTGCCGGGATTCCAGCAGGCCAAGATCCAGCGGGACGCCGGGGTGGGCAGCCATGCCCACCGGGGTGCAGTGCACCAGGCCGTCGGCCAGCGGCATGAGCTGCGGCAGCTCCGCCGTCGTGCGTGCCGTGACCGTGCTGTCCGGAAAGAAGCCGGCCAGCTCTGCAGCACGGGCTGCGCCGCGGGCAGCGTCCATGTCCACAAGATCCAAGTGTCGGACCCCGGCGGTCAGCAGGGCGTAGGCGACGGCGGAGCCGGCGCCGCCGGCGCCCAACTGCACCACCCGGCCCAGCTTTGCCGCGGGAAGGCCCGAAGCGAGGGCTGCGGCGAAGCCGGAAAAGTCAGTGTTGTGGCCGACAAACCGGCCGTTCTCGATGACAACGGTGTTGACGGCGCCGAGCCGTCGCGCGTCCACGGAAACCTCGTCCAGGTGCTGCATGACCAGTTGTTTGCAGGGGTGGGTGATGTTCAGGCCGTTAAACCCGAGGCTGCGGGCGCTCTCCAGGAGCTTGCCCACGGATTCAGCCGGCAAGTTAAGTTCCAGGAGGTCGATGGGCCGGTACAGGTAGCGCAGGCCCTGCACATCCCCTTCACGTTCATGCATGGGCGGGGTGAGTGACGGCATCACGCCATCGCCGACCAGTCCCACAAGGTAGGACTCAGTTCGATTACTCATCCGTGCAGCTCCTTTGGTACGGCACCGGATCCTGCCCACGCAGGGGCGGCGGTTCCGGTGTTAGGGATTACGATACAACACTTGTTCATTTGGCGCACTAGTGTTCAACATGCGAACATCGGGGCCGGCGGCCCGGTTTAGCGCTGCGGCAGTCTCGCAGCAAGCTCGGCAGCGGCCTCCTGCAGCAGGGGCACCTGCGCAACCAGTTCCTCGACGCTGAGGCGGAAAACGGGTACCGCCGTTGCGAGCGAGGCAAAGGCGTGCCCCTGGGAGTTGAAGACCGGGACCGCCACGGCACGCATGCCGAGCTCATTTTCTTCATCCATCAGGGCGTACCCGCGGCCGCGGACCCGCTCGATTTCCGCCCGGAAGGCGTCCCGGTCCGTGATGGAGAACTCCGTCAGCGGCTCAAGCTCCAGCTCCTCCACCAGGCGCTGCCGCTCGCCGTCGTCCGCGAATGCCACCAGCGCCTTGCCCACGGACGTGGTGTGCAGGGCGCCCAGGTGGCCGGGATCGCTGGTGACGCGGAACGTCTGCGGACCATCCACCTTGTTCACCGTGAGGTGGTGGTGGCCGTCGCGGACACTGAGGATAGTGGCCTCGCCCGTCTGTTCCGTAACGCGCCGGAGGACCGGCAGCGCCGCACCCGCAAAGCCGTGGTGATTGGAGACCCGCTGGCCAAGCTGGAAAATGCGCAGGCCCAGGTGGTACCGGCGGCCGTCGGGCTCATAATCAACGAACCCGTCGCGGGTCAGGGACCCCAGCAGGCGGTAGGTGGTGCTGAACGGCAGCTCCGCCCGCCGGGAGATTTCCGCGGCGCTGGCTCCGCGCGGCTCGTCACCCAGGAGGACCAGAAGACCCAGCGCTTTGCCCACCATGTCAGTGCGGTCCGCCTTGGCCGGCTTAGCGTCGGCTTTGATATCGGCAGCCACGTCTTCATCGGCTGTGGTTTGCTTCACACTCATAACTCGATGTTGCCACATCGTGAGAGTTATTTCTAGATGGTGATTATTTTCTTGACAGGTGACCGCGCTCACAGTCATTATTGCTGTATCGCACAAGTAGCTCTCACAATGTGGCTACTCGTCCGGGTCTTCCATCGGACTCCAGCCGCAACGCGCCCCGCCCGCACCAAGGCAGCGGCGGCTGCGACCCCCCAGATCCATCCGCGACAATGTCGTCACACAAAGGAACTCCATGAGCCAGACACTTCCGTCCGCCGGAACGGACACTGACACGCACGGCCGCACACCCAGGAAAGCGGCCGTTGCCAGCTTCCTGGGCAGCGCCGTCGAATACTACGACTTCTTCATTTTCGGCTCCGCTGCTGCATTGATCTTCCCCACGGTTTTCTTCCCGGATGCTGACGCGAACGCGGCGATCATGTCCTTCGCAACGTTCGGTTTCGCCTACGTGGCCCGTCCCGTGGGCGCCGTCATCCTGGGCCACTTCGGCGACAGGGTGGGCCGAAGGAAAGTCCTGATGTTCACCCTCCTGCTGATGGGCGCCTCCACCTTCCTGATCGGCTGCCTGCCGGACTTCAACACCGTCGGCTGGTGGGCCCCGGCCCTGCTGGTGCTGGCCCGGCTGTGCCAGGGCCTTTCCGCCGCCGGCGAACAGGCCGGCGCCTCCTCCATGACACTGGAACACGCCCCGGACAACCGCCGCTCCTTCTTCACCTCCTGGACCCTTACCGGCACCCAGGGCGGCCAGATCCTCGCCGCCCTGGTCTTCATCCCCGTCCTGGCCCTCCCGGACGAAATCAAGTACGGCATCGGCTGGCGCATCCCCTTCTGGCTCAGCGCCGTCGTCGTTGTTGTTGCGTTCATCATCCGCCGCACCCTGCACGAGCCGCCGGCCTTCGAGGAAGCCCAGAAGTCCGCCCAGATCTCCAAGCTCCCGGTTGCCGACCTGCTCAAAGGCCACTGGCGCGACGTGCTCCGCGTCATCTGCTGCGCCTTCATCGCCGCCGTCTCCACGGTGTTCGGCACCCTGGCCATCAGCTACGCCAAGACCGTCGCCGGCGTGGACGGCACCACCACCCTGTGGCTCGTGGTCGGCGCCAACCTCGTGGCACTCGGCACCCAGCCGCTGTTCGGCATGCTGGCGGACAAGATCGGCCGCAAGCCCGTCTTCATCTACGGAGCCCTGTCCAGTGCCGCGCTCACCCCGGCCTTCCTGCTCAGCCTGGAATCCGGCAGCGTCCCGCTGATGTTCCTGGCCGCCATCGGCATGTTCTCCTGCGGCTACGCAGCTTCAAACGCCGTCTGGCCGTCCTTCTACGCCGAGATGTTCAGCACCAAGGTCCGCTTCTCGGGCCTGGCCATCGGAACCCAGCTTGGCTTCCTGATGGCAGGCTTCGCGCCGGCAATCGTGGCCGCAATGGGCGGCATCAAGCCCGGCGGCTGGGTCCAGATCAGCATCTTCACCGCAGTAATCGCCGGCATCGCCGCCATCTCAGCGCTGACGGCCAAGGAGTCGTACAAGATCCCCACCCAGCAACTCGGCCTCAAGTAGCTCCGCCGGAGCCGCTTCCGCTCCTGTCCTGCTCCTTTTCGAAAGCCCGCCGTTTCCACCCGGAACGGCGGGCTTTCCCGTGGACGCCCGCCAGCCACGTCATGGATTCACGGTTTGCGGAAAGGGAAGGCTACCCTAAGTCGTCCCCTTTTCTATTTCTGCCCTTCCCCGAGGCAGCCCTGCAAGGCGGTTTCCTGTGCGTTCGATCCTCCGTCCCCGCGTCCTGATGGCTGTGGCAGCCGCCCTGGCCCTCACCGGCTGCGGCTTCAGCGGCACCCAGACCCAGTCCACCCAGCCCAGCGCTGCGGCGGATACCAGCCAGCGGATTGTGGTGGACAACTTCCGGGCACCCGTCGCCAACTGGGCCGTCGAGTCCGACGCCGCCTACATCCTGTCCCTCTCGGGCTGCCTCGAGACCCTCACGAAGTACGATCAGGCCGAGGGCAAAGTGGTCCCCTTCCTGGCGACGGAATGGAAGCAGTCGTCGCCCCTGGACTGGGACTTCAGCCTCCGCCAGGGCGTTACGTTCCAGGACGGCACCGAACTCACCGCCGAGTCCGTGGTGTCCGCCCTCAACCACGTCCTGGACGCAAAGGTCCCCGCCCGGGCGTTCAACCGGACCATGATCAGCAGCGTCACCGCGCTGGACGCGGAGACCGTCCGGGTCAGCACGCCCGCCGAGAACCCGCTGGTGCCGTACCGGCTGGCCAGCGTCAACACCGGAATCCTGGCACCTGCCGCCTACAAGGCCGAGGGCCTGGACCCGTTCGGCCACTGCACCGGGCCCTTCACCCCCGTTTCCGAGAAGGCAAAGCAGTCCCTCACGCTGGACCGCAACGAGAATTACTGGGGCGGCGGCGTGCAGCTCGCGGGCGCCGAGATCCGCTTCATCACCAATGGCGCCACTCGCGCCGCCCAGGTGCAGACCGGCGAAGCTGACATCTCGCTCAGCATCCCCGTCGCGGGGCTCGCGGCGCTGAAGGCGGACGACGGCGTCTCCGTGCTGGGTGCCGATTCCCCCCGCACTGCCACGCTCTACATGAACAACGGCCGTGCGCCGCTGGACAACGTTGACGTCCGCAAGGCCATTCGCGAGGCGCTGGACCTCGACGCCCTGGCAGCCAGCGTCTACGAGGGTGCCGCCCTGCCCGCCACCGGACCGTTCGCGCCCTCCGAGCCCTGGGCAGGCGAAAAGCAGGACAAGCAGCAGCAAAACCTGGAGGACGCCCGGAAGCTGCTCGCCAGTTCCGGCTACACCGCCGACCGCCCCCTGGAAATCATCGCCATCGTGGAGCGCGCCGAATTCGCCGACGTTGCCGCCGTCGTCCAGGAAAACCTGAAGAACATCGGCATCCCCGTCTCCATCCAGTCCAAGGAATACGCCTCCGCCGAGCCTGACGTCCTGGCCGGCAACTACGACATGCTGCTCAGCCAGCGGAACCGGCTGATCGACATCGCCGATCCCATCGGATTCCTCACCGCCGACTACACGTGCAAGGGCACCTACAACCTGAGCCACTTCTGCGACCCGGAGTACGACCGGATCATCGCCGAAGCCGCCACAACAGTCGACACGAACGAACGCTACAAGCTCTACGCAGAGGCAGGGCAGATCCTTCAGGACAAGGCTGTCAACGCCTGGCTGGTCAACGAGCAGGCCACGGACGCCATCCGGACCAATGTCCTTGGCTACGTGCAGGACCCGCTGTCCCGCTATGTGCTGACTGCGAAGACGGCCAAAGCCGCCTCCTAGTCCCTCCCCGAAAACCCGCCGCGAATGCTGCAGTTCATCACCAAACGGACGGCCACCCTGGTGGCCGCCGTTGTGGTGTCCTCTTTTGCGGTGTTCCTGATCCCGTACTTCACGCCGGGTGATCCCGTCCGGAAGATCATCCGGTCGCGGGTTGCGGGGGACGCCATTGACGAGTCCGCAGTGCAGGGCCTCAGCGAGAGCCTTGGCCTGAACGATCCCCTGGCCGTCCAGTACTTCCGCTGGCTCGGGGACTTCTTCAGCGGCGACATGGGACTCTCCTTCGTCAGCCGCACGCCGGTGGCAGAGCAGGTGCTCCCGGCCCTCTCCGTCACGCTCAGCCTGGTCACCATGGCCCTGGTCCTGGCCGCGGCCATAGCCCTCCCGCTGGGGATCGTCGCGGGACTGCGCCCGGGAAGCACCGCGGACAAGGCCATTACCGCCGTCACCCAGGCGCTGATTGCCATGCCGGAATACTGGGTGGCTCCCGTGCTGGTGCTGGTCTTTGCCCTGAAGCTGTCCGTCCTGCCCACGGCCGGATGGAACGACCTCTCGTCCGCCGTCCTGCCCGCACTGACGCTGGCTCTGCGTCCCATCAGCTTCTTCACGTCAGCTGTACGGACCGGCATCATCGATGCGGCGGCGGCCGAGCACGTGCCCGCCGCCCGCGCCCGGGGGCTGAGCCAAGGCCAGGCCATACTCCGCCACGTGGTGCCGAACGGGCTGGTGCCGCTCTCCACCCTGTTCGCCGTCTGGTTCGCCGGCCTGCTGGGCGGATCGGTCATTGTGGAGGTCATTTTCGCCGTGCCCGGCATGGGAAGGCTGCTTTTCGACGCCGTCGTCAACAGCGATATCCCGCTCGCCCAGGGCGGCGTGGTGGTAGTGGTGGCCCTCGCCGTCGGCGTGACCACGCTGGCGGATTTCGTGCACCGCTTCCTCAGCCGCACGGTGGGAGCTTCCCTTGCGTAAACAATTCAACGTCACCACACTGGCCGCGGCCGTTCTTGCCCTGATTGTGCTGGCGGTCCTGCTCGCCCCGTGGATCTCGCCCTACCCGCCGGCGGAGCAGAACCTGGCCGAACGCCTGGCTCCACCTTCAGCGGGGCACTGGCTGGGAACGGACAACCTCGGGCGGGACACCCTGAGCCGGATCCTCGAAGGGGGCAGGTTCTCCATGTCCGTGGCCGCCCTGGCCACGCTGCTGACCTGCCTTCTGGGCGTGGGGATCGGCATCCTGAGCGCCAGGCGGCGGGGCTGGGTGGATGAGTTCCTGACCCGCACCAACGACGTCCTGCTGGCATTGCCGGAGATGGTGGTGGCGCTGTTCATCGTGGCGGCGCTGGGTACGGGCTTCGGGCCGCTGCTGCTGGCGCTCGTGGTCACCGGCTGGACGCCCTTCGCCCGGCTTGCCCGCACGCTGGCCTACGATGTCTCGGCCCGGGGCTTCGTGGACGCTGCCCGCGTGGTGGGCTGCACGCCGCGGTTCATCATCTTCCGGCACGTTCTGCCGCACCTCGCAGCCCCGGTCCTGGGCCAGGCGACGCTGCGGTTCGGGCACCTGCTCATCAGCGTGGGCGCCCTCTCCTACCTGGGCCTGGGCGTCCAGCCGCCGCAGTCGGACTGGGGCTCCATGCTGGCGGCGGCCCAACCGTTCGCGGACCGCGCGCCGCTGGGGATCCTCGCTCCCGGCCTGGTCATTTTCACGGTTGCCCTCTGCGTGACCCTGATCGGCCAGCGGGCAGCCCACATGGCCGCGGCACCGCTGCTCATGCCGCAGATGGCGGAAAAATGAACCCTGTGAACGCGGGCCTGGTCCTGGACGGCCTGCAGGTGGGCCACAAGACTCACGACGGCGGGACGTCCGGCGGACCCCTGCTTTCCGATGTTTCCCTGTCCGTGGAACCCGGCGAATTTGTGGCCCTGGTGGGCAGTTCCGGCTCCGGCAAGACGCTGACCGCCATGTCCTGCCTGCAGCTGCTGCCGCCCAGCCTGGGCATCACCGGCGGTTCCATCCGGCTCGGGGACCTGGACCTGACCCGCGCTTCCGAGCACCAGCTCAACTCGGTGCGCGGCGGCCGGCTTGGGATGCTGTTCCAGCAGCCCAAGCGGATGTTCAACCCGAACCGGACCATTGAGCAGCACCTCAAAGAACCGCTGCGCCTGCATGCCGGCCTGCGCGGCTCGAAGGCGCGCAGCAAGGCACTGGAGCTGCTCGAGGAGGTGGGCTTCGCCGATCCTGCCAAGGGAATCCGCGCCTATCCCCACCAGCTCTCCGGCGGCATGGCCCAGCGCGCCATGACGGCCGTGGCCCTGGCCGGGCAGCCCGGGATGCTGCTGGCGGACGAGCCGACGTCGGCGCTGGACAAGGTGCTGGAGCGCCAGATCCTGCAGCTGCTGGACCGGGAGCGCCGGGAACGCGGCCTGGGGATTCTCTACATCACCCACAACATCGCGTCCGTTGCCGCCTACGCAGACCGGGTGCTGGTGATGAACGCGGGCAGTATTGTTGAGGCGGGTCCCGCCGGGGAACTCCTCACCAGGCCCAGGACGGACTACACCCGCGAGCTGCTGGCGGCCGCGCGCCTGGCGCCGGAATCCCGCCGCCGTCCGCCCTCCAGGGAGCGCGACATCCTGGTGCTGGACGGCGTAGGCAAGCACTTCGGATCGCGGCGGAAGCTGGGCCACGCCGCGCTGCAGGACGTTTCGCTGACCCTCAAGCGCGGGGAGATCCTGGGTGTCCTGGGCCAGTCCGGGTCCGGCAAGAGCACCCTGGCCAAGGCCATTGTGGGCCTGGAGGCGGCGAGCACAGGCTCCATCTTCCGGCAGCTGGACACAGCGGGACCGCGTGAAGGCACCGCCGTGCAGCTCGTGTTCCAGGAACCGCACAGCGCTTTTGACCCGCGGATGACGCTGCGCACCAGCCTGCAGGCCCCGCTGCGCCCAAGCCATGATCTTTCACCGGAACAGCGTGACGAGCGGATTGCGGCCGTGATGGCCGAGGTCGAACTGGATGCCGCCTTGCTGGACAAGCGGCCCGGCCAGTGCTCAGGGGGGCAGCTGCAGCGCGCCACGATCGCGCGTGCCCTGCTGCTGGAACCGCAGGTCCTGATCTGTGACGAAGCAACCTCGGCACTCGACGCCCTCACGCAACGCACCATCCTGAACCTGCTGCTGCGCCTGCAGCGTGAACGGAACCTGTCCCTGATTGTCATCTCGCACGACATGGATGTGGTCCGGTACATGTGCGACCGGGTTGCGGTCCTGCTGGAGGGGCGCGTCGTGGAGGTGGCGGAAACAAAGGACTTCTTCGCGGCGCCCGGGCACCCGCACAGCCAGGCGCTGGTTCAAGCCTCGATTCCGTGCCGCGCGGACGGCCTCTGGAGCGTACTGGACGTGGCGAAGCCCTAGGCGCGTCAGGGCCGGCCCGTCGCCAGCACGGACGCCAAGTCGAAGTTGACGGGTTCCTCAAGCTGGGCATAAGTGCATGACTCCGGTTCCCGGTCCGGCCGCCAGCGGTTGAACTGCGCCGTGTGGCGGAACCGGTCGCCTTCCATGTGGTCGTACCGGACCTCCACCACCAGTTCCGGACTCAACGGCACGAAGGACAGGTCCTTGCCGGCGCTCCAGCGGCTGCCTTCGGCGTTCCGCGGGGTCCTTTCGCCTTCCTCCTGCTTGCCCCAGGCCCACGGGTGGCCCTCAAAATCCGTGACCAGCGGCTGGAGTTGCTCGTACAGCTCCTTCCGGCGCTTCATCGGGAAGGCGCCGATGACGCCCACGCTCGCCAGGCCGCCGTCGTCCTTGTACAAGCCGAGCAGCAGCGAGCCGATGGCGTCCGGCCCGCTCTTGTGCAGGCGGTAGCCGGCCACCACACAGTCGGCGGTGCGTTCATGCTTGGTCTTGAACATCACCCGCTTATCGGGTTCGTACCGGCCATCCAGCCGCTTGGCCACGATGCCGTCCAGCCCGGCCCCCTCGAACTGGTTGAACCACTGGCCGGCCGTGTCCTTGTCCGTGGTGGCGGCGGTGAGGTGGACCGGCGCTTTGCTTGCCGAGAGCGCCTTCTCGAGGGCCGCCCGCCGCTCGGTAAAAGGCCGTCCCGTGTAGTCGTCGTCGCCAAGGGCCAGCAGGTCGAACGCCACAAATGAGGCAGGTGTCTGCTCTGCGAGCAGTTTGACCCGGCTCGCCGCAGGATGGATGCGCTGCTGGAGGGCGTCGAAATCCAGCCGGTCGCCCGAGGAACCGATCAGGATGATCTCGCCGTCCACAACGCAGCGCGGCGGCAGGTTCTCCTTCAGCGCCTCGACCAGTTCCGGGAAGTAGCGGGTCATGGGCTTTTCGTTCCGGCTGCCGATCTCCAGGTCGTCGCCGTCCCGGAAGATGATGGACCGGAAGCCGTCCCACTTGGGCTCATAGCTGAGCTCTCCTTCAGGGATGCCGCTGACGGCCTTCGCGAGCATGGGCGGGACGGGCGGCATCACGGGAAGTTCCATGCTGCCCATTCTTGCCCGGCAACCGCCGCTCGCGGAAGCCCAACGCGCTGGCGTCCTACCCGGCCAGCAGCCAGACGATGAGGATCAGCGCCGGGGCGGCCGCCGCCGTCGAGAGGAGAATCGTTTCGCGGGCCACGGCGACTCCCCGCCCGTATTTGCCCGCAAAAAGGAACACGTTCTGGGCCGAGGGAAGCGCCGCCATGAGCACCACGCCCAGGAGCATGTGCTGGTCCAGGTTAAACACAAAGCGTCCGACGACGAACGCCAGCGCCGGCATCACCGCGGACTTCAGCGCGGTGGCCGTAAGGATTTCCGCCGTGTGGCCGCCGCTTTGCAGCATGCGGGTGCCATGCAGCGACATGCCGAAGGCCAGCAGCACCACCGGGACCGCCGCGCCGCCCAGGAGAGTCAGCGGCGCCATCACCGGATCCGGAAGCTCAACGTTGAAGGCCGCCAGCACCACGCCCAGCAGGGAGGCGATGATCATGGGGTTCCGGAACGGCTGGGTGAGCAGCAGGCGGGGCGAAAACCGGCCGGCCCCGGAGAGATCAAGCACGGTAAGGACCAGCGGGGCGAACAGGAGCAGCTGGACCAGCAGGACAGGGGCCACCGGGGTTGCATCGCCCAGGGCGTACAGCGTGATGGGAATGCCGATGTTGTTGGCGTTGACGTAGGAACTGGCCATCGCACCGATCGTGGTCTCGGCCAGCGGCCGGCGGAACCACAGCCGGCTGGCCAGGACATACAACAGGGCTGTGGCAACCGCCGTCATCAGCGCCAGCGGAACGTACGCGGAGAAGACCACGGTGAGGTCGGATTCCAGGACCACCGTGAACAGCAGGACGGGGTTGGTGATGAAGAAGGCAGTACGGGTCAGCGCCGAAACCGTGGGCTCCCCACCGAGTCCGCAGCGTGCGGCGATATACCCCACGGCAATCACGACGCCGATCACCGCCAGCCCGATCAGCACACCGCCCACGAGTGGTTCTTCCTTTCAGTTCCGCTCCTGCGCAGGAGTTCCGGGATGCGCAGTACTACAAGTGACAAACTTATCTGACAAGTGGCCGGCGGGGGCTTCGTGTCCTGGCGTCAAGACAGGCAGCCCTCGACACGGCACCACCGCAGACGGTAGAGGTTAACGATGGTTACCGTCGGCTTCCACGCCTCCCACGAACAAATCAGTCCCGGCCAGCTGCTTAAAGACGTCCAGCACGCTGAACAGGCAGGATTCGAAGCCGCCATGTGCTCCGACCATATCGAGCCGTGGTCCGCCAGGCAGGGACACTCCGGCTTCGCCTGGTCCTGGCTGGGGGCAGCGCTGGCCACCACCAATTTGCGCTTTGGCGTGGTGACGGCACCGGGCCAGCGGTACCATGCGGCCATCATCGCGCACGCCTCGGCAACGCTGGCGGGCATGTTTCCGGACCGCTTCTGGTTCGCCCCGGGCAGCGGCGAAAACATGAACGAGCACATTACGGGGGACGGCTGGCCCGCCAAGGACATCCGCCAGCGCCGGCTCGAGGAATGCGTTGACGTGATCCGGCAGCTGCACCGCGGCGAAGAAGTCACCCACCGCGGCCTGGTCACCGTGGAGCAGGCCAGGATCTGGGACGTTCCGGACATTCCTCCGCCGCTCATTGCTCCCGCCGTCAGCGTGGACACCGCGCGCCGGGCGGCCGCCTGGGCGGATGGCCTGGTCACGGTGAACCAGCCTCCGGAAAAGCTTCGGGACATGCTCGCCGCCTACCGGGACAACGGCGGCCGCGGCAAAGCCGCCCTGCAGGTACATCTGTCATGGGCCGGGACCGAGGAAGAAGCAGTGGCCACCGCCCTGGACCAGTGGAGGACCAACACCTATCAGCCGCCCATCCCCTGGGACCTGCCCACGGCCGGACACTTTGACCTCGTGGGGGAGCACGTCACAGAGGAGCAGGTCCGTGCAACAGTGAACATTTCAGCAAGCCTGGAACAGCACCTCGACTGGCTCTCCGGGTACGCGGAGCTGGGCTTCGACGAGCTCTACCTGCACTTTGTCGGCCAAAAGCAGGCTCCGTTCATCGACGCGTTCGCCGCGAAGGTCCTGCCGCAACTGCGCACTCCCGGCGGCACCACTAACGGAACCCCCGCTGAGCCCCAGCTTGTCGCCTCCGCTGCCGAGCCGGCGTCGGGCACTTCGGCATGAGGATCGCCGAAACTTCAGACCTGTGGTGGAAGAACGCCGTCATCTACTGCCTCGACGTTGAGACGTTCTTTGATGACGACGGCGACGGCACAGGCGATTTCGCGGGCCTCACCCAGCGGGTGGACTACCTCGCGGCATTAGGTGTGACCTGCATCTGGCTAATGCCCTTTTACCCCTCGCCGGACCGGGATGACGGGTACGACGTGACGGACTTCTTCACCGTGGATTCCCGTCTGGGCACCATGGGGGACGTGGTGGAGTTCATCCGGGCGGCCAAGGACCGGGGCATGCGGGTCATCGCCGATTTCGTCGTCAACCACACCTCCAACCAGCACCCCTGGTTCGTGGAGGCACGGAAGTCCACGGACAATAAGTACCGCGACTACTATGTGTGGCGCAGCGACACTCCCCCGGACACATCCTCGGAAGTAGTGTTCCCGGGCGAAGAAGACTCCCTGTGGGAAAAGGACGACACCACCGGCGAGTGGTACCTGCACATGTTCGCCAAGCACCAGCCCGACCTTAACGTCGCCAACCCCGCCGTACGCAACGAAATTGCCAAAGCCATGGGGCTCTGGCTGGAACTGGGGCTGGACGGTTTCCGACTGGACGCCGTGCCCTTCTTCCTGGAAACCCGTGGGCAGCCCAGGGATGAAGCCGCCAAGCTGGATCCGCACGGTTCCCTCGCAGCGCTGCGCAGTTTCGTGAGCCGCCGCAACGGCAGCGCCGTGCTGCTGGGAGAAGTCAACCTGCCGTACAAGGAGCAGGTGGAGTACTTCGGCGGACCGGACGGAAACGAACTCAACATGCAGTTCGACTTCATGTCCATGCAGCACATCTACCTCTCCCTTGCCCGCCAGGATGCCCGGCCCTTGGCAGAGACTCTGAAGAGCCGTCCTCCGCTGCATCCGGACAACCAGTGGGCCATGTTCGTCCGCAACCACGACGAACTCACCCTGGACAAGCTTACGGACGGCGAGCGCCAGGAGGTGTTCGCCGCCTTCGGGCCGGAAAAGAACATGCAGATCTACGGGCGCGGCCTGCGCCGGCGGCTGCCTCCCATGCTCGGCGGCGACCAGGGGCGGCTCAGGATGGTGTACTCGCTCATGTTTTCCCTGCCCGGAACACCCGTGCTGTTCTACGGCGAGGAAATCGGCATGGGCGAGGACCTGGGCCAGAAAAGCCGCGCCGCAGTCCGTACCCCGATGCAATGGAACAACGAGAAGAATGGCGGATTCTCCAGCGCCAAAGCAGCCGACCTCGTGGCCCCCGTGGTCCGGGGCGACTATGGTCCTGAAAACGTCAACGCCGCGGCCGCCAAACGCGATCCGGACTCGCTGTTCAACTTCATGAACACGCTGATCCGGCGCTACCGGGAATCAGCTGAGCTGGGCTGGGGAGAATTCGCCACCATCGACCAGCCCGAACCAGCCGTCTTCGCCCACACGCTCAGTTCGGACGGCGGCGTCCTGGTGCTCCTGCACAACTTCGGCGAGGACCCGGTAAAAGTTAGCGGCTCGGTGGGCGCCGGAGACGGGCCGCGGAATGCATTCAAGGACGCCATCCTGCTGGACCTTTTCGACGGCGACAACATTCCACTGGAGCCCGGCGGCGGCTTTACCGTGGAGCTGGAGCGGTACGGGTACCGCTGGTACCGCGTGCACCGGAAAGGCGACCGGCTGGCGCCGTGAGCGGACGCCGGCGTCGTCCGTTTGTGAAAAAATCAACCATGCGCCCCATGCAGCACTCCAGCAAGCTCCAGAACGTCCGGTACGAACTCCGCGGACCTATCCTCCAGGCTGCCAAAGCCATGGAGGCCGAGGGGCACCGGATCCTCAAGATGAATCTTGGGGACACGGCCCCGTTTGGCCTGGAGACGCCGGAGTCCGTGGTGGTGGATATGATCCACCACCTGCGGGGTGCCCAGGGGTACAGCGATTCGAAGGGGATCTTTTCCGCCCGGACCGCCATCTCGCAGTACTACCAGACGCGCGGCCTGATGCAGATCGGTGTGGAGGACATCTTCGTTGGCAACGGCGTCAGCGAGCTCATCTCGATGTGCCTGCAGGCCTTCATGGAGAACGGCGACGAGATCCTGGTCCCGGCGCCGGACTATCCGCTGTGGACTGCCGCCGTCACGCTCACCGGGGGCGAGCCGGTGCATTACCTCTGCGACGAGGGGGAGAACTGGTGGCCGGACATGGCCGACGTCGAGGCCAAGATCACCAGCCGTACCAAGGGCATTGTGATCATCAATCCCAACAATCCCACCGGCGCCGTCTACCCGCGGCACATCCTGGAGCAGTTTGCGGCACTGGCCCGGAAACACCACCTGGTCCTGTTTTCGGACGAGATCTACGAGAAGGTCCTCTATGAGGAAGCGCAGCACATCCACACCGCCGCCGTGGCCGAGGACGTCTGCTGCCTGACGTTCAGCGGCCTGTCCAAGGCCTACCGGATGCCCGGCTACCGCGCCGGCTGGGTGGCCGTGACCGGGCCCCTCGCCGCCACTGCGGCCTACCGTGAGGGGCTGGAGCTGCTGGCCTCACTGCGGCTGTGCCCCAACGTTCCCGCCCAGCATGCCATCCAGACCTGCCTTGGCGGCTACCAAAGCATCGAGGCGCTGGTGCGGCCCGGCGGCAGGCTCCGGGAACAGCGGGATCTCGCCTACCAGCTCCTGACGGAGATCCCGGGCGTGACGTGTATTCCCGCGGCGGGGGCCATGTACCTGTTCCCGCGCCTTGATCCGGAGCTCTATCCCATCAGCAGCGACGAGCAGTTTGTCCTTGACCTGCTGAAGGACCAGAAGATCCTCGTTTCGCATGGCTCTGCCTTCAATTGGCCCACGCCTGACCACTTCCGCTTCGTGATCCTTCCATCCGTCCTGGACATCCGGGAGGCTGTGCACCGCATTTCCACTTTCCTGGCGGCCTACCGCAGCAGCGTCGAACTGCCGTAGGGCTCCGAAGCCGCTCGCGCCGTCGAGCCTTGCCCTGTTGTTGTGCCCGATGGCCTGCCCGGGAAACAACTCCGGCGCGAAGAACTAACCCGCGCCTAACCGCCGGGAAACGCAGGCGCAACATTGCCCGGGCACAGTTGATTCTGCAGGCAAGAGCCGGCACCAGCCCCAGCCGAGAGGCCCCGCCATGAAGCAGAAAGCGACACCACATGTAACCCGGGTCCGCGCCCTGGACCAGCTCCACCGCGGCGACGAGATAGAAGCCCGCCTGTCCGTCGGGCCCTCCTACGATGACGTGGTGATCCGCCGCGGGAGCGTCCAGGAAACAGCTCCGGGCATCGGCGTCATCTGGATCCTGGACCGGCTCACCGGCCTGCGTAAAGCCGTCAATACGGACGAATGCAGCGTCTGGCTGGTTGCCTGACGCCATACGGACACCGCGCAGCGGGTGAAGCCACGATGGGCTGCCCGCCGCGCGGCAGCCTCCCGACCCGTAGCGCTTCCCTAGCCTCCGGCAACGGACTGGATGACCAGCACTTCCTGCCCCGGCGCCACCTCGGTGTCCAGGCCCTGCAGCCGCCGGACCTCGTCTCCGCCCACATACACGTTCACGAAGCGCCGCAGTGCGCCGGTCTCGTCACGGAGCCGCCGGCCCAGCACTGCGAAATCCGAGGTCACCGCATCCAGCAGTTTTCCCACCGTTACCGGCCCGTCGGCGGGCGCAGTCAGGACGGACTGCCCGCCGGCCAGTGGCTGCAGGACGCTGGGAAGCACCACCTTGATGTCCCCCACGGCGCTGTCAGGCACCCGCTACCACGGCCGCCCGGACACACAGCACGTCCGGAAGGTGGGACACCACCTCCTGGAATGTCCCGCCCTCGTCCGCGCTTGCGTAGACGGTGCCGCCGCGGGTTCCGAAATAGACTCCGGCCGGCTCAGCCGTGTCCACGGACGCGGCGTCGCGCAGGACGCTGTTGTACTCCCCGGTGGGAAGGCCGTTGCTAAGCCTTGTCCAGCTGGACCCGGCGTCGTCCGTCCGGTGGACGGCGAGCTCCCCATCCGGCGGGATACGTTCGCCGTCAGCCTTCAGGGGGACCACCCATGCCGTGCCTTCGCGGCGGGGATGGGTCAGCATCACAAAGCCGAAGTCGGCAGGCAGGCCCTCCGCGATGGAGTTCCAGGTCTCTGCGTTGTCGTCCGTGCGGTAGACGCCGTGGTGGTTCTGGGCGTAGAGGCGGCCTTCGACGGCGGCATCCCCCGCGATCTTGTGGACGCACTGCCCGAACTCCGGGTTGGGGTCAGGCATGAAGTAGGCCGAAATTCCGCGGTTGCGCGGCTCCCAGGAGGCGCCGCCGTCGAGGGAGCGGTAAACGCCTCCGGTACTCATGGCCACGTGGACTGTTTCCCCGGCCGGATGGACCACGATGGAGTGGGCGGCGGCACCGCCGTAGCCCGCGCCCCACTCGCTGCGGTGCGGATGGTCCCAAAGGCCCCGGTTCAGTTCGAAGTGCTCACCGCCGTCGGTGGACTTCCAGACCGATATGGGTTCCGCCCCGGCCCATACGACGCCGGGACGGGACTGTGCGTCCGGATAGATCTGCCAGATGCGCTCCAGCGCGGCACCGGTGTCCTCCGGAAACTTGACGGCGCCCTGCTCCGGCTCCGACCAGGTGGCACCCAGGTCGTCGGAGTGTGCAACGGTGGGACCCCAATGCTCGCTGCGGACCCCCACCATGATCCGGGTCCGGCCTTCCCTGGTGTCAATACCGATACTGGGGATCTCGCTCATCAGGAAATGCGGGCCGGTGAAGGACCATTGACGCCTGTCCGGGCTGGTCGCCAGCCACAGGCCCTTCTTGGTGCCGATCGCTAAGACAAAACTCTCTGCGGTTGTCATGCCCACCATGCAACCACCGCCCCCGGTGACCCGCAACGGTTTTTTCCTCCCCGTGCAGGCCCGCGGAAGACTCAGTCCACAAATTCAGACTGGGTTTCGATGAAGTCCCAGTCCGCCGGAGTCAGGACCCCGGCGGGATTGTCGGGGTGCGGCCCGCCCGCTTCCGCAATTCCCTGGAGCACAGGCAGGGGCAGTTCGTCGGCACGAAGGTTCTCCCGCAGCCATTCCTTGCTGGCCAGGTCCAGATCCAGCCACCACATGAAGATTTCCATGAAACTCACGCACCTTTCGTTGCTCCAACATTAAGCGCGCCCGGATCGCCGGACAAGGTACCCGCCCGGCGTGCAGGTAGCCAGTGCTTTAGTCCCTTCACGATGCGGGTACCCGCAAGTAACCACATTGACCCGGTACCGGAAAAGACGAGTACCCCCTACTCAGGATCGGTTCCGGCTGGCCACCTAGCCTGAAATCTCAAGCAAGCTGACCGTGCTGCTGGGGCATTCGCCGCAAGTGCTGGCCCTCCCATCATGGTCCGTTTCACATCAAAACCTGGGGAGAAAACAATGAAACGTACCTTTGCCGCTTTGGGGGTCGTCGGGCTGGGGCTGATCAGCGTGACGGCACCGGCCATGGCAGCGCCTGAAAGAGTCATCGTCTGCCACAGCGACGGCGGCAGCTGGAAGCCGCTGGAATTCAATGTCAACGGCCTGGCAGGCCACGATCAGCATCCGCTGGACATCATTCCGCCCACATCCACGTCGCCAGGCAAGAACTGGACGGACGCCGGAAAGCTTCTCTACGCCGACAAATGCGCGGCGTTGCCGCCGGGCGAAACGCTGCCGGAGGTGAACCCGCCCGCTGACGAGGTGGACCCGCCCGCTGACCAGGTCGACCCCCCGGCTGACCAGGTCGACCCCCCGGCTGACCAGGTCGACCCCCCGGCTGACCAGGTCGACCCCCCGGCTGACCAGGTCGACCCGCCGGCTGGTGAGGTGGACCCGCCCCCTGTCGAAACTCCGACGGACACTCCAGTAATCGATCCTCCCGGGGAGCAGCCAGTCGTCGTCGAGCAAACCGGGACGGAGCAGCCAACCGCCGGGACGTCCGCACAAACTCCTGCGGCTGAACAGCCGGCAACTGCTGTCCCGGCCGCCGCGCAGGCCAAGACCGACAAGCAGCAGGGGCGGCCTACGGCAGTTACAGGCGCCTCCCCCGCCGCCAGCTCGCTGGGAACCAACCAGGGGTACAACGCGCAGACCGCCATCGGTGGCTCTGAGAGCGCCCCCTCCTGGCTTGCTGGACTGGGAGCTTTGGCAGCGGCAGGAGCGGCGGTGGCACTCCGCCGCCGGACGCGTCCGTTTACCCCGGCCGGCTAAAGCGCGCCGCCACTAAAGCGCTGAGCCCCTAGACAAGGAAGGCGTCCTGCCAGTGCCCGGTGGGGCGCCTTCCTTCCTTTCCATCTCGAGCCATTAGGAGCCACCATGGCGACGGTTCGCAGCCGGCACAGTGCAGACACGAAGGGCCCGCGGCGGCGCTGGAGCCGGGGGGATCTGGCAATTCTCCTGTGCGGTGTCCTGGCTTTCCTGGCCATAACCTTCGGCGCACCCCTGTCCAGCCACATGAACACCGCTCCAGGTGGCAACGGCTCAGGCCCCCTGCCGGCCGCGGGGTCCGCGCCCACATCAGTTCCTCCCGGGCCGGCCCCGATCGCCGCAACTGGCAGATCAGGAGGCGTCCCTGAATCTTCCGGGCCTGCAACGGCTCCTGCCCCGCAACCCGTGCTCCCCGAAGCAGCCGCCCCGCTCCGCATCCGCTACCCGTCGGCAGGCTTCGAGGTGCCGGTGCACCGGATGGAACTGGATGGCGCGGCACAGTCCAGCCAAACCATCGTGCCGCCCGAAACGAAGGACGGCTACTGGCTGGCAACGTTCGGGATGCCGGGGAACGGGTCTGCGAATACAACCTACGTGGTCGGACACAGCTGGGATGGGGCGGATGCTCCCTTCAACCAGCTCAGCTCCGCAGCGCAGGCGGGTGACCGCTTTGACGTGGACACTGCTGCCGGCAGCATGTCCTACCAGGTGGAAAGCGTGGCAACCTACCTGAAGTCAGGCCTGAAGGACAGCCCGATATGGGACATAGTGCCCAACAGGCTTGTCCTCATCAGCTGTTACACCGAAGACCCGTGGGGCAAGAACGTGGTGGTCACCGCCGCCCCTGCGGGCCCGGCGGCTCCGGCCAACCAGGGCAAACAGGCCTGCCCGGCCTGTTCAGACGGCCTTGAGCGGGCGGACAATGGGCTATGACGTCCGAGGGATTCAGCGGCACGGCGCCTCTGCTGGTGGGGATCATGCCCAAGCAGCATCCGGAGGTCCTGCACACTGCCGCGACGCTCGCGGCACAGCTGGGTGCTCCCCTGGTCTGCGCCTATGTGGATGAGGCCAGCTACCTCGTGGACTGGGACCCCGCCCGGTCCGCCCACCGGCTTTCCCTCCATCCGGATGCAGACGATGAGGACATCCGTGCCCGGACAGTGGAGCTGAGAGAAGTCATCGAAACGGCCGTGGCGAAAGTTCCGGCGGCAGCCAAACCGGTGGAGTGGTCGCTGCGGACGCTCACCGGCAGCTCGGGCCGCGCCCTGGCGCAGCTGGCTGCAGAACTGGACGCGCCCATGATCATTGTGGGCACCCCGGAGCGCGGCTTCTCCCATCGGCTTGCAGAAGCATTGAGCGGATCGGTAGGCGCGTGGCTCAGCCATCATCAAAGCAAGCCCGTCCTTGTGGTCCCCTATCGGATGCCTGCCCATGAGGACCGGCCCTGACCCCGGCGACCGTATCCCGGCACTTTCATGAGCTGCGAAAAATAAAGCGAAAGTAGTTATTCAGCCAGGTAGCGGACTCCGCTTCCACCCACTAAGCTGAAACAAGCAAGAACGGTCTGTCTACCTGAAAGCCGGATTTGCCCAAAAGCTGCTCCGGAGTGCGTATCCCCCAATAACGCACTCCGGAGCTTTTTTGTGCCCACAGCGGTTTGGACCGTACGCCTGCGCCTATACCCCTATGGGGTACTTGATTCGATACCCCCGAGGGGTATAAGATCGTCATATGAAAACGACGGAAGAAGTGGCAGTAACTGCGCCTGCATCCGCGCAGGAACAGGCGCAGCACGGCTATACCGGCAACAAAGAGGCCTACCTCCGCAGGCTGAAGCGGATCGAGGGCCAGGTCCGCGGGATCGCGCGCATGGTGGATGAGGATAAGTACTGCATTGACATCCTCACCCAGGTTTCAGCCGTCACCAAGGCCCTGCACGCCGTCAGCCTTGGGTTGGTGGAAGAGCACATCGGCCACTGTGTTGTGGGCGCCGCCGCCGAACCCGATCCTGAAGCCCGCGCCGAAGCAATCGATGCCAAGGTCAAGGAAGCCGCCGACGCCATCGGCCGCCTGCTCCGCTAGTCCCCCCCCGCTACCCGCATTCATTGGCCGGCTACCGCCGGCCGCACTGAAGGAGTAACCATGAGCACCACCTCCCCCACCACCACCACCGTCAGCGTGTCCGGAATGACCTGCGGACACTGCGTCTCTGCAGTCAGCGAAGAACTTGAAGCGCTGGCCGGCGTCGAAGAAGTAGGCGTGGAACTGAACGCCGGAGGCATCTCCACAGTGACCATCACCTCCAGCAAGGAACTCTCCCCTTCGGAGATCGGCGAGGCAGTGGCCGAGGCCGGCTACCTGGTCGTTGCCAACGACGCCTAGAGATTCCCCAGGATCAAGGACCCCGCATGAGCAACCAGGAACTCCTCCACCAGCCCGCCACCCGGGTAGTGGAACTCGACATTGAGGGCATGACCTGCGCCTCCTGCGTCAACCGGGTGGAGAAGAAACTCGGCAAGCTCGACGGCGTCCAGGCCTCGGTCAACCTGCCCCTGGAATCAGCCCACGTCACCGTCCCGGCCGGCATCTCGGATGAGCAGATTGCGGCCACTGTGGAAGCCGCAGGTTACAAGGCGACGATTCGCCGGCCGCCAGAGGCCAAGGCAGGCACTGAAACGCCTGCACCCGCTGAGGTGCCTGCGTCCCGGCTCCGGCCGCGCCTGGTCCTTGCCGCGCTCCTGACCGTTCCGGTCTTCGTGATCTCCATGGTTCCCGGGGCCCAGTTCCCGCACTGGGGCTGGGTGGCAGCGCTGCTGGCGCTGCCGGTGGTGACCTGGGCGGCCTGGCCTTTCCACCGGGCAGCAGCCATCAATGCCCGCCACCTCGCCTCCACCATGGACACCCTGGTGTCCATCGGCGTGACGGCGGCCTACCTGTTCTCGGCGTGGCAACTGGCGGCCGATCCCCGGATGACTGAACACCCCGGAATGGAAGGCATGGAGACCGGCGGCCTGTATTTTGAAGTGGCCGCCGTCGTCACCACCTTCCTGCTCCTGGGCCGGTACATGGAAGCCAATGCCAAACAAAAGGCCGGTGACGCCCTGCAGGCCCTCCTGAACCTGGGTGCCAAGGATGCCACCATCCTGCGTAACGGGCAGGAACAACTGATCCGGGCCGACCAGCTGCAGGTGGACGACGTCCTGGTGGTCCGGCCCGGCGAAAAGATAGCCACCGACGGCGTGGTCACGGACGGGGATTCGGCCGTCGACGCCTCACTGGTGACCGGCGAGTCGGTCCCGGTGGAGGTCGGGCCGGGCAGCCGCGTCACGGGGGCCACCATTAACACGTCGGGCCGCCTGCTGGTCCGCGCAACCCGGGTGGGATCTGAGACAACCCTGGCGCAGATGGCGCGGCTCGTGTCGCAGGCACAGACCGGCAAGGCTCCCATCGCGCGCCTCGCAGACCGTATCAGCGCAGTCTTTGTTCCGGTGGTGTTGGCCATCGCCGCACTCACGTTCGTGCTGTGGCTGCTCTTCACGGGGCCGGAGGTGGGCAGCGGTGACCTCCGCGCGGCCTTTACCGCCGCCGTCGCCGTCCTGGTGATTGCCTGCCCCTGCGCACTGGGCCTCGCCACCCCTGTTGGCCTCCTTACCGGGACCGGACGTGGCGCCCAGCTGGGCATCCTCATCAAAGGTCCGCAGGTCCTCGAGGACACCCGCACCGTTGACACGATCCTGCTGGACAAGACCGGCACCGTGACCACGGGCGTCCTGGCCGTGGACGCAACGGACGCCTTCGACGGCTTCGGCGAGCGCGAGGTGCTGCGTCTGGCCGGCGCCGTAGAGTCAGCATCAGAACATCCGGTGGCCAGGGCGATCGCTGCGGCAGCCATCGCGGATACCAGGGAACTGCACACAACGGACGACGGCGGCGCCCTGCCTGCGGTCCAGGGCTTCCGTTCCGCTCCCGGCGGCGGCGTTACCGGAACCGTCAATGGCAGGGTGGTAACAGCCGGCCGCACCGGCTGGCTGGAACAGAACGGGATCGGCGTTACGGAGGAGCAGCAGGCGTCGCTTGCAGCAGCGGAAGCCACCGGCGCCACGGCCATCTGGATTGCCGTGGACGGAACCGCCGCCGGCATCATCAGCCTCCGGGACACCGTCAAGGAAGGCTCGGCCGCTGCAATCGAACGCCTGAGGCGGCTTGGTTTGCGGCCCATCCTGCTCACCGGTGACAACGCTGCCGTGGCAGCCCAGGTGGCGGCCGCCGTCGGTATCGCCAAGGAGGACGTCTACGCCGGCGTCCTGCCTGAGGGGAAGGTAGAGGCTGTGCGCAGGCTCCAGTCCGGCGGCGCCACCGTGGCCATGGCCGGGGACGGGGTCAATGACGCAGCTGCACTGGCCCAGGCCGACCTGGGGATTGCCATGGGCTCCGGCACGGACGTGGCCATCGAGGCCGCGGACCTGACCGTGATGGGCAATGACCTGGCCCAGGTGGCGCAGGCCATCGAGCTCTCGCGCAGGACCCTTGCCACCATCAAGACCAACCTGTTCTGGGCGTTCTTCTATAACGCGGTGGGCATCCCGGTGGCGGCCCTGGGCCTGCTCAACCCGATGATCGCGGGCGCCGCCATGGCCGCCAGCTCAGTTCTGGTAGTGGCCAACTCGCTGCGGCTCCGGAGCTTCGGAAAGCAGACGCAGGGCGGGTAGCCGCGGGCGGTCAGGCCGCGCCGTAGCGCACTGCTGCCCGGGCCTTGGCCTTGGCTGCCTCGGTTTCCCGGTCCTTTGGCGGTGCCTGCGACACCAGCGCCTCCAGGAGGTGATGGGTGATGTGGGCTATCTCATGGACTGCCTCATCAAAGGCTTCCTGGTTGGCCTTGGACGGCTTGGTGCTGCCGCTGATTTTGCGCACATACTGCAGCGCGGCAGCATGCACTTCCTCGGAGGTGGCGTGAGGTTCGAAGTTGTGGAGGGTTCGGATATTCCGGCACATACAGCCATGCTAGGCTCTGGAACGCCTGGGATCGACCCCCTTAAGGCTCTGCAGAACAGTGGTGAACCATGGGGAGCGCTGCATGGGCAGGGGTGCCCATCGACACTGTTTCGGAGCCAGGGGTAGGTTTTAGGCAATGGATCTTCCGGATGAGCCGGGGGGCCGCTGGGGATGCCGACCTTATTCGGATCCGCGATTCTACAAGGAGAAACTGATGGCTATTTGGGGTGCAGACGTTCAGCAGCTTCGTCAGCTGGGCAGCAAGCTTCAGGCAGGTGCGTCCGAAATCGAGACGCAGAAGTCCACTCTCACCAAAGTTCTGAGCAGCACCAACTGGGAGGGCCCCGACGCGGACAAGTTCCGCAACGAATGGTCCGGCACCCACACCACCATGCTGACCAAGGTGGCAGAAGCACTCAAGGAAGCCGGCGACAAGGCCAAGCGCAACGCCGAAGAACAGGACCAGGCTTCCCGCTAGTCCCGCAGCAGGCTCCCTCGGGAGCCGAAGCACAGCGGCAAGGGCCCGGGCACTCCAGGAGTGTCCGGGCCCCGGCGTTTAATTGCAAAGGCACATCTGTCGAGGCGGGCACCCCAGGGGTGCTCGCCGCGGGCCGCCGCCTAAGGGACAGGCTCGACGTCGTTGGCGTGCTCGAGGGGCGACGCGGCCTTTGGTGCCTCCGCGCCGCCCGGCCGGGCAGGACCCCGCAGCTCATCGAGCCGGACCAGCACCACGCCGCCCACAATCAGGACGCCGCCGAGGAGCTGGACAGCCCCGGGAAGTTCACCGAGCAGCAGCCACGCCCACACGACGGCGAAGAGAACCTCGGTCAGCGATACAAAGGACGCCACCTTGGAACCCAGTGCGCGTGCGGCCATGATGCCGGAGACATAGGCCAGCACGGTTGCCAGCACCACAAGCCCCGCCAGGGAGACCCACCAGGGGGTGATCCACGGGCCAAGCCTGGTATCCGCGGTGCTGAAGGCCATCGGGAGCAGGCCGGTGGCAGCGGAAAGCCACATCACAACGGCGCCCACCATGAGTCCGCCCGCGGCCAGGACGATCGGTGGAAGGGTGTCATTCTCCCTTGCGGTGATAAAGAAGTAGATGGCAAGGCACACCGCGGCGGCCATCCCCCACAGGACACCAATCACGTCGATCTTCACGGCGCCGGTGAGGTCCAGAACCAGGACCAGGCCGGCGAGGGAAAGAAGCGTTCCGCCGAAGGTCAGCACCCGGGGCCGCTTCCGGCTGGCAGCCCACAGCCACAGCACGATGATCACCGGAGCGAGGTACTCGAGCAGGAGCGCTACGCCCACGGAGAGCCTGGCCACGGCGTTGAAGTAAAAGAGCTGGCAGGCCGCCACGCCGATCAGCCCAAAGAGCAGGATGGTCAGCCAGTTGTCCCGGAGTTGGTGCCAGCGGCCGCGCAGGGCTGGAACCGCGGGGATGGCGAGAATCAGGGCTGCACCGGTCAGCCGGGCCGTGACCGCTGCTCCCGGGGACCATCCTGTTTCCAGCAAGGCTTTGGCAAAGGAACCGGAGAGGCCAAAAACAGCAGAGGAGAACAGCGCAATGCCCAGGCCGGAGGCGAGGAAGCTGCGTTTATCTGCGGGTACCCTCAGGCCTGGGGTGCGGCCGCGTGCGGCAGGCATCGATGCCTCCTGTCAGGAGTAAAGTGGGGTTATGGTCATGACAGTACGGGACGGCGCTGTAAGGAGTCAAGATGGTTTTTGCCCCTGACACTGAGGTGGCCCTGCGGACCGTGGTGAACCTGGTGAATTCGGCAGCGAACGGAAGCGAAGGTCTTGCCGCCCAGGCGGACCTGGACAGCTTCCTCGCGGCGGAAGGCTTCAGCGGATCCCGGACCCGGGACGGGGATGAGCTGGCAAGCGTGAAGCGCCTGCGCCGTCAGCTCACCGAGCTCTGGACGGCGGATGAGGACGCCGCAGTGCGGACCGTGAACGCTCTTCTGCGCGAGGCGCACGCCCTGCCGCAGCTGGTCAAGCACGATGACTGGGACTGGCACCTGCACGCCACCACGCCGGAGGCGCCGCTGGTCTACAGGATGAGCACGGAGGCAGCAATGGCCCTGGCGGACGTGATCCGCAGCAAGGAGATGGACCGGATGCGCATCTGCGAGGCAGAGGAATGCGATGCCGCAGTGCTGGACCTCAGCCGGAACAGGTCGAAGCGCTACTGCGATACGGGGAACTGTGCCAACCGGGCGCATGTCGCTGCCTACCGGGCGCGGCAGGCGGCCACCGGCTAGCGGCCGGCCCGGGGATCCGTGCCGTCAGGGGAGGCGGGTGGCTCCTGCCGGCCTGAAGCGGCACCGAAACCGTGCGACGGATTCCTGGCCGAGCTGAGGTTCACGCCGGATCCCTTACCCAGGTGCTCAGCATTCTCCTTGTGGCTCATGGCAAGCATTGCGGCCACCACCAGCGTGACGATGAACGCTATACCCGCAGCAGTGAAAGCCAAGTCAAAGCGGGGGGCGTGTGCACTGCCGCCGGAGGCGAAGACGACGACGGCAAGGAACGCGATCACGGCCCAGAACGCGGAGAACATCAGCGGGCCCTTCACCGAGGTCCGCAGCTTGCGCGGTTTTCCTGGATGCTGGTCTGCCACGGTGATTCCTCCCTGCAGGCGGCACGCGGGCCGGCCTGGTTTAAGTGTTGCGGTGGTATGCCCGGTAAATTTTCTACAAGGAGTAGAACCGCGCTTTCCTAGTTTACGGCTTTCCGGGGGAGCTGCGGGCATCGTGCCGGAGCGTCAGCCCCGAAAGTACCCACAGGACGCCTGAAATGATGGCGCCTCCACCGGCCACTCCCAGCAGGGCATGGGCCCCCAGGCCAATGAAGAACGGCAGGAGGGCTGCGGTGCCCAGGCCGATGGCTCCGGAGGTGATCCAGTCGCGGGCCAGCGGGTGCTGTCCGCGCAGCTTCAGCCCGCACAGCAGTTCGAACGCCCCGGCCAGGCCAAGTCCTGCGGCAGCAACCACACCGAACAGCAGATCGCTGTGCAGCATTGCCAGGGAAAAACCAGCACCGGCCAGGACTGCTCCCGCAGCTGAAAGCAGCTTGCCCGCCGCGGCAGCCGCCTGGAAACCGGCGGCCGGAACAGTGCGGAGCAGCAGCACTCCGGTGGCCAAAAGGTACAAACCTCCCGCCCATCCCATGACCTCAACGGAGGGCGATGCCCAAAATATGGTTACTGCGCCGAACACCAGGGCGGCGGCCGAGCGGAGCAGGACCGGCTGCCAGAGGTCCGGCCGCTGGCCGGTGGCAGGGGCGGCATCGGCGGGTGTCCTTGGTTGCGTCACTGGTCCAGTTTAGTGGCGCAATCCCTTGCGCAGAACATTGGGCATCCGCACGGGTCCTACCCGGAACCCAGCACCATCCACCGGTCAGACCGGGCGCGGATTCCGAGGGTCAGGGCCCGCGCAGCCATGTATCCAATGGCAAAGGCTGCCCAGAGCCAGGCCAGGCCTCCGCCCCCGGGAGGACCCAGGAACGCCACAGCCGCCAGCATCGGCACGTAGGCGGCGAGGTTGACCACGCCGGCCAGTGCGAGGTATTTCGCGTCCCCGGCCCCAATGAGCACCCCGTCCAGCACAAAGACGTAGCCGGCGACGGGCTGGCCGGCCGCAAGGACCCACAGCGCAAGTGCCAGCACCCGCTGCACTTCAGGATCGGAGGTGAAAAGGGCCCCTGCCCATGGAGCCGCCAGCGCCAGGAGCAGGCCTGTCACCGCACCGAAACCGAGCCCCCACCGGATCATGGTTGCCGTCAGGAGACGTGCCTTCACCGCATTTCCCGCTCCCAGCTCCTTGCCGATCAGGGCCTGGGCGGCAATGGCCAGGGCATCCAGGGCAAAGGCCAGGAAGGAAAAAATGGTCATTGCCAGCTGATGGGCGGCGAGGTTGACCGTGCCTTGCGCCGTGACAACGAGCACCGTTGCCAGGATGGCCACCCGGAGGCTCAGGGTGCGAAGCATCAGCCAGGAACCAACACGTGTCATGGCACGGATGCCGCGCCAGCTGGGCAGGAGTGCCACGCCGTTGCGTACGGCATTGCGCCTGACGATTGCGAGGTACACGCCGGCCATGGCCCACTGGGCCACGCTGGTTCCCACAGCTGAACCTGTCACGGACCAGCCAAGCCCATAGACCAGCCACAGGTTCAGGACGATGTTCAATGCGAATCCGGCAGTGGCAACCACCAGGGGCGTCCTGGTGTCCTGGAGGCCGCGCAGCAGTCCGGTACCGGCAAAGATCAGCAGCATGGCCACCAGCCCCGGCGTGGACCAGCGAAGGTAGTCGACGGCAAAGGTGCGCACCTCCCCTTCCGCCCCGAGCAGGCCGATCAGCGGGTCCGCCGCCAGGAAGCCGGCGACGGCGAGGACCACGCCGAGCAGAAGTGCCAGCCAGACGCCGTCGCGCCCTGCGGCCAACGCCTTACCCAGCTGTCCGTCACCGATGGCGCGGGCTACTGCAGGGGTCGTGGAATAGGCGAGGAAGACCATCAGCCCGACGGCGGTGTGCAGCACCGCCGATGCGAGTCCAACGCCTGCCAGCTGGGCCACTCCGAGATGGCCGACGATGGCTGAGTCGGCGAGCAGGAAGAGCGGTTCGGCCACCAGGGCGCCGAAGGCGGGAACGGCCAGCCGAAGGATCTCGCGACTCTGGCCTTGAGGCCGTGCGGCGGTGGCGGGGGCAGGGATGTGTGGCACGGTGCCAGCCTAACGGGGCACCTCCGGTGCATGAACGTCCATGACAAGGGACACACTAAGACGCAATTGGTTGACACTTCAACTATTTATCGGTGACACTGGAAGCATGAATCAGTCACGACTTACCACCACCGCCATAACCGCTCTTCGCATCATCCTGGGCTTCCTGTTCGCAGCCCACGGCTGGCAGAAGTTCAACGAGTGGACCATTGCCGGCACCCAGGCATCCTTTGCCAAAATGGGGGTCCCGGCAGCCGAAGTGGCCGCTCCGGCAATCGCCGTCCTGGAACTCGCAGGCGGCATCGCCCTGATCCTGGGCATCCTTACCCGGGTGGTCGCAGCCCTCCTTGTCGTGGACATGCTGGGAGCCCTGTTCCTGGTGCACGCTTCCGCCGGAGTTTTTGCCGCGAACGGCGGTTACGAACTCGTGCTGCTCCTCGCCGCAGCAGCGTTCGCCCTGACCCTGACCGGCGCCGGCCGCGTCTCAGTGGACCGCGCCCTCTTTGGCCGCCGCAACTCGAAACTGGCCGTCCTGGCCTGAGAACCACCCCCGGGACCGGCCGGGAAACGCCTGACGGCGGATGGGCACTTCAGTGCGCATCCGCCGTCGGGCGTTAACGCCCTGAGGCGCGAGGGAGTAACAAAGCGGAACATCCCGCGCCAAAAAGACACGGGAAAGATGGGAAAACGCTTGCCAACGCCCTGATGCTGCTGATAAACAAGTGACTGTTGCAGTGAGAGCTGCATCACCACACCCAGGTCTCAGCCTTTCTTTTATCGGGTTCACTCCCCGGGAATCTCATCCACCAGCATGCTCCCAATCCAGCGCCTGCTGCTGCTTTGAATCGTTCCAATAGATGGTGGGGCCGCTTTGCCCCGCTCATCGAAGGAGATGTCCGTGACCGAAAACCCGCAAGCGATCCCCGGTCCCACAGAGGGTCCGCCACGACGGTTCAGGATCCTCAGTCCGCGCACCAAGGCTGCCACCGCAGCTGTTGCCTCTGCCGCCATCGCCCTGAGTGGCCTTCCGCCAGCGCATGCGGATACAGCACTGCCAGCCGTGGGCAGCGGCTTCAGGTTCGACTTTGGCCCGGGATCCACGGCTGACGGTTACACGCGGGTTGAAGCGGCTACCCAGTACTCCGCCGCCGGGAAGTTCGGCTTCACCGACACCGCTGTCACCTCCGGCACTGACCGTGGCACCGGCGACGCCCTCCGTTCCGACTTCGTGCAGGCCCAGGGGAGCTCATTCCTGGTGGACCTTCCCAACGGTGACTACACCGTCAAGCTGATTGCCGGCGACGCAGCCGAAGCCACGAATATTGCCATCACGGCCGAGAAGATGGCCAAGGTCCAGGTCACCGACAAACCGGCCGGCCAGTACCTGGAAATGGAATTCCCCATCTCCCTGGTGGACGGACAGCTCAACCTGGATTTCACCGGAACAGCGGCCAAGATCAACTCCCTGGTCATTGCTGCCCGTGCTCCCCGTACAGCCACCACGGACCCCGGCGTCTATCTTGCCGGCGACTCCACCGTCCAGACTTATGATCCCGGTTTCGCCCCCCAGGCAGGCTGGGGCCAGATGATCGACAGGTACTTCGACGGCAGCGTCTCCTTCAAAAACCATGCCATCGGCGGCCGGAGCACCAAGAACTTCATCAGCCAGGGACGGCTGGACGAGATCCTCCGCGTCATCAACCCGGGCGACTACCTGATGGTCCAGTTCGGCCACAATGACGCCACCATCGGCGTCGACGACCGCTACGCCTCCCCCGCGGACTACAAGGAATACCTCAAAACCTACGTCAACGGCGCGCGCCAGCGCGGAGCCACCCCCGTCCTGGTCACCCCCGTGGGACGCCGCGACTTCGATGAAGCCACCGGCAAGTTCAGGGTGAGCTTCCCCGAGTACGTCGCCAAGATGCAGGAACTGGCGGCCGAGGAAAACGTTGCCCTGGTGGACCTCTCCGCCTCAAGCCGTGCCTATTACGACGAGATCGGTCCGGAGGACACCAAGTCCGTCTTCCTCCACGTCGATGCCGGCGTCTACCCCAACCGTCCCACCGGCACGGTGGACAATACCCACTTCCAGGAATACGGCGCCATTCAGATCGCGCGCCTGGTGGCTGGCGGTGTAAAGCAGCTCAACGTTCCCCTGGCCTCCCGCGTCAAGGAAATCGCGCCGCCGTCGGCCGTTCCCGCCAAACCGCAGGGACTCGTGGCCGGCAGTGTCTCCAACGCCGGGGCACTTCTCAAGTGGCAGCCCGTTGAGGGCGCGGACATCTACAAGGTCTACCGCAAGCTGGCTTCCGAGCCGGACAGCGCCTACGCGCTCACCACCACCTCCACCGTTCCTACCGTCAACCTGGGTGGACTCACCGAAGGCACCGCATACAACGTTCGGGTCGCCGCCCTTAACGGCAAGGGACTTTCGGAATTCAGCGACGCCCTCACCGTCACCACCAAGCAGGCAAAGTACAAGTTCGACTTCGGACCTGTGGGGGCGCCGGTTGAGGCCGGCTACACCGAGGTCAACCGGACCATGCCCTATACCAGGGAGCGGGGCTTCGGCTTCAAGGACGTCTCAGTGCTCAGCGACCGGGACCGGGGCGCGGTGACGAGCAACCTGCTGCGGGACTTCGTCCTGAGCGGCGCAAGCTTCGAATTCCAGCTCGACGTTCCCAACGGCACCTATGCCCTGAAGACATACCACAGCGACTGGATCGGCTCCACGCGGACTGATATCGCCGCCGAGGGCACGCCCTTCGGCCAGGTGTCCTCCGGCCGGGCCTCCTCGGCAACCAAGATCATCAACCAGGTCCTGGTTTCCGACGGCCAGCTCAACGTGACCATCAGCGGATCCGGCCAGCGTCTTAACGGCCTGGAAGTTACCCCGCTGCTGGTGGGACCCACCAACCTGCACACCACGTCCGTGGATGCCGCCGCCGAACCGCCCACCGTGGACCTCGCCTGGGATGCCGTGGCAGACGCCGCCGGCTACAAGGTGTTCCGCCAGGCATCCTTCGAAGCTGAACCGCAGCTGATTGCCGAAAACGTCACCACCCCCACCTACCGGGACGCCTCTGCGTTCGCCGGCCTGAAGTACAAGTACTTCGTCACGGCGCTGGACAGCACGGGACTTGAATCGGTGCCCTCCAACACAGTGGAGACCGCCCTGGTGGATCCCAAGACACCGGTCCCGGCGGCCACCAGCAAGGTGGACGTCAAGGCCGTGGAGAAAACCAATGTCACGCTCAAGTGGCAGAAGGTTCCCGGCGCGGCCGCCTACCAGGTGTACCGCTCCACCTCACCCGATGGCCCCTTTGACTACGTGGGCCGTGCCACCGAAGTGAACTACACGGATTACACGGTGCTGACCACCATCAAGTACTACTACCGCGTCACCACCGTGAACAGGGGCGGCGAATCTGCACCCTCCCCGGTGGTGGGAACCGAAAAGGTCACGGTTGTGAACCGCCAGATGGAGCAGTTGGACCGCGCTCCTGTGGCTTTGTTGACCGATGAAGGGGTACGCGTCGGTTGGCGCATGCTCGGCCTGGACCCGGAGCAGATCGGCTTTCACGTGATCCGCGATGGCGTCCAGCTCACCGACGAGCCCATCCGCAACAGCACCACCTTCCTGGATGCTTCAGGGACCGCCGCTTCCCGCTACGTGATCAAGACGGTGGGCAACGGCGGGGACCAGCTCACCGCAGAGTTCGCTCCGCTGGCGCAGGGCTACCTGGCCGTCAAGCTGGACAAGCCTGCGGATGACTACACCAAGGACGGGCAGCCCTACTCCTACTCAGCAGGTGACGCCAGCGTCGCCGACCTGGACGGGGACGGCAGCTACGAGGTCCTCCAGATGTGGTCCCCGTCCAACGCCAAGGACAACTCCCAGGCAGGCTACACCGGCACTGTCTACGTGGATGCCTACAAGGTGGACGGCACTAAACTCTGGCGGATCAACATGGGCCCGAATGTCCGGGCCGGTGCCCACTACACCCAGCTCCTGGCATACGACTTCGACGGCGACGGCAAGGCTGAGGTCGCCATGAAGACGGCGGACGGCACGCGGGACGGCGCCGGAACGGTGATCGGAAACGCAAACGCCGACCACCGCAACAGCAGTGGTTACGTCCTGACAGGACCCGAATTCATCACCGTCTTCCACGGCGCCACCGGCACCGTGATGGACACCGTGGCCTATGATCCTCCCCGCGGGGACGTCGGCTCCTGGGGTGATACCTATGGCAACCGTGTGGACCGGTTCCTGGGCGCTGTGGCGTACCTGGACGGTGAACGCCCGTCCATGATGTTCAGCCGCGGCTACTACACCCGGGCGGTCCTCGCCACCTACGACCTCGTGGGCGGAAAGATCGTCAAGCGCTGGATCTTTGATTCGGATGCGGCCGGCGCCCAGTACCGCGGCCAGGGCAACCACAACCTGTCCGTCGCAGATGTTGACGCCGACGGCAAGGACGAGTTCGTGTTCGGGTCCATGACCATCGACGACAACGGCAAAGCGCTGTACAACACAGGCCTCGGCCATGGCGATGCCATCCACACCAGCGACCTCGATCCCTCCCGTCCGGGCCTTGAAACCTTCGCCGCCCACGAGGACATGGGCGCAAGCGGGAACAAGGGCGCCACGTTCCGGGACTCCCGGACCGGCGAGGTGCTGTGGAGCATCCCCGCAACGAAGGACACGGGACGCGCTGCTGCCGGAGACATCGACCCCCGCCACGCGGGTGCCGAGGGCTGGGCCATCGGCGGGGACGCGGCGTGGAACTCACCTGTCGGCGAGCTCCGCTCGGCCAAGGGCGAGCTGATCGCCAACAACATCCCTGCAGCGAACTTCCTGGCCTGGTGGGACGGCGACCTGCTCCGCGAAATCGTTGACCATGACTGGAACGCGGCCACCAACACGGGCACGCCCAGCATCGCCAAGTGGAACTGGGAGACGGAGTCCAGCGACAGGCTGCTGACAGCTGCCGGCGCCAAGACCAACAACAGCACCAAGGGCACCCCGGCCATCCAGGCCGACCTCCTCGGTGACTGGCGGGAAGAGATTGCCTGGCCGTCTGCCGACAGCACGGAGCTGCGGATTTACACCACCTCGTCCGGGACCGACGTCCGCCTGCGGACGCTCATGCACGATCCGGTGTACCGCCTTTCGGTGGCGCGGGAGAACATCTCCTACAACCAGCCGCCGCACCCCGGCTTCTACATTGGTGAAGGCATGGAGCTGCCCGCCCAGCCGGACATCGTTTACACCCGCGCCGGCTGAGCTGCGGCCAGCGCCCCCCCCAGTGACAAGCCCTGCCCCGTCCGCCCTTCGGCGGGCGGGGCAGTGCTGTTGGCTCCAATGTTGCGCTGCCAACTGATGGGTAACCAGTGGCATCAGTAAGATCGCAGCATGACCGAGACCCGTGCTTCCAACTCAGTGACCCTCCGCTTCCTGGCCGCACCCATGGACGTGGGCCACAGCGGCTCGGTCGACGCCGGAACCGTCCTGGAATGGGTGGACAAAGCCGCTTACGCTGCCGCCGTGGGCTGGGCCAAGTCCTACTGCGTCACTGCCTACGTGGGGAACATCCACTTCGCGGACCCGGTCAACAGCGGCGACATGGTGGAAGTGGAAGCCACCATTGTTTACACGGGCCGGTCCTCGATGCATATTCGAACCGTCGTCTCCTCCGGCGACCCCAAGGGCGGCCCTGCAACCATGCGGAGCCAGTGCATGGTGATCTTCGTAGCGGTCGGGGAGGACGGAAAGCCGATCCCCGTACAGCAGTTCGAGCCCGTCACAGCCGGTGAGGTGGAGCAGCGGGATCACGCCCTGGCCCGGATCAAGGTCCGCGAGCAGATTGTCGAAGCCATGAACCGGCAGGAATATACCGGCGCCGGTACCGCCGAACGTGTCACCCTACGGTTCATGGCCGCGCCTACGGACGTGAACTGGGGCGGAAAAGTCCATGGCGGAATCGTGATGAAGTGGATTGATGAGGCCGCCTACGTGTGTGCCTCGCGGTACTGCGGGATGGACACCGTAGCCGTGTTCTCCGGCGGGGTGCGGTTCTACCGCCCGCTGCTGATCGGCCACGTGGTGGAGGTGGAGGCGCGCCTGGTGTACACGGGGACGAAAGGCATGCACATCGCCGTCCATGTCCGGTCCGGCGACCCCAAGAGCCGGGACATGAACCTTACAACCTACTGCCTGACAGTGATGGTGGCCCGCGACACCGAAGGCAACTCAGTACCCGTTCCGTCCTGGATCCCGGTGAGCGAGGAGGACAAGAGGCTGCACGCCCACGCGCGCGAACTCCTGGAGATCAGGGGAACGGCCCCCGGCAACCGCCTGCCGAACCACTTGCTGGCGCAGGGCTAAGCCCGCAGCCGCGGCCGCCCCCTGTCCCTAGAAGCCGCCGCCGCCGGCGTCGGCCGCCATATTCGCGAACCGGGAGTAGTGGCCCTGGAAGGCCACCACAATGTCCTTGGTGGGGCCGTTACGGTGCTTTGCCACCAGGATGTCGGCTTCGCCGGCGCGCGGGGACTCCTTGTCGTACACGTCCTCGCGGTGAAGCAGAATCACCATGTCCGCATCCTGCTCAATTGACCCGGATTCGCGAAGGTCAGAGACCATGGGCCGCTTATCCTGGCGCTGCTCAGAACCACGGTTGAGCTGGGACAGGGCGATGACGGGGACCTGCAGTTCCTTGGCCAGGAGCTTCAGCGCACGCGAAAACTCGGACACTTCCTGCTGGCGGGACTCCACTTTCTTTCCCGAGCTCATGAGCTGCAGGTAGTCCAGGATGACGAGCTTAAGGTCGTGCTGCTGCTTCAACCGCCGGCACTTGGCACGGATTTCCATCAGGGACATGTTGGGGCTGTCGTCGATAAACAGGGGCGCGTCGTTCATCCGGCCCATGGTGGTGGCGATCTTGGACCACTGCTCGTCCTTGATGGTTCCCTTGCGGAGGTCCTGCAACCCGATGGTTGCCTCCGCCGAGAGGAGGCGCATGGCAATTTCATTCCGGCCCATTTCGAGCGAGAACATGACTGTGGCCAGGTTGTTTTTGATGGCGGCGGAGCGGGCAAAGTCGAGGGCGAAGGTGGATTTGCCAACTGCGGGCCTCGCTGCGATGACAATCATCTGGCCAGGGTGGAGGCCGTGTGTAAGTTCATCAAGTTCGTAGAAGCCGGTGGGCACACCCGTCATGCCCTCTCCACGGTGCCCGGACGCCTCGATCTCGTCCACGGTGGACTCCATGACATCCTTGAGCACCACGTAGTCCTCGGCAGTGCGCCGCTCGGCCACCGCGTAGACCTCGGCCTGGGCCTGGTTTACCAGGTCTTCCACCTCGCCGTCCGAACCGTAGCCCAGCTGGACGATCTTGGTGCCGGCGTTGACCAGGCGCCGCAGGACGGCGCGTTCGGCCACGATCTCCGCGTAATATCCTGCATTGGCGGCCGTGGGAACGGTCTGGATCAGCTCGTGCAGATAAGCAGGTCCACCGATCCGGTTGATCTCGGCACGCTTGGTCAGCTCATCGGAGACTGTGACGGCATCTGCCGGTTCGCCGCGGCCGTAGAGGTCGATGATGGCTTCATAAATGGTTTCATGGGCGGGACGGTAGAAATCCTGTCCCCGAAGGATTTCCACGACGTCGGCAATGGCGTCCTTGGACAACATCATGCCGCCCAGAACAGACTGCTCGGCGGGGATGTCCTGTGGCGGCTTTCGGCTCACGTCTGATCCGCGCGTTGTTTCTACCGGGTCCAGATGCGCGATTGACAAAGCTGCCGTCCTCCAAGTGAACCGGGACCTCGGGGCCCGGTGGTTAACCATCCTGCTGAGCGTCGCCCGGACTGGACTCGGCTACCTGTTCAGATGTACCAGCGGGGTGCGACAACGCCGGGAATCCGCCCCTTCCAGATGCGGACGCTGAGAGTTATCCCCACTATCCACAGGTTTTCCACAACAGGCCTTTTCGTCGGATTCCCGCGGTCTCGCGGGCTGCTGTTTCAGCATCCCTGCGGAACAACCGGAGCCCTGAAAACAGGTACCCCGCTACGCTAGCCGCCCTGGCTCCAGCAGCAAAGCCAGCCTGTGCACCAGCCTGTGGAAAACCTGTGCAGTAATGGGCATAGCTTGTGCACAGCCTGTGGGAAAGGCTGTGGAAAGCGAAAAACTTTTACCCGCTATATGCCTCTGACCTGCGCCGATGGTGAACCCAGCATGTGGAGTAAATATTTCTTCCGGTGCATTTCATCCACAGCCTGTGGCTCGCGCCGTGCCTCCAAGCCGCCCCATACCAGTGGCGTGACACAGTTCATCCTGATCGCTGCAGGGAAGTCGCTGCCATCGCCAAAGAGCCGCCCTGCCGCAGGGTGATCCGGATGCGGAGTGGTGAATATTGCTGTGGATAAAGGTGATCTGGCATAAGCTCTATACATGGGCGAACTACTGCTGGTACTGCTGCCGGCAATCGTGCTGGTCGCTCTCATTTGGGGTCTTGCCTCGGCACTCAGTCCGCGCGATGCGGGCATCTCGGATGCCGAGAGGTACCAGCGTGACCTGGCGGAGCGTTCGGCGGAGCACTATGCAGCCCAGGTTCAGGCTGCCACCGCTGCGCGCGCACAGCTGGAGGCCAAAACCCGGCCAAGCCAGAACACCCAGGCGATGCACTCAGATCTGGCCACCGCCAGGAAGTACACAGAACGGCTTTAGAAAATGGAATCCCTTGTGGTCCCTGTCCTCATCCTCGTCGCCGTTGCCGCCGGAGTTACCGTCGCCGCCCGTGCTATCAGCAGGCGAAAGGCAGCCACCGGCACCGCCGGGCACCAGGCGCCCGCTGCCAGTTCCGCCGAGTTGGCGCGCACGGCCGCCGCGAAGCTTTCCGAAGATGAACATCGGCGGCTCTACGCGCTGATCGCCCAGGGCCAGGCCATGGCCGCCATAAAGCTGTACTACGAGGCCACCGGCGACGGGCTGCGCGCCTCCAGGGACGCTGTGGCGGCGCTGGCCGCCCATCCACAGCCGTTCCGCCGTCCGGAACCTGCCCCTGTCGAGGCTGAGGACGACGATGACGCACCACAGCGGTTCCCTTACCGTTACCGGGCCATTGCCAGCAAAGGCGACGTAACCCGGGAGGTCAGCAGCAACATGCTGAACGATGAGATTTACGGCCGGATCCGCACCCTTGCCCGCAGCGGCGATACCGAAGCGGCAGCAACCGCACTGACCCGGCACTCCGACATCTCGATGAAGCAGGCCAGGGAATTTATCGCCCTGCTCGACGACTGACAACCTGCAGGGAAGCCTAGAAGTCGAACAGCTCGCCCAGCCAGCCTTCCTTCTTTTTCGGGCGCCGCCGGTCGTGGCCGCGGTCGTAGCCCTGGCTGCCGTGCTTGCGGCCCTCATAGCCGGGCTGCTCCCGCCTGACCTCGAAGTTGGGATAGAGGGGCGGCGGGGTGATCCCGGGTCCTGGATTTGCCGGCCGGGCCGGGCCCGGACTTCCCGGCATCAGGTCAGCAGCGCGGTCCAGGATCTTATCCAGCTCTCCCCGGTCGAGCCACACCCCGCGACACTGCGGACAGTAGTCAATTTCCACTCCGCTGCGTTCGGTCATCATCAGTTCTACGGAATCCACGGGACATCTCATGTTCCGCACAACGACCGGCAGAGCGGGAACGTTCGGTGCCCGCGCCGAGGCCTCAGCGGGGGCCTGAGATTCCTGCGAGCAGCTGCTCAAAGGGCATGGACTCCAGGAGAGCAGGCTTGCGGCCCGGTTGCGGTCCTTCGAGGAGCCTGCTGAACTCACCGGCTGCCCGGTCAATGCGCTCCGAAAGTGTGGATCCGCCGTCGTCCGCAGTCCCCCAGTCCTGGGGACCGGCGAAGACGCCCGTCGCCGCCGTCCTGGTGCGCAGGTAGCTGAACAGCGGGCGCAGGGCATAGTCCAGGACCATCTGGTGGCGGTCCGTACCGCCGGTAGCGCCGAGCAGGACGGCCTTGCCGTCCAGCGACTTGGGATCAAGAACGTCAATGAAGGACTTGAAAAGCCCGCTGTAGGAGGCGCTGAAGACTGGCGTCACGGCAATGATGCCGTCCGAGGCTTCCACCCCCGCGATCACCTCAGCGAGCGCTGGCGCGGCGTAGCCGGTGACGAAGTTGTTCGCGATGTCCACCGCCAGGTCGCGGAGCTCGACGACGTCCACCTGCACACTGAGGCCCGCAGCGCGAAGGTGCCGCCCGGCCGCCCCGGAGAGCTGGTCGGCCAGCAGGCGGCTTGAGGACGGTACGCCGAGTCCGGCGGAAAGGACTGTGATGCGGCGGGTCTCCATGGCAATTCTCCTGTTACTCAATCACTTCATATATGCGTTTGCATCTACCTTGTGAACGGAGAAGGTTCCCGGTCTATTCCCGCCCGCGTCTACTGCAGCACCGACCCACGGATGCAGGTGGTTGAGTAGCCGCCGACCCAGATGTCATCGCCTTCCGCTTCGACGTGGACACGCCCGGCCCGTCCCAGGACCGTTCCCTGGGCCGCCACGTAGCGGTTTGGAGCCCTGCCGCTGCCAATCAGCCACTGGGCTGCTCCGGCGTTGAAACTTCCGGTGACGGGGTCCTCCAGCATGGCATCGCCCGGGATGAACGTGCGGACCTCGAAGTCGGTGCCGGCCGTTCCCCGCTCCGGTCCGATAATTCCAACCTTCAGGCTGCCCATGGCCCCGAAGTCAGGTTTCACGTCCCGCACCTGTTCTGCAGACCTGAGCAGCACGCCGATCCACTCCGGGCCATTAACAAGCCACGACGCGTCCAGGAGTTCATCCTCAGGAAGCCCGAGCCCGGCAGCAAGCCGCTGCATCACTGCCCCGTCCACCGGCCCGTACCGGGTCAACGGAGGCGCGGCGAAGGCCAGCCTCCCGTCATCCCGCCTGACCCGGACCAGTCCGGCGCCGCACTCCTGGACCACGAAACCCGGCGATTTGGGCACACCGCCGCACTCGAGCCAAGTGTGCGCCGACCCCAGCGTGGGATGTCCTGCGAACGGGAATTCTTCACTGCCGGTGAAGATACGGACCCGGTAGTCGGCACGGGGATCGGCAGGGGGCAACAGGAATGTGGTCTCGGACAGGTTGGTCCAGTTGGCAAACTGCTGCATCTGCTCGGCGGTCAGTCCCTCTGCATCCACGACGACGGCGAGCGGATTTCCGCGGTAGGCCTTCCGGGAGAAGACATCGACCTGGTGGAAGGGACGGCTGCGGGAGGCTTCTGAAGTCACCGCTGCAGGGTATCACCGGCTCTTGTTGCGCAGGCAAAAGACCCCCGCCGCCGGGATCCGGCAACGGGGGTCTTTTTGCAGTCAGGACTGTTAGGCCGTGAAGACTACTTGCCTGCCACTACGTCGAGTTCGATGACAGCAGCAACGTCCTCGTGCAGACGGACGTTGGCCTGGTAGGAACCAACCGACTTGATGTGTGCCGGCAGTTCAACCTTGCGCTTGTCGATGCGGCCAAGGCCAGCGGCCTCAACAGCGTCAGCGACGTCGCCCTGCTTGACGGTGCCGAACAGGCGTCCGGTCTCGCCAGCCTTGACAACGAGCTTGACCGGCTTGGAGGACAGTGCAGCGGCCTGCTTCTGAGCATCTTCCAGGGAAGCGTGCTCGCGGGCGGCGCGGGCAGCCTTGATGGACTCAACCTGCTTCTCGCCACCCTTCGACCAGGTCAGGGCGAAGTTGCGCGGCAGCAGGTAGTTACGGGCGTAACCGTCCTTGACCTCGACAACGTCGCCAGCAGCACCGAGACCGGTTACTTCGTGGGTCAGAATGAGCTTTGCCATGTTAGTTAATCCCTTCCTTAGCCGCGGCCAGCGCCGGAGTAAGGCAGCAGAGCAACTTCGCGGGCGTTCTTGATTGCCTGGGCGATCTTGCGCTGTTCCTGCACCGTAACGCCAGTGACGCGACGGGCGCGGATCTTTCCGCGGTCGGAGATGAACTTGCGCAGCAATGCTACGTCCTTGTAGTCGATGACAGTGATGTCAGCGGCCTTCAAGGGGTTGGACTTTGGTTTGGGCTTACGGAGTTCAGCCTTAGCCATCGTGGAGCTCCTATTCTAGGGAGCCCGTGGATGTTGATCCACGGGATGGTGGTGGCCCGGCGGCAGTCACCTTGGTGCCCGAAGGCACTTCGGCGATCCCGTCGTCGGACCTTAGTGGGTATTTAGAAGGGAGGTTCGGAATCGGGGCCGTTGCCCCAGCCACCTGCATTGGAGACACCGGGCGTAGCCCAAGGGTCATCCTGCGCAGCCTGCTGGTTGCCGCCGCCCCAGCCTCCGCCGGAGTTGCCACCCTGGTTTCCACCAGAGTTGCCGCCGCCGAAGCCACCGCCGCTGTTGCCGCCGCCGAAGCCGCCCTGGGCGCCGCTTCCGGCACCCCCGGCGCCGGAGCGCTGGGTACGGTTGACTTTGGCATTGGCGTAGCGCAGGCTGGGGCCGATTTCATCGACCTCAAGCTCGATAACGGTGCGCTTTTCGCCTTCTTTGGTTTCGTAGGAACGGCTCTTCAGGCGGCCGGTCACAATCACGCGCATGCCCTTGGTGAGGGACTCGGCGACGTTCTCGGCTGCTTCACGCCAGACAGCGGCGCGGAGGAACAGGGTTTCCCCGTCCTTCCACTCGTTGGACTGGCGGTCAAAGGTGCGCGGGGTGGAAGCGATGGTGAAGTTCGCTACTGCTGAACCCGACGGGGTGAACCGCAATTCAGGGTCATTGGTGAGATTACCGATGACCGTAATGGTGGTTTCGCCTGCCATCTACTGCCTCCTTGTTCGATCCTGGGTGAAGAGTGCGTTCCTGCGGGGTAAAGAATGAAAATCGGTGCCGAAATTACTCAGCAACAACCTTCTGCTCTTCGGGGCGGGTGATCTTGGTGCGCATGATGGTCTCGTTAAGAGACAGCTGGCGGTCAAGTTCCTTGGCGGTGTCCGGCTTGGCGGTGAAGTTCACCACGGCGTAGATACCTTCAGACTTCTTCTTAATCTCGTAAGCCAGCCGGCGACGGCCCCAGATGTCAACCTTTTCGATGGTTCCACCATCGTTAGTGATGACGTTCAGGAACTTCTGAAGCGACGGCTCAACGGTACGCTCTTCGACCTCGGGGTCGATGATTACCATCAATTCGTAAGGACGCATATGTGAACCCACCTCCTTTGGGCTAAGCGGTTACGGCATTTCCGTAACAGGAGGTTCATTTGCGATTCCGTGCAATGCCCCGCTTCCGGAACGGAGGCAGGACGCAGCACAGACTTCAATATCTTAGTGCATTCGGGGCGGATAGGCGATTCACGCTTGACTCAAGGGTAGGGCCGTGGGGAGAAGGGCCGCAGCAGCCGAAGGCTCCTATGTGGAAAACGGCACAAGCAGGAAACCGCCCACGCTGGCGCCGTGCGTGGCAGCCAGTGCGGACGGTTTCCGTTGGTACAGGTCAGATCAGGGTGATTACGACGCCGGGACGGGCGGGGCGTCAACCTCCCGGCTGCCGTCATGGTGCAGGTCCCCGGCGCCGGGACGGGTGCCCGACTTACGGTAGCGCCACACCCCGATGCCCACCACGACGGCGGCAAGGGCCACGGACAGCAGCAGCGATTCCCGCGTGGACTCCAGGATCACCATACCGATCAGCAATGCCACGATGCTGACGATCGACAGCCACGTCAGGTAGGGGAAAAGCCACATCTTCAGCGCGAGGTCCTTGCCTGCGGCACCCATCCGCCTGCGGAGGATCAACTGGGATGACGCGATGACCAGCCACACAAACAGGGCAATGGCACCTGAGGTGTTGACCAGGAACAGGAACACGGTGTCCGGCGCGATGTAGTTCAGGCCCACCGTTACGAAGCCCACCACCGTGGAAGCGAGGACGGCTGAGGCCGGGACGCCGCGCCGGGAGATTTTGGTCCAGGCCGCCGGCGCATCCCCGCGCCGGGACAGCGAGAACAGCATGCGGCTGGCGGTGTACAGGCCTGAATTCAGGCAGGACAGGACTGACGTAAGGACCACCACGTCCATGATGGTGCCGGCACCCGGGATTCCGAAGAGTTCAATAACGGCAACATAGGGGCTCTTCGCCACGCTGGCATCGTTCCACGGCAGGAGGGTGACAACGATGGCGATGGATCCGATGTAGAACACCAGGATGCGCCACACCGTGGACTTCACGGCCTTTTTGACGGCATCCACGGGGTTCTCGGACTCGCCGGCGGCGATTGTTGCGATTTCAGCCCCGAAGAAGGAGAAGACCACTACCAGGATGCCGGCCAGCACAGCGCCGGGTCCGTTCGGAAGGAACCCTCCGTTCTCAACCAGGTTACTGAGGCCGGGCGCGGGGACGCCGGGGACCAGGCCAAGGATGGCAGCCGCGCCGAACAGCAGGAAAAGCACGATAGCCGCAACCTTGATGGAAGCGAACCAGAACTCAAACTCCCCGTAGGACTTCACGGAACCAAGGTTGGTCAGCGTCAGCAGGACCATAAGGATCAGTGCCCAGACCCACTGGTCAATGCCAGGAACCCAGCGGTGCATGATGGCCGCGCCGGCCGTGGCCTCGATTCCCAGCACGATGATCCAGAACCAGGCGTAGAGCCAACCGATGCTGAACCCGGCCCACCGGCCCAGCGCTTTGTCGGCATAGGTGGAGAAGGACCCGGTCTCCGGGTTGGCTGCCGCCATCTCCCCAAGCATCCGCATCACCAGGATCACCACGATGCCGGCCGCCATATAGGCCAGCAGAATTCCAGGGCCTGCCTGCTGTATGGCGGCACCGGAGCCGACAAAGAGGCCTGCGCCGATAACGCCGGCAATGGCGATCATGGACAAGTGCCGCGGCTTGAGCGACTTGGCTAATTGCTGGTCAGCGGGCATGGGAGCGCCGTCCTTAGGTGGTTAAACAGATCGGGGGGTCAGGCTGGGCGCCTGTGTACGTGGCCCGAACCCGCACTTTTCAGTGCGGTGGGTCACACGTTTCTCACTGTAGGGCGAGCTGAGGGGCAGGGTCGCTGTGCATCGGCACAGCTCTAAAGCGAAGAAATTTGAGGATAGCCCAAGCCCGAGCACCTATAGGAATCAGCTGGGGCCCTATGGACAACAATGAAACATTGTGGAAATGGGGTAGATCAGCCCGTAAGCCCCTATTGACATAGGACCCAAGATCCCCTATTGCCCCCGGTGATTCGCGAGGTCTACATTGGCTTGCACTCACACGTTCAAGCAGGGGACGCCAGAGCAGCGGCGCATCATCAGCGCCAAACCTCCGCAATCAAGGACCTCGTATGCACACCACAAAAGTTCGCTCCCTCGTTCCACAAGCCCTGGCACTCACCATGGCGCTTTTCCTGGGCCTGATTGCGGTTGGCACCCCTGCCCAGGCGGCAGAAAACTATGGCTACCAGAGCATCAGCTATGCGGGCGTGGTCAACACGCCGACGTCGGACAAGCCCCAGAGCAAGCTGTGGTGGAATGACGGATCCTGGTGGGCTGACATGTGGACCACAGGAACCGGCTGGCAAATTTACCGGCTGGACAGGGCCACCAAAACGTGGGTGAGCACCGGTCTCACGAATGACACCAGGAGCAGCACGCTGTCCGACACGCTGTGGGACGGCAACAAACTGTACATCGCGTCTCATGTGGCCACCATCTCCGGAGACTCCGGCTCAAAAGCGTCGCTCACGGGGCAGCCCGCAAAGCTGTACCGCTACAGCTATGCTGACGGCAAATACACGCTGGACTCCGGCTTCCCCAGCAACATCAACAACAACAGCAGCGAGTCCATGACAATCGCCAAGGACACTGACGATGTTGTGTGGGCCACGTGGACGCAAGTATCCGGAAGCTCAACCGCCGGGTTCACCAGCAGCGTCTATGTCAATTCGCTGAACCCGGGCACAACAGCCTGGGGGACGCCGTTCGTCCTTCCGGTCGCCGACCCGAACCCGGCACCGGATGACATTTCCGCAATCGTCGCCTACGGGAGCAACAAAATCGGTGTGATGTGGAGCGACGCTCCGGCCGGGACGGTCTACTGGGCCACCCGGACAGACGGAACGCCTGCTTCCGCAGCATCATCATGGAAAGTCCAGCCAGCGGTACAGGGCAAAGGACAGGCCGACGATCATTTGAACATCAAGGCGCTCCTGGCCGATTCGGCAGGACGAGTCTTCGCGGCGGTGAAGACGAGCCTGGATTCTTCGACGGACAAAACGCTTCCACAGTTGCAGCTGCTGGTCTTCCGGCCGGGAACCGGCTCTTTCACCAGGTCCACCATCGCCACCCTTGCCGACTGTGTCACCCGTCCACAGATCCTGCTGGACACGACCAACAAGCTGGTGCGGGCGTTCCATACGGCACCCTCCACGTCAGCATCCGGATGTGCATATTCAGGGGTACCCGGCAGTATCTACGAAAAGACTGCATCCATGGACAATCCCGTCTTTGGCAGCGGTAGAGGCACGCCCGTCATCCAGGACGGGGCGTCTGCCAACGTCAACGACGTAACCACCACAAAGCAGGGTGTCAGTGCGACCACAGGCGTAGTCCTCCTCGCCAGCAACAAAGCAACACAGCGCTACTGGTTCTCAGACCGTTCGCTTGGAACGGCGCCTCCGCCGCCGGCGGACACGACGGCTCCGACCGTGACGGCCACCTCTCCGGCTGCCGGCGCCAGTGGCGTGGCACTGGCGGCGAACGTGACCGGATCCTTCTCGGAGGCAATGGATGCCTCGACCGTCAGCTCAGCCACCTTCACGGTAAAGACGGGAACGACGACGGTCCCCGCCGCCGTCGCATATAACAGCACAGACAAAGTAGCGACGCTGAACCCTACTGCTGACCTGGCGGCCGGAACAACATATACGGCGACGATCAGGGGCGGTTCCACGGGCGTGAAGGATGCTGCCGGCAACGCCCTGGCGACGGACAGGACCTGGACCTTCACCACGGCCACCGCGGGAGGCGGCAGCACCTCCGAGACCGTCACCCTCACAGCCACGGCTGACAGCTGGGTGGCAGGCGGGGCAGCGGCCACGAACTATGGAACCGCCACCACGTTGAGTGTGGACAACAGCCCGGTGGAGCTCGCGTACCTGAAATTCGACCTGTCAACGTACGCCGGCAGAACAGTGGAGAGCGCGATTCTGCAGCTGCGCAGCGCCGGCAGTGGGTCAGCGGGCAAGCAGAACGTCAAGCTGGTGGCCGATGACAGCTGGACCGAGGGCGGCATCACATACAACAACCGCCCCACACCCGGCACCAGCATCGGCACTCTGGGCCCAACAACAACCAACGCCAGCTACGGCATCCCGCTGACCGCCAGCGGCGTGGCCGGTGACCTCGGCCAGCAGCTCTCCCTCGGCCTGGACACCACCAGCACCGACGGCCTGGACCTCAACTCCAGGGAAGCCGGCAGCACCGCGGCACCCAAACTCGTCCTCACCCTCGGCGCCGGCGGGGGAAGCGGTGGGTCGATGCCGCCGCCTGCGGATACCACGGCTCCGACGGTGACGGGTACCTCCCCGGCTGGTGATGCTACCGGGGTGGCCACCACCACAAATGTGACTGCCACGTTCTCCGAAGCGATGAACGCCTCGACCATCACGCCAGGCACGTTCACGTTGACGAACGGGGCGACGACGGTTTCGGCCGCGGTGACGTCCAACAGCACAGGCACCACTGCGACGCTGGACCCGGGCGCGGACCTGGCCGCGGGCACGACGTACACGGCAACGATCAAGGGTGGCTCCAGTGGCGTGAAGGATGGTGCCGGCAACGGGTTGGCGGCGGACAAGACGTGGACCTTCACCACTGCCTCCGCAGGCGGCAGCGCTGCACAGACCGTCACACTCACAGCAACCGCTGACAGCTGGGTGGCAGGCCTGGCACCTGCAACGAACTACGGCACCGCCAGCACCCTGAGCGTGGACAACAGTCCAGCGGAGGTCACGTACCTCAAGTTCGACCTGTCAGCGTACGCCGGCAGGACCCTGGAAAGTGCGACGCTTCAGCTGCGCAGCGCAGGGAGTGGCTCGCTGGGCAAGCAAAACGTCAAACTCGTCACTAATGACAGCTGGACCGAAAGCGGCATCACGTACAACACCCGTCCTGCGCCCGGCACCATCCTTGGCACACTCGGCCCGACAGCCGCCAACAGCAACTACAACGTCCCGCTGGCCGCCAGCGGGCTGAACGGTGAGCTTGGCCAGCAGCTCTCCCTTGGCCTGGACACCATCAGCACTGACGGCCTGGACCTTAACTCCAGGGAAGCCGGCAGCACCAGCGCACCCAAGCTCGTCCTCACACTGAGGTAGGAGGCCGAGGCTCAAACGGGTGCCGGGACTGCATTCGCAAAGGGTGCTGTCCCGGCACCGGCCCTTTTCTACAAGGGCAAGTGCGTATTTCCCTCAGTTCCACAGATAAGCCGGCACAAACCTGCAGATAACCGCAATTTCCACATTATTCCCCCGGGGCAGCCACAAGCCCCCCGGCTTATCAAACCCCGGTGTTCAGCACCGTATTAGCTTTGCAACACGCAATAGCGATACAGCAACACAGGAAACCCGCCGAAAAAAGGGGCAGTCATGGCAGAAGAAAAGGTCTTTCGCATCGACCCGGCCGCACCAGGCCCTTCCGTCGCGCCTGCTTATCCAGCACGTCAACCTGCAGAAGGGATCGGAGTCTTGAGTAATCAAGATAGTGGCGGCAGCGAGGTATCAGCTGCCGGAATGGGACTGAGGGACTATGCCCGGGTAGCCATGACGTACTGGAAGTACATCACTGTGGTGACCTTGATCATCACAGTGATTGCCGCCGCGTGGAGTGCTGTTCGCCCCCGGATCTACGCCGCCGAAGCCAGTGCCGTTGTGCTGGCGGTAGGCACCGACAACGTCAGCAGCTTGTTGGCCGGCGACAACCTGGCCAAGGCAAGGGCCAAGAACTACAAGTCCTTGGCCGAGTCCCGGCTTGTCGCCGGCAACGTCAGCGAGGCAACCGGGCTCAACATAACCGGCGACGCCCTGCTGGGATCCATTACTGTCACGGTTCCCCGCGACACAGCGGAAATCCGGATTAAGGCCGAGTCGCCGGATCCGGCCACCGCCCAAAGAGTTGCCGACGCGTGGATTGTGGAACTGGGCAAGCAGGTCCAGGACCGGGAGATCGCCGCAGCTGCCGCAGCAGTGGCAAACCAGCCTGCGGTCCCTGAAACGCCGGGCCAGCCGGCTCCCCCGGTAACGCCGCCACTTTCTTTGGTTTCGCTGGATTCAGCCACTGTCCCCACCGATCCTGTCTCCCCTGGCCTCGGGCTCACAGCCCTTTTCGGGGCGGTCGTGGGACTCCTTCTGGCCTACTCTTCAGCACTCCTTCGCGACCGCCTGGATCGCCGCGTACGCACCGCCGGCGACGTCGAACGGCTCTTTTCGGTACCCGTCATCGGCGCGCTTCCCGTGGATCTCCGGCTTACAGGCGAGAACAAGGTGTTGGGCGGTGTGCCTGCAGCCCCAACGGCAGGTTCACGTGGAGAAAGCCCTGCTTTCGCGGAGGCGCTTCGCGAACTGCGGACCAACCTGACCTTCCTTGACGTGGACAACCCGCCCCGGATCATCGTGGTCACAAGCTCGGTGAGCGGGGAAGGGAAGTCAACAATTGCCGCCAACCTGGCCTCGGCGATATCGGCAGGAGGTGAGCAGGTCATCGTTGTTGACGGCGACCTGAGGCATCCAAGCGTCGCCAAGATATTCGACGTGATTCCCGGCATAGGGATTACCGACATCCTGACCGGGAAAGCGGAAGTGGATGACGTTCTCCAGCAAAGAAGCGATCTTCCCAACCTGTCGATTTTGGGTTCAGGCCGAATTCCGCCAAATCCCAGCGAGCTTCTGAGCTCGCATGCCATGAAGCAGCTGATTGACTCTTTGTCCGAAAAGGGCATTGTGATAATCGACGCTCCGCCTCTCCTCCCCGTGACCGATGCTGTGCTCCTGGCGAAAATCGCGGACGGCGCCATCGTGGTTGTCAAAGCAGGTAAAACGACAAAAGACCAACTCACAAAGTCACTCGGAAACGTTCGAAAAGTGCACGCAACCGTTCTCGGCACGCTTCTTAACTGCGTTCCGGCCAAAGAATTTGATGGTTATTCGTACTACACCGCCGAGCCGGACTCCGAGGACAGCAGCTCTCCCGAAGGCACCGACAACACGCCTGAAGCGGTGGAGCAGCCGGCCCCTGCTGAATCATCGCGCTCCAGTAAGGACTCCCTGTCCAGGAGCGTTACGTCCTTTTAGGCAACACCGCCGGCCCCCTGAACGCCACAGCGGCGTTCAGGACGTGCCCCGGCACACCGGCTGAGAACTTACAGAGGAGAACGAATGTCTAAGTCTGTCGTCGTCATAGGGACACGCGGCTACCCGAGCTATTATGGCGGTTTTGAGACTGCCGTCCGGCGGCTGGCACCATTTCTTGCCGATGCCGGCTGGGACGTCAACGTCTACTGCCGGGCGGGCCAAACGAAAGACGACGACGAGGCACGCGACCCACGGGTTCGGACAACAAGGACCGTCGGGCTCGAGAGCAAGTCCCTGAGCACCCTTTCCTTCGGATTGTCTTCCGTCCTTCATGCCCTCTGGCACAAGCCCCAGGTCGCGCTCGTGATGAACGTTGCCAACGGCTTCTTTTTGCCGCTCTTGAAGCTTCGGGGAATACCAACAGTCGTAAACGTGGACGGCATCGAGTGGGAACGTGCCAAATGGAATCGTTTCGCTAAATCGGTGTTCAGGCTGGGAGCCCGGATGACTGCCCGGTATGGCACCATCCTGATAAGCGACTCCCTTGAAATTCAGCGGCGCTGGAAGCAGGACTTCGGGCGCGACAGCGTCTTCATTCCGTATGGCGCCAACCTTTCGAGCCCCAGCGACGTCGTGCCGGGACTCAAGGAGGAGTCCTACGTGCTCATGGTGGCCAGGTTTGTTCCCGAGAACACTGTCTCGGAGTTTTTCCAGGCAGCCGAAGCCCTGGCCGAGCACCACCCGGTGGTGATTGTCGGTTCCAGCGGGTACGGCGGCCCGTTGGATGAGGCTGCCCAGCGGTTAGGTGAACACCCCAATGTTCAATGGCTCGGCCACGTCAGTGATGACAGGAAACTCCTTTCGCTGTGGCACCATGCCGGGGCGTATTTCCACGGCCACAGCGTCGGAGGCACAAACCCTGCGCTCGTGCAGGCTATGGCCTGCGGGGCGCCCGTAGTGGCCCGCCGCACCCCCTACAACGCTGAGGTACTGGCAGCAGAAGAGCACCTTGTCTCACCCGAACCCCTGGCTATCGAGCAGGCACTGCGCCGCATGCTGACTGATCACGAGCTGCGGGCGAAGGCCCGGGCCGCGAACAGGGACCGCGCTGCCATCCACTACAACTGGGACGATGTCTGCCGCAACTATGAATTGACGCTGCAGGAGGCCATGCTCGGGAAGAAGGCAATCACAGTCGACAGCGGGAAACACTGATGAGCTTTGGACTGCGGACCCGTGTATTGCCCGCTGAACGGCCGGCCACCAGTGGGGGCCCCCGCCTGATAATCCTCAATCCCCTGGGTGTGGCACTGAGCCACTACACGGACGCTCTTGTGCATCAATTCGCTGATGCCGGAATAGAAACAGATGTGCTTTCCATTGTGGAACCCTCCCAATCGGGAAAGAACCGCTTTCGGTGGCTGGCCGAGTACTCCTCCTTGCTTTACTCGGCCGGACGCCGGACGCGCCAACGCAACTCTTCGGAGCAGGTTCTCCTTACCTGGCCTGTGCTGGGATTCCTGGATCTCTTGCTGGTTAAAGCTTTCTGCGGTGACTCCGGCGTCATCGTTTACCACGATCCGCAGCCGCTGGTCCGGGCTGTGGGCAGCAGCAAAGCGGTGGCCGGCCTGGTGAGGCTCGTGAAAAACCGGCCGGGAACCCTTGTACACAGCAACGTAGCTGCTGACGCAATGGACGCCGTCGGACTTACGAACGGCCTTATGTTGGTGCCCCATCCCATGCTTCCCCCGGCGGAGCCGGAAAAGCAGTCCAACGCCACCCTGGACGCCGGCAGGAGGCCGCGGGTCCGGGTGCTTGGACAATACAAGGCCGACAGGGATCTTGCGCTCCTCACGTCGTTGGCCGGCAGGTTGGGCTCCAACTACGACCTTGACATTGTGGGCCGTGGTTGGCCGGCCGTTGAGGGATGGAACGTGGATGCGCGCTTTGTCCCTGAGGATGAGCTCGATGAACTGATCGGAACCAGCGACGCCATCGTCATCCCCTATAAGCGCTTTTACCAAAGCGGTATAGCAATCCGGGCCCTTGAACAGGCTGTCCCAATAGTCGGACGTGTCGGGACCAGCCTGGATGACTTGTACGGTCCGCAATCGCGCCTCCTGGTTGCCGCGAAAGATGAAGCACCCGGCCTGGAGGTCGAAGCCTGGGCATCGGCAATTGAATACGCGATGGGTCCAGGAAAAGCTGAGACATTGCGTGCTGCAAAAATCTTCCACAACGAAGCAGCAAAAGGCTGGGGCTTGCTCGGACGCCGGTTGCTGGCCAAAGCGTCCGCCCGCCGCTTCACTGGCGGCCTCAAAGGTCCCTAGATGTTGTGGCCACCGGTCTGGCGTTCGCTGGAGGTTCTCCGACCTCTTGGATGGTATGGCCGCTGCAGGCCGTCCTGGTGACGTTGGCCCGCTCAATCCGCGAGACGGTGAACCATCGCATGGCGTTCCGCAGTTGGCACCACCCAACCAGGTACCACTGCCCGTTCGTGGAGGCGAAGAGCACTGGCTCAACGTCGCGGGTGGTCGTGGTCTCGTCTCTCGACGTGTAACGAATGCGGATCACCCGCTGCTCGGCCATCGCCTCCTCCAGGGCCGACTTGATTGCGCGCGAAGAGGAGGGAAGCGCGTTGACCCAGACGCGGTGGGCCAGTTCGTCGGCTCGTGCCCGGGTTTTGGGATCAAGGACGTCCAGGATTTTCCGGATACCTGCTGCTGCCAGATCGGCGTAGGGGGCATCGGGTGCAGCAGACATGGCTGCCATGAGCGCCACGGCCTGCGCTGGGGACAGGCTGACAGGCGGCAGGGATGCGCCCGGAGCCAATCCGTAGCCGCCGCCTGGACCTGGGCGGGACCATACAGGCGCACCGCTGTTCTCCAACGCCTCGAGGTCTCTCTTAATGGTGCGCACGGATACCTCGAACTGCCTCGCCAACCGTTCTGCGGAAACCCCCCGCACGCCGCTGCGGCGCAGTATCTCGGATAAAGCATGGAGCCGCTCGGCCCGCTTCACGGTTCAAACCCCGCCAAATTCATGACATAAACAGTGCCACACCCTTGTCCGTAATGCCTGCAACGGTAGTGGCATGACAACTACTGCACGCAGTCCGATCATTCTCATCGCCGGCCACTGGCTGGGCGCTTGGGCGTGGGACGAAGTCCTTGAACACCTGACATCCTGCTGCTCTGGTGCCATCGCGATGACACTGCCCGGTCTCGACGGGGAGGATCCCGAGCGTGCAACGAGGACTCTCGACGATCAAGCCGCAGCTGTCCTGGACGTCATGACTCAACTCGGGGTTTCCGGGGATCAGCCCGCGACTCTCGTCGCTCACAGTGGGGCGAATGCCCCCGTCAGCCTCGTCCTGGACCGACACCCTGGGCTTATCCATCGAGTGGTGTGGGTCGACTCCGGACCTGTGGCGACGGGAACCACGTTCGTCCCGGACGTCCAGAAGGAGTTGGCGGAGCTTCCGTTGCCGCCCTTCGACGTCCTCGCACAGCAGGCGAGCCTCGAAGGCCTGAGCGCAGAGGTCCTCGAGCGTTTTCGGGCCCGGGCCGTCCCTGAGCCCGGGCCCGTGCTCCGTCAGCCCGTCAAACTCACGAACGATGCCCGCCGCAAGGTCCGGACCACCCTGGTGTGCTGCTCGATCCCAAGCGCGCAGGTACTGGAGCTGGCCCGCGCAGGCCATGCCATGTTTGCCGAAGTCGCGAACATCGAACACCTCGACGTCATTGACCTCCCGACAGGCCATTGGCCCATGTGGAGCCGTCCCCGCGACCTCGCCAAGGCCATTCAATCAGCGGCTTCGCGAACCAACTGAACTCTCACACCGCCTGCTGCCGCCGCGGACGGGATGACGGCAAGGGCGACCGGGGCGTCCGGGGAGCCAGGGCCGCCGGAACGGGCCGATAGTGTGCTTTCACCGGTGCCCGCATGGCCAGTACCGAGCCCACGATAAGCCAGAAGACCGGCGTCGAGGCCATGGATGAAGCTGACTCGGACGAGGCAACAGCCAGCAGAAAGCCCACAGCGACCCACACCGGAAGGCTGCGGGCTTTCGGCACCCTTCCCAGAAGTTTGCCGAAGTGCACCAGGAGCAGAAGTGTGGCGGCAATCATCGGCCAGCCCATCCATGCGAAATACAACCCGAGAAGGCTTTCACTGCCAACGCCGGTCGAGGCACCTTCAAGCGCGGCCTGGTACCCGGTGGTGCCAAAGCCAAGTCCGATAGGTGACTGCAGGCCGAGCATGAATCCGGAAAACAGGCCGTCTGAATGGCTGGCCGTGTTGCCCTGCTCCACAAAGGTCGCAAACATGTACGACCCGAGGCCAAGACCCACCAGTATGCCTGCGTACTTGCCGACCTTGACCCAGATGAAGAAGACCACGGTGACCACGATAAAGATCAGCATCCCCGCGCGGGCATAAGCGAAGAAAAGGGATACGCCAATGGCAGCAAGCATTCCGAGCCTGGCGAAACTTCGAAGTTTTGCCACCGCCGCAAAGGCTCCGAGTCCCAGCAGGAAACCCATAACCGGGGGGTTCATGAAAGGGCCGCCGGGACGGAAGGTGAGATCCCCTCCGGACACTCCGTCCGCGAAATAGGCGGGCGGCAAACCCATCCGCATACTGTCCGGGTTCCCGCCCACGACGTTTACGTGGTACCAGGCCGGATCAATAAGGGGGGCCTGCATGACTTCCTCGACGAGGACCCATACCACGGTCAGTCCGGCCAGGACCAGCAGGTAGCTGCTGATCTTCGTCCACCTGATGTCGTTGCGGTAGACAAAGCCGGCAAACACGAGGCCAAGGGGCATAAGCACCTGCCGCGCCTGGGCAATCCCGATCTCCCCGTCCGGCGATCGCAGATACCCGATCCCCGCCAGGAGGACCAGAACCAGCATGAGCGCCAGCGCCTTGTGCAGGCGCTTGTCCGGCGCGCTGAATGCCTTGATGATCGCAGCCGTAACAAGAACGGCAGCGGGTACATCGTCAAGGTACTGGAAGGCATCGGATCTGGTCAGGCTGATGAGTGCCGCCTGTGACCAGCCGGCCGCAATAATCAGCAGGACCAGCACATGGTATGAGCGCCCCAGGATCAATACGAAGCTGATTGCTGCTGAAGCGGTGACAACAAAAGGCAAGAGCACGAGATTGTCGTTCCTCTCCAGAATCATCGCAATGCTGAAAATGGGGCTGCGAAATCCACTACAGACCGACCTGCATGCCGCTGGTATCACAAAGCGTCACGTTCCAACGGGCGTCCGTCTTCCCCAACCTAAGACGGTCTCCGCTCCCCCACAAGGTTAACGACGTGAGTCTGCGGGTATCCGCATAACCGCTGCGGACGTGGGCTGTCTCTGAAACGGAACCTAAAGGATCATGGACCTTCCCTCAAGAGATGCACTGACAGCCTCTTTCCAGCGCGCAAGGAACGGCGCGGCGGCCTGCGGAACTGTCCGCGCCTCCTGCAACTCCCCTATCTGGTGGTCGAGGTGGTCCATCTGGGCGGTATCGTTGATGGTCCGGTAGGCCACCTCTGCCAGTTCGTGAACAGAGGGCCGTACGACGAGCAACCCGCCGGCCCCGGAAGCTTCACCAAGTGTTCCTGAATCAAACCCGATGACCGGAGTGCGGTATGCGAAGGCGCGGGAAGCCACACCGGAAGCAGGCAGCATCTTCCCGTAATAGCGGCTGGTCTTGTCGTAGGGGAGGAGGATGGCCCTCACGGACTCAAAAAACGCGTCCTCCTGTTGTCCCTCTACCGCTCCCAGGATTGTGACTCCGGGTATGGCCGGCAGTTTTTCCGTTCCTCGCCCGGCGACACGGATTTCGACCTCCGCGGGAAGTTCACGGCGGAGGTCAAGGAGCCTTTCGAAGCCCTTGCCCTTGGAGGCGTGACCATACAGGCCCACTGCGAGCGGACGCTGTGACGCAGGCTTCAGCAGGGCCCTGGGAGGTATGAAGTGCTGCCCGCTCAGCACGGGGCACGCTGGAAACGTCTCCCGAAGCGCTGCCGCTCCGGCGTCACTCAGCGCGAACAAGGTGGTATCCCTCAGCAGTAATCGTTCCAGCCGGGTGCTGAGGGGCCGTAACGGGAGGTGGATCCCGTGGTGAAGGATCTTGCTCCTGGCAACCAGCTCGAAGCGGAATGGCCACCAGACGGTCTGAGGGGGGTCGTGCACGGTTGCCGTTGTGATGACGTCCCGGGAGCGGCCGGCGAGCAGCCAGAAGGGCGCCAGCGACGCAGCCGACAACTCGAAGTGAACAACCACGGGACCGGCAGCAAGGCACTGCCTGATCTCTCTTGAGAGCTTTTGTCTGTCACGCCATACATCAAGGAGGCCCACGTTACCCGGCCCTGCGGTTCTGATCTCACGGAAGCCTGCAAAGTTGGGCGTCGCTGCTGCAATGAACTCTTCCGCATAATCACCCACTCCCCCTGAACCCGCCCGGGGCGCAACCAGTATGAGTGTTGCGGGAATTTGCAAGGTGCCGGACAGTGGCACTGCGCCTGAATTGATCACGTTACTCCGCGTCTTACACAAAGGGACGAAAAAGTGGGTGTCACGGTCCCCTTAAATCTCTCTAAAGGGATTTATACGATCCTGCTTATAGTATGCATCAGTAATAGGGTGCAATACCCGGGAATTCAAACCGATAATTGCTTCCCGCTGCCGGTCCCGACGTCGGGAAGCCTAATGTTGGATGAAATCCAGGAGTGCACCGTTTTCATGATGGACCACCGGGACCAAGCTTAAGCTCAATAACAGCTCAATAAAAGGCTGCTTCTCCCCAAGCAACAGCACTCGACAGTAAACTTTTGCAATGAGGCCACAGGAAGGCTCGAAAACCATGACGAACGTTGCTGGTGGACTTGCCCGGGTCGGTTTCCGGGGAGCGGTATGGCAAGGGCTGGCCCTTGTGGGCGGCAAAGGCATCGTCCTTGTGACGACGATCGTGCTTGCGCGTCTCCTGTCGCCTGAACAGTACGGCCTCGTTGCCGCGGCGCTTGTCCTGATGGCCTATGTCGAGACTGTTGCTGACGCCGGCGTGGCGCAGGCTTTGGTCTATTTGCCGCCTTCCGGAGTGGCGGCGCGCTCGGCGCTGCTGGTTTCCGTAGTGCTCGGGGGATCACTGGCGCTCATAACTTTCTTTGCCGCCCCCTGGATCGCCGGGCTCTTCCAACTGCCGGATGTGGCCCCCCTGGTACAGGTGCTGGCTGTTGCCGTGCTTGCCACGGCCCTGGGAGCGGTTCCTGAGGCTCTGCTGCGGCGCGATCTCCTGTTCAGGAAGTTGGCGGTGGCGCCGATCCTCCGCGCCCTCGTCACCGGAGTGCTCAGCCTGGTCCTGGCCTTCGCGGGTTACGGTGCCTTTTCCCTTGCGGCCGGTACCGCTGCCGGAACGGTTGCCTACGCAGCCACTTGCTGGTGGCTGGTCCGCAAGGATGCTCCGTGGCAGATCTGGCGCGTGGCCAAAGAGGCGCTCCGCGCAAACCTCAAATTCGGCGTGCCGGTGGCAGGCAGCAATCTACTGGCACGGCTGATCTTCGACATCGACTACGTGATCATCGGCGTGATTCTTGGCGCCCAGGCCCTGGGTTATTACACGCTGGCCTTCAGGCTTCCCGAAGCCCTGATCATCAACGTCTTCTTTGTGCTCTCCACGGTCCTGTTCCCGCTTTACACCCAGGTACAGCACCAGCCGGAACGGTTGCGGGACGGCTACCTGAAGGGTGTCCGCGTACAGTCCCTGTACGGCATGACGGCGGGTGTGGGGCTGGCAGTGCTGGCACCGATTATCGTTCCACTGGTCTTTGGCGGCCAGTGGTCTGAGTCTGTCATCCCGCTGGTTTTCCTTGCCCTCTACGCCGCAGCCCGTTCCCTGGGAGCGGGCGCGAATGACGTCTACAAGGCGATCGGCCGCCCCGGCATCTCGATCACTTTCTCAATCATCCGGCTGGCCGTGCTGGTGCCCGTCCTGGTGGTGGCTGCCCAGTGGGGGATCATCGCCGTCGCCTGCGCCCAAATGGCCACAGCGCTGCTCTTTGCCGTCGGGATGCAGACGGTAGCTGCGAAGGTGCTCCACATCCGGCCAAAAGCCATGCTGCGCGCTGTGTTGCCGGCCTTTGCCTGCAGCGTGGCCGTGGCGTTGGCGGGATTCATGGTCTTCCTGCTCCCCTACCTGGGGGCTCCCCTGACGGCGGCGCTGGTTTTTGTGGTCGCGATAGCCGCCGTATACGCGGTCCTCCGCTTTGGTTTCAAGGGCCTCCACAACGAACTGCTGCAGCTGCTTCGCCGCAACTGACAAAGATTTCATCTTCACAGCCGAAGATTACTGGTGGAGCAGGTTTCGGGCACCAGGGGTGGTCCCTCCGATGTGCAGGACCGACGGCCTCCCGCTTGGGCAATCAAGGGCTGATGCCCGTGCCGAGGACACCTGCTCGAAAGTGCTGGATCAATCTTTTCTGGCGGAGCTGCAGTTGCAGGGGACCGCTCAGCTTGGGCTGCTGCTTCCCTGAAGGACGCGGTTCATTTCCCGGTTGCGTCGCCCCTGAAGGTCCGCGCCGATGACCAGTCCAAGAATGATGAAGTAGGGAGCAGCCGAGTTGGGGCTGAGCGCCACCTCATTAAAGGCCGCGTTCAGCATAAAGCCACCCAACAGGCCTGCAGCCAGGGTCCGGTCGCGCACTTCTCTGATGCGCAGCACGTACTGGGAGAGGAGAACAAAGAAAACGACGTAAATGACGAGCCCGACGATGCCGAGCTGGCCGATCACCATTCCAAGACCGCTCTCAGTGACAGCTGACGTGGACTCCGATCCTTCCGAGAAAAGGCCGGCCAGGACGCCCGAGCTCCCAAGGCCCCGCCCCAAGGGATGACGCGGGAACTCGACAAAGGCGGCGGTGAACCCATCTATATGTGCCGTGGTACTTCCCGTTGAACTGGTCAACGTGAAGGCGTAAAAACTGAAAGCACCGGCGCCGAGTACCAGCAGAGCTGTTACATGGCTGATCCTCGAGGCGAAGTAGCGCGTCCAAACCGCAAAGAACACGAACAGCCCGAGGAGGGCGCCCTTGCTGACGGCGAGGACTATTGCCGCTACGGTGAGGATTTTGGCCAGCAGGCCTTTGAGGTACCAGGCTGCCATGAAGACGGCGAACAGGAAGGTTCCGAAGTTGACGGGGTCAGCAAACGGCCCGGCCATGCGCCGCAGGAATTCGCCGGGGACCAACTGTTCGGAAGCAAAGAAGTTTTTCGGCAGGCCGGAGTCCGCTTGAACGCTGATGCCCTTTTTCTCCCACAGCCCGCGAAGGTTAAGGGAGTCCCAGAAGTGCGGGATGTTTGCCTCGATGAAGCCGAAGATGATTGCGGCGAAGCCCAGCATGACCAGATAACGCAGGTAAACGACCCCATTCGCCCATGTGCTGGCGTGCAGGCCGATGAGGAGGAAGAGGAACGGCGCGACGATGTTTCTGGACGAAGCTATCGCCGCGGTCAGATCAGGCTGAAACAGGACGACGGTGGCCGCTCCGTAGAGTGCGAGGAACACGAGCGCGGCTGTCACCGAACTTATCAGCTTGCGGAGGGCCGGCTCGGAGGTGGGCTTCCTCCTGGCTACCAAAACGACGTACAGGGCCAGGGAGAATATGAAATTGAGGATGATGGCAAAGTGAAGCCGACTGTTATCCAACGTATCAGCGACCGTGGTCAGATAGACGTTTTGCGTCGCTGACATAATGGTGGGGATTATCAGGAAAAAGGAGATCTCGGCATTATGGCCGGCCATTCGGTGGATGAGTTGCGCTATTAAAGAAAAGAAGACGATTGCCACTGTCACTGCCAGCATTGCGGTCGTGCTGAAACTGGCCGCTATCGTAATGAGTGCCAAGCCGGCAGCCAAGGATAGAAATGGAATTACATCCAGCGCCGGCGAATACCCGCTGGTTGTTTTCTTGGTATACATCTTCCCCCCTGAAGGACTTGCCCAAAGCTGGTTGCCGGGCCATTAATCAGGCCGTGCGCACCAGCCAATCTGTGACCGCATGACGCCAAAGCCAAAAATCCCGGTCCGAGGTCACCGCTGTCTGCACGTGACTGGTTTCCCCTCCGTGTTCCGCCTGGCCGGAAAGCCGGTACGCCATGGAGGCGGCAGAACGGGCCCAGGTGGCGATGACCAGGTATGGAAGCAGCTCCGGGTCCACGTCGCGCAACCGAAGGTGCTTTGCAACGGATGCCAATGCCCAGCCGCCGGGACTGAAAGCGTTTTCGAAGGCACGGAGTTGAAGCCGCCGGGAAGACAAGGCATGTTCCTGTGACTGGCCGATGTACTGCAGGTAGAAGATCAAGTCATGGGCCGGAAGACCGTCAAGGCGCGAACGCTCCCAATCCACCACCTGGAGGCGGCCGTTGGGCTGCAGGAAGAGATTTTGATAGCTGAGATCCCCATGCTCCACAACCGCCGGGAGCTGCCGGGACCGGAGTGGCTCCAATACCTCATGGGTACGGTCAATCAGCCCTGCTACTTCCGTGTCTGTTGGCAACAGCGAGGCGAGATCGGCCAAGGGCCTGGCGATGGTCCGCTGGTACCAGTCCACGTTCTCCAGGACAGGCTTTGTGCACGGCATGGCTGCAACGAAGTTCATTCCGGCTTCCACGGCCAGTGGGAAGTTCTCTACAACGAGTTGGGGCTCCAGCAGGTTACCTGCGACCGCTGTCTCAACCAGGATCGTTTGTCCCCCGACGTCCAGCACTCCCACCACTTCCGGCGCCCCCTGCTCGGATCCCACTCCGAGCGATTTGAGCTGCAGTAGTACGTTGGCTTCCTTGCGCACGCTTTCGTTGTCTCCCGGCTGGCGGGCGATCTTGACCACGAGGCAGGGGGCTAGGGTGCCTGGCGCATAGATGAGAGCCACCACATGCCGGGAGGTGACAAACTGCGGCGTCAACAGAAGCGTGTCCCACCGGCCGCCGAGTCCGAACTTTTCGAGCCCTAGTTCCCGACGGTTTTCGCTGAGGATCCAGTCAATGAATTTCATGGCAGCTCCTGCCGGCCGGCTTCCCGTGCCCGCTGGCCAACCACAGTACCTTCAGCAGCAGCCACGTTGAACAAGCCCAGATTCAAGGCAAGCCTTCCGATGGCTGCCTTGGCCTTGCCAAAACGTACGCGCGAATAGTGGGACAAGGTATCGCTGACGGCAGTCCTTGATGCGGTGGGAACAAATCGTGCCGGCCGTTCGAGCGTCGGTACATGCCAGTAGACGGCCGGATCGTCAAAGCCCGCGCGCTCCATGGCGTGCTTCCACCCCGCCAGGGTGTGTGGCCCGGTGCCGAAGCGGAATGAGCGACGGACCTGTACGCACATCCAGCCACCCGGTTTTAGTGATTCGACGGCGGCCCCGAACAACGGTTTGTCCGGCTCCGAGAGCAGGACAACATCGAATTCACGGCTCGGGGCCTGCCCGTCAGCGGGCTCAAGACGTTGGGCGGACGGATCCAAAAGAAGCATGGCTGTGGCGGCATCATCGCTGACCCTGCCTCCGTAGCCGAGCTTTTCGGGGCGGACGACGGGAAGGAGGAAGCGCCAGTCCAACAGCATCCACAAATGCAGGGGCAGCCGCTCGGTGTCCGCTTCCTCCACCGCTTTTGTGCCTGCGAGAACGTTCCACAGGAGCTCGGTTGCCTTCAACCGGACCGTTGACGCGGACTCGCCTGCATCCAGGATGTATGCCGATGGAATGTCTTCCGCCAACTCCAGGTAGGCGTTGCGCCAACCTTCCAGTATCTGGGGACTGTGTTCGCCCTTCCTCGCGAACATCAGCTCACCAGGAGCGTCAAGGACCAGGACAAGATCGGGGCGCGGCTGGAAACGCAAGGCGAACGCATCTGTCAGCGCACCCAAACGGCTTCGTGCCTGTGAGCCAGGAAGCAGGGCGTCGAACGCCAGCCGGTCCATGAGCACCACACGGCCGCGCAGCGAATGGTACCTGGCGGCAAGTCCTGCCCTGAGTATCCGGAACACTTTCCTGACAAGGAAGCCGCCGCGTATCTTCTGGAGCCATCGATCCTGGGGACTGCTGGACCACAGCCCCATGTAGACATAGGCAGACGGCAGGGGGCAGCCGGAACGGAGGCCATGGAGGAGGGTCGTTTTGCCCGCTCCGTCGGGGGCCAGCGCACCGACCACAGGCCCCCTCCCCTTGAGGCGCGGACCCACCCGCCGCAGTGCCCTGCTTGTTGAGCTGACCAGCCACGGCGGAACCCTGGTACCTGTCCATATTCGTTTCAATGCGGCGGCCTTAGCGGGGACCTCGTCGAAACTCCCCGACTGGAGCACCCCGAGAAGCTCTTCCGCCGTTCCGTCTCCCAGTGTCCGGTCCAGGTAGGCAGCTACGGGGTCGGCTCCTGAAGCCAGGGCCGCTGCGGAACGGGCGGCAGGAACCCGGGAGGATGCAACTTCACCCTTATCGAGTACCAGGTGCAGGATCTGAAGCCACGCCTGGTCTTGAGCCTGCGGCAGCCACAACGGCCCAAGCGCCGTGCGCCGTTGGAGGCATCCGGAAGCGAGATCGGTACCCAGCTCCTGGAAATACCCGAAGCTGATGTCCGACACGATGTCCAGCTTGAGCCAGAGGTCTTCACCGGCGAGATAGCGGAAGTAGAAGCGATGGCTACCGTGACCCAGCGCGATGACGCGCCGGAAGCCCACGCCGGCAAGAAGGCCGTCCAGGCGGGCCAGCAGGTCCGGGGAAACAAGCAGGTCCACATCTCCTGCGGGGCGGACCAGGTCCAGTTCCCCCCGGAGAAGAACCCATGGGGATCCGGCATTATCCAATTCCCGGAAAACGGCAATAAGGGACGAATTTATACCGGGCAATGATTTTCCGTTGTTTTCTGCAGCGTTTTCGCTGACCAATTCCGACTCAGAATAAGAAACCGGAAGCTGGGGGGAATTGGACAATTCGCTCACCACTTCATGAAAGTTGGAATGGGGACGCCGTCCGGTTGCTGAACCCCCAGCAGGCCCGTCGCCGACCCCTATGGCCGTCCCGAGAGCCTACCCCCCTACCTAACGGGCATCACGAGTAGTGGGTACTCGCTTTTTACGCCGCGCAACCCCTGAAGTACGTAGGTAGAGGGCGCGCCCGCAGGCACGTCCGCTAGGTATGGGGATCGGGCGGCCGGCGAAAGCATTAGGTAGGGGAGGGCACGCCCATGAGCGATTAGGTAGGTAGGGCATTAGCTGCCCCCTTGAGCAAAAGCAGGGGTGATCTTGAGCTAATACTAAGTGAAGAATATATGGCGCGGCGGACAAATTCAGGGATATATTCGCTTAACGGCTGGGAACCGTGCTGGAGGCGCAAGCCGACAGCCTGCCGACCCAACGGTTATATCGCAAAACCGGATGGCGGCGCCAAATATTGGAACTACAACTAGCGAAAGAATGCGGTCTCCTTCTTCGAGAATTGGGGACCCATGTCATTGTTAGGGCGAAACAAGGAGTTGGACCGGCTTCTTTCCGTCATCCGTGGTCCGAAGGACACCGCTCTCGCGGTGATCGGCGGCCATGGGGTGGGGAAGTCCGCCCTGGTGTCGGAGATCCCAACGCTTTCGGATTACAGGACCGTCTTCCTTGGAGCGAGCGCGTTCGAGTCGGACTGGCCACTGTCCGGGGTTACTGCCCTCCTCAACGCCATGGATGACCCTGTCCTCAACAGGATCGCGGACGAGCTCCTGCGGGATACTGCGGGCACCCTGGATGTGCCGGCTATCTCCTCAATGCTTCTCAATGGCCTGCACCAGCGGGCGTCCTCACGAACGGTCGTCGTCATCGACGACGCCGACCAGTTGGACCCAAGCAGCCAGGCAGTTATCGGTTTCCTGGCCCGCCGGCTGTCCGGCACGGACATTGCCATGTTCGTCTGCCTCCGCGAGGACGCTCCCGACAACCCTTTCAGCGGCCTGGCGGTGCTGCGCCTGCAGCCGCTGAGCTACAGCGATACCGTCCGGATGCTTGAAGCGATTCCGGCACGGCAAACCACCACGGCCGCTGCCCACGCCGTTGCTGCAGCCGCAGGCGGAAACCCGCTCGCCGCCGTCGAGCTCTATGCCGGGCTGCTTGCGCGGCAAGCAGAGGGAAAGCTTGCCCTGCCGGTTCCCCTCCCGGGGAAGGGCAGCTTCGAGGCCGAATACGCCCTTGTCCTCGGCGGACTCACTGCGCCTGCCCGGAATGTCCTGGATCTCCTGTCCCTCTCGTGCCGAAGTGACATCACTACTCTGGAAAAGATCAGCCCGGACGTCTGGACCGGCGTGGACGAACTGTTGGCCTGCGGGATGGTGCACAGGGCGGGGCCGCACCTCGCGATCCGCGACCAGCTGCTCCGCGGCTACGTCTTTGCCACCATGGCACCGACGGTCCGCACCGCCAACCACCGGGCCCTTGCCGATGCGTGCCAGGACACTGACCCTTACGCCCGCAGGTGGCATCTCAGCTTCACCGCCCTTGAACGCCAGACCCCGTTTGGTTTGCTCCGCCACGCCGTGGACCTGATCCGGGGCGGCGAAGTGTCTTTCGCGGTTGAGTATGTTGAGCGCGCCCTGACCATCAACCCTTGGGAGGCGGAAACCGCAGCCCGCCTCGCCGCGATCGCTGAACTGCTGTTCAACCGGGGTGAGTTCGTATACGCACGGCGCTACCTTGAGTGGGCGCAACGGGTGACGCGCAATCCCGCCCTCATCCTGCGGCTGACAGGGCTGTCCTTCGAAATAGACTTCATCCAGGGGGGAGCAGTGCGTGCCAGTATGGTGCTGCGCCTCGTGAAGGAATTTGGCCAGCATGACCCTGCCTTCGCTGCCAATCTCCTCGCCGTCGCCGCGGTCTATTACGCGGAACGATGGGAATTCAAGGATGCGTGCGATCTCCTGCAGTACGCAGAAAATTTCCGGGACGCGGCCTCAGCAGAGTGCCTCGAGATCACCGAACGTGCAAGGCTGCTCACGGAGTCCACCAGCGGCGACACGGTCCACCCGGGCCGGAAGCACACGCTGGAGGGCAACGCTTCCGTGACTGGCCTTCTGATCCAGGGCCGCGCCTTCAGCTACGCCGAGCGGTACGACCAGGCGCAGGAGCTCTTTGCCATGGTGCGGACGTCTGCCCGGGACACCCACGTGAACTGGCGGGAAACCGCCCTGTTCCTGGCCGTGGACAACGAGATCCGGGCGGGAAACGTCCGGGCTGCCGGCAAACTGATGGATGACCTTGAACTGCTGGAACCGGAGTTCAAGTATCACCGCGGCCTGCGGCACGTTTTCCGGGTCTGGCGTGCACATGCCATGGGGGACGAAAGCCTGGCCCAGACCTACGCGGCTGAGGCACAGCGGTTCGCCGGCGCCGAAAGCCATCCTGCCATCACCGCCCAGCTTGCCGCCTGGCAGGGCCACTTCGCGCTGCTCCGGGGCGACTTGGCTGAGTCCCTTGCGCAGTTGTCACGCGCCGCTGAGATTGGCACGAGGTTCAGTAATCCCACCCTGCTGCGGTGCGATGCCGACCTCGTGGAGGTACTGGTCCGGCTGGGACGGCACCGGGAGGCCACCCAGGCACTCCTCAGCCTGGAGAGCCGCTCTGTTGGGCTGCGCTCACCCTGGCTGATGATGGCAGTTGCCCGCAGCCGAGCCATCCTGGCGGATGGTGAGCAGTCGCTGCAGTTGTTCGGCCAGGCGCTGGACAGCCGGAACGCACGGGATTCGCTGCTTGAGCGGGCAAGGACAATGCTTTGCTACGCGGAACGGCTGAAGGCACTTGGCCGCCTGCGGGATGCCCGCGACGGGCTGCTGCGGGCAAAGGTCATGTTCGACGAAGTCGGAGCCCACGCGTGGGTGCAACACGTGGACGCGCTCCTGCTGGACGAAAGAGTGGAAGCACCCGGTCCACAGGGAAACCCCGCCATGCTGCTGCTGGCCGACCATGAACGGGTTCTCGCCAGAATGGTTGCCCGCGGCATGCGCAACAAGGAGATTGCGTCCACGCTCTTCGTGTCCGTAAGGACTGTGGAAGTGCGTCTCACCGGCATCTACCGCAAGCTCGGAGTCGAGTCCCGTGCCCAGTTGACCGCCCTGGCAGCCAGCAAGGAGAAGGCCGCTCCGGAGCCCTACGTCCTGCCGGTCCTTTAGCCGGCCTGCTGCTGCAGCTACCCGCATTATCCACAATATTCCTTTGCGGGACCCACAAAGGGCCCGCGTAAACCCTCCGCACTGGGTTCGCCGTGACTAGCTTTACTTCACGGCCAGGACACAAGCGGACATACCGGAAGGGGTCACCATGGCAGAAGCACCCGTCACCGGGCAGCGGCGTCCAATGTTTTATGGGACCAAAGGTTCACCGCTCACCGGCACTCTGGCAGGCGAACGTCCTGCCCTGGCAGGCGACGGTCCCGTCCCGGCGGTCTCGCCGGGTTACCGCCCCGCCGTCAGCCTCGTGCCGCCGGCACTTCGCCGTAAAGCCTCCTCCGCCGACTGGATTTCAGTCCACATCAACCTCCTGCGTGTCACGGACTCACTCCTGATCGCCGGGGCCGTGGCTCTCGGCTACCACCTTGCCAGTCCAGGGCTCCTGAGCAGGACCTCCACCGCTGCAGGAATTACGGCCAGCCTTGCACTGGCACTGATCTGGATCGCGGCTCTGGAAATCTACAGGACGCGCGATCCCAAGGTTCTGGGCGTCGGTGCGGACGAATATAAGCGGGTCATTTCCGCCACGTTCCGTCTCTTTGGATTGATTGCCATTGGTTCCGTCGTTTTCTCAATCGAAAGCGGCGCCACCATGTTCGCCGTGTCTTTACCGGTGGGCATCCTGTCCCTGACCGCAAACCGCTGGCTATTCCGCCGCCGGCTGGCGACGGAAAAGGCCAAGGGACGGCACCTGTCACGGGCAATCGTTGTCGGTGAGCCTGAGGACGTCCGTTACGTCGTCCAGCAGATCGAAAAGAAGTCCGGCCCCGTCTACAAGATCCTCGGCGTGTGCCTGCCCGGTTCCCGCCGCGGCGCCCGGCTGCGCGTGGGCGAGCAGCTGGTGCCGGTTCTTTCTTCCACGGATGACATTGCCCGGACTGCACGGCTCGCCCAGGCGGATGCCGTGATAGTTGCCGGACCACTCCCGGGCGGGAACAAGTTCATCCGGGAACTGGGGTGGAGGCTGGAGGAGTGCTCCGCCGAGATGGTGCTGGCAGCCACCCTCACGAATGTCGCGGGGCCCCGTATCCATTGGCGTCCCGTGGAAGGGCTTCCACTGATGCACGTGGACATCCCCCAGTATTCCGGCGGCAAACACGTGCTCAAGCGGGTCATGGACGTGGCACTTGCCGGTGCCGCTATCACCGCACTTTCACCGCTGCTGCTGCTGCTTGCCGTTATTGTCCGGCTGGACAGCCCGGGCCCCATCCTGTTTCGCCAGGACCGCATCGGCAAGGGAGGCCAGACGTTCGGCATGTACAAGTTCAGGTCCATGGTGGTGGACGCGGAAGAACGCCTGTCGGTTTTGAACAATAACAACGAAGGTGCCGGGGTCCTGTTCAAAATCCGTAACGATCCCCGGGTCACGCGGTGCGGGCGCTGGATGCGCAAGTACTCCCTGGACGAACTGCCGCAGCTCTGGAACGTCGTCCTCGGCGATATGAGCATGGTGGGGCCACGCCCTCCCCTTGCACGCGAAGTGAGCGGCTACGAGCGGCACACCCACCGGCGCCTCCTCATTAAGCCAGGCCTCACCGGCCTCTGGCAGATCAATGGGCGGTCCGACCTGAACTGGGACGAGGCCGTGCGCCTGGACCTGTACTACGTCGAAAACTGGTCGATTCCAGGTGACCTGCTGATCTTGTGGCGGACTTTCCGGGCCGTCATCCAGCCTTCCGGCGCCTACTGACAAAGAGGAAAAGAATGGAAGCTTTCGCGAAGGACTTCAGCCACGGCAGGGACCGCGAAGACGCAGACAGGCTGCGCATCGCGGTGGTGGGCGCCGGTTCCCGGGGAGCGGGCATGGCCGAAACCCTCCAGGCCAGCCCGGACTGGGACCTGGCCGCGATCTGCGACGTGGACTCCCGCCGGGCCGGCAGCGTCTCGGAGAAGCTGGGCGGATCGCCTTGGTTTGAGGCCATTGATGAGTTGCTGGACAGCGTGGAAGTGGATGCAGTGGCGATCGCCACCCCCCTCCGCGCCCTGTTCGGAACAGGAATGACGGCACTGCGGGCCGGCAAGCACGTCCTGGTGGAACAGCCTCTGGCGGACAGCCTGGAGCGCGGGCAGGAGATGGCTGCCGAGGCGGACGCCAGGGGTGTTGTCCTGATGGCAAACAAGGCCCAGTGTTTTGAACCAGCTGTGCAAAAGATGCAGAAGTTGGTAAGCAGTGGATCCTTGGGCGATATCCTCTTTGTCGAAGCGGTGCGGACCGAAAGCAGCCTGGTCCGGACTGACCGGGACGTCTTCTGGGACCTCGCCCCGGACAGCCTTGCGCTGCTTGACTACGTCTTTGCCGGGCGCCTCAACCCCCAGGGGGTTTCAGCCCTCGGCGGTGACCCGCTGGGAACCGGCCGCGATTGCGTTGGCCACGTGAATTTCAGGCTTCCCAACGATGCCACGGTGCACCTGCACGTCAACAACCTGAGCCGCGTCAAAAGCCATCAGCTGGTCATCGCAGGTTCCCAGCTTGTCCTGGTGTGGGACGCCATGCTTCAGCAGGAGCAACTGGGGATCTTCGACTCTGATTCATCCAGCCAGCAGCGGCGCCGGTCCCCTTACTGGGCAGAGCCGGGCGCACTTCAGGTGCCGGCTGAAGAAGGACCGGTGCCCATCTTCGGGCAGGAGGCACGGGACCGCGTGGCTGCTGAGTTTGCCCGGCGTGCCCGCGGCCAGCAGAAAGCGCTGTCCACCAACACGTCCGGGCTGCGGGTACTTGGCATGTTGGAGGCCGTGACCCGCAGCAGGGGCCTTGAGGGCCAGGCCTCGAGTATTCACGTGCCCGGGCCGGAGGATTACCAGCAGCACGCTGCAGGGTCATGGCTGGAGAGTGTTTTGTGGTCCAGATGAAACATGCCGCCGTTCTTCATCCTGTTCCTCCTAGGAAAGATGGTGCCTCGTGGCCACCGAATCAGCTGTTGCCCGCATCGAAGTGATGAAGCCCTGGCTGGGGCAAGAGGAAGTACATGCCCTTGCCGAAGTGGTCTTCTCCGGCTGCGTCACGCAGGGCCCGAAAGTCAAAGAGTTCGAGGGCGACTTCGCAGCCGCGCAGGGAGCCCGCTTCGCGGTGGCCACATCGAGTTGCACTACCGCCCTGCATCTTGCGCTGGTGGTGGCCGGGATCGGCCCGGGTGACGATGTGGTTGTGCCGTCACTGTCTTTCATTGCTACAGCCAACGCCGTGACTTATGTGGGAGCACGCCCTGTCTTTTGCGATGTTGATCCTGCCACCGGCAACGTGACTGCTGAAACCATCCACGCTGCCCTGACCCTGGACACGCGGGCTGTGATCGTGGTGGACCAGGGCGGTGTTCCCGTGGACCTGGACCCCATCAGGGACCTTTGTGACCGCCACGAAATCACTGTCATCGAAGATGCCTCGTGCGCTGTCGGCTCGCAGTACAAGGGCAAGCCAGTGGGCGCCGGCGCCCATATAGCCGTGTGGTCCTTCCATCCCAACCACATTTTGACCACCGGCGAGGGCGGGATGCTCACAACCCGGCGGGCGGATTGGGCAGCCCGGGCCCGGGCGCTGCGGGAACACTCAAGCAGCCTCGCCGCGCTCAACCGCGAAGAACTGTTCCTCTCACCCCGCGAGGTCTGCCTCGAAGTGGGGTTCGATTACCGGATGACTGACCTGCAGGCCGCCGTCGGAATTATCCAGCTCCGGCGCCTGCCGGAGATGGTGGAACGCCGGCGGACAATCGCAGCCATGTATATTGAGGCGCTCAAGAGCCTGAAGGGCCTGCGCATAGTGTCGGATCCTCCCTACGGCACAACGAATTTCCAGTCCCTGTGGCTGGAAGTCCTCCCTGGGTTTCCCACTACCCGCGAATCCCTGCTGGAACGGCTGGCCGATGCCGGGATCACAGCGCGGCGCGGCGCGTCTGCAGCACACCGCCAGCCCGCTTACCGCTGGAGGGACAACGGCAACGCCGGGCTGCAGTCAACGGAGCGGTTGAGCGACCGCACCCTGGTCCTCCCGGTCTTCCACGAAATCGACTCCTCCAGCATCAACCGTGTCATCAATGCCATCCGGAACGCAGCGCATCCGGTGGGCACGTGAGCGAACTGATCCTCATTTCCGTGAGCGGCCTCGCCCGTGAGGTTTTGGCGATGGTCCGGAGCAGTGGCCAGTACGACGTCGTTGGGCTGTTGGATGACGACAAGGAGATGGCAGGGGTTACCGTTGATGGGGCGCCGGTCCTGGGCAGCATTGATGACGCCGCAAACTACACCCATGCCTTCCTGCTGGTGTGCCTGGCGTCCGGGAGGGCGCGGGAGGCCGTGGTGGAGCGCCTCACGTCCCTCGGCATCCACGAATCGCGGTACGGCACCGCCGTGGATCCTTCCGTCCAATACCCGGAAGGGTGCCGGATCGGGCGCGGGAGTATCCTGCTGCGCAATGTGACCCTGACGGCCGCCGTCACCCTGGGCTCGCATGTGGTGGCAATGCCCTCGGTCACGTTCGCATATGACGACGACGTAGCGGACTTTGCGACGTTCGGCGCGGGCGTGTCACTGGGCGGCGGTGCCCGGATTGGGAAGGCTGCCACCCTTGGCATGAATTCGAGTGTCCGCGAAAGGACATCGGTGGGCGACTATGCCACCGTGGGGATGGGCGCTGCCGTCCTCAGCAATGTCCCCGCCGGCGAAACGTGGGTCGGCGTTCCCGCCCACGAGATCGACCAGCCCCTTTTTGCCTTCGGCAAGGAACCCATCCGCTAGAAAGCGGTCCCGAAAAACAGCTGCGTCACCGCGGCCAGCCGCCAGGGATCCTCCACACCGCAGAGTTCCCGCGCGGAGTGCATGGAGAGCAGCGGCACCCCCACGTCCACAGTCCGGATCCCCAGTCGGGTGGCAGTCAGCGGACCGATGGTAGAGCCGCAGGGAATCGCGTTGTTGGACACGAACTCCTGGTACGGCACACCGGCCTCTCCACACAGCCGCGCCCAGAACGCGGCGCCACCGGCATCTGTGGCGTAGCGCTGGTTGGCATTAATTTTCAGCAGCGGACCGCCGTTGAGCACCGGGTGGTTGGCGGGGTCGTGCCGCTCCGCGTAATTGGGGTGCACCGCATGTCCGGCATCGGCGGACACGCAGAAGGACGCTGCCAGGGCCTGCCGCCGCTGGCTCGCTGTGGCCCCGAGTCCGTCCGAAATCCGCACCAGCACGTCCTCGAGAAGGGGGCCGCAGGCGCCCGAACGGGAGTTGGAACCGATTTCCTCATGGTCAAATGCTGCCAGGACAGCAATCGGAGTGCCGGGACCCGGTGAGGCGGCATGCGCGGTCAGCGCTGCCAGCCCGGCATGGGTTGAGGAAAGGTTGTCGAGCCGCCCGGAGGCGAAAAACTCACCGTTGCCGCCGAAAACTGAAGGCGGCTGCGTGTCTGCAAGGACGACGTCGTACCCGCCAATCCTGGCGGGATCCACGGAAGCACCCGAAACATGCGAGGCGAGCACTGCCAACAGGTCGGCGTTCGAAGGGTTGCCCAGCCCCCATACCGGGTTCATGTGGCGTTGCTTGTCCAGGGCCAGGCCGTCATTGACTGCGCGGTCCAGGTGAATTGCAAGCTGCGGGAACCGGAGCATGGGCCCCGTCGCGGTCAGGTGCTCTGTCCCGTCCAGCGTCACCAGGCGTCCGGCGAGCTGCAGTTCACGGTCCAGCCAGGAGTTCAGCAGCGGGCCGCCGTACACCTCCACCCCTGCCTGCAGCCACCCGTGGGCGCCGGTGGTGGGCTTCGGCTTGAGCTTGAAGGTGGGCGAATCGGTGTGCGCGCCGAGGATGTTGAACGCTGTGGCCGGACCGGCCCCTTCGGGGATTACCCAGGCAATCAGCGCGCCGTCCCTGATGATGAAGAACCGTCCCGGCCCGCCTTCCCACGGCTCCAGCTCGTCAAGGCGCATAAACGCCGCTTCTTCAAGCCGGCGGGCCGCTTCATGCACTGCATGGAAGCTCGACGGCGACGCGCTGACATAGGCGCCAAGGTCCTGGATGTGGTCTGCGGCGGAGGCAAGAGAAGGCATGGTCTCGAGTCTAGACGGCGTTCGGCCCTGGCCTCAGTAGTCCGGGTTGCTCGGCACCACCAGGCCGGTTTCGTACGCGTAAACCACTGCCTGGACCCTGTCCCGGAGGTGAAGCTTGGTGAGGATGCGCCGCACATGGGTCTTCACTGTTGCTTCCGAGAGGAAGTACCGGTGGGCGATCTCGGCATTGGACAGTCCCTCGGCCATCGCTTCGAGCATCTCCGTTTCCCGTGGAGTCAGGTCCGCCAGCAGGGGATCGGGGGCAGAGGCTGGCGGGGCCGGGCGGGCGGAACCGCGCACATACGTTTCCAGCAGGCGCTGGGTAACGCGCGGTGCCACCACGGCATCCCCGCTGGCCACTACCCGGACGGCATGGATCAATTCCGACGGCGCCACATCCTTGAGGAGGAAGGCGGACGCCCCTGCCTGGAGGCCGGCGAAGGCGTACTCATCCACGTCGAAGGTGGTCAGGATGATGATCCGGGCACAGGACCCGGCGGCCGTGATGGCGCGTGTGGCCTCGATGCCGTCCAGCACGGGCATGCGGACGTCCATCAGCACCACGTCCGGTTTGAGCTCCCGGACCTGCCGCACGGCGTCGGCACCGTCCGAGGCTTCCCCCACGATCCTGAGGTCGTCTTCACCCTCCAGGATCAGGCGGAAGCCCATCCGCAGCAGCGGCTGGTCATCGGCCAGCAGGATATTGATGGGTGCAGTCTCAGTCATTCTTTGCCTTGCAGTTCGTAAGGGCGGTAGGACCCGGCAGTGCCGTCGCCAGGCCAGGACAGAACGGCGTGTACACGCCAGCCCCGGCCGCTGGGCCCGGCTTCCACCGAGCCGGAATAGATGCGGGAGCGTTCAGCCATTCCTGCCAGACCCTGCCCGGATCCGTAGGAAGCAGCGGACGGGGCTGCGCTTCCATCGGGGACGGTGTGGCCAGTGGCCCCGGCGCCGTCGTCGAGCACTTCGATGGTGACGGTGGACCCGGCGCGGACAACGGTAACATCCACCCTGCTCAGTGACCGGCCGTAGCGGAGCACGTTCGTCAGCGATTCCTGAACGATCCGGTACACCGTGAGCTGGAAAGCGGCGTCATCAGGCAAGGCCGGTCCGGTGTGGGAGTAATGCAGGGGCAAGCCCGCGGTGCGGAAGCCTTCCAGCAGGCTGGTGAGGCTGTCTCCGGTAGTAAGCGCGAGCCTCGGCGCGGTGGTTCCGGCATCATCACGCAGGACACCCAGGACCCGGCGCATGTCGGCCAGGGCGGTCCTTCCTGTCCGGGACAGTTCGCCGAGCACCTCGCCGGCGCGCTCCGGGCTTTTCCGGACGACGACGGCGGCTCCGTCAGACAGGCTGATCATCACGGTGAGCGAGTGGGCCACGACGTCGTGCATTTCCCGGGCGATGCGGTTCCGTTCGTTGACGGAGGCAAGGCTGGCGCTCCGGGCAGCCCACGCGGCAACCTCCTGCTCGTGTTCACGTCGCTGCCGGACGCTGATACCGATGCCGGTGGCCAGGATGTTGGACAAGGCGATGGTGGCGCCGGTGGCGATGCTGGTCAGGAGGTGGAAGTCGCCTGGGTTGACGCCGGTGTCATGGACGAAGGAATTCTCCATGGGTCCAACCGCCGCCAGGAGGTAAAGGAGTGCAAGCGGGGCTGTGGCTGCAGCCATGGTGATGAGGGCGAATCGGCGCGTGTGCGCCACGGCCACGGCGTAGAGCGAGAACCACAGTCCCGCCGAAACGTTGGAGCCCCAGGGGTGGAGCAGGGTGACCGCCACTTCCACCACCGCGACGAAGGCCACGAGGCCCACTGAATAGAAACGCCGCAGGAACATCGAACATGCCACCAGCGCCAGCAGGGCGGCTGCGAGCCAGTTGCCGGATGCGGCGGAGTCCACCACGGTGGGGGCCACCAGCAGGCTGTAGCTGCCTGCCACCACGGCGTCCATCACCAGGGGATGCCGGTGCAGGTACCTGCGGAGCCGCCCTTTGCGCCTGGCCGTGAGCTCGGCAAAGGACGCGTCGGCCTGTCCGGCCGGCGCGTCCTGAGTGACTGCCTTATAGTTCATGCGTCCGCTTCGACGATGTTCGGGCCGTGCTAGACGTCGCGCTTCTTCAGCACGATCATCGCTGCCGCCACCGGAACCACTACCCACACTCCGAGCCACATGGAGGCCTGCCAGACCTCCAGGGCGTCTTCGGCGGGAGCAGCTGTCACAATCCGGTTGAAAAGGTTGTCCGGCAGGTACTTCCGCGCCTCCTCGAAGAACTCACCGGGGATGAGCTGGAAGGCGATGGGGACCACGAAGAACAGCCCCACCAGTGACATGATGCCCCCGGCCGAATTCCGCAGGAGGGTGCCCAGGGACATGCCGATGGCTGCCACTGCTGCCACGTAGAGGCCGCTGACCAGCAGAAGCCTGCGGGAGTGGTCGGACCCAAGGTCGATGTCAAAGCCGTAGTTGTCAAGGATAGGAGTAGCCACGATATACGCGAGGAAGGACGACACGACGGTCACCACGAAGGCGCAGACGGTCACCACCAGGAGCTTGGCGATGAAGGCCGGGGTGCGTTTGGGGACGGCCGCGAAAGTGGACCGTGCCATGCCCGTGGTGAACTCCGAGCTCATGAGCAGAACCGCCAGGGATCCGATGATGAGCTGGGCAAAGGCGATGCCCGACGTCGGAATGCCCACCGTCAGGTCTGCGCCCTGGGCGGCGAAGGCCGCTGCGGCCTCGGGGTCGTTATTTGACGCTTCGGAAAACTGCCCGATGCCCCACGCGTTCAGGGCCGCAAAGCCCACCATCACCAGCACGGTTGACCCCACCAGGATCAGCGTGGAGAGCAGGGTCCGGAACTTGATGAACTCAGAGTTGAGGATGCGCAGGAAACTGGGGCCGGGACCAACCTTGCTGTCCTGCCTGCGGGGTTGAAGTGCTGCCGTACTCATTACTGTCCTCCGGTCTGGGTGGGCGCCGCGGCTCCCGTGGTGATGAGGGAGTGGTACTCAACCTCGTCCTTGGTCAGTTCCATGTACGCCTCCTCAAGGCTCGCCTGGAGGGGAGTGAGCTCGTAGACCATGATCTGGTGGTCCAGCGCAGTCCTGGCGATCTCCCTGGCGGGCAGGCCCGTGACCTCCAGGAGTTCGTGGTCCTGGACCTCAACGGAGACGCCGTCGGCGGCGAGCAGGCGCATCAGCTGCTGCGGCTGGTCCGTCCGCACACGGGCGCGTGACTGGCCCTTGCCGCTGATGATCTCGCTGATGGGGGCGTCGGCAATGATCCTGCCGCGGCCAATGACAATCAGGTGGTCTGCCGTCATGGCCATTTCACTCATCAGGTGGCTGGACAGAAACACGGTGCGCCCTTCTGACGCCAGGTACTTCACCAGGTTCCGCACCCACACCACGCCCTCCGGGTCGAGGCCGTTGACGGGTTCGTCGAGGATGATGGTCTGCGGGTCGCCCAGCAGGGCGGCAGCGATGCCGAGCCGCTGCCCCATTCCCAGGGAGAACCCCTTCACCTTCTTCTTCGCAACCTCCCCCAGGCCGGTCATCTCGATGACCTCCTGAACCCGCTTCCTGGGAATACTGTGGGTGGCGGCCATGGCCAGGAGATGGTTGTACGCGGTGCGGCCGGTGTGGACGGCCTTCGCGTCAAGGAGTGAGCCCACCTCACGCAGCGGCGCTGCATGCTGCGCGAACGGCACCCCGTTCACGGTGACGGAACCAGACGTTGGCCGGTCCAGCCCCATGATCATCCTCATGGTGGTGGACTTGCCGGCGCCGTTGGGTCCCAGGAAGCCCGTAACGCGGCCTGCCTGTACGGTGAAGCTGACCCCGTCGACGGCTGTTTTGTCGCCGTAGACCTTGGTCAGCCCTGTTGCCTCAATCATGGAGTATTCCTTCGAATGGCAGCTGCAGGCTGCGGGAAGTTTGAGCAAACTGGTACGCACCACGCTACCGATGCCCGCGGCGGATTTCGCCGGTCCCAGGGATGATTCAGGGGCGGTTCAGGGTAGTCCCCTTGGATGACCGGTACCGGAACCCCTAGGGGTGGGGAGAATAGAAGGCAAGGGCACGGCGGCGTACTGAATACTCGACGCTGCGCACGCCTGCCAATGCTTCACCGTCAACCGCCACGGCAATGGGGGATCCGCCTGCGGCAATTCGCACGTTCGTTGCCTCTGAAAGGTGGGTGATGCGCGAGGTGGCCACGGTACCTGTGAGCACCGACCACAGCAGCCGCATCCGGGCGAAGGATTCATCGGCTGTGATCATGCGGACGTCGAGCACGCCGTCGTCCATCACCGGCCTCAGCAGGGGTGCGTGGTCACGCGGGTAGTACCGGCCCCTGCCTACATAGGCGATCCATACTCTGTGCGGCCTGCCGTCAACGGTGAGGCTGGTTGGAGTGCCGGCACTGAAAGTCCGGAACATCGCCACCACACCGGCCAGCGGTTTGCCCAGCGCGGGTTGAAGCTGTTCGCGGCGGCGGACGAAGTCCGGATAGAGGCCCACGCTGGAGGTGTTCAGCATGGTCAGCTGCGCCGCTTCGCTGCTGCCGGACCGTCCCCGCTCTACCGATACAATTCCGATGTCTGCCAGCGCGGCCTCTCCCCTGGACGCAGCCGCCACTGCCTCCTTGAGGCTCCCGGTCCCTGCGTCCCTGGCAAAGTGGTTCAGGGTCCCGCCCGGCAGGACCAGCAGCGGAGGGGACCTTTCGACGGCGGCAGCGGCCGCTGCTCCCACTGTCCCGTCCCCGCCCCAGACACCGAGGGCCAGGGTCCCGGGATGCCCGGCTGTCAGCCGGATCTCCTGCGCCAGGTCGCCGCCCGGGTGCACGGTCCTAATATGCGCTTTAGGGAATACTTCTTGCAGGGCGGCGGCGGTTTCCTCGGTAAAAGAGCCGCCCAGTGTATTGACCACGATACTGAGTCCCATGCCGCCGGGCAGTTCCGGAGCAGAAGTCCAGGTCCGCGCCACCGGGGGAAACGGCGGACGCACAGGCCACCACCGGCGCGTCAGCAGTGCGGCGCCAACACCCAGGGCGGAGCCGAACAAAACATCCGATGGCCAGTGGGCTCCGGTGTGAACGCGCGAATAGGCTACCCCCACTGCCGCCGGGGCCAGCGCAGCACCGATGGCGGGCTGGACCAGCCCTGCTCCTGCAGCAAAGGCTACGGCCGACGCCGAGTGGCCGGACGGCATGGAGGAACTCGTGGGCTGCGGGTGGACAAACCGGAAGACCGGTAGATGCTCTGGCAGGGGCCGGGTCCGTGGGAGAAGCGTTTTGAAGACGCCGTTGGTTACTGCCGAGGCCACTGCCTGGGCAATGAGCCCGTGCAGGGCAGCGCGGCGTGGCCGTCCAGGGAAGGCTGACATCACCGCTGCCGCAGCGATCCAGACTTTTCCGTGATTGGCCGCAGCGGAAAGGCGGCGGAAGAAATCGTCGTGGTTCCCACCCGGCAGGTCCGAGACATGCCTTACCAGGTATCTGTCCACGCGGCTGATCCAGCGACGGCTTCCACGCCCTATCCTCTGCATTCCATCACCCTACCTTCAGGAGGAATGCCGGAATCCCGGATCCTTGGCGCGACATGGGCTCCCTGTTATGCCACCTTGAGGGGTTTGGCTGCTCCTGCCAGTACCAGGGCGAGGAGGATCGGCGCAAGGATAGCCAGGAGCGCCAGGTGGATGCCCGTCAGGTCACCGAGGTAACCCAACAGGGGCGGTCCGGCAAGGAAGGATATATACCCCAGCGTGGATACAACAGAAACCCGTGCTGCGGCATGCTTAGGATCGTCGGCAGCAGCAGACATGCCCATGGGGAATGCCAGCGCGGCTCCGACGCCCCACAGTGCGGCCCCCACTGCAGCCAGCCAGACGTTTCCGGCGAGTACAAAGAGGCACAGTCCCGCCGCCGCGGCAGCCATGCTCGCCCTCAGAACGGCAACGCGTCCGTACGTGTCGATGACCCGTCCGCCGAAGAACCGCATGGCCGTCATGGCGAGCACGAACAGGGCAAACATCAGGGCTCCTGTGGACTCGGAAGTACCCAGCCCATCCACCGACGCTTTCGCGATCCAGTCATTTCCCGCCCCCTCCGTGAGGGTGGCTCCCAGGACCACGACGCCGATGAGCAGTGTCCGGCTGTCACGCCAGGCTGAGGTGCCCTTGACTGTTTGAGGTTCTCCCTCCGCTGTGGCCGCCGGTGCGTGGGGCAGGAAGTATCGCGGTGCAACGAGCATCACCACGGCCACAAGCCCGGCGATGACCAGCAGGTGCAGGGGCAAACCGACGCCCACATTGGAAAGTCCCGCGCCGATCAGTGCGCCAATAAAGGCGCCGCCGCTGAAGGCTGCGTGGAACTGCGGCATGATGGTGCGCCGCAGCTTGTGCTCCACGTCGGCACCCTCGATGTTCTGGGAGACGTCCCACAGGCCGATCGCTATCCCGAAGAAGAACAGCGCAACGCCCGTGGCGGGGATGGAGGCAGCCGAGAGCGACCAGGCAATTCCGACTCCCGCCAGGGCGGCCAGCACGCCACCAAAGCGAGCCGTGTTGGCGGTGCCGATCCTGCCCACCACCAGTCCTGCAGTGGGCAAGGCCAGCAGTGACCCTATGGCGGTGCACAGCAGCAGGGTGCCCATCTGCCCGGAGGTGATCTCCAGGGTCTCGGTGACGGCAGGGATCCTGGCGGCCCAGCTTGCGAAGACGAGACCGTTGATTCCAAAGACCACGAAGGTGGCCGCTGCGGCCGCTTTCAGTCCAGCATGCTGCGCCGTGCCCGTGTTGATGCTCATACAGTGACTACTTCCAGGGAGTATTTGTCGAGGTGCGCGCGTTCTTCGGCGCTGAAAATTTTGTTTGTTACTAAAACATCCACCCGCGCCAGGCCTGATACCAGTGCCCGCGCGTGCGCATCCCACTTGGATGCGGACGCGGCCACCACTACCCGCCCGGCAGATTCCAGGCCTGCGCGTTTTACCGCCGCATCGTCGAGGTCATGGGCGAGGAGTCCGTCCTTGAGGTCCACTGCGCACGGCGTCACAACCGCAGTGTCGAAGCGCAGGGAGCGGATGTTAGATTCTGCCAGTGGACCGCGGAAGCTCAGTTCGCCAGGGACAAGGCTTCCGCCCGGCAACAGCAGGCCTGGCCGCACCCCGGCAGTGGCCTCGTCGGCAGTGAGCACGGTGAGCGACCGCATCGACATGGGCATAACGGTAAGGTCCTTGCCGCTCAGTGCCCGTGCCACCTCCGTGGCGGTGCTTCCGCTGTCCAACCAGACGTGTTCCCGTTCCTGGAGGAGCCGTGCCACCGCGGCGGCAATGCGTTTCTTCGTCTCCTGGTCCTCCAGCTCCCGCTGCCCGTAACCGGGATTCTCCCCGCGTCCAATCAGGCTGCGCGCGCCGCCATGCACCCGCCGGAGGACTCCGTTGCCCGCCAGGACCTCAAGGTCCCGCCGGATCGTAGCGCCCGAGGCCTCGCAGGCAACCGTCAGTTCATCCACCGTTACCTCGGACCGTTCCCGGAGGATCTCAGCAATGCGCCGGTGCCGCTCGTCGGTCTTCATGATCAAATGATAGCAATTGGTGATCAGTTAATCAGTCATGCGGGAGAGACCTGCATCAGCGGACGCGCTCCACGCGCTTCTCGTCCCACACCGGCTGCGCAGACTCGTACACCTTGCCGTCGGATCCAAATACCAGGAACCGGTCGAAAGTCCGTGCGAACCAGCGGTCGTGGGTCACTGCGAGGACTGTTCCTTCGAAGTGGTCGATGGCCCGTTCCAGGGCTTCGGCCGAGTGCAGGTCCAGGTTGTCCGTGGGCTCGTCGAGCAACAGCAGGGTGGCACCGGACAGTTGCAGCAGCAGGATCTGGAACCGCGCCTGCTGGCCGCCCGAAAGGGACTCATACTTTTGTTCGGACTGTCCCGCGAGCCCATAGCCGTCCAGTGCCCCCGCTGCCGCCTCCCGGCCCAGGCCGGACCGGTGCTCATCGCCACGGTGCAGGATTTCGAGGAGCGTCTTGCCCAGGAGGTCCGGCCGGACGTGGGTCTGCGCAAAGAACCCGGGACGGATCCTTGCCCCAAGTTTCACGGTTCCCTCATGCGGCACGTCCGCAATCTCCACATCGGAGACGGGCAGGTGCTCGCGCTCAGGATCGGTGCCGCCCGTGGCCAGGAGCCGGAGGAAGTGCGACTTGCCCGAGCCGTTGGAGCCCAGGACACCCACCCGGTCACCGAACCAGATTTCTGTGGAGAAGGGTTTCATCAGCCCGGTCAGCTCAAGCTGTTCCGCGACGACCGCGCGTTTGGCGGTCCTTCCGCCCTTGAGCCTCATCTGGACGTTCTGCTCAATGGGCAGCGCCTCGGGTGGCCCGATTTCCAGGAATTTCGCCAGCCGCGTCTGGGCCGCGTGGTACCGGTTCGCCATATCCGAGCGGAAAGCGGCCTTGTTCTTGTACATGTTGACGAGTTCCTTGAGCTTGACGTGCTCCTCGTCCCACCGTTTGCGCAGTTCCTCAAAGCGGGCGTTCCGGTCCGCCCTGGCCTCCACGTAGGAGCCGAATCCGCCACCATGGACCCACGCTCCGGCGCCGTTGATCCCGGGCTCCAGCGTGACGATCCGTCCTGCAGCGTTATTCAGGAGTTCACGGTCGTGGCTAATGAAAAAGACCGTCTTTTTGGACTCATTCAGCTTGTCCTCGAGCCAGCGCTTGCCCGGCACGTCCAAATAGTTGTCCGGCTCGTCCAGCAGCAGCAGGTCGTCCGGGCCCGCAAACAGCGCTTCCAGCACCAGCCGCTTTTGTTCCCCGCCGGAAAGGCTCGACGCCGGGCGGTGCTGCGCGCGGTCGAAAGGGAGTCCCAGCGCGGCCATGCACACCTCGTCCCAGACCGTTTCGACGTCGTAACCGCCTGCATCTCCCCAGTCCACGATGGCCTGGGCATAGCGCATTTGGCTGGGCTCGTCGTCGTGCTCCACCATGGCCAGCTCGGCGTCGTCCACCTCGTGCGCCGCTGCCGCCAAAGCCGGAGGAGCGGCGGACACCAGCAGGTCGCGGACCGTGGAACCGTCCCGGACCTGGCCCACGAACTGCCTCATGATGCCCATATTTCCGGACCGCCCAATCACGCCCTCATCCGGAGTGAGGTCACCGGAGATGATTCGGAAGAGGGTTGTTTTGCCGGTGCCGTTGGGCCCGATCAGGGCGGTCTTGGTACCGTCCAGAACCTTGAAGGTCACACCGTTGAGCAGCTGTGTGCCGTCGGAGAGGAAGTAATCGATACCGGAAACGTCAATATGGGCCACGTCTTCCATCCTCCCACGCGCCCGGCAAAGCGCTTTGTTCCGGGTCTGCAGGCCCGCACGGCGTGGACTGCCGGATAACCGGACAAAGGCTATCCGGCTGCGGTGAGGAACTCCTTCAGCAGCGGACCCGATGTGGTGGCACCCAATCCGCCGTCCTCCACGAATACGGCCACTGCGAGGTCGCCGTGGACAGCAACAATCCATGCGTGGGTCTTCGGGGGAGTCTCCTTGCCGAACTCGGCCGTCCCGGTTTTTGCTCCAACGGGAGCCCCGGGGACGCTGGAAAGGAAACCCGCGTGACCGGAGGTCACCACGGCCCGCATCATGTCAGCCAGGGAGGCAGCTTCCGCTGCGGTAATGGGCTCACTGGAGGCAGTGGTGGGTGCTTCTGCCGTTGCCGTCGCGGAGGGCTGTGCCGCGGGCGCCGTGGAACCGCTCGTCGTGCCGGCCGCCGCGGCGCCGCCGTCGGGATTGATCACCAGCTGGGGTGACACGGGCGCACCCTTGGCGACGGAACCGGCCATCATGGCTGCGGCCAGGGGAGAGAGCAGTACCTTGCCCTGCCCGATCATGGAGGCGGCGTGCTCCGTGCCTGCCGCCTCGCCGGGGACAGACCCCAGGAACGCTTCAGCGCCCAGCGACGGTGCTTCGACGGCGATGCCCATGGCCAGGGCGGCGGCTTCAAGCTGTCCCTGCGAAACAGTGTCCCGGGCCGCGATGAACGCAGTATTGCAGGAGTGCGCGAAGGCGTCCCGGAGGGTGACTGAGCCCAGCGATCCTTCGGGGTAACCCTCGGCGTTCTTGAAGGTGCGTCCATCGACTGTCAGCGTCGGTGTGCACTCAACCTTTGAATCGGGAGTCAGGCCGTTACGGAACATGGCCAGGGAGTCAACCATCTTGAAGATGGAACCGGGCGCGTACTGGCCCAGCATCGCCGTGTTGTAGCCGTTGCTGCCGGGACCCGAGGCCACGGCCAGGACGGCACCGCTGGAAGGGCGTAGAGCAACAAGGGCGGACGCCGGGCCTACATCTTCCAGGGTGCTTTCCGCCAGCGACTGCAGCTTCGGGTCGATGGTGGTCTTCAGCGGAGTGCCGGCAGTAGGCGCTACCTGGAAGAGCACCCGCCGGGGGTCGGTGGCCGAGGACTGGATCTGTTCACGGGTCAGGTCGGCGCGCTGCGCGCGGATCACGACGGCGTCCGTCCCCCGGAGCTGTTCGTCGTACTGCTGCTGCAGGCCGCCGATGCCGGTCACGTCGCCGGCGGTCAGGGCACCCTCGGAGGCTTCGATCTGTTCAGCAGTAGCCTCGCCGACGGTGCCAAGGACGGCGCGGGCAAACGTGCGGCTGGGAGCCAACGGCATTGAGGCCGGGATTGCCCGGGCTCCCGGAATCGCCGCGATCTGCTCGTTGGTAATGGTGCGGCCTTCGTCGCGGAGGGTGATCGCTGAAACAAAAGCTTCAGCACCGGCAGCCTGTACCTGCTGGACGTAACCTGCCGGATCCACCCCAACGAGGGTGGCAAGTCTGGTTGCAGCGTCTGCAGGCTCGGCGGCGCCCAGCTGCGGCTTGTCGATGCCGACGTTCACCACCGGCCGGTACGTGACCAGGGGAACGTCCCCTGCCCCCAGGATGTCTGCCCGCTGTGGTGACTGGGAGCCCTTGGTCACGATCTCACTGTCCGCCAGCCCGGGCACCAGGGTGGCTGGATCCCACACCGTCAGCCACTTGTCCCCCATCTTCTTGAATTTCGCCGGGACAGTGTACTTCCACTCCGCCTCGCCGAATGTCCAGGTGTAGTTCAGCGGGGCTGAGGCATTGTCACCGTCAAGAGTGACCTCGCCTGCTTCGACTGCCGGCTTTTGTGGATCCAGTGCCGCAAACACACTTCGCACCTGGTCGTTGGCGGCAGCGGCATCTTTGCCTTCAAAAGCCACCGGCCCCACATCCAGTGCTGAAACGGCGGTGGCCAACTGCTGAGCTGCGGTTTCTGCCCCGCTCCTGCCGTCGTCGCAGGCCACCAGGGAGGTTCCCAGAACGAGCACAGCTACGGCAACAGAAAGTTTTGTTGATTTCCCCATCCGGCCATTATCACCCGTCCAACCCGGTGGCACGCGCCACAGGTAAGGCTGGAAAGTGTTGCGTTTTGGCTACGGGTTGTTGAGGCCCAGCATCGGAACAGGCAACTGGAAGATGTCTTTCAAGGCATATGTCGCAGCGTGGAAGCCCGGCATACCGGTAACGCCGGGCCCGGGCGGCGTGGAGGAAGAGCACAGGTAGACGCCCCGGATGGGAGTGCGCCACGGGTGGCGTGACACCACGGGCCGCTGGACCAGGCCGCGAAGATCCATCGTGCCGGCACTGAAATCCCCGCCAACGTAGTTCCGGTTGTACTCCGCCAACTGAGCTGCCGTCACCACGTTTACGTCCAGCACAAGGTCCCTGAAGCCGGGGGCGAAGCGCTCGATTTGGGCGGTAATGGCCTCTTTCATGTCCTTGGTTGAACCGGCAGGAACATGGCAGTAGGTCCACAGGGTGTGGCGGCCGGCGGGAGCCCGGCCACCATCGAAGCGCGAGGGCTGGGCCACCAGCACGTAGGGCCGCTCGGGGTGGCGGCCGCCGATCACCTCATTTTCCGCGTAAGCCACCTCCGCCCGGGTCCCGCCCACATGCACTGTTCCGGCATCCGCCAGTTCTGCAGCCGTCCATGGCACGGGGCCGGACAGGATGAAGTCCACCTTGCACGAGCCGTTCCCATAGCGGAAAGTTTCCAGCGCCCGGCGGTAGCGGTCCGGAAGCAGGTCACCGGCCATGTCCGCCAGGCCGCGGGGTGCTACATCCAGGAGAGTGGCACGCGCAGGCGGAAGATCCGCCAACCGGTTTACGGGGGCGTTTGTATGGAAGACTCCGCCGTGCGCCTCAATGTCCTGTGCCAGGGCGGCGGCAATGGCAGCGGAACCACCTAGCGGAATGGGCCACCCTTCTGCGTGGCCCAGTGCTCCGAGCATCAGTCCTGCTCCGGAGGCAGCAAGCGATGGCAGGTGGGACACGGCGTGGGCAGCGACGCCGGTGAGCAGGGCCGGAGCGGATTCTTCGCGGAACCTGGCGTTCCAGAGCCCCGAACCTTGCTCCACGGTCCGCAAGCCGAAGATCCCCGCTGCCAGAGGGTTCCGGGGGAGGCGGAAGAGTTGGTTCTGCGTGAAGTCCATGACGTCGTCGATGTTCCGGACAAGGGGAGCCATCAGCTTGCGGTAGGCCGCACCGTCCCGCCCCAGCCCTGCTGCTGTCCGGTCGAGGGACCGGTAAGCAAGGGCGGACCGTCCGCCGTCCAGCGGTGATCCGTAGGACAGCGCGGGAGAAACCAAATCCACCCGGCGGGACAGTTCGAAGGCGCGGAAGAAGGGGGACGCCAGGGCCATCGGATGCACTGCGGAACAGACGTCGTGGAAGTGTCCCGGCTGCATCAGTTCTGCGGTGCGGGTTCCGCCGCCGATGACCGGGGCCGCTTCGAAGACTTCCACCGAGAGCCCTGCGCGTGCCATCACTGCCGCGGCTGCCAGTCCGTTGGGTCCCGCCCCAACTACCGTAACGTCAGGCATCGGCCGCGACTTTGTGCGGACGCGCGGAGAGGGCGGAGCGGCGGACGTTCAGCCGGAACCGGTCCGGGGCCCCGGTGAAGGGTCCGCCATGGGGATCATCCAGGTGGTGCCGGCGGATGGGATCGTAGTTGGGGTCGTAGATGTCCCATGTCACCCTGGCCATGAGGTACGCAACGGCCGCCATGTGCGCCGCCACGGCAAGGACGTAATAGGGCATATCCAGGTTGTGCTGGGAAGAACCTGCGCTGGTCACCTGTCCAAGGTACATCCATACCGCGGCCCAGTGCAGGCCTTCGATGCCCTGCCAGATCAGGAAGTCCCGCCACCGCGGCCTCGCCAGCGCCAGGAGCGGGACCAGCCAGACGACAAACTGCGGCGAGTAGACCTTATTGGTGAGGATGAAGGCCGCCACAATCAGGAAGGCCAACTGGGCCAGGCGCGGCCGCCGCGGGGCGGTCAAGGCAATGACGGCAATGATGACGCAGGCCAGGATAAAGAGGCCGGGAGCCAACAGGTCGACGGTAGCCCCGGTGAGCTCCTGCCCCCTCAGGCGGTTGAGCACCAGGTTGTAGGCAAACCACGGAGAGCTGTACCCGGCGTCGCGGTCGGCTGAAAACTGGAAGAAGTAGGCCCACCCGGAGGGATTTGCAGCTGCGAAGGGAAGGTTGACGGCGGCCCAGGTGATGGCGGCAGCCCCCGCCGTTTTCAGCAGGGGTTGGAAGCGCCCGGTCCGCAGTGCAAGCAGGAGTATGGCTCCCAGGATAAGCAGCGGGTACAGTTTCACAGCCGTCGCGAGCCCGATGAAGACTCCGGCCAGCACCAGCTGGTCCCGGGAGAAAAAGTACATGGCCAGGGCAAGCAGGGCCACCGCCCAGAGGTCCCAGTTGATGGTGCCGGCAAGAATTATGCCCGGCGCCAGGGCCACCATGGCTGCGTCCCATGGCCGGCGGCTGGACGTCCGCGCGGTGGCAAGGACCGTAGCCACAACAGCAACGGCCACAAGGGCAGCATTGATGTCGAAGTAAGCCAGCACCCGGGCGTCTGACACTTCGGTCCCGGGTACCAGCCAGGCTGTTACTCCCGCTATCAGGGCTATCAGGACCGGGTACTCAAATTGGCTTCCGCTGGCCAGGACAGGAAACTGCCCCTCTGCCAGGCCGCGGGTCCGGAAGAGTTCGGGGAAATCGGAGTAGCAGGTGGCGTAAAACTGCGTGGGGGATTCCCACCCGTTGGCGCGGCAATATCCCTTGAGCAGGATGCCTGCCAGGGCTGCCAGTATCGTCAGCAGAATCAGGACCCGTTCCACGGTGAACACACCCGGGGAAACCAGGCCGGGAGCGGTCCGGGACCCGAGGGGACCTCCTGCCACCTCCGTGAAGTTCCTCAGCAGGACATCGCTACGGCTTGGCACCACCAGGCGCGGCCTTCCCCGATGCTCCGGGGGCTGGGTCTCCTCCATGGCTTGAGCTTACCGCCGTCACCCAAGGCCCGTCGGTTCGAGGGATGCGGAGCCCACGCGTCGCCGCGTGGGCTCCGGCCGGAACATCATTGATCATTGTGGCTCCTGCTGCGGTCCTTCGCCCGCGGCTGTCCGTGGTTACCCGGCGGCCGCGCTGTTCTTACCGGGTACCGCCGATCTGCTGGTGCATCAGGACGAAGACATCGTCGCGCTGCTTTTCCAGCAGCGGTTCGTTGAACTTCTTCCGGCTGCTGCGCCGGCCCTGCGAAGGCAACAGGAATTCGCGGAACTTTCTCATGGCAATCACCTCCTTTCATTGTGGCTGGCCCGCAAACCGGGCGCGGCAATTAGACCCTTTTCCGGAAGGAATTAGGCACGGAATTAGCACATGAATAAGTGCAGGGGCAGATATCCCGGATTACTTGAGCTGACTGCGCGCAAAATTGAAGGCGCAGCAGTACAAAAGGAAAACCGGGTGGAGGAAAGTACAATTCCCCAAAGGAGCCCTACAGGCGGTGCCAACGTGCACCAATGCAGTACACATCGCTGAGCCGGAGCGTTGCATCTTGGGCCGGACTGCCGGGGCAGATCCGGGCGGAAGCAGCTGCTAGGAACGGGCAGGATCCCTGAGGAGGCGCGCGAAAGCATCAGAGGCCGGGGCGGCGTTGATGGTCATCTTCCATCCGCTAGTCAAAGTAATCATTTTCCCAACCTCCTTTTCCGCTTTGCTGCCATACGGGCGAAACCCGGGGCATGCGCCGTGGCCCCGGCAGGATGCTCTGGGGTCAGGAATAAAATTACACCACCGGCAGCCTGTTCGCTACTTAAAAGGCAAAGAATGATGCAACTAATCCGGAAACAGCTATTAAAGTCCCCATCGGACAATGGCGGGTGTCTTTTTGTCCCAGCCGAGTGTGCAGACTTTGGCAGTGCCAAGTATGAAATGCCGTCCTTCCGTGGGCGGCAATTCCAGCCAGCGTGCCGTCAGGATCCGCGAAAAGTGGCCGTGGGCCACAATCAGCACGTTGTCCATTCCGGATTCGAGCACGCGGCCGATGATTTTATCTGCCCGTGCCGCTACCTCGTCCAGCGTTTCGCCGTTGGGAACGCCGTGGGTCCAGATCAGGTAGTCGGGATTGTCTTTGCGGATCAAGTCGGAGCTGATGCCTTCGTAATCCCCGTAGTTCCACTCCACGGCCAGGGGTTCGTGCTGGGCGTCAGGGAAACCGGCAAGCTCTGCCGTCCGGCGCGCCCGCCTCAAGGGGGAAGTGAGCACCAGGTCGAAGTCGACGGGATCCAGCACTTTCCGCGCTTCCACGGCCTGCTGCTCGCCCTCGACTGTCAGTGGGAGGTCCGTGAGCCCCGTGTACTGGCCGCTCTTGGACCATTCGGTCTCTCCATGGCGGAGGATCCAGAGCTGGGGACGGGGGGCAAGGGCAGGAATGGTCACTTTGACTCCTCAGAAGGGGAAGGCTCGACGACGGCGGGAGACGGAGCGGTGCCGGGCGCCGGAGCTCCGGGATCAGCAGGTGCTGATTCCGGCTGCACTGCCCACCAGCGGAGCAGCCGTGCTTCTGCTTCTTCGGCGGGCAGCGGCCCATTTTCCATTCGCTCATTCAGCAGGAACTTATACGCCCGCCCCACAACCGGGCCGGGTTTGATGCCGAGCAGCGCCATAATCCGGGCGCCGTCGAGATCGGGGCGCACAGCGTCCAGTGATTCCTGCTCCCGCAGGGCGGCGATGCGGGCTTCGAGGTCGTCATAGGCGAACGCCAGGCGCTCCGCTTTGCGCTGGTTGCGGGTGGTGACGTCAGAGCGCGTCAGCCGGTGCAGCCGTTCCAGCAGCGGCCCGGCATCCGTGACGTAGCGGCGGACTGCTGAGTCGCTCCAGCCGGCCTCCCCGTAGCCGTAGAACCGCATGTGGAGCTCCACCAGGCGGGCAACGGCCTTGGTGGTGTCGTTGTCGAACCGCAGCGCCTTCATCCGTTTGGAGGTGAGCTTGGCCCCCACCATGTCGTGGTGGCGGAAGCTCACCGCACCGCCCGGTTCAAAGCGGCGCGTAGCCGGCTTGCCGACGTCGTGCATTAACGCTGCGAAGCGCAGGACAAAGTCCGGCCCGGGCACCGGACCATCACCGTCCGTCTCCAGCTCCGCTGCCTGTTCCAAAACCTGCAGGGAGTGCTGGTAAACATCCTTGTGCCGGTGGTGCTCGTCGGATTCCAGCCGCAGCGCGGAAACCTCGGGCAGCACGAACTCCGCCAGGCCGGTCTCCACCAGCAGGTCGATACCCACGCGCGGACGGTCCCCGCAAATGAGCTTGACCAGTTCATCCCGGACCCGTTCCGCCGAAATGATGGTGATGCGCTCGGCCATCTGCGTCATGGCCTGCCGGACGTCCTCGTGGACTGAGACTCCCAGCTGGGCTGCGAACCGTGCTGCGCGCATCATCCTCAGCGGATCATCAGAGAAAGAACCCTCTGGGGCCCCCGGTGTGGACAGGACAGAGGCATGCAGGTCGCGCACGCCGCCGAAGGGATCCACCAGTTCGAGGGAGGGGAGCTTCAAAGCCATGGCGTTGATGGTGAAGTCCCGCCGGAGCAGGTCGTCGGTCAAAGAGGAACCAAAAGCCACTGCAGGTTTGCGGGACTCAGGATCGTAGGCTTCTGCCCGGTAGGTGGTGATTTCTATCTGGAAGCCTGCCTTGCGCATGCCGATGGTGCCGAAGGCCCGGCCAATCTCCCAGTAGTTGTCCGCCCATTTCCTGATGAGTGCCACCGTCTGGTCCGGGGTGGCGTCAGTGGTGAAGTCAAGGTCAGGCGAGGTCCGGCCCAGGAACAGGTCGCGCACCGGACCGCCCACCAGCGAAAGCTCGTGGCCTGCGTCCACGAAGCGCTGGCCGAGCTCCAGGACCACCGGGTCCACCTGGAAATCGACGGTCTGGGAATCAGTCTTGTGATGTGCATGCGCCATAGTTACTTAAGCTTGTCAGAAACCAGCGGCCCGGCAGGCCAAAATCCGGTCAAGATCGTGCGGAATCACGCCGCCGCAGGCAAAGTGAGCCATATGCCGTCCATGTTGGTGTCATGTTCCAGTCATCACCAACGGGCAACAGTCGTTAGAGTGGACTCCATGGCCCATCCAGTACCGAGCGCTCCAGGCAGGAGGACAAACGCACCATTGCCGTCGGCGATCGGTGCGCACGTTGCGCCTGCCCAGCATTCGGCGCCGGTATCGCTGCCTACGGTTGAGGAAGTATCCGCCGGCGGCGTTGTAGTGGACACGTCCGACGCCGAATTAAGGGTTGCGATCATCGCCCGCCTTAATCGCGGCGGGCGTTTGGAATGGTGCCTTCCAAAGGGCCACCCGGAGGGCAAGGAAAACAACGAGCAGGCAGCCGTCCGTGAAATTGCCGAGGAAACCGGCATTGAAGGTGACATTTTGGCGCCCCTCGGCAGCATCGACTACTGGTTCACCGTCAGCGGCCACCGGGTTCACAAGACGGTCCACCATTACCTCCTGCGGGCTACCGGCGGGGAGCTGACCATCGAGAACGATCCGGACCAGGAAGCCGTGGACGTGGCGTGGGTTCCCATCCAGGAGCTGGCCCGGAAGTTGTCCTTTCCCAATGAACGCCGGATTGCTGACCTTGCTCGTGAGGTCCTGCCCGAACACCTTTAGGGCAGCAGGCAGGGCCGGGCCTTCATTGCGGCTTTAACCGCTTTCGGGTGAGACGATGAAGTTGATGTCAGCTTCCAATTTTCCTTCCGATAAAGCCCGTGCGTCCGGCGATGCCGTCCCGGATGGCGTTCCCCCCGAACCAGCCGGCGCGGACAGCACCCCTGGCGCTGTGGCGGCCAGCGAAACCCGGTCCAGTGCCGTCATGGCTGCCGGAACGCTCATTTCGCGCTTCCTCGGCTTTGGAAAAACGTGGATGCTCGGCACGGCGCTCGGCCTGGGCTCCACGGTCAATGACACCTTCATCAACGCCAACAACCTGCCCAACCTGATCTTCCTGCTGGTCGCCGGCGGCGTGTTCAATGCCGTCCTGGTGCCGCAGATCATTAAGGCAAGCAAGGCCCCGGACAGGGGAGCGGACTACATCAGCCGGCTGCTGACGCTGGCCGTACTCCTCCTGCTGGGGCTGACGGCGCTGGTGACACTGGCGGCCCCATGGGTCATCGAACTCACCACGCAGGGGTACACACCCCAGCAGAAAGCCCTGGCAGTGGCCTTTGCTTTCTGGTGCCTGCCGCAGATCTTCTTCTACGGGCTCTACGCCCTCCTCACCCAGGTCCTGAACGCCAATGGTGCCTTTGGGCCTGCCATGTGGGCGCCCATCCTCAATAACCTGGTGGCCATCGCCGGCCTGGGGATGTTCATCTGGATTTTCGGCACCAACAAGATGAATCCGCATACCCTGGACAACTGGGGCAGCACCCAAACGCTGATGGTGGCCGGGTTCTCCACCATCGGCGTCGTTTCGCAAACGGCCATCCTGATGATTCCCGTGATGCGACTCAAGCTGGGCCTACGGCCCCGCTTCGGCTGGCGGGGTGTAGGACTGGGCCAGGCAGCCAAGCTGAGCGTCTGGACGCTGCTGACGGCCGCCGTCGGGCAACTGGCCTTCCTGTACGTCATGCGCATCGCCACCATCCCCGGCGCGGAGCGCATCCGCCTGCAGCAGGCGGGTGACCCTGCCGCCGCCATGCTGCCAGGCAACGCGGTGCTGGAAGTGGCCAGCCAGCTCTATCTGCTGCCGCACTCCATCATCGCGCTGTCCCTTGCCACAGTGCTGTTCAACCGGATGACCCGGGCGTCCCAGGACGGAAACCGCGATCAGCTGCGTGACGCCCTCTCGCACGGCCTGCGGACCATGGCGGTGGCAACTGTCTTTGGTGCCCTGGCCCTCTTTGCGCTGGCCGGCCCGCTGGGCATGTTCTTCTCGGGCGGCCTGCGCCAGGACGGCGTGATGCTGGCCCAGACGCTGACCATCCTCGCGCTCAGCACCCCGTTCATGAGCGCCAACTTCATGATGTCACGCGTGTTCTACGCCAACGAGGATGCCCGGACGCCCTTCTACATCCAGTTGCTCCTGGCCATTGTCTACGTGGCTGGAGCCTTCGCCATCCAGTTCCTGCCCGTCACCCAGATCATCTACGCCATCGCGGTCCTTTACATGGTGGGCAATATCCTCTCTGTGGTCATCAGCGCCTGGTTCCTGCGGCGCCTTTTGGGACACCTGGACGGGGCCCGGATCGCCAACTCCTACATCCGGATGGGGTGGGCGGCGCTGGGGTCCGCCGTCGCGGGTGCAGGTGCCTTGTGGCTCCTGGGGAGCTACTCCGCCGACGGGTTTGCCTGGCGCGACCGGCTGACGGCCCTTCTCACGGTCGTTGTGGTGGGTCCGGTCATGCTGGTGGTCTATTTCTTCCTGCTGAAGCTGTTCCGTGTGACCGAACTGCGGGATCTGCTCCGTCCCCTCCTCGGACGGCTCGGGCGTGGAGGGGGCGTGCCTCCGGCGTCAGCCGGGGCACCGCCGTCGGCCTCTCCTGAGGGGACGCCTTCAGTAGAAGGTGCGTCAGCAGAACGTGCAGAACGTGCGTCTGCCGAAGCGCAGGCGCCCCGTCCGGAGCGCGCCACGACCTCCGTGGACACCGGACTGATCCCGAGGATCTCCGGCGAGTTCGACGCCGTCTCCTTCAGGGCGGGCCCTACTCCCGAACACGAGGAACAGGAGCATGGGGCGCGGCGGACGCAGGCGGGTGACAGTGACGGCCCCGGCCCGTCCGACGACGGCTACCTCCCGGCGGAGGACCAGCCCAGCACAGCGCGGGGAAGCTTCATGCGGGAACAGATCCCCTTGCCCGGCCGCCGCACCTTCCAGGGCAAGCCTGGCGAAAACCCCCATTTCAAGCCCCGGCGCCCCCGCAAAAAGTGACATTCACGCGGTTCCCGGCCGCCTTCGTCCAAGGGTGGCGGGGCGCAATCCGCTAGGATCGAAAAGATACAGGGGTAGTTGCATTCAGGGGTCAGCCGCCCGGCGGCTCCTGGACGGCGGTTGCATCATTCAAGCCGGCAATCCCGGACAGTCTAGGAGGAACACGTGTCCAACCCGATCGATGTCGGATCAGTACTGGGGGGCCGCTACAAGGTCACAGCCACGGTATTGGCCTCGCACGACCACGATCTGGTGCTGGATGGTGTGGATCAGGTCCTGAACCGTCCCGTCAGCATTCTGGTGGCCGGACCCGGCAATACCGAACAGGTTGCCCAGAGTGCCCGCGAAGTAGCCACCGGCGAACGTCCCGGCACTGTCCAGGTCCTGGACCTCGGCATGAGCGAGGCTGCCACCTACCTCATCACCAACCACACGTCGGCTGCCGATTTGCTGGACCTGGTGGTTGCATCGAATCCTCCCTACGTTGAACCGTTCTTCACCGATACCCTGGGAAGCGAAATCTTTGGGCAGCCACGGTCCCATGAACCGGAGCCCTACGACGATGAAGACCACGTAGACGCCGGCTACATTAATTATTCGGACACCCACGCCAGCCAGGTTGATCCCTACCGTGCAGCACCGGCTGTGCCCTCGAAGCCGCCAGCCCGTCCTGCAGCCGCACCGTCCAGCGGCCGTGCCTCCAAGGGATCATCCGCCACCGGAGCAGCAGCACTGGGCGCGGCTGTGGGCGGAGCAGCGGGCGCCGGAGCCGCGCCCCGGACCGGTGCTGGTGCTGGTGCTGGTGCTGGTACCAATCGTTCCAGCTGGACGGAAGGGGAGCAGGACAACGGCAGCCCGGCCTCCGGACAGGCTCAAAGCCGGCCCTCGGGAAAGCCGAAGGTCTCCCTCTGGTCTGACGACGACTACGCGCACGCTGAAGGCCAGTCTGCGGAAAACGGTCTTCGAGAGGATGCATCGCCAGCAGCGAAGAAAAAGTCTCTGGTGTTCGCACGCTCTGCTGCACCTGCCGCCGCCGGGGCGTCCTTGAGCGATGACGGCCGCTATGACGACGACGACCGCGAGGAACCTGCCCGCGAACCACGATCCATGCGCTGGCTGGTCGGCGGGCTGCTGGCCGTGGTCCTGATCGCAGGGCTTGTCTTCGCAGTCACCAACCTGGGCAGCCTCTTCTCCTCGCAGCCGCAGGCAGTACCCACCGCACCGGCCGCCAACAGCACCGCCCCCGAAGGGACCCCCGCTCCCACGCAGGCGCCCACATCTGCACCGCCGGCTGCACCGCCTGCCATCGAGAGCGTCAGCAGGCAGGGGAACTTCGACTTCGCTGCCACCTTTGACGGTGACCTGGTCAGGGCGTATGACGGCAATGCAGCAAGCTTCTGGTCCGACATGGAATTCGCCACCGAGAACTGGGGCGGATTGGCGCCCCAAGGCGTCCCGCTGGTGGTGAAGCTTGAGAAGCCCGCGCCCGTTTCCTCCATCACTCTTTCACAGCTGGGTGGTTCGGGCGGCAACATCACGGTGTACACCAACGACCGGCCTTCACTGGATGGAGCTAAAGCGGTAGGAACGAACAGCTTTACTTCTACCGACCTGACCATGCCCTTGGCCGAACCCGTCGAGGCCCAGTACGTGATTGTCTCCATCAACTCGCTGCCGAGGCTGGCTGCTCCGAAGACGCGCTACGGATTTGGCATCCGACTCGCGGAAATCAAGGTGCAGTAGGCCGGGTCCTTCGTTGTCCCTCAAGTGACGCGCTGTTGTCCGGCGAAATTTGTACCGCTGTCGCTGGCAGGAAAAGCGGTCGTCCCGCGTGACAAACGGGGTTGCAGGTAGGGCACTGTAACCTTGAACGAGTGCCTGAGATGGGGACTGCTGGTTTTCCTCCAGCCGGTCGCCGACGTTTCGGCGCCGGAATATTCAGCAACAAGTAACAGTTGTGCCATGTGGCCGGCCTCCAAGGAGAGGCGCGTCAATTAAGGAAGAGGTTCACCGTTCAGTGACCATCGCAGAAACCACCGCGTCCGACGTGCGTGAAGTCATTATTGTCGGCTCCGGCCCGGCTGGTTACACAGCAGCTGTATACACTGCCCGCGCCAACCTCAAGCCCTTGTTGCTGGCTGGGTCCGTCACTGCCGGCGGTGAGTTGATGAACACTACCGACGTTGAAAACTATCCGGGTTTTCCCGAGGGGATCATGGGTCCCGACCTGATGGAGAACTTCGAGAAGCAGGCCGCCCGCTTCGGCACCGAAATCCAGTTCGAGGACGTCACCGGGCTTCAGCTCGAGGGGCCCATCAAGACCGTGACCATCGCGACAGGAGAGAGCTTCCAGGCGAAGGCCGTAATCCTTTCGACGGGATCCGCCTACCGGGAACTCGGCCTGCCGAACGAGAAGCGTCTGTCCGGCCACGGTGTTAGCTGGTGTGCAACCTGTGACGGTTTCTTTTTCAAGGATCAGGACATTGCTGTCATTGGCGGCGGCGACTCCGCGATGGAGGAAGCGCTCTTCCTCACCAAGTTCGCGAAGTCGGTTACGGTTGTCCACCGGCGGGATACCCTGAAGGCTTCAAAGATCATGGCTGATCGCGCCCTGGCCCACGAAAAGATCAACTTCGTGTGGAACAGTACCGTCGTTGATGTTCTCGGCCAGGACAAAGTCACTGGGCTAACGTTGAAGAACCTCGTTGACGGCACAGTCTCCGATCTCGCGGTTACGGGAGTTTTCGTTGCAATCGGCAATGACCCCCGAACCGACTTGGTCAAGGACGTCCTCACCTTGAGCCCGGAGGGCACCATTGCGGTAGAAGGCCGAAGCTCCAAAACAAGCATCCCCGGAGTGTTTGCAGCCGGAGACGTTGTCGACCCCACGTACCGCCAGGCGATCACCGCCTCAGGGTCAGGGTGCGTAGCAGCCATCGACGTCGAGCACTACCTCGCAGACCTGCCAGCCTAATTACGCCAGTTACCCGAAGAGAGAGACAAGGTTATGAGCAACGCCAAAGACGTAACAGACGCCAGTTTCAGCACGGACGTTTTGTCCTCAGACAAGCCAGTTATCGTTGATTTTTGGGCGGAGTGGTGTGGACCTTGCCGAAAACTGGGTCCCATCCTGGATGAGATCTCGGTGGAGTACAGCGAGAAAGTTGACGTTGTTAAGGTAAACGTCGACGACAACCCCGGTATTGCCGCCGAGTACGGCATTACATCTATTCCTGCCGTGTACCTGTTCCAGGGCGGGGAAGTAAAGTCCACCGTAATCGGGGCCAAGCCGAAGCAGTTCTTCGAGAAGGAATTTGCTGACATCCTGGCGTAGTTTCACCCAGAGTCCAAGCATTATGGAAGTGGCCACCGCCCGGCGTGGTGGCCACTTCTTGCTTTTAACGACGCTGCTGCTGGCATATGCTCGTGCTATGCCTCTGGCAACGGATAGCGGGTGTAAAAAGAGTGTCGGCACGAGATATCCCATGCGTGAACGGTCGATGTAGCCAGGGCGAATCTAGTCAACACGTGATCTTCGGTTCGGTGTTTCACGTGAAACGATGTCTCATAGGAGCGGGTGAGTCACGACGAACGGGCTAATCACGTCACAACTCCTGTAGGGAAGCAGACGGTCGCAGTACAAACAGCAGCCCTCTGATGACCGGACTGCCATCGACCGTTGCAAAGAAGCGGTCCGAATCTTGGGGAGAGCACGGCCGAGATCACGCAACGGACCATACTTCGTACAGTCCTGCCTGCGCTGAATAATCCCCAAGGGCTTGCCACTGCATGGCCCCGCCTAGGCGCTTGAACGCAGTCTCGGGGACCACACGGCGTACCAACTCAAATTCGCGGCTTCCTTGCACACAGTTTGGTCAACGTACGTCATATCTGTCCAACCTCTCGGTTTGGACTGACCCCAAACCGAGAAAGCTGTTTAAGGCTTCGTTTTTCGGCGGAGAAGCTGCGCCCTAGGGCAATTGCTAGCGATTTCAGCCGAGAGAAGCCGACGTTTCACGTGAAACAGTGCTTTGATATAGGCGGTGGGTCTACGCAAGCAACCGCCAGGGTCCCCAGCCGCCTACTGCCTCTTTGGCTCACCATAAACCACTGCCACCCGGACCTTCACAGCGGTTGTCCTTCAGATTCTGCTCTAAACACATCGCCACCCTGTACCTTCAGGGTGAATATCCTCCTGGTCAAACAATGGGCAATATGGACAAAACCCGCCTAACTCCTAACAAGTCAGAAGATGCCTAGTAGGGTGGCACCCGAATAGCTTTGATCCCTGAGCGCATTTCTCATGTCCTGCGCTTGGTGCCTTCTATGCTTCAGACGCAGCTGCCAGTACATGCTCGTTTGGCCATGGGGACAACCCTGCCGCATGGCAGTTTCAGCCACGCCCAACGCGGGCGCTCAGCGAGCATGGGAGCGGCCTGTGTGTGCCGTTCTGTAGAGGCTGGCGAGCTTACGCCTACTGTACGAAGTTCGCAGTCGACGGATCTTTGCCGTGCCGTGCTCCTAGTCCAGGGAGCGGCAGCACCAGAACTCCGTCGCATCCGGAAGAGGTGGACTCGCGAACGTACCCAAAAGGACGGTTACGGGTACGTACCGCTACGAAGCTGAGCATCAGGGGATTACAACACGTTCGGCTGGCCATGCCGCACCATCCTGGCGCACACACGCTCTTCCACCCTGCATTCGTGATCGTGTAGCCAAACCTCCCGCGGCACGCGCAAGCCGCATACCGAGCCCATGGCTACTTGTTCGGAAGATCGGGGCCATCAAGTGTGACGACACCCAAACCGCGCCTCCTGTTTCACGTGAAACAAGCTCCCGTGGAGACACCCTTTACCTTGGCGCTGTCAGACTGATCCCGGCTGCCAATTGGGCCACCTGTTTCACGTGAAACAGGACCCCGGACCAACCTCATTCAACCACTGAGCGATCAGGCCATCACAGGAGGACTAGTTCCGCCCCGGGACTGCCGATGAGTGCTGGTAGGCCCGCGCAGCTGAGGACGCCGATAACTGGGGCCGTCGGGTTTAGCCTTTCGCGATTGCCTGCTGCGGTCAGCCGGGGCCAGGCGTCACCCTCCGTAAGACGGGCGCGAAGACAGCCCACCGGGCTTCAAAAGCCTATACGGGGACAGAAGGGTGTAGGAGGCTGGCCATCCGGTGGCGAAGTTGAAATGTTCAGGTGTGGAGGCTCTTCCGTAATCCCATCGATACTTCTCCTGCAGACAAAGAGCAGACCCTTGGAACCCCACGCATTCTTTAGTCCTCAAGCACCGGCCTTGCTGCCTGGGAATACTTGCAGTTCTCACTAACCTGTTCCATCTTCAAGGGGGAGGTCCATATATGCTCACACTGTGCTTTCAATCGGTTGGCCCTATATCCCTTCTTTGACTTACTGCTTCTGAAGCACTGTCTACATTGGATGAAGCATAGGCTGCTCGGGGCTGGGACCGGTTCTCGTCATTGACTCACTCTAGTGAGGACGTGAGTATCCACACATTTATCCACAGGATGACGCCAAGATATTCACATCATTATCCACAGGCAGCTCGCAGCGGAGACGACACTGCAATCTGCGTCTTCACGTACTTCAAAGCTGCCCGCACCGGGTGATCTGGGTATCGCCGGCCACGGTGGCAGCAAACCTTGTCTGTAGAAAGCCCCTCAGGGTTAAAGATACTCGACATATCAACCTATATACGCCGACCGTACAATTACACATCCGCTCCTCCGGAGCCTGCCAGGCTGTTTCACGTGAAACGTCCGTGCCTTATCCTGGGCCACCCTCAACGGACGACAGTCAGGACGAATGCACGCCTCGATTCAGGTCATCAATGCTGCGTAGGGTGGCGGGAGTTCTCCACAAAGTTATCCACATTGATATCCACCGAAAAGACGTGGCCTACAGGCGGAGGCGAGCGACCGCTGCCGGATACAAAAAGCGCTAGCCGACTGCGCTCTTCCGAGGCATCAGCGGGCTCCAACGACTCGAGATAGACAGGCCGCGGTTCCCATGCGCATCGGTCGGCTGAATCCAAATCTGCTGACCCGATTAATAGGTACCGCCTATTCCCTTTGACAGTTCAGCCCTCCCAGAGGTGACCCTTTCTCCGCTAGCCTGGCTGCTCTGGCACCCACCATCGCCTCTCGCTGCGCCTCCGAGGAGGATATCTAGGTCGTGGTGGAAAGAAGACCACTGGCCACGTATCGCCCACGGATGCAGGGGAGCTGCACTCTCTAGTTGCGGCCAATATTTCCTGCTGTAGCAAGGATTCGATGGGCGGGGGTGGCTAAGCTGCCGAAGCCGTTTCAACCCTTGATCCGGTTGAGGTGGAGTGGCGTGGGCATAAAACGATCCGATCACGTAGTGGTTAAGGATCAAGCCTCACCGGTATCTGCCCCGAAGCCTGTCAGTAGTCGTATCGGCACGTAGTGCTGACAGATCCAGCATCTCAGGTGCCGGCCCCGCAGCTTGATTATCGCCGCTGAGATCAGTGGTCCTCCACCTAACGAGCATTACCGTCAGCGGCCGACCGCAGCTGCTGGCCAAAGCTATTTCAAGGGGCGCTAACGGGGGTTTGTTTCACGTGAAACAGGATGTGGAGTAGCCTAAGCGCTGAACATGTCTGCTGGCGTTCGTGCGTAGTCGGATAGCGACGTTCCATGCGGTCTGCTCGATGCGCGCCGCAAAGCGACCATGCGGCACACGTGCAGGAATTGTAGTAGGACTACAGCGCGCTGCTATGGGCGCGCTAAAACGTTTAGTGCCACGATAACTGCCTCCCTCAGATGTGCACCTACGGAAGAAGCTGAGGCTGCCTGGGCTGCTCAAGGCCGATGTACAGGTACACAGACCGAATAGATGGGGAGCGCGCGAGCGATTGTTCCACGTGAAACATCCGTACCCGGAAGGTGCCACTTCCTTACGGACCTAGCTCGCCCCCTAGAATCAACCGCAAATCATCGTGAAGGTGCTAATCCGTGCCGAATGAGAAGTCCCAGTTAGGCCGCTATTACACCTTTGGGAACTTCCACCAGCTGTGAAGGGTGTAGCAAGGGCCTCCAGGTACAATTTTAGTCAATCTGCGTTTTTTCAGGCGGGCGGATCGCGCCTTCACGAAAGCGGCACACGACGGACACACTATTGGGGGCGCAGTCGATATGTGCGGGCATCACTACGTCCGTGGACATTCAAATTCTGTCCTCAGTTATCTAGGAGCGGTCTCGTTTCACGTGAAACACGCGCACGCCAGTCTGCGCGTGGCGTGACGGAGAACTCTCCGGAGCCTTGGTAGGTGTCGTAATTGAGTAGGTAGCGAAGTAGGAGGGTTATGAGATACTTCGATCCACAGCATACGGCCCGTCAGAAACCAAAGGGTCCCCACGTGCCGGGGGAGACACCACTCGCGGATGGCGAGTATTCTCATTTTCGGGATAGATGCCTTGGGCGTTCGCAATTGGATGAACTTTCGCAAAGCATCGGGACGGCGAACATGTACTTAGACCCGACTGTGACAGCCGCTGAGCTATCGGACGTTGTCGGCAGGACCTAAACGACGCGCTTGGTCCCTCAAGACGAAAAAAATGGTCCGGTTCACCGTGAACCGGACCACCTTCGAAAAAGCCAGAACTAGGAACTCTGGCCGGGGGCCAGGACCTCCATGATGCGGTTCAGGTCTTCCACGCTCGCAAATTCAATGCTCACTTTTCCCTTGCGAACACCCAGGGAGATCTTCACGTTTGTATCCAGCCGGTCAGATAGCGACGACGCCAGGTAATCCAACCGTTCGTGGCGCGCACCTGGACGCGGAATATTGTTCTTCGCCGGTTTGGTGGGATCTTGGTAAAGCGTCACCGCTTCTTCAGTTGCCCGGACTGACATACCCTCCGCAACGATCCTTTGAGCAAGTCGCTCCATTGCAGCAGCGTCAGGAAGGCCCAGGAGCGCACGGGCGTGACCGGCAGAGAGAACGCCGGCAGCAACACGGCGTTGTACCAACGGGGGCAGCTTGAGGAGCCGGAGTGTATTCGACACCTGAGGACGAGAGCGGCCAATACGGTCGGCCAGTTGCTCATGCGTGGTCCCGAAGTCCTCAAGGAGCTGTTGGTATGCCGCGGCCTCTTCCAGAGGGTTGAGCTGGCTCCGGTGCAGGTTCTCCAACAGCGCATCGCGGAGAAGGTCATCATCAGTGGTGTCCCTGACAATTGCAGGAATGGTGTCCAGGCCAGCGGCCTGAACTGCCCGCCACCTGCGCTCACCCATAACCAACTCGTACGGTTCACTACCGTCTTCGGTCGACTTCCGCACCACAATTGGCTGGAGAACGCCGATTTCGCGGACGGAGTGAACGAGCTCCGCCATGTCGTCTTCATCGAAGACGGACCGGGGCTGTTTCCGGTTGGGATGAATGTCCGAGACGGATATTTCGGCAAAGCGTGCTCCTGGGACTTCGACCAACTGCACGCCATTGTCATTCCACGCCGGCTCGTCGAGTCGCTCCTCCATCACTTCAGCCACAGCATCCAAGGAGCGGACCGTTGGCTCCTGATCCACCTCAGGAGCTTCTACGGAGGAGCTAGGTGGCTTCACCGCTGCCTCCGTGTCCGCAGACGTGCCTGCAGGTCCAGCCTTAGGGGACGTGGATCCAGCAGTTGAACCCTTGCTGGGACCGGATTTGGCGGTAGAGGATTTGGCGGCAGGAGCAGCACCACGCTTTTCCGCTGAGTTTCTTGCCGGCTGGGGTTCGACTGTATCCTCCGACGGCTCCGTCTTCTTTCGGCCCTCAGGGAAGAAAAGGTCTACCGGACGCGAGGCGGTTGTTGAGGTGCCCGACCCGTTAGCGGCGGCGGAACTTGGAATCAGCGCACCAAGACCGCGGCCCAGGCCACGTCGCTTCTCGCTCATTGGTAATCCCTCCAGTGGTCGAGCCAGGCCTTGCCGGGCTCCAGTCGTTGCAGATTAAAGATTTTAGCGCTCTGCTATTTCAGCAGCGGCTTCCAGGTAAGACAGGGCTCCGCTGGAGGAAGGGTCGTACGTCATCACAGTTTGTTGGTAGCTCGGAGCCTCTGAGATGCGCACTGAGCGGGGAACCACGGCAGACAACACCTGGTCCGGGAAGTGCTGGCGCACCTCAGCTGCGACCTGCGCAGCGAGGTTGGTGCGGCCGTCATACATCGTCAAGAGGATGGTCGAAACCTCAAGATCAGCATTCAGGTGCTTCTGGATCATCTCGATGTTCTTGAGGAGCTGGCTCAGTCCTTCGAGTGCGTAGTACTCACACTGGATAGGGATAAGTACCTCATTGGCAGCACAGAAGGCGTTGACAGTCAGGAGGCCGAGGCTGGGCGGGCAGTCAATAAAGATGTAGTCGAGCCTCTGCTCGCCATTCTTCTCGCGCGCCTTAGCGTAAACGTCGATGGCTCGCCGAAGCCTCTGCTCGCGGGCCACCAGGGAGACCAGCTCAATCTCAGCGCCGGCCAGATGGATGGTTGCAGGCGCACAGATCAGGTTTCCGATGTCCGGGCAAGGCGCCACTACGTCAGCAAGGGGGACGTCATTGATCAGGACGTCATAGATGCTGTCCACGTCGGCGTGATGCTCAATCCCAAGGGCGGTGGAGGCATTGCCCTGCGGATCAATATCTATCACCAGGACGTTGAGTCCTGCGGCCGCCAGAGCAGCAGCGATGTTCACGGTGGTAGTGGTCTTCCCGACACCGCCCTTTTGATTCGAGACTGTGAAGATACGGGTGTTCTCAGGTCGGGGCAACTGCCGCCCTACCAGCCGCTCACGCCGTTTCGTTTCATGCGCCAACTCGCGGGCGATAGGACTCGAGTCGTCGATTGCGTCGATAACGTTGGACTTGGCAGCACCGGTTGTTTCACGTGAAACCGCTGGTGACTTCGAGGCCCCTGAAACTCTTTTCGGGTGATTCCCGTCCCGCGCGGGCGTTCCCATGGCGCCAGCGACGGAACGTGCTGACCCCAAAGACACAAACGGGGGTATCCGTTGTGTGGAGGCTTCGCTACTGGTCACTGGGGCACACTCACTCTCGTTCAGCCAAATTTGCTGCCGCTGTCTAGCCTAACTGCTGGACCGGCCAGAGTTAGGTCACCGGGCCTGGGCTAGGCCTTCTTTTGGGACTTGTTTACAACGATGCGTACCACGGTGGTGGGTTCCGCCAGAAGGTGCTCACCAACAGTGAGAACCGTAGTTTCAACGCCACCGAGTTTGCGGATGGTCTTGGCAGCCTTTTCTATTTCCTCCGCTGCGCTGCGGCCCTTAATAGCCACCACTTCACCCTTGCCGGCAAGAAGCGGAATAGTGAGGCCGGCCAGGTTGCTCAAGGCGGATACTGCCCTGGCCGTCACCACATCCGCTTCCACGTGCCCAACGGCAAGTTCAGCCCGGGTCCGCATCACCGTGACATTATCCAGCCCCAGATCGTCAACCACTTCCTGGAGCCAGATGACCCTGCGTTCCAGGGGCTCGATCAGGGTCAGGTCAAGGTCAGGACGGGCAATGGCAAGGCATAGACCGGGCAAACCGGCACCGCTGCCAACGTCCGCCACACGACTGCCCTCGGGGATCTCGCTCTCGATGACAGCGCAGTTGAGGACGTGCCGGCTCCAAAGGCGGGGAATTTCACGCGGTCCGATCAGGCCGCGCTCAGTGCCGGACGTCGCCAGGTGTTCCACATAGCGTTTTGCCAGGTCCAACCGGTCACCGAAGATTTTCTCGGCGGCCGCAAGTTCAGCTGCCGTGATGTCAACCATTATTAGCGGATCAGCCATTCCCTAGTCTGCGGATACAACAATGTGGCGTCCGGCGCCTTCGCCCTCGGACTCGCTGACGAGCCCCAGGTCAGCGACAGCGTCATGGACGATCTTCCGCTCGTAAGCACTCATCGGTTCCAGTGCTACTGGATTGCCGCTTTCCTTCACGGATGCTGCCGCGTCCTCCGCAATCTTTTGCAGGTGACCCGTACGCTCCTGCCGGTATCCATTGATGTCCAGCACCAGTCGCGAGCGGTTTTCCGTTGCGGACAGCACAGAGAGCCGGGTCAGTTCCTGAAGGGCTTCGAGGACTTCACCGTCCTCACCCACCAGGTTATCCAAAGCGTCAGATTCTTCCTCGGTCACGATGGAGATGTAGGTGCGGCCGTTTCGGACCTCAATATCGATGTCTCCATCGATGTCGGCGATGTCCAGCAATTCCTCGAGGTAATCCGCGGCAACGTCCCCCTCCTCTTCCAGGCGACTGGACGTGGAACCCTTGGGCGACGAAGTCTCCTCGTTCCCGGAGGCGTCCTGATCGTCGATGATCTCGTCGGAAAGGGCGTGTTCGGTGCTCTCGGCAGACATTACTTCTTCTTCCTGTTCTTGCGTTGGGGCTGGACACGCTGTCCCTTGGCCTGGGCCACGGCAGCGGCAGCAGCAGCGTCGGCGTCCTCGTCCTTCTTACCGCTGAGGATCGAGAGGGCAGGGAGGCCCTTGGCTGCACGGCGCTCGGCGAGGGCCTTGGCGGCGGGGGATCCCGGCGTGGGCATACGGCGGATAACAAAGAACTGCTGTCCCATGGTCCACAGGTTTGTGGTGGTCCAGTAGATCAGGACACCGATGGGGAAGTTGATGCCGCCAACACCAAAGACGATGGGCAGGATGTAGAGCATCATCTTCTGCTGGCGCATGAACGGACTGGCCATGGCTTCTTCAGACATGTTCTTGGCCATGATCTGCTTTTGCGTGATGAACTGCGAGGCGGTCATGGCAAGGATCATCAGGATGGAAAGGATCCACACTGCAGTTTGGTTTCCGTCACCGCCGTGCAGCAGCGACGCGGACAGCGTGGCGCCAAAAATCGTGGAGTCATCGAACTGGACTACCTGTTCGGGGCTCATGGCCCCAATGCCCTTGCCGTCACGGCTCGCAGTTGAGATACCCGACAGTACGGTGAACAGCGCAAAGAAGAATGGCATCTGGATCAGCATGGGCAGGCACGCGGAAAACGGGTTGGTCCCGTGCTTCTTGTACATGGCCATCTGTTCCTGCGCCATCGCCTGGCGGGACAGCTGGTCAGTTTTGCCCTTGTACTTGTCCTGGAGCTTCTTCAGATCGGGCTGGAGGAGCTGCATGCCGCGCTGGGCTTTGATCTGCTTCACGAACACAGGGATAAGGGCGGCACGGATCACCAGCACCAGGCCGATAATGGACAGAGTCCAGGTCCAGCCGGAGGCTTCCGGCATGCCAATGGTGCTCAGTCCCTCATGGAATCCCACCATGATGATGGACACAAGCCATTTGAACGGAAACATGATTGTTTCAAAGAAGTCCATACTTATCCCTATTCGTCAGGCCGCACTGCGGCCTTCTCCATCAGTCCGAGCAGCCAGGTACTTGTCCGGGTTGTTCAGCACAACAATTGTGGGGGTCTGGTGCTCCGGCCATTCCCGATGGCCGGCGGGGACGTGATCCACACCGCCGGCATTCCAGGGGTGGCAGCGGCCAAGGCGCCGGACAGCGAGCCAGCTTCCCTTGACGGCGCCATGGACAGTCACAGCTTCCAGCGCATAGGCCGAGCATGAAGGGAAGAACCGGCACACCTGGCCGTACAAGGGCGAAACCACCTTGCGGTAGGCCTTGAGAAGAAGAATGAGAACGTTCCTGGGCAGGTTCCAGAGGAACAGGCCCACGGCAATGGCACCACTATGGAGAAAAGGAACGACGACGGCGGTGGCGTTACGCACGCGGTGTCCCCTCCTGTGTTGTACCGGCCGAATCCTTGGCAGCAGCCCTTGCAGGGCGGCTTGCCAGCCGGGTTGTCGTCGCTTCCAGTGCGGCATTGTAATCCGACAGCAGCTGGTCCCAGCTTGCTGTTGCGGACGCAGGAAGAGCCCGCACCACTATGGCAAGCCCGGTAGCATGCTCGCGCAGCGAGGCAGCACCTGCTTCTCTCAGTCTCCTCTTAACGAGGTTCCTGACCACAGCGTTCCCTACACCCTTGGAAACGATGAACCCGATCCGGCTGGGTTCGTCGGCAGCAATAGCTGCCGCATATAACACTACGTTCCGGCGTCCATTGCGGACACCGGAACGTACAGTTGTTGAAAAATCGGTTGCAGTCCTTAAACGGTTACGGGTGGCCAGCACCTTAAACTCGCAAAGAAATGATTACCGACGAGTCAGTATTTAGGCCGACAGCTCGGTACGGCCCTTGCCACGACGGGCTGCCAGGATGGCGCGGCCGGCACGGGTACGCATACGAAGGCGGAAGCCGTGCTTCTTGGCTCGACGGCGGTTATTCGGCTGAAAAGTCCGCTTGCTCACGTTAGTTACTCCAGTGGATCAAAGGTGCGCCCACCCGATCAGTATGGGGAAGAACTGGCCGACGCTAAGTTTTGTATATGCACGCTTCCCCCGGCTGCTTAAGCGAACTGCGCTCAAGCGATTCAGATGGGGCCAAAAAGCGGACACAAAGGACTTCACAACGTTAGGGCAATTTAAGCCCTGGAGTCAAACCGGAAGACCCCCCAACCGCTATCCCCAGCTGTGTCTAACCTGATGCCCAAGCCTGTGGATGAACTGGCTCACAGCACCGTTTTCATAACCACACCAGTGTAATTATCCACAAGCTACTTGCCAGCTATCTTCTAGGCTTTTCATCCCCTAGAGTGGCTCAGTAGCCGATTATCCACGTGCTGTGCATAACCCTGTGGATGAAGCTGAACCCATCCTGGTTCAAGACTTGCGGCTGCAGGCAATGCAGGCAGAGCAAGTTTTGAGGGAACCGATTGATGACAGTAGACGAAGCCAACCACGCCAATACTGTCGGAAGTTCCTGGCGGCGAGTTGTCAGCCTTCTCGAACAGGACCACCGTGTTTCACCGCGGCAGCGTGGCTTTGTCATCCTTGCGCAAGCCCAGGGCCTGATCGGATCCACCCTCCTGGTGGCGGTGCCGAATGAGCTCACCCGCGAAGTACTGCAGACCCAGGTCAAGGACGCCCTGGACGACGCTTTGCACAACGTCTTTTCCGAGGACATCCGCTGCGCCATCGACGTTGATACCGATCTGGTTCCCATTCACGTCGAACCCGAGCCCGTCGTCGTCGAACCTTCCTTCTCTCCGGACCAGCTCATTGAGCAGAAGCCGCAGCCAATGCTGCCCAGCACCTCACATGAGTTCGGCCGGCTGAATCCGAAATACGTCTTCGATACCTTCGTCATTGGTTCGTCCAACAGATTTGCCCACGCTGCTGCTGTCGCAGTTGCTGAAGCTCCTGCCAAGGCGTACAACCCGCTGTTCATCTACGGCGACTCCGGGCTGGGTAAGACGCACCTCCTGCATGCCATCGGCCACTATGCCCGCCGGCTCTACAGCGGAATCCGTGTGCGGTACGTCAACTCCGAAGAGTTCACCAACGACTTCATCAACTCCATCCGTGACGATGAAGGTGCAAGCTTCAAGACCACGTACCGCAATGTCGATGTGCTGCTCATTGACGACATCCAGTTCCTCGCGGGCAAGGACCGGACGCTGGAGGAGTTCTTCCACACGTTCAATTCCCTGCACAACAACAACAAGCAGGTTGTCATCACCTCCGACCAGCCGCCCAAGCTGCTGGCAGGGTTCGAGGACCGGATGAAGTCCCGCTTCGAGTGGGGCCTGCTCACCGACATCCAGCCCCCGGAACTCGAAACCCGGATCGCCATCCTCCGGAAAAAGGCACTCAGCGAAGGGCTGTCCGCTCCGGACGACGCCCTCGAGTACATCGCATCCAAAATTTCCAGCAATATCCGCGAACTCGAAGGCGCCCTGATCCGCGTCACTGCATTTGCCAGCCTCAACCGCCAGGCAGTGGATGTTGCCCTGGCGGAAATGGTCCTCAAGGACCTCATCACGGACGACGGCGCCCAGGAGATCACCTCCAGCCAGATCCTCCAGCAGACCGCCGACTACTTCAAGCTCAGCATGGAAGAACTGTGCAGCAAATCCCGGACCCGCACCCTGGTGACCGCACGCCAGATCGCCATGTACCTCTGCCGGGAGCTCACGGACATGTCGCTGCCAAAGATCGGACAGGAACTTGGCGGCCGCGACCACACCACCGTGATCCATGCCGACAGGAAGATCCGCGAACTGATGGCCGAGCGCCGAGTGATTTACAACCAGGTGACTGAACTGACCAACCGGATCAAGCAGCAGCAGCGCGACTCCTAGCCGGCGCACTCATACCTTATTAACAGGTGCATGTGGATAAGCCTGTGGATAGTTAAGGGGACAACCGCGGTTAATGGGCTTAAAACCCTTAAGGTGCCTGTGGATTCCAAAAATCGCAAAAAATGTTGTCCCCATCCACACCCTGTTTAAAACCTCCCCCACCCACAGTCCATGAACAGGGCTTAACCGCCCGATTCCGCGGCGAGGGAGAGTTATCCACAGTTTCCACAGCAGTTATTAACACTACTAATCCCAAAAATTTGAAGTCCCTCAAATAACAAGATCGATCTCCCGCACCGCACCGGGAGGCCAGCGGCCCCAATGGACCTTGGGCTGCCGAAGGGGGATGGGTTAATCGCTGATCTTCCGGCTAAGCTGTCAGCAGCGCTCCCATCCTTGGGTTTCTGCGTGGCCCAGACAGCACGGACCATGCACCTTCCCGGTGCCGGGGCACCTCCTTGTGTGACTTCCTGTGGGAAGTTTCCGGAACACCAATCGCAGCAGCAATGAAAGGCGGCACCCTTCCGTGAAGTTCAGAGTCGATCGGGACGTCCTGGCAGAAGCCGTCACCTGGACAGCCCGCTCGTTGTCTCCGCGGCCGCCCGTCCCCGTCCTCTCCGGCCTCCTCCTCAAGGCTGAAGCAGGCACGGTCAGCCTTTCGAGCTTCGACTATGAGACGTCCGCCCGCCTCGAAATCACCGCTGATATCCGGGACGAAGGCACCATCCTGGTGTCCGGCCGGCTCCTCGCTGACATCTGCCGCAGCCTGCCTTCGGCCCCCGTTGACGTCGAAACCGACGGCAACAAGGTGACTCTCACCTGCCGTCGAAGCAGCTTCCACCTGGCTACCATGCCGGAAGCCGAGTACCCGCCGCTTCCTGCACTTCCGGCCATCAGCGGAACCGTTCCCGGTGATTCCTTTGCCCAGGCGGTGTCGCAGGTGATCATTGCCGCGAGCAAGGACGACACCCTTCCGATCCTCACCGGCGTCCGGATGGAAATCGAGGACGACCTCATTACGCTTTTGGCCACCGACCGCTACCGGCTCGCCATGCGCGAAGTCCCCTGGAAACCGGTCACCCCCGGAATTTCCACCAGCGCCCTGGTCAAGGCAAAAACACTCAATGAAGTCGCCAAGACCCTCGGCAACAGCGGCGACATCAACCTCGCCCTCGCGGACGACGAGAGCCGCCTGATCGGCTTCGAAAGTGGCGGGCGAACCACCACCTCACTGCTGGTTGATGGCGATTATCCCAAGATCCGGTCGCTGTTCCCGGACTCAACTCCCATCCACGCCACAGTCCAGACCCAGGAACTCGTCGAAGCAGTGCGCCGTGTGTCCCTCGTGGCTGAACGCAACACCCCTGTACGGCTGGCCTTCACGCAGGGCCAGTTGAACCTGGATGCCGGCACAGGAGAAGATGCCCAGGCTTCCGAGGAACTGGAAGCACAGCTTTCCGGCGACGACATCACTGTGGCGTTCAACCCCCACTACCTGGTGGAGGGCCTGAGCGTGATCGAAACCAAGTTCGTCCGGTTCTCCTTCACCACTGCACCAAAACCCGCGATGATCACGGCCCAGGCAGAGGCCGACGGCGAGGACCAGGATGACTACCGCTACCTGGTGATGCCGGTCCGCCTTCCCAACTAGTCCCCATCGGCTCCCAGCCTTCGCAAGCTCAGGCCGGGTCCCTCGCCGATGGGGCCCCAACCACCGCCACCCCAATGCAGAAAGAGAACCCGCACCATGCACATTGGACTGATCGGCCTTGGCAAAATGGGATTCAACATGCGCGAGCGGCTGCGCAAGGGCGGCGTTGAGGTCACCGGATATGACCGTAATCCGGAGGTCACGGATGTGGCCTCCATTGATGAACTGCTTACCGCCGTTCCCACGCCGAGGCTCGTCTGGGTCATGGTGCCGGCCGGTGACGTCACGGATGCCGTCATCACCGAACTGAGCGGGAAGCTCAGTGAAGGTGACCTGGTCATTGACGGCGGCAACTCGAGGTTCACGGAAGACCAGAAGCACGGCGAACTCCTTGCGGCCAAGCGAATCCACTTTGTGGACTGCGGTGTATCCGGTGGTGTGTGGGGACTTGAGAACGGCTACGGTCTCATGGCAGGCGGCGATGCAGCCGATATCAAACGTGCACTTCCCGTCTTTGATGCGCTGCGGCCGGAAGGCGACCGCGAGGACAGCTTTGTCCACGTGGGCGGAATTGGCGCCGGGCACTACGCAAAAATGGTCCACAACGGAATCGAGTACGGTCTGATGCAGGCCTACGCAGAGGGCTATCAGTTGCTGGCGTCAAAAGACATCATCAGTGATCTCCCCGGGACGTTCCGCGCATGGCAAAAGGGCACCGTGGTCCGATCGTGGTTGCTGGACCTGCTGGTCAAGGCACTCGACGAGGATCCGGGCCTGCAGAACATCGACGATTACGTCGAGGACTCCGGGGAGGGCCGGTGGACCGTGGAAGAAGCTATTGCCAATGCAATTCCGGCACCGGCTATCACTGCTGCACTGTTTGCCCGGTTCGAGTCCCGTGAGGACAGCTCGCCGGCCATGAAGATGGTGTCCGCACTGCGCCACCAGTTCGGCGGCCACGCCACCCGCCCCGCCAAGTAGCATCCAGCCGGGAACCGCAGGCTTCCCAGAATTGCCGAAAACCGCGTGTACCTAGAACACCTCTCCCTGACTGACTTTCGCAGTTACGCCCAGGTTGACCTTGCCCTGGGTCCGGGTGTGACCGTCCTGGTGGGATACAACGGCATTGGCAAAACCAACCTGATGGAGGCCATCGGGTACCTGGCGACCCTGAGTTCACACCGCGTCAGCTCCGACGCACCCCTGCTGCGGTTCGGGACTGACCGCGCGCTGGTCAGGGCCCGCCTGGTACGGGGCGGGCAGGTGACGGTCCTGGAACTCGAGATCAACGCCGGCCGGGCCAACCGCGGAAGGATCAACCGCAGCAACCCGGTGCGCGCCCGCGACCTGCTCGGGATTTGCCAGACGGTGCTCTTCGCCCCGGAAGACCTGGCCCTGGTGAAAGGAGATCCCTCCAGCCGCCGCCGGTTCCTTGACGAACTGCTTGCCAGCCTCATTCCGCACCATGCGGCGACACGCAGCGATTATGACCGGGTCTTGAAGCAACGCAATGCCCTGCTGAAATCTGCCCGGGCCGGCAGGTTCACGCCGGCCCACGAAGCCACCCTCGATGTGTGGGACCAGCACATGGCCAAAGCCGGTGCTGAACTGCTGCACGCGCGGCTCGAACTGGTGGAACGCCTCCGCCCCCACCTGGGACGCGCGTACGCAGAGCTGACTGACGCATCCAAACCTGCCGACGCCGTCTACCGTTCCACCCTCCAAAACCAGATGGACGACGACGGCGCGCCCCTTATGCGCGCTGCCGGTAACGGAGCCGGGAGTACCCCGGCAGTGGTGGAGGACCTGCGGCCCTTGTCTGTGGAACAGCTGACGGAACGGTACGTCAAGGCGTTTGCAGACTCCCGCCGCAAAGACATCGAACGGGGCATCTCCCTGGTGGGGCCGCACCGCGACGAGCTGGAACTCATCCTTGGCCAGGCGCCTGCCAAGGGCTACGCATCCCACGGTGAGACGTGGTCGATGTGCCTTTCGCTTCGGCTGGCGTCGTACTACGTGATGCTGGACGATACCCGCACCGGAGGTTCGGCTCCGATCCTGATCCTCGACGACGTTTTTGCCGAGCTGGACGTCCAGCGCAGGCGTAAACTGGCCGCAATAGTCTCCGGCGCGGAACAGGTCCTGGTGACTGCCGCCGTCGACGCCGATATCCCGGAAGAGCTGTCCGGACGGCGGGTGAAAGTCATCCCGGGAGGTATTGATGAGCAGGGACAGTGAAAAGGGCGGCGGGCTGCAGCCCGGCCGCGATCCCGACAACATCGATGCTCCCCAGGTGGCCCTGAACAGGATGCGGGAAGCGGCTGCGGCGCGAGGGGAGATCCGCAGGTCGGCCTCACGGCCGGGCGCCGCGAAAACCAAAAAAGGTATCAGGGATACCCGCGGCTTCAGCCAGTTCCATGCCAGTGGCCGTGATCCGCTCGGCCTGGGCAAGGTGGTGGGTCGCCTCGTGGCAGAACGGGGCTGGACGTCGCCCGTGGCGGTTGGATCCGTCATGGCCGAGTGGCCCACCCTGGTGGGTCCTGAAATTTCCGCCCATTGCACCCCCGAGAGCTTTACTGACACCACACTGCATGTCCGGTGCGACTCAACAGCCTGGGCCACGCAGTTGCGGCTCCTCAGCACCAGCCTTTTGGACAAGTTCCGGGTGGAACTGGGCGAGGGCGTGGTGACAAAGATCCAGGTTCTGGGCCCTGCTGCGCCAAGTTGGCGCAAAGGGGGCCGGTCCGTTAATGGCCGCGGCCCGCGCGACACTTACGGGTAGCGCCGGCGACAGACTCTTGAAAATCGGCCTAACGGCGTGTAGAGCCCTGCAGGGGCCGGTTGGTGTATAGGCACCCGGAGGGCGTACTGCCAGCGCGCCCTAGGTGCGGCCAGCGGCCTTGCATGGGCAAGCCGCCCTCCCGCGACCGCCCTGGAATGCGGGGAAATCCGCACCCGCGCGGTAGAATCGTTGTAGATAACTGGGCGCGGGTGGAACGTTGACTGAGTCCGTTTTCCGTGTGCATCAGGCACGGGGTGCGGATTTACTCTCAACAGGACACCGGCGCTACAAGTTTGTGCCTGTTGGCGGACGACTCTCCTGATGTAACCAGGGGAGGAATCGGCCGGCCATCATCGAGAACAGAGGAGTCGACAGCGCCTGTGGCTAACGACAATACAGATATTCTGGCAGCTGAACCCGCAGTCGAGGATGCCCGGACGCCCGATACCCCGGCCGCCCCGGAGACGCGGCCTGAGTACGGTGCCAGCGATATCACTGTCCTTGAAGGCCTGGAAGCGGTCCGCAAGCGGCCGGGCATGTACATCGGCTCCACAGGGCCGCGTGGTCTCCACCATTTGGTGTATGAAGTTGTAGATAACTCCGTGGATGAAGCCCTCGCCGGCTATTGCACGCACATCGAGGTTGTCCTGCAGGCCGACGGCGGCGTGAAGGTGGTTGACGACGGCCGCGGAATCCCCGTGGACATGCACCCCACCGAACACAAGCCCACCGTTGAAGTGGTTATGACCATCCTGCACGCCGGCGGCAAGTTCGGCGGCGGCGGATACGCCGTTTCCGGCGGCCTCCACGGCGTCGGTATTTCCGTGGTGAACGCTCTCTCCAGCAGGGTCGATACCGAGGTTCGCCGCCAGGGCCACGTCTGGCGAATGTCTTTCGCAGATGGCGGCAAGCCCCAGGGCAGCCTGGTTAAAGGCGAGGAAACAGACCGCACCGGCACCACCCAAACGTTCTATCCGGACCCCACTATTTTCGAGGTCACCGAGTTCGACTTCGAAACGCTCCGCGCCCGCTTCCAGCAGATGGCCTTCCTTAACAAGGGACTTCGCATCACGCTCACGGACGAGCGCACCTCCACCGAGGACGAAGCCGACGCCGACCTGGACCTGGACGGCATGGTCACCGAAGGCGAAGTCAGTGCCGAGCACCGCACAGTGGTCTACCAGTACGACGAAGGCCTGCTGGACTACGTCAAGCACCTGAACTCCGGCAAGAAGGTGGAAGTAGTCCACGAGGACGTCATTGCCTTCGAAACCGAGGACAAAGAGCGAAAAATCGCCCTGGAAATGGCGATGCAGTGGACCAACGCCTACTCCGAAAGCGTGCACACGTACGCCAACACCATCAATACCCATGAGGGCGGCACCCACGAAGAGGGCTTCCGTGCCGCCATGACATCCCTGATCAACCGCTACGCGCGGGAAAAGGGCATCATCAAGGAAAAAGACGACAACCTGACCGGTGACGACATCCGCGAAGGCCTTACCGCTGTCATCTCGGTAAAACTGGCCGAACCCCAGTTTGAAGGCCAGACCAAGACCAAGCTCGGAAACTCTGAAGTCAAGGGCTTCGTGCAGCGCGTGGTTACCGACGGCCTGGGCGACTGGTTGGAGCGAAACCCCGGCCCGGCCCGGGACGTCATCCGGAAGGCAATCTCCGCAGCCCAGGCACGGATGGCCGCCCGCAAGGCACGGGACAATGCCCGCCGGAAGAGCCCGCTGGAGTCCTTCGGCATGCCCGGCAAGCTCTCCGACTGCTCCTCGAAGAACCCCGAAAAATGCGAGGTCTACATCGTGGAGGGCGACTCCGCCGGCGGTTCAGCCAAGCGAGGCCGCAACCCCGAAACCCAGGCCATCCTGCCCCTGCGCGGAAAGATCCTGAACGTGGAACGCGCCCGCCTGGATAAAGCGCTCGGCAACGCCGAAGTCCAGTCCATGATTACTGCATTCGGTACGGGCATTGGTGAGGACTTCGACCTCTCCAAGCTGCGGTACCACAAGATCGTCCTGATGGCAGACGCCGACGTGGACGGCCAGCACATCACCACCCTGCTGATGACGCTGCTGTTCCGCTACATGCGGCCCCTGATTGAGAACGGTTACGTCTACCTGGCCCAGCCTCCCCTGTACCGCATCAAGTGGTCCAACGCCGCCCACGACTACGTATACAGCGACCGTGAACGGGACGCAAAACTCGTAGCCGGCCAGGCCGCCGGACGCCGTATCCCCAAGGACAACGGCATCCAGCGCTACAAGGGACTCGGCGAAATGGATTACACCGAACTGTGGGACACCACCATGGATCCGGACAACCGCACGCTGCTCCAGGTGACCATGGACGACGCCCTCGCCGCGGACCAGATCTTCTCGGTCCTGATGGGCGAGGACGTGGAGTCCCGCCGCAACTTCATCCAGCAGAACGCCAAGGACGTCAGGTTCCTCGATATCTAGGAAGCCCTCTTCCTCATATTCGGATCCTGACATATACCTGAAACGGAAATAAATAAATGAGCGACGAAACACCCGAGAACCCGGCCTCCGATGCCGGTACTCCGGACACCGTTCTTGAAGGCGATGTGCTGGTAGACCGTGTGGAGCAGGTGGACCTCCAGACGGAAATGCAGCGGTCCTACCTTGACTACGCCATGGCTGTCATTGTCGGCCGCGCCCTCCCCGACGTCCGTGACGGCCTGAAACCCGTCCACCGCAGGGTCCTCTATGCGATGTTCGACGGCGGCTACCGCCCGGACCGGTCCTTTAACAAGTGCGCCCGCGTGGTGGGTGAGGTCATGGGCCAGTACCACCCGCACGGTGACACGGCAATCTATGATGCCCTGGTCCGCCTGATCCAGGACTGGACCATGCGCTACCCCCTGGCTCTCGGCCAGGGCAACTTCGGGTCCCCGGGCAATGACGGTGCTGCAGCGCCGCGGTACACGGAAACGAAGATGGCTCCGTTGGCAATGGAGATGGTCCGCGACATCGACGAGGAAACCGTCGATTTCCAGGACAACTACGACGGCAAGAACCAGGAACCCACCATCCTCCCCGCCCGGTTCCCGAACCTGCTGGTGAACGGATCCTCAGGCATTGCCGTCGGTATGGCCACTAATATCCCGCCGCACAACCTCCGCGAAGTAGCCGACGGCGTGCAGTGGTACCTGGCCAACCCCACGGCCAGCCGCGAGGAACTGCTGGAGGAACTCCTGCTGCGGGTCAAGGGCCCCGATTTCCCCACCGGCGCCACCATCCTGGGCCACAAGGGCATCGAGGACGCCTACCGGACCGGCCGCGGCTCCGTCACCATGCGCGCCGTGGTGAACGTGGAGGAACTCCAGGGCCGCACCTGCCTGGTGGTCACTGAGCTTCCGTACCAGGCCAACCCGGACAACCTGGCCATCAAGATCGCCGAACTTGTCAAGGATGGCAAGATCCAGGGCATCGCCGACCTCCGGGACGAAACCTCGGGCCGCACCGGGCAGCGGCTTGTTATTGTCCTCAAGCGCGACGCCGTGCCCAAGGTGGTGCTGAACAACCTCTACAAGCACACCGAACTGCAGAGCAACTTCTCCGCCAACATGCTGGCCATTGTTGACGGCGTGCCCCGGACCCTGAGCCTGGATGCCTTTATCCGGCACTGGGTGACCCACCAGATGGACGTCATTGCCCGGCGCACGCGGTACCGGCTGCGCAAGGCGGAGGAAGAAGCCCATATCCTCCGTGCGCTTCTGAAGGCACTGGACATGCTGGACGAAGTCATCGCCCTCATCCGCGCCTCCAACACAACCGAAGCGGCCCGTGACGGACTGATGGGGCTGCTGGACATCGACGAACTGCAGGCCAGGGCCATCCTGGACATGCAGTTGCGCCGCCTCGCCGCCCTTGAACGCCAGAAAATCCAGGACCGGCACGCCGAACTCGAAGCACTCATTGCCGAGTACAACCAGATCCTTGGCTCGGAACAGCGCCAGCGCGAGATCATCAGCACCGAGCTGGGCGAGATCGTGGACAAGCATGGGGATGACCGCCGCACCAAGATCCTCATGGGATTCGACGGCGACATGTCCATGGAAGACCTCATTCCCGAAGAGGAAATGGTGGTCACGATTACCCGCGGCGGTTACGTCAAACGGACCCGCAGCGACAACTACCGGTCCCAGCAGCGCGGCGGCAAGGGAATCAAGGGTGCACAGCTCCGTGGTGATGACGTGGTGGAGCACTTCTTCGTCACCACAACGCACCACTGGCTGCTCTTCTTCACGAACCTCGGCCGCGTTTACCGCGCCAAGGCGTACGAGCTGATGGAAGCCGGCCGCGACGCCAAGGGCCAGCACGTGGCCAACCTCATGGCATTCCAGCCGGACGAACACATCGCCCAGGTCCTGGACCTGAAGGACTACCAGCAGGCGCCCTACTTGGTGCTGGCCACCAAGCGGGGGCTGGTCAAGAAGACCCGGCTGGAGGATTACGACACGAACCGCTCCGCGGGCGTGATCGCAATCAACCTCCGCGATGGTGACGAGCTGGTGTCCGCCCAGCTGGTTTCGGAAACCGATGACCTGCTGCTGGTGTCCCGCAAGGGCCAGTCCATCCGTTTCACGGCTACCGAGGACGCCCTCCGCCCCATGGGCCGGGCAACCTCCGGCGTCACCGGCATGAAGTTCCGCGAGGAGGACGAACTGCTGGCCGCGAACGTGGTGACCGATGGTTCCTTCGTGTTCATTGTTACGGACGGAGGCTACGCCAAGCGCACCGCCGTGGAGGAGTACCGGCTCCAGGGACGCGGCGGCCTGGGCATCAAGGTTGCGAAGCTGGCCGAAGGACGCGGGGACCTGGTGGGAGCACTGATCGTCCAGGAAGAAGATGAAGTCCTGGTGGTTATGGAGGGCGGCAAGGTGGTTCGCTCCTCCGTTGCCGGAGTTCCCGCCAAGGGCCGTGACACCATGGGCGTCATCTTTGCCAAGCCGGACAAAAACGACCGGATTATCGAGGTGGCACGCAACAGCGAACGGGGTCTCGAGGGCGAGGAATCGCCGGAGGATGACGTAACGTTGGCTGAAGATGGCGGATCCCTCGAGGAATCGGCCAGCCCAGCAGTGGCAGAAGAATCACCGGCCGTTGAGTCAGAGGACGCCTCGGGCGACACTGAGCCGAACGAAGACTACACGGAGGTAACGAGTGAGTAATCCCGACTCATTTCCCAAGGCGAACAGCACCGTTCCCGACGGCAACCGGCCCTCAGCCGCACCCCGGGTCAACGCCCCCGTGCGGCCTCAGCAGCGGCCCGCTGCACCCGCCGGCGCCCCGGGACAGCGTCCCGCCGTTCCCGGCCAGCGTCCAGCGCAGGGTGATCGTCCAGCCCAGGGTGACCGTCCTGCGCAGGGGGACCGCGCAACCGTCCAGCCAGGCCAGCGTCCGGTACAGGGCCAGCCCGGCCAGCGCCCCGCCCCGGGACAGCGGCCAGTGGCGGCAGGCCAGCGACCCGGCACAGGAGCTCCGGGACAAGGCGGTCCGGGCCTGGTGAAGCCTGCCCCGAAAGCGAAGGTCCGTCGGGCCCGGCTGCTGATCAGCAAGGTGGACCCATGGTCCGTCCTGAAGATGGCATTCCTGTTGTCGGTCGCTTTGGGCATTGTCACGGTTGTGGCCGCCATTGTGCTGTGGACTGTCCTTGACCTCACAGGCATCTTTGACCAGGTGGACAGCCTGCTGGGTACCCTGGCCGGCTCCGAAGGCGGCGGCTTCGAGCTGAAGAAGGTGGCGTCCTTGGGACAGGTGGCCTCCTTCGCCACCATTATTGCCGTCGTGAACGTTGTCCTGCTCACGGCACTCTCCATGCTCTCCGCGGTGCTTTACAACATCTCTGCCACCTTGGTGGGCGGCATTGGCGTCACCCTCACGGACGACTAGAGTCCCTTTTCCGCCGGTCCAGCACCGGCGGAAACAGCCGATTTGAGATCGGGCAGGGATGTGCTGTAAAGTCATGTCTCGGCCCGATGAGGCATCGGGGCGTATAGCTCAGGCGGTTAGAGCGCTTCGCTGATAACGAAGAGGTCCCAGGTTCAAGTCCTGGTACGCCCACGGAACCTGTGCAGGTTCAGGGGTAGGTTTGGTTGGCGTGACACGCTGCCAGGCCGGAACGGGGAGCATGTGAAGAAGTTGCTTGTACTGGCAGCCGCAATCGCAGGTGTCCTGGTCTACCGGAAAGCACAGGAGTCCGAAGCCCGGAAAGACGTCTGGAGCAAGTCAACCGACACGGTAGACTAGCCCCGGATCCCGGACAGGAGCTGGTCAAAGGCTCCCAGGTTCTAGGGTATGATTGACGGGTTGCTTCTTATGGGGGCATGGCGCAATTGGTAGCGCACCTGCTTTGCAAGCAGGGGGTTCGGGGTTCGAGTCCCCGTGCCTCCACCATAAGGAAGTCCCGGTCAGCGGAAACGCTGGCCGGGACTTTTGCTTTCTCCCGGCAGCAGCCTCGGGCGGAACTGGCCGGCCACCACGTACGAACTCCGCATTAGGGTTGTCCAGTGAACTTCTTTCTTGCAGCCCTCGGCGTTCTGGGCGTTGCTTCGTCCGGTCCGTTGATTGCCGCCACCCTCGGGGCGACCACCGTCAGCGCACTCGCCATTGCCTTCTGGCGCAATGCCATCGGGGCAGCCGTCATGGCCTCGCCCACCCTCATCCGGGAGCCGCAGCAGTTCGGCCGGATCACCCGGCGTGAGTTCCGCTGGTGCCTGCTGGCCGCCGTCGCACTTGCCCTGCACTTCGCCTGCTTCATCACGTCGCTGCAGCTGACCTCTGTTGCCGCGGCCACGGCCCTGGTGTGCCTGCAGTCCGGCTGGATCGCTGTATTCCAGCTCTTCCGCGGTACCCGGCGCCGGTGGCCGGTGCTGGCCGGCCTTGGTGCCGCTTTTGGCGGTGTTGTTGCCATTACCGGGTTCGACATGGGTTCTTCCCCGGACGCGCTGCTGGGCGACCTGCTGGCCGTTGCGGGCGGGATGCTGGCAGGCCTGTACACACTGGCAGGAGGAAAAGCCAGGCAGAGCATGACGACGGGCACCTACACCACGCTGTGCTACGGAATGTGCGCCGCGTTTGTCGCCGTCCTGGCATTCCTGGCCGGACAACCGCTGGTGGGTTTTGAGGCGGCCGGGTGGCTGGGGATCCTTGCCATTACAGTCTGTGCGCAGCTCGTGGGCCATACGGCGTTCAATCATCTGCTGGCCACCATGAGTCCGCTCCTCGTATCAATGATCATCCTGTTGGAGATCCCCGGGGCTGCACTGCTTGCTGCCGTGTTCCTCGGCGAGACGCTCCCGGCCGGCACCTATGCCGGGCTGGGACTGATACTGGCGGGACTCGCCGTCGTGGTTCTGGGCCAGCGGTCCGGGAGGGCCGGCCGCCGGCGTAACCTGGCGGCAGGCGGCAGGGAGGAACCGCCGTCAGACCGGCCGCTCGCGGAGCTGGGAACCGACTGAGGTTCCGGCTTTACTGGCCGCCCCGGCGCGCAGGCTGGGCCGTGTTGACGGTGTGGATGGCACGCAGGAGTTTTGCCGGGAAGTACACCGAAAAGAAGACCACCATGGGAGCCTTCAGCGCCATCTTTTTAACATTGTGCGCCTTGTAGGTGCGGTCGAACCGCGTCACGTAGTAGCGGTAGTCCCGGGGTGAATCCTCAAGCCGGCGGGCTGACATACCCGACACCATCTGCGGGCAGTACTGGATCTTCAGGTCATGCTCGGCCAGATGCAGGGACAGGTCAATGTCCTCATGCATCTCGTCCTTTTCATCACGGCAGGTCTCGGCCCGGATCGTTTGCCACGCAGAGGACCGGAGGGCCATGTTGGAGCCGAAGAGGAAATGGTACTGGTGCTTGGCCAGCTTCAACATGAGTTGGCGCATCTTGTCGTCAGCCTTGAGGCCAAAACGGCGCATGGGCATGTCGTAGTACACCACCGGACCTGTGGCTGCCTGGACGGACTGGTCCAGAAAGGCCTTCTGCACCTGCTCCACCCAGTCCGGCTCCACCACGGAATCGGCGTCGATCCTTCCCAGGACGTCCCCGGTTGCGTGGTCCAGGCCGAAGTTGCGGGTGGGGATAAGCCCCTGCTCCTTGTCCTGCGTGAGGAGGATGATGGGGCTTTCCGGGTACTCGAGCTGCATTTGGTGCACGATGCGCGAAGTCCGGTCCTTGGACAGGTTGTCCACAACCACGATCTCGTGGGCAGGGACGGACTGGTAGATGGCAGCTATAAGGCACTGCCGGATGACGCTCTCCTCGTTATAGGCCGGGATAACAATGGACACGCGGGGCAGGTCTGCTGCGTCGTTCAAGGCGTCCCCAGAGGATTGTTCGGCTGACATCGGTTCAAATCTAGCACCGAACAGCTGTCCGCTCCGGAAAGGCGGGAACAACTGGAGACAACAAGGAAGCGGGAAGGGCCCCGCCTTGTGGCGGAGCCCTTCCCTTGTGGTGCTTCCCGGCCGCACGGGCCGGGACCAATCAGGTGGTTTGCATCAGGACTGCGTGGTGCCTTTGTCCCCGTTGCTGATGTTGGACGCGATGTTCTTCGTAGCGGTCTTTGCGTCGGTTGCTGCCTTCGCTGCGCCGTCGGTGACGCCTTCGGCAACGTGCTTTGCCTTCTCGCCGGCGTCCTCAGCATTGTCCGCGGTGGTGGCCTCGGAGGAGGGCGCAACTGATGCCGGCTCCGTGGAAACGGTGGCCGTTTCCGGTACGTCGTTGACCGTAGTGGCCGGAACGGGTGCTGGCGTGGGTGTCACAGGTGACGGGGTTTTCCAGGGGTCTTCAACCGGCTTCGACGCTTTCCAGGCGGCCACACCGGCTGCCACGGCTGCGGCGATGACACCAAAGACCAGCCAGCCGCGCTTCTTCGGCGCCTCCGGCTCAAGGACCTGGATGTCTGCCGCCCGTCCGGCGTGTGCCGCGGCAGCCTTGAGCTGCGAACCGGTGGCAGCCGCCTGCTCCTGGATGGCGTGGATGATTCCTACGTCGCCAAGCTTTTGGGCCATGGCATCCACACGCGCGGGCGTGTTTTCCAGCGTGCGGTGCACAACAGTGGATGCGGAACCGATCTGATCCGAAAGACGCGGCAGGTACTCCACCACCACGCGGTCACGGGCGTTGAGGATCACCGGCGTTGCCTTGTCCAGGGCCTCGTGCAGGCGCGGGGAAGCCCCGTCCACAGCATCATTGATCCTCGGCGCGAGCTGGGCCAGGCCGTCCTGGATGCGCGGGGTAACCGTGGCAACACCGTCAGCCAGGTTGTAGGCCGCTGACTTAAGGCCTTCCTGGATCTTGGGTGAAGCGGTGTCCAGGCCATGCTGGATACGGTCAACTGCTGCTTCCATACGGGGGGCTGCCCAATCCTTGGCATTCTCTACGGCGCTGGTGACTGACAACTCCAGGTCACGGGCAATACGATCCGATTTCTTCACAACTACCTCCCGATTAATGTGACGGTTCTGTGGTTAGCCTACGTGGCTTGATGTTCACCGGCTATTCCCACTGCGGATTTTAGGCGGATTTCACCCAGCGCGGAACTCCCGCCGCAGCCGCCACCGCCCATAACGGCCGTGGAAGAATGGGGCCTATGACTGCCATCGCAACTGCAAAAGCAACCATCCACACCAGCCTCGGCGACATCGTCGTCAACCTCTTCGGCAACCATGCGCCGAAGACCGTCAAGAACTTCACAGGCCTAGCCACCGGCGAGCAGGCGTGGACCCACCCGGAGACGGGTGAGGACAAGACCGGCACCCCGTTGTACAACGGCACCATCTTCCACCGCATTATCAAGGACTTCATGATTCAGGCCGGCGATCCGCTGGGCCGCGGCGTCGGAGGACCCGGCTACCAGTTCGATGACGAGATCCACCCGGAACTCAGCTTCAACCAGCCGTACAAGCTGGCCATGGCCAACGCCGGAATCCGGATGGGCAAGGGCACCAACGGATCACAGTTCTTCATCACCACCATTCCCACGGACTGGCTCCAGGGCAAGCACACCATTTTTGGTGAAGTGGCTGACGATGAGTCGAAGAAGGTTGTTGACGCCATCGAGGGCGTTCGCACCGGCATGGGTGACCGTCCCGTAGAGGACGTCACCATCAACAGCATCGACATTGAACAGCTGTAATAACGGAGCATGAGTTACGGAGTTCCGGCGGCTGAGCCGTCCGCGCAGGTCCCGGTGTGCCCGCGCCATCCGGACCGGCCGTCCTACGTACGCTGCCAGCGGTGCGGCCGGCCGGCCTGTCCCGAGTGCCAGCGGGCGGCCGCCGTCGGATTCCAATGCGTTGACTGCGTCAACGAAACAAAACGTACGACGCCGGAGGTGCGGACGGTCTACGGCGGTGCCGTAGCAAACGGGAAACCTGTTGTGACGTTCGGAATCATTGCTGTGTGCGTGGTTGTGTACGCCCTGCAGTTGCTGATACCGGACGAAGCCGTGTTCCGGGGATTCGCGTACGCCAACATCTTCGCGGAACCGCGGTGGGGGCAATTCGAACCCTGGCGGATGCTGACTGCCGGTTTCCTCCATTCGCAGGGTTCGCTCCTCCACATCATCCTCAACATGTACACGCTGTGGATATTTGGGCAAGCGCTGGAACCGCTTTTGGGCCGCCTGAGATTCCTGGCGCTGTACCTGGTCTCCGCGCTGGGCGGCTCTGTGGGGTACCTCCTGCTGACTGCGCTCTATAACCCCGGCCAAGGCCTCGTGGGAGTAGTAGGCGCATCGGGTGCCATTTTTGGGCTCTTTGGGGCCATGCTGCTGGTGCAGCGGCAGCGCGGCGGCGACACGCGGCAGCTGTGGGTCCTGATTGCAATCAATGGGGTGATTGGGTTCCTGATTCCCCAAATCGCCTGGCAGGCCCACCTCGGCGGGCTTATCACCGGCGCACTGTGTGCCGCGGTACTTGCCTACGTCCCCCGGGGTCCGCGCCAGGGACTTCTCCAGGCCGCAGGGCTGGTGGCCGTCCTGGCTTTGCTCATCGCGGTCAGTTGGCTCCGGATTTCCCTCTAGAGTCCAGCCTCAGCGGTCAGCTGCGAAGAAACACCCTAACCCCGACGTCCTCAGGACGTCGGGGTTTTTTATCCACAGCACTTATCCACAGTGTTGGTAACTTACACAGATGTAGTTCACCGTTTCACCCCGCCTCCGCCCCCGAACCGCAGGCCTTTTCCCGGCTTTTCCCCAGAATGGAGGCGTTTCTTTCCACATCTGTGGATAACTTCTGGGGATAGGCATGTGTTTAAGTGGACAACTCGCCCCATTGCGGCAATCCCGTGGATAAACAGGCAGAAAAGCCGCAAGGCATTGGATAGGTTCCGTGTGGAAGAGAAAATATCAACAGGTTTTGCACACTGTTAATAAACGACAGGGATGTAGTTCTTGGGGTGTCCTGTCCTTGCATCCCAACGTGCGGGCTCCTGGTTCGCCTGCCGCTAACCCCTCTATCCACATGTGTGGATAACTTGTGGGTATCGCAATGTTGGTAAGTGGATAAGCTTCAGGTGCGAACCCCCCTTGGCGCATCAGAGCCTTTGCCATCAGGAGAAACCATGACAGCAGTTACCAAGCACATCTTCCTCGACAAGCAGCACCCGGAGCTGTGGCGGGCTTTGAACGGCCTGGGACTGAAGGTCAAAGAGGCGGCGCAGGAGGCCGGCATGGACCCCAAGACCATGGAACTGCTGAACGTGAGGATCTCCCAGCTCAATGGCTGCGCCTACTGCCTAGATCTGCATGTCAGGGACGCGCTGACCGCGGGCGAGACCGTTCAGCGGCTGGCAGTACTGCCGGCGTGGCGCGAAACGGCATTGTTTACCGAAAAGGAGCGTGCTGCCCTGGCTCTGGCTGAAAGCATTACGGAACTGCCCGGCCACCGTTCCCAGGAGTATGAGGAAGCCTATGCCAGGGAGCACCTGACAGAGGAGGAATTTTCGGCGGTCAGCTGGCTGGTTATCACGATGAACGCCTACAACCGGGTGTCCATTACGAGCCACCATCCTGTCCAACGCCAGCGGTAGGACATACAGGACTCTCGGTACGGCTCTTTATCCACAAGTATTCCACACTGTTAATAAGTGCATCTGGAATGCCTGTTGAGGCGCCGACCCTGCTGGCGGGCGCTGCAGGCAGTGCCAACCTCCATTGCAAAAAGTTATTCACACTGTGGATAACTTTCCCAACAGCTGGGGATATCGCTGGGGGCTAGCGGGGTGGACCTGGCCAGACACCGGAGGATCCGCGCCGATGGCTTCCCATTAGATGCGTGTCGACTATTCCAACGGCTTCCATGAGCGCGAACATAGTGGTGGGGCCAACAAAGGAGAATCCCTTTTTCCTCAGGGCCCTGGACAGCGCAACCGACTCCGGGGACTGGGTGGGGATATCAGAATGAACCACCGGCTGCGGGGTTGCAGCAGGCTGGAACTGCCACACGAAGTCCACCAGGCCGCCTTCCTCACGCAGGGCCAGGGTGGCTTGTGCGTTGTTGACGGCAGCACGAATCTTCAACCGGTTCCTGACGATGCCGGTATCCTGCATCAGCCGGTCCATGTCCGCGTCGGTGAAGAGCGCGACGGCATCAGGGCTGAACCCTGCGAAAGCGGTCCGAAAGGCGGGGCGCTTTCGCAGGATGGTGGCCCACGAGAGCCCCGCCTGGAAACCCTCCAGACATATGCGTTCGTAGAGGCCTTGCTCATCCCTGACGGGCATGCCCCACTCGTGGTCGTAGTAATCCCGCAGCAAAGGGTCAGAGGACGCCCAGGCCGGACGGGCCAGTCCGTCCTCACCCGGCAGGACTCCTGAATCAGGGGGAGACAAGCGTTTCTCCTTGGCGGAGGCGGGGTCTTGCGGCGGGGCTACGCTGGATTCAGGAGCGCCAGCGGGTAGTCATCAGGAAGCCCACGATGGCGATGCCGAAACCGGCCACAATATTCCATGACTCCCAGGCCTGGACGGGAAAGCGGCCTTCACTGATGTAAAAAGTGATGATCCAGAAGAGGCCGATGAGCATCAGGCCAAACATCACGGGCTTGAACCACACAGGATTGGGCTTGTACGTCTGGGAAGAAGCCTGCTGGGCGGTGCTGGCAGTCTTCTTGCGCGGCTTTGACTCGGGCACTGGCTCTCCTTGGCGGGCTGAGGCAAGCTCGGCGTCCCGGGCTTGGTATCCTGCAAGAAGGAAATTGCCAGCGGTCTGCGCGATCTTGGTCAAATCTGGATTCTTACTAGCAGCCAATTCTAGCCGTAGTTCATGGGCCGCCGGTGCCCGTTGGAACCGCCCCGAGGAGAACGCGTGGTGTTGCAGGAGAAGGCGAGGCAAGCCGCTGCGCCGCCTGCCGGCGTCGTTATTCTGCGCGGGACCGTCCAGATCGTCGGTGAGCTGCTGATCACCGCCGGCATCATCCTCCTGCTGTTCGTTGCCTGGCAGCTGTGGTGGACCAACGTGGAATCCGACGCCAGGCAGAGCGAAGTGATCAAGGAATTCGCGCAGGATCTCGGCGGTGCTCCCCCCGCCTCACCGGACGCTTCCGCGCCTGCTGTTACCGGGGAAGAATTTGGCGATCCCGTGGTGTCCGCAGCTCCCGGCCATGCCGGAACCATCGGCATCATGTATATCCCCCGGTTCGGCCCGAACTACACCAGGCCCATCGTGGAGGGAACAACCAGCGACGTGCTGGATACCTTGGGGCTGGGACATTACGGCACCACTGCCATGCCGGGTGCTGTTGGAAACTTTGCGGTGGCAGGCCACCGCCAAACCCACGGCGCCGTCCTGGACAACATCCACACATTGGTCCCCGGGGACAAGATCTACGTCCAGACAAGGGACGGTTACTACGTCTATGTCTTCCGGAACAACCAGATCGTTATGCCCTCGCGAACCGATGTCCTGGAGCCGGTGCCTACCCTCCCGGGGGCCGTCCCCACTGAAAGATACCTGACGATGACCAGTTGCAACCCGCGCTTCGGAGCCGAAGAACGCATCATTGCCTATTCCCTCCTGGACAGCTGGCGCCCGGCGTCCGCAGGCCCTCCTGCGGAAATCGCGGACCAGGTGGCTGCTGCGGTTGGAAAGGGCTGAGCATGTACGGCTGGATCTTCCGCCACCTTCCGGGACCGCTCTGGCTGCGGATCGTCACTTCATTGGTGCTCATCGCCGCCGCACTGGTATTGATGGTTCAGTTCCTATTTCCCTGGATGTCCCACTACACCCAATTCACCGACTCAACGATTGGTGCAGCAAGCCAGCCATGACCACAACAAAAATCCTCGTGGTGGATAACTACGACAGCTTCGTTTACACCCTGGTGGGCTACCTCCAGGAACTCGGCGCGGAAACCACGGTTGTCCGCAATGACGACGTCACACTGGCCGAAGCCATTGAACTGGCCGGCACGCGCGACGGCGTGCTGATCTCACCCGGTCCCGGCAACCCCGCAGAAGCCGGCGTGTGCATTGAACTGATCAAGTGGTGCGGCGAGAACAGTGTCCCAATGTTCGGCGTCTGCCTGGGGCACCAGGCACTGGCGGAGGCCTTCGGCGGGAAGGTCACGCACGCCCCGGAGCTCATGCACGGCAAAACGTCCCTGGTGCAGCACATCGGCACCAGCGTCTTTTCCGGCCTGCCCTCTCCCGTCACGGCCACCCGGTACCACTCACTGGCAGCCGTCCGCGAATCCATTCCCGACGTCCTTGAGGTGACGGCGGAGACTGCTTCAGGCGTGGTGATGGGACTACAGCACCGGACCGCGCCGCTGTGCGGCGTGCAGTTCCATCCAGAGTCGGTTCTGACGGAGGGCGGTTACCAGATGCTGGGCAACTGGCTTGAATCGCTGGGAATGAAAGGCGCAGCCGCCCGGGCAGCCACACTGAGCCCGCTCATCCAGCACTGATTTGCTGCACCGACTGCCGGTCAGTCATCATCATCCTTCTTGGTGGATGTGGGCGAGGGCGTGGGGGTCGGCTCCGGGCTTGGCGGAGGAGGAGGCGGTGGCGGGGCCTTGGCCACCACGATGGTAACGGTTTTGCCCTGCTCCACCGCGGCGTTGGCCGGATCGCTCTGGTCAGTCACCCTTCCCGGCTCCACCTGGGCGTTCTCCGCTTCAACCACTGCGGGCACCAGGCTTAGTTCCTTCAAGGCCGCCTCTGCCTCTTCCCGGGTCCGCCCGCGCAGTTCAGGAACGGCGACCTTGCCCGTGGATACCACCAGTTCAACGCTGGTTCCGACGCCGACCATCTGACCGGGCGCGGGGCTGGTGGTGATGACAATTCCTGCAGGTACCGTGGCACTGTTGGCCGTGGTCGTGGAGGGTGCCCCTGCCAGTCCGCTTTGCCGCAGGATATCCCTGGCTGCAGCTTCCGTCTTGCCCGGAAGGCTTTCCGGGATCATCACGGCGCTGGGCCCTTCGGAAACATTGAGGACCACCTCGGCCCCGGGATCCACCGACGCGCCGGTAGCAGGGTCCGTGCCGATCGCTATGCCCTTCGGAACTGTTTCGTGCTGCCGGCGGACAATCCTTGGTTCGAGGTCCGACTGATACAGCTCCTGCAGCGCTGCCGACTCCGTCATTGAAGCTACTGCAGGGATCTGGACTTTGGGCACTACCGGCTCAGGACGGTTCACGATGCTGTACACCCACAGTGCGCCACCGGCAAGGATGAGCAGGGTGAAAATCACCAAGGTGGTAATCCAGGCGCGACGGCGGGACTTCTGGCGGGGACTCCGTTCCCGTTCCGGGGGCAGGCCAAGTGGCAGGCCGTCCGTTGGCCCCCCTGCGTCGACGTCTGCCAGCAAGGGGACCACAGGGCCGCGGTCACCGGCAGAAGCGGGTGTTGCGGAGAGCCGGCCGGTAGGGGCCTCGTCCAGGAAACCCGCCCCGGCAGCGGCGAACGCTTCGGTAGCGGGCGCCGATGGCGCCGGGACGTGGTCGTTGGGATCTGTTGGCGCTTCCGAGAACGGCACGGCAGCAACCGGCACCCCCGACCGTGCAGCCCGCAGGGCACGACGGAAGGCAGCCGCATCCTGGAAGCGGTCATCACGGTTTTTCTGCAGGGCCTTTGCCAGGACACTGTCCAGGGCCGGCGAGACCTGGGGATTCACGCTGCTCGCCGGTTCCGGAATTTCCCGGACATGCTGGTAGGCCACGGATACCGGGCTGTCACCGATGAACGGCGGCCGGGACGTGAGCATTTCATACAGCAGGCAGGCTGCGGAGTAGAGATCGCTCCGCGCGTCCACCGTCTCACCGCGGGCCTGTTCGGGAGACAGATACTGCGCGGTGCCTACGACGGCCTGCGTCTGGGTCATGGTGGCCGATGAATCGGCGATGGCCCGGGCGATCCCGAAATCCATGACCTTTACTGAATCGGTGCTTTCGCAGTACATCACATTGGCCGGTTTGATGTCCCGGTGGACGATGCCGGCCTTGTGGCTGTACTCGAGGGCACCCAGGACCCCCAGGCAGTAATCAATCGCCTGGTCGATGGTGACGTCATGGGCACGGATCAGGTCGCGGATGGTCTTGCCCTCCACGAATTCCATCACGATGTAGGGGACCCGGAGGTTGTCCTCTGCGCCGTCGTGGACAAGGTGCTCGCCGGTGTCGTAGATGGCAACGATGGAGGAATGGTTGAGGGCAGCCACCGCCTGTGCTTCACGCTTGAACCGGGCCTGGAACTGCGGATCGCGCGCCATCTCCGGCCGCAGCAGCTTGATGGCGACCGTCCGTCCGAGGCGGGTATCAACCCCTCTGTATACGTCCGCCATGCCTCCGCGGCCGATCAGGCCGCCCAGTTCGTAGCGGCCGCTCAGGACACGGCGGTTATCCACCGGGAGGCTGTCCTCACGGTGCAACGGGGCGCGCGGTGACTCGTTCATGGGATGTCCTGGCGGCTACTGGCTGCAGGTTGGTGACGTTCCGGGCACCTGGTCGCCAGTGCAGGCAGGCAGGGACGACGCTACGGTGGGCGCAGCCACGGATGAGGTGGTGGGCGCGGTTGCAGGAGCTGTTGTAGGAGCCGGAGCCGGAGCTGGAGAGGACGTGGTGGGCTCGGGCTCAGGAGCCACAGCATAGATAACAGTGATAGGCGATCCTTCAGGCAGAGCGCCCGTCGGGTTCAGCTCCAACACCCTTCCCGGTGCAGCGGCAGTGCTTTCCTCCGGAACGACGGTTACGGCGAACCCCAGGGCGGCCAGTTCGGCCTGGACCTGCCGGTAGTCCTTGCCCAGGTAGGCGGCAGGGATGACGTTGACCAGTTCCTGGGTTGGTTCGGGCGTTGGCGTAGGCGTGTCTCGGGTGGGCGTGGGTGCCTGCGAGGTCCTGGTGGGGCTGGCGCTGCTGGTCTGCGGGCTGCTTGTGGTCACCGCCGATGTGGGGTCGTTGGAGGGGAACAGGATTCCCCGCTGGCTAAGGAAGAAACCCACCAATGCGAACAGAAGCAGCAGGATCAGGGCGATCAGGGGCCACGTCCATGGACTGCGCCCCTTGCGCTGGGGCTCATCGGCGGGCTCGTCGTCGTACGTTGATTCTTCCGGAACCCACTTGCGCTCCGCGGCGAGTGCGTTGGCCCGGGCAAGGGCACCCTGGCGTGCCCCGGTATCCGCTGCGGCTGCCCCGGCAGCTGCTCCTGCAGCGGTGCCGGCTGCGCCCGCACCAAGCACGGGCAGAGCAGAAGTTGCAGCGGGGGAATCATCCCGCTGCGCACCGATGACACCGGTAGGTGCCGTGGCGGTGTCCACGGGGGCGGTAATGGGCCCGGTCTCGACGCCGTCGAAGAGGAGCATGCCGGGAACAGCTGCGCGGGCGGCACTGATGTCACCGTTGCGGATGGCCTCGGCTGCCTCCGCCAGCTTGATCGCGTTCTCCGGCCGGTTCCCGGGGTCCTTGGCCAGCATGGACATGAGGAGGGCACGCACCGGCACGGGAAGTGTCTCCGGCAGTGGCGGCGGTGCGTCATTGACCTGTGCCAGGGCAATGGCGATCTGCGACTCACCGGTGAAGGGCCGGTGGCCGGTGAGGCACTCGTAACCGATGACGCCGAGCGCGTAGATGTCGGATGAACCAGTGGCGGTTTGCCCGGTGGCCTGCTCAGGGGCGAGATACTGTGCAGTGCCCATCACCTGTCCGGTCTGGGTCAAAGGCACCTGGTTGGCGAGACGGGCAATGCCGAAGTCGGTGACCTTGACCCGTCCGTCAGGGGTGATCAGGAGGTTGCCCGGCTTCACATCACGGTGCACCAGGCCCTGCGCGTGGGCAACGGCGAGGGCACGGGCGGTCTGCGCGATGATGGAGAGCGTGCGGTCCGGTGACAGGACCTGCTCATGCTCGATGATGCTGCTCAGCGGCTGGCCGGGGACCAGCTCCATGACCAGGTAGGCGGAGCCTTCCTCCTCGCCATAGTCGAAGACGTTGGCAATGCCTATGTGGTTAAGGAGCGCTGTATGGCGGGCCTCAGCACGAAAACGCTGAAGGAAGCCGGGATCCCCCGTGTACTCCTCTTTCAGCACCTTGATGGCGACGATCCGGCCCAGGACGAGGTCTTTCGCTTTCCAGACTTCGCCCATCCCGCCGATCGCGATCCGCGTGGTCAGCTGGAATCTCCCGCCGAGGGTGATTCCGGTTGTAGGCCTCACTTATTCAACACCGCCTCAAAGATTCTTTTCGCATTCGGACTGGTTAGCTGGGCTCCGGTGGTGATATCCACGCCTTCCATGACGATCGTGACACCCACCTGCGGGTTGTTGGCCGGCGCGAAGCCGGTGAACCAGGAGTTGTTGGTCCCGTTCCCGAGTTCCGCGGTTCCTGTCTTGCCCGCCACCTGCACACCAGGGACGGCCGCCCGGTTTGCGATGCCTTCACTGACGGCACTGACCATCCACTCGGTGATCTGGTTGGCGATCTCCGGTGTGGTGGAGGTGCGCAACTGCTGGGGCTGAGGTTCGTCGATCACGCGCAGGTCCGGAGAGCGGAGCGCCTTGATCAGGTTGGGCCGCATCTGGACGCCGTCGTTGGCAATGGCGGCAGTCATCAGTGCAACCTGCAGCGGGGTGGCCCGCACGTCCTTCTGGCCGATGGCCGACTGGGCGAGGCCCGGGGCGTCCAGGTCATCGGGGAAACCGTTGCCCCGCGCATAGTCGAGCTTGAGCTGGTCACCCATGTCCTCGCCGAATCCAAACTTTTCGGCCTGCTCTGCGATGGCGTCGCGCCCCAGGTCCAGGGCGATGCTGGCGAACGGGGTGTTGCAGGACTGCTGCAGCGCGAAGGCGAAGCCCGCCGTGTCCCGGGTGTAGCAGTTGCCGCCCGCATAGTTGGGCAGCGTGTACTGGATGCCCTCGAACGGCATCTGCGCCGGGTTGGGGAGCACGCTGTCCTTGTTGTACTTTCCGGAAGCCAGGGCGGCGGCTGTATCCACCAGTTTGTAGACGGAACCCGGTGCCAGGAGTTCTCCGGTGGGTCCGCTGACATTCGGATTCAGGTTGATGCCCGGAACCTTGAGGAGTTCATTGATGTTGGCGGTTTCGGCGTCGGGATCCTGGGTGGCGATCTGGTTGGGATCGTAGGAGGGTTTGGACACCATGGCCAGGATCGCCCCGGTCTTGGGGTTGGTGACCACGATCGATCCGCGCTGCCCGTCCGGAATGAGGCTGTACGCGAGCTGCTGGATCTCGGGGTCGATGGTGAGCTCCACGGACGCGCCCTTGGGCTGGTTACCGAGGAAGAGCTGCCCGACCCGGTCCAGGAACAGCTGGTCTGAGTTTCCTGTGAGCACCTCTCCCATGGCCTGTTCCAGGCCGGTGGCACCGAAATTCTGGGAGAAGTATCCCGTGATGCCCGCGTACGGTTCAGGCTGCGGGTAGGTGCGCTGGAATTTGCAGGTCTCCGAGGTGCCTTCCACCGATTCCGCTACGGGGGAACCGCCCACGATGATGGCGCCGCGGTCGTTGCAGTAGTTCTGCAGGATGGCGCGCTGGTTCCAGGGGTTGGCCTTCAGCTCATCCGCGCCGATCACCTGCACGTAGCTGATGGCACCGAAGATCAGGGCGAACATGGCGATGGCCGCTACCCATGAGTGCCGTATTGCCTGGTTCACGAGTGCTTCACCGCCTCGGTTGGAGTGTCAATGCCCATGGATTCCGTTGCCTCGCCCGGCCGCAGGGGTGTGGTGTCCACCGGCCCCCGTGCCGTGTGCGAGATCATCAGGAGCAGTCCCACGATGATCCAGTTGGCCAGCAGGGAGGAACCGCCGGCTGCGAGGAAGGGTGTTGTGAGGCCTGTCAGGGGGATCAGGCGCGTGACGCCGCCGATCACCACGAAGCACTGCAGGGCCACCGCGAAGGACAGTCCGCAGGCCAGGAGCTTGCCAAAGGCGTCCCGCGTGCCCAGTGCGGCGCGGAAGCCGCGGGTGAAAAGCAGCAGGTACATCAGGACGACGGCGAAGAGGCCAACCAGGCCCAGCTCCTCGCCAAGGGAGGCGATGATCATGTCACTGTTGGCGAACGGGACCAGGTCCGGGCGGCCCTGGCCCAGGCCGGTGCCCACCAGCCCTCCGTTGGCCATCCCGAAGAGGCCCTGCACGATCTGGCCGCTTCCGCCGGGAGAGCGGCCGTAAACCTCCGGAGTGAAGGCGTTCAGCCAGCCGCTAATCCGAAGTTCCACATGGGAAAAGACCCGGGACGCCGCAAATCCGCCGCCGAGAATGAGGGCCAGGCCGATCACCACCCAGCTGATACGGCTGGTTGCCACGTAGATCATCACGATGAACAGGCCGAAGAAGAGCACCGAAGAGCCAAGGTCCCGCTGGAAGATGAGCACACCGATACTCACTAGCCAGGCAGTAATCATGGGTCCCATGTCCTTGAACCGCGGGAACTGCAGTGGCCCGACTTTTCGGCCGGCAAGCAGGATCAGATCACGGTTGGACGACAGATACCCGGCAAAGAATATGGCAAGCGTGATCTTTGCGACTTCACCCGGCTGGAAGGTCATGGGTCCGAGCCTGATCCAGACACGGGCACCCAGGATCTCGCCGGCACTGATTCCCGGAATGAGCGGCAGGATCAGCAGGAGGGCGCTGGCTGCGAGGGAGATGAAGGTGAACCTGCGGAGTACTCGATGGTCCTTGAGGAACCAGATCACCGCGATGGCCACTGCCATGGCAATGAGGGTCCACCGCAACTGGTTGTTGCCGGTATCCGCATCCGGAGCGTCGAGCCGGTGAATCATGGCAAGCCCCAAGCCATTCAGGGCAACCACCAGTGGAAGTATTACCGGATCGGCATACTTTGCGCGAAAGCGGAGGACGCCGTGGAAGACCAGGGCGGCGACAGCGAGGAGGCTTGACTGGAACCAGAAATCGGAATCAAACGCTTTTTCCTGGTCCACGCCCACCAGCATGTTGGCGCCGATGCCCACTGCGAGGGCCAGCAGGAGCAGCGCAAGTTCAACGTTGCGCCGTGGCTTGGGGGTGGTGCTGAGCTGGCTCATTGGACCGCCTCGCAGGTGACGGTGGGACTGGGGGACGGGCTTGCCGGCGCAGGAGACGCATCCGGTGCCGGGGCAGGCGCCGCTGATTCCGTCGGTGCCGGAGCGGACGTGGTTGCCCCCGGGGACGGGGAAGGCGTTGCACAGTCTTCCTCGGGAGACGTGGTTCCGGTGAGCTCCAGGTTCTTAACGATCCGCTGGGCATCATAAAGATCGTTCGCGGGCACCGTCTGGCGGACCCGCTGCTGGGAGAACGGCGGCAGGGAATCCATCCGGATCTCCGTCACTGTCTCAAGGGTGGAAAGTCCGATGGGGCCAAGACGCTGGGACACGCCGTTGTAGATGGCGACGCGTGAATCGGACTCGCCAACGTAATAGCGGGTTTGGGTCCAGGCATAGCCCAGCCAGAGACCCACAGTCAGGACCACCAGGACGGAAGCAGCGATAGTCCAGGTAACCCACCGGCGCGGTTTAAGCGGAACGAGGGTGTCTTCAGCGTCATTGCCCGGCCGTTCAGCCTTGTGGGTGAGGAGTGTGGCTGCCCTGCGCGCCACGGTGCGCCCGGCGATGGTGGGGATGGACCCTGATTCTGCTGCCGATGCGGCAGCACCGACAAGTTCGTGCGGACGTGACGCCAGCTCCTCCCGGAGGACCTCCGCGGACAGATGCTCGCCCAGATGGGGGTCGGTGGCGCCCGCAGCTCCGGAACCGTTGGTGCCGTTGGCGGGCCCGGCGTCCCGAGTGTCTCCCGCTCCAGCATCGCCGGCACCGTTGGCTGCAGCGTTCCCGGCTTCTTCCGGGGTCTCCTTCAGGGCTGCCGCTGGAACGGCCGCGGCGGTACTTGTGGAAGGAATGACGTCGACGGCGGCTGTACTGACGTCGTCGGGCGTTTCTTCGACGATTTCCACCATGATGACCGTGACGTTGTCCGGAGAGCCGGCTTCAAGGGTGAGGTCCACCAGGGTTTCCACGCACTCCCGCAGATCCTTGGTTTCCCGTACGGTCCGTTCCACGGCGTGGCCGGCAACGTAGTTGAGCCCGTCAGAGCAGAGCAGCCAGCGGTCTCCCGGCCGAACATCCAAGACGTCGAGATCAAGCTCAGGACTGGCGTCAACATCGCCCAGGACCCGCATCAGGACATTCTTGTGCGGGTGGCTCTCGGCCTCTTCCGGGCGCAGCCTGCCTTCGTCGATGAGCCGCTGGACGAACGTGTGGTCCACGCTCACCTGCTTGAATTCACCGTCACGCAGACGGTACGCCCGGGAGTCCCCGATGTGCGCGAAGTGCAGTTGTCCCTCTGCCAGCAGGAGCGCCGTTACCGTGGTGCCCATCCCGGCCAGCTTGGGGTTTTGGTGCACAAGTTCGGACAGCAGGGAGTTGGCAGTTTGGATTTCGTCGGCAAGGACGGTGCCGGCGTCGCCGTGGTAGCCGCCGCGATCCAGGTGGATCATGTCCAGGACCGTGGCAGCAGAGGCGACGTCGCCGCCCGCATGGCCGCCCATACCGTCCGCAACGACGGCGAGGTGCCGGCCGGCGTACGCGGAATCGTCGTTCTTGGAACGTATCCGGCCGACGTCGGAACGCGCGGCAAAGCGCATGATGAGGGGCCGCTGCGGGGGCTGGTGCCCGTTCGCGGGAGTTTGCGTGGCGGCCACGGCTATGGCCTCAATTCGATGACCGTCTTGCCGATTCTCACGGGTACCCCTGGCTCAACCGGCAGGGCACGGGTAAGTTGCTGGTCCGCCAGGTAGGTTCCGTTCGTGGAACCCAGGTCCTCGATAAACCAGCGGCTGCCCTGGGGGAACAGCCTGGCGTGGCGGCCCGAGGCATAATCGTCCTCCAGGACCAGGGTGGCTTCCTGGGCCCGGCCCAGGAGGATGGGGCTGGCGGCAAGCGGGAGGGTAGTTCCCTTGAGCGGACCCTCGACAACAACCAGTTGGCGGGCCTGCTGCTTCACGGGCTGCGGGGCCGCTTCCGCCAGGTCCGGGTTCCGGCGCACCTGGCGTTGCGTTGGAGCGCCCGAGGCGGCCTTGCGCCCCACCATCAGGTCCCGCCGCATGGCTGAGACGATGCTGAAGATCAGCACCCACAGGAGCAGGAGGAAGCCAAAGCGCAGGGCCGTTATGGTCAGATCGCTCATGCGCGGCCACCGGGGCCGGCAGGCAGAAGGCGGAAGATGATTTTTGTCCGTCCCATCGTGATGGTGGAGCCGTCAGTGAGCTCGGTGCTTCCTGACACCTTCTGTCCGTTGACGTAACTGCCGTTGGTGGAACCCATATCCACTGCGCTTGTCACTCCGTTGGCTGTGCGGATCTCCAGGTGGCGGCGCGATACGCCCGTGTCCTCGACGTGGATGTCGGCGTCGGAGGATCTGCCGAGCACGATGGACGGCGCGTTGAGGGAGTAGCGCTGCCCGTCGATGTCCAGGACGGGCTGGAGCCGGACCGGCTGCCTGCTGGGAGCAGCGGGGACGTTGGAACGTGGCGGCTGGCCGGCTGGAGAGGCCTGGGATTTTTCGGTGGACGAGATGATCTCGAAGTCGCCGGCGCGCAGCTCCGAATCCCTGCGGAAGGAAATCCGCACGGAACCCTGGAGCGTGTAGCCCTGGCTCCGGACGTGGTTGATGACCACGTCGCAGAGCTCCTCCGCCAGCGGGGTGCCCCATTCCTGGGCCCTTGCGAAGTCGTCGTCACTGAGCTGGACGTCGAAGACATTGGGTGCCAGCGTGCGGCCGGCTGACACCGTCAGCGCTTTGTGGTCCACCTCGCGGCGCAGCCTGCTGGCGATTTCCACAGGTTCCACCTGTGCCCGCGAACCGGTGGAGAAGACGCCTCGGACGGCCTTTTCGATGCCGCGTTCCACTTTGTCCAGCAGTCCCATGCTTCTTCTCCTTTCCCCCCGGCTGCGGGGCAGTCTTCGTTCCGGAACTGCACGTTTGGTGCAGCCCGCAGGTCAGCGGTGTGCCTGCCTGCAGCAGTCACTCCTACATCCGATACTACTGGGCAGGCCTGTGAATGACCTTAATCAGCAACGCCCGGGCACCGGCAAAAGTTCACTTCCCCGCCCGGTTGGGGCGTCCCGCGGCAGCGGTTCCGCCTGCAGCCAAGAACCCCGGGATCCGGGTACGGCCGGCCTCGTGCAGGCAGCCGTCACCACCGATTGGCAATTTCCGTCCACTCTCCGTTATGCTTGATCTCGCTGCTTTTACAAGGTTGCGGATCGGGAAACCGGCCGTGATTGTGTGGAAGAAGTTGCGCGCGAGTGGCGGAACGGCAGACGCGCTGGCTTCAGGTGCCAGTATCCGAAAGGGTGTGGGGGTTCAAATCCCCCCTCGCGCACGCAAACAGGTAAGGACCCCGGTCAGTTGACCGGGGTCCTTTCTTTGTTGTCCCATCCAGCGTCGATGTTTCCGGCCTGCTACGGGCGGGCGGAGGCCTTGAACCGGCGTCGGGAGTTTGCCAGGTGGCTGCGCATGGCAGCGGCTGCTGCAGCCTCGTCTCCGTCCGCGATGGCGTCCGCAATGGACCGGTGTTCCTGCACCACCTGGTCGAAGTGGTCCCGGGCGTAATGCTCGGCGCCGGTCATCAGCCTGGTGCGCGGCATGGCAATCATCGTCTGGCCGAGGGCAGCGAGGCAGTCGGAGTAATAAGGGTTGCCGGAGGCCGCGGCTATGGCCCGGTGGAATTCAAAGTCGGACTTCATGGCGTGCGCGGGATGTCCTGCGCTGGCCGTGAACTCCTCCAGCGCCGCAGTGACAGCCCGCAGTTGCCGGTCGGTGTGGTTGCGGGCTGCCAGCGCGGCCGCTTCGGTCTCCACGCCCAGCCGGAACTCCAGCAGGTGGAGCCGGTCCTCCATGCTTGCCACCGGGCGGGCTCCCGGCGTTGCCTGCGGCCCTTCCGACGGCGGGGTGAGGGCGAAGCTGCCGCGTCCCCGTTCCGTTTCAACCAGTCCCTCCGCCTGGAGCCTGGTCAGGGCGGCGCGCACGACGGTACGGCTCACGCCGAAGTCGCTGATGAGGGTGTTCTCGCTGGGGAGCTTTTCACCCGGCTGGATGACGCCGTCCACGATGCGGGTGCGAAGGTCAGCGGCGAGGTCCGCGGTGAGGTTCCGGCTCATGGCACCAACGTTACGCGCCGAACTCCACGGACTCTGTGGTCCAGGCGCGTGCCTGGTCGCTCAACGTGATGCCGAGGCCCGGGCGGTCCGGGACGATCATCCGCCCGTTCTTGGTCTCGAGCCGTTCGTTGAAGAGCGGGTCCAGCCAGTCAAAGTGCTCCACCCAGGGCTCGCGCGGGTACGCGGCCGCAAGGTGCAGGTGGATTTCCATGGCGAAGTGCGGAGCCAGGCCCAGCCCGCGCTCGTCTGCCAGGGCGGCGAGGCGGAGGAACTGGGTGATACCGCCGACCCGGGGTGCGTCCGGCTGGATGATGTCGCAGCTGTTGGCGTTGATGAGCCCTTTATGCTCTGCCACCGAGGCGAGCATTTCGCCGGTGGCGATGGGGGTGTCCAGGAGCTGGGCGAGGTGTGCATGACCCTCGAAGTCGTAGGCGTCCAGGGGTTCTTCGATCCAGATGAGGTTGAACTCCTCAAGCCGGCGCCCCATCCGCAGGGCGGTGGCGCGGTCCCACTGCTGGTTCGCGTCCACCATCAGGGGTACGTCCCAGCCGATGTGTTCGCGGATGCCGGCGACGCGGCGCAGGTCCTCTTTGCTGTCTGGGAGCCCAACCTTGATCTTGATGCCGCCGATGCCCTCCTCGAGGGACTGCGTGGCGCGGGTCTTTACCTCGTCCAGGGTGGCGTTGAGGAAGCCGCCGGAGGTGTTGTAGGTCTGCACGGAGTCACGGTAGGAGCCAAGGAACTTGGCCAGGGGCAGGCCGGCACGCTTGGCCTTGAGGTCGTAGAGGGCAATGTCGATGGCCGCCAGGGCCTGGGTCGCGACGCCGGAGCGCCCCACGGAAGCACCGGCCCACAAGAGCTTGGTGTAAATTTTCGCGATGTCGTTGGGATCCTCGCCGATGATGCCTTCCGCAACTTCTTTGGCGTGGGCGTACTGGGCGGGGCCGCCGGCGCGCTTGGAGTAGCTGAAGCCGATGCCGCTGTGCCCCAGTTCGGTGGTGATTTCAGCGAAGAGGAAGACCACCTCGGTCATGGGCTTCTGCCGGCCGGTGAAGACCTTTGCGTCGCTGATGGGAACGGCAAGGGGCAGGCGGGCGGTGGACAGCTTGACGTGCCGGATCAGATCGACGGAACTCATGGATTCTCCTTTGGGGGTGCCGGGCTCCTTCGCCCGCCTTCTTATAATATAAGTTCCATGCTTGTACTACAAGTAGGGAATGTGGATCCCCGGGCTGCAGGAATGCCTGCAATGGTGAGTCAACCGCCGGTTTGGTGGGTACCTCCGAACAGGAACTCGTGCAGGCTCAGCGAGGGGGAAGGGCTTATTGCTGTGCACCCCGCCGGGGGGCAGGCGCGGAAATTGGAGCGGGAAATGTGCAGGATCCGGGCCGGCACCAGCATAGTTAAGCTCTTGGGTTGTGCGTTTATGGGTACAGTCACCGCAAAATGCAGGACGGAAACGAACAGGGGCTTGAATTGGCAGGGAACGCAACCTTCCGGCATAGCAACACAGCGCTGCTTTCGGTGAGCAGCGTCGAGGCTCCGAGGATCGTCAGTTCCACGGATTTTGACCGCAGGTTGGCTTCCACCCTGCAGCGGCTGAAGTTCCCGCCGCGGCTGCTGGAGCGCGTCGCCGGAGTGACGCACAGGCGATGGTGGGCGGCCGGCACGTCTTTTGATGATGCCGCCGCCGAGGCGGGCGCCAAGGCACTGGCCGAGGCCGGGGTCGAACCGTCCCAGGTTGGCCTGCTGATTAACACGTCCGTCACCCGGCGCAACCTCGAACCCTCTGTCGCCGTGAAGATTCACCACACACTCGGCCTGCCATCCTCAGCGATGAACTTTGATGTGGCGAACGCATGCCTCGGTTTCGTTAACGGACTGACCATGGCGGCCAACATGATCGATTCGGGCCAGATCAAATACGCGGTGATCGTCAACGGCGAGGACTCCCAGAGCACCCAGGAGGCCACGCTTGCCCGGCTGCAGCGGCCTGAGACCACCCGTGAGGACTTCAACCGGGAGTTCGCCACGCTCACGCTGGGTTCCGGGGCCGCCGCAGCCGTGCTGGGTCCCGCGGACGAGCACCCGGGAGCTCACAGGCTTGTGGGCGGAGTGATGCGTGCCGGCAGCGAACACCACGGTTTGTGCGTGGGAGGCATCGACGGCATGACCACCGACACCAAGGGCCTGCTCGACGGCGGGCTGCAGCTCGTCGTTGATGCCTGGCACGAAGCCCAGCCGGAGTGGGACTGGGCCGCTATGGACCGCTATGTCACGCACCAGGTCAGCAACGCGTATACGCAGGCGATCATCAATGCCATTGACCTGGATCCGGACAAGGTCCCGATCACGTTCCCGCACTGGGGCAACGTGGGGCCTGCCTCGCTTCCCATGACCCTTGCAGCCGAGGCACAGTCACTTAACGCCGGGGACCGGGTTTTGTGCATGGGGGTTGGTTCAGGACTGAACACGGGCATGGTGGAAATCGTTTGGTAGCCGAGAACTGGCCCGGCGTGGATGCGGAATGGTCCCGGACAATCGAGGTGCCGTCCACGTCCGGCGTCGATGCAGGCGCTGTGCGCCGCTGGCACCTGCTGGACAACGGCGCGCAGCTGTCGCGCCTGGGGCTGTCACCCGCCGGTACCCTGCTGTGCGTGCACGGCAACCCCACCTGGTCCTACCTCTGGCGTACGCTGCTGGCCGCAGGATCCAACCCGGACCACCCGTGGCGCGTTGTGGCAGTGGACCAACTGGACATGGGCTCCTCGGAAAGGACCGGAACCTTCCGGCGGCTGGCTGACCGGATCAACGACCTCGGCGACCTGACCCAGGCGCTGGGCCTGGACGGGCCAGTGGTGACGGTGGGCCATGACTGGGGCGGAGTGATCAGCCTGGGCTGGGCCCTGGCGCACCCACAGCTCCTCGCCGGTGTGGTGTTGACCAACACCGCCGTCCATCAGCCCGCCGGTTCGGGAATCCCGCCCGCACTGCGCCTTGCCCTGCACCCCGCCGTGCACAAGTGGGGAACCACGACGTCGGACGCGTTTCTGCGGGTGACGCACTCGCTGGCGGACCCCCCGCTGCCTGCTGCCATCCGGAAGGCCTACATGGCCCCCTACCGCGGATCCGACCGCCGCGCCGGGGTAGGGAACTTTGTTGCCGATATACCCGTGGACGCTTCACACCCCAGCTTTGCGGCGCTTACCGCCGTCGCGGAAGGACTGCACGGACTGAAGGTCCCGGCGCTGATGCTCTGGGGCCCCAGGGACCCCATCTTTTCCGACCGGTACCTCAAGGACCTCATCAGCCGGCTTCCGCACGCGGCCGTGCACCGCTTCGAAGGCGCGGGCCATCTCCTGGCAGAAGACCGGAACATTGCCCAGCCTGTTTTCCAGTGGCTCGGCGAAAACACCCCCGGCGGATCGGGGAAAGCGGAAGCCACAGCGCCTGGCCGCACGGTCGGCGGGTCGCCCGATGATGGGGCCGGGCCGGAGCAGGCGGAATTCCGGCCACTGTGGGACCTGCTCGACGGGCAGGCGGCCGGACCGGCAGGCGGCAGCCCCGCTGTTGTGGAAATGTCCCCGAACGGTTCACCCGCCCGGTCCCTCAGCTGGCAGCAGCTGGACCGGAGCATCGTGGACCTCACTGCCGGGCTGAAGGAAGCCGGCGTGGGAAGGGGCAGTCGGGTGAGCCTGATGGTTCCGCCCGGAGTGGACCTCACCGTTGCCCTCTACGCCTGCCTGCGGCTGGGCGCAGTGGTGGTAGTGGCCGACGCCGGACTGGGAACCAAGGGCCTGAGCCGCGCCGTGAAGGGTGCCACCCCTGATGTCCTCATCGGAATCGACAGGGCACTCGCGGCTGCCTCGGTGCTCGGGTGGCCGGGGCGGCGCATCAGTGTGCGGGACCTTCCGGCCGCACGCCGACGGGTCCTGGGTGTCGAGACGTCCCTTCACGTTCTGGCCCGTTCCGGTGCCGCACGCGGATTCGGACAGCCTGCAGACAGCATGGATCCCGATGCTCCCGCTGCCGTACTCTTCACGTCCGGTTCCACAGGCCCCGCCAAGGGCGTGCTGTATACGCACCGGCAGCTGGCCGCAATGCGGGATACGGTGGGCGCAACCTTCGGGATCCGTCCCGGTGCCCGGCTGGTGGCCGGCTTTGCCCCGTTCGCCCTTTTGGGACCGGCGCTCGGAGCGGTATCGGTGACCCCGGCCATGGACGTCACTGCGCCCCGCACTTTGACGGCCGGTGCGCTCGCCGATGCTGCCGCGGCGATCAACGCCACCGTTGTCTTCGCCTCACCGGCGGCTTTACGCAATATCCTCGCCACCCGTGACGGCCTGAGTGCGGCAGGGCATGAGGCGCTCAGGGGAGTCGAGTTGTTGCTGTCCGCCGGCGCGCCCGTCCCTGAACCGCTGCTGGCAGAGGTTCAGCGGCTGCTGCCCCGGGCCTCGCTGCACACCCCTTACGGGATGACGGAGGCGTTGCCGGTCACCGACATCAGCCTCGAACAGATCCAGGCGGCCGACGCCGATGCTGCCGCGGGCGCTGTGGCGGGAGCAGGCAACGGGGTGTGTGTGGGCCGGCCCGTGCACGGCGCCCGGGTGGCGGTCGTTCCACTGGCCGAAGACGGCACGGCACCCACGTCCCGTCCGGTGGCTGAGGCCGGCGTGACCGGGGAAATCCTGGTCAGCGCACCGCACGTCAAGGAAGCGTACGACAGGCTCTGGCTGACCCAGCGCGAAAGCGCCGGCATGCCCGGATGGCACCGGACCGGAGACGTAGGGCACTTCGACGACGCCGGGCGGCTCTGGGTGGAAGGGCGCCTCGCCCATCTCGTCACGGCGCCCGGTGCCGTGGTGATGCCGGTGGGCGCGGAACAGGCCATCGAACGCCTTGACTCCGTCCGGCTGGCGGCCATCACCGGTGTGGGACCGGCAGGCACCCAGGCCGTGGTCGCCGTCGTCGAAACCGTACCGCCCGCGCGGAAAGCGGGCCCTGTTGCGCCGCAGCTTGCCGGTGAGGTCCGCCGGGCCGCCCTGGCAGCGGGCGTCCGCGTCTCCGCTGTTCTCGCGGTGCCGGCACAGCCCACGGACATCCGGCACAATGCCAAGATCGACAGGAGCCGCCTGTCCCGATGGGCTGCGCGGGTGCTGGCCGGCGGACGGCCAGGAAAGCCATGAGGGTCCTTGTCACGGGCGCAAGCGGGCTGCTGGGGGGAGAAGTGGCGCGGCTGCTGGTACGCCAGGGCCACGCCGTTGCGACCTTCCAGCGGCGTCCATCAGGGGTCGACGGCGCCACGGACTTCTGCGGTTCAGTTGCCGACGGTGCAGCGCTTCAGCGGGCAGTCGAAGGCGCCGAAGGAGTCATCCACCTGGCCGCGAAAGTTTCTTTCACTGGCCGCGCCGCAGAGTTCGATGAGGTGAATGTCGAGGGGACCCGCCGCCTCCTCCAGTGCGCCCGTGCGGCCGGGGTGAGGGACCTGGTCTTCGTCTCGTCCCCGTCCGTGGCCAATTCGGGCGCCGCCATCGCCGGGCTTGGCGCCGAGCCGGCTGATCCCCGGCGTGCGCACGGCGACTACTCCCGCACCAAGGCCGAGGCCGAGCTCTTGGCGCTGGCCGCAGACACTCCGGAGTTCCGGGTCGCAGCGGTGCGCCCGCACATTGTGTGGGGACCGGGCGACACCCAGCTGGTGGAGCGGGTCCTGGCACGCGCCGGCCGGGGCCGGCTGCCGTTGCTCGATGCCGGTGCTGCCTTGATCGACACCACCTACGTGGACAACGCCGCAGCGGCCATCGTCGCCGCCCTGCACCGCATGGAACACGTCCATGGCCGGGCCTTGGTGGTGAGCAACGGCGAGCCGCGTCCGGTGGGCGAGCTGCTGGCGGGAATCTGCGCCGCGGGAGGTGTCCCGGCGCCGTCGTGGTCCGTGCCGGGTGCGGTGGCGCGCGCGGCAGGAGCGGTAGTGGAGAAGGTCTGGACCCGGGCGGGGCGGCAAGAGGAGCCGCCCATGACGAGGTTCCTCGCCGAGCAGCTCTCCACCGCCCACTGGTTCGACCAGCGCGAAACGCGGGAACTCCTCGACTGGAAGCCCGCCGTCCCGCTTGACGAGGGACTGGCGAGGCTGGCGGAACACTATGCGTCCCGTTCAGCCCCGCAGGGCACCCAGCCCTGAGATCAGCGCCTCGAGTCCAAGCTCGAAAGCCACGTCAGCCGGGCGTCCCGGCACGCCGGCGGAGCTTCGCACCGCGGCCGTGAAGTTCGGGGTGGACTCCGCCATCGAACCGGATTCGAAAATGTCCTCCGGTGCGGTGACGTCATAGGCAGAGCCGAAGATGAAGGATTCCAGGGCCACAATCGAGGACACGACGCGTTCCTGTGGAAATCCTGCAGCCAGGAAGCCCTTGCTGACGGTCTCGTACATGGCCAGGGTCTGCGGCGCGTCGGTGACGGGAAGGACTGCAATCACGGGAATCAGCGGCGTGTGCTCGGCGAAAACGTTCCGGTAGCTCCAGGCCCAGGTCCGTACGGCCTGCTCCCAGGACGCAGTGCCGAAGCCGGACACATCCACAAGGGCGGTGAGGTGGTCCTCCACGAGGAGAAGCACGTCACGTTTGGCTGCCACGTGGTTGTACAGGGCCGACGGCGCCACCTCCAGCTGCTTTGCCAGGGCAGCCATGGTGAGGCCGTCGTAGCCTTTCCGGCTGATGAGCTTCAGGGCGCCGGCCGTAATGCCGGCTTTGTCCAGGACAGCGGCTGACGGCCTGCCGGCCTTCCGCCTCTGCGTTCCGGCATTCCCTGGTGAGCGCCCTTGGGTGGCTGATACTGCCGGCATTCCTGCCCTTTCATTGGTGGTCTCCAGCATTATTCCACCCGGCCCTTCCGGTCGCGTGCGCCAGGCGCTATAGTTCTAATAAATGAACGGCATTCATTTAGCGGTCCCCGTCATCGCAGGACCGAAGAGAGGACATCATGCTGAACCTGAACCGCGACGTCGTGGTCGTTGGAGCCGGACCCTCCGGGCTTACCGCTGCCCGTGAACTGAAGAGGGCGGGCCTGAGCGTCGCGGTGCTTGAGGCGCGTGACCGGGTGGGCGGCCGCACCTGGACCGACACCGTGGACGGAGCCATGCTCGAAATCGGTGGCCAGTGGGTCTCGCCGGACCAGACCGTACTCCTGGAGCTGCTGGACGAACTCGGCCTGCAGACGTACTCCCGCTACCGGGAGGGCCAGTCGATGTATATCGGCAAGGACGGAATCCCGGTCCGCTACACGGGCGATACCTTCCCCGTGGACGCGGACACCGAGGCCGAAATGAGCAAACTTACCGCCCTGCTCGATGGCCTCGCCGCCGAAATTGGTGCCACCGAACCCTGGGCTCATCCCAAGGCGCGCGAGCTCGACACCATTTCCTTCCACCACTGGCTGCGGCAGAACTCGGCCAATGAGGAGGCATGCAGCAACATCGGCCTGTTCATCGCCGGCGGAATGCTCACCAAGCCGGCCCACGCGTTCTCGGCCCTGCAGGCGGTCCTGATGGCGGCCTCCGCCGGATCCTTCAGCCATCTGACGGACGAAGACTTCATCCTGGACCGGCGGGTGGTGGGCGGTATGCAGCAGGTATCACTGCTGCTCGCACAGGAGCTGGGTGACGACGTCGTACTTAATGCCCCGGTGCGCACCATCAACTGGGAGCCGGACGCAGACGGCGGCCACCGCGTCACCGTCGAATCAGACCGGGCCACGGTGAACGCCCGGTTCGTGATCATGGCCGTGCCGCCCAACCTCTATTCCAGAGTCTCGTTCAACCCGCCGCTGCCCCGGCGCCAGCACCAGATGCACCAGCACCAGTCACTGGGTCTGGTCATCAAGGTCCACGCGGTCTACAGCCGCCCGTTCTGGCGCAACTCCGGCCTCTCCGGCACCTGCTTCGGGGCCGGGTCCCTGGTCCAGGAGGTCTATGACAACACCAACTTCGGGGACACGAGAGGCACCCTGGTGGGCTTTGTGTCGGATGAAAAGGCCGACGCCGTCTTCGAGCTGGATGCCAAAGAGCGCAAGCGCGCCATCCTGGAATCCATTGCCGGGTTCCTCGGCGCCGAGGCACTTGAGCCCGAGGTGTACTACGAGTCGGACTGGGGCTCGGAGGAATGGACCCGCGGTGCGTACGCGGCCAGCTATGACCTCGGGGGACTGCACCGCTATGGTAAGGACCAGCTGGCACCGGTAGGGCCCATCTACTGGTCCTGCTCCGACCTCGCCGCCGAAGGCTACCAACACGTGGACGGTGCCATCCGGATGGGCCGGCAGACTGCTGTCAGGGTCGCCGAGACCGCGCTTGTGGCCGTGCCCGCCGGCGCCTGATCCCGGTTCAGCGCAGGGCGGACAAGGCCTTCCGGGCTGGAAAATAAGCATGCTTACCAATAGGCTGGCTGGTGGGGAGTTTCCCTGCAACGCAGACGATTGAGGTGAGATATGACTGACACTGAGAGCATCAGCAAGGTTACGGACATCATCAACGATTCCCACATCGGGATGTTGACCACCATCAACGAAGAAGGCGCCCTCGTGAGCCGGCCGCTGGCTGTCCAGGATGTCAAGGACGACGGCGATATGTGGTTCTTCACGGGACTCGGCACCTCGCAGGTTGCCCATGTCCGGGCAGACCCCCGCGTCAACGTTTCCTTCGGCAAGAACACCGAATGGGTATCCGTTGCGGGAACGGCTCAGGTTGTCACGGACCGGGAGAAAATCCGTGAAATGTGGAACCAGGCTGTTGAAGCGTGGTTCCCGGATGGCCCGGACACCCCCGAGGTGTGCCTGCTCCGCATCGACTCGGACTCGGCGGAATACTGGACCAGCCCCGGCGGCACCGCTGCCACGGTGCTCCAGTGGGTCAAGTCCAAGGTTACGAACAGCAGGATGAGTGTTGGCGAGAGCGGCACGGTGGAGCTGTAGGTTCACATGCACCAAGGCGGGGCAGCACGTGCTGCCCCGCCTTTGGCGCGACTGGGGCGTTAACGCGAGTGGGGCGTTAAAGCGGGACGGTCAGGGGTGCGGGCCCGGCAGCAGGTTAATCCTGGCCTGTCAGTGCCCCAAGTACCGCCGGCAGCAGCACATCAGTGCGGCCCCACACCGGGTCCAGGATTTCCACGTACCAGGAGTCCGCAAGCAGCAGCGCGAGATGATCGTTGGTTTCCTCCGCCCAGTCCCGGATCTGTTCCTCGTCCACCGGGTTTTCGCTGGAGCCGAGCACTGTGGTCACCTCCGTTCCGGCGAGGGTCACGGGGATGGCGGCGCTGCTCTCCTCACCGGGGGCGTGGGCTACGGTCACCAGTTCGGTGCGGGTGGAGAGCGATAACAGTGCTCCTGCCATGGTGGCGCTGCAAAAACCCGTGACGTACTCCCGCTGCACGGCAGGGCCGGACATCAGGCCGGGCTGCGACTCCTTGGTGAACAGCCCGTTCCGGTTCAGCTCTGCCAGGGCAGCCGCGATGGGGGTGGTCTCCTCGTCAAAGCCGGGCGCCAAGTGCCCCGGCTGGTAGGAGCTTGCGCCCGCCAGCCAACGGGCGGTCAACTCACCGGCTGCTGCGAGGGTGGTTGCCTGCCGCCAGACCCCGCGGTCCTCCAGCAGCCGGCCGAACTGGTCACGTGCTGGTAATTCCTCTGGCTTCATCTTCGGATGCTATCGCCGTCCGCCAGCCCACTCCACTGCGGCCGACACACCACTTAACGTCGGCCGTTTGAAAAACTGCCACCTAGGCCTGTTCCGCCGGAACGCCGGCTGCCCGCTCGGCAGCGGCGAGGGAGGCAGCCAGGCGGGTGACGGCGTCGGGATATTCCTGGTGGGGATCGCTGCGCAGCTGGTCCGCCGCCCGCATCGCCTTGATCAGGGCTGACGTCTCCGGAAGCCGGACGTCGGTAAGGGCCGGATAGTCGATGCTGCAGGCCGGGTCCAGCTCATAGCGCCGCCAACGGGCAATCAGTTCATCATGCCGGGCCTGGGCTGCCAGGTGGGCGGACTCCAGTGCGCGGTGGTCACTGCGGGCGGCGCGCCGTGCAAGATACTTGGGGGTGCCCCGGTAGGCAGCGATGCCCGCAGCCACGCCCGCCCCGCCCAGGAACAGGCCGGTCCACGGAGAAATCAGGGTGGGGATCAGCAGCGCAGGGACCGCAACTGCTGAGCCCAGGAACAGGTCCCAGAACAGCTGGTCCGAACGTTCACTCCCGCTGGCCCCGCCGGAAAGGGCCCGGCGCCGGACCACAAAAACCGTTGCGGCAACACCCGCCACCAGCACCGGGCCCGCGAGCATCAGGGCCCAGACCCCCTGGAGCAGTCCCTCGAACACTCCATCCCCCATGGCGAACACCTGACCTCCAGCGCACGCCCGGGCCGCGGATTCCCGGACTGGTCATTCCATTGCACCCTGTTCGGGAACCGTGGTCAATGGCCTGGGCCGACGCCCGGGACATCAGCCTGAACAGTCCTGCGGACTATGCGGCAGCCCGCGTTTCAGGTCCCGCATGGACCCTTGAAGCGGCGGAGCTGCCAGGTGGCTGAGGGCGGCGTCGTGGACGACGATGGGAACCTCTGCCCTGCTTCGACGCGTACCCTAGGCACCATGAGACTCAAAATGTGCAGCATCCACGTCAAGGACCCGGCCGCCGCCCACGCCTTCTACACCGGCACCCTCGGCTTCGAGACCCTGATGGCCATGCCCGAGTACAACCTGTTCATCATCAAGGACCCGGGCGCTGATGCAGGCTCGGTGGGCCTGCTGCTTGAACCCAGCGATAACCCGATCGGCGCCAACTACATGAATGCGCTGCACGACGCCGGGATGCCGGCCATCGTGTTCGGCGTCACGGATGTGCGGGCGGAATACGACCGGCTGGTGAACGCGGGTGTCGTGTTCAAGAGCGAGCCAGCGGAGGATCCTTCAGGGATCAGCGCAGTGTTCGACGACGGCTGCGGCAACTTCATCCAGCTGCACCAGGACTGACCGGCAGCCCGGGGCAGAGCTACTCGGCCGAGGCCCGTGCCCGCTTGGCTTCCTTCTTGGCGGATTCTTCTTTGACGCGCTGGGCCTGGGCCCGGACTGCGGCGTGGGTGGCACGCTCGGTGACCAGCCACTGCGGGGGAGCCTGCAGCAGGGCGGTGATCTCCGCCGTCGTCAGTGCGTCCTCGATCCCGCCGCGGGCCAGTCCACTGATGGAAACGTTGAGCTTCTGGGCCACAACGGGACGGGGATGCGGGCCGTTGCGGCGGAGTTCGGCAAGCCATTCCGGCGGGTTGGCCTGCAGTTCGGCGAACTCGGCGCGGGTAATGGTTGAATCCTGGAACTCCTGCGGTGTTGCGGGCAGATAGATGCCAAGTTTCTTGGCAACAGTGGCCGGCTTCATGGACTGGGAGTTTGCAGAGGTCATGCTTCAAGGGTATCCGGGCGGACGGTACTGTGAAGACGTGCCCTCCGACAACATCCCCCAAACCACTGGTCCTGCCGACCAGGCCCAGCCGGTTGACCAGGCGGACGACGCCGCACCGCGCGAACTCCGCATCGCCTACGTGGCCGGAGTGACGCCGGGCAAGTGGATCCGGCGCTGGGAAGAGCGGATGCCGGACGTTCCGCTGCAGGCATTTATGTCCGACGACGGCGCGCAGCTGGAAGTGCTTCGTGACGGTTCAGCGGACCTCAGCTTTGTCCGGCTCCCCGTGGACCGCGAGGGCTTCAACGTCATTCCGCTGTACGAGGAACAGCCGGTGGTGGTGGCGCCCAAGGGGCACGAGATCTCGGTGTTCGAGGAAGTGGCCCTGGCCGACCTGGAACAGGAAGCCTTCCTTGACGTAGTTGCTCTTGGCGGCCCTGGGCCTGCCTTGGAGGTGGTGGCGTCGGGCGTTGGCCTGGCAATCCTCCCCATGTCCGTCGCGCGCCACCTGAACGTCAAGGACACCGTGGCGCGGCGGCTGACCGGTGCCGCCGGGACGGAAATCGCCCTGGTATGGCCCGCGGAGTCCACCGACGAGGTGATCGAGGAGTTCATTGGGATCGTGCGGGGGCGGACGGCGCAAAGCTCACGCCAGCCCTCAGCCCAACCGGTGAAAACCAAGAAGGACCCCAAACCGGACCGGCGGGGCACCGGAGCTAAGAAGGCACCCAAGGTTGCCCAGCGGTACGCCCCCAACCCGGACAAGGGGCGGGGCAAGGGATCCCGGAAGAAGGGCAAGCGGTAACCGCACGCCCTGTTAACGCCGGAAGGGCGGCTCCCATGGGAGCCGCCCTTCCCTACCTAAATGTTCTTAGGTGTTTTTCACATTGTCTTTGGCGTCGGTGGCGCGGTCCTTGACGTCGGTGGCCGCGTGTTGGCCTTCGGCTTTGACGTTTTGGGCTGCGTCGGTGGCCGTGGCCTTGACGTTCTCCATGGCTTCCTGGGCCGGTTCCTTCAGGTCCTGGACCATGTCCTTCGCCGCATCGGTAACCTGGGTGGCCAGGGGCTGGGCGGCGGTCTTGAGCTGGTCCGCGGCTTCGCGTTCCTTCTGGCTGGCCGGGATCAGGGAGGCCAGGAGCATTCCGGCGCCGAAGGCGATCAGGCCGGCGGCCAGGGGGTTGCCCTGGGTTTTGGCTTTGACCTGGTCCGGTGCATGCGAGATCGCGGTGCCGGCGCCGGAGAGTTTGGCGGCGGCAGTGTCCTTGGCCCCGTGCAGGCTGTCCCCGGTGGAGTGCATGGCGCCGCCGGTGCTGCTGGTGCCCGAGGAGACCTTGTCCTGGACAGTGGAGACTTTGTCTCCGACTGTGGACGTGGCGGAATCGGCTGCTCCCATCACCTTCTCCTTGACGCCTGCAACGGCGTCCTTAACGCTGCCCTTGACCTTGTCGGTCTGCCGCTGGACGACATTGGCTGGCGTGACCTTGTCCGCGACTGCGTCAACGTTGGTGCCGAGGCGTGCGCGGGTGGCTTCTATGTCTTGGCGGATTGCGTCCGGGTTATCGCTCATCGGTTTACCTCACCTGGTTTTAGGGTTGGGGGAATTTCGGACAGGGTTTCGCCGGTCTGGGGCATGCCCTTGATTTGTTTGAGTTCCTTGCGGCCGATCGAGGCCAGGACTGCGGCGATGATGCCCCAGATGACGGCGACGATCAGGGCGGCCCAGCCCAGCGGCATCAGGGCGCCCAGGGCGAACATCAGGGCCAGGGACAGGAAGAGCAGGACGAAGTGTCCGGCCACGCCTGCCCCTGCGAGCATGCCCGCGCCCTTGCCTGCCTTGGTGGCGGACTGCTTGGCTTCGGCCTTGGCCAGCTCGACTTCCTGGCGCATCAGTGTGGACAGGTCACGGGTCACATCCCCGAGCAACTCACCCAATGACGCGTTGTCGGCCTTCATATGCGCCTCGCTGGGCGGAGGCTCTGGTATTTGGCTGCTCATCAGAGCCCGCCTGACTGCCCGCCGGCACGGCGGTCGCGGGCGAGGGGATCGTCATCGAGCGGATCAGCGGCAATCCGGGGGTCACCCAGGGGGTCCTCAGCTGTCCGGGTTCCCGACCAGGGCTCCTCTTCCACCAGTTGCGGGCTGTCCAGGGGGCTGGCAGGTCGCGTGGGGTCGGAATAGCTGCTGCCGGGAGCCCCGCCGTCATAACCGGCCGTGGTAGTGGCCGGGCCGGGAAGCTGGACCGGAGGGGGCGGTACTGTCCCGCCCGCCGGGACATAGGACTCGGTGTACTGGTCGCCGTACTGGCTCGCGGCGTAGTCCGTTCCGGAGTACTGGCCGGCGAGACCGGCCGTGCCGGACGTTGTGCCCGTGCCCGTTGAGGTTTCAGCCGCGCCTGCGGTGAGGCCGCGGGTGAGGCGTCCTGCCAGGATGCCGGCGCCTGCCGCGAGCAGCAGGAAGGTTCCCGGCTTGTTGCGGGCGAACCTCTGGACTTCGCCGAGCAGGTCGCCCGGCTCCTTGTTCTCAAGCCAGGACGCGACGGATTCGCTGCGCTGGGCGGCCTGCCGGATCAGGTCACTTGCCATGCCCTGCTGCTCCGGCGCGTCCGCCATGCTCTGCAGCTGGCTGGACATGGTGCGGATGCCTTCAGCGGCCTTCTGCTGCTGCGTGCCCGCCTGGCTGGTCAGGCCTGACTTCGCCTGGTGCAACAGATCCTGGGCGCTGGATTTCGCCTCGGAAGCCACATTCGCGGCTTCGCTCTTCGCGGTCTGCGCGACATTTTGGGCGGAACCCTTCGCCGTGCGGGCTACGTCTGCTGCTTCTTCCTTGGCCGCGTCCTTCCTGGACGCCCCTGAAGCGCCACCGGTCTGCCCTTCGCCATATTGGGGAGTCGTCGCAGCGGATGGGAAGGTGGCGGCGTTCCGCTCACCCGGAATTCCTGTGGAGGCCGGCGGAGCCGTGTAGTCGGGGTCCTGGGGCCATTGGTTCTCTGTCATCTTCGCTCTCTCTTTCCAAGAAGGCCGGTATTTGATCAAGAACCAGCAATACTGGCCGTAAAATAATAAGCATGATTACTAATAAAAGGTAAGTACCCTTGCTAAACGAGTTATAAACGGTTCCAAAAGAGTCAGCCGGAAAGGCATGGGCCTGTCCGGTCACATCAAGTGGAAAGTGGTGGGTAATTTGGAAACAGCTCCATGGGTTTGGGTTGTAGTTGCCGTTGTTGTGGTGGTGCTGATTGTGCTGCTGTTGCTGGTGGGCGGGCGGCGCCGCAAGGCGATCCAGCAGAAGCGGGACGAGTCGCACCGCGAAAAGGCTGCGGAAATCCGCCGCGATGCCGAAAACAGGGAACTTGATGCCCGCGAGCGCGAAGCGAAGGCGACACGCGCCCGTGCAGATGCTGAGCAGGCGCAGGTCGAGGCGGCGCGGTTGCGCCAGCAGGCGGACCAGCAGGCGACTGAGGCCAAGACGCTCCGCGACGACGTCAATGAACGGACGCGTAAAGCTGACGAGATTGATCCCGACGTCAAGGATGATGGCCGCCGCGACCGAACCAACCGCGGTGAGGCCGGCCACGAGGGTGTGGCCGGAGCTGCGGCTGGCACTGCCCGAGGCCCGGCTGCCCGGGATGGTGGAGCCCACCACGACAGGGGTGACCGCCCCGATGAGGGTGCCGACCGTTCAGGTGGCAGCCATGTTGACCGGGAGAATCCCCGCCAGGGCATCTAGCCTCCGGGTGGAACCGGGTTCCTGGGCGTGAGCACGGGGGAGGGGGTGACTCCCTCCCCCGTTCCCATCCCCTGGAGTACTGCCTTGACCGCATCGGTGGACTGTATTTTCGGCTCCCAGCCGAGGATCCGGCGGGCCCGGCCGGTGTCCATGACGGGAGCGCCGGCCGCCATGTCCACCCATCCAGAGTCGGTGGGCTGGAGCCGCAGCCTCCAGGTGAGGCCAACAACCTTGTGCAACAGCCCCATCGGAATGGGAAGGATCCTGCGCGCGCCCAGGGTTCGGGCGAGTTCCTGCGGTGTCAGCACCGGTTCAGCTGCAATATTGAAAGCTCCGGAGGCCCGCTGGTCGATGACGCGCCAGTAGGCGTCAGCCACATCGTCAGCATGAACCGCCTGGAAGACCAGGTTGTCCGGGGCGGGGAGCAGCGGAATCCGCAGCCTCCCCGGCAGCAGCCGGGGTATGAGGCGCCCCAAAAAGTATCTTCCGATTTCACTCCCTGCATCGGATTGGAAGATCAGGCCCGGCCGCAGCCTTGCCACGGCGATGCCCGGCTCCGCCGCCATGAACGCGTCCAGGGCTTCTTCCTGCTCGGCCTTGTGCCGGCTGTAATGGGATCCGGCCATGCCCCGGGCGGGCCACGATTCATCTGTCCGCCCGTCCTTGGGGCCCTTGCTGTAGGCCCCCACGGACGAGGCGCAGACTACCTGCTTCACCCCTGCCCTTGCCGCTGCTCCGAGCACGTTCCGGGTTCCGTCAACGTTGGTCCGGTACAACTGCTCCAGGTCCCGGTTGGGCTGGATCTGCCACGCCAGGTGAACCACGGAATCCACTCCTGCCAGGGCGGCGTCAAGCAGTGGGCGGTCGCTGTCCCGGCCGACATCGAGGGTGTGCCACTCCACGCCTGAGTAGGGCTCCCGGCTGGTGTCCGGGCGGCGCCTGCTGATCCCCGTCAGCTTCATGGTTCCCGGCTTTTCGGACAGCTGGGCCTGCAGCTTCCGCAGGAGCGCTGTTCCTGCATTTCCGCTGGCCCCGGTGATGGCGATGTGCATGGCAAGAACTCCTTGGCGTGGACGGCCGGTACTGGTGACACACCGGACCTGGAACCGGTAAGGATTGAATTATAAGCAGCCTTATGATTTCCTACTGCTAAGTCTTGCCGCAGGCTTTCGGACCCCGACCCCGAGGGAACCAACGACAATGCCCGAATACTTTTCCGCACTTGCCGTGGATACTACGCCCGTCCACCAGCACCAGCCTGAGCTCCCCGGAAGCAGCCCTGCCGGGGCCAAAGCCGGGCGGCTGCGCCAGACCTTCGAAAACGATCTGGTCCTCGGATACCTGGACCTGGCCGAGGCCCTGGCAGCCCGCTTCGAGGCCCGTGGACGCGAGCGCGCCGACCTTAACCAGGTTGCCTACCTTGGACTGGTCAAGGCTGCCCGCGGTTTTGACCAGTCCAAGGGGGAAAGCTTCCCGGCATACGCTGCCCCCACCATCACCGGAGAGCTGAAGCGGTACCTGCGTGACCGCACGTGGGTGGTCCGCCCGCCCCGGCACATCCAGGACCTGCGCACCCGCATGTTCAGGGCAGAGCCGGAGCTGACCCAGTCGCTGGGAAGGAACCCCAGCGTGGCGGAACTGGCAGGCGCCCTTGATGAAGATCCAGCTGCCGTGCAGGAAGCAATCTCGGCGTCGAGCAGCATGCACCCGGACTCGCTGGACGCCGTCAACCCCCATTCCGACGCGCCCTCCATCGGTGAAGTCCTGGCATGTCCGGAGACACCGCTGGAGCGCCTGGAGGAGCTGGCGTGCCTGCGTGACGCCATGCAGGATTTGGACGCCGCGGACAGGGAGCTCCTGTACCGCCGCTACTTCTGCGAGGAGACCCAGGTGCAACTGGGAAAGCGGCTGGGCATGTCCCAGATGCAGGTCTCGCGGCGTCTGGCCCGGGTCCTGGTGGACCTCCAGCGCAGGCTCGAAAGCAGTGCATTTCAGGGGGAGCCGGAAGAAGTTCGTGGCAGCGCAGTGCAAAGGAAAGCGGGCCACGGGACAGGTTTCGGAGCGTCGTCCGGCGCGTCCCTCCGGTCTGTCCGGGGGCTGGGCATTCCTGCTCCGTCGGGCAAGAGCCCTGTCCGCAGGAGCACTGCCCGCGCCAGGACGCGATAGCGGCCGGACGCCCGCCGAATTGCCGGACCCGCCGTCCCGGAAGCGCCAGGAGGACCGCCAGCGGAACCATCGCAGCGCTATCTTGCCTGTTCAGAGCCTTGCTGCAAAACCGCCGAAAGGTGAGAAAAGCGTCCGGCCCTGTTTAGGAGCAGGAGCAGTGGGGAACAGGGAGGATATGGGAAGCTCCGTAACCTCCAAGCTCAGGGCTGTCCTGTTCGACCGGGACGGGACCCTGGTGGTCGATGTGCCCTACAACGGGGACCCTGACCGCGTCCAACCGATGCCAGGCGCCAAGGAAGTGCTCGACGCGCTGCGTGCCGAGGGCATAGCCACCGGCGTGATCAGCAACCAGTCCGGCATTGCCCGCGGCATGATCAGTGCCGATGACGTAGCCAGCGTCAATGCCAGGGTGGAAGAACTCCTTGGCCCCTTTGACGTGTGGGAGGTCTGCCCGCATGCGGAGCAGGACGGCTGCACCTGCCGGAAGCCCGCGCCGGGCATGGTCCACAGCGCCTGCCGGAAGCTGGGAATCCCGGAGGCCGGGGCCGCGCTCATCGGGGACATTGGTGCTGATGTCAAGGCAGCGGAAGCTGCCGGCGCTACCGGAATCCTGGTCCCCACCCCGGTGACCCTTGCCGCGGAAGTGGCTGAAGCGGAGCTGGTGGCGCAGGACCTGGCCGGCGCCGTGCGCCTGCTGCAGGAGCGGCGGTAATGGCGCGGGTCCTGGTTGCGCGCCTGGACAGCATGGGTGACGTGCTGTTGGCCGGTCCCGCTGTAAGGGCAGTGGCCAATGGCAGGATCCCTGACGGCAGCAGGCCCAACCAGGTTGTCCTGCTCTGCGGCAGGCAAGGCGAAGCTGCGGCCGGGATGCTCCCGGGGGCCGCCGAGGTTTACAGCTGGGACAGCCCGTGGATCATGAACCCGGCGCCCAAAATGACAGGCCCGCACGCAGACCGGCTCATTGAGTACGTCCGGAACTCCAGGATCACCGAAGCCGTCATCCTCACGTCGTTCCACCAGTCACCCCTGCCGTTGGCGCTGCTGCTGAGGCTGGCAGGCGTTGAGCGCATCACCGGGGCCTCCACCGATTACGCCGGTTCGCTCCTCGATGTCAGGCTCAAACCCGGCGAGGACTTTCCCGAGGACCAGCCCGAGGCGGAACGCGCGCTGGGCATCGCTGAGGCGGCAGGGTTCAGGCTCCCGGCCGGGGACGACGGCAAACTACGCCTCTCCTCCGTGCCGGATGTACGGGACCTGGTGGGGCAGGAGCCCTATGTGGTGGTGCACCCGGGTGCGGCCGTGCCCGCCAGGGCCTGGCCCCCGCTGCACCACGCGGCCGCCGTCGAACTCCTCCAGGGCGCAGGGCATCGCGTGGTGGTCACCGGCGGCCCCGGCGAAACATCCCTGACCGCAACAGTGGCGGGCCCCTCCGCACTGGACCTCGGCGGCCGCACTGACCTGCACACGCTGGCGGGGGTGATGGCTGGGGCCGATGCCGTGGTCAGCGGCAACACGGGCCCGGCGCACCTCGCGGCCGCCGTCGGTACCCCCGTTGCCTGTCTCTTCTCCCCTGTAGTGCCGGCCATCCGCTGGGCACCCTACGGAGTTCCGCTGGAGCTCCTGGGTGACCAGAACGCCCCCTGCAGGATGACGCGCGCCCGCGTCTGCCCCGTTCCGGGACACCCCTGCCTGGACTCCGTTTCGCCCGAGGAAGTGGTGGGAGCGGTTGAACGGCTCATGGGCGGAGTGAGCTCTTTCAGTACCCACGTCAGTACCCGTAGAAAGGCCCGCAACAGATGAGAATCCTGCTCTGGCATGTCCACGGTTCCTGGACGGACGCTTTTGTGCGCGGCCGTCATGAGTACCTCCTTCCTGTCCTGCCGGGGGGTGGGGCGTGGGGACTTGGCCTTGCGGACAGGGACTGGCCTGCGTCAGTCCGGGAGGTGGACCTGGCGGCGCTTGACGGTGACGCCGTTGACGCCGTCGTGCTTCAACGCCCGGAGGAAATTGACGAAGTGGCCCGGGCGCTGGGCCGCCGGCCGGGCGTTGACCTTCCTGCCGTGTACCTTGAGCACAACACGCCCAAGGGCGACTTCCCCTTCACCCGGCACCCGCTCGCGGACCAGGACGGCATCCCCCTGGTCCATGTAACGCACTTCAACCGGCTCGCCTGGGACAACGGCGGAGCGCGAAGCCTGGTGATCGAGCATGGAATACCGGACCCCGGGCAGCTTTATACAGGCGAGCTGCCGGAACTGGGTGTCGTCGTCAATGAACCTGTCCGCCGCGGCAGGGTGACGGGCACGGACCTGCTGCCCGCCTTCGCCGCCGTGGCGCCGCTGCAGGTCTTCGGTATGAAGACGGACGGGCTGGCAGCCGCAACCGGAATCGGGGCGTCCCGGCTGACCTCCCGGGGAGACCTGAAAACGCAGGAGCTGCACCGCGAACTGGCACGCTGCCGCGTCTACGTGCACCCGATGCGCTGGACATCGCTGGGGTTGTCCCTCCTGGAAGCCATGCACCTGGGAATGCCGGTGGTTGCGCTGGCCACCACGGAAGCACCGCGGGCAGTGCCCCCGGAAGCGGGCGTGGTGTCTGCCGACATCGATGAGCTGCTCCGCGGCGCGCAGCGCCTGGCAGCCAATCCGGAGGAAGCCCGACGGCGGGGCCTCGCCGCGCGTGAGGCAGCGCTGGAACGCTACGGACTGGGCAGGTTCCAGCAACGCTGGGACGAGCTCCTGGGGGACCTGGTCAGCAAGCCGACCCGCTCGCTGGCCGCCAGTAACAACGTCCCGGACGAGCGGATCCTTGTCCCGGCGCGAGAGAGGAAGACCCCATGAGAATCTCGATGATTTCAGAACATGCCAGCCCTTTGGCGGCCCTGGGCGGGGTGGATGCCGGCGGACAGAACGTGCACGTTGCGGCACTGTCGGAAGCATTGGCCAAGCGGGGCCATCACGTCACCGTCTATACCCGCAGGGACGCAACGGAGCTTCCCGCCAGGGTCCGGGTGGGGAGCCGCTTCGACGTGGTGCACGTGGACGCAGGACCGCCCTGCCACGTTCCCAAGGATGAGTTGCTGCCCTTCATGGGTGAGCTTGCTGACGGTGTGTCCAGGGACTGGAGCCAGCGGCCGCCTGACGTGGTGCACGGCCACTTTTGGATGTCCGGCCTGGCTGCGCTGGACGCCGCCAGGCGGCCTGGCACCGGGTACCGGGTTCCCGTCATCCAGACCTTCCACGCCCTGGGCACGGTCAAGCGCCGGCACCAGGGTGCCGAGGACACCAGCCCGCAGGAACGCCGCTGGCTGGAACCGGGCGTGGGCCGGTCCGCCGACAGGATCATCGCCACGTGCTCTGATGAGGTGTTTGAGCTCAAGGCCATGGGCATCAACACAGGCAAAATTTCCATCGCCCCGTGCGGAGTGGACTTGAACTTCTTTTCGTCCGAGGGGGCCGTGGCGGCAAGGACGCGGAGCCACCGGATCCTCTCGGTGGGGCGCCTGGTGCCACGCAAAGGCGTTGACCTGGTGATCCGGGCGCTTCCGCACCTGCGGGAGGGCGGGTTCGACGACGTCGAACTGCTGATCGTGGGTGGCGGCGGCGATTCCGGGGTGCTCGACGCAGATCCGGAGGTGCGCCGGCTGATGGACCTGGCCGCGGACCTTGGCGTGGCTGACCAGGTTCGGCTGCAGGGCCAGGTATCCCGCAGTGAGATGCCGGGACTCTTCCGCAGCGCCGACGCTGTGGTGTGTGCCCCCTGGTACGAGCCTTTCGGCATAGTCCCGCTGGAGGCCATGGCCTGCGGCGTGCCTGTGGTGGCGGCTGCCGTCGGCGGCCTCCGCGACACCGTGGTGGACCGCGGGACGGGGCTGCATGTGCCGCCCCGGGATCCGGAGGCCATCGCTTCTGCCCTGGCCATGCTGCTCGGAGACCCCGCACTTCGGACGGAGCTGGGAAACGCGGGCACAGTGCGGGCCCGTACCCGGTATTCCTGGGACCGGGTGGCAGCCGAAACCGAAAAGGCCTATCAGCTGGCGGCGGCAGGGGCTCCTGCCGGCGTCGTCCCGATGGAAGGAGCGGCACTGTGACTGCAGAATGGACCCTTCACGAAACCGGCCTCCGGACCCTGGCCGCACCACAGGCCCTGCCCGCTGTCCTCCCCGGTCCAGGTTTTGTTGACCCGGTCACCGCAGACATCGTCCAGGCCCACCTGGACAACGTGGTGCCGGCGCTGGATTCGCTGCGGAGCCAGTCCGGCCGCCTCGCCGCGTGGGGAGTGGAACTTGCGCAGCGCCTGCTGCGCGGGCAGCGGCTCCTCGCCGCCGGGAACGGCGGTTCAGCCGCGGAGGCGCAGCACCTCACGGCGGAACTGGTGGGAAGGTTCGACGGCGAGCGCGTCCCGTTCTCAGCGATCTCCCTGCACGCCGAATCCTCGGCCGTCACGGCGATCGCCAACGACTACGGCTACGACGACGTCTTCGCACGGCAGGTGCGTGCACACGGCCGGTCCGGTGACGTGCTGATGCTGCTGTCCACCAGCGGCAAGAGCCCTAACCTGTTGCGGGCCGCGGAAGTCGCCGCCAGGCTCAACATCACCACGTGGGCGCTCACCGGCGCCGGTCCGAACCCCTTGTCCGACGCCTGCAATGAGGCAGTGATGGTGGACGCCCTCAACGCCAACGCGCAGGAAGGGCACCTGATCGCGCTGCATGCGATGTGCCGCGCCTTCGACCTGGAGGTGGGCCGGCGCGGCGCTCCGGATGCCGGAGCTTCCGCCAGGGGAGGCAGGGCATGAGGATCGTGGTCGTAGGTGACGTGATGCTGGACGTGGACCTGTCCGGTGAGGCTACCCGGCTCAGCCCGGACGCGCCCGTTCCCGTGGTGGATGTCTCCGGGGTCAAGCGGCGTGCGGGCGGCGCCGGCCTGGTGGCGCGGATGCTTGCCGAGGACGGCTGGCCGGTCACGCTGGTGACGGTTCTGGGTGATGACGACGCCGGCCGCCAGCTTGAAGCCCACCTCGCCGGGGTGCGCCTTGTGGCCGGCCCCAGCGGCCACGCCTCGCCGGTCAAGACCCGGGTCAGGGCCGGATCACACCCGGTGGTCCGCTTCGACGAAGGCTGCGGAAAGGCGCCGGTCCCGGCAGCCAGTCCCGCCATGCTCGAGGCCGTGGAGAAGGCCGGCGTGATCATTGTTGCCGACTACGGCAGGGGCCTGGCAGCCAATCCGCAGCTTAGGGACCTCCTGGCCCGGCTGGCCGGGAGCGTGCCCATCATCTGGGACCCGCATCCCGCCGGGCCTGACCCCGTTCCCGGTGTGGCCGTGGTGACGCCCAACTTTGCAGAGGCCAGCAAAGCCGCCCAGGCCGGCCTGGCCCAGGTGGCGCGGCCCGGGGACGAGGACCCACAGGACCAGGCAGCCAGGGTTGGCCGGATCCTGCTGGAGCAGTGGCAGAGCCGTGCCGTCCTGGTGACGAAGGGCGAGGAGGGAGCAGTGCTGCTGCGCCAGGGCAACGCTTTTGCCCATGCCGTGCCGGCCCCTCGAGTGGAAGCAGGTGATCCCTGCGGTGCGGGTGACCGGCTTGCGGCCAGCCTGGCCGTCCACCTCCTGGCCGGCCGCGACCTTGAGGAAGCGGCCGGACTGGCAGTCCACGACGCCGCGGACTTCCTCGCCAACGGGGGCGTGTCCGCATTGCCGGACTCCGTTGCCTCCACTGCCGGACCTGTACAGCCGCCCAGCCAGTCAGCAGGGAAACGCCGTACCACCGAGCCCCTGCTGCTGGCCCGCAATGTGCGGGACAACGGCGGGAAAGTGGTGGCCACCGGCGGCTGCTTCGACCTGCTGCATGCCGGCCACGTCAGGTCCCTTGCCGCGGCCCGCGAGCTCGGGGACTGCCTGATCGTCTGCCTCAATTCGGACGACTCGGTACGCCGGCTCAAGGGGCCGGAGCGTCCCATCATCGGCCAGCAGGACAGGACAGAGCTGCTGCTGGCCATGGAATGCGTGGACGCGGTGATGATCTTCGACGAAGACACCCCGGAAGCCGCCCTGGAACGGCTTCGTCCTGACATCTGGGTCAAGGGCGGGGACTACAAGGGTGCCCGACTGCCGGAGGCAGACCTGGTGGAGAAGTGGGGAGGGCAGTGCCTCACCGTTCCGTACCACCCCGCCCGTTCCACCACCGGCCTCGCCGATGCCCTTGCCAAGGTGAGCTGACGCTCCGCGCCGCCAATTTTTACTATTTCCCATTGAAAGGAACACCATGACTGCAGAAGCAAACGTGCCTGTAACCAACAACCCCGGCCGCGTCCTTGTGACGGGAGGTGCCTCCGGACTGGGGGCCGCCGTCGTCGACGCTGTCCTGAAGGCGGGCGGCACCCCGGTAGTGCTGGACCGCGACATCAGCAACGTGTCCGCCGTCAAGGCTTTCGAAGTGGACGTCGCGGACCGCCTGGCGGTGGAGGCGGCCGTGCGGGAGGCCGCCGAATCGCTGGGCGGACTGGACGCCGTAGTCACGGCAGCCGGCATCGACCGCTGCGGCAAGCTCGCCGACGTCGAAGCCCCGGAGTGGGAAAAGGTCATCGGCGTGAACCTCATGGGCACCGTTTCGGTGGTGCGCGCTGCCCTGCCGTACCTTAAGTCCTCCCACGGCCGGGTGGTGACTGTCGCGTCCACCTTGGGCAAGCGGGCTGTTGCCGACGCGACGGCCTACTGCGCCTCAAAGTTCGGGGTGGTGGGCTTCAGCCACGCGCTCGCAGCTGAAACCGGCGGCGAAATCGGCGTGACCACCATGATTCCCGGCGGCATGAAGACGCGGTTCTTCGACGACCGCACGGAGCAGTACAAGCCGCAGGACGATTCGCGGCTCAACGATCCCGCCAACACCGCGCAGGCCATCCTGTTCGCGCTGAACCAGCCCACCGGCTGCGAGGTCCGCGAAATGCTGATCTGCCACGAGGAAGAGGGCTCCTGGCCCTAAAGGCGCAACCGACCACCAGCCGCAACGACGGGAGGAACACCATGCCCACCACTGCCATCGAAACAACCACAGAGACCGGTGCAGCCGGCCACTCCGGGATCACCATCCGCAACCCGCGCTCCGGCGAGGTCCTCTGGACTGTGCCGGAGGCGGAACCGGATGCCGTGGCCCGCGCCGTGGAGGTGGCCCGGAGCGCTTCGGCCGAATGGGCCCGCACTGCTCCGGCAGAGCGGGGCGCCGCACTCCGAAGCGCCGCACGGGCACTGGATGCTGCCGCCCGGGAACTGGCAGAACTCAATGCCGGCGAAACGGGGCGGCCGGTGGACGAGTCGCTGGCCGGGATAGCCGCCGGAGTTTCAACCCTTGAACAGTACGCCGAGCTCGGTCCCGTGCACCGCGGCCTCAGCCTGCGGGGAAATGCGCTGGCAGCGGATTACACGGTGGCAGAGCCGCGGGGAGTGGCGGCGCTGCTGACGCCGTGGAACGATCCCGTTGCGGTGGCGTGCGGACTGATCGGTGCCGCGCTGGTCACAGGCAACACGGTGGTCCACAAGCCCAGCGAGCGCTGCCCGCGTCTCGGGGAGTCCCTGGGTGAGGTCCTCGCCCCGGCGTTCCCGCCCGGTGTTTTCCAGACGATCTCCGGTGGAGCGGGCGTCGGCGCGCTCCTTGCCCAGTGCGAAGTGGATGTGATCGCCCATGTAGGGTCCAGTGCCGCGGGTGCGCGCATTGCCCGGGCGGGGGCCTTGACCGGAGCGCATGTCATCCGGGAAAACGGCGGCAACGATCCCCTGCTGGTGGACCGCGACGTGGATCCCGTCTGGGCTGCCGGGCAGGCCGCGATTGGTGCTTTCAGCAACAGCGGCCAGATCTGCGTGGCAGTTGAGCGCATCTATGTCCACGAGGCCATTGCACAGGAGTTTTGCTCCGCGCTGGAAGCGGAAGCGGCGCTCAGAAACAGTAACGGCACAGTGGCCCCGCTGGTGGACGAACGGATGCGGGAAGCAGTCCACGCCCACGTGACAGATGCCCTCCAGCAGGGCGCGCACGCCGTGGAGGGTGGCGCCCTCCCCGAGGGGCCGGGCGCTTTCTACCCTGCAACGGTGCTCACCGGCTGCACGGACCGGATGGAGGTCATGACGGAGGAGACCTTCGGGCCGGTTGCCCCGGTCCAGGTGGTGGAGTCGTTCGACGACGGGCTGCGGCTGGCGTGCAGCGGCAAGTATGGACTGGCTGCCACGGTCCTGTCCGGCAACCTTGCCCACATCCAGCGGGCAGTGGCCGCACTCCCCGTGGGCACCGTAAAGATCAACGAGGTATTCGGCGGTGCCCCCGGCGGCGCAGCCCAGCCCCGGGGTGAAAGCGGCGCCGGCTTCGGCTACGGCCCGGAGCTGCTGGATGAGTTCAGCCGGGTCAAAGTGGTGCACATCGCGGCTCCGCCGGCTGCGGCCCTGCCGGAGGACCAGTCATGAACACCTCTCCCGAAGGGGTGGACCTTTCACAACAGCGGGCGCTCTCGGAATGGCTGCCAGGGCGGCTGGCCGCCGAACAACCAGCCATCCTGGTGCTTGGTGACGTGATGCTGGACGGCTGGTGGAGCGGCAGCATCGAGCGGCTCTGCCGTGAAGCCCCCGCACCGGTGGTGGACGTGCAGGTCCGCGAGTCCGTACCGGGTGGTGCGGCCAACACGGCCATGAATCTTGCCGCCCTCGGGGCCCGGGTCTCCGTGGCGGGAATCATTGGAACCGACGACGCCGGCGCGGACCTCCGCAGCCAGCTGGTGGCGGCGGGGATCGACGTCACGTACCTGCTGGACCACCCGGACATGGTGACCACCACCAAGATCCGGATCAGCAGCGGCGGGCAGGTGATGCTCCGCATCGACGACTCCGCCAAGTCCGTTCCCGCCGACGCACTGGCTGAACTGGCCGCCTCGGTGCGGGCCGCCGTCGAGCACCAGGACGCGGTGATGGTCTGTGACTACGGCACGGGCGTACTGGCCGAGCCCGTCCGCCGCGGCCTCATGGAAGCGCTGCCCGGCAGGGACGGCAAGGAGCCAGAGGCGGGCCCGCTGCTGGTGGTTGACTCCCATGACCCCCGCCCGTGGGCGCCGCTCCGCCCCGACCTGGTAACCCCTAACGCGCAGGAAACGGCGCGGATGCTGGACTTCCGGCTGGGGGACGGACAGGACCGGGCGGCCGAGGTGGGCAAGCACGCCGATGCACTGTTGGAGGCAACGGGTGCCAGGGCCGTGGTGGTTACCCTTGACCGTGATGGAACCGTCCTGCTGAGGCCCGACGGCGTGACGCACCGGACCTGGGCGCGCCCGGCAGCTGAAAAACAGGCGTCCGGGGCGGGCGACACTTTTGTGGCCGCCCTGACCCTTGCCCGGTCGGCGGGCCTGCCCCTGACGGCAAGCCTGGACCTGGCACAGTCCGCAGCGGACGTCGTCGTGCACCAGCCGGGCACGTCGGTCTGCAGCACCGCACAGCTCAGCCGCTACCTGAAAGCGTTCGCGGACACAGCCCTGGGCGCGGACGAGCTCGAACGGCAACTGGAACTGCACCGGGCGCAGGGCCAGCGCATCGTCCTGACCAACGGCTGCTTCGACGTCCTGCACAGCGGCCACACGCGCTACCTCAACCAGGCGAAACAACTGGGCGACGTCCTGGTGGTGGCGCTGAACAGCGACGAATCTGTACGGCGGCTCAAAGGCGCCGGCCGGCCCATCAACGGGGTGGCGGACCGTGCGGCCGTGGTGGCAGCACTGAGCTGCGTGGACTACGTCACGGTTTTCGACACCCCCACCGCGGCCCCGCTGATCCGGCAGCTCCGCCCCGAGGTGTATGCCAAGGGCGGGGACTACACCCCGGAGATGCTGGCGGAGACACCGGCCGTGGAAGAATACGGCGGCCGGGTGGCCATCCTGGACTATGTGGCCGAACGGTCCACCACGGCAGTGGTCAAACGGATCCGCGACGGAGAAGGGGCCGTGCAGACCAACTAGGGTTGGGTAGTTGAACGTGGTTGGACTGACTGGAGCGGGGCAGGGGTAATGGCGAAACGCGGTAAGCCGGGGGGCCGCGGAAGCCGGCCTGCGGCAGGTGTGGTGGAGGTGCCCAGGGGAACCCGGCCAAGCGGTCCCATGGAGGGTGTGTACTACATCGACACTGGGGACTGCGAGCTGGTCGCTGATCAGGACAACTCCACCGGCTGGCTCCTGAAGATCAACGGCGTCATGAGCTCCCACATCGACCTCGCAGACCCGCTGTTCCTGGACTTCGAGTACATGCGGTGGATGGCCGCCCTGATTGAGTCGTGCTGGCCGCCGTCAGGTTCCTCCGCGGCCGGGCTGAAGCTTCGCGGCCTCCACTTAGGCGGCGGTGCCTGCTCCATGGCCCGGTACTTCCACGCCGTTTACCCCGACGCCCGGCAGGTGGTGGTCGAGCTGGACGGCAAGCTGGCCCACTATGTGCGCGGCTGGTTCGACCTGCCCAAGGCGCCCCTGCTGAGGCTCCGGGTGGGGGAGGCCCGTGAGGTGACCGAGACGTTGACGCCGGACACCCGTGACTTCATCATTCGCGACGTGTTCGCAGGCGCCCTTACGCCGCGTCCGCTCACCACCGCTGAGTTCAACCAGCACGTCAAGCAGGTTCTCGCCCCCGGCGGGGTGTACGTCGTCAACTCGGGGGACGCGCCGGACCTGAAGAACGCCCGCGAGGACGCCGCCACCCTTGCAGCCTCGTTCAAGCACACCGTAATCATCGCGGATCCCGCCATGCTCAAGGGCCGCCGCTACGGAAACATGGTGATGGCCGGCAGCGACACCCCCTTTGGCGACGACCCCAAACTGCACCGCCGGCTCCTGGGCGGTGCAGTCCCCGCGCACCTGTGGGATGACGCGCAGGTCCGGGCCTTCGCCGCCGGATCCCCGGTCCGGCACGATCCGGCCGCAGCGGTCACGTAGCCCTCAGGCCCAGCAGCTTGTCCCGGTGCCCGGCCATCTGTTCCCGCAGCGCCTGCACCACCGCCGCAACCGCAGGCCGCCGCAGCGAGTCCGGCCGGAGCACCATCCAGTACGGCAGCAGTTCGGCGATCTCCGAGGGGAGCAGGCGGACCAGGTCCGAGTGGAGGTCCCCCATGAAGCAGGGCAGGAAACCGATCCCGGCCCCGGCGCGGGTTGCCTCCACGTGGACAAAAACGTTGGTGGAGGTGAGGCCGTCGCGCATGGCAGGCACCAGCCGGCGCGGCGCGTCCAGGTCATCCACCTGCAGCATCGAATCCACGAAATACACCAGGGGGTGCTCCTGGAGTTCGGCCACGGTGGCGGGGGTTCCGTGCTCCTCGAGGTACGCGCGGGAGGCGTACATGCCCAGCTTGTAGTCGCCCAGCCGTACGGCTTCGGCGCGGTGGACCTGGGGTTCGCCCACCACCACTTCGATGTCCAGGCCCGACCGCTGCTGCAGCGCACGCCGGGTCATGGTCACCACCTCCACGCTCAACCCGGGGTGGTCACGCCGCAGCCGCGCCACCGCGGGTGCCGCGATGTAGGCGCTGAAGCCGTCCGTTGCCGTCATGCGTACGACGCCGGTAATCGGGTCGGGTGCCTGGCCCGCGGCCCCCAGCGTGCCCACCAGTGCTTCCACCTGCTCGGCGGCCTGCACTGCCCGCGCTCCGAGGTCTGTCAGCTCCCAGCCCCCCGTGGCTCTGGCCAGCACGCGCCCGCCGAGCACTTTTTCCAGTGCGGCGATCCGGCGTGAAACGGTGGTGTGGTTCAGGCCCAAGGCTTGTGCCGCCGTCGTAAATTTGGCCGAGCGGGACACCGCGAGCAGTACCAGCAAGTCATCCGGGTTGACGTTCATATCTGCAATTCTGCACACAGTGGGTGCTGGATTGGTCATTGAAGGTGCATGTCTGTGCAGTAATACTCAGTGAAGCCATTAGTGCTGGAGATCACAGCACGTGTCATCGTGGACACTAAGGAGAAACCCCATGAGCGTTGAGCAACGCCCGGCGGATAACGCTGCCGGACCTGCATCCAAAGGATCCGGACTGAAGAAAATCGTGGCCGCCTCAATGGTGGGCACGGTAGTGGAGTGGTACGAATTCTTCCTTTATGCCACTGCCGCAACCCTGGTATTTGGAAAGTACTTCTTCCCCGCCACCGGAAACGAACTGGACGGCATCATCCAGGCGTTCCTCACGTACGCCGTCGGCTTCGTGGCCCGTCCGCTCGGCGGCATCGTCTTCGGCCAGATCGGCGACAAGCTGGGCCGCAAGCCCACGCTGCAGCTGACCATCGTGATCGTGGGCGTGGCAACCTTCCTGATGGGCTGCCTCCCAGGCTTCGCCGAAATCGGCTACCTGGCGCCGGCCCTGCTGGTGGCACTGCGCTTCATCCAGGGCTTCGCGCTCGGCGGCGAATGGGGCGGAGCGGTGCTGCTGGTGGCCGAGCACAGCCCCAACAAATCACGCGGCTTCTGGTCCAGCTGGCCCCAGGCCGCCGTGCCGGTGGGCAACCTGCTGGCCACGCTGGTGCTGTTCATCATGTCCTCCGTGCTCAGCAGCGAGGCATTCCTGGGGTGGGGCTGGCGCGTTGCGTTCTGGCTCTCCGCGGTGATCGTCTTCGTCGGCTACTACATCCGCACCCACGTCACCGAAGCCCCCATCTTCCTTGAGGCCAAGGCCCTGGTGGAGAAGGAACAGGCCGTCAGCTACGGCGTCTTCGAGGTAGTCCGCAAGTACCCGAAGGGCATCCTCCAGGCGATGGGCCTGCGGTTCGCGGAAAACATCATGTACTACCTGGTGGTCAGCTTCGCGATTGTCTACCTCAAGAGCGTGCACAAGTACGACACCTCATCCCTGCTGCTGGCCCTCCTGATCGCCCACGTCATCCACTTCCTGGTCATCCCGCAGGTGGGGCGCCTGGTGGACTCGCTGGGACGAAAGCCGGTGTACCTGTTCGGCGCCATCGCCGGGGCGTCCTGGCCGTTCTTCGCCTTCCCGATGTTCGACACCCGCAATGCCGTGGTCATTGTCGCCGCCGTCACCATCGGACTCTGCCTGCACGCGTTTATGTATGCCGGCCAGCCTGCCATCATGGCTGAACTTTTCCCCACCCGCATGCGCTACTCCGGCGTCTCACTCGGTTCGCAGGTGACCTCCATCTTTGCCGGTTCACTGGCTCCACTGCTGGCCACCCAGTGGCTGAAGGACACCGGCTCGTGGGTTCCCACGGCCATCTACCTGGTGATCGCCTGCGCCATCACCTCGGCAGCGGTGCTCAGCCTGAAGGAAACCAAGGGGATTGCGCTCGAGGAAGTGGACAAGGCCGACGCCGCCCGCGAAGGCCTTCTGCCAGCCAACACCCGCTGAGCTGCCTGAGCAGCCGGACAGCCTGATGGAACAGCCCAAGGGGATTGCCATGGAAAACACATTGAACGGCCGCAAGGCATTGGTCACCGGCGGCGCCAGCGGCATCGGGGCGGCCTGTGTCAGGGAACTGGCCGCGCGGGGAGCGAAAGTGGTGGTGGCAGACGTCGACTCCGCAGGAGCCGCAGCGCTCGCCGATGAGGTGGGCGGCACCTCCTGGGCAGTGGATCTGCTGGACGTGGACTCGCTCGCAACCCTGAGCCTGGACTGCGACATCCTGGTAAACAACGCCGGGATCCAGCGCATCAGCCCCATCGAGGAGTTCGATCCCGCGGAGTTCCGCCGGATCATCGCCCTCATGCTGGAAGCGCCGTTCCTGCTGATCCGGGCCGCCCTTCCGCACATGTACAGCAATGGTTTCGGCCGCATCATCAACCTGTCCTCCGTGCATGGGATCCGGGCGTCGCCGTTCAAGAGCGCGTATGTTTCCGCGAAGCACGGGCTGGAAGGGCTGAGCAAGGTCACGGCGCTCGAAGGCGGCGACCACGGCGTGACGTCCAACTGCATCAATCCCGGCTATGTGCGCACACCCCTCGTGGAGAAGCAGCTCGCGGACCAGGCCCAGGTGCACGGGATTCCCGAATCCGAGGTGCTGGCGAAAGTGATGCTCACGGAGGCGGCAATCAAGCGGCTGGTGGAGCCCGAGGAGGTTGCCTCCCTGGCCGCCTGGCTGGCCTCGGACCACGCCGGCATGGTGACCGGTGCCAGCTACACGATGGATGGCGGCTGGTCGGCCCGCTAGCCGCCCTGCCTGACACGCCAAAAGCTGGACTGGCCGCCTTGCGGCTAGTCCAGCTTTTTGAGCTGCCGGTGGTCATAGAAGAACACGCCGTGGACGGTGTCAACCCCCACCGATGTCCCTTGACGGAAGACCACTACTCCCTCGCGCCGGCCCTTGAAGGGATCGTCCGCCACGACGGCGTCACCGACTTTGTAGGGGGACCGCGGTGAAGGCAACTTCAGCAGACGGTTCCAGGCCTGGACCGTGATCCTGGTCAGGCTGACAGGCTGGCCCATGCTGGACGGGTCCCGCGAAACGGTTCTGGCCATGCGTACCAACTCCTCGGAAGCGGCACAGGCCGCTCGCTCGCGGTGCGGGTTAACCGGAATGTTCCCAGCAGAGGGCGGCCCTCCCACTCCGGTTGGCACCTTACGCCCAAGCTATGCGCTATTCACATCAGTCACATCAGTAACATGTACTCATTTTCCCGGGAGCCGATACTTGCTTGTGAAAGCGGGCGTTAACCCTTGCCGTTGATGATGTCATCCGCGTTGTCGTAGGCCCATGCAACCAGCGGAACCAGCAAAGCGCTCAGTTCGTAGCCACGGGCGGTCAGGCTGTAATCCACCCGGGGCGGAATCACCGGCTGCGCATCGCGGCGGACCAGGCCGTCGCGCTCCAGGGTCTTGAGGGTCTGCGCCAGCATTTTCTCGCTGATGCCCTCAGCCCGACGCCTTAAATCGCTCCAGCGCTGCTCACCTTCCGAGAGTGCGAGAAGGATGAGCACTCCCCATTTGCTGGTGACGTGGTCCAGCACCGTACGGCTGGGGCACCCGGCCGGGAAGACGCCGTCTGCAAACGTAGCGGGAAGGGCTGTGGCCGGGGCGGCCGGCGAGGCACTAACTTCCATGTAAGTACCTTACCTCAAAGTGCGTACTCTCTTTTGGGAAGTAATCCGAAAAGGGCGTGGTTGTGCTTCTTGACAGACACCACCACCAAAGGACCTTTCATGAGCATCGTCATCACCGGAGCAACCGGCCAGCTGGGCCGGCACGTCGTCAAAGCCCTGCTGGAGCGCAACGTTCCCGCGGAGGACATTGTGGCCACGGGCCGTTCCCTCGAAAAGCTCGACGACTTCGCAGGGCGGGGAGTAAGGGTTACGGCCATGGACTACGCAGACGCCGCTTCGGTGTCAGCAGCCCTCAAGGGTGCCACGAAGGTACTCCTCATCTCCGGCAACGAGATTGGCCAGCGGGTGGAGCATCACCGCACCGTCATCGAGGCGGCAAAAGCTGAGGGAGTTGAACTTCTCGCCTACACCAGCATCGCCAACGCAGACACCACGGGGATGAAGCTGGCGGCCGAACACCAGGTCACGGAAGCGATCCTGCGGGACTCCGGCGTTCCTTTCGTCCTCCTGCGCAACGGCTGGTACCTGGAGAACTACACGGACCAGCTCCCCGGAACCCTGGCGCAGGGTGCCCTGGCCGGGAGCGCCGGTGACGGACGGGTCAGTGGTGCCTCCCGCCTCGATTATGCCCACGCCGCTGCCGCCGTGCTTGTGGCTGATGGCCAGGCAGGAAAGATCTACGAGCTGGGCGGTGATGACGCCTTCAGCATGGCGGACCTCGCAGCCGAAATCAGCGCGGCCACCGGCAAGGCTATCTCCTACAGTGACTTGCCGGCCGGGGATTATGCCGGCCTGCTGGCCGGGGCCGGAGTCCCGGAGGGATTCGCGGAAATTCTGGCGGACTCGGATCTGGGCATCGCCCGCGGTGACCTCCTGGTGAGCAGCGGGGATCTGCGCAGGCTGATCGGTCGCCCCGCCACCTCTCTGGCTGACGCCGTGCGGGCGGCCGCTGGTGCATAGCCAGGTTTGATCCTGAGGCTGTGCTTGCCCTGACCCGCGCCAGCGACTGCTGCGGGTCGGGGCGAGGCTTTTCGTGTTCCGGCGCCCCTTGACTCGGTGTCGGCTTTTCTTTACGTTGAGTTGCCCGCTGTCAGCGCGGCAACGACACGCGGCCTGAGCTGCCGGAGGACGTGATCCGGTACCGCAGCCCAAAGAGGAGATCGGGCATGAAAGCAATCGTGCAGGACATCTATGGGACGGCTGATGTGCTCGGGCTGCGGGAGGTTCCCCGGCCCGTACCAGGCGAGCGGGAGGTGCTCGTAAGGGTGCGGGCCGCCGGCGTGGACCAGGGTGTGTGGCATCTGATGACCGGGCTGCCGTACCTGATCCGGCTGTTCGGTTTCGGCCTGATGAAGCCCAAGGTGCCCGTGCGTGGGCGGGAGGTGGCCGGCGTCGTGGAGGCGGTGGGAGCTGGTGTCACCCGATTCGATGTTGGAGACGGGGTGTTCGGTACCTCGGAGGGGTCCTTCGCGGAATACGTCTGCGCCAAGGAGGACAGGCTGGCCCGGAAACCCCGGAACCTCACGTACGAGGAAGCGGCAGTCGCCCCCATTTCCGGTGTGACAGCCCTGCAGGCTGTCAGGGATGCCGGAGAAGTCACTGTGGGTCAAAAAGTGCTGGTTATTGGAGCGGCAGGGGGAGTGGGGTCCTTTGCGGTTCAGATAGCCAAGGCTTTTGGCGCCGCTGTGACCGGAGTCTGCAGTACCGGCACAGTGGACCTGGTCCGTGAGCTCGGTGCTGATGCGGTCGTTGATTACACCAGGGAGCTCTTTCCCGCGGGCGGCACGTTGTACGACGTTATTGTGGACACCGCCGGCAACCGGCCCCTGTCCCTGCTGCGGCGCGTCCTGGCGCCAAGGGGCACGCTGGTGATTGTTGGCGGTGAAAGCGGTGGAAAGTTGACCGGCGGTTTCGAGCGGTCACTTGGCGCCTCTCTGGTTTCACTTTTCTCCCGCCAGAAATTAAAAGGCCTTGTGTCGAAGGAAACGCACCTTGACCTGGAGGCCCTGACATCCTTGATTGAAGCCGGCAGCGTGAAGCCGGTCGTGGACAGGATTTATCCCCTTGCGGAAGCACCGGCGGCCGTCAGGGACCTGCGCGAAGGGCGGAACCGCGGCAAGGTGGCCATAACAGTCTGATCCGGACCGTATGCCCACCGCCCGGAGCCCCTGCGAGGGGCCGTTCCCCCGAGGAATCATGTCAAGATGCCCGCCTCGGTTGTTTCGTGGAATCATTTGATTTTGCCCGGATGACGGGCCGTGTTTTGGGCCCTTGTTTCGCGGTGGTCAGGGTCAGGAGTTCTGCGGAGAGGGCCTGGATCTGGCGTTGGATGGCTGCGGGGTTCAGGGGCCGGTTTTCGCGTTTCAGGCGCGCTTTGGTGGCCTTGCTGACGGTGCCAGTGTCGGCCAGGACGCGTTGATACGGGGTGGCAGGTGGATCGTACTTCTTGCTGACCTTGGCCCCAGTCCGGACTTTCGCGATGAGTTTTTGCTGTGGTGCGAAGTGGTTGGTCAGCAGCCCTTGCAGCGCCCAGATCCGGTTCAGCAGTTCCAGCTCGCCGGGTGTGTCGTATCGGTGGTAACCGACGGTCTGGCGGACGATGTGCCAGTTCTTCTGCTCCACGTGGGCGCCGTCGTTCTTGTTCCCGGCCCGGGACCGGGTAAACGTGATTTTCTCCTGTTCGCACCAGCGGAAAAGCTCCCAATTGATGAACTCCGAGCCGTTGTCCGAGTCGATGCCCAGGACCGGAAACGGGAACGAAGCGGTGGCGTCTTTGATGGCGGCGAACACCCATTTCTGGGCCTTGTTTTTTACCGAGCGGGTTTCCGTCCAGCCGGTCGCGATGTCGGTGATATCAAGGGTGAAACAAAATTCCCCGTGGTTGTTGCCGCCCTCGTGCCCGACCAGGTCGATCTCGACGAAACCAGGCACCGCGTCGTTCCACTCAGCCCAGGTCCGCATCGGAATCGAGTCCTTCAGCAGCGTTCCGGGCTTGGTAAGGGACCGGCCGCGGGGCTCGAGTTTCGCCCGGTCAGCCTTGAGCCGGCGGTCAATAGTCGCCGGCGCGATTTTCAACAGCTGCACGGCCGTGCCGGCATCAATCCTGAGCTCTTTGCACCGCCGCAGGCGCGGCACCAGGTCCGGCAGCGCTGCCGCGAGGAGCCGCCCGCAGGGCGTTCCCTGCACCGCCCAGCAGAACCGCAGCGCCTCGATCACCGGCTCCCCATACAGCGGCGGTCGCGGAGACCGCGACCGCACGGGCTTCAGGGCCAACGCCGTCCGCAGTGCCTTGCGGGCGCGGTCACGGTGCCATCCCGTCGTCGCGCACAGCTCATCCAGAATCTGCTTCTTCACCGCCCGCTCCGACCGGGCATACCGGATGGCGATGACCTTCGTGACAGCCCTGCGTTCACTCATCGAAAGCTCCATGGCTCACAGTGCCGACGCGGCAGACACCACCCCGGCGGACACGCCGTTACGCGGGCATTCTCAAATGATTCTTCGAATACCGCTACGCGGGCATCTTTGATGAGTCAACGCGGTTCCTTGTAGTGTCCCGGTCATGCTCCTACATTGAGAAGATGGTGGCCACACATGTGACAGAGGACTTTGGGCAGTTGGTAGACCTCATCGCCAGTACGGAGGACATCAAATCCGTACTGGACGGGCTGGCTGCCTTTGCGGCGGCGGCAATGACCAACACGGCAGGCGTGCCTGTTTCCTGTGCGGTGACACTACGACGGCGGAAACATACCGCCACCATCGGCGGCAGCAGTGACAGGGCAGTCATGCTGGACAAAATCGAACAAGCCCTGGGCGACGGACCCTGCATTCATGCCCTGGAAAGCGGTATTCCCGTCCTCCTCGGTGATGTTTCGTCCGATCCGCGGTGGCCTGAATACCGTACGGTCCTGTCCGCTGCCGGTATCAGCAGCGCGCTGGGTGTCCCGATGGCGCTGGGAGAGGACTCGGGAGCGGTCCTGGATTACTTTGCCCCTGTTGCCGGACGCTTCACTGACCGCGCGGTTTCGGATGCGGTGATGTTCGCCGAAACGGCCGGCAAGGCCCTTCGGTTGTCCATCAGGATCGCAACGTCAGATCAGCGCGCCAGGGACCTCAAAGCGGCGATGGACACCAGGACCGTGATTGACCTGGCGTGCGGAATGATCATGGCCGAGAACCGCTGCAGCAAAGACGAAGCTTTCACCTTGCTACGGCACGCTTCGAGCAACCGGAATGAAAAACTTCATGTCGTGGCCGAGTCATTGGTGGAGCGTTTTGCCGGGCCCCAAAAAGTCACGGCCCACTTCGACGAGTGATCCTCCAGCCTTCCCGCAGGCTGCTCCGCGCCGTGCCCGGTGCGTGCCTTGCCTCTTGTCTGCTATACCAGACACTGTCAAGGCCTTATCGGCCGGGGAAGGGCCTGGCGGGCGGCAAGGTTGAAGTACGGGATACCGGACAACGGGATGCCACCGCAGCAAACACTAGGAGCAAACGGTGCCAGAAGAGACGGCAGTGAGGCCGCAGGCCGGCAGCCTGCCGAAAGGGGCACCAAAGGTGGCTTCCAAAGTGCCCGCGGCCGAGAACACCCTGCGCATCCTCAAGCTGCTGGCCTCGAGACGGGGGCCGATGGCGGCGTCCCAGATTGCATCTTCCCTCGGCCTGCCCCGGTCCAGCGTGTACCACCTCCTGGGGGTGATGGAGGCAAACGGATTTGTGCTCCACCTGCACGAGGAGCAGCGGTATGGCCTTGGCATCAGCGCCTTCGAGCTTAGTTCCGCGTACTCCCGGCAGGAGCCGCTGTCCCGGCTGGGCCGGCCACTGCTGGCTTCCCTCGTGGACGCCCTTGGCGAAAGTGCACACCTGGCGGTGCTGCACGGCCGGGATGTGCTCTACATCGTGGAGGAGCGGGCCAAAAACCGCCCATCCCTGGTCACCGACGTCGGAGTCCGGCTCCCCAGCCACCTCACCGCCAGCGGCCGCGCGATCCTCGCCGCTCTGCCGAAATCCCAGGTGCGGGCCCTGTACCCGAACGCGGCTGCGTTTTCCGCCCGGCACGAGGTGGAAGGCGCCATCATGAAGTATTCGGCGCTGTCCTCCCACCTGGACCAGGTAAGGCAGCGCGGCTACGCCACCGAACACGGCGAGGTTACACCCGGCTTTGGCTCCATCGCCGCCGCTGTGACGGATCACCTGGGATGGCCGACGGCGGCAGTCGCCGTGACCTTCCTTGAAGACAAACTGCCGGCGGAGCAATGGCCGGCACTCGCGTCGCGCGTCCAGAAAGTGGCCGACGAACTCTCGGTCCGGCTCCACGGCCGCCCCGCCAGGTAGTCCGGACCCGGGTCCCGGAAGGCCGTCTGCAATCCCGGACACGGCCCACCCTAAGTCCCTGTAATGCCCCCCTCTAAGAGGCTTTAGTAGATACAGAACGTCCCGCAATACTCACAAGAAGGAGCCACCATGGCACCCGCCGATTTCACTACCGGTGCCCGCCCGGTCAAAGCAGCCCGGGGCACCGCGCTTACCGCGAAGTCCTGGCAGACGGAAGCCCCGCTGCGGATGCTGATGAACAACCTGGATCCCGAGGTGGCCGAGCGCCCGGATGACCTGGTGGTCTATGGCGGCACCGGCCGCGCGGTCCGGTCCTGGGCCGCGTTTGATGCGATCGCCCGCACCCTGGAGACCCTGGAGAAGGACGAGACCTTGCTGGTCCAGTCGGGCAAGCCGGTGGGTGTGTTCCGCACCAATGAGTGGGCGCCCCGGGTCCTGCTGGCGAACTCCAACCTGGTGGGTGATTGGGCCACCTGGCCCGAGTTCCGCCGGCTCGAGGCCGAGGGCCTGATGATGTACGGCCAGATGACCGCCGGTTCCTGGATCTACATCGGCACCCAGGGCATCCTGCAGGGCACGTTCGAGACGTTCGCCGCGATCGCCCGCAAACTCACCGGCGATGAGAACGGCACCCTCGCCGGCACCCTGACCCTTACCGGAGGGTGCGGCGGGATGGGCGGCGCCCAGCCGCTGGCCGTGACCCTGAACGAGGGCGCGTGCCTGATTGTCGACGTCGACGAGACCCGCCTGCGCCGCCGCGCCGGCAAGCGCTACCTCGATGAGGTGGAAACAGATCTCGACGCCGCCATCGCCAAGGTCCTGGCGGCCAAGGAAGAACGCCGCGGCTGGTCCGTCGGGTATGTGGGCAACGCCGCCGAAGTGTTCCCGGAAATCCTGCGCCGCCACAACGCAGGGCAACTCACGGTGGACATCGTCACCGACCAGACGTCCGCGCACGATCCGCTGTCCTACCTGCCCGAAGGCATTGCGGTGGAGGACTGGCATGCCGAGGCCGCCGCGGACCCGGAAGGGTTCACCAAAAAGGCCCAGGCGTCCATGGCACGCCAAGTCCAAGCGATGGTCGAGTTCCAGGACGCCGGCGCCGAGGTCTTCGACTACGGCAACTCCATCCGCGATGAGGCCCGCAAGGGCGGCTACACCCGCGCCTTTGAGTTCCCCGGCTTCGTCCCGGCCTACATCCGCCCGCTGTTCTGCGAGGGCCTGGGCCCGTTCCGCTGGGTCGCGCTCTCCGGTGACCCCGAGGACATCCGCGTCACCGACGAGGCGATCAAGGAACTCTTCCCCGAAAACAAGCACCTGCACCGCTGGATCAACGCCGCCCAGGAACGGGTCGAGTTCGAAGGCCTGCCCGCCCGGATCTGCTGGCTCGGCTACGGCGACCGCGCCAAAGCCGGGCTCCTGTTCAACCAGCTCGTCAGGGACGGCAAGGTCAAGGCCCCCATCGTGATCGGCCGCGACCACCTGGACTCCGGCTCCGTCGCCTCCCCCTACCGGGAAACCGAGGCCATGGCCGACGGCTCCGACGCCATCGCTGACTGGCCCCTGCTCAACGCCCTGCTCAACACCGCCTCCGGCGCCACCTGGGTCTCCCTGCACCACGGCGGCGGTGTCGGCATCGGCCGGTCCATCCACGCCGGCCAGGTCTCCGTCGCCGACGGCACCGACCTCGCCGCCCAAAAACTCGAACGCCTCCTCACCAACGACCCCGGAATGGGCGTCATCCGCCACGCCGACGCCGGCTACCACCACGCCCTCGACACCGCCAAAGAACGCGGCGTCCGCATCCCCATGCTCCCCACGGACCCCTAACCAATTCACCTTGGAGGTTCTTTTTGGAAACTGTCAGTCAGATGTTGCACTCACTCGCCCAGGTGGGGCAGGACCCCCTCCGCGGAGGCTACTCGCGGCCGGTCTACTCAACTGCCGAACTTGACTTGAGGAGCTGGTTCTGCGAGCAGGCCCAGCGGCGGGGACTGGATGTTGAAACAGACCGCAACGGCATCATCTGGGCCTGGTGGGGGCCTCAGCAGGATGGAGCCCTGGTGACTGGCAGCCATCTGGACTCCGTGCCCGGAGGAGGAGCGTATGACGGGCCGCTCGGGGTAGCCTCCGCCCTTGCTGCCGTCGATCTCCTCGAGGCCCGCGGTATTAAGCCCGCCCGGTCATTGGCCATCACGGTGTTCCCGGAGGAAGAGGGATCGAGGTTCGGTGTAGCCTGCCTGGGGTCACGGCTCCTCACCGGGGCCATCGACGCGGACAGGGCGCTTCGCCTAACGGACAGTGACGGGGACACCTTTGCAGACATTGCGCGCTCCAACGGCCTTGACCCCCGTCATGTCGGCCCGGATCCGGAGGCACTGGCAAGGATCGGCGACTTTGTGGAGCTGCACGTGGAACAGGGTATTGGCCTGGGGGTCGATGGCCCGGGAATCGCGGTGGGCAGTTCAATCCTCGGGCACGGCCGCTGGAAACTGAGCGTCCACGGCCAAGGAAATCACGCCGGCACCACACTCATGGCGGACCGGGCGGATCCCATGGTCGCCGCCGCCCAGATCGTCATGGCCGTCCGCAACGCCGCTGCACGCCAGCCGGATGCACGGGCCACCGTTGGCCGCATCATCCCGGTGCCCGGCGGTACAAACGTCATCGCCTCCCGCGTGGACATGTGGCTGGACGCCCGCCATCCCAACGACGCGGTCACTGCACACCTGGTGGAAGACATCCACGGCCGGGCGCAGCGGGCAGCAGCCGAAGAAGGATGCACGGTCAAACTTACAGAGGAGTCATACAGCAACACCGTGCACTTCGATGCCTCGCTGACCGGGCGCCTCCAGGCGGTGCTGCCGGACGCACCCACGCTGGCTACCGGCGCCGGCCATGACGCCGGGGTGCTGGCCGGGTTCGTACCATCTGCCATGCTTTTCGTGCGCAACCCCAGCGGGATTTCCCACTCTCCTGAGGAACATGTCACCGACCAGGACGCCGACGCCGGCGCTACCGCCCTTGCCGACGTTCTGGCAGCCCTGCTGTGAAGGTTTATTGGTGCGAGGCCGCACTCGTTAACCACACAAACAAACCGCTGCTTGCCGAAGGCGTGGAGATTCGAACCAGGGACGGCAGGATCACGGAAATCACCGTAGGCGTGGAGGCAACGCCCGACGCACAGGTGCTGCAAGGCGTGGTCTTTCCGGCAGCCGCCAACGCGCATTCACACGCTTTCCACCGAATCCTCCGCGGACGCACCCATCATGACCGCGGAGACTTCTGGCTGTGGCGGGAGCACATGTACCGGAGCGCCTCGGAGCTGACACCCGACACGTACGAGCAGCTGGCAACAGCTGTCTTCGCAGAAATGGTAGTTGCCGGGTTCAGCAGCGTGGCCGAGTTCCACTACGTCCACCACCAGCCCGGAGGGGTCCCCTATCCAGAACGGCACGCCATGGAGCTGGCCCTTGCCCGGGCGGCCCAAGCGGCGGGAATCAGGCTGACCCTCCTTGACACTCTCTACCTCGCCGGAGGGATCGGCCTGCCTCTCGCACCGGATCAGGCACGCTTTGGCGACCCCGACGTCCATACCTGGCTCGACAGGCTGGACTCCCTTCGGCAGGAAATTACCAAGACCTTCCCCAGCAACATGGTTAACGTCGGCGCAGCACTGCACTCCGTCCGCGGGGTGCCTGGAGCGGACCTCACCGTCGTGGCCCGGAAGCTGCCACAGGACATACCGCTGCACATTCATTTGAGTGAACAACCGGCCGAGAACGCGGCCTGCCTTGACGCTTACGGATTGACTCCAACAGGGCTCCTGGCGCAGCACGGACTCCTCACCCACCGCCTCTCGGCAGTCCACTGCACTCACCTCACGGAGGAGGACATCTCGGCACTGGGGAACGCAGCCGCCACGATAGTTATGTGCCCTACGACAGAAGCCGACCTGGCAGACGGCATCGGTCCTGCCCGTGCCTTGGCCGACGCCGGTGCCAGCATCGCTCTCGGAACAGACCAGCACGCAGTCATAGACCCGTGGCTGGAAATGCGCGCACTCGAATACGGCGAGCGCCTTCACTCCGGAGATCGGGGAAGGTTCTCCCCCTATGACCTGTTGTTCGCAGCAACAGAAGGAGCCGCCGGCTCAATGGCTACGCCCCTCGCACCTGCGTCCATTCAGGTCGGCGCTGTCTGCGACATCGTTGCCGTCGCTTCAGCCTCGGTCCGTACCGCAGGATCGGCACCCGACCAGCTGCCCATGACTGCAACAGCGGCCGACGTCTCTGCTGTCGTGATTGATGGAGAGTTAGTTGTAGAAGGCGGTCTTCATCTTCGTCTCGGCTCGCCCGCAAAACTCCTGACAGCGGCAATTAACAATTTCTCCACGTCGTAGCCCTCGCCGGAAATTTAGAGCGGGTAGACACTTTCTTGCCGGCCCGCCAGACTGAGGGGCCCTAGTACTGGTTCGAGGTCGAACATGAAGGCTGTGGTTGTTGGTGCCGGTATCGCGGGCCTGGTTGCGGCCCGCCAGCTCGGACTGGCCGGCTGGGACGTCGAGCTCCTCGAAAAATCGGCCGGTCCGCGCCCCGATGGGTACATGATGGACTTTTTCGGCCCGGGCTTCGACGCAGCGGAACGAATCGGCCTCCTCCCGCGCCTCGCGGAAGTGGCCTACCAAGTGGACGCCCTTGAGTATGTCGACCTTACAGGACGCCCCACTGCCCGCCTTGATTACCGGCAATTTGCCCGGCTTGCCGGTGGAAAGGTCCTGAGTCTGCTGCGCCCCGACATGGAGCGCGCCGCCCTCGCTGCCCTCGATGATGTAGTCTCCGGACGGGTGCGCGTTCGCTACGATACGCCGGTATCCCAGGTCCGGGCCGATGGCGACGGCGTGAGGGTCGCCGTCCACGGGTCCCCGCAGGAGTGGTTCGCCGCGGACGTCCTCATCGGCGCTGATGGTATTCATTCAACAATCCGCTCACAGGTGTTCGGTGGCAATCAGGATTACCTGCGTCCTCTGGGCATGCGTGCTGCTGCATATATCGTGACCGAACCACGCCTGCATGCCCGTTTTCGGAACCGGTTTGTCCTCACCGACAGCATCGACCGGATAGCCGGGTTCTACAGCCTCCGCGGGGATAAAGTGGCCGCGTTCATGGTCTACAGGGATACCCAAGGCACCAAAGGGCATCCGGGGGCCGAGAATGCCCGACAGCGGCTACGTCGGGAGTTCGCCGGGCTCGGTGACGAGATGGACCGTCTCCTGGAGCTGTGCCCCGAGGACCCCTATGACGATGTCGTAGGGCAGACCGTCATGCCGTGCTGGCAAAATGACCGGATCGTTCTCCTCGGAGACGCCTGCGGGGCAGTATCGCTCCTTGCCGGCCAGGGCGGTTCGCTCGCCATCGCCGGTGCCGCTCTCTTGGGCGACCTTCTGGGTCCCCTCGCCTCCCCTGCGGAAATCAGCTCAGCGCTCACCGCATTCGAGCGACGTTGGAGACCCGTGGTGGAAGTGGCCCAAGCGGCCGGGCGGCGCACGGCATCATCCTTCCTGCCCTCAAACCCAGCCCAGCTGCTCCTGCGCAGGTGGATCATCAGGGCAAGCAACCTTCCGGGAATTGACCGGATAGTCTCCCGCCGGATCGTGGGCAGGACCGCAAAGTAGCCCGGCAACGTCACAGAGGGAGGATCCCTAGGATTCTCAATTTCCCGTGGATAGTCTGGGACAGGACGCCACCCTACACGAGGGTCAGTGAGAATGTGATCGAAGCAGCTGCTGCGGTAATCGACCGGAACAATGTCACCCTTTCCGGCCGGGATGATGGGCCCGTGATGGTGTTTGCCCACGGTTTTGGCTGCGATCAGGCTATGTGGCGGAAGATGCTGCCCTATTTCGTTGATGATTACCGGCTGGTCCTTTTTGATCATGTTGGTGCAGGACACTCCGACATAAGCGCCTATGACTGGGAGAAATACGGGTCCCTGAACGGGTACGCGTCGGACCTGCTGGAGATTTGTGCCGCCCTTGAACTTGAGGACGTCATACTGGTGGGCCACAGTGTCAGCACGATGATCGCCGTGATTGCCGCGGTGCAGGATCCCAGCCGTTTCTCCCAGCTTGTCCTGCTTGCTCCTTCGCCCCGTCATACTGATGACCCGTACGACGGCTACGTGGGCGGGTTTTCGCGGGAAGACATCGAGGGCATGCTGGCATCTCTGGACAGCAACTATTTCGCCTGGGCCGCGGCCTTGGCGCCCGTGGTTATGGGCAACCCGCAGGAGCCGGAATTGGCGGAGGACCTGCGGGTGAGCTTCTGCCGGACAGATCCGTCCATCGCACGGCACTTCGCCGAGGTAACTTTCTTCTCCGACACCCGCCCGGAACTGAAAAAGTTGCGCACCAGTTGCCTAATTCTGCAGTGCTCCAACGATCGGCTTGCCCCGCCGGAAGTGGGCGCCTACCTACACGAGAATCTGCAGCACAGCACCCTGGTGCAGCTTCAGGCCACCGGGCACTGTCCCCACCTCAGCGCTCCGGAAGAAACGGCCCGGGCGGTCCTGCACTACCTCGACACTCGCTCGTGACAGGCGACTGACTTACAGGACTGCGGTTCAGCCGAGCTTGGTTACCTCGTAAGTGTGGCCGGCCGCGCGGAGTCGCTGCACGAGCACGTTTCCGAGTGCAGTGGCCGGTGTCAGCGACCCTTGCGCGGCCGGCAGCCGGTCACCGTCGAGGGCGAGAGCTAGTGCGGTCTCGCCTGCCATCACGGCGGTGGCGGCATAGCCGGGATCACCGGGGCCGGCAGCAATTGCCTGGTAACGGTGCCCGTCCTCGGTACAGGCGGTTACCTGGGAGTGGAACCAGCCCGCGCGCTGGGTTTTGGTGCTCGGGCCCGTACCCGGTGGCGGAAGACAGCGGTCGAACACCCGCCGGGTGGGCGCGAACGTTATCGCGGCCGTGAATGCCCTGAGCCCGAGTGCCACAGCCCTGGCGATGACGGCTCCTGCCGGTCCGCGGGCCACCCCCATCACCTCGCCGTACTGAAGGGAGCGGCCGTAGGCCCAGCCCTGCAATGCGTTGCTGCGGCGCACTATCCGGGTGTTGAACGGGGCCATGATGAAAGGCACGGTCCAGGTGCCGTCATCGGAATGGCGCACAGGACCGGCGTCAGGAGGCTGTTGTATCGTCGGCTCCTTTGTGCGGTCGGGGCTCAGCGCGTAGGGGTCCGCGGCCAATGACCTCAGGGCGGTGCTTGATCGCATCGCGTCGAGCTGCCCGCGCATCGATTCGAGCGTGCCTCCGCTGATGCCGGCCTTGGCCGTAGCAACGAGTTGGACCTCGACCAAACCGCCAGCATCATCGGCTTCTGCCGCCTGATGAAGCAGCAGTACGGCGAGGTCGGACGGCACGGAGTCGTAGCCGCAGGAGTGCACCACCCGGGCCCCATTCGCCCTGGCCAGAGCGTCGAAGCGATCAATCGCCTCCCGGACGAAGGACACCTCACCGGCGAGGTCGGCGTAGTGGGTACCGGCCCGTGCGCAGGCGCCGACGACAGGTAGTCCGTGTTTCGCGTAGGGACCGACGGTTGTGAAGAGCACGCGGGTGCCCGCGGCCAGGGCGGCGATTGAGTCCGCGTCCTCCGAGCCGGCTTCGATGAGGGCCCATCCGTGCGCCGTGGCCGGCAACTGCGACCTAACCGCCTCGAGCCTGGACCTCGACCGGCCCGCGAGTCCAACCCGCAAACCGACCGGTGCATGTTCCGCGAGGTAGCCGGCGATCAGTCTGCCAACGAAACCCGTCGCTCCATAGAGAACGATGTCATGTTCCCGAGATGAAGTGTCCATAACTGCAGCCTTTCACAGCGGCAACTCCAAGGGACAGAACCTATCTCCCGTTCAACCTCTTGACGGGTGCAAAACGTTTTGCATATAGTGATGCAAGCAACATACAAAACGTTTTGCAAAGGAAAGTCAATGGCGACCAAGGTCAACATCCGCGACGTGGCAAAAGCCGCTGGCGTCTCAGTGACAACCGTGTCCCATGCCCTCAGCGAAGCGCACAGCTCGCGCGTCAATGCCCGGACGGTCGAGCACATCAAAGCGGTGGCCGGAGACCTCGGCTACGCTCCCAACCGCATGGCAAGCGGACTGCGTAACCAACGTTCGCAGATCCTCGGCCTGGTCAGCGACGAAATCACCACAACCCCGTTTGCCGGGGCAATGATCCAGGGTGCGCAGGACGCAGCCTCTGAGCACGGGCACCTGCTGATGGTGGTCAACTCCGGCCTCGACAACGAACTTGAACGGCAGGAAATCCGCGCACTGCAACAGCACCAGGTGGACGGCATCATTTACGCCCGTATGTTCAACCAGCAGGTATCCGTCCCCGGGGAACTTTCGGGCCGGCCCACCATCCTGCTGGATGCGACCTCGGAGGATCCCGCACTGTCGTCAGTGGTACCGGACGAGTTCGCCGCAGGAGAGTCCGCCGCCGATCTACTGGTCGCCGCAGGCCACCGCACAATCGCCATGATCAACAACGAGGATGATATTCCCGCCGCCCACGGGCGGCTGGCCGGGTTCCGCGCAGGCCTGGACCGGCAGGGCATCACCCTGGCCGCAGACCGCCTGGTTGCCGGACATCCAAGCACCGCGGGCGGCCGGGAAGCCGCACTGCACCTGCTGGCCGGGGACTCCCGTCCCACCGCGCTGTTCTGCTTCAACGACCAGATGGCCATGGGAGCCTACCAGGCAGCCGGCCACCTTCGCCTCACGGTTCCGGCGGACGTTTCGATCGTCGGCGTCGACAACCTCGAGCTCATAGCGGACGGCCTGTGGCCGGGCCTGTCCACGATGGCGCTTCCACACTATGAGATGGGCCGCTGGGCTGTCCTGAAACTCCTCGATGAGCTCGACAACCCCGGTGCGCAGCGCGTGCAGGAAAAAATCGCATGCCCCCTCGTGGAGCGCAGTTCTGTCGCTCCACCCAAGGGCTAACAACTCCTGTTTTCGAAAAACGGGAACGCAGCCGTTGCAGCGGCCGCGTTCCCTGCAGGACCAACCAATCCCTCCACCCTGTGTAAAGCAGAAAGACTGACTCATGAACCAGAAGCTCACCAAGGTCCCGGCGACCAGCATAACCGCCCCCGCCCTCACCGCCTGGGGCAAGGGCAGAGCCTCCTCATACAGCGCCAGCCAGGTCAACACGTAACACGTGCCAGAAGGAGCCGACAATGACGTCTGATAAGACACCAGGGCAACAAGCCCCTTCGCATTCGCTGCGGTCCAGCAGCGGACTGTCACAACTCACCCGCCGCTCCATGCTGGGACTTACGGGACTCGCTGTGGCGGGAGCTACCGTGGGAGCCTGGCCAAGACTGACAGGGACTGACATCCCGGGCCGGGGCAGCAAGGCCTTGAACATCGCAATCCTGGGCACGGCAGCGGATGCCGCAGCCCGCCAGGGCCTGATTCAGGCCTTTACTGCCGCGCACCCTGACATCCCCGTGCAGGTCCAGGCTATTCAGGGCGCGGACTGGAAGGATTTCTTTTCCAAAATTCTCACCATGGTGGCCGCGGGAACGCCCCCTGACGTCGTCTATGTCGCCACCGAGGGCGCCCAACTGTTCGCCGACAAGCTCGCCGAGCCCCTGGATGATTTCGTCCGCCGGGACGCCGCCGACATGAGCGACTACTTTGATGACGTTCATCCAAGCCTGCTGGAAGCCTTCATGTACCAGGGAAGCCTTTACCAGCTTCCGTTGGACTGGAACGCGGCGAACATGTACTTGAATACCACCACCTTCGCCCAAGCCGGCCTTGACCGCCCCAAGGACGATTGGACGCAGGACGACTTCAGCGCCACCCTCCGCGCCCTGCGCAAAGCCCGCCCGACCGATTTCACCCCGTACTACTGGACCAACCGGCTTTTCGGCGGAGTAGTGCCGTGGCTGTATGCCAACGACACCAGCTTCCTGACTGAGAGCAAGGCAGCCGGCGGGGACTGGCTCTGGGACCGTTTTTACCCGAACGATCCTGCGCGGGCGACCCGCGGAGGCGGCTATCAGTGGCTGGCTCCCAACGCCGAAGACGGGCGCGTTATCGAGACCTTCGATTACCTGCGCGAACTCGTTGCCGAAGGACTGGGCGTGCGGCCCGAATCCGGCGGCGGCAACGCCCTGGTTGGCCTGTTCGGCAACAACCGCATCGGCACTACGCCGGCAGGCGGTTACTGGGCGCAGGGCCTGCACGATGCCGGAATGACCGCTGATCAATTTGATGTGCAGTTCTTCCCCCGCTGGCGGACGCAACGCCATCAGTTCGGTGCTGCCGGCTACGCGATCATGCGCACGGCGAAAGACAAGGACGCAGCCTGGGAATGGGTTAAGTTCTGCTCCAGCCGCGAAGCGATGCAGTTGGCCATGCCCAAGCCCAACACCACACCCACCCGCCGTTCCATGGTCAACGAGTCCTTTTACGCGGCCACCGGGCCCAGGCATTGGAAAGTCTTCTACGACACCCTCGACAGGTTCCCCACCTCCGGCCCGATCCCCGCGCCGCCACAGCAGGCCGCCGTCGAAACTGCCCTGATGAAGAACGTTTCCACCGCTGTCAGCGGCAGCTCCGCTGACGTGCGGGCCGCGATGGGCACCCTGCAGCGCGATCTCGAACTGGCCCTGAGGAGGAACCCATGACCACTACTTCAACCGTCCCACGCCAAAGCGTCAAGCCACCGGCCGCGCGGAGATCGTTCGTCGAGCGGTGGCTGGCGATGTTCTTCCTTGCCCCCACACTGCTGGGGATGGCCCTGTTCACTTTCCTGCCGATCATCGGCTCGCTGGTCCTGGCCTTCTTCCGCTGGGACATCATTTCAGCACCGCAGTTCGTCGGCTTCGCCAACTTCGCCTCACTGGCACAGGACCCCACCGTCCGCGTGTCCTTCCTGAACACCATTGTGTTCGTCATCGTCGCCGTCGTCCTTCAACTCGGCATCGCCCTCAGCCTGGCGTCCATGCTCCAGGCCAGGATGCCGTCCTGGCTCAGGGTATTCCTGCGTTCCACCTTCTTCTTCCCCCTGGTCCTGTCCGCCGCGTCAGTGTCCATCTTCATGCGGTACATGTTCAACGAACAGTTCGGCGTCGTGAACTGGCTCCTGTCCCTGGTCGGCATTCCTGCTGTGCCTTGGCTGACCAGTCCCGCAGCGTCCGCCGCCGTCGTTGTCCTGGTCTACGTCTGGCAAAATTTCGGATTCTCCTTCCTGCTCTTCCTCGGTGCGCTGACCAACATCCCGAAGGAACTGCACGAGGCCGCGAACCTGGACGGGGCCACGGGGTGGAAACAGTTCAGCAACGTCACTCTGCCGCTGATCAGCCCCACAGTGCTCGTCGCCTCTGTCATGGCCATCATCAGTGCCCTGCAGGTCTTCGACCAGCCCTACGTCCTGACCAACGGCGGTCCCGGGGATTCCACCCGCACGGCCGTCATGGTGATCTTTGAATCCGCCTTCCAGCAACTGGAGTTCGGCGAAGCCTCGGCCATAGGCCTGGTACTCACCGTGCTGATCCTTGCCGTCACCGCCCTGCAATTCCGCCTTAGCCGCCGCTTCGTCTTCTACCAGTGAGGTCCCTCATGTCCAGCCAGACCCTGCAGACCGGGACCGGCAAGCATTCCGGTCCCACCACCGGCACGCCAGCCACCCGAAAGCCCTACCGCAACCGCCGCCTGCCCGCTGCAGGAACCGTGGGCAGGTACGCCGCGCTGGCCGTCGCCGCGGCGCTGACCCTCGGCCCGGTCATGTGGACCTTGTCCACCTCACTGCGAACGCCGTCGGAATCCTTCAACCTGCCACCGTCCTTCCTGCCCATCAACCCTGACTTCACCGCTTACCAAGAGGTGTTTAAGCAGATCAACGTCAGCCTCCTGGTCCTGAACAGCGCCCTGGTGACAGGGCTGATCGCGCTCGGCCAGATGGCTTCCGCCACCTTGGCCGGCTACGCCTTCGCCCGGCTCGACTTCCGCGGCAAGAAAGCCATCTTCTCGCTGGTGCTGGCCACCATGATGGTCCCGGTGCAGGTCACCATCGTCCCGGTGTTCATGCTGATCCGCGGAATGGGCCTCTCCGACACACTGCTGGCCCTGATCCTGCCGGCCATTCCCACAGCGTTCGGAACCTTCCTCATGCGCCAATACTTCCTGGGCCTGCCAAACGACTTCGCAGAAGCAGCCGCCCTGGACGGTGCCGGACCGTGGCGGATCTTCCGGTCCGTCTATGTCCCCCTGGCGGTCCCCGGCATGGCAATTGTCGGAATCCTTGCCTTCAACTTCCACTGGAACGAGTTCTTCCGGCCACTGATCCTCACCATCAGCGAACAGAACTTCACGCTCCCCCTCGGCCTGGTCACGCTCCAAGGCAACCTCGGCACCGGCAGCATATCCGTGGTCCTCGCCGGCGTGATCCTGTCCATGCTGCCGGCACTGGTCGTCTTCATCTTCGGCCAGCGCACCCTGCGGGAAGGCCTTACGGCCGGCGCCAGCAAATAACACAGACTTCCAAAAGGAACCCCATGGATACACTCACCACCAGCAACACAGCAGCCACCGCCGACATCTACCGGCCGGCCCTGCACTATGCCGCCCGGAACACCTGGCTCAATGACCCCAACGGGCTGATTTTCCATAACGGCCTCTATCACCTCTACTACCAGAACAATCCGCTGGGAAACGTGTGGGGAAACATGTCCTGGGGCCATGCCACCTCCACCGATTTGCTGACCTGGACCGAACACGCCGTTGCCATCGCCTGCGATGAGAACGAGGACATTTTCTCCGGCAGCATCGTCCATGACCGTCACAACACCAGCGGCTTCAGCGCCGGATCCGACGGGCCCCTGGTGGCGGTTTACACCAGCGCTTTCAAACCGGGCTCATTGCATGAGGGCGTCCAGGCCCAGTCCCTGGCCTACAGCCTGGACGGGGGCTATACCTGGACTAAACACGGAGGCAACCCCGTGCTCAACCGCGGGTCCGCCGAGTTCCGCGACCCCAAGGTTTTAAGGTACGACGGCGGCGCTGGCAGCTACTGGGTGATGGTCGCCGTCGAAGCCACAGACTTCCAGGTGGTGCTCTATAAGTCCGACGATCTGAAGAACTGGGAGCTGCTGAGCACCTTCGGCCCCGCAAACGCAACAGGCGGCGTCTGGGAATGCCCTGACCTGTTTCCCCTGCCGGTGGACGGCGACCCTGAAAACCTTAAGTGGGTCCTCACGGTCAACCTCAACCCCGGCGGGCCCAACAGGGGGTCAGCCGGCCAGTACTTCATCGGCGACTTCGACGGGACCACGTTCATCCCTGACAGCACCGTGACCGAAGGATTCCAGGACCCGGACCGGCTGGGCGAGTACCAGTGGCTGGACTGGGGCCGGGATTACTACGCCGCTGTCTCCTTCAGCGACGCCCCGGACAACCGCCGTCTCATGATCGCCTGGATGAACAACTGGGAATACGCCAACCACATCCCCACCACCCCCTGGCGCAGCCCCATGAGCCTCGCCCGCGAAATTTCCCTCCAGACACGGGACGGAAACGTGTGCCTGGTCCAGCAGCCCGCGGGTGACTGGACAGCCCTGGCCGACCGGGACACGTACCGCCTCGCTGAGACCACCATCAATGACGGCGTGCAGGTGCTGAAGAGTGCGGAAGGCACGGTCCAGCGCATCGACGTGAGCTTCACCCCCGGAAGCGCGGAGGAATTCGGCCTCATCCTGCGCGGAGACGGTGTGACGGGAACCCGCGTGGGCATCCGCTCCAGCGAAGGCACATTGTTCGTTGACCGGCGGAAATCCGGGCAGACCGACTTCCACGATTCCTTCCCCTCCATCGATACTGCCCCTCTCCAGGCAGCATCGGGATCCTACGACCTCACCATCTTTGTGGACCGCTGCTCCGTTGAAGTGTTCGCCCAGTACGGCCGCGTCACCATGACCGAACTGATCTTCCCGGCCGAAACCAGCACCAGCCTCTCCGTCTACGCCACCGGCGGGGCGGCAACCATCACCAGCCTCCAGGTCACGCAGCTCTCGTAGGGCGGCACCAAGCAAAGAACAACAAAACATGCACAGCACCAGCAAATCCGGGCCCTCCCGGGCTGGTGCTGGACGCCTGCGAGGCGGTGACTAGGGCCGGACAAGTAACCCTTGACAGCGATCTAGTAACGCGCGTAACCTCTATCACATAACGCAAGTAACGCGCGTTACCCACGGCAGTACCATCCACCACCTCCGGAGCATTCAATGGCGAAGACCACCACCCCGAACCATTCCGGGGCTGCACGGCAGCGGGGCGTCACCATGAATGACGTTGCCAAGCACGCCGGTGTTTCCCGGACCGCGGTCTCGTTCGTGCTGAGCAACCGCGAAAACGCCAGTATCTCCGAGGAAACCCGCATTCGGATCAATGAAGCTGTCCAGGCCCTGGGCTACCGCCCGAACGCCGGAGCACGTGCACTGGCATCCCAGCGCAGCGACTGGTACGGGATTGTCACCGAGATCGTGACGGCACCGTTCGCCGTCGACATCATCAAGGGCGCTCAAGACCAGGCCTGGCTCGACCGCAAGTTCCTGCTCATCGCACCCTCCGACCAGGCCGATGCCGTAGGACCCAACCAGGGCATGGAAGACGCCGCAACCGAGAAGCTGCTGGAGCAGCGCGTGGAAGGGCTTCTGTACGCGGCCACGTTCCACCGCGGCGTGCACGTGCCGGAAAGCACCAAGGAAGTACCCACCGTCCTGATCAACTGCTTCGACGCCGACGGGAAGCTGCCCTCGATCGTCCCGGACGAACGCGCCGGCGGCCGAGTCGCCGTCGAACGTCTGCTTCAGGCCGGCCACCGCAGGATCGGAGTCATCAACCTGGACCCGGACATTCCCGCAGCAATCGGGCGTTTGGAGGGTGCACGCGAAGCACTCGCCGAAGCCGGACTCGAGCTGGACCCCGAGCTCGTGGTGCCCGGATACGCAACGGCGGACGGCGGGTATGACGCCGCGTGCCGCATCCTGGACCGCTACCCGCAGGAGGACAGGCCAACCGCGCTGTTCTGCCTCAACGACCGCATGGCGATGGGCGCTTACGACGCCATCAAGGAACGGGGCCTGACCATCCCCGGAGACATCGCCGTGATCGGCTTCGACAACCAGGAACTGATTGCGGCCTACCTCAGGCCCAAGCTGACCACGGTTGCGCTGCCGTTTGAAAAAATGGGCGCCCTGGGAGTCCAGACGCTCGCAGCTCTGACAGCAGGACAGCCGATCATCGCCGACCAGCAATTGGTCGGCTGTCCGCTGCTAGAACGCTCTTCGGTCTGACCGCGAAATCACTTTCGAAGAGCAACCCCTCCCCCACCACTTCACCTTGCTGATGAAGATAGGAAAGAGACAACCATCATGACACAACCCCGATTCCTGAGGGCTGCCCGGATCACGGCGGCCGGGCTGGCGGCAGGCGCACTGCTTCTGACCGGCTGCGCAGCCAACGGCAACAAGGCTGCCGGCACCGACGCCGCCGCGAACGCCAGCGCCTTCCTCACCATTCCGCGTGAGGACATGGGCACGTTCGTGCAGAACTTCAACCCGTTCGCCCCCACCGTCAGCCCGATGGTCCAGCAGTCCATCTACGAGTCGCTGCTGATCTTCAACCCGGCCAAGGGTGACACAGTGCCGTGGCTGGCCACTGAATGGGTGGCGGCCGACGACGGCAAGTCCATCACCTTCACCCTGCGCGACGGTGTTAAGTGGTCCGACGGCCAGCCCTTCGTGGCCGAGGACGTCGCCTACACCTTCGAGCTCCAGAAGAAGATCAAGGGCGGCTTCGAGTACCTGGACACCGTAAGCGCCGAGGGCAATAAGGTGACCTTCAGCTTCAACAAGCCGTGGTCGCCGGCCCTCTACGACCTCGGACAGCTCACCATCCTGCCCAAGCACGTATGGTCCGCCCTTGCCGATCCGGAGAAGGACGCCAATGCCAAGCCCGTCGGCACAGGCCCTTACACCGAGGTTGACAGTTTCCAGGCCCAGTCGTTTGTACTGAAGAAGAACCCCAACTACTGGCAGCCGGACAAGCAGAAGATCGCCGGTATCAAGATGCTCGCTTTTGCAGGAAACGACGGCGCCAACCTCGCCGCCGCGAACGGCGACGTGGACTGGGCTCCGCAGTACATCCCGAACATCGAAAAGACGTTCGTTTCCAAGGACAAGGAACACCGGCAGTACTGGTTCCCGGCCACAGGTGCCATGATCAACTGGCAGCTCAACACCACCAAGGCCCCGTTCAACGATGTTGATGTCCGCAAGGCGCTGAGCATGGCCGTGGACCGGGAGCAGGTGACCACGATCGGCATGAGCGGCTACGCCAAGCCTGCAGACTGCACCGGGCTCTCCGGCAACTACGAGACCTGGAAGAACAAAGAGGTCCAGGAGAACTGCACCTGGACCAAGCTGGATGCCCAAAAGGCCAACGAACTGCTGGACAAGGCGGGCTACCCGAAGGGTGCGGACGGCAAGCGTACGCTCAAGGACGGCAAGCCGTTCGAGTTCAAGATCTCCGTGGGTGCAACCTCGTCCGATTGGCTGTCCGTGGCCAACGTGATCTCCCAGAACCTGGCAGAGGTGGGCGTTACGGCCAAGGTGGAATCCCCGGACTGGGCAGCCGTGGTCGCCGGCTACGAGACGGGCGACTTCGATTCCGGCATCGTCTGGAGCGCCAACGACCCCAGCCCGTACAAGTACTTCAACTCCTCCATGGGCACGGCGACCGTCAAGCCCGTGGGCACCAAGACGTTCGACAACTACCACCGCTTCGGTGACACCACCGCCGATGCCCTGCTGGCAGAGTTCGCTGCAGAGGCCGACGAGTCCAAGCAGAAGGACATCGCCAACAAGCTGCAGGAAGAATACGACGACGCAGCACCGCTGGTGCCGCTGTTCTCCGGCCCGGAATGGGGCGCCTTCAACGACATCCGCTTCACCGGCTGGCCGACCCAGGACAACCCTTACGCCACGCTCTCGGTGAAGTCGCCCACCACGGTGCTTGTGCTGACCACGCTGGAACCGCGCAAGTAGCAAAGCGGGCCGCCCCTGCTGGGCACCCCACACTGCACGCCCGGCGGACGATCAACCCCGCCGGGCGTGCCCCAACACTCCGCAATTCCCGAATGGAGGGAAACCGTGCGCTTCATCCTTCGCCGCCTGGGTTTCTACCTGATCGCCTTCTGGGCATCCATCACCCTGAATTTCCTGCTCCCGCGCTTCATGCCAGGGGACCCCGTTTCCCGCATGTTCGCCCGCTCCCAGGACAGAATGCAGCCCGAACAGATCGAGGCCCTGCGCAAGCTGCTGGGTGTCGATGACCGGCCCCTCTGGGAGCAGTACATCGGCTACATGACCAACATCTTCACCGGTCAAATGGGCGTTTCCATCTCACGGTTTCCCACCCCGGTCACCGAGGTCATCTCGTCCCAGATCGGCTGGACCCTCCTGCTCGGCGGAACCGCCCTGGTGATTGCCGCCGTCGTCGGTAACCTGCTGGGTGTCCTGGCAGCCTGGCGCCGCGGCGGCGCGGTGGACTCCGCGCTTCCGCCGCTGCTCGTATTCATTGGCTCGTTCCCCTACTTCTGGCTCGCGATGGGTGCCCTGTACCTGTTCGGCGTAGTGCTGAACTGGTTCCCCATCCGCCACGCCTTCACCGCCGGTTTGCAGCCCGGGTTTACGTGGGAGTTCATCGGCGACGTCGGCGCCCACCTGGTGCTTCCGGCACTGACCATCGTGCTGGTCTCCATCGGCGGCTGGATGCTGGGCATGCGGAACACCATGATCGCCACCAACTCCGAGGACTACATCACCATGGCCGAGGCCAAGGGGCTCCGCCCGGGCCGGATCATGCTCCGCTACGCAGCACGCAACGCCATGCTCCCGTCGGTCACAAGCTTCGGCATGGGACTGGGATTCGTGGTGGGCGGTGCGCTGCTCACCGAGGTGGTGTTCGCCTACCCCGGCGTCGGCTACCAGCTCCTCAACGCCGTCCAGGGCCTCGACTACCCGCTCATGCAGGGCCTGTTCCTGACCATCACCGCCGCCGTGCTGCTGGCCAACTTCCTGGTGGACATCCTCTACGTCCGCCTCGACCCGCGCGTGCGCAGCAACTAGGGGAAACGATCATGACAACCGCAATCCTGAAGCAACCCGGCACAACGGCCGCCAAAACCCCGGCTGCCCGCAAGCCTAACCGCAGCTTCGTCCACGGCATCCTCACCAACAAAAAAGCTTTGACAGGCATGGCCGTGATGTTCGTCTTCATCGCACTGGCCCTGCTGGCACCGGTACTCTTCCCCGGCGATCCGTCGCGGATCACGGCCATGGCTTCAATGGAACCCTCAGCCGAGCACTGGCTGGGAACGACAGCCAAGGGACAGGACGTGCTCGCGCTGACGGTGCACGGTTCCCGGAGTTCCCTGTTCGTGGGGCTCACCGTGGGCTTCGCGTCCACGTTCATCGGCATCCTGGTGGGACTTGCCTCGGCGTACTTCGGCAAGTTCATCGATGAAGCGCTGTCCCTGGTAACCAACGTCTTCCTGCTCCTTCCGGGCCTGCCGCTGCTGGTCATCCTGGCCGCGTTCCTGCCTCCGGGGCTGGGCACTGTGATTCTTGTCCTCGTGGTCACCGGCTGGGCAGGCTCGGCACGGGTCCTGCGCTCACAGGCCCTCTCCATCCGCTCCAAGGACTTTGTGGCCGCGGCCGTGGTGTCCGGGGAACGGGCCGGCCGGATCATGTTCCGCGAAATCCTGCCCAACATGGCCTCGATCGTCATGGGCACCCTGCTGGCCTGCGTGATCTACGGCATCGGCGCCCAGGCGGGCCTGGAGTTCCTCGGCCTGGGCGATGCCAGCACGGTCTCGTGGGGCAACAACCTCTTCTGGGCAGGCAACGAAGGCGCCCTGCTGACCGGCAGCTGGTGGGTGTTCGTGCCCTCGGGTGTCTGCATCGCATTGGTCGCCTTCGCCCTTGCCCTCATCAACTATGCCGTGGACGAGGTCACCAACCCGCGGCTGCGGAAGATCAAAACCCCGAAAGATACCGAAAGGAGCACCTCCAAATGACCATCTCCCAAGTGTCCTTCGGCTCCCACGAACCCGTCCTGGACGTCAAGGACCTCACCGTCAAGTACATCGGCGACACCCGCTCCACCACCGCCGTCGACCGCGTTTCCTTCAGCATCGGCACCGGCGAGGTGTTCGGTCTCGCAGGGGAATCGGGCTGCGGAAAGTCAACCATCGCCAACTCGATCATGCGGCTCCTGAAGGACCCCGCGAAGATCGCAGGCGGCAGCATCTCCTTTGGCGGCAAGGACGTGTTGGCCATGAGCCCGGAGGAACTGCGGCGCTTCCGCTGGCAGGACGTGGCCATGGTTTTCCAGTCAGCCATGAACTCGCTCAATCCGGTGCTGACCATCGGTGAGCAGATCGTGGACATCTACACCACCCACGCCGGCTACTCCCGCAAGGAATCGCTGCGCCGCGCTGCTGAGCTGCTGGAACTCGTGCGGATTGACCCCGCGCGCCTCAAGTCCTACCCGCATCAGCTCTCGGGCGGCATGCGTCAACGGGCGGTGATAGCGATGGCGGTGGCGCTGAAGCCGTCGCTGTTGATCCTCGACGAACCCACCACGGCGCTGGATGTGGTGGTGCAGCAGGAGATCATGGCGCAGATCAAGGATCTCCAGCGCGAGCTCGGATTCTCCGTCCTGTTCATTACGCACGATATGTCACTCATGGTGGAACTTTCCCACCGTATGGCCGTGATGTACGGCGGCCGGATTGTGGAGACCGCGAAGGCCCAGGACGTCTACGCCAACCCACGCCACCCCTACACCCAGGCGCTGATGGGCGCGTTCCCGCCACTCACCGGCCCGCGGATTCCGCTGACGGGGCTGCCCGACGGCGTGAAGTTCCGGAACATCCCGGACCTTACCGAGGCAGCACCCGGGCATTTCGTGGCTCCGGTGGGTGCCGATGCTTCAGTGATCGAGTCCGCGAACCTGGCAGGAGCCGCACGATGAGCCACTCCTTAACTTCCCCGGTGGCTGCGTCCACCACCAGCACGCCTGCCCTTGAAATCCGTGGACTCGGCAAGTCGTTCCCCATCGGAGGGCTGTTCTCCCGCGGGTCGGTGCGCGCCCTGCACGGCGTGGATCTGAGCATCGGGCGCGGCGAAATCTTGGCGCTCGTGGGCGAGTCCGGTTCCGGCAAGAGCACCCTGGCCCGCTGCGTTGCCCGGCTCGAGAAGCCGAGCTCCGGCGCAATCCTGATTGACGGCGTCGACATCCTCAAACGCGACCGGTTCCAGGCATCGCGGACGTTCCGGTCCCAGCTGCAGATGGTCTTCCAGGACCCCTTCGGTTCACTGAACCCGGCGCACAGGATCGAGCACTTCCTGCGGCGTTCGCTGGCGATCCACGGCAAGGGCGGCGGTTCCGGGGAGGAGACGCGGCGGCGGCTCGAAGAACTCGTGACCACTGTTGGCCTGCAGGCCGACATGCTGAACTCGTATCCGCACGAGCTCTCCGGCGGGCAGCGCCAGCGCGTTGCCATTGCCCGGGCCCTCGCCGTTGAACCACAGGTCATCCTGGCCGACGAGCCCACCTCCATGCTGGATGTTTCCGTCCGGATCGGCGTGCTGAACCTGATGCGCAAGCTCCGCGACGAGCAGGGGATCTCCATGCTCTACATCACCCACGACCTCGCGTCCGCCCGCTATTTGGCGGACCGGACGGCAGTCATGTTCGCCGGTGAACTCGTTGAGGAAGGCGAGTCCCTGGATCTCCTGGCAAACCCCGCGCACCCCTACACGCAACTCCTGGTGTCGGCCGTCCCGGACCCGGCACGCGCAGGCTCGTACGATCCCGTCCGCCGGGCCGAACTGCGGCAGGCGGTCATGGCTTCGGCCACGTGCGCGTTCGACGGCGACCCGGACCAGGCCTGTTCAGTCGAAGAACCCGTGCGCCACCAGGTTGGAGACCCCGGAAACCGGCACTGGGTGCGCTGCCACCTTTACCGGCCGTGGGCCGGCGCCTCCGGTCATGCCCTGGCGGGCGAACCAACCCAACCCAACCGCCCGGCGTCGAACGCTCAAGAAAAGGCCTCCGCATGACTGAACTGACCCACCCGCTCGCAACCGTCCCGCAGGACGAGTTGGTTGCCCGGGCCGAAGCCGATCCCCTCCGGCCACGCTTCCATTTCGTCTCCCCGGCCGGTTGGCTCAACGATCCCAACGGCGTCAGCCAATGGAACGGCACGTACCACCTCTTCTACCAGTACAACCCGGAGGGCGCGTTCCATCACCGCATTCAATGGGGTCACGCCACCAGCACGGACCTGGTCACCTGGACGGACCAGCCCATTGCCCTGGAACCGTCCGCTGGACCGGACGCCGAGGGTTGCTGGTCGGGGGTCCTGGTGAACGACGGCGGCACGCCCACCCTGGTGTATTCGGGGCGGTCCGAGGGCAAGGAGTTGCCGTGCGTCGCCGTGGGATCCCCGGACCTGCTGACCTGGACGAAGGACCCCGGAAATCCGGTGATCGCGGCACCGCCGGCTGGAGTGGATATCACGGCGTACCGCGACCACTGCGTCTGGCGTGAAGGTACGAAGTGGCGGCAGCTGGTGGGTTCGGGCATCCGCGGGCGCGGCGGCACTGCGTTTTTGTACGAGTCGGCAGATCTGCGGGCGTGGGACTACATCGGGCCGCTGTTCATCGGTGATGCCTCCCAGGGTGACCCCTCCGACACTGACTGGACGGGGACCATGTGGGAGTGCGTTGACCTGTTCCGGGCCGGACGGGGCTCGCTGGGGTCTGCGACTTCCGACGGCTCACCGGATGTGCTGGTCTTCTCCGCCTGGGACGACGGCGACACCCACCATCCGCTGTACTGGACGGGCAGGTATGCCGGAGACAGTTTCGAGCCCGCGGCGCTGCACCGGCTGGACTACGGAGGCCGCTTTTTCTACGCGCCGCAATCGTTCCAGGATGAGGCCGGCCGGCGTGTCCTGTTCGGCTGGATGCAGGAAGGCCGAAGTGATGCGGCGATGGTGGAGGCCGGCTGGTCAGGGGTGATGAGCCTGCCTCGCATTGTCACGGCGGCGGAGGACGGGACCCTCCGCTTCGCACCCGTGCCGGAAATCAAGAAGCTGCGCCGTGAGCACGCCGGTTTGTCCGGGCTGGTGTTGGGCGGTTTGTTGGAACCCGTGGGAACCGGTGTGTCCGGCAAGCAACTCGACCTCGAACTGGACCTCCAACTCGACCCGGGCGCCGTGCTGCGGCTCGGTGTACTGGGTTCCCTTGGCGGGGGCACCTCCGGCAGCCCCGCCGAGGAAACGGTCATCGAGCTGCGAAGGGCGGCTGAGGGCACCGGCAGTGGCACGCTCCGCCTCGACCGCACTCGAAGCAGCCTTGATCCAGCCGTTGATATAGAAGACAAGTCCGGGCCCGTCCCCATGCCCGAAGGACGGGTGCACCTGCGGGTCATCCTGGACCGGTCCGCCGTCGAAATTTTTGCCAACGGAATGCCGCTCACGGCCCGCGTCTACCCCACCCTGGGCGGGGAACGTATCAGCCTTGCGGCAGAGGGTACGGCGCAGGTGCTCTCCCTCGATGCGTGGACCATGGCGGACATCTTTGACGGCACCCGGACCCTCTTCCCCTGAACGCGGGCAGGCTGACGGAATTACGGTTGTCGGAGTCTGGAAATGGCCGGGGATGAGGTCTGAGATAGGCCCTCCGCTTATCTATCGCCCGGTAGGATGGTCAGCGTCGTCCGGATGAGGGTGGCGTTATTGGGGGAGAACTAATGAAGGTTCCAGTCAGGCATGGGCTCGGCAGAAAAATGACGACGGCGGCTGCCGCACTTGTGCTGCTGGCCGGCATCAGCGGCTGCAGCCTGTTCCCGTCGCCGCAGCCTCTGCCGGATACCGCTCCGGCCACTCCTGTGTCAGCGCTTCCGCCGGAGTGCCCCTTCGTTGGCCAGAACGACCTAACGCCGGTCCGGATCCCCCTGGGCACCCCGCGCGAGACGATCGGCAGTGTCCTGAACTCTTACAGCGGCTGGTTCAACGCCGGTTCCGAGCTGATCGCCGCCTGGAGTCCAGGCACGGCCGTCCCTGAGAGCTGTGTTGAGCGGCTTGCCGCAAGGAACGCGGAGGCCTACTCGGCCACCCTGTTCACCACGCACAGCGACGTGGCCTGGCAGCAATACTTCACTTCTGTAAAAGTGATGAACCAGCAGAACCTGGCAGCGGTCCGCTCTGCCGGGCCGGAGGGAAGCGGGCGGGGGAAGTTCGAACTGTTGCAGGAGATCGATTCGAGCGCCACAGACAGCGGAACGTTCCTGAAGTTCGATGCCATCTACCGCCCCGTAGTGGCCGGCCAGGGCAATTGGGAGGACCTGGACAAGCCGACCCGCTGGTACGTGGAACTGGTTCCGGCGGGAGAGTTCCTGGTCATCAACTACATCGAGACCAAACCCGCCGCCGGTTAGAGACTCTCCTTCATCAACCAATTTAGGTTTGGCGCAATATCCATTGTCGGCTTTTAAAAGTAGTGGGGAGAGGTCTCAGAAGGCGCTGCAAACAAGCAACATGCCTAGCACTCTTCTCCCCAAGCACCGGGCCTTTCGACCCCACGACTTCTAGACGGTGATGCTTGCCGGGCGGTGCAGGACCAGCTTGGTGGTCCGCTCTGAATAGGCCTGCGGAGCATCATCGAAGGACACCACGCTGCTGGTGACTTCTTCTGCAGGAAAGTCGTTGGTGTTGATCCAGTCAAGGAGTTCGGGAAGGACTGCCCGTGGGTGGGAAACGCCCAGATGTAAGGTGATGTCGTTGGCATACATGTGCATGAGCGGAACTCCGGTGTTGGTGGCCACGTAGTAGCCCACGGCCGTGCAGGTGCCGCCGGGGGCGGTAGCCCGGATGGCCCTGCGGATGCCTGCGGTCCTGCTGGTTGCCTCCACCACAATGTCGTACCCCCGGCGGTCAGGCACAGCACCGTTCCGGGCTGGACGGTGGGCGTTGGCCCCGAGTTTGGCAGCCCTCGCCAGGCGGTCCTCGCTGGTGTCAAGGTAGTCCACTGCACTCGCACCATGGGCTGCGGCCAGCCCAGCCGCGTAGAGCCCGATTGACTTTGCCCCTCCGCCAAGCACCAGGACAGTGGCACCCGGCCGCTGCTGCAGGTATGGCACCACAGTCCGCCAGGCATCGGCCAGATTGTCGCTGGCCGATGCGACCCGCAGGGGATCAAGGCCGGCTGGAAGCGGCACCAGCATGTGGCTGGCAAACGGGACGCGCAGCAGGTCCGAGACCATTCCGCCATAGGAACCGCTCGCCGGGCCAAATCCATAGGCTGCCAGCGTTCTGCCGTTCCGGGTGGTCAAGCATTTTGAGGTCAGCCCGCGGAGGCACGTAGAGCAGGTTCCGCAGGAAACGGACCAGGGCACCACTACTTTGTCCCCCACGTTCAGTCCGGTGACATCCGCTCCGAGGGACACAACCTCGGCGATGGCCTCATGCCCAATGGCGAATGGCCCCTGGAAAGGGACCCGGCCGCAGATGCTTCCCACTGCGGGGTCGATCAGTCCGGCCTTCAGGCCTGCCGCCATGGCGCGCGACACGCGGTGATGCAGCGGGAGGGTGTCACCATCACACCGGCTCACCACAATGGGACGAACGATGGCATCCTCGCCGGCCAGCAGGACGGGATCTTCGCGCTCGTGCCATTGCAGGTTTCCGGTGGACACGAAGTTCAGTTCGCGCATGGGAGATCCAATCGGGGGTAGTTCCAACTACGGGGTGCAGCTGCTGCTGCCTGATGCCGTTCTCATGCTTCCTTATGAGCCGCCAATGAGATCTCGATCAGCCTACTCACTGCCGTGGCCGTCGAGACGGCGCATCTTCCCCCCGGCAGGGGCGGCCGCGAATCGGTCTGCGACTGCCTGGATGAATCCTTCAGTCGTGACGGTACTGGCCCCAGTTGGCACCAGGCGAGCCAGATCGGCAGTCATTGTTCCTTGTTCCACAGTCCCGACCGTCGCACGCTCGAGCTCAACGGTGAAGTCGGCCAGCGCGGCGTTCCGGTCCAGGGCTGCCCGGTGGGCGAGCCCCCGGGTCCAGGCGAAAATGGTGGCAATGGGGTTGGTGGAAGTCATTTCCCCGGCTTCCCTGCGGCGGTGGTGCCTGGCGATGGTCCCATGGGCTGCCTCGGTGAGCTGGATGCTCCCGTCCGGGGTGGTGAGGACGGAGGTCATGAGTCCGGGGGAACCGAAGCCCTGGGCAACGATGTCCGACTGGACGTCGCCGTCGTAGTTCTTGCATGCCCACACGTAGCCGCCCTCCCATTTGAGGGCGGAGGCCACCATGTCATCAATGAGCCGGTGCTCGTAGAAGAGTCCGGCCGCCTGGTAGCGGGACCGGAACTCCTCGGCGTAAACGCTGTCAAAGACGTCCTTAAAGTGCCCGTCGTAGGCTTTAAGGACGGTGTTCTTGGATGAGAAGTACACCGGATAGCCGAGCTTGAGCCCGCGGGCGAAGCAGGCGCGGGCGAAGTCGCGGATGGAGTCGGTGTAGTTGTACATGCCCAGGGCCACTCCCCCGCACTCCGGGAAGGTGGTTACGTCGTGACTGGTTGCCGGGGACCCGTCGTCGGGCGTGTACGTCAAAGTCAGCCGGCCGGCGCCGGGAACCGCGAAGTTCACTGCCTTGTACTGGTCCGCGTGGGCGTGCCGGGCGATGACGATCGGTTTGGTCCAGCCAGGGACGAGCCGGGGCACGGAATCGATGATGACGGGCTCGCGGAAAATGACCCCGTTCAGCACGTTGCGCAGGGTGCCGTTGGGCGAGGGCCAGAGTCTTGAAAGCCCATATTCGGCTGCCCGGGCGGCGTCAGGGGTGATGGTGGAGCATTTGACGCCCACCCGGTGCTCCGCAACAGCCTCGGCTGCCTGGAGCGTGACCTTGTCGCCGGTCCGCTCGCGGTTCGGCAACGAGAGGTCGAAGCGCAGGATAGGCACGTCGACGTGGGGTGTGATGAGCCTGTCCCTGACGAGGGTCCACATGGTGTGGGCCATTTCGTCGCCGTCGAGTTCGACAATGGGCTGGTTCACGCTGATCCTGTTCATGCTGATGCGGTCTCCTTCGTGTGCGTGGCCTCGATGGTGGAGCGCAGCAGGGAGGGGATGACGCCTCCGGCCCGGAGCAGGGCGACGTCGAGTTCGGTTTCGACGGCGGCGCGCGCGGTGAGCTCCTCGGTCCGACCGTCAGCGAGGTGCAGGACGAGGCGGATCCGGGTGCGCGGGGCGAGCTCCCGGGCGGGCGCGACAATCTCGACCCGGTCTCCAGGCTGCAGGTCCTGAAGCCTGTCGCGGAGATCTTCGGGGGCGATCAGCGGCAGTACACCCATGCCGATCAGGTTGGAACGGTGGATCCGCTCAAAGCTGCCGGCGACAACCGCCCGCACACCGAGGAGCCTTTGGACTTTGGCTGCCCAGTCGCGGGAGGAGCCGGTGCCGAACCGTTCTCCGGCGATGATGACCGTGGAGTTCCCTTCCTGGCGGTAGCGTTCCGCGGCTTCCGGCAGTGGCAGGACATCGCCGCTGGGCCCGTGGACGGTGTGGGCAACCGGGAGCCCACCCGGGATTGCGGTGCCGAGGCGGTTGTTGAGCGTTTTGCTGTGGAACCCGCCGCGGAGCATCACCTCCCAGTTGCCGCGCCGCGAGGCAAAGACGTTGAGGTCGTCCCGGTCCTCGCCTCGCTCCACCAGGAAGTCCGCCACCAGGCTGTCTGCCGGGATCGCGCTGGCCGGGGAGATGTGGTCCGTTGTGATGTCATCGCCGAGGACCAGCAAGGGGTGGGCTATGTAGTGGCCCAGCTGGGTTCCCTGGTCCGGAGAGGCAAAAGGAGGGCGGCGCAAAATGGTGGACTCGGAGTCCCAGGGAAACAGGGGCGAGTCCGGTGCTTCGAGGCGGGACCACATCGGATTCCGCACGGCCACCGAGAAGTCCCTGGCAAAATCCAGCGGGTCCTGGCCGGCTTCCCATGCCTCGTCGATCTCTTCCTGGCTTGGCAGCAGATCATCGAGAGTTACGTGCGCACCTTCTTGGTCGTTCCCGGCACGGAAATCGTGGGCCGCAAGGTCGATGTCCGCCCGGCCGGCCAAGGCGTACGCGACGACCAGGGGCGGGGACATGATGAACCCGAGGTCCAGGTCCGGGTGGACCCTGCCCGGGAAGTTGCGGTTTCCGGAGAGGATGGCCACCGGACGGATCGTGCCTGCATCGAGGCTGGTCTTGATCCGTTCGGGAAGAGGGCCGGGATTGCCGATGCAGGTGGTGCACCCAAAGCCGACGATGTCGAAGCCGACAGCCCCGAGGTCCTCCAGCAAACCGGACCGTTTGAGGTAGCTCGCGGCCGCTGGCGACCCGGGGGCGAGTGAAGTTTTCACCCATGACGGGAGGGCCAGCCCCAGCTTCCGAGCCTTCGCGGCAACCAGGCCTGCAGCGATCAGCAGTTTGGGATCAGTGGTGTTGGTGCAGCTGGTGATGGCGGCCAATGCAACAGGAAACGGGGGCAGGTGGCCGGCCGGTTCGTGTGCCTTGATGTTCTCGGCTTGCAGCACCACAGGAATCCGGGACAGCGCGAGAAGGTCCTGCGGCCGGCGTGGGCCAGCGGCGCGCAGCTCGATCGCAGTGAGGTCCACCGTAATGGTGGAGGTGTAGTGGGGCTCCGCGTCCGGGTCGAACCAGAATCCGCCGGCGCGTGCGTAGGTCTCAACCAGAGTGCGCTGGAACTCGCTGCGGCCTGTTTCACGCAGATAGTCCAGGACGTGCCCGTCAATAGGAAAGTAGCCTGTGGTGGCCCCGTATTCGGGTGCCATGTTGGAAACCACTGCCCGCTGCCCCACTGTCAGGCTGGCGACGCCAGGGCCGAAGAACTCCACGAACTCACCCGATACGCCTACGGCACGCAGTCGCTGGGTGACGGTCAGGGCCAGGTCCGTTGCGGTCGCGCCGGGAGGGAGGGTTCCCGTGAACCTGACACCGATGACGTCCGGAATGCGAAGGGTGGTGGGCATGCCGAACATCACCGTCTGGGCCTCGAGGCCGCCGACGCCCCAGCCCAGGACGCCCACTCCATTAATCATGGGCGTGTGGCTGTCCGTGCCGATCATCATGTCCGGCACTGCCCACGGCAGGCCGCCGTCGTTATTTTCAACGGTGGTGACCACCGTTGCCAGCTGTTCGAGGTTAATGGTGTGCATGATGCCGGTGCCCGGCGGGTTGATGTGGACTGTCTCCATCGCCTGGGACGCCCACTTCAGGAAACGGTACCGCTCCCGGTTCCGCCGGTACTCGTGGACCAGGTTGCGGCCGGCTGCGTCAGGACGGCCGTACTCCTCCACAGCCAGGGAATGGTCGATCGAAACGTCCACCCGCAGCATGGGGTTCAGCGTGGACGGGTCAACACCGGCTTCCGCCAGGGTGTCCCGCATGGCGGCCACGTCCACCAGGGCCGGGGTGCTGGTGGTGTCATGCATCAGTACCCGCTGCGGCCAGAACTCCAGTTCCTCATCCGAAGTCCGGGCCCGGAGCCACGCGCGGAGGTTCCCGATGGTCCGCGCCGACTCGGCCGCCGCAGACCGCCGCAGGGTATTTTCTGCCAGCAGGCGAAGCACCATCGGCAGGCGGTGGAAGTCGGTGCCCAATGCCGCCCTGACGTCAACAGTGCGGAACCTGCGTTCCCCCACCGCAATGGTCTGCTGACCGACGGTGCTTTCGGTTGGGAGCGTCATTGCAACACCTTCTCTGCGAATTCTGGCGGTATGCCCAGTGAGTGGACACATATAGATCATAGCTTATAAGCTACAGCGGTGGCGCTCATCACATCCCAAGCGCCAGAGCACTCCCCAATAGGAAGGAAGGGCGATGGAGCCCCATCCGACGTCTGCTAAGAAAACCTCCCGCATTAGACAGGCGGCTCGTGCCGCGTTCGCAATCCTTGGCATCACCGCCGTCGCTCTCGCCTCCGTAAACGCGTCCGCGAGCGGCTCCGGGGACGACGCCCGGAACCGGCTCACCCTGATCGCGCCGGCCGGCGCGGGAGGCGGCTGGGACGGAGCAGCCCGCGAGGCCCAGCAGGCGATGCGCGCGCAGGGCATCGTCAATAACGCCCAGGTAGTGAACATCCCGGGCGCCGGAGGAACCATCGGCCTGACGAAGTTCGCGGGCATGGAAGGTGAGAGCAGCACTCTGATGCTCATGGGCATCACCATGCTGGGTGCGATCAACATCAACGGCTCGGACACCACCTTGGAGGATGTCACGCCCATCGCCAGGATCACGGAGGACTACGACGTTCTGGTGGTTCCCGCCGATTCACCGTTCAACACCGTGAATGACCTGGTATCGGCCTGGAAGCAGGACCCTGGCTCCTTCGCTTTCGGCGGCGGTTCGCTCGGCAGCGTTGACCAGATGATTATTACCCAGCTCGCCCAGGCCGCCGGCATCGAACCCACCGCGGTTAACTACATCGCTTACTCCGGCGGCGGCGAACTGGCGACCTCGCTCATGTCCGGCACCATCAAAGCCTCAGTGAGCGGCTACGTGGACTTCTCGGACCAGATCGAAGCCGGGCGCCTCAAGGCCCTGGCCGTCTCGGCACCCGAACCCGTGGAGTCGATCGATGTGCCCACGCTGAAAGAACTCGGCTACGACATCGACCTGACCAACTGGCGCGGAATTGTGGCCGCCCCCGGCATCACGCCTGAGCAAAAGCAGGAACTGCAGGACATCGTCACCGAAGTGGTGCAGACCCCCGAATGGAAAGACGCCATAGAGCGCAACCAGTGGACCGACAGGTTCCTCGCCGGAGAGGAATTCGAACAGTTCATCGCCGACGAGAGCGAGGCCGTGAACAAGATCTGGAACGAACTCGGCTACTGACCTCCCCCTCAAACACATCACTGGAGAAGACATGACAATCCTGGTTGGATACACAAAAACCGCCGAGGGCAACGCCGCCCTCCGGCACGGCCTGCAGGCGGCCGAAGTCACCGGAAAGCCCCTTGCCATCTTCCCGCTCGGGGAGATCCTCGAAAGTGGCACCGGCGCTGCCGTTGACACCGCCCTGCATGACGCCGTCGAAGCCGGCGCCACACTCCTGCCCCGGAACCCGCAGGGACGCCATGCGGCCGAAGAATTACTGGACACTGCGATGGAAACCGGCGCCGCCCTCCTGGTAGTAGGCGTCCGCAACCGCTCGCGCGTCAGCAAAGTCATCCTGGGTTCGGACGCACAGAGCATCATCCTTGGCTCAACGGTTCCTGTCCTGACCGTGAAGGCGGACTCCGATGATCACTGACGCAGGCAACAGCGCAGAAACAGCAGAGGAAATTCACCCGGTTGACCAGCACGCGGGCAGGAAACACGGATTCTGGGCCGGCCGCAGCGGCCTGGTGGTTGCAGGCATCCTGGCTGCGATCGGAACCTACCTCACTGCAGGGATCCTGGCCATGGACGTGCCGGAAGGCGCCAAAGCTCCAGGTCCCACCTTCTTCCCCACCCTGATCGTCATTGCCATTTTCGTCCTCGCGGTACTGCTGGTGGTGCAGACCCTGCGGAAGCCCGAGCATGTTGTTGAAGCAGCCGCCGAACACCGCTTCCATACTGACTGGAAGTCGCTTGGGCTCGTCTTTGGATCGTTCCTTGCGTTTGCCCTGCTGCTCGTCCCGGTGGGCTGGCTCATCTCCGCGGCGATGCTGTTCTGGGGTGTATCCCGGGCGCTGGGAAGCAAGCGCCCGCTGTTCGACCTTGGCCTGTCCCTGGTCTTCGCCTCCTGCATCCAGGTCGCGTTCGGCGCCGGCCTGGGCCTCAACCTGCCCGGCGGCATCCTGGAAGGTATCTACGGCTGATGGAATCCCTAACCCTTCTCCTGGAAGGCTTCTCACAGGCCTTCACCCCCATGAACCTGCTCTGGGTATTCGTCGGCGCATTCCTCGGCACCGCCGTCGGCGTGATCCCCGGCCTCGGTTCCTCCATGGCAGTGGCGCTCCTGCTTCCGGTGACCTTCAGCCTTGACCCGGTGGGCGCCTTCATCATGTTCGCCGGTGTCTACTTCGGCGGGCTCTTCGGCGACTCCACCATGGGTATCCTCATGAACACCCCGGGCGGTTCAACAGCGATCGCCACCACCTTTGAGGGCCACCGGATGGCAAAGCTCGGGCGGGCACCGCAGGCACTGGCCACCTCCGCCATTGGAGCGTTCATCGGCGGCCTCATCGCCACCACGCTGGTGGTGTTCTTTGCCCCCAAGCTTGCCGACATTGCCGTGATGTTCGGACCGGCCGAATACTTTGCGCTGGCCGTCTTCGCGTTCATCGCCACCGCCTCCGTGGTATCGGATTCAGTTATCAAGGGATTGTCCGCTCTCGCCATCGGCCTGGCCCTGGCCATTGTGGGAATCGATGGCATCTCAGGAGCGTCCCGCTTCACCGCGGACGTGCCCCAACTTTTTGACGGAATCAGCATCATCGTCATCACCGTGGGCATCCTGGCCCTGGGTGAGGTCTTCCATGTTGCTTCCCGCATCCACCGCGATCCGAAGCTCTCGGCCATCGCAGTCTCCGGCCGCCCCTACCTCTCAAAGCGGGAATTCCGGGAGGCACTGCCGGCGTGGCTCCGGGGTACTGCCTTCGGTGTCCCCTTTGGCGTAATTCCCGTAGGCGGCGCAGAAGTGCCGACCTTCATGGCCTACGGAACGGAGCGCCAGCTGGACCGCAAGCGCCGCGATCCGCAGTTCGGCAAGGGCGCAATCCGGGGCGTCGCCGCACCCGAGGCCGCGGGAAACGCCACCTCCGGTACCGCTATGGGCGCCCTCCTCGCCCTCGGCCTGCCCACCTCAGCCACCGCCGCGATCATGCTCGCAGCCTTCCAGCAGTACGGGCTGCAGCCGGGACCGCTCCTGTTCGAACGCAACGCCGACCTGGTGTGGGCCCTGCTCGCCAGCCTCTTCATCGGCCTGGTGGTCCTGCTGATCCTCAACCTGCCGTTCGCGCCGCTCTGGGCCAAACTGCTGCTCATCCCCAAGCACTACCTCTACGCCGGCATCACAGTGTTCTGCGGGCTTGGCGTCTATGCCACCAGCGCCGCGGTCGCCGACCTCTTCATCGTGTTGGCCATCGGGATCCTTGGCTTCGTCCTGCGCAGGTATGGCTTCCCGCTGGCTCCCATCATGATCGGTGTCGTCCTGGGCCCCCTGGCCGAGACCAGCCTCCGCAACGCCATGATGTCCAGCGGCGGCCAGGTCTCCGTCCTGGTCGACAGCCCGGTCACCTGGACGCTCTACGGAATACTCGCCGTCGTGCTCGCCTACACACTGTGGCGGCGGATCACCACCCGCGCCCGTCAGGACGTCTAGCAGCTACCCATTGCCTGGCCAGTTTGGGGTGGAGCGCGGGATGGCGCCTCCACCCCAGGCTGTGCAAGGTCCAAACCAGGCGTGTGCTGGGAGTAATGTAGCCGACAGCCTATAAAGCAGAAAGGGCGTAAGGAGTACCCGTGCCGATCCCTCCCATAGCGCTGACCAAGAGCGCCTACGCCTACGACGAACTGCGCCGCCGCATACTCACCGGGCAGATCCAGCCTGGCGCAGTCTTCAGCCAGACATCGCTCGCCCAGGAACTCGGAGTAAGCACCACGCCCCTGCGCGAAGCCCTCCGCCGGCTCGCTGCCGAAGGCATGGTGCAACTGGACTCCCACAGGGACGCAAGAGTCACCCCGCTCAGCCCGGATGAGGCCCGCAACCTCTACGTCATCAGGGAAAACCTGGACCCCCTGGCTGCGGCACTGGCCGCCACAAGCCGGACACCCGAAGACATTTCGGCTATTGAAGTAACACTCAAGCAGCTGACCCCGCTGAATGAGTCCAGCGATCTGGACGCGATGACAGCGCACCGCAACTTCCACCGTGCCATCTACACGGCGTCCCACAACCCTCTCCTCATCGGGATCCTGGAAGGCCTTTGGGACAAGGCAGACCAGTACCGCCACATCGGACTGCAAAATCAACAGGACTCGGCAAAAGACCATGCCCGGGTGCAGCAGGAACACGTTCTAATTGCTGAAGCTGTTATCGCCGGTCAAGCCGACCATGCCCGCGAAACCATGCATCGGCACGTCCTCGGCAGTCTGGGCCGGCGGGCAATCGAGGTCCTCGAAGGACGTCAAGAGGGGCGCTGACCAGGTCTCCTCGCTGAGACTGTGTTCATCGGGACATCCTTTAGTGGAGCAGCTACATCTGGGTAGCCATCGTCGGCGGACCGGCGCGCGCCGTGTTCGTCTATCAAGCACCACCTGTTGAAGTACCCGGAACAAGATGTGCCCATTTGGGCTGTCACTGACGTGCTGAGCTTCGGAAACCTGCTGTTCCTCTACGAGCTCATGCAGACCCCGGTGCGCGCTCGGTCGCCCGCATGTTTGGATTCTCCCATCCCAGCCGCTTTGGTGCTGTGCTGCGTATGATGCTGGAAACACGTCTGCCCATGGCTCGCGTCTTTTTAACCGCGCGTTCAAAAGGCCCCTCACTTCGCGAACATGACACAGCCGGGGAGCTCCTGGCGCACTTGCTTGAGCCGGGCTTCACGGTCACGCCCAAAGCACATCAGAGGCTATTGGTCCGACTTGAACCTCTGGAAGCCCTAGTTCTGAATCTGGAACCTGATTGGTCAACCTCGTGTATTAAGCTCGGCACTCCGGCGCTCCTAGGTTGACGGAATCTCTTTTATCGGCACTTTAGATTGGGCGGGGAGTGCCCGTAGAAGGGCTGTTTCCTGCCGTCTTTTCGTGGTTTTTCCTGAATCCGGAGCAGCTACGAAAGAAACGTGTAGCGCTCACGTTGTTTTTCCTTCGGCTTCCGTTCATTTGGTTTGGCAAAAGTTGGCAGTGGTCTCGCCCCCGCGACGGGGCAATACATCACTCCATAAGAGGTTCATTTCGTGTATCCATCCCCTTTTCTTCCGACGAACCGGTTGTCCCGGCCCTTAGGTATAACCGCCGGTGCTCTGGCTTTGCTGGCCACCTGCGCCATGATTAGCCCTGCTGCCACCGCCGCTCCAGTCCCTGCTATGCAACCCGACCCGGCCCTGATCACTGCGCCGTTGCAGATCACCGAAGTCACGCCGGACACGTCCAACGTGGGCACTGCCGACGGTTTCGAGTTCATCGAGGTGTACAACGCTTCTTCCGAATCAGTCGATTTCAGTGATTACACCCTCCGCTACCTCTACCCGCGCGCGGATCTGACCAACTCCAACGTGGTGGACTGGCCGTCCGTGCCTCGTGACGTTTCCATTGCAGCAGGCAAGACCTTGGTCTTCTGGATCAAGAACGGCCAGAACGATTCATTGACCGACGCTGACTTCAACGCCAAGTTCGGTTCCTCCCTGGTCATGGGTGAGAACCTGGTCGAGGTTTTCACCGGGGGCATGGCCAACGGGTCGCCACGCGGACTGGAGATCGCTACGAACACCGGCTTCGGCCTGAACCGCGCCTACTACAACCTTGAAGGCGCCGACAACACCTCCGCCAATCAGGGCATCCAGTACACGGTCAACCCAGAGGACATCTCTCGACAGACCCTGACCGGGATAGCTGCGGCTTCGCCCGGAAGCGTCACGCCGAACCAGGTTCCGGCAGGTCTCATGGTGCTTCCCGTCGACTCGGTGGAACCGTCGGCGACGGATGCAACGGCGCCCAGCATCAACCCCGCGGCAGACTTCTCATTCGAAGCGACTGCCACCGACGACCAGCAGGTTCGCACGGTCACCCTGAACCTGCGTAGCGACCTTGAACCCGAATTTCAGACCCATTATCTGAAGGCCGGACAGGACGACCGCTACGAACACATCCTCGACGTGTTCGACCCGGCAGACAAGCTCTGGTACGAGTACTACTTCACCGTCTCGGACGGAACCAACAGAGTCAAAACTGAAGTTCGACGCGTTAACGTCGAAGGTGGCGACAGTGCACCGGCAGAATCAAGCTGGGCCGCCTCCGCCTACCGGGGCGGCGTCGAAGTCGTCAAAGCTGCCGAGGCGAACCAGCAGGTTCTCAACGGGACCGTGTTCCATGACAGGAACAGGAACTCGACCCAGGATTCCGGTGAGCCGGGCCTGCCCGGGGCGACGGTTTCCAACGGCCGCGATGTCGTTACCTCGGACGGGCAGGGCCGCTACGAACTGCCGGCATTCGATAATATGACCGTCTTCGTGACACAGCCGCGCGGCTACCAGGTGCCGGTGGACGAGGACAACGTCGCACAGTTCTTCTATAACCACCTGCCCGCAGGCTCCCCTGCTCTGAAGTACGGTGGCATCGCCCCTACCGGGGCCCTGCCTGACCAGGTGAACTTCCCCTTGGCCAAGAGTGGCCTGACCCTGTCTCCGGAACAGCACTGCGTGCTCGGTGCGGACGTTCAAACCTACGATCAGGAAGAAGTCAGATTCGCGCGTAACGGTGTCTTCGCCGACCTCGCCGGCCGCACCGACTACGCGGGATGTGGTGCCCTGTTCCTTGGCGACATCGTGGGCAATGACCTGTCCCTCTACTCGCAGACCCGCAATCTGACCTCCATGCTCAACGGCCCGGCCCGCTTCCTGCCCGGCAACCACGACCTGGACTTCGACGCTCTCGACGGTGAGCACGAGTTCGACACCTTCCGCTCCCAGTTCGGCCCGGAGTACTACTCCTACGACACCGGCAAAGCCCACGTCGTCGCACTGAGCAACATCGTGTATCCCGGCACGTCGGGCAACAAATACGACTCGGGCCTCAGTGATCAGCAGCTGGAGTGGCTCCGCGCCGACATCGCGGCTGTCCCCGAGGACCGGGTCATTGTTCTGGGCGCCCACAGCCCCCTGCTCGAGTTCTTCTACAGCGACACCCACTCCACCGAGCCATTGAAGGAGATCTACAAGATTCTTGAAGGCCGTGAAGTGGTCTCCCTGGCCGGGCACACCCACATGGCCGAAAACCTGCGCAAGGGCGATCTGATGGCGGGCTGGACCGACACACTCGGCCACGACGGACTGCCGTTCACCCATCTGACCGTCCCGGCAGTATCCGGCCAGTGGTACGAGGGACGCACCCTTAAGGAGGGCTACCCCACCTCGGTGCAGCGTGACGGCACCCCTCCCGGAGTGCTGACCTTGGATATTAAGAACACGGAAATCCGCGAACGTTTCACCGCCACCGGTGACGACGGTGCCGACCAGATGGCCTTGGGCATCAACTCCCCCACCTACCGGACCTGGTACGACACGTACAAGGAGCGGCGCGGCACAGCTCCGGCCCCGCAGAACCCGAACGCCGTGACCCAAGGCGAGCTCGGCCAGACTTGGCTGACCACTAACTTCTGGATGGGTGCCACCGGCTCCACCGTGAAGGCATCCATCGACGGCGGCCAGCCCGTCGAGGCCACACGCACCCAGTCGATGACCGCCGATGATGTGCCGCGGATCGGCGCCGAGTACACCGACCCTATCGCCAGCCTTGAGCAACTGGTGCATGGCGGCGGCCTCCATGACCGCACCTCCCACCTGTGGCGCGTGAACCTGCCGGCCGTCCTGGCCATCGGCCAGCACACCGCCACCGTTACCGCCTCCGACGTCCACGGAGAGGAATTTACTGAGACCTTCACTTTCGAGGTCACCGAGTAACTTTTCTTCGAGTACGACGTCGGCCCTCACGAAGCAGAGCCTCGCCCCACCGGGAACGATTCTCGAAGGTTACCCACCGCTACTGCTGCTGGCGGACAAACCTCGACGGCTCCCAATTCCAGCCGTGGATAACCCCGAACCCAGACATGGGCCTTTCGAGTAGTCGCAGGTTTGGCAGGGCGGCCAGAGATGGGCTCACCTGATTCTGAACAGGTTGACGGAATATCCGTTATCGGCCTTCGCGACATGGCGAGAAGTAGTTTTCTTATCAGGTTCTTTTGGCTGGTATTGCAACAGAACAAATTGCAATTGTCGAAGTCTCGGCTGGCGGGGAACCAGCCGAGACTTCGGTTTCAGGTGTGCGCGTTAGCGCGCAACACGTTGGAAAAAGGCTGGCCGGCTAGATCTTCTGACCGTCGTATTTGGCTTCTGGTCGGTGTCCGTTGTTGCTTGTGTAGATGGGTGTTCCTGCTGCGGTGGCGTCCACCGCATGCATCTGTCCCGTGGGTGGTGCTGTTGATTCTTTGGTCGCGAGGATGAACTTTTGGTGCCCGTGTTCTTCGACGGCTGCGCGGACGGTGCGTCGCATAACTGATTCGGAGAGTCGTTGGCGGAGCCAAATGGGGTCACGGCGCAGGTCGCGGGTGAGGGCGATGCAGAGGACGAGCAGGACGATGACGAATGGTGCTGCTGCCACGATGGTCATGCGTTGGAGTCCGCTGAGTGCTTCGGCTGGTGTGTCTCCGCCGGCAAGGAGCATCACGATTGCGACGGTTCCCATGAGGGTTCCCCAGAAGACGACGACGGGTTTGGAGGGTTTCAGGGTGCCGCGGGAGCTGAGGGAGCCCATGACGATGGAGGCTGAGTCGGCGCCGGTGACGAAGAAGATCGCGGTGAGGACCATGGCGAGCACGGCCAGGCCGATGGTAAGCCATTGGGGCGTGCCCAGGCCGTTCAGCATCGCGAAGAGTGCGCCGTCGAAGGAGATGGTTGGGGCACCATCGACGATGGTGGCGATCCCGTCGCCGGCCTCGGGTGTGGCGTCAGCGGCACGTTGCTGGTGGATGGCGGTGCCGCCGAACACGGCGAACCAGAGCAGGGAGACCAGGGACGGGACGAAGAGCACGCCGGTAACGAACTGGCGTATGGTGCGTCCGCGGCTGATGCGGGCGATGAACATGCCTACGAACGGTGTCCAGGACATCCACCAGACCCAGTAGAACACTGTCCAGCTCGAGAGCCAGGAGCGCATGGTTTCATCGCCGGTGGCTTCGGTGCGGGCTGCCATCTCGGGCAGCTGTTGGATGTAGGAACCCAGTGCCGAAGGGATGAGGTTCAGGATGAACAGGGTGGGGCCGACAACGAAGATGATGACGGCCAGCACGACGGCGAGCACCATGTTGGTGTTGGAGAGGAACTGGATGCCCTTTTCCAGTCCCGAGACGGCGGAGGCTACGAAGCAGAACGTGAGCACGGCGATGATGATGACGAGCAGGGGTGTGGCGACTTCTCCGACGACGCCGTTGAACTGCAGGCCGCTGCCGATCTGCAGCGCTCCGAGGCCCAGGGATGCGGCTGAGCCGAAGAGGGTGGCGAAGATGGCGAGGATGTTGATGATCTTGCCGCCGATACCGTCGACTGCTTTGCGGCCGAAGAGGGAGACGAACGCTTCGGAGAGCAGGTTTTTGCGGCCTAGCCGGAAAGTGCTGTAGGCGATGGCGATGCCGACGACGGCGTACATGGCCCACGGGTGCAGGGTCCAGTGGAACACCGAGGTGGCCATCGCGGTTTCGACGGCTTCGACTGTCTGGCCGTCCACGGTGCTGGGAGGCGGTGAGATGTAGTGGTAAAGGGGTTCAGCGACGCCGTAGAACATCAGGCCTATGCCCATGCCGCAGGCGAACATCATGGAGATCCAGGATGCGGTCCGGAACTCGGGCCCTTCGCCGTCCTTGCCCAGCGGGATGTTGCCGAACCGGCCAATCGCCAGCCAGAGGACGTACACGACAAAGACCGAGGACAGGAGAACGAAAACCCATCCCGAGGTCCCCAAAACCCAGTTCAACGCCAGTGTCGACGCGGCAGCCAGGCCATCGGTGTCGGTGAAGCCCCATATGAGGAACGCAACAACAAGGGCGCCGGTCACCACAATGATCGTCTTATCGACTCCCCGGGCGTGCTCCCTGAGTGCGCCGCGTCGTTCGGCGACGCCGTCTTTTAGGTCTTCAAGGATTTTTACCTCTTCGGACTCGGTGCGGTGCAGGAGTGCGGTGTCATCTACGGGTGGCGCCGTTACCACCTGGTCGTCCGACGAGTCCGGTGCGGAATGTTTGCTGCTCATGGGAGCCTCTCTCGGGGAAGTTCGGGATCTTTAGGGGTTTTCAAGCGGGGGTTTGAAGGCACTGTTGGAGAGTTCTCTGCCAATCAGCGCTCCACGCTCTGGGAAGCTTCAGGTTGGTCAGGGCCTGACTCCGGTGTAGTGAAACAAGTCAGTTTGGGGGACTATGTCTGGATGCCCTCACCGGGCATCCAAGGCGTGGCACCGGCCTTGATCAGGCATGAGAGCCGGATTCCGGCACCGACAGATCCTCCGGAACGAACATTAGGCTGTGGAGGTTTCGTAAAGGCCGGCCCAAGGTGCGCTGCTCCAGGACTCAGACGGGGGCGTGGTAAACGGCGCGGGGGCAAAGGGTGGCACGGACGTCCCCTGTGCAAGGGCCCTTCGGCCGGGTGCAGGGAGAAACGCTGTGCTAAGAATTCGAAGTGCGGTGCTCATGATGACTCCTCGACGCTGACGAGGGAACCAGAGGTTCCGGAGGCTTTTTGAAGTAGGTGGGATTCATCATTCATAACCCCGATAGTTGAACACGATGTTCATTTCTTGAACTTCATTAATTGTGGCGCAGCTCACCCCGAAACCACAAGGGGTATACGAATTTTATTCGAACGTTACGTTCAGTTTTTGAACACTTCGTGAAGGGTTGGATTGCAGGACCTGGATCGGCGGGGCATTAACCTCCCGACGGCCCTGAAGGGTCCCACCAGGGCGCTGCTCCAACCGGGCAGGCCCCTTTAGAACGGCAGCGGCAGCCTGGCGGTCCTGCCGCCGTCGAGCGTGATGACCTCCCCGGTCAGAAAACCCGCGTTGTCGCCGGCCAGGAAAACGGCGAGGTCGCCCACGTCACGGGGCTCGCCAACGCGGCCCACTGGGTGCAGCCTTTTTAGAGCGTCGCGAGCCTCTGCCGGCGTCGGCTGGGAGGCGAGGTAGGTTTCGCTGAGTTCTGAGTGGATCCAGCCCGGAGCGATGGCGTTGCATCGAATATTGTCAGCGCCGAGATCGAGGGCGATGGCTCTGGTCATCCCGTGGATGCCCGCTTTTGATGCGGCGTAGGCCGCGTGCTGGGGATTGGCAGCAATTCCTTCGATGGAACCAATGTTGATGATGCTTCCGCCGCCGGCCTTCCGAAACTGAGGCAGCAGGGCCTGTGTCAGGAATAGCGGCGTCCGCAGATTTAGGGCAATCATGCGATCCCATTCGTCGGGGGTGATCCCGGCGACGCTGCGTTCGAACATGACGCCCGCGTTGTTGACGAGGATGTCGACTCCACCAAGCCGGTGGACCACATGATCGACGACTACGGGAAGGCCCTTTGTGTCCGTCAAGTCTGCTTGGATGCCAAAAACGGAGGAATGGCCTTGCATTTCCGAAGCGAGCGGCCGTCGCTGAACCACGGCCACGAGGGCGCCTTCTTCGAGGAAACGACCTACGATACCCCTGCCGATCCCCTCGCCGCCTCCGGTTACGAGGGCCCTTTTACCCAGCAGCTGCATTGTTAGTCGGTTTCCGGGCCGGTGCAGAAGAAGCAACTGCTGGCGTCACAGTCGTCGGCAGCCGCAGCGACAATATCGTCGCTGCGGGCAATTCCAGCATAGGGAACCTCGCCCATGGCCTATTCGCCGTACATCAGGTTTGCGAGGAACGAATCCAGCTGACGGTCCAAAGCAGTCTCGGTGCCGCGTATTTCAACAGGGCGCGCCTGCTCCAGGTACAGACCTTCCCACGGTGAGCACTTCAGCTCTCCTGCTTCGCGGGAGACGTCCGCGTCGGCGGGGGCAGCAATGTCCGCCGGGACTGCAGGCGACAGCGCCGGCATAGATGGAGCGTGTTTACGGACGACGGCAGAGTTGCGGTGACCAAAAGCGGTGAAAATGGTGCGGTGGCCGATCGAGATAGACAATTTTACTTTCCTTCCTTGCTGCCAGCTTCGGGACGACGATGCCCCTAAGGAGGTAATGTTGAACGTGACGTTCGATTGATGAACGTAGAACTAGTGTGGCACATCACATGCCGGTTGTGCAATGGCGAAAACGTTGGGACGTTTCGCCCTCAGCGTCCGCTCAGGACGCGGCGACAACATGGGGCATATCAGCGCCGCAGACCAGGACGCGGCCATTGCCGTCGTTCTGGATAATCCAGAAGACGCTGCGATCAAGGGCAATCATGTCGATATGCCCCAGCAGGGTGCCCCCGTCCCTGCAGAAGACCTTAACAAGATCCCCCCGGGACAATTTTGACCAATCCGGGACGGGTGCGGGCAATTGGCGTGAGCGGCGTGGAGTGGTGATTTGTGAGTGGATATACGTCATCTCGGTCCGTTCGATTGGTGGGTGAGTGTACGGGAGCGCCTTGCATATAAACGTGAGGGCAGCCACAATGAGAACGTTCATCGGGTGAACGTGGCGTTCAATTTATTACTACTACGCTACTTTTTCAATACCCTGCATCACGGGGGGGGATTGTCGATACCCGAAGGGGACAAGCACGTTCCCTGCTCTCACCACGTAGTACCTGATGGCGGCCGAATGCACCTTACGGGGACGAGCGAGAAACCTTTTCCCGACAAGGAGGAATGACTGTGCCCCACTGGCGTCAGAGGCAGAAGCAGAAGCCCCGCAGGCAACCCGCTGAAGTCATCAGGGAGCGCGACGAGCGTCGGACCGCGGCTTTGGCTCAATGCGTAAGGGAAATGAACGCCGGCAAACATGGTTTGACCCACACGGCCGTGGCCGAACGCGTCGGAGTTCCGGTTCAGTACGTGCTCTGGAAGTATCCGTCTATGGAGCAGTTGCTGGAGATGGCCAAGACCTAGAGCGGCAAGGCTGTACGCCTTCCCGGTTCCGTACAGTCCGCCTGTCAGGCATGGAGCGAGGTCAGGAGTTGCGCGCGTCGATGCCGAGGAGAGCCTTGGCTATGTCTTTACTGGCCAAGCGGAGCTGTTCAATGGTGTCGGTCAGGTTGTCCGACTTTAACCGTTGCTCCGGCCCGTTGACGGACACAATGCCTATCAGGGCGCCGCCTACGTCCCGAACCGGGACTGCCACGACAAAGAGGCCTTCTTCGAGTTCGCTGTCCAGAACTGCGTACCCCTGCTCCCGGACTGTGTGCAGTTCCTTGATGAGTGCGCTGTGTTTTGTGATGGTTCTCGACGTATACGCTTCGAGCTTCCTGGGCAACGCTTCTGAGACTTCTTCGTCGGTCATTTCCGCCAACAGGAGCTTCCCCGTGGCACTGGCATGAACCGGGTAGGTTTCGCCCACGTACATGGTGACGTTCAGATACCGGGAACCGGACGCTTCAGCAATAACGTCGTATTCCAACGCTTCCCGCACCATGGCAAAGCTGAGCGTCTCCTTGAGGGCTGTTGCATACTCCTCAAGGATGGGTTGCACCCTTGCCACCGCACCGGTATAGGGATCTGCCAGTCGGCCCAGTCGTGCCATTTCCCAACCGAGCGTGTAGCGGTTGTCTACCCGGTCAACAAATCCAGTTTGTTCCAGGCTCAGCAACAGGCGGAAAGCCGTGGGGCGGGTCATTCCGACGGCTTGGGCCAGCTCGGTTACAGTGATGCCCGCCCTGTGCCGGCCAAGCTCGCTGAGCAGGACCGTTGCCTTTATGACGGACTTGTTGGTGAGGTCAACAGTCTCACCAGACGCCGTGTCATCGCTTCCTGTTGCTGCCTGTTCGTCCACGTCTGTTTCCGCTGCCACATCAGCTCCCGGTCCCGGTTCGGTTCACTTCTGCCACGGCTCAGCGGCCCTGACTGGTCTGTTGACCATCTTATGCCTCTTCAAGGAGCGAACAAGGCGTTCAAGACCTCAACGTTCCCGTCCATGCCGTCGCTGGAAGGGTGGCAGGGGCACCAGGACTTGTCCGAAGGGGCGCCGGGAGGGGACACCTGGTGCCGCGAACAGCCTCTACTTCCGCAGGTTCGTCGTCAGCTGATCCTGGCCGCCTGGCGGGATGCAGGTTCCCGGACAAGGAGCATAGTCGCAGTGTCGATGCGTTCGTTGGAATCCTGCCCCTTGGCCAGGTCGGCTGCCTCCTCAACGCTGGTAACGACCGGCACTGAACCCAGTAGCGGCCGAGCTGCCGATTCGCGCATTTTCAGCGTCGCCATGAACGCGACGGCAGAGAAAAACATGATGTAGAACGCCGGGGCATAAGAGTTGCCGCTGACCTCAACGAGGACCTGGCTGACCAGTGGCGTTGTGCCGCCAAAGATTGAGATGGCCAAGTTGTGGGTGAGGCCGACGCAGCCAAAGCGTGAGGCCGTGGGAAACAGCTCGGACATTACCGCGCCGGTCATCGCCAGGAACAAAGCGCTGGGCACCATAACCAGGAACATGGCAAGGTACAGCGACCAGAGGGTGCCGAAATGCATCAGCCAGAATGCCGGCACCAGCAGGACGAGGTTGCCCACCGTGGCCATGATGTAGATGGGGCGGCGGCCAATGCGGTCCGACCAGTGCCCAATCAGAGGAATCAGGACGGCCTGCAGGACCAGCACGACCACTGCCGCCACGGCGGTATGGACCGTTGGAGACCCTATCTGTGTTTCCAGATACGTTGGCATGTAGCTCGTCAGCATGTAGGACGAGGTTCCGTCGGCGGCGATCAGCGCGAAGCCAATGAGGATCTGGGGCCAGTAGTGCTTCAGGATATTTCGCAGGTTGTGCCGGACGAAGATAGGGTTGACGTCCTTATCCTCGGCTTTGTCCTGGGCCACCTCGAAACTTGGGGACTCCGGGATCCGGCTGCGGAGACAGACTGCAAGGATGCCCAGGGGCAGGGCGATCAGAAATGGAATGCGCCAGCCGCCGTCGAGCATGGCCGAAGCACCCCACGCCGACGTCGTCACCGCTGTCGTCACAGCCACTACTCCCGCGCCCGCAGCGAAACCGAGCATCGACCCTGAGTTCAGCAGGGCAGTCATAAACCCACGGTGGCGGTCCGGGGAAAACTCGGAGATGTAGGTTGCGGCGCCTGAATACTCGCCACCAGTGGAAAAACCCTGCAGCATCTTCAACAGGTACAGAGGAATGATGACCCACAGCCCTACCTGCCCGGCCGTGGGCAGCAAGCCAATGATGGTGGTGGCGGCTGCCATCAATGCCATCGTAAAGAAGAGCACTCTCCGGCGTCCGATCCTGTCGCCCAGCGCACCGAGAATCATTCCACCGAGGGGCCGCACCACGAAGGAGACGGCGAATCCCAGAAGCGTGACCAGCAGGCCCATCCGCTCGTCCATGCCCTCGGTGAAGACCGAGGTCATGGTAACCGCGAGATAACCGTAAATACCGATGTCGTACCACTCGATGAAGTTACCGACACCGGCACCAACCTGGGCCTTGCGCAGGTCGCGGTTGTCGATGACGATGCAGTCCTCGGCCCGCAGTCGACGCGTCGCGGCGGGCGGTATCGAACGCCTCGTACCGAGCTGATCGAACATCATTGTCCTTCTTTCCGTGGGAATGGAAGCGTTTTTGTTGGTTGCACAGCGCCCGTCGGGTACTTAGGGCCACCGGAGGCGGACACGCAAACCGGGTTTTGCCGCTTCCGCCAACGCTCTTCTTTGTAGAGCGTGCGCACTAACGGCGGGTCGCGTCGTCGCACTGCAGCACTGGCAACAGCGGCGTGGGATCGTTCAATGTTCGAACGAGATGGTCAAAAATTATGGCATGCGCCACATCGCTGTCAAAAGTGACCCTGGGGAGTGCTGCTCGAAGACACCTCTTGACAGTGAGCTGGGTTACAACCTAAATTGAACGCAGTGTTCATATCCTGAACGTGATTAGCTCTCACTTGTCGCATTGTCCGGCACCAGTCCAAGGAAGCACCGCTGCCATGAAAAACGAGCCACTTAGCCTCTTCGCCTTCGACGTCTTTGCCCCCTCCCACCTGACTTCCGGGTCTTGGCGCAACGAAGCAGACCAGGGCTACCGGTACACCGATCTGCAGTACTGGACCGGCATCGCGCAGATGCTCGAAAAAGCCGGATTCGATGGGATCTTCTTTGCCGATAACGTCGGCTACCACGACGTTTACCGCGGAAACGGCGACGCCGCCCTCCGCGATGCTGCACAGTTCCCCATTAACGACCCCACCGTGCTGATCAGCGGAATGGCGGCCGTCACCAGGCACCTGACGTTCGGCGTGACCGTTTCGGCGACGTATGAGCCGCCGTACCTTCTGGCCCGCAAGTTCAGCTCGCTGGACCACCTGACCTCCGGCCGCGTGGGATGGAACATCGTCACCTCCTACTCCGAGGCAGCCGCCCGCAACCTGGGCAAGCAGCAGCAGCTCACCCCCGCCGAGCGCTATGACATGGCCGACGAGTACATGGACGTTGTGTACAAGCTCTGGGAGAGCTCCTTCGAAGAGGACGCCGTGGTCCGCGACGCCGAATCCGCGACCTATATCGACCCCGCCAAGGTGCACCCGATCGAGCATGCCGGAGAGCACTTTACCGTTCCCGGCTTCCACCTGTGCGAGCCTTCCCCGCAGCGCACCCCGGTACTGTTCCAGGCCGGCTCCTCCGCACGCGGCATGGAGTTCGGCGGCAAGCACGCCGAAGCAGTCTTCATCCAGAGCACCTCGGTGGAAGGCGCAAAGCGCACGGTGGCGAAGCTCCGCCAGGCCGTGGCCGACGCCGGCCGCGATCCCCGAGACGTGAAGATCGTCATCCTGCTCACCGTCGTCGTCGCGCCCACCGACGAGGAAGCCCAGGCGAAGTACCAAAAGGCCGTGGACAACGCACCGGTCGACGCCGTCCTGGCCCGTTTCAGCGGCTGGACCGGAATCGACATGTCCGAATACGAACTCGACACCCCGCTGCGGTCCGTGGGCACCAAGGCCGGGCAGTCCATGGTGGACATGTTCTCCAAGGCTGATCCGGACCGCGACTGGACCCCGCGCCAGATCGCAGAATTCCTCGCCGTCGGCGGCACCGGATCCACGATCATCGGCTCCCCGGAGACGGTTGCGGCGGAACTGCGCCGCTGGCGCGACGAGGCCGACATCGACGGCGTCAACCTCAGCTACATCACTAAACCCGGCGGCTGGGAAGAGTTCATCGAACTAGCCCTTCCGGAGCTCCGAGCCCAGGGCATCGTCGCCCCGGCCCGCGCCACGGACCAGGAGCCGGTCACCCTGCGCGAAAAGCTCTTTGGCCAGAAGTACACGCTGTCCGGCCACCCTGCCACGGTCCAGCGCGCCAAGCACCTTAGCGACGCCGCCCGCTAAACGCAGCTGCCACAAACGGAATCATCAACGAAGGATCCCTCAATGACTGAACAAACTGACGTCGTCGTCATCGGTGCCGGCCTCGCCGGCCTCATCACAGCCCGGGAGCTCGGCAGCCGCGGCCACAACGTGGTCGTCCTCGAAGCGCGCGACCGTATCGGCGGCCGCCTGTGGACGGAAAATCGTCTGGGCCAGAAGCTGGAACTCGGCGGCAACTGGCTGCACTGGACCCAGCCCCACGTCTGGGCAGAGGTCACCCGCTATGGACTCGAAGTCTCCCGCGGTCCCCGCTCCGAAGAAACCTACTGGCTGGCCGGCAATGAAGTACGCCGCGGCAACCTGGACGACTTCATGAAGCTGATCGATCCCGGCATGACACGCCTGCTCGAGGACACCATGAAGTGGCTGCCCCGTCCCGATGCCCCTCTGACCAACCCCAACCTCGCCGAAGCCGACCAGTACAACCTGCAGGAAATGCTGGACAAGCTGGACCTGTCCGAGGACGAGCGCAACGCCAACGAAGCCGCATGGGTGGGACACTTCAACGCCCCCCTGGACCAGTGCGCCTACGTCAACGCCCTGCGCTGGACCGCCGGATCTTCCGGGCACTGGCACCTGATGCACGAGGCCTCCGCCATCTTCCGCCTGAAGAACGGCAATGACACGCTGCCCAGGGCCATCGCCGCCGACACCAACGCTGACATCCGTTTTGAAGCCCCGGTGACGGCCGTCAGGCACAACAGCGACGGCGCGACTGTCACCTATGGCGACAGCCGGGAAATCCAGGCCAAAAAGGTAGTCATTACCCTGCCGCAGAACATCCTGCACAAGCTCGATGTTCATCCCTCCCTGTCCGAGGGCAAGCTCGCGGCCAGCCGGGAAAAGACCGCTTCCCAGGGCGTCAAGGCCTGGGTCCGGGTCAAGGGCCCGATCAAGCCGTTCTTCGCCTACTCGGCCCAGGACAAGCCGCTGTCCGTGATCCGCACCGAATTTGTCAGCGACACCGACGCCGTCCTGGTGGGCTTCGGCGCCGACGCCAACCGCATTGACGTCACCGACATCGGCCAGATCCAGGACGCCATCAAGGTCTGGCGCGACGATCTTGAAGTCCTGGAAGTCACGGGACACAAATGGGGCGAAGACCCCTACGCCGAGGAAACCTGGCAGATCCAGCGCCCCGGCCAGCTCAGCAAATACCACGCAGCGCAGCAGGCCAGCGAAGGCGCACTGCACTTCGCCAGCAGCGACACCGCCAACATCTGGGCCGGCTTTTTCGACGGCGCCATCGAAAGCGGCCTCCGCGCGTCCCGCAACGTCCACGCAGAACTAAAGGAGGCACAGGCATGAGCGCCCCCGCACTCGAAAGCAGCCGGATCGTTTCCGACACCTACCGAGCCGTCATGCGGCACCTGCCCACCGGCGTCGCCGCGGTCTGCGCCACCGACCCCATCACCGGTGTCCAGAACGGCATGGTGGTAGGGACGTTCGCCTCACTGTCCATGGAACCGGCACTGGTGACCTTCAGCGTGATGCACTCCTCCGCCAGCTGGCCCAAAATCGCCACATCCGGAACGTTCAGCGTCAGCCTGCTCGCCGAGGACCAGCAGCAGGTCTGCAAGGCCCTCTCCGCCAAAGGCGAGGACAAACTCCGTAACATCGCCTGGTCCGAATCCGCGTGGGGCACCCCCCACCTGAACGGTTCCCTCGCCTGGTTCGACTGCCGCATCGAGCAGCAGTTCACCGCCGGGGACCACGTCGTCGTCATCGCCGGCGTGCTGGACATGACACCCGCCGAGCGGGCATCCTCACCGCTCATCTTCCACGGCGGCCGCTTCGGCAGCTTCCGCGAAGCCGCCTAAAACCGCTCCTCCTCGATCAAGGAAGATTGACATGGATATTACCCCAACCCCTGGAAAGACCCCGGACAGCGGCATCACCCCCGCGTTCTACCGGCAGATCCTGGGCAAGCTGCCCACCGGCGTCACGGCCATCACCGGCGTCAACGACGACGATGAAAAGCTCGGCCTCGTCGTCGGGACGTTCCAGTCCCTCTCGCTCGAACCACCGCTTGTTATGTTCTGCGTGGACAAGTCATCCTCCAGCTGGCCGAAGCTCCGCAAGCTGCAGAAGTTCACGGCCAACATCCTCTCCGATGACCAGATCAGCATCTGCCGCTCGCTGTCCCGGAAGGGGCCGCAGAAGTTCGAGGGCCTGCCCTGCACTTCAGGTCCGCTGGGCACCCCACACCTGGACGGCGCCACCGCCTACATCGACTGTGTCGTCACCGCAGAGGTCGTCGTGGGCGACCACTACATGGTGGTTGGTGCCGTCACCAACATGGAGGACGGCACCGGCGACGCGTTGCTGTTCCGCGGCGGCAAGTTCGGCCAGTACCTGCCCATTGAAATCCCGGCCCCGACGCAAGAGGTGGCAGCACCCGCGGCCCCGGAATCCGTTCCCACGGTCACAGTTCCCGCTGAATCAATATCCGCAAGGAGCGCATCATGAGCAACCGTCGACAAGAACTCCTCAACGCGTGGAACCGGGCCTGGGGCAACGGCGACGTGGCAGCATTTGAACAGATCATCGCTCCCGGTTACCTCCGCCGCTCAAAATCAGGCAGCGAGGACTCCCACAGCGTCGTGGAGACCATAAAGGCCACCCATGAAGCATTCCCGGACTTCAGTACCGACATCCTGCACATCGTCGAGGACGGCGAAACCGCTGCCATTCACTGGCAAAGCCAGGGAACCCACCAGGGCTCATTCATGGACGTGCCCGCCACCGGACGGAGCATCACCGTCACCGGCGCGTCCTTCCTCCGCTTCGAAAGCGGCAAAATTGCCGAAGAATTCGTCGTTTGGGACCCCCGGGAGCTGCTATCCGCCCTCGGCATCTGGCACCTCGGGGCAGGCAACGCCTGAAAGCCCAGCCCACCACACCGCCTGCCACCTAGGCGGCAAAAAATTCCGGCGGGCTGCCCGCACCCCTTCATTGTCTTCAGGAGACCTATCAATGACGCTTAACGGACACTCCCTCATTGCGGGGAAGACCACCGCCGGAACTGGCGGCACAACATACGGAATGAACCCCGCCACCAACGAACAGCTCGAGCCGGCCTACTCGCTGCTCACCGAGGACCAGGTCAAGGCCGCGACAGCAGCGGCCGCTGAGGCCTACCCCTCGTTCAGCACCCTGGAACCGGAAATCCACGCCGCTTTCCTGGAAGCCGTCGCTGACAACATCGAGGCCATCGGCGAGGAACTGATCACCCGTGCCGGCCAGGAAACCGGGCTTCCCGCTGCCCGGCTCCAAGGCGAACGCGCCCGCACCACGGGCCAGCTGCGGCTCTTCGCGAATATGGTCCGGCAGGGCGACTTCCGCGGCGTCCGCATCGATCCCGCGCTGCCCGAGCGCACTCCCCTCCCCCGCGCCGATATCCGTCAGCGCCAGATCCCGCTCGGACCCGTCGCCGTGTTCGGAGCCAGCAACTTCCCGTTCGCCTTCTCCACGGCAGGTGGTGACACGGCCTCGGCCCTGGCCGCAGGCTGCCCCGTGGTCTTCAAAGCCCACAACGCCCACCCCGGTACCGGTGAGCTCGTCGGTCAGGCAGTGGTCAAGGCAGTCAAGGACTTCGGCCTGCACCCGGGCGTCTTTGCACTGGTTTACGGGCCCGGCGCCAGCATCGGCCAGGCCCTCGTCGCCGACCCCGCCATCAAGGCCGTCGGTTTCACCGGATCCCAGGCTGCCGGTATCGCCCTGATGCGGACCGCCGCTGCCCGCCGCGAGCCCATTCCGGTCTACGCGGAGATGTCCTCGCTGAACCCGGTATTCGTCTTCGAGGGCGCCCTCAAGGGCGACATCGATGCCGTGGCACAGCAGTATGTCACCGCCGTCACCGGCAGCTCCGGCCAGCTCTGCACCTCCCCCGGGCTGCTGTTCGCCCCCGAAGGTGAGGCAGGGGACAAACTCGCTGCCGCCGTCGCACGCGCTGTTTCCGCCTGTTCCGGGCAGACCATGCTCACCGAAGGCATCGCAGGTTCCTGGAACGCAGGAACCGAAGCACTCGGCAGCGCAACAGGTGTCGACCTGATCGGGAAGGGGCTGGAAGGTGCGACCAGGAACGCCCCGGCGCCTGCCATTTTCGGCACCCAGGTCAGGGACTTCGTGACCAACCACGTCCTGCATGAGGAAATCTTCGGCGCTGCGTCCCTGGTCATCCGCTATACCAGCAGCCAAGACCTGATCGAGGCCATCAACAGGCTCGAAGGTCAACTCACCGCATCGCTGCAACTCACAGAGCAGGACTACCCCACCGCCGCGCCTCTTATCCCGGTGCTGGAGCAGAAAGTGGGCCGCATCATCATCAACGGCTGGCCCACCGGCGTCGAAGTCGGCCATGCCATGGTCCACGGCGGGCCATTCCCCGCCACCTCAGATTCCCGGACCACCTCGGTCGGAACGCTCGCCATCAACCGCTTCCTGCGCCCCGTCGCTTACCAGAACATCCCCCAGGAACTCCTTCCCGCCCCACTGCAGGACGAGAACCCCTGGAAGGTTAACCGCCTCGTCGACGGCAAACCGGAACACGGCTAGGCCCCGCTTCCCCGTATCTTCCGGCCCCGGGCCTGCCTCCCGCAACGAGTCGCCCGGGGCCGGATCCCCAATCAACCCTCCAAGTAAGGGCCCCATGTCTGTCATCACCCTCGAAGCCGTCGCTGATACTCTCCGCGCTGCGCGGCTGCAAGGCCAGCCCGTCACCGCCCCCACCAAGACCTGGCCCGCGCTTGACGCCGAAACCGCGTTCCAGGTCCAGAAGATCAATATTGAGCATGCTGTTGCCGGCGGCGACCGGCTCGTAGGCTACAAGCTCGGGAACATCGCCAAGGTCATGCAGGACACGTTCGGCCTGGACCAGCCAGATTACGGCCACTTGCTGGCAGGCATTTTCGAGTTCGAAGGCACCACCCTGAAGCGGGACAACTTCATCGCACCACACGTGGAGCTCGAGCCGGCGTTCGTGCTCCGTTCCCGGCTGGGCGGGCGGAACACCACCATCGCGGACGTCATCAACGCCGTCGACTATGCACTGCCCGCCATCGAAATCATCGACTCCCGCGTGAAGGACTGGGCCATCGGCCTACCTGACACCCTCGCAGACAACGGTTCCACCGGCGCCGTCATCCTTGGCGGCACACCCCGGAAGATCATCGATCTGAACCTCCGCGACATCCGCGGTGTCCTTTCCTTCAACCAGCGCGAAGTCATCTCCGGCACCACCGGGAACATCCTCGGCAACCCGCTGGCCGCCGTCGCCTGGCTGGTGAACCGCCTCGCAGACTACGACGTGGAATTTGAACCAGGCCACGTCATCCTTCCAGGCAGTTGCCTCCAAGCCGTCCCCATGAACGAAGCCGGCCGCTGGTCCGGGACCTTCGAGGGGTGGGGCACCGTTGAATTCGACGTCGCGGCCTGACCATCCGGATGGACAATATTTTCTAAAACCGCCACGTCGCGATAGCGCATGAGGATGTCAACTATGTCGCGATGGAAACCGCCGGACATTTCCGTTCAACGAGCGCTGACAGAAGTCTCGCAGCCTGGCTTTCACTCCGAGGGGCCGCAGGGTCCCGAAGGTCCGCAGCACGCTTTCGTTGTAAGTCTTGGAGGACCGAGGTCAGCGGGGCACCTCAGCCTGCCTGAAAGCCGTCATGCATTCAGCGGAAAAGCATTGCCCGTTAGCCTCACGGTGCACGGCACCCGTGATGACCTCGACAACAGCGATCTGGCCGGTTGTGTCGGGGACACCAGGGAAATGAACCTGCGGGTCCTCAGCCGGCGCAATAGGCTGCGGGCTCGCCGCGCGCATGCGGAAAAGCGCGATCGCAGAAATAAGGAACCAAGCCACGTTCGTAACCACGGAAGGCCATGCCCCATGGACGGTACCGTTGATGATGAAAGCAACGGCGCCAAAAAGATTCGCGGTCTGGAATCCCTTGCCGGCCTTCAACCAGCCCATAGAAACGGCGAGGTAGGCACTGAGGATCGCAACCGCGCCAGCCCAGCCGGCGACTTCCCACAGCAGCTCCATGGTTTCCTTTCAGGGATGGGCCCGGGATGCCAGTGGCTGGCAGGGGTTTTAATGGTGCTTTTAGGAGTGTGTTTTCGCCGGAGTCCGGCGCAGACAATCCCTCCTGCAATAATGCCCCCATTGTGACATCACCGAACGCTCCGTTCAACAAACGAACGTAAGGTGATCGCAGTTCTATGCGATGCGCAGTTACTCCCGCCTTCGGTGGTGTGCGCACACACATTCTTGGCGACGGCAGCAGGGCAGTTTCATTGACCTACACCTCAACCTGACGTCGAGGCGTGCTGACAAGGGAGGACTCGTGCTGTGGGGTAGGGCTATGGGTTGTTCTCGACGTCCGACCAGTCACATCGGGATCGGGTTACATCGCCGCCGTTGCCCGAAACGGACTTCATAAGGTGCAATTCCATGGACTTACGGTGTTTTCGAGCTTCCGACGACTGACAGGGTGGATTCTGCGAACATCATGGAGCCACTGTCAGGGAAGCGAAACTTCGCTCTATTTTGATACCAGCGGGTAAAAGCGGCGCCTGCTCTCTCCAAAGCAATTTAAGACGATCGCCAGAACCGAGTAGGCCACCACTGTCGGGGTGGCCACCCTAGGCCGGCTTCGGGCGGTCATGCCGCAAAGGATCCTATCGGTTAAGGGATGCCTTGGATCGACTCACACCCACCTCATCGTCACGGAGGCCTTTCTTCATAAGGGTAGTTGCGCTGTTGTACGCAGTTCTTCGGCTGTCGCAGTGCCGAATCCGAAGAACTCGAGGTAAGCGGGGATCATCTCGAACAGCATGTCGCTGCCCACCTGAACGGTGCACCCCTTCTGCTTGGCGGCCTGCAGGAATGGGGTCATTCCAACCTTAAGCACGACGTCCCCGACATAGGAGCCGGGGGTGATCCGGTCGATGTCGACAGGCATGGGGTCACCGTCCCTCATACCGAGCGGGGTGGCGTTGACGATCAGGTCGTAGCCCTCGGGATCTTTGGACCCCATAGTGATCTGCACGTCAGGGTAGTGCGCGCTGATGCGCTGGGCGAGCGTGTCGGAGGCGCCTGTATCGGGGTCGAACAAGCCGATGCCGGCAAGTCCGAGCCCGGCCAGTGAGGCGGCGATCGGCGAGCCCACGCCGCCGTTGCCGACGACCAGGGCCCGCTTGCCGTGAGGGTCGAATCCTTTGCGCAGGGCGCCGCGGACGAAGCCTGCTCCGTCGAACTGCTCGGCCAACAGTGATCCGTCATCTCGCCTGAGGACGGCATTGGTGGCACCGGCGATCTGGGCGGTTGGGCTGACCTCGTCGACGAGGTTCATGGTGACCACCTTGTGCGGCATGGTGACAAGCGCACCTCGGATGTTGGTTAGCGTGAAGACGGAGCGGAAGAAGTCGGGGTAGTTCTCCGGTTTGATCCCCATGGGGACGACGACTGCATCGATCGCGTGCGTTTCAAACCATGGGTTGCAGATCAGAGACGACTTAAACGTGTGCGTGGGGTATCCCAGGTGCGCGATGATCGTCGTCGTTCCGCTGATCATCGGGTTCGCCCGTTTGCGCGGTGCACCCAGCTCGCGCTCGAGGCCTCGCTTGCACAGCCCGTCCTGCAAGAGATCGGGAGCCACGCGGACCTGGACGACTTCGATGACAAGAAGCCGGCCAGTTCCTGGCCCTCCTTCGGGCCACGGTCGGCACCTACGACGACGAGGGCCCCTTCGGCTGTGAGTGCGTCGACGACTGCATAGCCGATTCCGCCACTTGATCCGGCCACCAAAACGACTTGATCCGCTCGTTTCATCTTTTTAGGTCCTTACTTGAGGTGTTCCCCAAAGGGTGTGCCATGGCTCCGGGCGCGGCTGCTTCAGTGCGCATCGCTCCCGTGCCCTGACCTGCTGCTGCACTGTTGAAGCCTGTTGTCTGCAATCCCCCGGTCCAGGGTCGCGAACGTGCCCGGGCTGCCTAGCTGTTGTTCGCGCTGGTGGCGTGGCTTGCCCATTGCCGGCCTTCTTGTTCTTCTGTGGGCAGTCCGGAGGCGGCGAGGATCCGGTCTAGCAGCCGCTGGGTATGGACGGCTTCGCGGCCGGAGGTCAGCGGCTGGGCCCTGTCGGCGACCCGGTCCAGGAAATGGTGGACGGCGGCGGAGAATCCGAGCGTGTCGGTCGCTGTTGCCCAGCCGTAGGCCTCGGCGCTGAGCTCGCGTGAGGTGGTGACTCCCTGGACGGTGGTCGAGACGGTTTCCGGTGCCCTGACTTCCACGGTCTTGCCGTCGCCGTAGGCGTCGAGTTTTTCGCTCCAGGCACCTGCTGTCCGGGCTGCCATGAGCACTCCGGTGTTGCCGGTGCTGAATCGGATCACGGCTGCGACGCCGTCTTCCTCCCACGGGTCGTCACCGGCTGCGTGTGCGGCCACGTCCACCGGTTCGCCGCCGCAGTACCAGCGGAGCAGATCGACCATGTGGATGGCGTTCTCGAACGTGGCGCGGTATTCCGACCCGGGGCGGTTCTTTTGCGCGACGCAGAAGGTAGCGCCATTCGAGCCGAACAGCTCACGGCCGGCGGTGTAGACCGGGGCAAAGCGGCGGTTGAAGTCGACCATCAGGATGCGGCCGCGCTCGTCGGCCAGGTCCGCCAAACGTTCTGCCTCCTCGGTGGCCGGGGCCAGAGGCTTTTCACAGAACACATCAACGTCCCGGCTCAAGCACAGTTGGACCGCGTGGGCGTGTTCGGATCGGGGCGTCAGGACGAAGACTGCGTCCAGGTCCTGCGCATCCAGCATGTCCTCTACCGACGTGTATGCGGAGCCGAAGCCCCAGCGTCGGACCAGGCTGCCCGGATCCTCACGGCGGGACACCAGGGCTACCAGCTCAACGTCATCCCGCTGGACGAGTGTGGGCAGCTGGGCAATGGTTGCGATGTTTCCGGCGCCGATGACGCCGACGCGGAGGCGCTTGGTGTTCATCGGGCGTTCCTTACATGGGCGGGATCAGCGAGCATGGCGCGCAGGACGTCGGCTGATTTACGAAATCCGTCCTCGGGCTTGGGAAGGTCTTGCCGGTGCCAGCGGTATTCAAGTTCGATGCTGAGCACGTCGTCATAGCCGTGCTGCACCAGCCCGGCGAGAATTTGGGGCCAGGGAACGACGCCGCTTCCCACGACGCGGGACCGTACGGCCCGCTCGGAAGCGTTGACGCGCGCCGTTTCGGTTGCGCGGAAGGCCGCGTTGGGATCGGTGAAGACAAGGTCCTTCACGTGCACGTGGCCGATCAGGTCGCCTTGGACAGCGAGGGCCTGTTCGAATTTTTCGTCATGGGTGAATGTCAGGTTCGCCTGATCGTACAGAACGCGGATGGCCGGGTGCGCGATTTCGCGGACCAGGGCTGCAGTTTCGGCCGCGGACTGGGTCATGGTGCCGAAGTGGTTCTCAACGCACAGCCGTACGCCTGCCTGTTCAGCTTCGGGTGCAAGGGTTTGCAGCGCATCCACGAGTCTTGCCCATCGCGGGGCGTGGTCGGAGTCTCCGGCATGCCAGGATCCGGCGTAGACACGGACCCGGTCAGCTCCGACCAGATGGGCGGTTTCAATGGCGCCGCGGAATTCATCGACCGCGCCGCGCCACTCTGCGTCATCGAGGGAGTTGATGGCTGTGGTGTAGGGCGTAAGGCCTACGATCGGTACGCCTTCGCTGTCGGCAGCGTTCAACGCCTCCATCGCGGCGCGCCGGTCTCCCAGAGGCAACCCTGAGGTGTAGTCGTCCTGGTAGATGACTTCCGCGGCGTCGAGGCCGGCGGCTTTGAAGAGCGCCAGTGCCTGGGGAACCGTGTGGTCCGGGGTTCCGAGTGTGTGACCTGCAAGCCGCATCATTGGTTGTCCTTTCTGGAAGTGTTTGGAGCCGCTGTCCAGTCCGAGGGACCGACCAGCCGGGGTGGGGCGGCGACGCGGGACCGGTCGACGATCTCCATCAGCAGGCCCCAGGGGGTGAGGAAGTAGGTCCAGCGGTTGCCGGCTACGCGCGGGCTGTCGCCTGCGACTTCTTTGCGCTCACCGAGCACCCGTACCCCAGGTGTTTCCTGGAGCACGGTGATCGCTTCATCGACGTCGTCCACGACGAAGCACAGGTGGTGCCCGCCGGCATCGCAATGCCGTGGCGGGGTTTCGCGCCGCTCAGCGCTGCTCCACTCAAAGAGCTCAATATTGAGGTTCGGGGGCAGGCGCAGCATGGCGAGCGTGAGCTTCGCATCTGCCGGGACGTCGAAGTTTGTCGGCATGAATTCTTCGTCGGGACCCCGCTCTGAGCGGTACAGTTCCTCGGCCCCGAGCACGTCGACGAAGAACCGGATACCCTCCTCGAGGTTGGGGACGGTCAGGCCCACGTGGTCCGTGTGCTGGAGCCCCGGCAGCCGCCGCAGTGTTTCCGCCGGGGCACCGTTAGTCTGCGCGGTCATGTACGCGGTCCTGAAGTGGAGGCACGGACCAGAAGTTCAGGTTCGAGGACGATGTGGTCCACGGAGCCGTCGATGTTCTGCTTCTCGGCCAGTTCGATGGCGATGTGTCCCATGTCGGCAATGGGCTGCCGGATGGTCGTCAGGGGAGGGTTGAACCGCGCCCCCAACGCCAGACCGTCGAAACCGATGACCGAGACGTCCTCCGGTACACGCACGCCGCTTTTGCCGAGGGCCGAGATGACCGCAAAGGCCACCATGTCATTTGCCGCGATGATGGCGGTCGGCGGATTCTCCATCTCGAGGAAATGCTCGGCCCCGCGCGTGCCCGCATCCAGATCCGACCCGCTGTCCAGCACCACAGGTGCGCTGCCGCTCTCGGCGGACAGCTCCAGGTACGCGTCCATCCGGTCCTGGGCGGTGTGCGTTCCGGCGATGCCGGAAACATAGCCAATCGACGTGTGCCCCAGCGAATGCAGGTGGTCCAGCGCGAGCATGATTCCGCGGCGGCTGTCGACGGTAACCGTTGGGGCCGCATCGTCGCCGTCCACCCGGTCAATCACGACCACCTTGTGGCCAAAATCGAAGCGTTTCAGCGCCTCGGTATCGACCTTCGTGGAGGGCGCGACGACCCCGAAGGGGGCATACATGGCCTGCATGGCGATGAAGTATCCCTCAGTCTTGGCAGGGTCCCCATTGGTGACGCAGAGCAGCAGCTGGTAGCCGCGCTCGTCCGCCGCCTGCGTCATCGTCTTGGCAAGTTCTGCGAAGAACGGGTTGGTGATGTCAGGGACGATCAGCGGGATGAAAGTGCTGGTCTTTGTCCGAAGCGCCTGGGCGAGTGGACTCATCGTATAGCCCAGCCCCTCGGCGACCCGGAGGATGTGCTCGCGGGTTTCACTTTTCACCGCCTCCGGGCGGGAGAATGCCCGGGAGACCGTGGACCGGTGCACACCGGCGGCTTTCGCAACGACGTCGATACTCAGATCAGGCATGTTCTCTTCCTCCGTGCTGGTCGTCATAGGCCTGCCAAATGGGGCGCATAACGTCTTCGAGCTGGGCCAGCGTCGGCAAGCCCTGGAATCCATCTTCCAGCGTCTGGGCGACCCGCCGCACGAACGGATCGTAAAGAGGGTCGCTGTCCACGTCGATAGTGGCGGACTCCGTGATGCCATCGGCTGCGGTGAAGGTAGCAGAACCATCGGAGTCAACGGAGGCGTATCCTGCTTCACCGACCGAGGTGTAGCTGCAGTACCGCTTCAGCGGGGAGCCAGGGAAGGCGTATCCGACCTCCACGATGGCTTCGCGTCCCTCCGGCGTAGTAATGATGAGGCTGGCGTGGTCCTCCACATCTCCGCCGTGCAACGTTGACGAAAGCCGGGATTGCACACGAACCGAGGTCTCGTCACAGCCCTGCAGGAACAGGTCCACGAAGTGTGGACCCAGGTTCGCCAAACACCCTCCGCCGGCCTTGGCCGGGTCCAGCATCCACGCATTGCCGTTATCGAGGTAGCGGGAGGGCGGTCCGGCAATAAATGCGATCCGCTGATATGTCGGCCGGCCGGCTTTGGCGAGCCACCGGTCGGTGGGGCCGCCCCGCTGGATCAGCGGGACGGTGGCAGGGACACCGGCGGCCTCGGCGGCTTTGCGCACCGCAGTAAGTTCGGCAAGGGACGTTCCCAGTGGCTTTTCCACCACGAACGGGATACCGCGTTCGATTAGGGCAAGACACTTCTCTGCCATGCCATCGTGCGGGCCAAAAACGTAGGCCAGGCCAATATCGGGAAGGTCAACCAGCTTCCGCCAGTCAGCTTCCACCGGAGCTCCCCAGCCATCGGCTAGCCCCTGCACGAGGGACACGTCGTCGTCACTGACACCGACAACCTGGTGTTCTTCGCTGATTGCACGGGCATACAGCGGAACGTGCCAGTGTGAGGCACCGAGAATGATCGTGCGTGTTTTGCTCACCCTGCCAGCTCCTTTGCCAAGTGTGGGTCTTGCTAACGATCCCAGTGAGATCGATTGCTGAGATCGGTTGCAATAACAGTATGGATGGTGGGAGAGTTTGTCAACGACACTTCAACAGTGGCCCAGGTAACAAGGAACGCAACACGTCTGGGCCCCAAGAAAGGCCACCACCATGTACAAGAAACTCCGCACCCTGCAGACCATCGACGAATCCGGCGCCGTCCTCATCGTCCGCCTCGAGAACGCCGACGTGGCAGAACGCGTTGCTGAAGCTGCCATCGCCGGAGGCTTCCGCGCCCTTGAAATCACACTGTCGATCCCGGGCGCCGTCGAGGTAATCCGCCGGCTGTCCGCCAAACATGGGGCCAACGGAGTAGCGATCGGCGCCGGAACAGTGCTGGACGAGCACTCAGCCTATGAGTGCATCCGCGCCGGCGCTGAATTCCTGGTCAGTCCCCAGCTGAACCCGGCAATGATCCGGACAGCAAACCGGTACCAGATACCCACCGTGAGCGGCGCCTACACGCCGACCGAGCTCGTTAACTCCGCCGAGGCGGGCGCTGACATCCTCAAGCTCTTCCCCACCGAGGCCGGCGGCATCCCCTACGCCAAGTCCGTGCTCGCCCCGCTTGCACACCTGCCGATCATGCCGGCAGGCGGCGTAACCGTGCAGAACGTCGGTGAGTGGTTCGCGGCGGGCGTTGCAGGTGTCGGCGTCGGCAGCTACGTGACAAAAGCATGGCAGCCGGACGGCGACTTTACCCGCGTCACCAAAGCTGCCGAGGAGTTCCTGTCAGCCGTGGCAGAGGCCCGCCGATGACGGTCCACCGCGTCTATATTGTTATTGGCCCGGCCGGGTCAGGTAAAACGACGGTCGCGCAGAAAACAGCAAAAGAACACAACGCGGCATACCTGGACAAGGACCGGGTATGCGGACGCTTCGTCGAGTTCGCGCTGAAGGCAACCGGACACGACCCCACCGACCGGGAATCCAACGACTACTACCGCGACAACCTGCTGCCCCTCGAGTACGAGACACTCATGGACGTCGCCGGGGCGAACCTTCGCCTGGGCCGCTCCGTCGTGCTCGACGCCCCTTTCGGAGCCTACTTCGACGAACCGGATTTTCTGACACAGGCGGCAGAAAAGTTCCATTGGCCACCTTCTGCGACCACGGTGGTCCGGGTAAGGGTCCCCCAAGACGTCCTACGGGACCGGCTAACCCGCCGCGGCCTGGAACGGGACCAGTGGAAACTTTCCCACTGGGATGAGTACTGGTCCGTCTACGGGAGTTTGGAATGCGCGTGGTCCGGCGTGCAGTACCTGGACTTCAACAACGAAACACCCCTTCCGGCGGAGGGGTGACGGCTCAACCGGCAGAACAGCTCATTTCGGCCAGTTCCACGCGGGACGCTCCTACAGCCCGCAGCATGAATGGGCCACACAACCCCTAAATCGACCGCGGCAGCACGTCTGCCTCCAGTGCACAAAGTGGATGCCCTCCCCCGGAGGCGGCAATGCCAGAACCTGCGACGCGGCTCACAAAAAGACGTTGACAAGTCTCTTTTGTCGCCCTTAGTGTTGTTGCAACCGATCTCTGCAACCGATCTCAGCAACCGATCTTATTGGCTCCGGTGAAAGCCGGAAGACCGATTGCCTCCGGTTCAATCCCTAACCCCTCCGCAGCAAACGTGAAAGTATGGAGAGTTCAATGAAGACCTCAAAAGATGCGCTCGACAGCTCGGGCCTTCCTGAAGTGCCCGAGCCGCCCCGGCGCTCCGTCAACATGGTGGCAGGCACGATCGGCCACTTTGTGGAGTGGTACGACTGGTACATTTACGGACTGCTGGCAGCGGTGTTCGCGGGACAGATATTCCCAAGCGAGAACCCGTTCGCGTCCCTTGTCGCAGCGCTGCTCACCTACGCGGTCGGTTTTGTTATACGCCCGCTCAGCGGAATCATCATTTCGCCGCTGGCTGACCGCTACGGCCGCCGGCTCATCCTGACGCTGTCCATCTCCGGGATGGCGCTCGGCTCTCTGATCATCGGCCTCACCCCTTCATTCGCGACGATCGGCTACGCAGCACCTGTTCTCTTCCTGGTTGCACGCATCCTCCAGGGAATCTCGGCCGGCACCGAGCAGCAAAGCGCCATCGCGTTCATGGTCGAACACGCTCCCGCGAACCGGAGGGGCCTGTTCGGCTCGTTCTCCAACATGGCAAGCGGCCTTGCTACCCTCGCAGCGACCGGTTCGGCCGCAATCGTGACAGCATCCTTTGCTCCCGCCGAACTCGCAGCCTGGGGTTGGCGAATCCCGTTCGTCATCGGCGGCGTCCTCGGCGTCGCCGGTCTCATCCTGCGGGCCCGCTCGGATGAGACCCCTGAGTTTGAGGCAGCTGCCCTCGTCGATCAAAAGTCCGCCTGGACGCGGCTGAAGGACCTGCTCCGCGAACACCCGAAGGCTCTGCTCCAGGCAGCGGCACTCTCTGCCCCGGCGGTGGCCTACTACACCTGGGCCACGTTCCTCCCCACCTATGCCAAGCTGACCACCGGCCGGGACCTGTCCTCCACCCTGGCCGGAAGTGTTATCGGGCTGGTCTTGCTCGTGGTCATCGTGCCGGTCTGCGGATACCTTTCCGACCGCCTCGGCCGACGCAAGATCTTCCCCATCATCGGCGCCATCGGCATGATCGTGCTCTTCTACCCGTTGCTTCTGCTGCTGAACCAGCCAGGCTTCTGGGTCTACGTTCTGGTTTCGGCATCCGGGTGGGTAGTTCTCGGTATTTGGCAGGCCGTTTACCCGACAATCCAGGCCGAGCTGTTCCCGGCCTCAGTCCGGGTAGCAGGCATCGGTTTCGCGCACCAGATCGTCATCGCCGTCTTCGGTGGCACCGCACCACTTATCGCCGCTGCCTTCGTCGGCGCCGGACAGCCCATGTTCGTTGCGTACTACATGATCGCCATCGTCGCCCTCTCCCTCATCGTGTACTTCACGCTCCCCGAGACCGGCAGCAAGGGCGGGCGTGCCACCGTCGCACCGGCAGACCCCGAAGTACTGGAAGGCGAGCACCTGCTCTTCGAGGCTCCTCACGGCGGGACCCAGGCGAAGGGTTCCAAGCCGTAGACCTCCATCTCCTCCGCAACACTGCGCATGGGGAAAGCCCTCGACCCGCTCCGGTCGAGGGCTTTCCCCTTCCCGGCCGGGGGCCGGCTCCAAGATGAGGCACACCCCAACCTGACGTCAGGCAGTAGGGAAAAGAGCGTCAGAATAGGGCGGCGAAGGCAGTTCCTGGACGCGTCCGGGTCACGGTCTTAAACGTAAACCTGACATCGCCGGACTACCGTGAGTGGGTTTGCTCGGACAACGGTACGCTGCGTTTCACCAGCTGGTACGGGACCCACAGCAGGGCCGCGGCGAGGACGGTCACCCCAAGACCGATCATGGCCATTTCCTCGGCGGCTGGCCACAACGCCGCAGTGCCCACCACAACCGTAAAAGCGATGACCACCAAAAGCAGCCAGCACACCAGGGCGTGGTACCACCGCAGGCCGTGCCGCAGCGGCAGGAAGAAGAGCGCTGCCGCCGGCAGAACCACCAGCAATTCGAGCGGCCACGCGGCGACCGGCAGCACCCCGCGCTGCACGAGGTAGGGCAGGAGGTATCCGCTACCGCTCGTATACATGCCGGCGAACCAGGCTCCGAGAATCCAGTGGCGTCCGGTGGGCTTAAGACGGGCGGCCCGCAGCGCAGGGTCACGCTGCTCCGCCTCTTCCTGGAGCCGCTTGGAGTTGTGGTGCCACCGGTTCTCCGCCCGGGCGGTGTTCTCCAGCCAGCTGCCTTCGGAAGGAAAGTCGATAATCTCCTCGGTGGCAGCAAAGTACTCGAGGCGGGCCTCGTCGCTGAGGTAGTCCTCCTCCTTCCACAACAGCGGCCGGGCGGTGTAGCCCAGCTCAACGCCGTTTGCCCGCAACTGCCTGATCCACGTGTCCACTGCGGGGTCCTCGTGTGAGGTGAAGGGGACGCTGCTGATACGGCGGCGTCCGTCGTCGTCGTCAAACAGGACGTGCAGGACAGGTGCCGTCTCGGTCAGGATTCCGCCGCCAAATCGAGTCCGGAGGGTGCGCCGCACGATCCGGTAGGAGGCGACCACTCCGGCCACTGCCTCCAGCGGGATCACCCGCCGCAACGGAGCTTCAGAGCCCACAGTGTTCCACTCTGTCGTCTCGATGCCGGTCTCATGCAAAACGAAGAGCGAGCGGTGGCGCCCGTACCAGGCCCCCTTCCGCAGTGCGGCCACGAACTTGACCAGGAGCAGGACGCCGGCAGCGACGAAGATCAGCGTGAACAACAGCCAGGGGTTCCAGAACTTCACCATCAGCACGGCCGGGACACCGATGAAGACCGCGACGATCGCCGCATTAAAGAGGATGGCGAAGACCAGGGCCCCCCGCCAGAACAAATCCATCCCCTGCTCGCGCTGTACGTGGATCACGGGGCTGTCAGTCACAGTTGTCTGCGGCGCGGGACGGGAGTCCGGTGTCATGCGGGGCGCTCGATCTCGTCGTACGGATGGAGCGTTCGGGTGCTCCAAGGGTCGTCGAGAGCCTATCAATCGTTTGACCGCAAGATGAGTGGGGCCGGCGGCGGCTGGGGGGTGGTGCACGTGGTCTCAGCCGTACACCCTCGCCGCCGGCTCCGGTGTCCACAGTACGGCCGTAGGCTGAACGGCACCCGGGTAGCGGGTACCTGTTTCCCGGAATGGCCTTTACCTGCGTACGGCGAATGACCCATCCCTCAGTGGGCCAGGCGCTGCCCGTCCATGACAGGCAGGGACGGCACGGCAGGCAGGGAACCGGTGAGCACCTCGACGACGGCCATCTGCCCAGTGCTGTCCGGCACCCCGGGGTATTGGACCTGGCCGGCGTCAGCAGGCACGGCGGGAGCCTCGGCAGCGCGCATCCTCACCAGCGCGACGGCGGAGATCAGGAACCACGCCACGTTGGTCACCACAGACGGCCAGGCGCCATGGAGTGTGCCGTTGATGATGAAGGCGACGGCACCGAAGAGATTAGCCGTTTGAAATCCCTTGCCGGCCTTGAGCCAGCCCATGGAAACCGAGAGGTAGGCGCTGAGAATCGCAGCCGCTCCCGTCCAGCCGGCGATTTCCCACAGCAATTCCATAGCGTCCTCTCAAGGGTCCCGGCACAGTATCCGGGCAGGGGGTTGGACAGTCATTCAAGGGTTTTTGCCGGGTGCTGCGTTGACTCGAGCCCTGTTCGGGCGAGGACCTTCTGCTGGCCGGCGGCATAATCATACCCCGCTGCGAAGTGCGGTTTTGACCCGGGAAGCAGGACCCCGGACTCTGGACAAGACCCCCGCCAGGTAGCACGATCTGAGGTGTGATCACCACGTCCCCCACCGACCCCTACCTGCGCGAGCTGACCCAGCTCCGCCGCGTCAAAGACCGGATCGACAGGGAATACGCGCAGCCGCTCGACGTCGAATCCCTCGCCAGGGACGCCCACATGTCCGCCGGCCACTTCAGCCGCCGGTTCAAGGACGCCTACCAGGAATCGCCCTACAGCTACCTCATGACCCGCCGCATCGAACGGGCCATGGCACTCCTCCGCAAAGGCGGCCTCTCCGTCACGGAGGTGTGCTTCGCCGTCGGCTGCTCCTCGCTGGGAACCTTCAGCACCCGCTTTAACGAACTCGTGGGAATGCCGCCCAGCGTCTACAAACAGAAAGCGGAAAACTCGACGGCGGGCATCCCCGCCTGCGTGGCGAAACAGGTCACCAGACCGGTCAGGAATCGAGAAGCGCCCGCTCCGGAGCCGCAACTAGCATGACTGCCATGGACATCACCATCAGCTCAAGCTTCCTCCCCCACACCGATCCCGACGCCTCCCTGACGTTCTACCGCGACGCCCTCGGCTTCGAAGTCCGCAACGACGTCGGTCGCGGCACCATGCGCTGGATCACCGTCGGCCCTGCCGGCCAGCCCGGCGTTTCCATCGTCCTGCACCCGCCGGGCGTGGACCCGGGCATCACCGACGCCGAGCGCCGCACCATCGCCGAAATGATGGCCAAGGGCACCTACGCCGCCGTCATCCTCTCCGCCCCGGACGTGGACGAAGCGTTCGCCAAAGTTGAGGCTGCCGGCGTCGACGTCGTCCAGGAACCAGTCGACCAGCCCTACGGCATCCGTGACTGCGCCTTCCGCGACCCCGCGGGCAACACCGTCCGCATCAACCAGCAGGCCTAGGCTGATACCCAACGACGGCGAACGCAGCCCAACAGATGGAGACCCCATGAGCACGGACACGAATACGGATCCACAAACCAACGGGCTGCACGTCGCCGACACCCACGACCTGATCCGCGTGCAGGGCGCCAGGGAAAACAACCTCAAGAACATCACCATCGAGCTGCCCAAGCGCCGGCTGACGGTCTTCACCGGAGTTTCCGGCTCCGGCAAGAGCTCCCTGGTGTTCGCCACCATCGCCGCGGAATCCCAGCGGATGATCAACGAGACCTACAGCGCGTTCGTCCAGGGGTTCATGCCCAACCTCGCCCGGCCGGAAGTGGACTTCCTGGAGGGCCTGACGACGGCGATCATCGTTGACCAGGAGCGCATGGGCGCCAACCCGCGCTCCACCGTGGGCACCGCCACTGACGCCAACGCCATGCTCCGGATCCTCTTCAGCCGCCTCGGCACCCCCTATGTGGGCCCGCCCACGGCCTACTCGTTCAACGTGCCCACCCGGAAAGCCAGCGGCGTCATGTCCACGGACAAGGGCGGGCGTGTGGAGAAGGCCGTGGTCCAGCAGGCCGTCTACCTGGGCGGCATGTGCCCGCGCTGCGAGGGCATGGGCAATGTCAGCGACATTGACCGCACCGCGCTGTACGACGACGGCAAGTCCCTTAACGAGGGAGCGCTGACAGTTCCGGGCTACTCCATGGACGGGTGGTACGGGCGGCTGTTCGAGGGCATGGGCCTGCCGATGGACAAGCCGATAGCCAAATTCACCGCGAAGCAGCTGGACACGATGCTGTACGCGGAGCCCACCAAGATCAAGGTGGAGGGGGTCAACCTGACCTTCGAGGGCATCATCCCCAAAATCCAGAAGTCCATGCTGTCCAAGGACCCCGAGGCGATGCAGCCGCACATCCGCCGGTTCGTGGAGCGGGCCGTCACGTTCCAGATGTGTCCCGAGTGCAAGGGAACCCGGCTCACCCAGCAGGCCCTGTCCTCCACCATCAACGGCAGGAACATCGCCGAACTGTGCCAGATGCAGATCAGCGACCTCGCCGGCTGGGTCCGTGACCTGAAGGACCCGTCCGTGGCTCCCCTGCTCAAGGGCCTCCAGCACCTGCTCGACTCGTTCTCGGACATCGGGCTCGGCTACCTCAGCCTGGACAGGCCCGCGGGCACCCTCTCCGGAGGTGAGGCCCAGCGCACCAAGATGATCCGCCACCTCGGCTCCTCGCTCACGGATGTCACCTACGTCTTCGATGAGCCCTCCATCGGCCTTCACCCGCACGACATAGAGCGGATGAACCAGCTCCTGCTGCAGCTGCGGGACAAAGGCAACACCGTCCTGGTGGTGGAGCACAAACCCGAGATGATCAGGATTGCGGACCACGTCGTCGATCTCGGTCCCGGGGCCGGAACCGGCGGCGGCGAGGTCTGCTACGAGGGCACGGTGGAAGGCCTGCTGACCAGCGGCACCATCACCGGGCACCACCTGGAGGACCGGGCGGCCCTCAAGGCGAAGGTCAGGAGCGCCTCCGGAGCGCTCGAGGTCCGGGGCGCGTCCACGCACAACCTCAAGGATGTCGACGTCGACCTCCCGCTGGGCGTGCTCACCGTGGTGACGGGCGTTGCCGGTTCCGGCAAGAGCTCCCTGATCCACGGCTCCGTGGCCAAGCGCGAGGGCGTGGTGGTGATCGACCAGGGCGCCATCCGGGGTTCGCGCCGCAGCAACCCGGCCACCTACACCGGCATGCTGGAGCCCATCCGCAAGACGTTCGCCAAGGTGAACGGCGTGAAGCCTGCGCTGTTCAGCTCGAATTCCGAGGGCGCCTGCCCCACCTGCAACGGCGCCGGCGTCATCTTCACCGAGCTGGGGGTCATGGCCACCGTGGAGTCCCCGTGCGAGGACTGCGAGGGCCGCCGCTTCCAGGCGTCAGTGCTTGAGTACACAGTGGACGGGCGCAACATCGCCGATGTGCTGGCCATGTCCGTGACCGAGGCCGCCGCGTTCTTCGCCCAGGGTGAGGCCAGGACACCTGCGGCGCGGACCATCCTGGACCGGCTGGAGGACGTTGGCCTGGGCTACCTCAGCCTCGGCCAGCCGCTCACCACACTTTCAGGCGGCGAGCGCCAGCGGCTCAAGCTCGCCACCCAGATGGCGGAGAAGGGCGACGTTTACGTCCTCGATGAGCCCACAACGGGCCTGCACCTCGCCGACGTAGAGAACCTGCTGGGCCTGCTGGACCGGCTGGTTGAGTCCGGCAAGTCCGTCATCGTCATCGAGCACCACCAGGCGGTGATGGCGCACGCTGACTGGATCATCGACCTTGGCCCGGGAGCAGGGCACGACGGCGGCCGGATCGTTTTCGAGGGAACGCCGGCTGAGCTTGTGGCCGGCGCCTCGACGCTCACGGGCAAGCACCTTGCCTCCTACGTTGGTGCTTGAACCGGTTGACTCGCACCGGCTGGCGCAGCAGCAGCGCGTATTACGGGACACTGCGACGCGCCCTGACAGGACCATTCCGTTATATGACTTTGCCGGTAAATAAAGTTGTGTTACTTTCCTCATGGAGGGCGGCGCGAGGCTGTTCTCATTAATTGATTGGGGAAATTAATGCAGCTCAAGATCGAAAAGCCGAAGGAACAGAAGATCGATTTCGCCGTTCTTTACGGCGGTAAAGCGACCACTATCTAGTTCCGTTTCAGGGGTGCCGGTCACGGATCGGCACCCCTGCTTCGGCTACATTAAGGATCCGTTTGATCTGCGTTAAAGCCCCAGTCCACCCACTCTCATTCGGTGTTATAAAAACCGTTCTGCAACATTTCAACCTGACCCCGAATGAGCACCCCAACGACCTGTCCCTGAGCCTTCGGCTTCTTTACCCCTTGGATACCAAACTGGCCGGCAAAGTGCGGGCAGGCACCACCAGCCTTACTGATGCTGCGACGTCCAACGAGCAGATCCGGTTCTTCCAGCATCAGCGGGCCCGACGAAGCTATATCAAAATTGCCAAGTACATCCGCGAAAATTTTGGTCCCATAGATATCCAGGTGGCAGACGCCGGGGCTTTGGACCGGCCGAGCCGTGAATTCCTGGACGCAGCAGTCCGCCTGGGCGGCTGGTCAGTCCAACTCCGTTTCGACAGCGATGCCAATGCGTCCGGCCCGCGCTTCATGCCCGAGGAACAGGCCTTGCTGGCAATGCTTCCGGCGTCCTCGAGAAAGGACCACGCCGGACACATCGTCTCCGCGGCCTTCGACTACGTCAACTCGGGAGATGCATGGACAGCCTTGAATCTCGGACATCTGCTGCAGGACGTTGAACAGTCACCCAGGGTGTGGAACCTCATGGCCATTGCCCATGCCATGGTGGATGAGACAGTCCAGGCCGAGTATTACTATGACCGCTGGAGCACGTCCGAAGATCCCCTCGACGCAATACGGGCCCTTTACGGAAAAGCCATGCTGTATGCCCGCCACCACCCGGACGGTCTCCGAAGCCTGGATCGCAGCGAAGAGTTGCTGAACGAGGCCTATGCCTTGGTCCAGCAGCTGGATGCCCAGCAGCGCTCGGACGACCGCGTCGTCTTTGACGAGGTCTTCAACAGGAACGGCTATGCACTGATACTCTTCCGTCGCGGCCAAGTAGACGAGGCCATCCGACTCCTTCGCTGGGGCATCAAAAGACTCACGCAGACCGGCGAAAAAGTGGCAATTCACCGGTCCGTGCTCATCTACAACCTTGCTCAGTGCTACAAGCAAACCGGGAACTTGACTGCTGCCATTGCAACCTACACTGAGCTCCTGGACGTCGACCCCTACATGCCCGAATACCACTTGGAAGCAGCAAAATGCCATGCGTCAGCCGGTAACTTTGGTGCCGCACTGAGTGCGTGCAGAGAAGCAGTTGACCTGGATGACAACCTGGCCTCGGCGTGGGGCATGATCGGGGTATACGAAGGGGAACTCGATTCACACGGGGCAGCAGCGGAGGCCCATGCACGGGCCGCTGCGCTCGATCCCGGTTCCTATACGCACATCACCAATGTGGTGTACAGCCTTATCCTTGCGGAGCGCCTCGATGAAGCCAGGGATCACACTGCCGGCTGGATCCACAGTGCTCTGCTGAAAGAAGATGCCGAGCGCCGCGCATCCCTCGGAGCAGAGATTTCAGTACGGCAGGGCCGTTGCGCTGAAGCATTGGAACAAGTAGAAGCAGGACTGGCGTTATTCCCCGACTCGCAGGTCCTCATCGCAAACCGTAAAGCACTTTCGGACATGCAGGTATGAGGCTTGGACTGCGTGGGCAACTCGGAGTTTTCACCGTCCTATTTGCCGGTGGAATGTGGGTGTCAAAAGTTGCTCAACCTCTCTATTTCGAGCAGCTAAATGCGTTAGTGGCATTCGGCATTGGCTATGCCGTCATGGCGGTTGTGGGTGGTTTTTCCTTCGCTTGGGGTGCTTTTGCAGATCGCTTTGGGGGTCTTAACGCAGTTCGTCTGGGAACGCTCTTATATGCCATTGGAATTGCCGGCCGACTGTTGACGGATGTTATTCCGGTGATCATATTCTCCGGCGTTGCAGGAGCTGGGGCGTCCCTGGTCCTCGTAGCAATCAGGCCATGGGTGCGATCCATAGCCTCCGATGATGAAATCCCCAAAATTGTCGGATCCCGGAACCTCGGGAACCAGACTGGCCTCCTGCTGGGCACAGTCGGCGCTGCCTCCATCTTCGCGCTTTCGGCAACGCAGGCGGACGGGGCGAAGACAGCTTTGCTGATCGCCCCCGCACTTGTGGCAGCAGCGTTCGTGTGGGTCCTCCTCTCGCCGAATTCCCCAACCCGCAGCCTGCCACAGTCCGTGCCGGCAGGTACGGACTGTGGCGCCGATCGGCGGCGTTCCAGAGTCTTAGCCGTGAAGCTGGCAGCCATCGGCTTGCTCTCGGGCTTCTATGTCAGTCTCGTGGCACCGTATCTACCTTTGATTTTGACCAACGGCGGCGCCACTGCCGCACAGGCAGCCTTGATCATGGCGCTTATGAGTGTCGCCCAAATCGGCGCCACCTGGATCTTCTCCCGCTACAGCACCAACAGCCGGCCATTCGCGCTGTTTGCTGTGTCCGAGGTTCTTACCGGGGTCATTACGCTGGCTGCTGCGCTGGCTTTGGGGCTGGGAGCTCCGTGGATAGCGGTCATCTTCATCGTACGGGCGGCTTTTGTTTCGCTTGCGATCGCAGCAGAGGAAACGATCCAGTACGCTGTCGTCCCGGCGGGAGCAACAGGTTTTGTTTTCGGGATCTCGCAAACTGCGTTCCTGGTCGGAGATACGCTGGGTGGCGTACTCGGCGCCCCTCTTTGGCTCAACGCGGGTCCGGAGGGACTGCTCCTCACTGCCGGCGCCATCACACTGTTCAACGCCGTGCTTCTGCCCATGCTTCTGCGCAGTGTCCGCAGCGGATCGATGGTGAAGGCAGCCTAATCATGCCTGTCAAGTCCCTTTTCGATGAGGACCACCTCGTCCCAATCGCCCTTGTGGGCCCAACTCTCTTCACATTCAGTCAGCTCGATGGTTGCCTCTACCGGATATCAGGCCAGGGACAGGCAGGCACCGGCACTTATGAAGCGGTGTCGCTGTCCGGCCTGTCAGCTCCTTTTTGTGTACCAGGACACCCTTTCGTCTATGACCTCGGCCACGCTTCTGCGACCCTGACTGTCAGGCAGTTTCCCCTTGCCGCAATGGGCCTGGGTCAGCCCCTTGGACGTAATTTTCCATCCCCACCCCGTCAGACACACCGCGTTGCCGGCCTCATCCCGAATGCGGAAAAAGCGACACCGTGCGTGGTTTTCGAGCCGCTGGAGGAAGCGGATGAAACTCTGCTCATGGATATTCGGTGCGGTCGCTTGTGGCCCGCCACATCCGCGCACGGGGCACCCAAATGCATACTCAATGATGGGACCCTGGCCGCCGAATCGGAGTCCGGGTGGAGTTTGGTCCGCAACGGGAAACGGGTAAGGCACGGTGACGGATCGATCGTTGCCGTCGCATCCGAATTCATTGCCATCAAGCGGTCGAATAAGTCCGGTGCCTGGTTCTCCATTATCCGCAGCACATGCGAGGCAGAACTTCCCGCCCCCACCGGCTGGTCCCTGATTTCTTTCGGCGCGTCCGACACCCGCATCACCGCTTATGGCATTCACGCGGAAAAGGGTCAACGCCTGCTGCAGATGGATCCCGCTGACGAGCACTTTCGAATACCCGGGACCCACTGCGGAACGTCGCAGGTTTTTTCGATGGGAGCGGGCGTTGACCCGGTCATCCGGTCCACGGGCCTCGCAATCGGATCGTCCTGGCAGACCCCGCACGGCGTTATCGCCGGGATCGCCGCCGAAAGAAGTGACCTATCGGTCCGCCACATCACACCGGTTGGCCTGCCATGTATTTATGTGCGTAGCCAACAGTCGCGCTGCCAGGAACTTGTGGTGTGTCTTCACGGTGGCCCAGACAGCCACGAGCTCGACGACCTCAGATATGGCGGCACCTACCGAACTGTTCTTGACGCAGGCTTTGACCTGCTCATTATCAACTATCCCGGCTCGGCAGGCTTTGGTTCCGCTTTCCAAGAGCGCGCATGGCACAACTGGCCGGCCGCAATTCGGGAAACGGCAGGGGCAGTTGCTGAGATCATGGACTCATACGGTACGTCAATAGTCTCTATTCTCGGCGTCAGCTTCGGGGCGTGGATGGGACTGCAGCTTGCCGAGCGCGTCCACGCGAGCCAAGTGGTGGCCATGTCTCCCATATTCGATCTCCAAAGCCACCTTCAGCTCCACAGCGACGACCCGGAGTTCCGGCGGTGGGCGGCGGATCGTTTCGCACTGACGGCGGAAAGCCCTGACGACGGCGAACAACACATCGGTAACTTTACGGGGCGCGTCGTCGTCATCGCGCCTGTCGACGATGAAGTCGTGGTGCCCGGTTCCACCCTGCATTCCACGAATTCTGCAACAAGACTTGGACGGGAATGGTCTTTGGTGTCTGTCCCGGGCAACCACTACCCGAAGGCTTCCGCGGCAGCCGAACAACGTTGGGCTGCGTTGGAAGATGCCATCGCTGTACGCCCTGGAACACGGCGGTTCAGCGCGTCGCCACGAGTACCGGGTGATTCCGAACGCGGCCCTCTTTGCCTTCGACCGGTCTCCCTCCCCTACGTGCCGGATATTTGATCGTTCGAAGGGAAGACTGGCTTAGGCTGTGGACATGTCGGCTCACTACCGGTACAACGTCGAGATCCTGCACCTGCTCGTATCGCCCGCGCACGCCTACTTTGGCCGGGCGAAGGACGGAGCAGCGGACGTGCCGACGTCGGACGCCAGGTCTGCGAAAGTGGTGGCGGGCAAGGGCATCGTGGGCGACCGGTTCTTCGGGAAGGCCGCACATATGGATGCCGCGGTGACCCTGTTCGCCATTGAGGCCCTCGAGGCGATGGCCGCGGGACTGGGCGCCGGGCCGTTCAATCCCCTGGTAACACGGCGCAATGTCATCCTCCGCGGTGCCCACCTGGCTCCGCTGCTGGGGCAGGACTTTGCGCTGGAAGCGGGTGGTACGAGGGTTGAGTTCCACGGTGGACGCCCCGCCCACCCGTGTGCGTGGATGAACGAGGTGCTCGCCCCGGGCGGGCACGCGGCCATGCGGGGCCGGGGTGGAATCCGCTGCCGGGCGGTCTCCAGCGGGACCCTGTGCCGCGGCCCGGCAGTCCTGGTCAGCCCTGTTCCGCTGGATCCAGGGCAGGCGGGCGTCCCCACCCTGCTGCGGCCAAGCCGGCTGCCCTAGCTGCAATTCCCGCCTGGCTAGTCCAGCCGCACGCCGCGGAGCAGCACCACTGTCCCTGCCACCCCCAAGCCCTGCAGGCGCCATGTCCTGACGTCCGAAGCAGCAGCGAGCGGTCCACAACGAAGCCTTCCAGAACTAGCTCCTGGGCCACCTGGCCACTGTCACCGGCGAACACCTGGTCGGCGGGGTCCGCTGAGGCTACTGTGGGCGGATGGAGATGCGCCTTGAGGTTGTCCAGGTACCCGTGTCGAATGTGGACCGGGCAAAATCCTTTTATACGGAAAAGCTGGGCTTCGTCCTCGACCACGACGTGGAGCATATTCCCGGGATGAGGGTGGTCCAGCTGACGCCGCCCGGTTCTGCCGCCTCGATCGTTATTGGCACAGGCATGACCGCCATGGCGCCGGGCAGCCTGGAAGGGCTCCAGCTCGTGGTGCCGGCCCTGGGCACCTTGAGGGAAGAACTCGTGCGGCGGGGTGCAGACGTGAGTGAGATCCAGGACGTGGGAGGCGTGTTGTTTGCCCACTTCGCCGACCCGGACGGCAACCGGTGGGTCCTCCAGGAATCAACACGCCCCGAGGTCAGGGACGCACACATCCCAAGCACCTAACGGACCAACGGACCCGAGCCCCCATCAGCAGCCAGCAGGGCATCAAGCTGCACCGCCTGATGTTCCTGGAAAGCTTTGTCGGCGTTCACCTTGGTGCTGGCGAGCAGCGGTATGTCCAGGCTGGCGTTGCACCCCCGGCAGCGGATCTCGTCCGTCCACACCCAGCTGTACGCCGCATGCTGTTCCCGTACCCTCTGCATCGCGGAGGTGATTGCTTCCGTCGTGGCCGCTAGGTGCGCCGCGTCCCCATTGTTGAGGCTTGTACCAAATTCGATGTCGATGCTCATCGTGCCTCTTCCGTCGTGCCCGGATTGGTGCTGTCGACAGTAGTGGGCAATGCACCTGGAGGGAACTACTCGAAGGTCACGGTTGCCTAACCCTTCGGGCTGCTCCGCCGCAGTCATGAAATCCGGCTCCCGGTTCCGACGGCGGGGCTGCACTGCAGAATGTCAGCGCCTGACCCTAGAATTTCTGCATGGACAACAACAATGACCAGGAAACACTCGGCAGCCCCACACCTGAGCCGGATACGGGCCTTAACCGGGATCCGGAAGACTGGGTCACGGGCGACGAGCCAATGACGGCAGCGCAGCGAAGCTATCTCGACACGCTGGCGCGCGAAGCTGGTGAAGAACTTCCCGCTGACCTGAGCAAGGCCGAGGCCTCAAAGCACATCGACCGGCTGCAGGAGCGCAGCGGAAGGGTGTCCGGGAACGGATCCGGCAACAGCGGGGACAGCTAAGCCGGCAGGGGACCGCCAGGCGCCGGTTACAAAAACGGGGCGGACGCGGTTACCAGGCCTGCTGTTCGCGGGTCAGGCCGAAGGGGACCGTATCGCTGAGGGCCACCGTGAACTTGTCCACGTCGTGCCGCGTGACCAGAATGCCGTGGCTCTTCCCGGCGAGCGCATGGGCTTTGGCTGCGGTGACAGCGGCGTCAAGCTCGCTGTCCATGCTCGCGCGGTCGGAAACGGTCAGGGTCAGGGGGAAGTCAGCGGTCATGGGTCTAGCCTTAGTGGTTCGTGGTGCAGGAATAGTGGTCGGCACCGGCCCGCTCCCCCAAGCTGCCGGCGCCAAGGCATTCTAATGCCCAGTTCATGGTGCCCTAGCAAAGGACCACCAGCAACTTTAGAAATCTACTGCCAAGTAACCGCAGGTCAGGTGCGCGGGCGCAAGATGCCGGACGGCGGGATTACAGGCCCCAAGGCGCCGTGAATTAGAGTTGACCCGGGCTGGAAGCCGTTTTTTGTGGCATTCAAGGCCCCAAACACCCGCCCCGCGGCCCGGCCCACGCGCTCTTGCGCACCCTTGGCCGCGCCCCACCCGATAAGGATCCCGCCATTTCTACGGACGCATTCTTCGGCAGACTGACCCGGATCCGCAACACCGTTCTCCCTGCCGCCGCTCGGGAGAAGCTGAACACCGGCCGCGGGCTGCTGGGCGGATTCATCGTGGTGCACCTGGTCTTCCTTGTCTTCGCCGCCTCGCTCTCACTGCGCGGGGAGGCCTTCAGCGACACCTTTATCTACCGTAACTGGGCCATGGCCGGGTTCAACGAAGCCAACCTCAGCGGCGGCCCCAGCCCCTGGGTCTACCCAATCCTCGCGCTGATCCCCATGGCGATCGCCGGCGTCGCCGGTCCTGAACCGTTCTTCTTCCTGTGGGTCCTGATGACCACGGTTCTCAACGCCTGGGCCCTACTGAAACTCACCAACCGCGGCCGGGACCGTCACGCCATTCCCGCCGGCTGGTGGTGGCTGGTTTTCACCTTCCTGATGGGCTGGCTCGGCTTCGCGCGCGTGGACGGCCTCACCGCGCCGCTGGTCCTCGTGGCCCTCGCCTACGGAGTGGGCCGGCCGTTTGTGGCCTCCGTGCTCCTGGCCATCGGCACGTGGGTGAAGGTCTGGCCGGCGGCCGTCATGCTGGCCCTGTTCGCCGTCGTCAGGAACCGGGTCCTGGTGGTACTGGCAGGACTTGCGACGACGGCGGTGGTGGTTGCGCTGGCCGCTGCGGTGGGCAGCCTTCCCAAGCTACTGAACTTCCTTACCCAGCAGGGTGACCGGGGCATGCAGCTCGAGGCCACCTTCACCACGCCCTGGCTTTGGCTGTCCGTCCTGAATATCGGCGAGTCCCGGATGTACATGAACACGGATATCAACTCCATGCAGGTGGACGGCCCGGGCACGGCTGTTATGTCCGTGCTGATGCAGCCCCTCCTGATCCTGGCGGCCCTGCTCGTGGCCGGCCTGACGTTCTGGGCGCTGCACAACGGAAACCAGCGGAACGGCGGGCTCAGCGGCGGAGTGGACCGCACCGAACTGCTCCTCGCCGGCGCCCTGAGCCTGGCCACCGCGTTCGTGGTCTTCAACAAAGTGGGTTCCCCGCAGTTCATGGTGTGGCTCGCCCCGGCGGTCGCCGTCGGCCTGGCCCACAGCTGGCGCGAATGGCGTGTCCCCGCCGCCATGCTGATCGTCATCGCCATAGCCACCTACTTCATCTATCCCCTGTTCTACGACGCCCTCAGCCACAACAACCCGTGGATGGCCCTGGTGCTGACCCTCCGCAACGTCCTCCTGGTGGTCCTGTTCCTCTGGAGCGTCCGGCGCCTCTACCTGCTGGGCAGGAAAGCACCAGCAGCCGCTCCAGCGCTCAAGGAGTCCTAAGATTTCCACGAGGTTCTTCGACCGCCTTGTCAGCGTCCGCACCAAAGTCCTTCCCGCCAGAGTGGTGGACTGGTTCGCCCGCCCTTCCAGCGTGTGGTGGGGCTTCGCCGTCGTCCACCTCTACTACCTGGGCTGGATGGCGTCCTTCTTCCTGCACGGTGACACGTTCAGCGACACCGAGCAGTACCGCCAGTGGGCCACAGACGGGTACAACCCCGCGGACCTGGACGGGAAGATCAGCCCCTGGGTCTACCCGGTGCTGGCCCAGATCCCCATCTTCCTGGCCAACCTCGCCGGGCCGGACCTGTACCTGCTGGTCTGGTTCCTGGTCATCACGGCCCTCAACGCCGTCGGGCTCGCCTTCCTCACCCGCGGGCCGCGGAAGGTGGGCGGCATTGCGCCGGCCTGGTGGTGGCTCTTCTTCATGGTCTTCATGGGCTACCTCAGCTTCGCCCGCGTAGAGGGCATCACAGCCCCCATTGTGCTGATCGCCCTCCTGTACGCTGCCCAGCGGCCGGTGGTGGCCGGCATCCTGCTCAGCATCGCCACCTGGATCAAGGTGTGGCCGGCGGCCGTGTTGGTACCCATCGTGATTGCCAGCCGGAAGCGGGTCCAGGTACTCCTTTCCGGCGTGGCCGTGACGGCATTTGTCGCACTGGGAACCTGGCTGTCCGGCGGCCTGCCCCACATCCTGAACTTCCTGCTGAACCAGGGCGAGCGCGGCATGCAGCTGGAAGCCACGTTCTCCACCCCCTGGGTCTGGCTGAGCGTCTTCAACATCGCCGGCTCGAGGATGGCGGACAACACAGCCATCAACTCCACGGAGGTCTACGGCCCCGGCGCGGACACGGCCGCCTTCCTGATGCAGCCGCTCCTCATCCTCGCCGCCGTCGTCGCCGCCGTCCTGCTGGTCCGTGCGCTTAACCGCGGTGCCGAACGAGAAGAGTTGTTCCTCGAGGGCTCGCTCATGATGGTCACAGCGTTCATCGTTTTCAACAAGGTGGGGTCCCCGCAGTTCATCATCTGGCTGGCCCCGGTGATCATCGCCGGCCTAACCCACGACTGGGACCGGTGGAAGGTGCCGGCCGCGCTGCTCATGGGCATCGCCATCACCACGTTCGTGATCTATCCCCTGTTCTACACCCCGCTCATCCACGCCCATCCCGTCATGGCCGCCATCCTCACCACCCGCAACGTGCTCCTGGTGGTGCTGCTGTGGTGGTCGGTAAAACGGACGGCAGAGCTGGGCCGGAAGCACGCGGCCGCAATACCTGCCGGGGCGTAACTAGCGGCTTCCCAGCTGCTCGCGGCCAGGCTGTTCCGCCTTGGTGCGCCGCGCGTCACGCTTTGCCAGCAGCCATTTCCAGCCCCGTTTGGCCAGGTCCAGAGGCTTGCCTTCGATCAGCAGTTTCCGTGTATGCGCGTCGAGGAATAGAAGGTAGAACGTGAACGCCAGGGCCGTAATGAACGCCAGCGAGGAAGCGTCGATAGGCAGCTCCACGAAGGACCACACGGAGAGCTGATCCTGCGCGCCGAACACCACAAAGAACGTCACGCCCACGTACAGCGACCTGATCTGCCAGTCATCCCGGATGCCGGTGACGGCCAGGAACGGCAGGAACCAGAGGATGTACCAGGGCTGGATGATCGGGGAAAGCATCACGACGGCGGTGAACGCCAGCGCCATCCGGCGCACCGCCCGTGAGTAGTCGCCGCGGAACATCAGCAGCAGGACCAGCCCGATGGCGGCCCATTTCATGCCCGTCCGCAGCAGCGTGGCAAACGTCCCGCCGGGGAGCCCCAGCACGTTGGCCAGGAACTCCACCTGCTGGCCCAGGAAGCCGGACGGGGAGTATCCCGTGTAGCCCGGGGTGGGGTCCATTATGGCCCAGGTCCAGCCGATCCCGAGGTTGTAGGGAATGCCGCTGAGGGCCAGGACGCCAAAGCTGATGCCCGCCGTCGCACCCCAGATCAGGAACTTGCGCGGCCAGGAGGCGGCCGGGCCCGCCCACATCACGCCGATAAACGGCAGCAGGAGCACCGTGATCGGTTTGATGCCGATGGAGGCGGTCACCAGGAGGATTCCCAGCACGTAGCGGCGGGTGGCCGCGAAATAGACACCGGCAACGGCAAGCCCCACCATGAGGGCGTCGTTGTGGGCGCTGGCAATAAAGCTGATCAGGAACAGCGGGTTGGCCACGGAGATCCACAGCGCCCTGGCCCCATTGATGCCGTGCAGCTCCGCCAGCTTGGGCACGTAGATGACGCAGAGCAGGACTCCCACGCCGGCCAGCAGCCGGAAGAGCAGCACGGACACGTCGGGCTGGGCGCCTGTCAGCCCCACGATTCCGCGGGCCAGCCACAGAAAGTAGGGACCATAGGGTGTCCGGTTTTCCGCCCAGGCGGGGTCCGCACCAAGCGAGAACCAGTTGCTGAGGCTGGAGATCCCCACCTCATAGGGGTTCTGGCCCTCCATCACCAGCCTGCCCTGGCCGGTGTAGGCGTACACGTCGCGGGAAAATACGGGCACGCAGAAGAGCAGGGGCAGTGACCAGGCGGACACCGCGATCACCACCGACCGCAGCGAGGTCCGGCCCCACTCCGCCAGCCGTTGGCCCAGCCGGAGCCAGGAGCGGATCAGCACCATGGCGCCCACGGTGAGGAGCACGGTGGAAACCGTGACTCCCCAGCCTTCGGTCCGGAGGGCAATGACCACGGGCTGGCGGATCATTGGAGAGCCGTTGGCGATCCACCCCGTCCCGATGGACCCGACGAACATCATGAGGGAGCCGATGAAACCTTCAATGATGGCAAGGTAGGCACGGCCGGTAGCCAGGCCCGGGGTTTTGGCGGGCGCGCCCGGCAGGGCCTCTGAAGTCCCGAGGTGTGACCCGCCTGCCGTCATGAGTGTCTGGTCCCTTACTTGGTTACGGCGCTGGTTGGACCAGCAATAAGGCCGCCCTGCAACCCCGCCATTTTATCAGCAGGGTTTCCCGCTGCCCTTGGGTTACGGCCCGCCTGGAAGCCACAGTTTGGCAACGGGCGCCGGAGTCCGGAGCGAGGCCGGTCCGGGCCCGGCTACAGCATCCGGTCGCTGCGGGCCGTCCGGTTCCGGCCAAGGGACTTGGCCATGTACAGGGCGGCGTCAGCCGAGGCGATGAGGCGCTCCACATCCGCTGCGGGCCCGGCGTAGGTGGAGATCCCGTAACTGACCGTGGGCATCTCCATTCCCTCCGCCGTGGCCGCCTGGGCCAGGCGCTGGCTGATGGCCTCAGCAATGATTTCCGCGCGTTCAGCGCTGGCACCGGGGATCAGGAGGACAAACTCCTCCCCGCCGTAGCGCCCTACCAGGTCCGTGGAGCGCAAAGTTGCCGTACAGGCGTCCGCGAAGGTTTGCAGGGCGACGTCCCCGGCAGCGTGTCCGTACGTGTCGTTGATGGACTTGAAGTGGTCCAGGTCTGCCAGGACAAGCGCGCCGGAGCCCCTGGTGATGGAGAGGTCCGCCAGCTGCTCCGCAGCCAGGTCAAGGAAGGCCTTGCGGTTGAGGAGCCCGGTGAGGTCGTCGCGGGAAGCCACCACCCGGAGGGCCCTGGTCTGCTGTTCGCTGCTGAGCGCAGCCATGCTGAAGGAAACCACCACCAGCAAGACCATGGTCACCAGGGTGGTGACGGCAGAGCCGAAGACGCTCTCGAAAATCTGCCCACCCGGGCCTTCCAGCATGAAGGCACCCCAGCGGAGCAGGTAATACACGGAGAGGCCGCCGGCAGCGGCGGCCATGGGGATCCGGACCCGGGAATATCCGGGTTCCAGGCGCCAGAGTTCACGGGACGCCAGCCCGATGGTGAGGCTCATGGCACCGAGGAACACAGGCCCCCCGGACCAGGTGTTGGTGGCCGGGTTGTCCAGGACCGAGGCAACCAGGGTGGTCAGGGGAATGCCTGTGAAAGCCCAGGTTGGCGGTGGCACGGTCCGCAGGGAGCGGGCGCCGGCCCACACGGCTACACCACCGTGCACCAGCAGCACGTTTCCCAGCGGGTTGGCCCACACCTGGTGCTGTGTGCCGTCCAGCAGGAAGGACGCTGAACCCGAGAGGAAAAACAGCAGCGCCAGGCACCACCAGCCGCTGTACGGCGAGCGCGTCACCCGGTAGGCGGAGAAATAGAAGAGAAACACCAGCACCAGGGCCATCAGACCGAAGGCGATCCGAAGGGTTGTGGTGTCCAGAACCATGTTTCCGAAATCCCCCTGATACCGAAAAACGCGCGAACCCTCAGTATTGCACCGCTCCGGGAGCCTGTCAGGATGGCACTATCGGTTAGGCCAGCGCCTAAGGTTGTTCAGGACAGCCAGCAGGACTACCCCGGGAGGCTAGACCATGTTCCTTCTCTTTGGTTTCAAGACGGTGTTGAAGGCCTTGCCCGGCAAGCCGGCCACCTGCCAGTACTGCCGCTCCTTTGTCCATCACCATCTGGAAGAGCGCGCCACCAAGTTCACGCTGTTCTTCATCCCGGTGTTCACCACGTCCCGGAAATACCACATCACGTGCACCAACTGCGGGTACGTCTCTTCCATTACGGCACGGCAAAAGCGGGCGCTGGAACTGCAGCGCTGAGCTTTTTCTTTCGCCGGGCTCTGGTTCCCGGCGGCGGCCGGGGCTAGAGTGGGACCCGGTCCCCCTGCTGCCGCCTGGCAGAGGAGTGGACATCTGAGGGAAGGGAGGTGGTTTTGATGACTGCAGTTGCCGCGCGCCCGGCGCGCCCCGCACCCATCAACCAGGCCATTTCCCCCGACCGCACCCGCCCCGCCTGACTCAACCCGCCAGGCCCTCAACAGCCTGGCCGGATCCGGCCTTTGTGGTGCATCGGGGACTTCCCCGAGGTAACTACAGTGAATAATCCTTCAGGCGACGCCCTGGAAAGCAACACAACCAACAACATCCCAGCCGCCGACGGCCCGCTCCCCTACGGCTATTCTCCCGCCGTGGCGCAGCATTTCGATGCCCACCCCGTGCCGGAAGCTTCCGAACGCGGCCGGGTGGTGCGGGTGGACCGCAACCTGGTCCTGGTGGCGGCCGGCACCGACCTCCTGCACCTTCCCTACCCGCTGACCGGTGAGGCTGCGGTTACCGGGGACTGGGTATGGATCGGGCCCAACCGCGCCGGTGAACGCCAGATCCTTGGTGTCCTGCCGCGCCGGTCGGAGCTCAGTCGCAAGCGGGCTTTCGAGGATTCCTCCGCGGCGCAGGTCCTGGCCGCAAACATGGATGTCGTGGGCGTGGTGGTGCCGGTGGACCGGCCCCTCACGCACAACCGGCTCGAGCGCACGCTCGTGGCGGCATGGGACTCCGGCGCCACTCCCTTGGTAATCATCACGAAAGCCGACCTCGCCGAGGTGGCGGACGACGTCGTCGGGAAGGTGGCTCTGCAGGCCGCGGGCGTGGAGGTGGTCACTACATCCGCGGAAAGCGGTGACGGCGTCGACCACCTGCTGCAGCAGATCCCTCCCGGCGGCACCATCGTCCTGCTGGGTCCCTCCGGCGCGGGCAAATCCACGCTCATCAACGCCATGGTGGGGCAGGAGGTCCAGGACACGGGGCAGGTGCGGTCCGGCGACTTCAAGGGCAAGCACACCACCACGTCCCGGGAACTGGTGCCGCTGTCCAACGGGAGCGTCCTGATGGACACACCCGGGGTCCGGGGCTTCGGGTTGTTCGACGCCGGGGACGGCCTTGGTGAGATGTTCGGCGACGTGGAAGTACTGGCCGGCCAGTGCAGGTTCTCAGACTGTGCCCACCAGAGCGAACCGGGCTGCGCCGTACAGGAGGCCCTTGCCCGTGGTGCCCTGGAGGAACGGCGCTGGCACAACTACCTGAAGCTGCAGCGCGAACTGGCTGCCCTGGCACGCCGGAGCGACGCCGCGGCCCAGCGTGCCTACCACCGGGTGTGGCACCAGAAGGTGGTGGCCGCCGGAAAGTCGCAGCGGTCGGCGGAGCGCGACGCGGCTGAACGGAAGGAGCGGCCGGGGCGCAAGCGGCGGTAAGAGGGCGGGATGCCCTGCATTCAGTGCGTCCCGTCAGCAGGCCAGGGAGCAGGCACGGAACCGGTTGAGTCGATTCAACGTTGTAAACTGGGCGTACTGGCCTGCGGGCTGCGCTTCGATCAAGGGGGACAGGGGTGGCGGCAACTCTTCACGACGTGGCCCGCGTGGCAGGGGTGTCCTTCAAGACCGTGTCCAACGTGATCAACAACCACCCCCACGTGCGGGACACCACACGCGCCAAGGTGGAAAAGGCCATCGCGGAGCTGGACTACCGGCCCAACCTGACGGCCCGCAGCCTCCGCTCCGGGCACACCGGCGCCGTCACCCTGGCGCTGCCGCAGCTGAGCCTGCCGTACTTCGCCGAACTGGCGGATGCGGTGATCGAAGCCGCCGCCAAGCATGGGCTGGTGGTGCTGATCGAGCAGACCGGCGCTGACCGGAAACGTGAGCTTGAGGTGATGGCGAGTCCCCGCCTCAAAATGTCCGACGGCCTGATCTTCAGCCCGCTGGCCCTCGGCCAGGAGGACGCGGACCTGATTAAGGCCGATGTGCCGATCGTCCTCCTCGGCGAGCGCATCTTCGGCAGCACCTCCGACCATGTCACCATGCAGAACGTACCGGCAGCCCGCGCGGCCACCGAACACCTGCTGGACCTCGGCAGGAAGCGCATCGCCGTCGTCGGTGCCCACGAAGGTGAAGTTATCGGTTCCGCCGGGCTCCGCCTGCGCGGCTACAAGGAGGCGCTGGAAGGACGGGGCATTCCGTACGACGACGGCATTGTTGCCTACGTTGTGGACTGGCACCGGTCCAACGGTGCAGCCGCGATGCACGACCTGCTTGACCGTGGCGCCTCTTTCGACGCCGTCTTCGGCCTCAATGACACCCTGGCTCAGGGCGCCGTGCGCGTCCTGCAGGAGGCCGGCTTCCGCGTCCCGGGCGACGTCGCCGTCATCGGCTTCGATGACCTGGATGAAACCCGGTACACCCTTCCAACCCTGAGCACCGTGGATCCCGGCCGCAGCGAGATCGCCGAGACCGCCATCCGGATGCTGCTCGAACGCATCAAGGAACCGGCCGGAACGCCGCCCCGGGAAGTCGAGACGGCGTTCAGGGTGGTTCCGCGGGAATCAACGGTGGGCAGCGCGGCGGCGGGCAGCCACCCTAGTCCCACCGGGCAGTAGGCCAGCCGTCCTTCCATTCCAGCCCGGCGAGCCCCAGCCGGAAGGCGCCGTCGAGTTCTTCCGCGTAGTAGTGGAAGGCGAGGATGTTCCCGGAAACGGACTGTCCGCCCGGTCCCACCCGTCCGCCGTCTGAGGACAGCAGAGGGGTGCCGCCGCCGTCGAGCAGTTCCTTGCCCTCCGCGTCAAAGTAGGGACCGGTGATGCTGTCGGCCCTCCCCACGGCGATGTTGTACGTGCTCTCCAGCCCCTGGCAGCAGAAATCGCGGGAGAAGAACAGGTAGTACTTTCCGTCGTGCGGCAGGACGTACGGCGCCTCGATCGCATTGGGCGGCGCCTTCCGGTCCGCGATGGTCAGCGGTTCCGAACCGTCTGCGCGCAGGCCGGTGGGCCATTCGAGCTCCACCAGCTGCAGGCCGGTCCAGAAGGAGCCGAAGGACATCCACGGAGTGCCGTTTTCGTCTTCCGCGATGCCGGGATCGATCGCGTTGAACCGTTCACCCTCTGAGGAGATGACCTGGCCCTGGTCCACCCATTTGTATGCGGGGTCTGCGGGGTCCAGCGTGGTGTTGGTTGCCAGGGCGATGGCGGAGCGGTTCTTGCCGAACGTCGAGGCGGAGTAGTAGAGGTACCAGGTGCCCCCGTGTTCGTACAGCTCGGGTGCCCACAGGTTGTCCACTCCCGGCACCGCGTCGTTCAGCCAGCCGGGCTTTTCCTGCCAGACTTCCCCGGCGTACTCCCAGTCCACACCGTCCGTGGAGCGCCGCACCTGGATGTTGCCGTCCGCCACCTGCCCGTTCCCGGTGGAGTAGATGAACCAGGGCTCGCCGTCCTCCCCCTTGACCAGTGCGGGATCGTGGGTGAAGAAGTCGCCCGTGAGCTGGGCAGTCTTTGTCCCAGCCGCCGGTACTGCTGACCCGCAGCCGGTGAGGACAAGTACGACGACGGCGGCCAGCACCGCTGCCACCTGCGCCGCTGCCGGCCGGACAGGAGTGCGGCCGGCAGCGGGCCTGTTTGGCCGGGCCATGTCAGCCGAGCGCGACGGCGGACCAGGATACGGGCGGCAGCGTCACCGTGAGCGTGCCCTCGTCCAGGACGGCGCCGCTGAGCTGCTTCATGCCCACCCGGTCCTGGTCCTGGAAGGTGTTTTTGGCGTAGACGTCCTCATCGTGGAGGGTGACGGCTTCGGTGATCACCTTCGCGTTGAGTTCGGAGACGTTGATGGTGATGTCGATCGCTTCGGTCTGGCTGCGGTTCACGAGGAAGAGAGCGGATTCCCCGGTGGCCGCATCGGTGGTTGCCACCGAGTCCACCAGTGGGGCCTCGCCATAGACCGCCGTCGTGTAGGTGCCTGCTTCGATCCGCGGCTTAAGGACCTCGCCCTTTGCCAGGCGTGACGTGACGGAGAACGGGAAGAACGTGGTCTGGCGCCAGGTGTCACCGCCCGGTTCGGTCATGATGGGCGCGATCACGTTCACCAGCTGGGCAAGCGAAGCGGCGGCAACCCGGTCGTGGTTCTTCAGGAGCGTCATGAGCAGGTTGCCGAAGACCACGGCGTCGGCCACGGAGTAGGTGTCCTCCAACTGGCGCGGCGCGTGGGTCCATTCCTCGTTGACCTCATCGGAGGCCTGGTGCTCGTCCAGGTACCAGATGTTCCATTCGTCGAAGGAGAGCTGGATGGTCTTTTTGCTCTTGAGCTTGTGCTTGACGTGGTCAGCGGTGGCCACCACGGTCTCGATGAAGTACTGCATGTCCAGGGAGGATGCGAGGTAGGAACCAAGGTCGCCGTTGCGCTCCTGGTAGTAGGCGTGGCAGGAAATGTAGTCCACGTAGTTGTAGCTGTGCTCCAGCACCACGCGCTCCCACTCGCCGAACGTGGGCATGGCGGACCCGGAGGAGCCGCAGACCACCAGCTCCAGGTTCTTGTCCGCCGTCTTCATGGCCGACGCGGTGCGCGCGGCGAGCTTGCCGTAGTCCTCGGCGGACATGTGCCCGATCTGCCAGGGGCCGTCCATTTCGTTGCCCAGGCACCACATACGGATGTTGTACGGGTCCGGAGTTCCGTTGGCGATGCGCTGTTCGCTCAGTGCGGTGCCGGAGGGGTGGTTGGTGTATTCCAGCAGGTCCAGGGCTGCCTCGATGCCCCGGGTGCCCAGGTTCACGGCCATCATCAGTTCGGAGCCGGTGAGCTTGCACCAGCGGGCGAACTCGTCCAGGCCCACCTGGTTGGATTCGAGCGAGTGCCAGGCGAGGTCGCGGCGGACGGGGCGCTGGTCCCGGGGGCCGACGCCGTCCTCCCAGCGGTAGCCCGAGACGAAGTTGCCGCCGGGGTAGCGGATGGTGCTTGAGCCCAGCTCCTTCACCAGTTCGATGACGTCCAGCCGGAAGCCGTCCTCGTTGGCCGTGGGATGGTCCGGTTCGTAGATGCCGTCGTAGACGCAACGGCCCAGGTGCTCCACGAAAGAGCCGAAAATGCGGCGGTTGACGGGTGCCACAACGGCTGCCCTGTCGATGGTGATGACGGTGGGTGCCACGACAGCCAGGTCGGCCTGTTCAGTAGCGGCGGAGGTGATGGTCACGGTTCATTCCTGTTCTATATAACGTTGTACAAAAGTGGCGGACAAGTTCTCGGGGATGCTTTGGGGTCTAGGCGGGGGAAGGTACTGCGGGCTCCATCCCGGCGAGCCTGCGGCCCACCAGCCAGCCGGAGATGAGCAGCGGAACCGAGGCGCCAACCAGGGGCACCAGCACCGTCATTCCGGAGAACACGACGGCGGCTGCTGCCAGGGTGAGAAGCAGGGAGAGGCTCATCACGGGTGATACGAGCGGCAGCATAAAGGCTGTCCGCCACGTCCTGGCAACTGAATCACGGTAGCGGCTGCACAATGCAACGGCCGTGGCCGCGGCAGCGGCCGTACCGATGGCAGCGAGCGTTGAAAGCGCCAGCAGGACAGCGTGCACGGCGGGCGGCACCTCGTTTCCGGCCGGACCCAGCAGGGTGGCGAAGTCCAGGGCAAGCACGACGCCGGCAATCCAGAAGGCGCTCCCCACCCGGTTCGCGTGCAGGAAGTGGAACTTGTACGCGGTGAGGAAGTCCCGCACCAGGCTGTCCCCCGCGGAACCGCTTCGCAGCCGGCCAAGGACGGTGGTGGCAGCGACAGCGGCGGGAAACACGCCCAGGACCACCAGCCCGGCCAGTGCTCCGATCACAAAGAGCACGTTGACCAGGACAAGGCGGGTTGAAAAGCGCAGCCAGTCCATCAGCCTCCCGGCCCACCCGAGCGGAGCGTCGTTCACAGCAGCCCCTCCCGGGTTCCGCTCCACGCCACGCCATGCTGGTCAATGCCGCTGAAGGACAAGGCCGGGCGCTTTGCTGCCCAGTCCCACGAGCCGAACACCACAGCGTCAAGTTCAACGCCGGCGTCCGGTTCGGCGTCACCATGAGGGTTCACTGCACCGTCCGCCCTTACGGCACCGTCAACCGCAGGCGGGGTGGCACGAAGCCGCACTTGGGCGGGAGCGCCGTTGGAAAGTGCCTGTTCAGGGCTTGCGCACTCCAGCTGCATGGCAACCGCCGGGACAAGGTCCGCCGACTCCGGTGCAAAGCGGAGGACCTGCCAGCTGCCTGCCACCGGGAGGGAAGCGGGGAGCGTTTCCCGCTCTGCCCCCGCGAAGGGCTGGGGTGACACCACGGGCCATCCGGACGCAGTGAAGAAGACGCGCCGGAGCTGGACCACATGCTGGCTGGGATCCTCGGCAAAGCGGACGTGGTGGACTGCAAAGTACTCAGTGGATCCGTCGGCTGCCTTACGGGTGAGGACTGAATTGTGGCCGGGGGCCAGCCAGCCGGTGCCGCCGTCGAACTGGTAGCTGCCCAGCACCTTGGTCCCCACGGACGCGGGAGGCACGGCGAGGTCAGTCAGCTGGTTGCCGCGGAAGTCACGGTACGGCCCGGTGATGGACTCAGCTGTGCCCACCCTCATGTTGTAGCTGTTGAACAGGGAATCGTAAGAGCAGAAGAGGACATAGCGGCCATCTTCCGGACGGTAAAGAATGAAGGCACCCTCCACCGCCCCCTCCACGGACTTCGCGCGGCGGGCAATGACAGATCCCAGGTCACCCTCCACCAGCGGCAGCCCGGAGTTCCGGTCCAGCGGCAGGATGTAGATGCCGGAGAAGAAGGACCCGTACGTCAGCCAGGGGAAGCCATCGGCATCAAAGGTCACTGCCGCGTCTATGGCGTTTTGGGAATGTTCGCCCTTCCTCGTTGCCACCACCAGCCCCCGGTCCTCCCACGGGCCTGCCGGTGATGGCGCAACAGCAAGCCCGATGGCTGACGTGTTGGAGCCGAAGGTTGACGCTGAGTAGTACATATGCCAGTCGCCGTTCGGCCAGCGGACCACGTCCGGCGCCCACAGTCCCTGTGCGCCGGACCAGGTGGCAGCCACTTCAGGCACGCCGTCAAGGGCTGTCCCCCGGTAGCTCCACTCCACCAGGTCAGTGGATGTCCTGATATGTACTCCTGCGGGAATATCTTTCGAATTGGCTACAGCGTCGGTGGAGAACATGTAGTAGATGCCGTCGTCGTCCTGGACCACCGTGGGGTCATGGGCGTGGCGCGCTCCCCATGAGGAAGGCTCCTGGCCCGTGCCCGCGGGCAGCGGCAGCAGCTCCTGTGTGATGTTTACAGCTGTGTCAGCGGTTTGCACGGCTCAGCCCTTGGATCCGGAAAGCGCGATGGACTCGATGATCTGGCGCTGGAAGACCACGAAGACGACCAGCACCGGCAGGAGTGCCACGAAGGATGCAGCCATGATCAGCGGGTAGTCCGTCTGGATGGCGTACTGGGCGTTGAAGTTGGCGATGACCAGCTGCAGCGTCTGAGTGCCCGGTGAGTTCAGGTAGATGATGGGCGCCAGGTAGTCGTTCCACATTGCCATGAACCAGAGGATGAACTGGGCGGCGAGCGCCGGGCGGATGGCAGGCAGGATGAGGGTCCAGAAGATCTGCAGGTAGGAGGCGCCGTCAATCCGTGCTGCCTCCACGATGGAGTCCGGGATGCTGTTCAGGAACTGGCGCAGGAAGAAGATCATGATGATGTTGCCGAAGAGCCCCGGCACGATCAGCGGCAGCAGCGTATCCACCCAGCCAATGCTCGCGAAGATGGTGAACTGCGGAATCATCAGGGTGGGGAACGGGATCATCAGTCCGGACAGGAGTCCCAGGAACAGGACGTTCTTGAAGGGCATCCGCATCTTGGCAAAGGCGAAGGCTGCGAGCGCGGACGCGAGCGAGCCCACGATGGTCACCGAGCACGCCACGATCAGGCTGTTCTGGATACCTGTCAGGAGCGGGCCCGCCGTCCAGATGCGGGCGTAGTTTTCCCAGACGAAGGGGTCCGGGATCCACTGCGGTGGAAGCTCGAAAACGCCGTCCTTGGTCTTGAGGGAAGTGGAGAAGGTCCACGCGAGCGGGGCGATCATCACGATGGCCCCGACGCTGAGGATCAGGGTGGTGAGGATGTTGCCCAGCCGGAGGGTTTCCGTGGCGGACCGTGAGCTGCGGCCGCCCCGCGCGCGGCCGGCAGGCTTGCCGTCCCCCGGGCCGCCGGGGATTTCCTGGCTGGGTTCCAGGGGAGGGGTGGTGATGACGTTCTGTGCGGACATGGCTGCCTGCCTCAATCGATCGAGAACTGGTTGCGGCGGTTGAGCCGGAACTGGATGAAGGTGATGACGAAGACCAGCAGCCCCAGGACCACGGACATGGCGGACGCGTAGCCCATCTGGAGGTTGTCGAACGCTTTCTGCCAGATGTACCAAACGATGGAAGCGGACTCGAATTCAGGGCCGCCGGTGGGGGTCATGATGTTGATTTCGACGAAGATCTGGGATCCGCCGATGACGCTGGTGACGATCAGGAAGAACGTGACCGGAGCGACCATGGGAACAGTGATGTGCCGGAACTGCTGCCAGGCGGTGGCGCCGTCCAGGGCCGCCGCCTCATAAAGGTAGCGGGGCACTGACTGCAGGGCAGCCAGGTAGAGCAGCATGGAATAGCCCAGCCCCTTCCAGACCGCCATGATGATCAGGGCCGGCTTCACGGTAGCGGTGTCCTGCAGCCAGTTGGGGCCGTCGATGCCCACCAGGGCGAGGCCCTGGTTGATCAGGCCGAAGTCGCCGTTGAAGGCCCACTGCCAGAGAATTGCGACGGCGGCAATGGAAGAGATGACCGGCAGGTAGTAGACGGTGCGGAAGAACGTTGTGCCGCGCATCTTCCGGTTCATCGCCAGGGCCAGTGCCAGCGAGATGACCAGCCCGATGGGGATGCCGATCATCATGTACAGCGTGTTCCACAGCGACTTGAGGAAGTAGCGGTCGCCGAACATCTTGGTGTAGTTGTCCAGGCCCTTGAAGACCGGCGCTGAAATGCCGTTCCAGTTGGTGAACGACGCGTAGACCGAGAAAAGCAGCGGAAAGAGCGTAAAGAGGAGGAACCCGATCACCGGTATGGCAACAAAAGCAAGGGCGGCCTGGTGTTCCTTCCGGTGAAGCCGCGAGCGGCGGGGGCGCGTGATGGTGGACATCGCTGGATCCTCTTTGATTCGTGATGGTGGCGCTCAGGAAGTGCACCCGCGAAGGTGCGTGGGACAGGTGCCGCGGCCGCGCTGGCCGGAGCCGCGGCACCTGGTTCTTGAAGGGCTGCTGTCAGCCCTGCGGGTGGACCGGAGCTAGTTGCCGGCCTGCTGGTTGGCGGCGTCCAGGAATTCCTGCATCCTGGGCTGGGCTTCCTTCAGGTAGTCGGCAGCGGTCTGCTTGCCGTCGAGGACCGGCTGGATGTTGGTGAAGAGCTCGTCGTACCACTCGCCGTTGAAGGTGTTGCCGCCGGGCAGGGCACGGCCGTAGTCCTTGACGATCTGCAGGAACTCCGCCTTGTTGGCCGGTTTGGTGGTGGTGTCGGCAGCCCAGGTCTCGGCCATGTCCTTCAGGTTGGGGATCTGGATGCCCGCATCCACAAGGCTCTGCTGGGCTTCCTTGTTGGCCGTGAGGTACTCCACCAGCTTCACAGCTTCCTCGGGGTGCTTGGTGCTCTCGGAGACTGCGACGCCGAGCGTTCCGATCCAGCTTGCCGTCTTGCCGGTGTCTCCTGCCGGGTAAGGAATGACGTCCCACTCGAACCCAAGCTTCTGGTAGGTGGAGAGGTCCCACGGCGCGATGGGGAAGAACCCGATCTCGCCTTTCATCCAGCGCTGGTAGGTGTCAAGGGTCTGGGCTTCGGCCACCGAAGGCGTCACCCCGTGGACATTCTGCAGGTCAGCGAACCACTGCAGTGATTCAGCAAACTCCGGGGTGTCCACCGTGACCTTGGTGCGGTCCTCGTTAAGCCAGTCCCCGCCGTTGGACCAGACAAACGGCTGCAGGTTCCACTGGACGTTCAGGCCGGTGCCCCACTGGTCCAGGGTGCCGTCGCCGTTGGTGTCAGCGGTGAGTTTCTTGGCCGCGGCCACGAACTCGTCGAAGGTATAGGGCTTGTCCTTGTCCGGCAGTGGAATCCCGGCTTTTTCCAGCATGGTCTTGTTGTAACCGAAGGAGAACGGGCCGACGTCCTTGGGCAGGGCATAGATGGCACCTTCGCCCACCCGCTTGCCGTCATAGCGGTAGCTGTCCACGCCGTATTCCCAGATGTTCTCCAGGTCGATGGTGTCGGAGCCTTCCACGTATTCGGTGATGTCCTTGACGATGCCGTTCTGCACGTAGGCCTGGACGTCGCCGGGCCCGATGTAGAACACATCCGGGACCTGCTTGCCGGCAATGGCTGCCTTCAGCTTGGTGGTGTACTGGTCGGCGGTGGTCACAATGATGTCCACGTCCACACCGTTGGCAGCTTCGAACTGCTCAACGGCCTTCTCATAGGCCTTCTTCTCATCTTCACCTCCGCGGAACATGAAGGTGAGCTTCTTTTCGCCGCCGGCGTCCCCGCCAGAGGGGGCGGAGCATCCGCCGAGCATAAGGCCGGCGGCAGTAAAGAATGCCAGGGTTGCGGCCATGGGACGTGACTTCATCATCACGCAGTCCTTCCGGGGTTGGGTGGAGCAAACAAGTGTATTGGTGGGCGGTACCGGCTCCGCGGTCCGCGGTGGCGGCCGTCCTCGAAGCTGCTGCTTTGCAACGTTGTAAGAAACCTTCACACAGCCGGAGAAGAATCGTCAAGGGGCCGGGAACAATTACTTTTCGCCGCCCGGCACCCTTCTTGACGTGATCCAGGTCGCATGCCATATTCATCTCTTACAACGTTGCAAGCTTTTCAGCGCGGACTCCCCCGCTTACGGCCAGGGTGCCGTCCCACCTCTTGGAAGGACCATGTGTGATGACGACGTCACGTTCATGGGCAATCCGTGCTGCTGGTTTCGCTGCAGCGCTCGGCATCGCCCTCACAGCGGCAGCGCTCCCGACAGCGGCCGCTCCCCCAGCCGGCGCAACTGCCCCGGCCCCGGCAGTGCTCGAGACAAAAACACCACCCGCCAGGAACGGTGAGCCCCGGCTCACCGACCTCCCCGGTGGAAAGACCGTCGTGGGGCAGACCTCCCCGATCCACGATCCCGCCCTGATTATTGACGACGACGGCACGTGGTACGTCTATAGCACGGGACTGGTGAACCGGGAGAACGGTGGCACCATCCAGATCTGGTCATCGCGTGACCAGGGCACAACCTGGAGCTACACCGGAACGGTCTGGGACAAGATCCCGGCCTGGATCGATGAGCACTTCGCCGACGGCGAGCTCCCCGGCAGCCTCTGGGCGCCGGAAATCACGGAACACAACGGCACCTACTACCTGTACTACTCGGCGTCGCGCTTTGGCGGAAACAAGTCCCTGACCGCACTTGCCACCAACACCACCCTGGATCCCGGCGACCCGAACTACGAGTGGGTGGACCAGGGCCTGGTGGTCTCCTCCCCCGCCACCGGCCTTGACCCGGACAATCCCGGTAAAACATTCAATGCCATCGACGCCGGCATCATTGAGGACGCGGACGGCACCCCCTACATGGCCATCGGATCGTTCTGGTACGGAATCTTCCTGGTTCCCATCGAATGGCCGAGCGGCAAGCCCGTGGCGGACTGGCAGTCCAAAACCGTGAACATCGCGGACCGTTTCATGCCCGGAAATCCCGTTGAGGCTCCCTACATCACCAAACACGACGGCTACTACTACCTGTTCGTCTCCTTCGACTCCTGCTGCCGCGGCGGCGATTCCACCTACAAGGTAGCTGTGGGGCGCTCCACCTCCGTGAAGGGCCCGTACCTGGACAAGGACGGCCGCGACATGTTTGGCGGCGGCGGATCCGTCGTCCTCGACTCCCATGGTGCAGTCACCGGGCCGGGCGGACAGTCCGTCTTTGGTGACTACCTGGCCTTCCACTACTACGACGGCTCCAACCGGGACATCCCCTACTTCCCCACCCTGGGCATCCAGAAAATTGACTGGGTGGACGGCTGGCCATCCTTCGACCAGACAGTAGAGCTGCCCGTCGTTTCCAAGCAGCCCAGGGCCAGGACAGCCGGGGGCACGGCCAGTGTCACGGCCGCCGCAACAGGCACCCCGGGCCCGGTGGCAGTCTGGGAAATATCGTCCGACGGCGGTGCGGGCTGGCAAAAAGCAGTCCACCAGCCGGTCACCAAACGGACAGATGAAGGCACCTATACCTCGACGCTCGAACTGCCGGCGGCCACGGCCGGACAGCAGGGCGCCCTGGTGCGTGCCGTGTTCCATAACGCGCACGGCACGGCAGTCTCGGATGCCGTCGAGGTGCCGCCAGCCAACGGAAACGGCCTCGGAAAACGTACGCCCTGACCCACAGTTCTGGCCGCCGGGCCAGCTTAGCGGCCTGTCTCAGAGCTCCGGGGCGTGCTCTTCAGGCAGGGCGCCTTCGTCCTCCGGATGGCGCTGGAGGTTGACCAGTGCGAGCACCAGTCCGCCCCAGACGGTGAGGATGGCGATAATCATCATGGTGATGGCGATCGGTGTCACAGTGCTGTCTCCTTTGCGTCTTCCTCCACCACAGCGTCGTACTCGGGGTCGTCATGCGCCTTCGAGCTGCGGCTCCACGGGATGAAGGTCAGCACCAGCGCCAGGACAACCAGTGCCGCTGACATGCCCCAGCCAAACACGCCCACGAACCAGTCCGGATACCCCTCATACGTGGTGGAGATCTTGCTGATGAACTCATTGGCCACCATGTAGATCAGCGCGAGCGGCACCACGGCCGCGACCAGCACCATCCAGGTTCCGCGCATTTTGACCGTCGAGATCCGGTTCAGGTGGGCGGAGAGCAGCGGAAGTTTGCGCAGGAACCACGCAAGCACCACCACGGTCACCAGTGCTCCGAGGGTGATGCCGAAGCTGTTGACGAATGCGTCGGACGTGTCGAGCAGGTACAGGCCTGTGGCCGTCGGAAAGAATGCCAGCGAAACGGCGGCTACCAGGATGCTGACCACCAGGGAGGCCTTGATCCTGCCCCAGCCAAGCTTGTCCTGTACGGCGGCAACGATGACTTCGAGCACGGAGATCAGGGACGTGATTCCCGCGAAGACCAGGGATCCGAAGAACAGGACCCCCATCACCGCCCCGAAAGGCGCCTGGGAGACGATGGTGGGGAAGGCGACAAACGCCAGTCCGATGCCCTGGGTCACTACGTCGTTCACGCCGGTACCGGCTGCCTGCGCCATAAAGCCCAGGGCGGCAAAAACGCCGATGCCCGCCAGGATCTCGAACCCGGAATTGGAGAAGGCAACCACCATGCCGGAGCCGGTCAGGTCCGTCCTGCGCTTGAGGTAGGAGGAATAGGTGACCATGATGCCGTAGCCAACGGAGAGCGAAAAGAAGATGTGGCCGTAGGCTGCCGCCCACACTGACGGGTCGGCGAGCGCAGACCAGTCGGGCGTGAAGAAAGCGTTGAGGCCCTGGGCTGCACCTGGAAGGAAAAGTGCCTGGATGACCAGCAGGACGAACATCGCCACGAGCAGCGGCAGCAGGACGGCGTTTGCCCGCGAAATACCTTTGCGGATCCCGGCCACCATGATCAGGATGACCGCCGCCCAAATCAGCAGCAGCGGGAAGAAGACCGACGGGATGAAGTCGAACCCGAGGCCCGGCGCCTCGGCCACCCCCAGGAAGTTGCCGAAGAAGAAGCCCTCCGCGTCGTCGCCCCACGCCTCCGTGAAAGAGAAGATGGTGTACATCAGGGCCCACGCGATGATCACCGCGTAATACGCCGCGATGACGAAGCACACCAGAACCTGCCACCAGCCAAGCGGTTCAGCGGCCCTATGGAGCCGCCGGTACGCCAGCGGGGCCGACCCCCGGAATTTGTGCCCGACGGCGTAATCCAGGAAAAGCAGCGGAATGCCGGCTGTCAGCAGCGCCACCAGGTACGGGATCAGGAATGCACCGCCGCCGTTGTCGTAGGCGATGTACGGGAAGCGCCAGATATTGCCGAGCCCCACCGCCGAACCGATAGCGGACAGAATGAACAACCGGCGGGAAGAAAATGTTTCGCGTTTCACCGGCGGGGCCGGGCGGGCCGGGGAGGAACTGCTCATTTCACCGCCTCCCGCATCAGTGACAGGGCACCAAGGGCGGGCCCCTGGCAACAGCAGTGATGTGGCCGGTTCATGAGGTGCTCTCTCTCAGCTGGCGTTGGAGGTGAGTTCACGGGCTACTCCCGGACTTTACTGCTGCCTGCCACCTCGCGAAACCCCTGGTTGCTGCAGACCGGATTTATGGGCGACGCCCTGCCGGCTCCTGGTCCCCCAGGAGTAGGGTTCCGTCATGGACATCATTCTGGTTCCCGGTTTTTGGTTGGACGCTTCCTCATGGGATGGGGTGACGCCGGCGCTGAAGGCCGCAGGGCACCGCACCCATCCCCTCACCCTGCCAGGACTGGACAGCGTGGACGCCAATCGCGGAGGGATCGGCCTGCATCACCACATCACCGCCGTTACCGCTGCCGCCGATGCCATCGACGGCAAGGTTGTCCTGGTGGGACATTCGGGCGGAGGGGCGATTATCCATGGCGTGGTGGATGCCCGCCCGAACAAGGTGGAGCGGGCAATCTACGTCGACAGCGGCCCTCTCGGCGAAGGCGGGGTGATTAACGATGAGCTGCCTGCCGACGGCGACGATGTTCCGCTGCCGCCATGGGAAGCGTTCGAGGATGCCGATCTGGTGGACCTGGACGACGGCCTCCGCGAGGCCTTTCGCGCCCGCGCCATTCCCCAGCCCAAGGGCGTGGCCTACGACCAGCAGCACCTCCACGACGAGCGGCGCTACGACGTTCCGGCAACCATCATTGCGTGCGAGTTTCCGTCCGCGATGCTGCGCGAGTGGATCGCTGCCGGTCATCCCTTCGTGGCAGAGCTCGCGAAGGTCCGGGACGTGGAGTACGTGGACCTCCCCACCGGGCACTGGCCGCAGTTCACCAAACCCGGGGAACTGGCGCAGGCCATCCTTGACGCAGTGGACCGGAAGGGCCAACCCGCCACCCCCTGAGGAACTGACCCCGGGCCGCCGCGTAACCAGGATGTGCTGCCTCTTGCGCGGGGGCAGGACCTTCTTCATAATAAATGAATGTCATTCATTTATGCCCCCCTTCTTCCCCCGACTGCTCCTGCAGTGATGCCGGACGGCATCCCCGTACACATGCCGGCAGAGTGGGAGGGCCACCAGCGGACGTGGATGGCCTTCCCGCCGCCCAACGAAACGTTCGGGGCAGCAGGAAGCCGAACCCTTGACCGTGCCCGTGCTGCATGGTCGGACGTTGCCCGGACCATTGCCCGGTACGAGCCCGTCACCGTCCTGGCTGATCCGCGTGACGCCACTGCGGCCAAAGAGTGGCTGGGTGCCGGAATCGAGGTGCTGAAGGTTCCCCTCGACGACGCGTGGGTGCGGGACAGCGGCCCCACGTTCGTGCACCGGCCCGACGGTTCGCTGGCCGCCGTCGACTGGGTCTTCAACGGCTGGGGTGCCCAGGAGTGGGCCTCCTGGGGCAACGATCAGAACGTGGCACGCGCAGTGGCTGCCGAAGCTTCAGTACCCGTCCGGCCCAGTCCGCTGGTCAATGAGGGCGGTGGATTCCACGTGGACGGTGAAGGAACGGTGCTGCTGACCGAGACCGTCCAACTGGACCCCGGACGCAACCCGGGAGCGACGAAGGAATCAGTCGAAGCCGAAATCCACGCTGCCCTGGGCACCACCAAAGCCATCTGGCTGCCGCGCGGCCTGACGCGCGACTACGGCGAGTTTGGCACCCGTGGACACGTTGATATCGTGGCCGCCTTCGCTGGAGCCGGCTCCGTCCTGCTGCACCGCCAGGATGACCCCGGCCATCCTGACTATGAGGTGTATAGGGAACTCCGCACCGTCCTCGCCGGTGAAACTGATGCCCAGGGCCGCCCCCTGCGGGTCATTGATGTCCCGGCACCCACGACCCTGAAGGATGACGAAGGCTTCGTCGACTGGTCCTACATCAATCACTACGTGGCCAATAACGTCGTCGTGCTGTGCGCCTTCAACGACCCCAACGATGTGATAGCTGCCGGCATCCTCGAACGTGCCTACCCGGGACGAACCGTGGAACTGGTCGACGCACGCGACATCTTCGCGTTCGGGGGCGGCATCCACTGCATCACCCAGCAGCAGCCAGCGCCTGCGCCTGCAACGAATGGCTCCCCGGCGTGAGTAGCTTCAATGTTGTGGAAGCCGGCATCGGGCGGCTCAGGGCAGCGCTGGAGGCAGGCGAGGTCACCAGCGAGGAGCTTGTGCGCCTGTACCTTCAGCGGATCGAGAAGTATGACTCTTCAGGCATATGCCTCAACGCGCTTGTAGTGCTGAATCCCGATGCGCTTGCGGCTGCCCGGGCCTCCGACGAGCGGCGTGCCGCTGGAACCCCCCTGGGGCCGCTTGACGGGATTCCGTACACTGCCAAGGACAGCTACCAGGCGCGCGGCCTCACTGTCGCTGCAGGGTCTCCGGCGTTCAAGGACCTGGTGGCGCAGAAGGACGCCTTCACCATCGAACGGCTGCGGGCCGGCGGCGGGGTGCTGATCGGCCTGACCAACATGCCCCCGATGGCCAATGGAGGGATGCAGCGCGGCGTCTACGGGCGGGCGGAAAGCCCCTACAACGGCCACTACCTCACGGCAGCCTTCGCCTCCGGATCCTCCAACGGTTCCGGAACTGCCACCGCAGCGAGTTTCGCAGCGTTCGGCCTCGCGGAGGAAACCTGGTCGTCCGGTCGGGCGCCGGCGTCGAACAATGCCCTGTGCGCCTACACCCCTTCACGTGGTGTGATTTCCGTCCGGGGGAACTGGCCGCTGGTCCCCACCATGGACGTGGTCGTTCCGCACACCCGGACCATGGACGACCTTTTGGAGGTCCTGGACGTCGTGGTGGCAGACGACGTCGAGACCCGCGGTGACTTTTGGCGGGTCCAGCCGTGGGTCCAGCTTCCCAAAGCATCGGAAACCCGCCCGGACTCATACCTTGAGCTGGCGGTCCCCGGCCCGGCCGCGGCAGAACGGGTGCTCACCGGAAAACGCCTCGGAATCCCCCGGATCTACATCAACGCAGACCCGGACGCCGGCACCGCAGAAGCGCCCGGCATCGGCGGCCCCACTGGCCGGCGCATCGACACGCGGGCATCCGTCATCGAGCTGTGGAAGGCGGCCAGGCATGATCTGGAAGCCGCAGGCGCCGAAGTCATCGAGGTCGATTTCCCTGTCGTCTCCAACTACGAGGGGGACCGCCCCGGCGCCCCCACCATCGCCACCCGCGGCCTGGTCTCCCCGGAATACCTGCGCCGCGAGATCGTGGACCTCTCCGCCTGGGCATGGAATGACTTCCTCGATGCCAACGGGGACCCGCACCTCCACCGCCTCGCCGACGTCGACGGCGCGGAAATCTTCCCTGCACCGGACGGATCCCTGCCGGACCGCTATGACGGCTTCGACGATGACATCAGCGACTACCCCGCCTGGATCCGCGAACACGGCGTCCCGACGCTCACCGATATCCCCCACCTCGCAGAAGGGCTCAGCGGCCTGGAAGAGACCCGCCGGATCGACCTCGAGGACTGGATGGACAGGCTGGGCCTGGACGCGGTCGTGTTCCCTGCGGTTGCCGATGTGGGACCAGCCGACGCCGACCGTCATGAGGTGTCGGCGGACCTGGCCTGGCGCAACGGGGTGTGGGTGGCGAATGGGAACCTGGTCCCGCGGCATTTGGGTATCCCCACCGTCACGGTCCCGATGGGACTGGCCGCAGACATCAGCATGCCCGTAGGCCTCACCATCGCCGGCAGGGCTTACAGCGACACGGAACTGCTGCACCTGGCCGCGGCCTTCGAAGCCACCGGCAACCGACGTGTCCCGCCGCCGCGCACCACGTCACCAGGGGAAGCAAAAACAGCCTGACGTTCAGGTGCGGCGGCCCCCAACCGCTGTTTTTCAGGCGGAATCAGGCAAGCTCACGTAAGTGAGGCCAGCGCCGGGGATTAAACCGCGGTGCGTGAGAAGCGGTAGAACCGGACGCCGTGTGCGGGTGGGTCCACCACGAGCGCTGGGGCATCGTTTATTTCGGTGAGCACGACGCCGGCGCCGCTCCACGCCTCCCGGCCAACCCAGCCGCCGTCATCCGGCAGTCCCAGGTCCGCCAGCAAGAGTGTTCGGGCCTGGCCGGCCGTCCCGGTGTTGAAGGCTGCTGCGAACCTGTCGTCCGACGTCGTACTCTCCGCCGCCCACAGCACCAGGTTCCCCTCGCGCAGCAGTTCACGGTTGTTCCGGCTCTCTTTCAGGGCCGCGAGGAGGTCACCGTTGGTCAGCAGCTCGAGCGTTTCGGGAGGCGAGGACGGGAGGTCGCAGCCGAGCATGAGCGGAGAACGGGAGATACTCCAGAGGGACAGCATGGTCCTCTGCTCATCCAGGCTCAGTCGGGTCAGCCGCTCACTGCCCCGTTCAGCACGCAACGCGATCCGCCCCACCGGAAGCATGTCCGCATCGGCCCAGCTGCCGGGCCGCTGGTGCGGCGCCCAGCGGGCCATCCGGGTGAACTGCGCCTCCACGTCCTCCCACACGTCCCAGAGATCGTCGGACACCCTCCACATGTGGGCGTTCCCGCGCAGGTGCTCCAGCCTGCCGAGCGAGAGTGCCCGGCCCGGCGAGAGGCTCAGCACCATGTCCCGGCCCGAGCGGCTGATGGCCCGGCGGTAGGCTGCAATCTCCTCTGCGAAGTAGGGGCCCAACATGTCATCGGCCTTGATGAAGTCCACGCCCCAGGAGGCGAAAAGCCTCAGTTGGGAGTCGTAATAGGCCTGTGCGCCGGGGTTGCTGTGATCCAGGCCAAAGTTGTCAGTGTTCCAGTCGCAAACGGAGGACGTGTCGGCTACGTCGGCTGCCGTAAGGTCAGTGGCTTCCACGGGGAGACAGTCCCTTACCGCCTGCCGGGGAATGCCCCGCATGATGTGCACGCCGAATTTGAGGCCCAGGCCGTGAATCCGGTCAGCGAGCGGTTTGAAGCCGAGCCCTCCGGCTGACGACGGAAACCTGTTGGGTGCCGGGAGCTGGCGGCCATAGGCATCCAGTTGGAGCTCCGCGCCGTCGTTGTAGCCTCCGGCCCGGGCCTGCGGTTCGTACCACTGGATGTCCACCACCACGGTGTCCCATCCGGAAGGCAGCAGGTGCCGGGCCATGAACGAGGCGTTCGCCATGACCTCTTCCTCGGTGACGGACGTGCCGTAGCAGTCCCAACTGTTCCATCCCATGGGAGGGGTGCCGGCAGGTGTCATTTTGCCAATTTACAACGATATAGATTGCGGCACCAGCAGCCGGCTGCGAGGCGGGACGCGCCTTGTCCCGAGGATCAAAGCTGCCTTGACAGCAGGGTTGTTAGCGCTGACAGTTGAGGGAGCCATCTCCACCTCAACCGGAAAGCCACACTTATGAAGAACTGGGCAGGGAACCTTGACTATGCCTCGGCTGAGGTCCGCCGGCCCGCATCGGTGGAGGAGCTTGCTGCAATTGTGGCGGGAGCGGGCAGGGTCAAGGCCCTCGGGTCGCGGCACTCGTTCAACCGCGTAGGCGATACCGATGGCGTCCACGTGCTCCTGGACGCCCTGCCCCAGACGATCGAACTGGCCTCCGACCGCCAGAGCGTGCACGTCAGCGGCGGCGTCAGTTACGGAACACTGTGCCGCTCCCTGGAACAGTCCGGCGTCGCCATCCACAATTTGGCGTCACTGCCCCACATCTCCGTGGCCGGCGCCGTCCAGACCGGAACGCACGGCTCCGGCGTGGACAACCAGTCCCTGGCGGGAGCAGTCCAGGCCATCAACCTGGTGCGGCCCTCCGGCGAACTGGTCTCCCTCTCCCGTGCCGACGGCGATGAATTCCTGGCAAGCGTGGTGGGGCTCGGCGCCCTGGGAATCGTCACGGGCCTGGAACTCGCCGTCCAGCCAGGCTTCAGGATGCGCCAGCGCGTCCTCGAAAACCTGCCATGGGACCGGGCGCTGGGCAACTTCCAGCAATTGGTATCCAGCGCCTACAGCGTCAGCCTTTTCACCGACTACGCCGGCGATTCCATCAGCCAGGTCTGGCTCAAGGCACTCGATACTGAGCAGCCGCTCACTGAACTGTTCGGCGCCACCGCGGCCTCGGACCCCCGCCACCCGCTGCCTGACATGTCCGCAGAAAACTGCACACTCCAACTGGACGAGCCCGGTCAATGGCTGGACCGCCTTCCCCATTTCCGCCACGAGTTCACACCCAGCAAGGGCGAGGAACTTCAGAGCGAGTTCATCCTGCCGCTGGAGCACGGACCGGCCGCAATTGAGGCCGTCCGGAGCCTTGCAGGGAAGCTCGCTCCGCTGCTTTTCGTCTCCGAAATCCGGACCGGTGCCGCGGACGAGTTCTGGCTCAGCCCCTTCTACCGGCAGCAGAGCGTGGCCCTGCACTTCACGTGGAAGCCCCTGCAGGCAGAAGTGGAAGCAGTCCTGCCCGAGCTCGAGGACCTGCTGCGGCCCTTCGGCGCCCGCCCGCACTGGGGCAAGCTGTTCTCCACCGCAGGCCACGACTGGGAGTCGCTCTACCCGCGCTTCGCCGACTTCCGCTCGCTGGCCTCCGCACATGATCCCGACGGAAAGTTCCGGAACGGACTGCTGGACAGCATCCTGGGAGTTCGCGCGGCAAGCGCCCGGTAATCCACAGCGTAACGCGACAGGTAATCCAGGAAAGGGTGGCCGCCAGGTTCGGCAGCGTGAAGACCTATCCTCATGCGTGCGTGGCGACCGATAGGCTGGAGGGATGAACCGCCGCCTTGCCGCCCTGTGCGCTACCCCCCTGTTCCTGCTGCTCGCCGGCTGCGGCGCTGTTGAGGAAGCCGCCGGCAACGCGGCCAGTGACGCCGCCTCAAAGGTTGCCACTGCCGCTGCAGGGGAAGTGAAACGGCAGATCTGCACCGTCATTCAGGATGGCCTGGTCAGCGTTGAGGACAAGCAGGTGCTCGCGGGCCTCGTTTCCGCCGCCCGTACCGCTGGTGTTCCGGCGGAAATTACGACGCCGCTCGGCCAGATTGCGGAGTCCGGGGACCAGGTGCCGGCAGACTCCGTCCAGGCGCTGCAGGACGCCTGCGCAGCCTAGGAGCCCTTGGCAAAATTTCCCCTTTAGCCGCGTGCGCCTTGGTGCTACGGTGAAATGGCGAACTAGTAAGCCTGTGATACTAAATCACGCGCGAAGGAGATCGTCATGGCGGAACGCGGCAATACCAAACACGGCTCCAATCTGGACGACCAGATGAAGCATGAAACCCAGGGTGTGGTGCACGGAAACCAGCCGGCCCATGCCGAGGAATGGCGGGAAACGGAGCCTTTCCCGGATGACACAGATCCTGCCGAGGTCCGGGAGGCGCTTAACCCGGTTGCATCACCTGACCCCCTGACCGATGAGGAGGGGGAACAGTGACTGGCAGCCTGAAGGAATATGCGCATCTCTACCGGCTTCCCGGCCCCTGGTGCTCAGCGTACGTGGACGCCGGAACAGGCACGGTGGACACACTCGAAGCAGCCGATGTCAGGCCGGGAAACATCAAGGCTGCGCTGGAAGCCCAGGGGGCATCGCCAACGGACCTGGATGCCATGGAGCAGGCCCTGCAGCCTGAAACCGGGGTCCCCGCCCCCGTGTCCAGGTTCGTGCTGGTTCACCAGGGCAAGGCGGAACTCAACGAGGTCATGCCGGGAGACCGGGCCGGAGCTGAACGTATTTCGGTTGATCCCATCCCTGACCTGCTGCCGCTGGTCAAGCACCGCCCCGAGGACTTTCCCTATGTTGTGGCGGAAGTGAGCCGTGAACACGGCGAGATCCGGTTGCACTACGCCGGCGCAGGCGCTCCCGTCAGCATCGAGGAGGTGCAGGGGGACACTGAGCACATCAAGAAGTTCCAGGGCGGCGGCTGGGCCCACCTCCGGTTCCAGCACCACACGGAGGATGTCTGGCGCCGCAACGCTGATGAGGTGGCTGCCGAGATAGACAGGGTTGTCAGCAGCAGCGGTGCGCGGCTGGTGGTCCTCGCAGGAGACATCCACGCCCGCAGGCTGGTGCAGGAACAGCTGTCCAAAGCCAGCCAGGCATTGGTGTCCGTTGTGGATTCCCACACCCACACGGCAGGTGCTGACCCTTCGCTCCTGGAGGACCAGGTGAACCAGCGGGTCGCCGAGCAATGGGCCACAGAGCAGCAGGAGATCATGGAGCGGCTGGCCACGCAGGAGGGCCGGGCCAATCCGGAATCCGCCACCGGAGCAGGCGCCGTGTTGCATGCGCTCCAGCAGGCGCAGGTGGAGGTGCTGATCTTCAACGACGCCGCCCTTTCCGAGCGGACGCTGCTCGCCCTGGACGCGGAGCCCTGGATCGCCACCGCCGAGGAGGAGTCCCTGGCCGCAAACATCGTGGGGAAGGTTCCAGCCCCTGCAGCACTGTTGCGTGCGGCGGCGCTGACTGACGCGCGGGTTCTCCTGGTTCCCGGTCCCGTCCTGCCCAAGGGCGTAGACATTGCAGCCCTGCTCCGCTGGCCCACCGGACCGGCTGCGCCGTCGTCGTAGCAGTCCCGCGGCCGCCGACCTCGCACAGCGGGGCCTGCTGAACAGCCCGCAGGATACGTACACCGCCGAATAGGCCCTGGAAACCTGACGGCACGGCAAAAACCGGCCCCGCCCCTAACCAGGGGCGGGGCCGGGTCATATGGCGCCGCTTCTATATCTGGCAGGTCCGGATTCAGGTTATTGGCGGGGCTGGTCCACGCCACGGAGGCTGGGGGTGCGGCCGCCCTGCGGGCGTCTTGCCGTCCGGTGTTCAGGGGCCGCAAACGGAACCACGCCCTGGTCGCGGTCCGCCGGCAACGCGTTCACAAACTTTGTCAGCTCCTCGCTGAGGACCTTCCAGCCAATGCTTGGGTCCTGCGGATAGGCATTGATTTCTGCCCGGCGGGCGGCCTCCAAAATGGCGGCGCCGGCTTCCGTCAGCTCCACCTTGAACTGCCGGCGATCGGCGGACTGGCGCGTCCTGGTGATATGGCCCGCTCCTTCAAGCCTGATCAGGACCCGTCCCAGAGTCTGGCTCTGCACACGAATGGCTTCGGCGAGCTGCTCCTGGTTCAAGGGTCCGTCGGCGAGTCCTTCCAAGGCGATGACGGCGGCGCGGGTCAGGCCCAGGTGCGCCAGGGCATCGTCCTGCCGCCGTTGTACCAGCCGGGCCGCCACAGTGATCAGGCGGTAGCTGGTCCGGGCATCTGGATCGAGATTGCTGGTCATCGGGCCGTGGCCTTCCTGTGGGTGGCGAAGTGCAGGGCGTGATCACCTCTTTTTGCGTCGCTACGTTCTCTACAATAAGCATGCTTAGCATCAAATTCGCAAGTAGGCTTACTATCACCGGGCCAAAGGACCGCTTCAGCGCAGATTTATCAGCGGCCCCTTGCGCATCAAAAGGAAAGTGTGCTTAGTATCTAATTAGTAACCATGCTTACTACTAGCCAGCATTGCTGGTTCTTGATCGCCAGCTGACCCTTCATGAAAGAGAGCCCGATGACAGAGAACCAATGGCCCCAGACATCCAGCCCTGCTACCACCGATGCCTTCGGTGCAACCGAAGTAGGTGCTGACGAAAGCTTTGGCACTGCCCCCGCCGCCGGTTCTGCCGGAAACACCAAGAGCCAGGCTGCCAAGGAAGAGGCATCGAACGTTGCCGGCCAGGCCGCATCGTCCGCCCAGAATGTGGCGCAGACCGCGAAGAGTGAAGCCGCGAATGTGGCTTCCGAGGCGAAGTCCAGCGCCCAGGATCTGTTGCACCAGGCGAAGTCAGGCCTGACCACCCAGGCGGGCACGCAGCAGCAGAAGGCCGCTGAAGGCATCCGCACCATGTCCAGCCAGCTGCAGAGCATGGCGGACGCGCCGGACCAGCAGGGCATGGCCAGTGACCTGATCCGGCAGGCCGCCCAGCGCAGCGAGTCTGTCGCGTCCTGGCTTGAGAACAAGGAGCCGGGCGACCTGCTCGGCGAAGTCCAGAGGTTCGCCCGCAACAAGCCGGGAACCTTCCTGCTGCTCGCAGCAGGCGCCGGCATCCTGGCAGGACGCCTCACCCGCGGCCTCACCGCAGGCAACCAGGGATCTCCGGCATCCAGCACCGGGTCGCCCTCGCACCGCGCCGTGCAGCCGCAGCCCGTTGCACCACTGCACCAGGAGACCGTGTACGCGGCCGGAAACGATGACCTCTTCACCGAACCCGTGGTCACCGGCGGAGCCCCCGTATCAACATCTACCCTGCCGGGTGGCACGGCGGAAGACACTCCGCTCCGGTACGAGGACGATCCGTTCCGCGACGAGGACGGCTCCTACCGCACCACTGATGGCGGTTACCGGTCATCGGAAGGACGGCAGCTGTGAGTAGTTCAATTCCGGAACCTGCGCCGAGTGCGGCGCACCAGAAGGCTGATAACGCCTCATTGGGTGAGTTGCTCGGGGATGTGACCCGTGACCTTTCGACGCTGATGCGCCAGGAGGTCGAGCTCGCCAAGGCCGAAGCCAAGCAGTCTGCCACCAAGGCGGGCAAGGGCGCGGGCATGCTCGGCGGGGCAGGCGTGGCCGGACACTTCGTCCTGGTCTTCCTGTCCCTGGGCCTGATGTTCGCCCTGGGCGCCCTGATGCCGCTGGGCTGGGCCGCCCTGATCGTCGCCGTGATCTGGGGCATCATCGCCGCGGTCCTGGCCTCGATCGGCCGCAAGGAACTCAAACAGATCAAGGGCCTGCCGCAGACCGGCGAAACCCTGTCCGAAATTCCCCCAACCCTAAAACCAGGTGAGGTAAACCGATGAGCGATAACCCGGACGCAATCCGTTCAGACATAGAAGCCACCCGCGCACGCCTGGGCACCAACGTTGACGCGGTCGCGGACAAGGTCACCCCCTCCAACATCGTCAACCGCCAGACCGACAAGCTCAAAGACGCTGTCACCGGCGTGAAGGAGAAAGTCATGGGAGCAGCAGACAACGCCAGCACCACTGTCCAGGACAAAGTCCACTCCGGCGCCGGACACACCAGCGGTGCCCTGAGCTCCACCGGTGACAGCCTGCACGGGGCCAAGGACACCGCCGCCGCCAAGCTTTCCGATGCCGGCACCGCGATCTCCCAGGCACCGGACCAGGTCAAAGCCAAAACCCAGGGCAACCCCCTGGCCGCCGGGCTGATCGCCTTCGGCGCCGGAATGCTGATCTCTTCCCTGATCCCGGCCAGCCAGAAGGAACGCGAGGCAGCAGACCAGCTCAAGACCGCCGCCCAGCCCCTGGCCACCCAGGTTACCGATGCGGCGAAGGACATGGTCCAGGACCTGAAGGAACCGGCCCAGGAAGCCATGGAGAACGTCAAGGCCACGGCCACCGACGCATCGGTAA
>NZ_PJMB01000003.1 GCF_002892835.1 Arthrobacter sp. AFG7.2 | reverse complement strand
CCAGACCACACCACGGGGTGGCGGATCCAGCAAAACAACCAATCAATAAAACAATTGGTATCAACAAACTTGGCACACTATTGAGTTCTCAAACAACAGACACATTCGAATATTCCCGAACAAATTCAATTCAATGAATTCTTATTTCGTATTTCTTCGCTGCGATGTTTCTATCTTATTTCATTCATTTTCACTTTGCAAATCCGGTTGTTTTCCCGGAATTCACTCTGTGGAATGAATCCGCCCATCATAAAGTGGAGCAATTATTCGATCCGGTGCTTCCGCACATGGTGAACTTGCTTCACTTTTTGGTGGGGGTTGGTCGCTATTTTTCCGCTTCAGCGGCGGCGACTCAGAAAACATTACACGCTCCCCCGCGGCCGTGCAAATCGGCTGCGGAGGAGCGTGCAGGGTGGTGTTGATCTGCGGGAATGCCTAGGGAACCAGGACTTCCACGGTTGCCAGGTTCTTCTTTCCGCGGCGCAGGAGGAGGTACTGTCCATGCAGCAGTTCCGACTCCGGAATCACTGTCTCAGGATCGGTAACCTTCTCATTGTTGACGTAGGCTCCACCCTCACCAACAGTGCGCCGCGCAGCTGACTTGCTGTCGGAAAGCCCGGAGGCAACCAGCAGGTCCACGATTCCCATTTCATCCACCTGGACAGTGGTGGAAGGAAGCTCGGATGTGGCTGCCTGGAGCGTGGCCTTATCCAGGGCCGCCAGGTCTCCGTTCCCGAAAAGAGCGGCGGAAGCGGCAATGACCTTCTCCGTCGCTTCGACGCCATGCACGAGGGACGTCACTTCGTAGGCAAGCTTCCGCTGGCCTTCGCGGGCGAACGGCCGCTCAGCCACCGCCACGGAAATCTCCTCAATCTCTGCCCGGTTGAGGAAAGTGAAGACCTTCAGCCGGTTGACGACGTCGGCATCTGCCGTATTGACCCAGAACTGGTAAAAGGCGTAAGGGCTGCACATGCCGGCATCCAGCCAGATGGCGTTGCCCTCGCTCTTGCCGAACTTGGTGCCGTCGGCGTTGGTGATCAGTGGGGTTCCGAGGGCATGGACGCTCTTGCCCTCTACCTTGCGGATCAACTCAGTTCCGCTCGTGAGGTTGCCCCACTGGTCGGAGCCGCCGGTTTGCAGCACGCAGCCGTAATCACGGTAGAGCTGCAGGTAATCCATTCCCTGCAGGATCTGGTAGCTGAACTCGGTGTAGCTGATGCCCTCTTCGGAGTTCAGGCGTGAGGCCACCGCGTCCTTGCGCAGCATCGTGCCCACACGGAAATGCTTGCCCACCTCACGCAGGAAATCGATGGCACTCAGCGGCGCCGTCCAGTCAAGGTTGTTCACCATCCGGGCAGCGTTGTCCCCCTCAAAGCTCAAGAAACGCTGAACCTGTGCCTGGAGGTATCCAACCCACTCGGCGACCGTGTCCTTGGTGTTCAGCGTGCGCTCGGCCGTGGGCCGCGGATCGCCGATCATGCCGGTTGAACCGCCCACGAGCCCAAGGGGCTTGTGGCCGGCCAGCTGGAGCCGCCGCATCACGAGCAGCTGGACCAGGTTTCCGAGGTGGAGGCTCGGGGCGGTGGGGTCGAACCCGCAATAGTACGTCACCGAACCATCGGCGAGGAGTTTTTCAAGCTCTGCCTCGTCGGTGGAGACGTGGACCAGGCCACGCCACTTCAGTTCCTGCCATACGTTGGCAAAAGTGGGGTCGTTCTGCTGCGATTCGAGGCTGATGAGTTCTGGCACGCCTTCTAAGTTAGCAGTATGCGGCGTGCCGGATCAGCGCTTGATCCCTGCAGGGACGGGTTCCGAAGCAATCAGGCGCAGCCGCTGGGTGGCGCGCGTCATTGCGACGTACAGATCCCCCACCTTGCCGTGCTCATGGTTCAGCATCATGGACGGTTCCAGCACCACGACGCCGTCGAACTCCAGCCCCTTGGCTTCCCGCGGGCTGATGACCACGATGTCCTGCTCGTAGCTGCCGGCTCCGTTACCCACGCGGCGTCCGTAGGCGGCGCGCAGGGCAGCGGTGGCCTCCGGTAGGAAGCCGCCGTCAGCAATGACGGCCATCAGGCCGCCGTCGAGCGCGTCCAGCTCCTCGGGCAGCACCTCCATCAGGCGGCTGACCACCTGCCCGGCGTCCACCTCGTCGATGACCGGCGACCAGCGTCCCTCGCGGACGGCCTTGGGCGCCGAGACCACCAGGCCGGCTGCGTTGGCCATCCGGACCGCAGCTTCGGCGATCTGTGACGGGGTGCGGTAGTTGACCGTCAGCTCCTCCAGCTGCCAGCGGTCACCGAACATCGGAGCAAGCGCGCCCTGCCATGAATTGGCGCCGGCAACAGAACTTGTCTGCGCGATGTCGCCAACGATCGTGAAGGATTTCAGCGGGCACCGGCGGACCAGCAGGCGCCACTGCATGGGCGAAAGCTCCTGCGCCTCATCCACCACAATGTGCCCGAAAGCCCACGTGCGGTCGCTGGTGGCGCGCTCGGCAGCGGTTTGCCGCGCTTCCTGCTCCTGGTTCTGCTCGGCCAGCTCCTCGGCGGACATCAGCGGGTCAACCCCCGCAGCCTCCATGTTGACCAGCGTCTGCTTGGCGTTCGCCAGGTCGCGGGCACGGTCGTGCTCCTGCTGCGCGAGCCCACGTCCGGCAGCCGGGTCCAGTTCACCGAGCAGCTCGGCTGCTTCGTCCAGCAGCGGCACATCGGATTCGGTCCATGGGGCGTCGGCGGGGCGCTGCAGCAGCGCGCGTTCGGCCGGCGACAGGTGGGGGGTGCAGAACTCCAGCACGGCCGGCTTGCTGAAGAGCTCGGAAATCAGCTTCTCCGGCGTCATGGGCATCCAGCACAGGTTGAGGGCAATACGGACATCCCGCGCTGACCGGACGTCCTCGGCCAGGTAGGAGCGGTCTGCGTTGTTCCCGATGTTCCCGGCTTCCACCAGCTCGGTCATTTGTTCGGTGAGTTCGCGCAGCAGGATCTTCACGAACGTCACGCGCGCCTCGTTGTGCGGCTTGCCGGTGGAGCGGGCACGCTCGCGGGCGCGGCGGACCTGGCGCGGTGTCAGCACGAGCTTGCGGCCGTCCACTTCCAGGATCCGGTCTTCGGCAGGGATCCGCTGGCGGTTGGATACGGCGTTGGCCACCACTGTGGCCATGTCCAGGCGGCCCTTGATGGCTGCGACGTCAGCGTCGGGTTCCGGCACGGCATTGATCCCGGGCATCAGGCGGCCCACACTTGCCATCACCACGCCGGTCTCGCCCAGCGAGGGCAGCACCCTCTCGATGTACTTCATGAACGACGACGACGGGCCCACCAGCAGGACGCCGGCAGTCTTGAGGCGGTCGCGGTGGGTGTAGAGCAGGTAGGCGGCACGGTGCAGGGCCACGGCGGTCTTGCCCGTGCCTGGCCCGCCCTGCACCACCAGGGCACCGGAGATAGAGGACCGGATGATGCGGTCCTGCTCGGACTGGATGGTGCTGACGATGTCTGACATCCGGCCGGTCCGCTTGGAGTTCAGGGCGGCGAGCAGGGCGCCTTCGCCCTGCAGCGACTCGTTGTCTGCCAGCATTCCGGCGTCCAGGACGTCATCTTCAATGGCCTTGACCTCGCGGCCCTGCAGGATCAAGTGCCGGCGGCGCCGTACGCCCTGCCGGTCAAAGGCCGTGGCCTGGTAAAAGTGGCCGGCCTCCGGCGCGCGCCAGTCAACCATGAGCCGCTGGAGGTCCTCGGTGGTGAGGCCGATGCGCCCGATGTACTGCGCCTCACCCGAATCCAGGTCCAGGCGGCCAAAGACCAGCCGGTCATCGACCGCATCCAGCTGCGCCAGGCGGTCCTCATACAGAGCCGCGAAAGCGTCGCGCTCGGAAACGTTCTGCATGGTGCCAACGGCACCGGCCCGGCGGACCTGCGCAAGCTGCTTGCGCTTTTCCTCGCGAAGCTCCTCCAGCCGGGCATACAGGCCCGCAACATAGTCCCGTTCGTGGGCCAAATCGGCGTCGAGCATTAACGTTCCCCTATCGCAAAAGACAGACCTACCATTCTACAACCATTTCCGTTAACGCTCGTGAAACCCGGACCGATCCGGTTTGGGCGGCCGGGACCTGGCCGTCCTTGGCTTGGCAGCCTTGTACTGGGAGACGGTAGGGTCGCCGGTGATCCAGAAGCGCCACGAGTACTGGTCGCTTCCGCCGGTCCCCGAGACACCCACTCTCGGCCCTGAACTCACTGACCCGGCCGGCCGGGACGGAAGCACCAGTCCGAACGGCGGGGCCAGCGCATCGCGACCGCTGTCCGCCGTCGTCAGGCCCAGCGCCTTGGCAAGCCGGGCGGGCCCCCTCGCCAGGTCAGCCGGGTTTTTGGACGTGGTGCGCCGGAGCTGCGCGAGTTCCACACCGTCCACGATCTCCCCTGCCCGCAGCAGCAGGGCGGAGGCGGTTCCTTCCGGGCCGCACACAATATTGGTGCAGTGATGCATGCCGTAGGTGAAGTAGACGTACAGGTGGCCGGCAGGCCCGAACATCGGCGCGTTGCGTGGCGTGGGGCCGCGGTACGTGTGCGATCCGGGGTCAGGGTGGAGGGAATCCTCGGGGCCCAGGTAGGCCTCCACCTCGGTGAGCCGGACAGAGACGGCGCCGTCCCGGGACTTGTGCGTCAATACGGCTCCCAGCAGCAGGGGCGCCAGCCGGCGGGCGTCTCCGGAAAGGAACTCCCGCAGCGGCTGGCCGGCCGCCGGCGGATTTGTGCTCATGGCCAGACTCTATCCAAACCCGGCCCGGGCACCCCGCCATTTACCGCTCCGGCCGTCACGGCCGTGTCCGATTTCCGCTAGCCGCGCCCGCGGAGGGCTGACAGGATGGAGGAATGGACTTCTGGCAGCGCTACCGGGCGATCGACGCCCGGGACACCCGTTTCGACGGGCAGTTTTACACCGCCGTCCGGACCACCGGCATCTACTGCCGCCCGTCGTGCCCGGCGAGGACTCCGAAGGCGTCCAATGTCACGTTCTACGAGACCTCTGCAGCAGCGCACGACGCCGGCTACCGGGCCTGCAAGCGCTGCCTTCCGGAGGCGGTTCCCGGCACACCCGCCTGGAACCTCCGACAGGATCTTGCCGGCCGGGCCATGCGCCTGGTCAGCGACGGCGTGGTGAACAGGGACGGGGTGGACGGGCTGGCCGCGCGCCTGGGTTATTCGTCCCGCCAGCTCAACCGCATCCTCAGCCAGGAACTGGGCGCGGGCCCCCTCTCGCTCGCACGGGCCGGCCGCGCGCAGACCGCCCGCACCCTGCTGGTCTCCACCTCCATGAAGCTCGCCGATGTTGCCTTCGCTGCCGGTTTCAGCAGCGTCCGCCAGTTCAACGACACCATGGGGGAAGTCTTTGGCATGACCCCCACCGCACTCCGCGCCGCCGGGCATCCGAAAGCTGCCGCCGGATCCACCGCCCTCACGCTCAGCCTTCCTTACCGTGAACCTTTCGACCCCGGCATCTTTACGTTCCTGGCGCTCAGGGCCGTCCCGGGGATCGAAGCAGGAACGGCGACGTCCTACGCCCGCACCCTGCGGCTGCCCCAAGGGGATGCGCGCTTCCGGGTCGAGTACGACGACGGCGCTCCGGGGCGGCCGCTGACCCTCACCATCGGCGCGGTGGACCTTCGTGACCTGCCCGCGCTTTTAAGCCGGGTCCGGCGGCTCTTTGACCTGGATGCCGATCCCGTGGCCATCGACGGCGCACTGGCTGGCGACAGCAGGCTGTCGGCCGCAGTGGCGGGCACCCCGGGAATCAGGATGCCCGGAGCGCTTGACACCGCCGAGATGCTGGTCAGGGCGATGGTGGGGCAGCAGATCACCGTCGCTGCGGCGCGGACCGCCCTCACCCAGCTGGCCGCCGTCGGACGTTCCAGCCACAGCCCCGGCGACGGCCTGGACCGCATGTTTCCCACCCCCGCCGAGATCGCTGCCGGCGGCCACGCTGTCCTGAGGGGCCCGCACAAGAGGATCGACGCCCTCCTCGGGGCAGCTGCCGCCATGGCGGAGGGCGGACTCGACTTTGGCTACGGGGACGATCCGGCAAGCCTGGCCGCGAAACTCCTCCCGCTGCCCGGCGTGGGACCCTGGACCGTGGGATACCTGGCCATGCGGATCCTTGGCGCCCCGGATGTGTTCCTGGCCAACGACGCTGCCGTTCGGAATGGTGTCCGTGCCCTTGCGGGCGGGGCCACCGCTTCCACCATGGATTTCAGGGAAGTCAGCCCCTGGCGCTCGTACGCCACCATGCACCTGTGGCGGGCAGCATCGGGCGCCGCGGCCGCAACGCGCAGCGGCACAGGAACGGACAATGCCACACCAGGCTCCAGACCAGCAGAGAAAGCGAATCGATGAAGGCCCAGCTGTTTCAGATGAACACCCCGGACGGCCCGTTCACTATTCTCGCCCGGGACGGTGTCGTCCTCTCGAGCGGCTGGACGGACAAGCCCGGCGACCTGACGGGGCAGATCCACCCGAGTCTGCGGCCCGCCACCCTGGAGCTGGTCAGCGGCCTTGCAGGGATCTCGGACGCCGTGGAGGCCTTCTACGCCGGCGATCCCGGGCTGGCGATGCAGGTCCCCGTGCGGCAGGTGTCGGGGCCGTTCCGGATCCACGCCTGGGACGTCCTGCGGCAGGTCCGGCCCGGGTTTCCCGTGACCTACACCCAGTACGCGGAGCTCGCGGGCAACCCCAAGGCCGTGCGGGCGGCCGCCAGCGCATGCGCCTTCAACGCTGCGGCCCTGTTTGTTCCCTGCCACCGCGTGATCCGCACGGACGGCTCCCTCGGCGGTTTCCGCTGGGGGCTGCCCATCAAGCAAAGCCTGCTGGCGCGCGAGGCCGGCTAATCCTTCGTGGTGGCGGGGGTTCCGGAAGGCCACGGCAGCAGCGTTGGAAGGTCAACGCCGTCAGCCGCAGCGGAGGCCCGGAGGCTGCCCAGCGTGGGTTCGCGCCCTGCCAGCCAGGCCGCAATATCGGTAATCATTCCGCTGATCACCGTGGATCTGTTGCCGCTGCCGATGCTCAGCGGCGGGAGTCCCAGGGGTTGCAGCACCAGCCTGTCGTCGGGCTGGACCCGGGCCGCGAGGAAATCAAAGAGGTGCTCACAGAAGGGCCGGCTCCAGGTTTCCGGTCCCCTTCCGGCCAGCAGGTCCGATGTGTGAATGACGAGTTCCCGCCAGAGGGCCAGCCCGCCGTCCAGCACCACTCCCCCGCGGTAGGCGATGGGTGCGTACCAGCCTGTGCGGTGGGCGGACGAATCCTTGATGCCGGGCAGTGCGTCGAAGGCCTTCATCACCCGGGCCAGGGCAGCGGTCACGTCTGCGAGGTGGGTGGCGGCATCGTGCCCGGCCGCCATGTCGATCGCTTTGTTCCGGCCGTCCATGCCGCCGTCGTACAGCTCGATGGTTTCGCCGCGCGCTGCGTACTCGAGCTGCCGTGCCATGGCGTTGGAGATGCCGGCCAGGTGGGCCAGGACATGGCCCCGCGTCCAGCCGGGCAGCGCCGAGGGTGCTCGGACATCCTCATCCGAGAACCTGGCAACATCGGCGGCAACGTCAGCGGCAGCCTTGTGGAGCGCGGGGAGCAGTTCGTCTGGTGCGGGAGCGGTCATGGCGCTCATCCTAGCCGGGAAGAACGCCGTCCGGGCCGAAGCGGTGGCGGATATGCCGGCGGTCGTGGCTGGCCTGCCAGAACTCGATCTCGGCAGGCCTGACGGCATAGAGCTGCCAGTCCGGGTTTTCGCTGCCGTCAGCACGCGGGCGCTCCGCCCAATCCCTGGCCGACGCCTCGGCGGACAGCTCCGCAACGGGACCTGCCACCCGGACCTGCCGGCCCAGCGACGGCCAGTAGAAGGTGAGCGCGGCGCGCGGGTTGCCACTGAGCTCCCGGCCCTTGCGCGAGATGCGGGACGTGGCGAAGTGCCAGCCGTCGTCGTCGATGTTTTTCAGGATCAGCATCCTCGACGACGGCTGACCGCTTTCATCCACGGTGGCAAGGCTGCAGGCATGCGGCTGGCGTTCTCCTGCTGCCAGGGCTTCCTCCAGCCACTGCCGGAAGAGTTCTGCCGGATCTGCGGGGGCGGACTCCGGGTCAAAGCCGGGCAGCTCAGCCGGGAAGTCGGGAAGCGCACGGAGTTGCCGGCGGAAGGAGTCGCTCATGGCCCCATGCTAGCCGTGACCATCCGGCAATCAACACAGAACACCCGCCCACTTCCTGCAGGAAATGGGCGGGCGTTTCAGCTACTTCCCGGCGTACTCCCGGACCCCGGCCAGTTCGGCTTCCAGCGCCACCAGCTGGCGTTCGACGGCGGCCGGCGCCGTACCGCCCTGGGAGTTGCGGCTGTTGAGGGAGCCCTCCGTGGACAGGACCGTGCGGACCTCCGGCGTAAGGTGCTCTGAAATCGCGGCGTACTCCTCATCCGTCAGGTCCCACAGCTCCACGCCACGGGATTCGGCCTGCTTCACGGCCGCGCCGGACAGCTCGTGGGCCTCGCGGAACGGAACACCCTGGCGGACCAGCCACTCGGCAATGTCCGTGGCCAGTGCGAAGCCCTGCGGGGCCAGCGATTCCATCCGCCCGGTGTTGAACTTAAGCGTGGCGATCATGCCCGAGACGGCCGGGAGCAGCAGCTCCAAGGTGTCCGCGGCGTCGAACACCGGCTCCTTGTCCTCCTGCAGGTCGCGGTTGTAGGCCAGCGGCAGGCCCTTGAGCGTGGCCAGCAGCCCGGTCAGGTTGCCGATCAGGCGCCCCGCCTTGCCCCGGGCCAGTTCCGCCACATCCGGGTTCTTCTTCTGCGGCATGATGGACGATCCCGTGGAGTAGGAATCGTGCAGCGTGACAAAGGAGAACTCCTTGGTGGCCCAGAGGATGACTTCCTCAGACACCCGAGAGAGGTCCACGCCGATCATGGAGCACACCCAGGCGAACTCGGCGAAGACATCGCGGGAAGCGGTGCCGTCGATCGAGTTGTGCGATGCGGAGAAGAAGCCGAGGTCAGCGGCCACCGCTTCCGGGTCCAGCCCCAGGGAGGACCCGGCCAGGGCCCCCGAGCCGTAGGGCGAAACGCCCGCCCGCTTGTCCCAGTCCTGGAGCCGCTGCACATCACGCAGCAGCGCCCAGGCGTGCGCCAGGAGGTGGTGGCTGAGCAGGACGGGCTGGGCGTGCTGCAGGTGAGTGCGTCCCGGCATGGCAACCCCGTGGTGGGCCCTGGCCTGATCAACCAGGGCGTCCACTGTGGCAAGCACGCCGCGCGCAATGATCCGGGCGTGGTCGCGCAGGAACATCCGGCCCAGGGTGGCCACCTGGTCGTTGCGGGACCGGCCGGCGCGGAGCTTGCCGCCCAGCTGGGTTCCGGCCCGCTCGATCAGCCCGCGTTCCAGCGAGCCGTGCACGTCCTCGTCCGATTCCGCCGGCACATAGGCGCCGGAGGCGACGTCCTCATCCAGCTGCGTGAGGGCAGCCAGCATGCCGTCCAGTTCGGCGTCGTCCAGCAGGCCGGCCTTGTGCAGGACACGGGCGTGCGCCATGGATCCGGCAATGTCGTAACGTGCCAGGCGCCAGTCGAAGTGCGTGGACTTGCTCAGGGCCGCCAGGGCGTCCGCTGGGCCGCCGGCGAACCGGCCGCCCCACAGTGCGCCCTCGTTAGTAGCGGACACCATTTACTTTCCTGCGACCCGGATATCGCGGCCGGAGGCAACCTTGGCGGACATGCCCCACAGCTCGATGAAGCCCTTGGCCATGGACTGGTCGAAGGTGTCGCCGGTGTCGTAGGTGGCAAGGTTGAAGTCGTAGAGCGAGGTGTCGGAGCGGCGGCCGTTGACGACAGCCTGGCCGCCGTGCAGGGTCATCCGGATGTCGCCGGAGACGTACTTCTGGGTGTCCTCGATGAATGCCTCCAGGGAGCGCTTCAGCGGGGAGAACCACTGGCCGTCGTAGACCAGCTCGGACCAGCGCTGGCCAACGGTGGCCTTGAAGCGGGCCTGCTCACGCTCAACGGTGATGTCCTCCAGGTGCTTGTGCGCCGTGATCAGCGCCATGGCACCCGGGGCCTCGTAGATTTCGCGGGACTTGATACCCACGAGGCGGTCTTCGACGACGTCGATCCGGCCCACGCCCTGGGCGCCGGCGCGGCGGTTGAGTTCCTTGATGGCCTGCAGCGGGGTGACCTTCACGCCGTCGATCGCTACCGGAATGCCGGCTTCGAAGGAAATGATGACCTCATCCGGTGCCGGCGGGAACTCCGGGGTGGCGGTGTAGTCGTAGATGTCCTTGGTGGGGCCGTTCCAGATGTCCTCGAGGTAGCCGGTTTCCACGGCGCGGCCCCAGACGTTCTGATCGATGGAGTACGGGTTCTTCTTGGTGGTCTCGATGGGCAGGCCCTTTTCCTCGGCGAAGGCTATGGCCTTGTCGCGGGTCAGGGCAAGGTCGCGGACCGGGGCGATGCACTTCAGGTCCGGGCCGAGGGTCTGGATACCCACCTCGAAACGGACCTGGTCGTTGCCCTTGCCGGTGCAGCCGTGGGCAACGGTGGTGGCACCGAATTCACGGGCAGCCTTGACCAGGTGCTTGACGATGACAGGGCGGGAGATGGCGGACACCAGCGGGTAGTGGCCCTGGTACAGGCCGTTGGCCTTGAGCGTGGGCATGCAGTACTCGTTGGCGAACTCGTCGGAGGCGTCGGCCACGTAGGCTTCGACGGCGCCGCAGCCCAGGGCACGCTGGCGGATGGTTTCCAGGGATTCGCCGCCCTGTCCGACGTCGACCGCCACGGCGATGACCTCGGCGCCGGTGGCTTCACCGATCCAGCCGATGGCTACTGAGGTGTCCAGGCCGCCGGAGTAGGCCAGCACAATGCGTTCAGTCACGGAGATGCTCCTTGTAATTGGGGTTGTTGGATGTTGTCTTCAAGCTTATTGCCCGGCTTCTTCAGCCAGCTGCAGGAACCTGGCGGCGAGGTCCTGGCCGCCCTGCGGGTCCCGGGAGACCAGCAGCACCGTGTCATCCCCGGCGATGGTGCCCAGGATGGACGGCATCACCGAGTGGTCGATGGCCAGGGCCAGGAAGTTGGCGGCGCCGGGCGGGGTCCGGAGCACGGCGATGTTGGCCGACGCCTCCGCGGTGACCAGCAGTTCGCTGCACAGCCGGGCCAGCCGGGCATCCAGGATTTCCTGGCTGACCCCGCTTTTGGCGGCCCGTTCGCCGCCTTCTCCGGGGACGGCGTACACCAGCACGCCCTCCTTGCCCCGGACCCGGACGGCGCCGAGTTCCACGAGGTCCCGCGAGAGCGTTGCCTGGGTGACCTGCACGCCGTCGTCCGCGAGGAGGGCCGCCAGCTCCGCCTGGGAGCGCACGGACTCCCCCGTCAGGATGGCGGTGATGCGCGCCTGGCGGGCAGTCTTGGTCGCCGGGCTGGAGCCCGGCGAGGCCGGTTGGGCGGACACTAGAACGTGCTCTCCCCGGTGCCTTCCACGGGAGAAAGTCCCTCCACGAAGGCGAGGCCCGACCGGTGCATCAGCCAGGCCATCAGGGCCTTCTGGGCGTGCAGCCTGTTTTCGGCCTCGTCCCAGACAATGGACTGCGGCCCGTCAATGACGCCGGCGGATATTTCGTAGCCGCGGTAAGCGGGCAGGCAGTGGAGCACGACGGCGTCTTCCGCAGCCTGTGCCATGGCTGCCTCGTCCACGGAGTACTCCCGGAACAGTTCCAGCCGGGCTTCCTTCTCGGCTTCCTGGCCCATGGACACCCACGTGTCCGTAGCCACGACGTCGGCGCCTTCCAGCGCCTCAGCCGCGTCAGTAGTGACCAGCACGGAGCCGCCGGTCTCTGCTGCGCGCTCCTCGGCGGCTGCGACGATGTCCGCCGCCGGCAGGTAGCCTTCCGGTCCGGCGATCCGGACGTGCATCCCGGCCGTGACGCCGGCCAGGAGGTAGGAATTCGCCATGTTGTTGGCGGCGTCCCCCAGGTAGCTCATGGTGAGGCCCTTGAGGCTGCCCTTGTGCTCCTTGACGGCCAGCAGGTCTGCCAGGAGCTGGCACGGGTGGTAGTCATCGCACAGGGCGTTGATCACGGGCACGCTGGAGTTCGCCGCCATGGCCACCAGGCCGGCGTGCGCCCCTGTCCGCCAGACGATGGTGGACACCATCCGTTCCAGCACCCTGGCGGTGTCCTCCACGGATTCCTTGTGGCCGATCTGGGCTTCACCGGGGTTGATGATCAGGGCGTTGCCGCCCATGTCCGCGATCCCTGCCGCAAACGAGACCCGGGTCCTGGTGGAGGTCTTGTCGAAGATCACGGCAACGGTCTTGCGGCCGTTTCCTTCGGCGGCGAAGGGCTGGACGCTGTAGGGCGCAGCCTTCATCCGGGCTGCGAGGTCCAGGACCTCGGCCTGTTCGGCGGGGCTGAGGTCCGTGTCCTTGAGGAAGTGCCGGGTAGCGCTGGCTGCTGGTGTCACTGGGCGTCCTTAGCTGCTTGGAGGATTGCCGGGAAGGCGTCGAGGAAGGTATCCGCCTGCGCGGTGGTGAGAACCAGCGGCGGCGCAAGGCGGATGGTGCGCGGGCCGGGGCTGTTGACGATGAACCCTGCATCCAGGCCGGCCTGCACCACTGCCGGGGCAACGTCTGCCTCGAGGTCGAAGCCGATGAGGAGGCCTTCACCCCGGACCTCGGTGACGCCCGGGATGGCCGCCAGCGCGGAGCGCAGGTGCTCCCCGACCCTTGCCACATTTGCCAGGACGTCCTGGCTTTCGATCGCGTGCAAGGTGGCGAGGGCGGCCGCCGTCGCCACGGGGTTGCCCCCGAACGTGGTGCCGTGCTGGCCCGCAGCCAACAACGACGACGTCGCGTCACCGAAGGTGACCAGGGCGCCAATGGGGAAGCCCCCGCCCAGGCCCTTGGCGAGCGTGACGGCGTCAGGCCGGATTCCGGAATCCTCGCTGGCAAGCCACTTACCGGTGCGGCCGATGCCGGTCTGCACCTCGTCAAGGATCAGCAGCGCGCCTACCCTGGCGGTCAGTTCCCGCGCAGCCTGGAGGTACCCGGGCGGGAGCGGGCGCACGCCCGCCTCGCCCTGGATCGGTTCGAGGAAGACTGCCGCAACCGTTTCGTCTATGGCGTCCTTGAGTGCTTCGACGTCACCGAACGGGATGTGCACCACGCCGCCGGGAAGCGGCTCGAAGGGCGTCCGGTAGGCCTCTTTGGCGGTGAGGGCAAGGGCACCCATGGTGCGGCCGTGGAAGGCACCCTCGAGGGCGATGATCCTGGTCCTCTTCGTACCGCTGCCGCCGGTGTTGCGGCGGGCCAGCTTGAAGGCGGCCTCGTTGGCCTCGGTGCCGGAGTTGGTGAAGAACACCTTGGATCCGTCCGGAGCACCGGTCAGGGCCAGGAGCTTCTCGGCCAGCGCGATCTGGGTGGGGCTGGTGAAAAAGTTGGAGACATGGCCGAGGGTTGCCAGCTGACTGGAGATAACCGAGGTGACGAACGGGTTGGCATGGCCCAGCGCATTGACGGCGATCCCGCCGAGCAGGTCAAGGTATTCCTTGCCGTCCGCATCCCAGACCAGGCAGCCGGCTCCGCGCACCAGGACGCGCTGGGGGGTCCCGAATACGCCCATCAGGGAGCTTGAGTACCGGGCGAGCCACTCGGAGCCGGCATGGCCCTTGGTCTCCACCAGCTCAGCCACAGGCGTCCGGTGATCGAGGTTTTCCGCCGTATTCATCCGTTGATCTCCTCGTCAGGGACTATCTGGGTGCCAATGCCCGCGGTAGTGAAGGTTTCCAGCAGCATGGAGTGGGGCAGCCGCCCGTCCACGATGTGCGCGCGTTCCACGCCCTCATCAATGGCCTTGAGGCAGGCAGCCATCTTGGGGATCATTCCGGATTCGAGCTGCGGCAGCATGTCCCGCAGCTCGGACGCCGTGAGCGAGGAAATCAGCGAGGACTTGTCCGGCCAGTTGGCGTACAGGCCCTCCACATCAGTAAGAATCACCAGCTTGGAGGCGCCCAGCGCTGAGGCCACGGCCGCCGCCGCAGTGTCCGCGTTGACGTTGAGGACCTGGCCGGTGGGCTGGAAGCGCGCCGCGCCGGCCACCCCGTCTCCGCCGTCCACAATTTCCGGCGCAACAGTGGAGATCACCGGGATCCTGCCGGCCTCGAGGATGTCCAGGATTCCGGTGGGGTCGACGCCGACGACCTCGCCTACGAGCCCGAGGTCCACCTCTTCACCGTCCACCACGGTGCCGGTCCGGACTGCGCGGAGCAATCCGCCGTCTTCGCCCGACATGCCGACGGCGTAGGGGCCGTGGGAGTTGATCAGGCCCACCAGCTCACGCCCCACCTGGCCGGTGAGGACCATCCGGACCACGTCCATCGCCTCCGGCGTGGTGACCCGCAGTCCGCCCTTGAACTCGGACTCGATGCCCAGCCGGGCCAGCATGGAGTTGATCTGCGGGCCGCCGCCGTGGACCACCACGGGGTGGATTCCCACATGGTGGAGGAACACGATGTCCTCGGCGAAAGCGCGCCGCAGGTCGTCATTGACCATGGCGTTGCCGCCGTACTTGATCACCATGGTGCTGCCGGCAAACCGCTGGATCCAAGGCAGGGCTTCGATGAGGGTTCCTGCCTTGTCCTGGGCATCGGACATGCTGGTGGTCTCGCGCGTCTGGGTGTTCATGCTGTCACTTTCCGGAACGGGTTGCGGGGCGCTTGGCGCTAGCTGGAATAGGCGCTGTTCTCGTGCACGTAGTCGTGGGTGAGATCGTTCGTCCAGATGGTCGCCTCGGCGTCACCGGCCTGCAGGTCGATTTCCACCAGGACTTCCCGGGGCCCCAGGTCCACCAGCCCCCGGTCATCGCCAATGCTGCCGTTGCGGCAGATCTGGATGCCGTTCATGGCGACGTTCAGCTGGTCGGGTTCGAATACCGCGTCGGTGGTGCCCACGGCGGACAGCACGCGGCCCCAGTTGGGGTCCTTGCCGAAGATGGCGGCCTTGAAGAGGTTGGACCGGGCCACGGAGCGGCTGACGGTTTCGGCGTCCGATTCGCTGGCGGCGTTGAAGGTCCGGACAGCGATGTCGTGGCTGGCGCCTTCGGCGTCGGCGATCAGCTTCCGGGCCAGTTCGGCGCACACCTGGGTCAGGCCTGCACCGAACACTTCGGCGGACGGCACGGCGCCGGAGGCTCCCGACGCCATCAGCACCACCGTGTCGTTGGTGGACATGCAGCCGTCCGAGTCCGCACGGTCAAAGGTGACCCGCGTGGAGTCGCGGAGGACGACGTCGAGCAGTTCAGCTCCCACCGCTGCGTCCGTGGTGAGGACCACCAGCATGGTGGCAAGGCCGGGTGCCAGCATGCCGGCACCCTTGGCGATGCCGCCGATGCTGAACTCCTTGCCGTCGGCGTCAGTGCCGATAAACAATGCAGACTTCGGCACGGAGTCCGTGGTCATGATCGCCGCCGCGGCTGCAGGACCGCCGTCGGTGCTGAGCGCAGCTGCCGCCGCCTCGATGCCCGGGAGGATCTTGTCCATGGGGAGCTGCTCACCGATCAGGCCCGTGGAGCACACAAACACGTCGGTTGCCGAAACGCCCAGCAGTTCAGCCACCTTTTCGGCGGTGCTGTGCGTGTTCTGGAAGCCGGTGGGGCCGGTGCACGCGTTGGCTCCGCCGGAGTTGAGGATCACGGCGTCCACGCGGCCGTCGGACACCACCTGGCGGGACCAGTGCACCGGCGCGGCAGCTACCCGGTTGCTGGTGAAGACGGCGGCGGCCGCCTTCGCGGGACCGTCATTAACAACCAGGGCGAGGTCCGGATTTCCTGACGTTTTCAGCCCGGCGGTGACTCCCGCTGCGCGGAATCCGGAGGGTGCGGTAATGGTCACGGGGCTACTCCCTGCAGGTCAAGGCCGGCGGTTTCCGGCAGGCCAAGTGCGATGTTCATGGACTGGACGGCGCCGCCGGCCGTTCCTTTGGTGAGGTTGTCGATGGCGCAGGTAACGATAACCCGGCCGGTGTGGCTGTCGAAGGCAAGCTGCAGGGCCGCGTGGTTCGATCCCTGCACGGACTTGGTGCCTGGCCATTGCCCCTCAGGCAGCACGTGGACGAACGGCTCGTCGTCGTAGGCGTCCGTCCAGGCGTGGCGGAGCTGCTCCGCCGTGGTTCCGGCCTTGACCTTTGCTGTTGCCGTGGTCAGGATGCCCCGGCTCATGGGCGCCAGGGTGGGCGTGAAGGAAACCGTGACCTGTTCGCCTGCGGCGTTGGACAGTCCCTGCTCGATTTCCGGGGTGTGGCGGTGGCCGCCACCCACACCGTAGGGGCTCATGGAACCCATGACCTCGGCGCCGATCAGGTTCACCTTGGCAGCCTTCCCGGCGCCTGAGGTGCCGGAAGCGGAAACGATGACGACGTCGTCGGGCTGGAGGAGCCGGGCGGCGAACCCGGGCGCCAGCGCCAGCAGGGCGGACGTCGGGTAGCAGCCGGGCACGGCAATCCGGTTGACGCCTTTGAGTGCTTCGCGCTGGCCTGGAAGCTCAGGCAAACCATAAGGCCAGGTGCCGGCGTGCGCGGAGCCATAAAACTTTTCCCATGCGGCAGGGTCCTCCAGCCGGTGATCCGCGCCGGCGTCGATGACAACGGTCCCTTCCGGAAGCTGGGCGGCTATCTCCGCGGAGGCTCCGTGCGGCAAGGCCAGGAAGACGACGTCATGGCCCGACAGGTTCTCCACCGAGGTGTCCTCAAGGATGCGGCTGGCGAGTCCGTGCAGGTGCGGCTGCAGTTCGCCAAGCCGGGATCCGGCATTGCTGTGGGCCGTGATGGCTCCGATGGTCACACCGGGGTGCCCTGCCAGGAGGCGCAGGACCTCTCCCCCGGCGTACCCGCTGGCGCCGGACACTGCAACAGAAATAGTCATGCCACGACTATACAGCAATAGTTATGCATAGATGCCTATATTTATGCATGGCTGTGTCGGGTTCCTGGCGGTATCCCTAGGATGGTGAGCAGCCGGAACTGGAAATACCGGACCGGGGAAGGGGAGCAATGACGCACGCTATCGTCGCACGGCAGGCAGGCGGACCGGAAGTCCTGGCCTACGAGGAGATCGAACGGCCCGTGCCGGGACCCGGCCAGCTCCTCATCAAGGTGGGCGCTGCGGGCGTGAACTTCATCGATACCTACAAGCGCAGCGGTACCTACAAGGTGGACTATCCGTTCACCCCGGGATCAGAAGCGGCCGGGACGGTTGAGGCGGCAGGCGATGGCGTCTCCGGTTTCGTCCCCGGCGACCGGGTGGCGACGGCGGAAGGCATCAACTGCTACGCCGGTTACGCCCTCGTTGATGAGGACGCCGCACTGCCGGTACCCGCCGGCGTTGACGACTTCACGGCCGCCGCCCTGCCACTGCAGGGCATAACCGCCCATTACCTGATGAATTCAACGTTCAAGGTGGAGCCGGACCACACAGTCCTGCTCCATGCAGGCGCCGGCGGCGTCGGCCTGCTGCTGATCCAGCTGCTCAAGGCCCGGGGGGCGGAAGTCATCACCACCGTCTCAACCGATGAAAAGGAGCAGTTGGCCCTCGACGCCGGCGCGGACCATGTACTGAGGTACGACGGCTTCGAGGGGAAGGTACGTGACATCACCAGCGGCAGGGGCGCTGACGTGGTGTACGACGGCGTTGGGAAGGACACGTTCGACGGCTCGCTGGCTGCCCTGCGGGTCCGGGGAATGCTGGTCCTGTTCGGCGCGGCCTCCGGCCCCGTCCCGCCGGTGGATCCGCAGCGGCTGAACGCCGGCGGGTCGTTGTTCCTGACCCGGCCCACCATGGCGCATTACCTTCGGGACGCAGCGGAACGGCGCTGGCGCGCGGAAGAGGTGTTTGGCGCCGCAGCGAACGGCAGTTTGAAGGTCAGGATTGGTGCCCGCTACCCCCTGTCCCAGGCACGCAAGGCGCACGAGGACCTTGAAGGACGCCGGACCACGGGCAAAGTCATACTCGTCCCATAGCAGCCATGGGCGCCCTCCCGGCAAACACCAGGTGAAGGCAGGGCCAGCCAGGCGGGAACAGAAGGTGACGCCGGACATCTGTTGTTCATCTGGCATGGGAAGAATGCACGGGTGACTCAGCAGCAGGTCCCCCGCGGGGACACCCGGCCCGGCCCAGCGCCCTACGCGGCAGCTCCTGCCGCCCCTCAGACTGCCCACGGCCCTTCCCCGGCAGAAGCCCCGGCTTTCTCCCCCCAGCTGCCTGGGTCCGTAAATGCTCCCCCGGTCCGGACGTTGATCGACATCCTGCAGGACACCGCCGCCCGGTTTCCCGATGCTTCAGCGCTGGATGACGGCCACCGCTCCCTCAGTTACGCGCAGCTGATGGACGAGGTCCGTGCTGCCGGCCGGCGGCTGCACCAGGCCGGGCTGGGTGCAGGTGACAGGATCGGCATCCGGATACCCTCCGGCACAAACGAGCTGTATGTCTCCATCCTCGCCGTGCTGCTGGTGGGCGGAGCCTACGTGCCTGTCGATGCGGATGATCCCGACGAGCGGGCGCTGCTGGTTTTTGCCGAGGCCGGCGTGGCAGGTGTGCTGGGAGCAGGCGGGGTCCTGCAGGAGCGCTCGCCGGCCGGTTCCCGCCGCAGCACACCCTTTGCCGGTGCCCGCCCGCCCGTTCCTGATGACGACGCCTGGATCATTTTCACGTCCGGTTCCACTGGAACCCCGAAGGGCGTTGCCGTCCGCCACCGGTCCGCGGCGGCTTTTGTGGACGCGGAGGCGAGGATCTTCCTCCGGCACGAACCACTGGGCCCCCAGGACCGGGTGCTGGCCGGGCTGTCGGTGGCCTTCGATGCCTCGTGCGAAGAGATGTGGCTGGCCTGGCGGCACGGGGCCTGCCTGGTCCCTGCCCCGCGGGCGCTGGTGCGGACAGGTATGGACCTCGGTCCCTGGCTGATTAACCACGGAATCACTGCCGTCTCCACCGTCCCCACCCTTGCGGCACTGTGGCCCATGGAAGCACTGGAGAGCGTCCGGCTGTTGATCTTCGGCGGTGAGGCCTGCCCGCCCGAACTCGCCGAGCGCCTGGCAGTGGAGGGACGGGAGGTCTGGAACACCTACGGTCCCACCGAGGCAACCGTGGTAGCCTGCGCGGCGCCCTTGGGCGGGCCCGGTCCGGTGCGCATCGGCCTGCCGCTGGACGGCTGGGACCTGGCCGTGGTGGACGGGGACGGCGCGCCGGTGGCCGAGGGCGAGGTAGGTGAGCTGATCATCGGCGGTGTTGGCCTGGCCCGCTACCTGGACCCGGCCAAGGACGCCGAAAAATATGCCCCGATGCCGGGCCTTGGCTGGAAGCGTGCCTACCGCTCCGGTGACCTGGTCCGTTACGAGAAGGCCGGCCTGGTTTTCCAGGGCCGGGCCGATGAGCAGGTAAAGCTGGGGGGCCGCAGGATTGAGCTCGGGGAGATAGATGCTGCCCTGCAGGCCCTTCCGGACGTCGCCGGTGCGGCTGCCGCCGTCCAGACGACGGCGGCCGGCAACCAGATCCTGGTGGGCTATCTCGCACCCGTGTCCGGGCAGGACCTGGACCTGGCTGCGGCCCGGGACCGGCTGGCGGCAAGCCTGCCCGCTGCCCTCGTTCCGATGCTGGCGGTGGTGGACACCTTGCCCACCAAGACCAGCGGCAAAGTGGACAGGCATGCCCTGCCCTGGCCGCTGACGGGGGCCGGTGAAGCAGAAGCCGGCTCGGCACCACTGAACCTGCCGGACGATGCCGCCTGGATCGTGGAGCAATGGTGCGCCGTCCTGGGCAGTCCCGTCACCTCCATGGACGCCGACTTCTTTGCCTATGGCGGCGGCTCCCTTTCCGCTGCCCGGCTCGTATCCGCCCTCCGCGTCCGCTACCCCACCATTACCGTGGCTGATATCTACGCGACTCCCCGCGTTGGCGCGCTGGTCGAGCTGGTGCGGCATTCCGGGCCCGGGGGTGACGCAGGTCCCGCCCGGGAGCGGGTGGTGCGGCCAACCGCCCGGAAGTCCCAGGTGTTCCAGACGCTCATGGGCGTCCCGCTGCATATCCTCGGGGGAATGCGGTGGCTGACCTACCTGATGGCCGGCAACAACCTGCTGGCCGCGCTGGCCGGCTTCACGGCCGCACCCACTGTTTCCTGGTGGTGGGTCGCGGCTTCGTGGCTGGTCTTTGTCAGTCCCCCGGGCCGGATGCTGGTGTCCATCGGGGCCGCCAGGTTCCTGCTCCGTGGTGTCAGGCCGGGGACGTATCCGCGGTCAGGGCGCGTCCATCTCCGGCTGTGGCTGGCGGAGCAGATCCAGGACCTGGCAGGTGCAGTCAGCCTGGCCAGCGCGGCCTGGGTTCCGTATTATGCGCGTGCCCTGGGCGCGAAAATCGGCCGTGATGTCCAGCTCCATTCACTGCCTCCCGTGACCGGCCTGCTGTCGCTGGGCAGCGGCGCCAATGTGGAGCCTGAAGTGGATCTTTCCGGTTGGTGGATTGACGGCGACACCGTGCATATCGGTGCCATCCGCATCGGTTCCGGCGCCACAGTGGGCGCGCGCAGCACCCTGATGCCGGGTGCTGTCATTGGCAAAGGCGCCCAGGTGGAGGCCGGTTCGGCCGTATCCGGCAAGGTGAAGGCCGGTCAATCCGTGGCAGGTTCCCCCGCCGGCCGGCAGGGCAAAGCCAGGCATGCCGCCCCCGATGCTCCTGACCAGGGGCGGCTGGCGGCGACGGCGTGGTTCGGCGGATTCGCGGTGGCTTCCGCGGTGCTTGCCCTCATCCCCTACCTTTCGGCGGCCGCTGTGCTGTGGGTGGTGTTCCTTTTCATCCAAGGCAGCACCTCACTCTCAGCTGCGCTGCCGCAGCTGGTACTGGCCCTCGCGCCTGCATCACTGGTGTGGTTCGTCTCCAATGCCCTGCTGATACTCGGCGCCGTCCGGCTTCTCGGCATTGGCCTAACGGAGGGCTATCACCGGGTCCGCAGCCGGATCGGATGGCAGGTCTGGGCCACGGAACGGGTCATGGACCTCGCCAGGGACCTGTTGTTCCCCCTTTACGCGAGCCTTTTCACCCCTGTCTGGCTGCGCCTGCTGGGCGCAAAGATCGGCAGGAACGTGGAGGCGTCCACAGTGTTGCTGATACCCGCTATGACGACGGTGGGAGAAGGGGCTTTCCTTGCTGATGACACCATGGTTGCGTCCTACGAGCTGGACAACGGCTGGCTGCGCGTGGCCCCTGCCAAAATCGGCAAGCGTTCCTTCCTGGGCAACTCGGGGATGACCGCTGCAGGACGGAGTGTCCCCAAGAACTCCCTGGTGGCGGTCCTATCTGCCACCCCGGCAAAGGCGAAGTCAGGCACGTCCTGGCTGGGCAGCCCGCCGGTCCGGCTGCGGCGGACCGCGGTAGCCTCTGACGACGCCCGCACGTTCCAGCCCCCGCTGAAGCTCAAGCTTGCCCGCGCACTGTGGGAACTGGGCAGGTTCCTGCCCGTAATGCTGACCGTCGGAATCGCGGGCGGCACCATGCTGGTTTTTGACTGGCTGGCAGTAACTTTCGGCTATGCAGCGGCAGCCCTCCTCAGCGGCCTGGTGATGCTCCTGGCAGGGGCTGTGGCCGCCGGCGCATCGGTCCTCGCCAAATGGGCACTGGTAGGACGGATCCGCCCCGGGGAACATCCCCTGTGGAGTTCGTTCATTTGGCGCAACGAGGTGGTGGACTCCTTTATCGAACTCGTCAGCGCGCCCTGGTTCGCACGGGCGGCCAGCGGCACTCCGGCCCTGGTGTGGTGGTTGCGGGCCCTGGGCGCCCGGATCGGCCCCGGCGCCTGGTGCGAGAGCTACTGGCTGCCGGAAGCTGACCTGGTAACCCTTGGCAGCAACGCCACGGTGAACCGGGGCTGCGTCGTGCAGACGCACCTTTTCCACGACAGGGTGATGAGCATCGACGCTGTTACGCTCGAAGACGGGGCAACCATGGGCCCGCACGGGGTAATTCTCCCGCAGGCCCGCATCGGTGCCGGCGGAACGGTGGGTCCCGCGTCCCTGGTGATGCGCGGGGAAACCGTCCCTGCGGCTACCTATTGGATGGGAAACCCCGTCCGTCCGTGGACAGGTCCGGCCTCTGCTCCAGCCCAGGCAACCAAAGGTTAATTCATGAGTTCTGCAGCAGCCGCGAGCGGCGCCGCGCCTGCGCACAGCGGTGCCTCGCCCGATCCCTACCTTCCAGGGGCCGGGACCACCGCCTTTCGGATGGAACGCTACGAGCTGGAACTGGACTACCGGGTCAGCAGCAACAGGCTCAGCGGCAGGGCGGTGCTGCATGGCACTGTCCAGGTACCGACGTCGGCCATTGTGCTGGACTTCGCGGGCCTGAAGGCAACCAAGGTCCAGCTGACCGGCAGCAAGGCGATCCGGTTCAGCCAGCGCGCGGACCAGTTGACGGTCATCACGCAGGCAGCCCTCCAGCCAGGCCAGCCCTTCACGCTTGAAGTGCGCTATGAGGGCAGTCCGTCACCCCGCCGCGGGCTGTGGGGCGAGGTGGGCTGGGAGGAACTGTCCGACGGCGTGTTGGTGGCCGGGCAGCCGAACGGGGCACCCTCCTGGTTCCCCTGCAACGACCACCCCGGGGACAAAGCCAGCTACCGGTTCACCGTCACGACAGACGCCAACTACCGGGCCGTGTGCAACGGCGTCCTCCAGTCGCGCACAGCCCGCTCCAGCAGGGAAACCTGGGTCTACGAACAGGCCGAGCCGATGCCCACCTACCTGGCTACGGTGCAGATCGGGCGGTACGCGCAGCTGGAGCTGGACACGGGCCGGCAGGCTGGACAGGTCCCGCAGTTCGTGGCCGTTCCGCCGGAACTTGCCGGGCGTGCACGGGCGGGGCTGGCCCGGCAGCCGGCCATGATGCGCGCCTTTGCCAACTGTTTCGGCCCCTATCCTTTCCCCGCCTATACGGTTGTGGTTGCCGGGGACGAACTGGAGATCCCGCTGGAAGCCCAGGGCATGTCCATCCTGGGCCCCAACCACTTGGACCAGGACTGGGAATCGCAGCGTTTAATAGCCCACGAACTCTCCCACCAGTGGTTCGGCAACTCGCTGACGGCGTCCTCCTGGCGGGATATCTGGCTGCATGAAGGCTTCGCCTGCTATGCCGAGTGGATCTGGTCCGAGGAAGCGGGGCTGATGTCTGCAGCTGACCGGGCAGGGGCTGCCTGGCGGCGGCTCCAGGCGGACGCCCAGGACCTGTTGGTGGGCGATCCCGGGCCGGAGCACATGTTCGATGACCGGGTCTATAAGAGGGGTGCCCTCGCGGTGCACGCCGTACGCGTTGCGTGCGGGGACCTGGCGTTCTTCGCCCTGCTTCAGGAATGGACCGCCCGGAACCGGTACGGGTCGGTCAGTACATCCGACTTCATCGTCCTGCTGAACCGCGCCACTGCCCTGGACGCCGAGTCGCTGCTGCATCCGTGGCTTTACGAGGAGCACCTGCCGCCGCTCCCGGCAGGCTAGTCGGCAGGCCAGTCCCCTGCGGGCCAGGGGCCTGGGGAAGGTCAGGATATGGCGACGGCGGCCGCCAGGGTGGCGGGCAGGCCGGTTTCGGCGGGGGCCAGGTCCCGCAGGCCGCCGCGTTCACGGACGTCCACGGCCCCTGGTGCGACGTGGAGCCCGTCTCCCGTCATCTTCAGCCATGCTTCCTTGCGGGCCCACAGCCGGGCGCGTTCCGCCAGGAGGGCATCCCCGGCAAGGCCAGCAACAGCCAACTGCTCGGCGTGCGTCAACGCCAGCGCGGAAAACCCTTCGAAGCCCGTCCGGGAGGGGTCCTCCACGTCCACTCCGAGCCGAAGTCCGGGCAGCGGGGCAACCACGGCGGCGAGCAAGGTCCAGCCCGCAGCCCGTGACAGGCTCAGTGCCAGTGGCAACGGCTCCCCCAGCAGCGAGTAGCCGGGCCTGCCATGGCTGAGCCCGGTTCCTGTGCCGCAGCGCGGACAGCTGTAGTGGGCAGTGAACCTGCCGGCGGGGAGGGACAGCAGTTCAGCCGCGAAGCGCCGCTGCGCCAGGCGCCCTGCCAGGAAGCGCCCGGCGGCCGGCCGTTCCATCGCCCGTGCACGCAGCAGCTCGGGTTCATCCAGGAGGCGTCCCGCGTCCCGCTGGACCTGCTCCGTGTCACCGGACAGCAGAAAGGGCGGGACTGCACGGACCACAAAGTGTGCCATGCTGTCCCGCCCTTCCGGTTTTAACCCAGCAACGCTTTCAAGCGGGTGAGGCTAGCGCTGGACTGCGCCGAAGCGCTCGGCCGCCAGGGCGACTGCGCTTTCCCGTGCAGCTGATGCCTCGTCTGCCGTCAGGGTACGGTCGTCCGCGCGGAACCGGAGGCCGAAGGCCAGGGACTTCTTGCCTTCCTCGATCCCCTTGCCTGCGTAGACGTCGAACAATGCCACGTCTTCCAGGAGTTCACCGGCACCTTCGCGGAGTGCTGCCAGTACCTCATCAGCGGGTACCTCGGCCGGGACCACAAGTGCCACGTCCTGGGTGGCCACCGGGAAGGTGGAGATGTGGCGGGCCACGATCACGTCCGGTGCTGCATCGAACAATGCGTCCGCGTTGATTTCCAGGGCAACTGAGCGTGCGGGCATGTCGGACGCGGCGAGGAGCTTGGGGTGCAGCTCTCCGGCGTAGCCCACCACCTCCCCGGTCCGCAGCGACAGCTGCGCGGCGCGGCCGGGGTGGAAGGCCTGGTGGCTGCCCTGGCCGGCAACGATCTCCACGCCCAGGACGTCTCCGGCAAGGCGGGCGATGTCCAGCGCGTCGGCCCAGTCCCAGATCCGCGGCGAATGACCCGCTGCGGCCGGGGAATCATGTCCTGTGAGCACTGCGGCGAGGTGGAACGGCTGGGCAGGGACGCCGTCGTACAGGCCGTCCAGGACCTCTTCAGAAGGTTTGGCCCCAAGCGGTGGAATGGAGTCCGTGCCCATCCCCTCGGCCGGCAGGAACACCAGGCCGGACTCGAAAAGTGCCAGGTCCCGGAAACCGCGCGAGTGGTTGCGCTTGGCCACCTCAATGAGTCCCGGCAGGATGGATGTACGCAGGAAGCCCTGCTCTTCGCTGATCGGGTTTGCCAGCTTGACCGCGGTCCGGCCGGCACCCTGTTCGGGCACGCCGAACGTGTCGTTTGCGGCCTTCGAAACGAAGGGGTAGGAGAGGACTTCGGTGAGCCCGGCGTCAGCCAGTGCCTGGATCAGGCGGCGGCGCTGCTGCTGCACACGTGTCAGGCCGCGTCCCGGAGGCGCAACAGGCAGCGTGGCCGGGATCTTGTCATAGCCCACCAGCCGGGCGATCTCCTCGGAGAGGTCCTCCTTGGTCTCCAGGTCATGCCGCCAGCTCGGGGCAGTAACGCTCCAGCCGCCGTCGTTCTTCACGACGGCGGCGCCGAGGTCCTCGAGGGACGTGACGATCTGCTCATCCGTGAAGTCGATGCCGATCCGGGCAGCAGCGAAGGCTGCCGGAAGGTCGATCGTGGCGCTGTCCGGGGCGGTGCCCGCGTCGGTTCCGGCCTCATCCGCGGTTCCGCCGGCGAGCTCCACCAGGAGGTCGACTGCGCGCTGGGCGGCGATGCCGGCGACGTGCCAGTCGACGCCGCGCTCGAAGCGCTTGGACGCTTCCGACGGAAGCTTGTGGCGCCGGCGCGAACGGGCAATGGACACTTCCTCGAAATGGGCGGCCTCGATCAGGACCGTAGAGGTGGCGTCCGAGACTTCGGTGGCGGCACCCCCCATGACGCCGGCAATGCCAATGGGTCCGGACGCATCCGTGATCAGCAGATCCTCGGGGTCAAGGGAGCGCTCCTTGCCGTCCAGGGTGGCCAGCTTCTCACCCGTAACTGCCCGCCGGACCACAATCTCGCCGGACAGCTTGTCCTGGTCATAGAAATGCAGCGGCTGGCCGAGTTCCAGCATCACGTAGTTGGAGATGTCCACGGGCAGGGAAATGGAACGAATGCCGGCAAGGCGCAGCCGGGAGCTCATCCAAGCCGGGGTGGGCCTGGCGGCATCGACGCCGCGGACGGTGCGGGCCACAAACCGGTCGCAGCCCGGCTTTCCGTAGATGGGCGCGTCGTCGTTGATCTTGACGCCGTAGCCGCCCGAAAGCTCCGCAGGAGCTTGGACGCGGGAGCCCGGATCCGTGAAGGTGGTTCCGGTGGCGTGCGCATACTCGCGGGCCACCCCGCGGATGGAGAAAGCGTAGCCGCGGTCCGGGGTCACGTTAATCTCCGCCGCCTGGTCATACAGGCCCAGGAGCTCCATGGCGTCGGTGCCGATTTCCGGATCCAGCCCGATGCGGGACAGCACCAGGATGCCGTCGTGGTCCTCGCCGATGCCCAGTTCGCGGACCGAGGCGATCATGCCTGCCGAGAGGTGGCCGTAGGTTTTCCGGGCGGAGATGTGGAAATCGCCCGGCAGAACGGCGCCCGGAAGGGTCACCACCACCTTGTCGCCCTCCACGAAGTTGTGGGCGCCGCAAATGATGCCCTGCACGCCGGAGGGATCAATGCCTTCGCCGGTGAGGGTCTGCTCCTGCCCCTCGGGGACGACGCGGACCTGGCACCAGTTGATGATCTTGCCGTTGGTCTGCGGTTCCTTGACCAGGCTCAGGACCTGGCCCACCACGATGGGGCCCTGCAGGGTGTCGGTGGGACGGTGGACGTCCTCCTCTTCGAAACCGACCTTAACCAGCTCGGCCATAACGTCTTCGGCCGTTGCTCCGGCCGGTACCTCTGCGAATTCACGCAGCCAGGAAAGTGGGATACGCACTGTTAGATCTCCATCCCGAAGTGCTCGCTGAAACGTACATCGCCTTCGATCATGTCGCGCATGTCCCCCACCTCGTTGCGGAACATGAGGGTGCGCTCAATGCCCATGCCGAAGGCAAAACCTGAATAGACGTCCGGATCAATGCCGGCAGCGCGGAGCACGTTGGGATTGACCATGCCGCAGCCGCCCCACTCGATCCAGCGCGGCCCGCCCTTGGCACCCGGGTGCCAGATGTCCAGCTCGGCGGACGGTTCGGTGAAGGGGAAGTAGTTGGGGCGCAGCCGGATCTGGGCTTCGTCGCCGAACATCTGCCGGGCGAAGTGCTCAAGGGTGCCGCGCAGGTCAGCCATGCTGAGCTTCCTGTCGATGGCCAGGCCTTCGAACTGGTGGAACACCGGGGTGTGGGTGGCGTCCAGCTCGTCGGTGCGGAACACCTTGCCGGGGCACAACACGTAGATGGGCAGCTCGCGTTCCAGCATGGAGCGGACCTGCACCGGGGACGTGTGCGTGCGCATCAGGAGGTGGGCCTCGGGCGGCTCCACGAAGAAGGTGTCCTGCATTTCGCGGGCAGGGTGGTCCGGCTTGAAGTTCAGGGCGTCGAAGTTGAACCATTCCGACTCGACCTCGGGACCTTCGGCGATTTCCCAGCCCATGCCCACGAAGATGTCAGCCACACGGTCCTGGAGGGTGGACAGGGGGTGCCGGGCACCGGTACGACGACGGCGGGGGGCGGCGGTGACGTCGACAGTCTCCTCGAGGAGGATGCGTGCGTCGTTTTCGGCTTCCAGCTCTGCCGTACGGTCCGCGAGCGCCTTGTTGACCCGTCCGCGGGACGCGCCCATCAGCTTTCCGGCGATGGCTTTCTGGTCCTTGGGCAGCTTGCCGATCACGCGGTTGGCAAGGCTGAGCGGGGACTTCTCGCCAGTATGCGCGAGCCTCACCGCTTTGAGTTCGTCAAGGGTGGCGGCGCCGGCAATGGCGGCAACAGCCTGGTCTACAGCGGCAGTAATGGCGGCCTCATCCGTGGGGTTCGGGATGGCGGCGCCCGGCAAAGTTTCAGTCATCTACTGTTCTTAGCTACGAGTCGTGGCTGCCGGTGAGCTGGGCAGCACTGCGCGGTTTCCCGGCGGCTGGCCCCTCACAGGCAGGTCATGGATGAATGCCCTCAACAATCAGCGCACTCAATGACCTAGGTCAGGGCCCCCGGCAGAACCGGCGGCCACTGTTGTCCAGTCTAATTCAACGCTCCGACTACCATGGCCTCATGACAGCACTGCGGCGTGAGGGAGCCCAAGGGCGGCTCACTGCCGGGCAGCGGGTGAGGCGGGCAGCCAACCTGGTCAATGGCAGCACTGGCCTTGGTCTCGCCGTCGCCCTCCTGGCGGGCACCGAGGTGAGCTGCGGGCCGCGTGGCCTGATCCTTGCCGCCGGGTACCGGTGGCGGCTGCCTTTTGCCGGAGCATTCACCCTGGGCAACGTGGTGCTCAGCCGCTGCCCGGCCACGGACCTGTTGTCCCGGCCCGCATTACTGGCACACGAGGAAAGGCATTGCTCCCAGTACGCCTGGTGCCTGGGTGCGCCATTCCTTCCCCTGTATTTCCTTGCAGCAGGCTGGTCCCTGCTGAGGACCGGAAATCCCGGGACGGGCAACGTCTTCGAACGCCATGCAGGGCTGGAGGCGGGTGGATACCCTCCCCGCGGAACCGGGCGCCGGCCTTCGCACCCCGGCCCTGCAGAACTGGAGGTCTAACCCATGGAGACGGAACCTGGACCGGATGCAGCAGGCGGGGGCTCCAGCCAGCACCCGGATCAGAGCGGACACACCGTTCCCACTGCCAATGGCTCCGCAGCTGCTGCTTCCCCTGGTCCCGCGTCCCCCGGCACGGTCACCGTGACGGGCAGCGGCATCGCGGAAGCCGCCCCTGACCTCATGGTGGTCTCGATCGGCGTGGAGTGCCGTGCGCAGTCCGTACAAGACGCTTTCGCCAGGGCCGGTGCAGGCTCAGCGGCCGTGACAGCCGCTTTCCGCCAACATGGCGTCGCCGGCCCGGACATCCGGACCGCAGGCCTCAACGTTCGTGCGGACCTTGTCTGGCGGGAAGGCGAGGGGCAAAAGGTAACGGGCTATGTTGCAGCGGCCACCCTCACCGTCCGGTTGCGTGCACTCGGTCCCGCAGCCGCCGCAATTTCCGAGGCGGTGGACGCGGGTGGCAACGACGTTCGGTTGAATGGCCTTGAACTCACCTTCAGTGATGATGCTGCAGTGCGGGCGCGCGCCCGGGAGGCAGCCTGGCTGGATGCTTTGGCTGTCGCCAGGCAGTACGCTCACCTTGCTTCTTCCCGGCTGGGACAGGTGCTGTCGGTGGCGGACAATGTTCCAGGACAAAGTCCAGTACCGGTGGCCCGCATGCAGCGCGCCGCCGCCGTCGAAAGCCTTGCCGTGGAGGCCGGCGAATCAAAGGTGGAGGCGTCCATCACTGTGGTGTGGGAGCTCCTGGCCGGCACCTAGGTGTACTGAGTCAGGACGTTGGTTACATCGTGAATAGGTGAGGACCTCTTAGGTTGGTGGTTACCACACACAGCCAACGACTAAGAGGTCCTCATGTCCCACCGTAATGCCCGCCTGACTCCGAACGGTAGGCGGATCCTCGTCGAACGCATCCTGGCCGGCCGTCCGATAGCCCATGTAGCCAAGGAATTGGGCATCTCAAGGACCTGCGCCCACCGCTGGCTCAGCCGCTACCGCACCCACGGCTGGGATGGCCTTGAGGATCGAAGTTCCCGCCCAAAGTCCTGCCCGCACGCCACCCCGGAAGAAGTCATTGCCGACGTCCTGACCCAGCGCGTGGAGCACCGCGAAGGCCCAATGGACCTGGCCGTGCGCTGCGGTACCAGTGCCCGGACTGTCTCCCGGATCCTGGCCCGCGCCGGCATGCCCAGGTTGTGGGATCTGGATCCGGTGACAGGGGCACGGATCCGCGCTTCGCGTGCCACGGACCGCCGCTATGAACGCGACGCCCCTGGGGACATGATCCACGTCGACGTCAAGAAGCTCGGGCGCATCCCCGAGGGAGGCGGCTGGCGGGCCGACCCTTCCCAAAGCCCGGCCAACCACCGCTCCTCGGGCAGAAACCTGGGCTTTGACTACGTCCACGTCGCCGTCGATGACTACACCCGTGTGGCCTACGTCGAGGTCCTTCCCGATGAGAAAGGCCCGACCTGCGCCGGGTTCCTCACCCGGGCGGCAGCAGCCATGGCAGCCCAGGGTGCACCGGTCAAACGCGTCATGACTGACAACGCGTTCGCCTACCGGCTCTCCCGCGATTTCCAGAACGCACTGACGGCGCTGGGCGCCAAACACATCCTGATCAAACCCCGCCATCCCTCGCAGAACGGGAAAGCAGAACGCTTCAACCGCACCCTCCAGGAAGGCTGGGCCTACCGGCAACCCTTCACATCCAACCAAGCCCGAACCGAGGCCCTGCAGCCATGGCTAAACTTCTACAACAACCACCGGCCCCACGGCAGCCTCGGAGGCAAACCACCCATCAGCAGGTGCAACCAACCTACTGGCTGAGTACACCTAGGCTGCCTTGCCGGCCCCGGGGACAGGGCCCGCCTTGACAGGCGTTCGAACATACCTTCGAATAGAAGCATGAGATGGGACGCACAAGCACTGATGCCCCGGCCCGAAGGGCCTGCCCCGGAAACCCCTGCGCCCGCTCTGCTCCCCCTGGCCGGCCTGGTCCGGTCGGTTACGACTCCTGAATTCGCGGGCATCACCTTCCATGAGGTCACCGCCAAGTCGGTACTCAACAAAGTGCCCGCCGGTTCCCGGATGCCCTTTGAGTGGACCATCAACCCCTACCGTGGATGCAGCCACGCGTGTGTATACTGCTTCGCCCGCAAGACCCACACCTATCTTGATTTCGACGCCGGACTCGATTTTGACAGCCAGGTGGTAGTGAAAGTCAACGCGGCCGAGGTGTTGCGGAAAGAGCTGGCCAAGCCTTCCTGGACGCATCAGCAGGTAGCCCTCGGCACCAACACGGATCCCTATCAGCGGGCGGAGGGCCGGTACCGGCTGATGCCTGGCATTATTACGGCCCTTGCCGAGTCCGGTACTCCCCTGTCCATCCTTACCAAGGGGACGCTGCTTGCACGGGATATTCCGCTGCTCAAGAGCGCAGCTGCCCAGGTGCCGGTGGGCCTGGGGATTTCCCTGGCCATGACGGATGAGGCCCTGTCCGAGGCCATTGAGCCTGGTACTCCCGGGCCGCGGGCACGTCTCAAACTGGTCTCCCGCCTCCGCGAAGCCGGACTGCCCTGCGGGGTCATGGCCATGCCCATCCTGCCGTGGCTCTCGGACAGCGATGAGGCCCTGGACGCGCTTTTTGCGTCCCTGGCTGCAGCCGGTGCCACCGGCGTCACCGCCGGCGCCCTGTACCTCAAACCGGGCGGTACCAAGGAGTGGTTCATGAAGTGGATCGCTGCAAACCACCCTGAGCTCGCCGGGCGCTACCGCAGGCTCTACGAGTCAGGATCGTACGCCTCCAAGGAGTACCGCTCGTGGCTCGCCGGCAAGGTCCGATACTTCAAGGCCCGTCACGGGTTTACCAACTCATCCGGTTTCAGTCACAGGGATCTGGAGGATGACCCCCGCGGCGAGGAAGCCGAGTACCCCGCCGGCATCATCCCGCAGCAGTCAACACCCGGGCCTGGCAAGGCAGCGGGTCACGCCAGGCCCGGCCGGCAGGGAGCGCAAGGCCGGGAGGAATCAGCGGGACAAGCGGCAGCCGCAGGACAGGCGACACTCTTCTAGGTCGCTACGCCCCTTGCCGGGACGGCCACTGCCGCCAGCAGGGCCCGTACTATTGGAAAATCTGCGGGGATCCACGGCAGGCCCAGGACGTCGTCGTGGTGATCCAGCGCCAGCCACCGGAGTTCATCGTGGTCTTCAAGGGGCTGCGGCTCCCCGTGCGCAATTTCCGCGAACCACACCCGCATGCTGGCGCGCTCGTTCAAGGGCCACCCGCCCGGTGCACCGCACTCAAGCTCAGATCCGAGCGTGACGCCAACACCCAGTTCCTCCAGCAGTTCACGGGCCAGCGCTGTTTCCGGTTCCTCGCCGGACTCCACTTTGCCCCCGGGGAACTCCCACAGTCCCGCCAACGTCTCCGGTGCACTGCGCCGTGCCACCAGCAGCATGGAAGGTTCCGCAAGGTTGTCCACAACTGCTCCGCCAACCACCTGTATCAGTCCAGTCACCGCCCTATTGTATGAGGGACAATGAGGGGCCGGGCACAAATGTCCTGCAGCGGGAATAGTCCCGAGCCTTTCCGGGTTACTTGCAGGGTCCGGACTTCATGACGCCCCACTGCCGTGGCACAGGTCCCATCACCACCTTTCTTCCTCCGAAAAGCAGGCACATGAGCAGCGTCCTCGAAACGTCCACGGCAGCCCCCACCAGAACCCCCAACATCGCCATGGCCATCATCGCCCTTGCCATGGGCGGGGTGGGGATCGGGGTTACCGAATTCACCATGATGGGCCTGCTGAAGGAAGTGGAGCAGGGCCTGGGTGTTTCCACGCCGGAGGCCGGCCACCTTATTTCCGCCTACGCCCTGGGCGTGGTGGTGGGAGCGCCACTACTGGCTGCTGCAGGAGCCAAGCTCCCCCGCAAACACCTGGCACTTGGACTCATGATGTTCTTCACAGTCGCCAACCTGGCCTCGTTCGTCGCGCCCGATTACGGGACCATGCTGGCGTCCAGGTTCGCTGCGGGCCTGCCGCATGGCGCGTTCTTCGGGGTGGCAGCGGTCATCGCAGCTTCCCTGGTTCCGCCCGCGCGGCGGGGCTGGGCCATTTCCATGGTCATGGCGGGGCTGAGCATTTCCAACGTGGTGGGAGTTCCGTTTGCCACATGGATGGGGCAGACCTACGGCTGGCGGCTGCTCTTTATCCTGGTGGGGTTCATCGGCCTGCTGACCCTTGCGCTGGTGTGGAGGTTCGTCCCGTTCCAGAACGCGCACCCGGATGCGAGCATCCGGCGTGAACTGGGCGCGCTGAAGCGCCTGCAGGTGTGGCTCGCCATCCTGATCGGCATCGTGGGCTTCGGCGGATTCTTTGCCACGTACACCTACATTGCGCACACCATGACGCTGGTTGCGGGCATCCCGTCGTCACTGATTCCAATGGTGGTTGCGCTGTACGGGCTGGGCATGGTGGCAGGCAATCTTGTAGGCGGCAGGCTGGCGGACAAGTCCGTGATGGGAACCCTCTACAAGATCCTGCCTGCCATAGCCGCTGCCCTGGTGGTCTATGCCGTGGCCGTTCACTGGCCCTGGTCGGCCTTCGTCATGGTGTTCGTAGTGGGCGCCTCCGGGTCCATGCTGATCCCCGCACTGCAGACCCGGCTCCTGGACGCATCGCCGGATGCGCCGTCCCTCGCGTCGTCACTGAACCACGCGGCGCTTAATGTGGCCAACGCCCTCGGCGCCTTCCTGGGCGGAGTAGTCATCGCGCTGGGCTGGGGTTACGTTGCCCCGGCGCTGGTAGGCGCCGTCCTTGCCCTGTTGGGACTCGGCGTCGCGGTCACCAGCGGCCTCCTGGAACGCAGGAAGCCCCTGACTGCCTGAGATCCGGCGACCGGTGAAGTACCGGGCGGAAAGCCGCACGAGCCCTGGTCAGCCCGGCCGGGGTATCGCGCCAGCCCACCGGAGGCACCGGCGGCGGAGGTTGAACCTGCTGACATTAAAGGGCCCTTATGTTAGCTTGAGCCTCATCGGGACCATGAGATCCCGGTGATGATGAGGAGGAGACATGGGTTTTCTTGCTTGGATCATTTTGGGCCTTATCGTGGGCGCCATTGTTAAAGCCGTCATGCCCGGACGGGTTGGCGGCGGCTGGGTGACCAGCCTTGTTTTGGGTGTCGTCGGCGCCATCGTCGGCGGCTGGATCGGCAGCCTCCTGTTCAACAGGGGCGATCTTGCCTTCTTCGACCTGGGCACCTGGATACTCGCTATCGTCGGCGGCCTGGTTGTCGCCGGCATTTACGGAGCAATCACCGGACGCGGCAAGGCTACCCGCGCTCCCTGATCCGTTGACGGGAAGAACACCACCAGCAAGGGCTCCGGCGATCCGGAGCCCTTATCGTTTAAGCACTCTGTGCGGAGCCCGCCGTCGGGATGGAAACTAGGAAACCGCTGCGGCGGCCTGGTGCTGCGACCGCGCGCTGGCGTAGAGGCAGACAGTTGCCGCGGTGCCCAGGTTGAGGCTTTCCGCGGACCCGTAGATGGGCACGGCAACCCGGTGGTCGGCCAGCGCGAGCTCTTCCTCGGACAGGCCCTGGGCCTCGTTCCCGAACAGCCATGCTGTGGACTGCTCCAGGGCGTACTCGGAGTCCGGCCCCTGCCCGGTGAGCCGGCGTTGGGTGTTTTGGTCCTGCAGCGTATCGAGGTTGAGGGAACCGTAGCCGTCCGCCGCCAGGATACCGATCCCCCGTGCCCGGCATGCAGCTGCAACGTCTTCCACGTCGGCCCCCAGCACCACCGGCAGGTGGAACAGCGAACCGGCTGTGGAGCGGACGGCTTTGGGGTTATAGATGTCGACGCTGGAAGCCGTCAGGATCACGGCATCGGCACCGGCCGAATCTGCCGCCCGAAGGACAGTTCCGGCATTTCCGGGATCGCGGACCTGGCAGAGCACGGCAATCAGGCGGGGACCGGCGTCGAGCACTTCTTCCAGCGTCACGTCCAGGAACTTGCACACGGCAACAATGCCTTGCGGGTTGACCGTGTCCGCCATGGCCGCCAGGACCTCTTCGGTGGCCAGGCGGGCGTTGACGCCTTGGGACAGGTCCTCGAATTCCGGATACCGGTCCAGGCAGATTTCACTCGCGTAAACCTCGGTGACCACGCCGGGACGGCCTTCGGCAACGCGCTGCTGATGGAGCTTCAGCGCTTCCCGGACTGCCTGGGGGCCTTCGGCAAGGAAGTGTCCCCGCTTTAAACGGGCCGGGCGCCCTGCAAGTTTTGCCACGTCCCTCACCCGATCAGCTCGGGGATTGGACAGCGGAAAATCTTGCGGGCGCCCGGTTTCGTTCATATAAGAACTTTAGTGGCTAGGGCCACCGGTTCTTGAACCGTCCCTTGGAAGGACAGGAAACGGTTGCTAGGCAACAGCCTTCTTGGCGGAGGTGTCGGCAGGCAGTGAGTCCTTGGCAACCTGGACCAGCGCTGCGAAAGCGTTGGCGTCGGAAACGGCCAGCTCGGCGAGCATGCGGCGGTCAACCTCAACCTCAGCAGCCTTCAGGCCCTGGATGAGGCGGTTGTAGGTGAGGCCGTTGGCGCGGGAAGCAGCGTTGATGCGCTGGATCCACAGGCGGCGGAAGTCGCCCTTCTTCTTCTTGCGGTCACCGTAGCTGTACACAAACGAGTGCAGCAGCTGCTCTTTGGCCTTGCGGTACAGGCGTGAACGCTGTCCACGGTAGCCCTTTGCGCGTTCAAGGATAACCCGGCGCTTCTTGTGGGCGTTGACCGCCCTCTTCACACGTGCCACGTGCGTACTCCTTCGAAAATTCTGCTCCCAAGCATCTACTGCCGGTATTCCCGGCGGCCTGAGAAGGCTTTTTGGTAGGTGACCAACCCCAGGTGGTGGTTAGTCAAAGAACTTGGAAACTAGATGCCGAGCATCTTCCGGATAACCTTGGCATCGCCCTTGAAGACGATCTTGTCGCCGGCGAGGCGACGGGTCAGCCGCGAGGACTTGTGCTCGAGGTAGTGGCGGCGGTTGGCCTGCTGGCGGCGCAGCTTGCCGCTGCCGGTCAGCTTGAAGCGCTTCTTGGCACCACTGTGGGTCTTCATCTTCGGCATGGGAACCGATCTCCTTCGTTCCGCAGGCTGTGGGCCTGCAGTTCTATCGCGCAGCTGCCCCTCGGGGCGGCGTGCTGGTTGCTGACTGCCGGAGGGCGACCTCCGGCAGCTGTGGACTAAGTGGTCTTCTTACCGGCCGGCTTCGGCGCTGCCTTGGGGGCAGGGCGCGCAGCAGGCTTCGGCGCAGCGGGCCTGGCCACCGGCTTCGGCGGAGCAGGAACTGCTGCAGGCTTGGGCGCTGCGGCCGGTGCGGCAGCAGCAGGCTTCTCCACGGCGGCCTTGGCTGCAGGTGCAGCCTTCGGAGCGGCAGCCTTTGGGGCGGCTGCCTTGGGGGCAGCCTTCGGAGCAGCAGCTTTGGGGGCTTCCTGCTTCGGCTCTTCCTGCTTGGGCGCTTCCTGCTTAGGCGCCTCGGCGGCCTTGGCGGGAGCTTCTTCCGCTGCAGGCTCCACGACGGCGGCCGGCTCCTGGATGGGAGCATCGGCTGCAGCCTCAGGTTCCGTCGAAACGGTGAAGCCCTCAGGAAGCAGATCCGCCAGTGACTGGGTCAGGGGTGCCTGGTCGTCACCGGACGTGTCAACGCGGCCGGAAGACTTGGCTTCGTTCTGTGCCTTGGCCTCGGCGCGCTGGGTTGCGCGGCGGGCTTCGGCCTTGGCTTCTGCCTTGTTCTTCAGCGGACCAACCACCATGACCATGTTGCGGCCATCAATGCGGGGGCTGGACTCAACAACGCCGACTTCGGCGACGTCGTCAGCGAAGCGCTGGAGCAGGCGGATGCCCATTTCCGGACGCTGCTGCTCACGGCCACGGAACTGGATCATGGCCTTGACCTTGTCCCCGGCGCCGAGGAAGCGCAGTGCGTGTCCGCGCTTGGTCTCGTAGTCATGGGTGTCGATCTTCAGGCGGAAGCGGATTTCCTTCAGAACAGTGTTCGTCTGGTTCTTCCGGGCTTCACGTGCCTTAACCGCGGCCTCGTACTTGTACTTGCCGAAGTCCATCAGCTTGCACACCGGAGGCTTTGCCTGAGGTGCAACTTCAACGAGATCAAGGTCAGACTCGGCAGCCAGTCGCAGGGCATCCTCAATGCGGACGATTCCTACCTGTTCACCTGCAGGGCCGACCAGCCGCACCTCGGGGACGCGGATACGCTCATTGATTCTTGGCTCGCTAATGTTAAAGCTCCTGTTTTTGTTGTGGGATCCCGGCAAATAGAGAAGGCCCCCAATTGCCGGAGCAATCGAAGGCCTCTAAAAGATCGGATGCAGGTTCCCCGCGGGGACTGCGCGCACGGCTCCGGCTGCTGCCGTTTCCATGTCCAACCAGGTACCCGGCAACCTTGCGTTCCTAAACCTGAGGAACATCGGCTGACGCGGGTGGGAGAGAACTCCGCTTGCAAACTGCATGCCATTTTACAGAAAAAATTCCCGTCAACGCAGTGAAGCGCCGGTGGGAACCCTGATCGTTGTGAACAATCCCTGAAATAACGACATCCAGTCGGTCTGTGTCAAGCTTACCAGTATGAGCACCCCAGACAGTAATTCATACGTTTTCGAGCCTGCGGACGCCGGTGCCGATGTCTCGCAGCAGATCCGCGACATTTCCGAAGTGCCGGCCATTGAGGTCATCACGACTGCCGCCGTCCACCTCATGAGCGCAGCCGCGGTGAAGCTTGGGCTTGCTGCCGAGGACAACGCCGAGGAACTGAAGGATCTGGACGAGGCCAGGAAACTGATCACGGCCTTGGCCGGTCTGGTTACCGCGGCCGCCCCGGAGATCGGCTCCCAGCACGCAGGGCCGTTGCGTGATGGCCTGCGGTCGCTGCAGCTGGCCTTCCGCGAAGAGTCGCTGATTCCCGATGCCCCGGGCAAGGGCCCGGGAGAGAAGTACACCGGGGCAGTCAACTGACGCGCATCAGGTGATGCCGCAGGGCATCCACGAGCAGTCCGCGACGGCGGGCCGACCTTTGAAGGCCGGCCCGCCGTCGGGCGTTAAAGGCTTTTCATCACGTTCCCGTCCAGGCAGGCAGCCACAGTAGTGCCCCGGAGTCCGGGTACGCAGGCGGGCAAAGACATCGGCAGGAACCCCGGGCTCAGGCCGAGGCCCTGCTGCGCCGGCGCTGCTGGAGCACCAGTCCGGCGCAGCAGAGCGCAACGCCGGCAGCCCCCACGGAGATAAACCCTCCGGACGGACCCGTACCGTCGATGAAGACCCCCGCGAGCGGAGCGCCCAGGGCAACCCCGCCGGTCAGCGCCGAACCGTACCAGCCCATCGCTTCCCCGCGCCGGTCCTCAGACACCAGGTCGGCAACTTTTTCCGACGCGGAAGACAGGACCGGTGCGCAGAGGAGCCCCGGAAGGATCGCCGTGAACGCCAGCGCCCAGGTATCGTGTGCGAACCCCATGGGAAGGGTCAGGGCGGCCATGCCGAGCAACAGGAGAATGGGCGAAACGGGCCGGTGCATTGCCCCGTACACGAGACCGCCGACCACGGACGCTGCGCACCAGAAAAAGAACACAATGCCAATTTCCCGCTGGTTTCCGCCCAGTTCAAGTGCTGCCACGATGGCGACGTCGGTTCCGCTGAGCACCATGCCCGCACCGGCTGCCACAGCGAAGACTGCAGCTACGGTTGCGGTAAACCAGGCGAAGTTGTGGACTACTTTGCCCCTCAGGCCGGTGCGCCCGCGCGCTCCTGCCGGCGCAAGCTCCGCAGCGGCCTCCTGCAGGTGTGCGGGAGCGGCGGAGACCACGGCGGCCTCGGCAGCGTGAAGCTCGTCGGCGCTGCATTCCGCAACCTGGGCGGCACTTCGGGTGGGCGGATTGAACCACATGAGGAACAGCCCGGCCAACGATGTGGACACTCCCACAATGGTCAGGCCCAGCACGGTGAATCCGCTCGTGGCCACGATGGCACCCGCAGCCGGCCCGATCATGAACACCACCTCGGTAGTGATGGCGTCCAAAGCGAAGGCAGTGCGGCGCTGGTCGCCGTCGGCAAGCACGCCCAGCGACTGCCGCACCACGCTGAAGATGGGGAGCGTGAGCAGCCCGCCCACAAACACCAGCGGAAGGAGCCACTGGTAGGACACATGCGGAACAACGGACCAGATGATGGTTTCCGAAATCACGGAGGGAACGAGTGCCCTGCGCAGGCCCACAGTGTCCACCCGCCGGCCGCGCCATGGTGCGCCCACGGCGATGCCGATGGTCATAACGGCTGCGGCAGCACCCGCGGCGGCGTACCCCTGATCCAGGGTGAGGACAATGTGCAGGGTCAGCAACACCCCTGCGGCGGAATGTGGAATACGGGCTACCATGCCCACCAGCAGCAGCCGGCTGATGGGCCGGACGGCAAGCAACTCCCGGTAGAGAACGAAATTCACGGAGCGATCCTTAAGTCTGCCGCAGCGGACCGGGGATCACCCCGTCAGGCTGTCGGCTGGCGGTCTGCGCGCCTCAACTTGATGTCGATCGAGTCGACGCGCTCCCCAAACAATACATTCCGCGACCACTGCTCCTGGAGCCCGGCAACCAGTCCCTGCACGCCGGATGCATCCAGGCCGTCTTCAAGGTAAAGGACCACCTGCAGTTCCGGTCCGGCGCCGCCGCCTGCCACCACGGTTCCGTCGGCAGCACGTGCGGCCACTCCCCTGCCCGGCACCAGTTCGATGCTCCGCACTGCGGGAAAAGCTGCAGCGCCCGCGCCCATCTCCGCGGCGAGCTCTGCGTCCGCGTAGGAGGGGCTCCACTCCAGTTGTTGCGCCAGGGCCCACACCGCCGGCCGCCGGACCACGAATGTGAACTCCGAACCCGGATCCAGGACCAGGAGCTCCGCCCCTTCCGCCACGGCGGAGAGCGCGGCGCGGGCGGCGTACACGGCAACCGGCCTGGCTCCCGGATGCCAGGCGGACAGGGCGGCTGTGGAGGTGAACGCGGGCATTGCGGTCCTGCCGTCCGCGGCTTGGAGCGTGACCAGGGCCATGTCTGCCTGCTTGTCCGCCTGCAGGCCGTCGCGACCGTCGGCTTCTTCCGCCAGCTGGGCAACGATCGGAATGAAGACGCGTGCACTTGCCAAGGAGGCGACCACGCCCGCTTCGTCTCCGGTTCCGTTCCGGAGGGCCCCTACGGCGGCAAGGTAACTTTCGCTGGCCGTTCCGTCGTCGTCTTCAAAGTTATGGATCCTGGCGTCTTCGCCTGCCAGGCTGCGCCCGGCCCATGGCTGGCCTGCGGAATCCGCCGCACCACCGGCACCGGCCAGTGCCGCTGCGATATGGCCCGGCAGGTGCCGTTGCGGAGGGGTGGCGGGTCCGGTTTCGTTGCTGGCCATGCCGATCATGCTCCGCTTAGCGGCGGCCGGCGACGTCGAGGGCTTCCGGCAGCGTGAAAGCACCGGCGTAAAGGGCCTTGCCCACGATGGCACCTTCAACGCCCAGGGGCACCAGGGAACGCAGGACCTTGAGGTCGTCCAGGCTGGAGATGCCGCCGGAGGCCACCACGGGCTTGCCGGTCTTTTCCACCATCTGCCGAAGGAGTTCCACGTTGGGCCCCTGCAGGGTACCGTCCTTTGTCACGTCAGTGACAACGTACCTCGAGCAGCCGGCTTCCTCGAGGCGGCCCAGGACCTCCCAAAGGTCTCCGCCCTCCTTCGTCCAGCCACGGCCGGCCAGCGTGGTTCCGCGGACGTCGAGCCCGACGGCGATTTTGTCGCCAAAGCGTTCAATGGCCCGGCGGGTCCAGTCCGGATTTTCCAGTGCAGCAGTTCCCAGGTTCACACGTGCGACCCCGAGGTCCAGGGCAGCTTCAAGGGTCGCGTCATCCCGGAGTCCCCCGGAAAGTTCCACCTTAATGTCCAGCCGGCCCACTACCTCACGAAGCAGCACTGCGTTTGACCCACGGCCGAAGGCGGCGTCCAGGTCCACGAGATGCACCCATTCCGCACCCTGCTGCTGCCAGTTCAGCGCAGCCTCCAGCGGGGTCCCGTAGCTGGTCTCGCTGCCCGCTTCCCCCTGGACCAGCCGGACGGCCTGGCCATTAACGACATCAACGGCGGGAAGGAGTTCAAGAACCGGCAGATCGGTGGCAGTGGTCATGGTGATCCTCAGTGTGGGGGGGCAGGTGCCGGCGGCCGGGTCAGTTGCCCGGCAGCGTCAGCAGGTAGGCGGCGAGCAGCGACATGCCCGCAAGAACATAAAACGATATCTGGGTCCAGAGCGGCTTGTGCTGCTGCCGGAATGACAGGGCGCCGCCAATCAGCAGACCGGCGAGCCCCATCAGGAGGACAGACCACATCTAGGCTGCGCCGTTTTCCGGAGACGGTGCGCCACTGGCTTCCTGGCTTGCCGCGGCCGGCCTGTGCAGGGCGTCCACCCAGTTGCGCAGCAGGCGTGCACCAGCATCGCCGGATTTCTCCGGGTGGAACTGCGTGGCGCACAGTGGACCGTTTTCGACGGCGGCAATGAACGGCGCGCCGTGCTCGGACCAGGTGACCAGGGGCGGTGCCATTCGTGGCTGAATGACATCGAAGTTCCATTCCTGCACGCCGTAGGAGTGCACGAAATAGAACCGCTCATTTTCGACGCCGGCAAACAGCTTTGAGCCCTCAGGCACCTTCACGGTGTTCCAGCCCATGTGCGGCACAACCTCAGCCGGCAGGAGTTCCACTTTTCCGGGCCACTCGCCAATGCCTTCAGCCTCGGTGCCGTGTTCCACACCGGCTTCAAAGAGCACCTGGAGGCCCACGCAGATGCCCAGCACCGGGCGTCCGCCGGCCACCCGCCTGCCAATGAGCCGGATACCGTCAACAGCCTTAAGTTCGCGCATTACCGTTTCGAAGGCGCCGACGCCGGGAACCACCAGGCCGTCCGCGTTCAGGACATCCTCGGGCTTTGAGCTGAGGATGACCTCCGCGCCGGCCCGCTCAAGGGCCCGCACTGCGGACCGGACGTTCCCGGAGCCGTAATCGAGGACGGTGACGGTGGGCTTTCCCTCGGGCGAGGGCAGCTTCCGGGAAGCGGATGGATCCACGATGGCGCCGTCCCGAAGGACCTGGCCGCTCACAGCGCACCCTTGGTGGAGGGGATCCCCTCGACACGGGGATCCGGCTCCACAGCTGCCCGGAGTGCCCGCGCGAACGCCTTGAACTGGGCCTCGACGATGTGGTGCGGATCGCGCCCGGCGATGACGTTCATGTGCAGGCAGATACCGGCGTGAAGGGTGATGGCCTCGAAGACGTGGCGGGTGAGCGACCCTGTGAAATGGCCGCCGATCAGGTGGTATTCCTGGCCGGCGGGCTCCCCGCCATGCACCAGGTAGGGGCGCCCGGAAACATCGACGACGGCGTGGGCCAGGGCCTCATCCAGGGGAACGGTGGCCTCTCCAAACCGGCGGATGCCGGCCTTGTTCCCCAGCGCACTGCGCAGCACCTCACCAAAGGTGATTGCCACGTCCTCTACGGTGTGGTGGACGTCGATGTGGATGTCACCGGTGGCTTTGACAGTCATGTCGATCAGGGAGTGCTTGCAGAGCGCGGTGAGCATGTGGTCGTAGAACGGTACCGACGTGTCGATGTCCGAGGTGCCGGTGCCGTCGAGATTGATTTCCACGAGCACGGACGACTCACTGGTGGCACGTTCCATGCGCGCAGTGCGGGCCGCAGCCACGTTCGATCCGGTGGTACTCATGCTAGGGGTCCTTTTGGGCAGAAGGGGTGGTTCAGGGCCTGCAGGGCCGGTACTTCCAGTCTAGGCGGGAAGCGCGGCCTGGCGTGCAAGGATGCTTTCCAGGGAAGTCAGGAAGGCTGTGGTTTCGGTCTCAGTCCCGGCTGTGACCCGAAGGTGGCCGGGGATTCCTACGTCCCGGATGAGGACACCGGCGTCGAGCAGCTCCTGCCAGACCTGGTGGGGATCCTCGAGTCCGCCGAAAAAGACGTAGTTCGAGTCGGAGGCTGCAGGCTCGAGGCCCATGCGGGTCAGTTCGGAAACAATGCGGTCCCGCTGTTGCTTAATGTCTTCAACATCGGCCATCAGCGCCTCACGGTGCTGGAGCGCTGCGAGGGCCGTGGCCTGGGTGATGGCAGAGAGGTGGTAGGGCAGGCGCACCAGCCGCAGCGCGTCAGTGACTTCCGGAGCCGCCGCCATGTAGCCCAGCCTGGCGCCGGCCAGGGCAAAGGCCTTGCTCATGGTCCGTGAGACGATCAGCCGCTCCCTGCCCGGCAGGAGGGTCAGGGCGCTGGGCGTTCCGTCGTGGGCGAACTCGTGGTAGGCCTCATCCACAATGACAATTGTCTGGCTCGCTTCGCCGGCCTCGTAGACGGCTTCCACCACGTCCAGCCCCAGCCCCGTTCCCGTGGGGTTGTTGGGGGAGCAGAGGAAGACGATGTTGGGCTGAAGCTCCCTGACCTGGCGGGCTGCTGATGCGGCGCTGAGGCCGTAGCCGTCAGCCCGCTCCCCCGCGATGTATTCCGTGTCCGTTCCACTGGCCAGCAGCGGATACATGGAGTACGTGGGCGGGAATCCGAGCGCTGTGCGCCCCGGGCCGCCGAAAGCCTGGAGTATCTGCTGAAGTACCTCGTTCGAGCCGTTGGCGGCCCAGAGGTTGGATTCGTCCAACCCATGGCCCAGGTACTCTGCCAGTGCTTTCCGCAGTTCGGTGAACTCCCGGTCCGGGTAGCGGTTCAGGCCGGCTGCAGCCTCTGACACCGCCGCACTGATGGCTGCCCGCACGTCCGCCGGAACACCATGGGTGTTCTCGTTCACGTTGAGGAGGATAGGGACGTCCAGCTGGGGCGCACCGTAGGGGGTAAGCCCGCGAAGGTTGCTGCGGAGGGGAAGCCGGTTCAGGCGTTCTAGCTGGTCATTCACCTGAACAGTTTAGTGCCCGTGCCGGACACCGGAAAATGTGACGGCTGTCTGTTCGCGCTGGGCGTGTAATCCTGCATGCGCCCGAATTCCTGAGGCACCCCGGACTGCCCGCACTTCCTGCAGGCACAGGAAGCTAGTTGACCGGGACGAACAGCTCCTGGCCAGGGAAGACGGTACCGGCAGGCAGGTTGTTGAGCTGCACGATGTCCGTCACCACATCGCGGGCATCGCGCTTCGGAGCGACACTGGCAGCAATACCCCACAGCGACTCTCCCGGCTGGACGGTCACGGTAACGGTGGGAGTCGTTGTGAGGTCCGCAGCCGAGGCCGACGCCTTGGCCGGCGAGTTAAAGAAACCTGCCAGTGAGAACAACAGGGCAGCCAGCAAAACGAGGGGAATCCCGATCAGCACGATGCGCCCGCGGCGCGTGAGCCGCAAGGGCGGCAGGGGTGCAGGCCGGTCCGACTGGCGCTTTTCGGGCGTGGAAAGGAGTTGCTGCACCGAGAGCAACTGCGGCTGTGAATCCCGTGAAACAGATGTAGCTGACATGAACGTAGCCCTCCTGGACCATACTGTGCTGCCCGGATGTCCTCCCTGCCCCACCGGGGCTTCCGGACCATCTTCGAATGACCGGAACGTGGAGTAGAACATATGTTCGAACTTTGCTCTCTCTGTTTTAGCACTTATCAACGAACAATGTCGAGACTCGCTAGAACAAATGTTTGAAAAAGCAGTGTGGCTGGCTTAGTTTTGAACGAAAGAACAACCACCTGGACAGTCGATCAGCAGGGTCTGACATTAAGGGCGGGATCTTCCAGGCCCTGGCCGCAGGGAGGCCCGGGGGATACCGAAAGGCAATGGCGAATATGGCATCAGCAGCCACCGGGGGCAGGGGAACCGCGCAACCGAAGAGGACCGCCAAGGGCCTGACGCCGCGGCAGAAGAAGATCCTTGAGACCATCCAGCGTTCTGTCAATGAGAACGGTTATCCGCCGTCCATGCGGGAGATAGGTGACACGGTGGGGCTGGCCAGCCTTTCCAGCGTCACGCACCAGCTGTCCCAGTTGGAGAAACTCGGCTACCTCCGCCGCGACCCCAAGCGCCCGCGTGCCATGGAAGTGCTGATGCCCCTGACGTTGGACGGTGGAGCGGTCAAGGCGCCCAATCAAGCCTCAGCGGCGCTTCCGTCGGGTACCGCAACCGTCACGGAATTGCCCACCGCGCTGGATACCGCCATGGTGCCCCTGGTAGGGCGCATCGCAGCAGGCGGCCCCATCCTGGCCGACCAGCTGGTGGAGGACGTCATGCCCCTCCCCCGTCAGCTCGTGGGCCAGGGGGAACTCTTCATGTTGAGGGTAGCCGGGGATTCCATGGTGGATGCAGCGATCTGCGACGGTGACTGGGTGGTGGTCCGCCGCCAGGCTGATGCAGCCAATGGCGACATCGTCGCTGCCCTCCTCGATGACGAGGCTACTGTCAAGACGTTCCGGCAGCGTGATGGCCACACCTGGCTGCTCCCCCAAAACACCCGGTACGAACCCATCCTCGGCGACCACGCCACCATCATGGGCAAGGTCGTGTCAGTGCTCCGCTCGCTCTAGACCTCAGGCGTTCTCGCGGGCCAGCCGCTCCAACGCCGCGATGGCTGTCTTCCTGTCCGTCGTGGACCAGAACGGCGGCAGGGCGCCCCGGAGGAACCCTGCGTACCGCTCGGTGGCCAGCCGGGAGTCGAGCACTGCAACCACTCCCTTGTCCCCCGTGGAGCGGATCAGCCGGCCTGCGCCCTGGGCGAGCCGGATGGCGGCGTGGGTGGCGGACACCGACATAAAGCCGTTGCCTCCGGCCTGGGCCACAGCCCTGGATCGGGCAGTCATCAGCGGATCGTCAGGCCGGGGGAAGGGAATCCGGTCGATGACCACCAGCCGGCATGAACCGCCGGGAACGTCCACGCCCTGCCACAGGGACATGGTGCCGAACAGGCAGGTGTCCGGCTCGTCGGCAAACTGTTTCACCAGTGCAGTCATGGTGGAGTCGCCCTGGCAGAGGATGGTCATGGCCAGCTTTGGCCGCAGCGCCTCGGCTGCTTCTTCTGCCGCCCGCCGGGACGAAAACAGGCAGAGTGCACCGCCGTTGGACGCCCGGATCAGGTCCTCCAATTCGGCCAATGATTCAGGTGACGCCCCCCGGCCGGGCTTGGGGAGGTGCCCGGCCACGTAGAGGATTCCCTGCTTGGGGTAGTCAAAGGGGGAGCCAACATCAACGCCTGTCCAGCTCGGGGCACCTTGTCCCACCAGCCCCAGGCCGCCTGCTGCGGGCTCGAAGGCGGATCCGATGGCCAGGGTGGCGGAAGTCAGAACAACCGTGTGCCCGGCGAATAAGCCTTCCCGCAACCGACCGGCGACGGAGAGCGGGGCAATATTGATCAGCGCGGGCGCAGTTTCGTCCGGCTGGGAATATCCCTGCTGGGGGTCGAAGGAACTCGCGCGGGAAAACCACACCACTTCCCGGTTCTCCCGGGCGGCAAGGAGCCGTTCACAGAGTTCCAGGATGAGCATCAGCCGGGAGCGCGCCAGCTGCCGTCCGCCGTCGGCCGTTGTACTGCTGTCCCCCTTCGAATCCGAGAGGGCAGCCCGGCAGGCGTCACGCAACTGGTCCACGCAGTCCAGCTGCTCATCGTTCAGCCCGTTCGGCAGGAGGCCGTTCGGCACGCCCGTGAGGGCCACTTCAAGGTTCGCGGCCGCTGCGTTGAGCGCATCCACCGTAATGGCAGTGTGCTTGCGGGCGCCCGCGGCAGCTGCGTGGACCATGGCCACAGACAGCTGGCCCGAGACGGCACCCGTGACCCTGTCCTGGAGTTCGTGGGCCTCATCAACCACAACGACGTCGTATTCGGGCAGCACCGCCAGTCCTTCAAAAGCGCTGACCGCGAGCATGGCATGGTTGGTGACCACAACGTCGGCTTCCGCGGCGTCCTGCCGTGCGAGCTCACTGAAGCACTCCGCGGCCATGGGGCATTTTTGTGCGCCCAGGCATTCCATCGACGTGACGGAGACCTGACGCCAGACGCGGTCGGTGACGCCGGGCAGGAGTTCATCGCGGTCACCCGTGGTGGTCTTCTCCGCCCACTCCCGGAGGCGTACCACTTCCTTGCCCAGCTGTGAGGCGGGACCGCCCACCGCTGCGGCAAAGTGCGGGACGCTCGTGTCCTCCCCCAGGGAAAACAACTGGCCCTCCGCCGGTTCCTCGGAGGGAAACCCGCCTTCAAGCTTGTGGCGGCAGACGTAATTGGACCGGCCTTTGACCAAGGCCACTTTCACCGGCCGGTCCAGGGCAGGGGTGATGGTTTTCAGGAGCCGCGGAATGTCCCTGCCCACAATCTGGGTCTGCAGGGCAAGGGTTGCCGTGGACACCAGTGCAGGCTTGTCGCTCTCCAGGGCGTGGGCAATCAGGGGTATCAGGTACGCCAATGATTTGCCGGTACCCGTTCCGGCCTGGACCAGCAGGTGGTCGCCCGTTTCGATCGCGCGGGCCACCTGCCGGGCCATTTCGTGCTGCCCGCTCCGGCTTTGCCCGCCCATCCCGGCAACGGCACGGTCGAGCAGTTCGATCACGAACTGCTCGCCGGCCGTGCCTGTGGCTTCGTCAGCCACCAGGTCAGTCATTGCTGACGAAGGATTCCAGTTCAGCCGCGAGGCCTTCCCGGACTTTAACAACCGCCCGGGTACCGGCTTCATCGTGGTCAACGCTGATGATCTCGGCGTCGGACTCGTGCAGCTTGCTGATCAGGTCTCCACGGTCGTACGGGATCAGCAGCTCGAGCTTGACTGACGGCCGCGGAATGGCCTCACTGATTGCCTGCAGCAGTTCGGGGATGCCCTCTCCTGTACGTGCCGACACCACAACGTGGCGCGGTTCGCGCTGCTTCAGCCGTTCCACCACAAAGGGATCGGCGGCGTCGGCCTTGTTGAGGACGATGATTTCCGGAACCTTGCGGGCGTCGACTTCGCTGAAGACCTTGCGGACTGCAGCGATCTGGCCCTCAGGGTCGGGGTGCGATACGTCCACGACGTGAAGGATCAGGTCCGAGTCCGCAACCTCCTCGAGGGTGGAGCGGAAGGCCTCCACCAGCTGGGTGGGGAGGGAACGGACGAAACCGACAGTATCGGCCAGCGTGTATCCGAGCCCGTCAGCGGTTTCAGCCTTGCGGACCGTGGGGTCCAGGGTCGCGAACAATGCGTTCTCCACGAGCACGCCGGCGTCGGTCAGGCGGTTCAGCAGCGAGGACTTACCGGCGTTGGTGTACCCGGCGATTGCCACGGAGGGCACCTCATTGCGACGGCGGTTGGCACGTTTCGTCTCCCGGGCAGGCTTCATCGCGGCGATCTCCCGCCGCAGTTTCGCCATGCGGGTACGGATCCTTCGGCGGTCCAGTTCAATCTTCGTCTCACCGGGACCGCGCGAACCCATGCCGGCCGCCGCGCTGCCCACCTGGCCACCGGCCTGGCGGGACATCGACTCACCCCAGCCGCGGAGGCGCGGCAGGAGGTACTCGAGCTGCGCGAGCTCCACCTGTGCCTTGCCTTCCCGGCTCTTGGCGTGCTGGGCAAAGATATCCAGGATCAGGCCGGTCCGGTCGATGACCTTGACCTTGACGATGTCTTCAAGGCCGCGGCGCTGGGAGGGTGCAAGTTCCGCATCAACCACCACAGTGTCAGCACCGGTGGACATCACGATGTCCCTGAGTTCAAGGGCCTTGCCCGAGCCGAGGAATGTTCCCGGATCCGGCTTGTCGCGGCGCTGGACCATCCCGTCCAGAACCTCCGAACCTGCTGTCTCGGCGAGGGCGGCAAGTTCACGCAGCGAGTTTTCTGCGTCTGCCAGGGTTCCCTCCGACCAAATGCCGGCGAGGACCACACGTTCCAGGCGAAGCTGGCGGTACTCGACTTCGGTGACGTCTTCGAGTTCCGTGGAAAGGCCTGCCGTGCGGCGCAGGGCGCGGCGTTCCTCGAGGTCCTGCTGGTCGCCGTCGTATGTTGTGTGTTCTTCGTCCAGGCGCGAAATCGCCTGCGCTTTGCCGAACAGCGCGTTGCCGTTGCCGCGGCTGGCATCGCCTGCCGCGCTGACGCTTTTGGCTGGTACGTCCTTGGAGAGAATCCGGTCGATCACGGCCTGGATTTCCTCAGGGCTCATGTCCTGGGAGGCTGGATCGGATCCGGTGTTGGGCTGGCTGGTCATGGTCTCCTTTGAAGATTCGGCAGTTCCAGAATAGTGCCGATTACTGGTAAGTGGGGAAGTATTCGCGCTGGGCTGACGGCCTGCGGTCATGCAGTTCTCCTGGTGGGGTTCGCCGGGCCGGGCTAACGGCTGGCGGTGGCGGCCACATCACGGGGAGGTGGCGGAAGGGGGGAAGGAGCCGGAAAATCGGCGAAAGAGACAGCAGGTGGCTGACTTTCGAGTGTCGTCCGGCGACCGGGTCAAGGTGAATCACTTGGCGCGGTGCACCCCGCGGAAGGTACAGGAAACCTGCGTCGCTGGGTGGGACAGGCTGTCGCGTGAGGACAGGCTACGGGACGGGCGGGACCCGCACCGGCTACTCGAAGATCAGGAACATGCCCATCAGCGTAGCAGAGGGGCCGCAGGCACGGTTTCCCTTTACGCTGCAAGGGGAACTACTCTGGCGAGTTATGGAGTCCGCACACTATTTCAGCGCATCCCCCGCCGGCCCGTTCACGCGGAAGCCGCTCACGGTTGAACTCGCAGGGGAAACGCGCAGGCTGCAAACCTCCACCGGCATCTTCAGCCCCGACGGGATCGACAAGGGAACCGCTGTGCTCCTTGCCGAGGTTCCCGCGCCCCCGCCTGCCGGGAACCTGCTGGACATCGGGTGCGGCTGGGGTCCGATTGCGCTCACCATGGCCCTGCAGGCGCCTGATGCGCAGGTCTACGCTGTGGACGTCAACGAGCGCTGCATCACGCTGACCAACGAGAACGCCGAAACCTTGGGGCTGGCCAACGTCAGGGCGAGCACCCCCGACGCCGTGGATCCCGGGATCCGATTTGAGACGATCTGGTCAAATCCGCCCATCCGGATCGGCAAAGAGGAACTTCACTCGCTGCTGAAGCTGTGGCTGCCCCGCCTGGCGCCGGGCGGAACGGCGTGGCTGGTGGTGCAAAAGAACCTGGGGGCGGACTCGCTTCAGCGGTGGCTTGCAGCGGAACTGGACGAGTCGTTCAGCGTGAGCCGGGAAGCCACGTCAAAGTCCTTCCGCATCCTCACAGTCAGGAAAGCATCCCGGTTGCCACAATAACGGCCGGGCCGCTGAGCTCCACGTGTTCGTGGCCGGCGGGGCCGGCAAAAAACTTGACTCCCACCACACCCCCGGGGACGTGGACGCGCCAGGTGTCCGGTGCTTCCGCGCCTGCCCAGTGCCGGATGGCAACAGCCGCGGCACAGGCTCCGGTGCCGCACGACTGGGTCTCCCCCACTCCACGTTCGTGCACGCGCATGGTCACCGACCCCACGCCCTCGTGGACCAGAGGTTCGGACGGGACCACGAACTCGACATTGGTGCCGTTGACGGGAACGGGGTCCACCACGGGTGCGGCGAACAGCTGTGTTCCTGCGAGTTCCGAGAGTTCGGCGAGGGCAACAACAGTGTGCGGGTTGCCCATGCTGACGGAGAGGGCTGGACGGGGAACCTCCAAGCCCTGGGCGCTCACCAATGAATCCATTGCCTTGGCCGTGGCTTCTCCCGGAAAGATGAACTCCCACGGTCCCATGTCCACAGCGTAGTCTTCGCCGGTCCGCACCACGGTCTTGGCACCGGCACGGGTGCCGATGGTGAGGGCACCGCCGTCAGGCAGGTCAATCAGGCCCTCGGCCCGGAGGAAATGGACGAAGACGCGGACGCCGTTGCCGCACATCTCGGACAACGAACCGTCGCCGTTGCGGTAGTCCATGAACCATTCAGCATCAGGGACGGCGGCGAGCAGCGCGCGGCCTTCCGGCAGGAGTCGCGACGGAACTGCCCGGATGAGCCCGTCCCCGCCAATGCCCCGATGCCTGTCGCACAGGGCGGCCACTTCCCGGGCGGCGATGGTGTGGACGCCCTCGGGGTCGGCCACCAAGACAAAGTCGTTGCCGGTGCCATGCCCCTTGGAGAAGCGGAGCCCGCTCATGCTGCGGAAGGCCGGCTCGGTGGTCTCTGCGAGGGTGGTGTCCATGCTTCCAAGGGTACCGGCCGGGCGGTCCAGCCCTAAAAACGGGAGAGCTCTGCCGCCTTGGCCGTCAGGGCCGGATCCTGCCAGTCAAGCCAGTGGATGCGGGGATCCGCGCGGAACCAGGTGAGCTGGCGCCGGGCGAACTGCCGGGTGGCCACAATGGTGTCCTCCACGGCCTCAGGTACAGTCGATTCGCCGTCGATGACGCGCAGGAACTGCGAGTAGCCCAGGGCGCGGGAGGCTGTCTTTCCCTGGCGCAGCCCCTCGTGGTCCAGCCTGTGGACCTCGGCGGGCAGGCCGGCGTCCACCATGCGGTGCACACGGCGGGCAAGCCTGTCCCTGAGCTCGTCGCGGTCCACCGCCAGGCCGATCTGGACTGCCGGCTGGACGTACTCCCGCTGGGGCATGAAGGAACTGAAGGGACGGCCCGTGATCTGGTGGACCTCCAGTGCGCGGACAATCCGCCGTGCGTCGGACAACCGTCCGGCGGATACAGGATCCACGTCCCGCAACCGTTCCAGCAGCACTGCTGTCCCCAGGGCGCTGACTTCGGCCTCCAGCCTTTGACGCACCAGCGGATCAGTTCCGGGAAACTCAAGGATGTCCAGCGCGGCGCGGACATACAGCCCGGAACCGCCGGCGAGGATGGCGCGTTTCCCCCGGGAGTGGATGTTCGCGATGATGTCGCGCGCCTGCTCCTGAAACCGGGAAACGCTTGCTTCCTGGGTTACGTCTAGGATGTCCAACAGGTGGTGCGGAACCCCCCTGCGTTCACTGTCGGTGATCTTTGCCGTGCCGATGTCCATGCCACGGTAGAACTGCATGGCGTCGGCATTAATGACTTCGCCGTCCAGCTCAAGGGCAAGGTTGACGGCAAGATCCGACTTGCCGGACCCGGTGGGACCAACGACGGCGATGACAGGCGGCGTGCCCACCGGTCAGCGGGTGCGGACGGGCAGCGAAGGCATGCCCAGCGACACGCCCTTAGCGCCGGCAGCGGCCCCCGGTGCCGGTGCTCCGCAGGAATCGGCCTGGGACCTGTCCCAGGCGTCCCCGGCACGGGAACGGCGCAGGCTGTAATCCGCGAGGGTGGGATCGGCCACCAGATGGAAAGCCGCGGCCTCGGTGATAGTCACCGTAACCAGGTCTCCCGGCCTTGGAATCTCTGCTCCTTCCGGCACCGAGAAATGCACCAGCCTCTGGTCCTGTGACCGGCCGGACAGCCTGTGCGTCTCTCCTGCCTTACGCCCGGATTGCGCGGTGACCATGACCTCGACCCGGCGGCCGAGCTGGCCCCGGTTCTCCTCTGCCGCAATCCGGTCCTGAAGGGCGGTGAGCCGTTCGAAGCGTTCCTGCACGACGGCCTTGGGCAACTGGTCCGGCAGGTCGGCCGCGGGTGTCCCGGGGCGCTTGGAGTACTGGAAGGTGAAGGCGGTGGCGAATCGCGATTTCTCCACAACGTCCAGGGTGGCCTGGAAGTCCTCCTCGGTTTCGCCCGGGAATCCCACGATGATGTCCGTGGAGATCGCTGCATGCGGAATTTTTTCACGCACTTTGTCCAGGATGCCAAGGAACTTCGTGGACCGGTAAGAGCGCCGCATGTCCCGGAGGACCTTGTCCGATCCGGACTGCAGCGGCATATGCAGCTGCGGCATCACGTTGGGGGTCTCGGCCATGGCATCGATGACGTCGTCGGTGAAGGCGGCCGGGTGAGGACTGGTAAACCGCACCCGCTCCAGGCCCTCGATGTCGCCGCAGGCCCGGAGGAGCTTGGAGAATGCAAGCCGGTCGCCGAATTCCACACCGTAGGAGTTGACGTTTTGGCCCAGGAGGGTGACCTCGATGGCGCCGTCGTCCACCAGCGCCTGGATTTCTGCGAGGATGTCGCCGGGCCTGCGGTCTTTCTCCTTCCCGCGGAGGGCGGGGACAATGCAGAACGTGCAGGTGTTGTTGCAGCCGACGGAGATGGACACCCAGCCTGAGTAGACAGAGTCACGTTTGGTGGGAAGGGTGGACGGGAAAACGTCCAGGGACTCCAGGATCTCCAGTTGCGCCTCGTTGTTGTGCCGGGCGCGCTCCAGCAGGGCCGGCAGGGCACCCACATTGTGGGTGCCGAAGACGGCGTCCACCCAGGGCGCCTTTTTGAGGATAGTTTCCCTGTCCTTCTGGGCCAGGCACCCGCCCACAGCAATCTGCATGCCGGGATTGGCCGCCTTGACGGGAGCCAGCATTCCCAGGTTGCCGTAGAGCTTGTTGTCGGCGTTCTCCCGGACCGCGCACGTGTTGAACACCACGACGTCGGCCTGCTCACCCTCAGCCGGCACATACCCTGCGTCTTCCAGCATTCCCGCCATGCGCTCTGAGTCATGGACGTTCATCTGGCAGCCAAATGTCCGCACCTGATACGTCCGGGACGTCTGTGCGGCGGCCCGCGGGGCTGCAGCGGCGTCTGCGGAGGGGCTGGTACCGGAAAGGGGGGAAGGGATGGTAAAACTCACCTGTTAAGGGTACCCGTTGGGGGACTCGTCGGTGTCGGGAGCAGCGTGGGCATCAAGGACTTCATTGACAATGCGAAAAGCCAGGGACGGCTGGTAGCCCTTGCGGGCCAGCATGGACGCCAGCCGGCGTACGGTTTTGTCGCGGTCCGGCCTGTCCCCAAGGTCTGTTCCGGGACGCAGCTTCCGCTCCACCAAGCCTCGCGCGGCAGCCTCCTCGTCAGCGTCGGAGAGCTGCTCCAGGGCTGCGGCGGCGGTTTCCTGATCGACGCCCTTCTCGGCGAGTTCCCGTCGTAGTGCGCCCTTGGCCAGCTTCCTGGACTGCGACCGGCTTCGCACCCACATATCGGCGAATTCGGCGTCGTCAATGAGCCGCGCTTCCTGGAACTTGTCCAGTACCGCCTCTGCGACGTGCTCCGGTATGTTCCGCTCGGCAAGTTTGCGGGCAAGCTGAAGCCGGCTTTTCGCCGATGCTGCCAGCTGCCGGTACACGATGGCCTGGGCGACCGATACAGGATCCGCTTCAGCGTCACCGGCAACCGGCGAATCCTGATCCGGACCGTCCTGGAAGTCATCCGTATATGAAGCAGCGCGCCGCCCGCCGGTCCTGGCCCGGCGGGGACGCGCACTTTCAGTACTGCTCAACGCCTAGAACCCGTCGACGGCCTTGAGCTTCGGCGAGTCTTTGGACTCCGGCTCTGCCGGCTTGACGCCCACGCCGAGCTTTTCCTTGATCAGACGTTCGAGTTCGGCAGCAAGCTCAGGATTATCCCGGAGGAACCGGCGCGAGTTCTCCATGCCCTGGCCGAGCTGGTCGCCGTCATAGGTGAACCACGAGCCGGACTTCTTGATGATCCCGTGCTCCACGCCCATGTCAATGATGCCGCCCTCGCGGGAGATGCCCTGGCCGTAGATGATGTCGAATTCGGCCACCTTGAAGGGCGGGGCCATCTTGTTCTTAACGATCTTCGCCTTGGTCCGGTTGCCGACCGAATCGGCGCCTTCCTTCAGGGTCTGGATGCGCCGCACGTCGATACGGATGGAGGCGTAGAACTTCAGTGCCTTACCGCCCGTGGTGGTTTCCGGTGAGCCGAAGAAGACGCCGATCTTTTCGCGGAGCTGGTTGATGAAGATCGCGGTGGTCTTGGTCTGGCTCAGTCGGCCGGTAATCTTACGCAGGGCCTGGCTCATGAGGCGGGCCTGCAGACCCACGTGGCTGTCGCCCATGTCGCCTTCGATTTCGGCGCGCGGCACCAGCGCTGCAACGGAGTCGATCACGATGACGTCCAGGGAGCCTGAACCAACCAGCATGTCCATGATTTCCAGGGCCTGCTCACCGGTGTCCGGCTGGGAGACCAGGAGCGCATCCGTGTCCACACCGAGCTTGGCAGCGTACTCCGGATCGAGGGCGTGCTCGGCGTCGATGAAGGCGGCGATGCCGCCCAGGCGCTGGGCATTGGCCACGGCGTGGAGGGCCACGGTGGTCTTACCGGAGGACTCCGGCCCATAAATTTCAACAACGCGGCCACGGGGCAGGCCGCCAATTCCCAGGGCCACGTCCAACGCAATGGATCCGGTAGGAATGACTTCGATCGGGGCGCGGACTTCGTCCCCGAGCCGCATGACCGAGCCTTTACCGAACTGCTTGTCGATCTGGGCCAGCGCTGCTTCGAGCGCTTTTGCACGATCCGGGGCTGCCGCCATGGTTCACACCTCTAATGCTTTCTCGCTTTGGAGTGGCCTCAGCGGCCGCTTCTTGGTCATCTCTGACGCTAATGGGACCCACTGACATTCCGGCCGGATGAGGGCGGCTATGTGGAAAACCCGCTAGGAAAAGCATAGCTTTATCCGAACAGGTATTCGAACAATCGCGCGGCGTGTCAGGGATGCAGGCTAGTCGGCGCGGGGCTTGACGTCGCGGCCCAGCCGGCGCTCCGGCGGAACGTCCTGCACATCGCACACGGCCAGCCACACCCGTCGGGGCTCGATGCCGGCAGCAAGGGCCTGGTCCGCAGTGCGCCCGCCCACACCTGCCAGAACCAGGCTGCTGCTGAGGACCCGCGAGTACCCGGCGCCGAATTCGTCGTCCATGAGCCGCCAATAATCGCTGATTCGCACGAGAAAAGTCTCTCATGATCCCGCACCCTAGAATTGTTGCCATGAGCAACTCCCCTGGCGACCCCTCTTTGGCGGGGCGCCGTGACGAAGAGACAGTGGACGCCGCGGTGCAGAACGTGGAACACCAGATCAGCCTTTTCTGGCGGCGCGCACGGTCAATCTCCAACCAGCTCTCCCGCCAGGTCCACCCGGACATGGAACCCGCAGCATATGGCCTGATGGCGGTCATCCGACGGGAGGGTCCCATCCGGCTCACTGATCTGGCAATGAATATCGGGGTCGGAAAGCCGTCCGTCAGCCGCCAGATCGCATTCCTGGAAAGCCTCGGGCTCGTGTCCAAGGAGGCCGATCCCTCGGATGGGCGGGCCCAGGCGATCAGACTGACGCCCAAGGGCGAGGAGAAGATGCACCAGGTCCAGGATGCCCGCCGTCAGGTGTTCCGTGAACGCCTTGGCGAATGGCCGGTCGAAGAGTTGGAGGAACTGGCCCGCTCCATGGCCAAACTCAACGCCACGTACGAACGCGACGGATTCCCGAAAGAGGACACGGCGGAAGGTACGTAGCCGGAACGCAGTGAAGCCCCCGGCCGGGGCCGGGGGCTTCATTGCATGAACGGTTCCAAGACCAGCCTTGCGGCGGAAATCCCTACCGGGCGCCGGAGAGAAGGCCTGTGGATAGTTCGTCGTTGAGTTCAGTGTTCAGGTCGCGCTCAAGGTCGCGGCCATAACGCTGGGAGAATTCCTGGGGAACGGTGTCCGGAACGGCAACACCTTCCGCCACTGCTACACGGTCGCTCACTTCGCGGAGCATGCTGGACAACGGAACGTCCAGGGCCGAGCAGATCGAAGACAGGAGCTCTGAGGACGCTTCCTTCTGGCCGCGTTCCACTTCACTGAGGTAACCCAGGGAAACGCGGGCACTGTGCGAAACTTCACGGAGCGTACGCCCTTGACGCTGGCGGACATCGCGCAGGACATCACCGATTTCGTGACGAAGTACAACCATCTTGCGCTCCTTCTGTTCGCTCTTACCCTGATCGGCGAGGCCCACATCCTTCCAGCGGACAACGCCGTTTACGGATACGGGCTGCTTTACCATCTGTATCGCCTTGCTCCCTCATTGGTCAGGTCCGCCGTAAAGCGAACCGTCGTGGTCATTTCATCCTAGGCGCCCCCGCTCTTCGGAAGCGACACAATGTAATAACTAATCGGTACCGGCTTTTGTTCCCGGCAACTTTACGCGCGGTAACTTCAGGAGGCCAGGGCTTCGAGCAGGCGTTCCAGCGCGGCACCGCAGGCCTGCCCGCGGATTTCTGCCCTGCTTCCTGAAAACAGGTATTCGAAGCCGTTTGTTCCCGCCGCGGTAGCGATGCCGATGTACACAGTTCCAACCGGTTTCCCGTCGTGTGCTTCGGGTCCGGCGACGCCGGTAGTTGCCACCCCAATATCGGATCCCAGGGCCGCCCTGGCCCCTGCGGCCATGGCCGCCGCGACCTGGCCGTCAACGGATCCCGCGTCGGCCAGCAGCGCGGAGGGGACACCCAGGACGGATTCCTTGACGGAGTTCTGGTAAGCCACCACGCCGCCCTGGAGCATGCCGGAGGCGCCCGGAGTGTCCGCGAGGACGGCGGACACCATCCCGGCGGTCAGGGACTCGGCCGTCGCCACGGTCCGCTGAAGTTCAAGGGCCTTCCGCACTGCCTGTTCGGAAAGGTGGTGGAGCGAAAGATGGTGGTTTGTCATGCAGGCTCCTGCCCGTTGTCGCCGCGCGCCTGCAGCTTTCCCTTGGCCCTGAGCCGCAGTGCTTCCACCACGTACTCCACGCCCGTCCACACCGTGATCACCACAGCCGCCATCATCACTGCGAACGCCACCCACACCAGCCAGGGAGCGAATGAGCCAAGCGGCAGGAGGTAGAGGAAGATCGCCGCGGTCTGCACAACCGTCTTGAGCTTTCCGCCGCGCGAGGCAGGGATCACACCGTAGCGGATGACGAAGAAACGGAGGGCGGTGATGCCCCATTCGCGGACCAGGATGACCAGGGTGACCCACCATGGCAGTTCGCCCAGTACGGACAGCATCACCAACGCCGAACCGATGAGCAGTTTGTCCGCGATGGGATCGGCGATCTTGCCGAAGTCCGTCACAAGGTTGCGGCTCCTGGCGATATCGCCGTCGAGCTTGTCCGTGTAGATGGCGACCGCGAACGCGACGACCGCCGCCCACCGCCACGGCCCTGCCTGGCTCTGCAGCCCGGGGGCGTCCGCAACGAGGAACCAGACAAAAAACGGGACCAGCGCGATGCGGAGCATGGTCAGGACATTGGGAAGGTTCCAGACGCCGGCACGGCCCTGGCCGGCGGCGGTTGCATCAGTGCTAGTCACGTTTCTAGGCTACAGGCCGCGGGCTAGCGTCCGGTGAGGGACCAGGCGTCTTCCGACCCGTCTTCATCGTCATACCCGCCAGGCGGCGAATCCGAGCCGTCGTAATATTCCACGTTCTGCTTCCGCTGGTCCAGGTCCGCCGCCACGAGGTCCTCCGCGTAACCGCCCTGTGGGATGTTGGCGTTCGCGTTGTCGCTGAGGGCTGCCGTCTGCGAATCAGGTGCCTTCGGGGCCTCCTGGCCCTTCATGGCAGCCAGGACCGGAGCAAGGTCGTCCGGCTTCACCAGGACGTCGCGGGCTTTGGAACCCTCGGACGGGCCAACCACGCCCCGGGATTCCAGCAGGTCCATCAGGCGTCCGGCCTTGGCGAAGCCGACGCGAAGCTTGCGCTGCAGCATGGAGGTGGAGCCGAACTGCGTTGTGACAACAAGTTCGGTGGCCTGGAGCAGGACTTCGAGGTCGTCCCCGATGTCGTCGTCGATCTGCTTCTTTGGTGCTTCGGCGGCGACGTCGTCGCGGTAGGACGCCTGCAGCTGTCCCTTGACGTGCTCCACCACTTTATGGATTTCGGATTCAGTGACCCAGGCACCCTGGACACGCATGGCCTTGGAAGCGCCCATCGGCAGGAAGAGCGCGTCACCCTGGCCGATGAGCTTTTCGGCGCCCGGCTGGTCCAGGACCACCCGTGAGTCTGTCACCGAGGAGGTGGCGAACGCCATGCGGGAGGGCACGTTGGCCTTGATCAGGCCGGTGACAACGTCCACGGAAGGCCGCTGGGTGGCCAGGACCAGGTGGATGCCGGCAGCACGGGCAAGCTGGGTGATGCGGACGATCGAGTCTTCGACGTCGCGGGGGGCGACCATCATGAGGTCGGCGAGCTCGTCCACGATCACCAGCAGGTAGGGGTAGGGACGGATGACCCGCTTCGAATCAACCGGCGGCTGGACCTTGCCGGCACGCACCGCCTTGTTGAAGTCGTCAATGTGCTTGAAACCGTAATTGGCGAGATCGTCGTACCGGGCATCCATTTCGCGGACCACCCACTGCAGCGCCTCGGCCGCCTTCTTGGGGTTGGTGATGATGGGGGTGATCAGGTGCGGGACGCCTTCATAGGCCGTGAGCTCCACGCGCTTGGGGTCCACCATCACCATGCGCACCTCGTCAGGGGTGGCGCGCATCAGGATGGACGTGATCATCGAGTTCACGAAGGACGACTTGCCGGCACCGGTGGCGCCCGCCACCAGCAGGTGGGGCATCTTGGCGAGGTTGGCCACCACGTAGCCGCCCTCCACGTCCTTGCCCACGCCCATGACCATGGGATGGTCAGTCCGGCGGGCGTTCTGGCTGCGCAGCACGTCACCCAGCGAGACTGTCTCACGGTCCGTGTTGGGGATCTCGATGCCGATGGCCGACTTGCCCGGGATGGGGCTGAGGATGCGCACGTCGCTGGACGCCACGGCGTAGGAGATGTTCTTGGACAACGCCGTCACGCGTTCCACTTTGGTTCCCGGCGCGAGTTCAATCTCGTACCGGGTCACGGTGGGGCCACGGCTGAAGCCGGTCACGGTGGCGTCCACGTTGAACTGCTGCAGGGTGTCGGTCAGGGCGGCAACGACGGCGTCGTTGGCTTCTGTGCGCTCTTTCGGGATGGATCCCGGGGTCAGGTAGTCCGAGGCAGGAAGCGTATAGGTGACGTCACCGGCAAGGGACAGCTGTTCGGTACGCTGCGGGATGGGAACAGGCGGCGGCGCGGGGGCCACCGGGTTTGAGGGCACGGTCGGTACCGACGGGGCAGCCTGTGCCGCCTGGCCGGCAGGAGCGGACATTCCGGGAGTGATCATGGGGATCGCTTCGGTGGCGTTCTCCACGGGCGCCGGGGAGGCACCGGCGCCCAGTCCCTGGGCGGCCTTGATCTTCTCGACGGCGATTTCCGCCTGGGTGGGCCGGCGGACACCGGGAGCGGGACGGGGCGGCTTCGGATCGTCGTCGTCGATGACGGCGTGCTCGAAAGCTTCGTCGCCCACATAGCCTTCCAGCCCGGCGTCGTTATCCTCCTCGTCCTTTCCGAAGAAGCGCCGCTTCTTCTTCTTTGGACTCTTCGGGGGCGCGGCGGGAGCAGTCCGTTCCAGGTAGCTGCGGTCGTGCTTGTCCCGCTCCTGTTCATCTATCAGGTCGATGCCCATGAGGTGCTCGTAAGCGCCGCGCAGCCGGCGCGGAATGGCGGTGAACGGGGTGGCCGTGATGATCAGCAGGGAAACGAACGCCAGCAGGGAGTAAACAGTCAGGGGAACGGCGGCGTGGATGGCGGCCAGGGGTGACGCTGCGAGGAAACCGAGCATGCCGCCCGCCTCGCGGAGGCCGTCAAAGCCCTGGGCCACGGTGGGCTGTCCGCCCAGGATATGCGCGAGCCCGCAGCCGGCGAACGTCATGATGAGGAAGCCGATGCCTACCCTGTTGTTGCCTCGGCCGTCTGAGGGCTGGCGGAAGAGCCGGAACGCGCAGGCAAACAGCATCAGCGGCAGCAGCAGCGATATCCAGCCGAAGGTGCCGTTGACAACTGCATGGACGGCGTCCGGGAACCAGCCGGTCAGGCCCCACCAGGCGAACGTGGCGATGAAGATCCCAAGGGCCAGGTTGAACAAGGCGGCGCCATCACGGCGCTCTTCGGCGGGCAGGTCACTGACGTCATGGCCAATGCGCCGGACTCCCCCGCCCACCAGGTGGCCGACGCCCAGCCAGGCTCCACCCACCACGCGCAGCAGCCACGGCTGGTGGTGTTCGACGGCGGGCAGCTGGCGGGTGCGTGCTGTGCTGGAGGAGCCGGCGGAACGCCCGGATTTGGCCGCCGTGGAGCTTCCACCGCGGCTGGAGGTGCTGCCGGTTTTGCTGCCGGCGCGGCTCCTGCTGGGTCCATTGGGCGCGGAAGTAGTACGAGTGGCCATACTAGCCACGGTACCGGAGCAGCGCTGGTATTCCGGGGATTTGGCCCCTGCGGATCCTCCGGTTCGCAGCCGTTAAACGCCTCCGGCCCGCGGTCCCGGGGTACGGGAACACGGGCCGGAACCGGCACTCGGCTGTTACGCCTCAAGCACTACGGGAATGATCATGGGCTTGCGGCGAAGCTTTCGGTTCACCCACGTGCCTACCACCCGGCGGACCACCTGCTGGAGCTGGTGGCTCGTGTGGTCCGCATGGTTGAGGACCGCTTCCTCCAGCGCAGCATTGATCTTCGGGATGATGTCATCGAATACGGAATCGTCCTCGGCCACGCCGCGGGCGTGGATTTCGGGGCCTGATACCACCTTGCCGGTAGCGCGGTGGATGACCGTGATGATGGAGATGAAGCCCTCGTCGCCGAGGATCCGGCGGTCCTTGAGGTCGGCGTCGGTGATCTCGCCCACGCTGGAGCCGTCCACGTAGATGAAGCCCACTTCGACCTGTCCCACCACGTCCGCACGGTGGTCCTTCAAGTCGATCACTGTGCCGTTGTCCGCGAGGATCACGCTGGCCTCGGGTACGCCGGACTCGATGGCGATCTTGCCGTTGGCGATGAGGTGCCGGGTTTCACCGTGCACCGGCATGGCGTTGAGCGGTTCGAGGATGTTGTAGCAGTAGAGGAGCTCACCCGCGGCGGCGTGGCCGGAGACGTGCACCTTGGCGTTGCCCTTGTGGATCACGTCGGCGCCCAGCTTGAGCAGGCCATTGATGATCCGGAAGACGGCGTTTTCGTTGCCGGGGATCAGGCTCGAGGCAAGGATGACGGTGTCACCTTCGCCCACCACCACCCGGTGGTCGCCGTTGGCCATCCGCGACAGCGCGGCCATGGGCTCGCCCTGCGAACCGGTGGACATCAGCACCACGCGGTTGTCCGGCAGGTTGTCGATGTTTTTGATATCGACGATCAGGCCCGGCGGGACGTCCAGGTAGCCGAGCTTCTCCGCAATGGCCATGTTGCGGACCATGGACCGGCCCACGAAGGCCACCTTGCGGTTGTGCTTCGCCGCCGCGTCCAGCACCTGCTGCACGCGGTGCACGTGCGAGGAGAAGGACGCGACGATGATGCGCTTGCTGGCCTGACCGAAAAGCCGTTCCAGCGTGGGGCCGATTTCCTTCTCGGCCGTGGTGAAGCCGGGAACGTCGGCGTTCGTGGAATCGGACATGAAGAGATCCACGCCCTCTTCGCCGAGCTTGGCGAAGTGCCGCAGGTCCGTGATCCGGCCATCCAGCGGAAGCTGGTCCATTTTGAAGTCGCCGGTGTGCAGGACGGTGCCGCCGGCTGTCCGGATGAACACGGCCAGGGCGTCGGGGATGGAGTGGTTGACGGCCACGAATTCACACTCGAACGGGCCGAACTTTTCCACCTGCCCTTCCTCCACCGTCAGGGTGTACGGCCGGATGCGGTGTTCCTGCAGTTTCGCTTCGATCAGGGCGAGGGTGAGCTGCGAGCCCACCAGCGGGATGTCGTTGCGGCGGCGCAGCAGGTACGGAACGGCGCCGATGTGGTCTTCGTGGCCATGGGTGAGCACCACGGCCACGATGTCGTCCAGCCGGTCCTCGATGTAGGAGAAATCAGGCAGGATCAGGTCGACGCCGGGCTGGGTTTCCTCCGGGAAGAGGACGCCGCAGTCCACGATCAGCAGCTTGCCGTCGATTTCGAACACGGCCATGTTCCGGCCGATCTCCCCCAGCCCGCCCAGCGGAACAATCCGGAGCGTTCCCTGCGGCAGGCGGGGTGGGGTGACAAGGCCGGTGAGGGCGGTTTGGGTCATATTGCACTACTTTCCAGGCGGAAGGCTGCTGGTCTTAGTCCTCAGGAAAAGACCAGCCCCGCTTCCGCCAAATCCCCGCGGATGGTTTCGATCTCGGCTTCGTCCGGCTCCACGAGGGGCAAACGGACAATCGAGTTGGGCAGGACTCCCTGCCATTTAAGAATCTGTTTGGCCGCAACGGCACCCTGGACCCGGGTCATGGTGGCACGCACCACGGGCTGGAGTTCAAAGTTGATCTTGCGGGCAGTGCTGAGGTCGTTGGCGTTGACGGCGTCGATGAGTTCGCGGAAACGGCGGGTGGCCACGTGCGTCGTGACACCAACCAGGCCGACGGCGCCCAGTGCCATCCAGGGCAGGGTCAGACCGTCGTCGCCTGAATAGAAAAGGAGGTCCGTCTCGGCCATGACGCGGGTGGCTGCAACGAAGTCCGCCTTGGCATCCTTGACCGCCACGATATTCGGGTGCTGCGCCAGCCAGATCATCGTCTCGGGCTCGATGGGAATTGAGGAGCGGCCGGGGATGTCGTACAGCATGACCGGCACGTCGACGGCGGAGGCGATCGTTTCGAAGTGTGCACGGACGCCGGTCTGGCTGGGCTTGTTGTAGTAAGGCGTCACCAGGAGGAGGCCGTCGACGCCGAGGGCTGCTGCCTGCCGGGAAAGGTGGACCGAGTGGGCGGTGTCGTTGGTGCCGGTACCCGCGATGATGGCGGCCCGGCCGCCGACCGCGTCCTTGACGGCGCGGAACATGCCGAGGTTTTCTTCGTCGGTCAGCGTGGACGTTTCGCCTGTGGTTCCGGTGACTACCAGCCCGTCGCAGCCGTCGTCCACCAGCTTCGTGGCCAGTGCGCCTGCCTGCTCATAATCCACTGCGCCGTCCTTGGTGAACGGCGTGACCATGGCGGTCAGAAGAGTACCAAGGGCAGGGAGATGCGCGGAATTGTCAGCCATGGAAAAAACGTTACCCTGTCCGCGGCTGGTTAGGACAATGCCGTGGCCGTGATGCACGTCAAATGACCGCTTTGTCTTGTGGGGTCCGTCACGTAGGGCACTCCTTCGTCACAGCCACCGCGCAGGCCGCCCGTCAGGGGGTGCGGTGGCCGGCGGAGCGTTGCACCTCCGCCGGCGGGTGACAGTACCTGCCGACGGCGGCCTGGCGCAGGTCCTCCGCCCATGATGACAGCCGCTGCGCGGCCCTGACGTAGTGGAACAGCTCCACGGGGGTCAGGGCGTCAATGTCGGTTTCGGCGAGACGGCGGGCCAGCTCCGCCCCCTCGGGCTGGGCTGCCAGGCTGATGCCCTCCTGCTCCCACTGGACATCCTCGGGCGGACGTCCGGCGACGAGCTGGCGGAAGAGGTAATCCACGACGCCCGGACTCATGGCCTTCGCCAGCCCGGTAGCGCCGGACTCGCCGGCTGGTATTCCGGATGATGATGTGTGCATGCGGACCATGTTATTCGAACATATATTCGAAGACAAGGGCGGCTTCTTTGCCTCCGCCACACCGTCAGGTGTGAGACGATCTGGTCATGACGTCCCGTAACCCGGCCAGCACGTCCCGTAAAACCGCCGGGCGGCCAGCCATGGGGCGCCTCCATGGCATCGACGCTGCCCGTGGGCTTGCCCTTTTGGGCATGATGGCCACCCACCTGCTCCCCACCTTCGAAGCGAATGCCGGCCTGACTCCCACCTGGATCGGGCTCACGTTTTCGGGCCGGGCAGCTGCGCTGTTCGCTGTCCTGGCCGGGGTGGGCCTGGCCCTGTCCACCGGAAAGCACAAGCCGCTGCAGGGTCCTGACCTCTCCGCCGCCCGCCGGGGCATCACTGTGCGCGCCCTGGTGATTGCCGCCGTCGGACTCACCGTTGGCGGACTGGAAGTCAACCTTGCCATCATCCTGGTCCACTACGCCGTACTGTTCCTGTGCGTGCTTCCCTTCCTGGGGATGGGCCTGAAGCGGCTCTGCGCCTGGGCCGGCGGCTGGATCCTGGGCTCACCGGTCCTGGCTTACCTGCTGCGGCCGTGGCTCCTGGCCGCCGAACCGCCGCTTAAGCTGGGGCACAATCCGTCGTGGGAGGATCTCGGCACCCCGTCACGGCTGCTGGCTGACCTGTTCTTCACCGGCTACTACCCCGTGTTCCAGTGGCTTTCATACCTGCTGGTGGGACTCATCGTGGGCCGGCTGGTGCTAAGCAGGGCGATGGTCCCGGTGGTGCTGCTGGTGGCCGGTTCGGTCCTTGCCGTCCTGGCCAAAACCCTGGGTGTTACGGCAATGGAAAGCTGGGGCGGCCGGGCAGCCCTGGAGAAGGTCCTTAACTCCCCCGGGTACCCGCTGGACAGCGTGCTGCAGGTCAACCTGACGGGTATCCCGCAGGAGGGGTCCTGGTGGTGGCTGGCGTCCGCGGCACCGCACTCGGCAACGTCCCTGGACCTGCTGCACACGTCGGCCGTGGCCGTGGCAGTCATCGGAGTCTGCCTCCTGCTGGGCAGGCTGGCCGAATGGGTGGATCTGGACCTGCTGCTGCCCCTGCGCGGGGCGGGTGCAATGACCCTGACCCTGTACACCGTCCACGTCTGGGTGGTGTCCGGGTTCTACCTCAAGCCCTTGCCTGCCGGGTGGACAGAGGACGGGATGTACTTTGCGCAGGCCGCCGCTGCCATCATTGTGGGCATGGTGTTCGTGCTGCTGAAGTGGCGCGGACCGCTGGAGTGGCTGGGCCACGCGGCCAACCAGGTGGGGCGCGGCCAGGTCAAGGGCGTCCGGTAGTGCCCTCCGGCACCGGGGCTCCTAGGCGGTAACTTTGCCCTGGAAGAGCCTGACGGCGTCGCGCATTGACGCCCGGGCGCGCTTACGGTCCCCCGCGGCGTCATAGGCGCAGCTCAACCTGAACCAGGAGCGCCAGTCGTCCGGGGCGGCCTCGGCCTCGGCTTTGTACTTCTCGAACTCCGCATCCGCTGCAGAGCGGACGATCCGGCCGGCGGGGGTGCGCGGCAGTTCATCCACCGGCAGCCCGCCCTCAGCCTCCAGCACCTTCGCCATCTGCTCGGTCCTGGCTCCAAACATCAGTTCCCTGACCATGGCCCAGGCACCGATGACGGGGAGCACGAGGTAGGCAGCCCCGATGGCCTGGGCCGCGGGATTGCTGTCCGTCAGCAGGAGGATGGAGCGCTGGAAGGAGACCACCAGGTAAAAGACCAGCAGCAGCGTCACGGCCCCTACCCAGATCTTGGTGCGGTTCTTGCGGAACGCAGCCGGCAGTCCGTTCATCGCCTAGAGCCCCAGGTCCAGGTAGCCGTCAAGGCCCACCGTCAGTCCCGGGTGGGCCGCTACATTTCGCACGCCAAGAAGCACGCCCGGCATGAAGGAAGCCCGGTCGAAGGAGTCGTGGCGCAGCGTCAGCTGCTCACCCGGGCCGCCCAGCAGGACTTCCTGATGCGCCACCAGCCCGCGGAGGCGGACACTGTGCACGCGCACGCCGTCAACCTCGCAGCCCCGGGCTCCCGTGCGTTCGCTGGTTGTGGCGTCGGGGCTGGGCGGCACCTGGGCGGCGTTGCGCTCGGCCGCGATCAGCTGCGCGGTGCGGACGGCAGTGCCGGAGGGGGCGTCCACCTTGTCCGGGTGGTGGAGCTCGATGATTTCCACCGATTCAAAGTACTTGGACGCCTTCGCTGCGAAGGCGGAGGCCAGCACCGACCCGAGGGCGAAGTTGGGGGCGATCAGGACGCCCGTTTCCGGGTGGCCGGACAGCAGGGTTTCCAGCGCGGCCAGGCGGTCCGCGTCCCAGCCGGTGGTTCCCACCACAGCGTGGATTCCGTTGTCGACGGCGAAGCGGACGTTCGCTTCAGTGCTTTCCGGCACGGTCAGGTCCACCACATAGCGGGCACCGGCAGCAGTCACCTGGTCCAGCGAGTCACCCCTGCCCAGGGCGGCTACGAGCTTCATGTCTGCCGCTGCTTCAATGGCTTTGACGGCTTCGGCGCCCATGCGCCCGTTCGCGCCCAGCACGGCAACGGGCATGGGAGCAGGGAGTTGTTCGGTCATGGAGTTAAGCCTACCGGTGGGCCCGGGGCGCCCGGGAACCAGGGACTGTGCGTTACCTCGCAGGAAGCGGGGCGGAACGGGTCACGGGCCAGGCAGCCGGGCACCAGCCTCAGCTGCCCGCGCCAACCCATTCCACGGTGCCGTCGGCGAAGAACTGTTCTTTCCAAATGGGCACCTGTTCCTTGATCCTGTCCACCAGCTCTAAGCACACGGCAAAGGCCTGGCCACGGTGGGCTGCGGAGACGGCACACACCAGCGCGGGATCCCCGATCTCCAGCAGGCCAATCCGGTGCGCTGCCCAAATCCGCACCGGCTGGGGGGAGGAACCGGAGGCGGCGCCGTCCCCCTCCCCTGCCGCCTGCTGTTCCGCTGCAAGGCGCGCAACGACGTCGGCCATCACCTGGTGTGCCGTGGGGTGCGCGCTGTAGCTGAGGCGCTCAACCGCCTTGCCGCCGTCGTGGTTTCGCACAACGCCACTGAAGCTGACTACGGCGCCGGCGGTGTCACTTTCCACCGCAGCGATGGCCTGGTCAACGGAGATGGGCTCCGCGCTCAGGACGGCGTTGACTACCTCGAATGCTGCCTCAGTGCCCATGTCCGCCTTCCAACTGGTCGCAAAGATGCCCGATCACCGGGTCCAGGACGGTGAGCCCGTCCATCACGCCTTTCGGTGATCCGGGCAGGTTGATGATGAAGGTGCTGCCGGCCGCGCCTGCGTAACCGCGGCTGAGCGCAGCCAGCGGGGTCTTGGCGGCACCGGCACGGCGGACCGCTTCCATGACGCCGGGGATTTCGCGGTCCAGCAGCGGCAGCGTGACGTCCGGGGTCCGGTCGTCCGGGCTGAGGCCCGTGCCGCCGCTGGTGATGACGACGGCGGGGCGCTGGGTCAGGAGGGCGCGGAGGGCTGCGCCCACGGGTTCGCCGTCGGGAACCACCATGGCCGGGAAGACGTCAAAGCCGTGTTCAGTCAGCCAGTCGGTGATCACGGGGCCGGTCTCGTCGTCATAGATTCCGGCGGCGGCCCGGGTGGAGGCAATGACGACGCCGGCCTTCCGGCCCTGCACGTCGCCGTGGCGGTGGGGTTCGGGGGCGCTCAGGGTGCCGGGGCTGCTCATAACGTCCAGTCCCCGCTCTTGCCGCCGCTTTTGGCCAGCACCTTGATGTCATTCAGGATGGCGTGTTTGTCCACGGCCTTGATCATGTCGTACACGCTCAGAGCCGCGACGGAGGCTGCGGTGAGCGCTTCCATTTCAACGCCAGTGACGCCGCGGGTCTTGACCGTGGCCAGGATGGCGACGGACTCCGTTCCAAGCTCGAAGTCCACGGTGACCTTGGAGAGCGGCAGCGGATGGCACAGCGGTATCAGTTCGGGGGTCTTCTTGGCGGCCATGATGCCGGCAACCCTCGCCACGGCCAGAGCGTCCCCCTTGGGCAGACCGCCTGAACCAAGCAGCCCCATCACTTCGGCGGTGGTGTGGACGGTGGCGGTGGCAGTGGCCTCACGGGTGGTTTCTGCTTTGGCGGAGACGTCCACCATCTGGGCGCTGCCGTCCTGGCGCAGGTGCGTCAGCGCGGCCGGGGATTGTTCTGCATTCACAGCATCCATACTTCCACCTCCGCCCCTGCCGCGAGCGCGGCCGCTCCTTCCGGGACATGAACCAGCACGTTTGCGCCTGCGAGCGCGTGCATCAGATGTGAACTTTCCCCGCCGTTCAACTCAACTGTTCCGTCCGGCTTCAGGGTGCCGCGGCGGACCTGGTGCTTGTGCTCCGGAGAGGTCAGCGGCTGGCTGAGGCGGGCGCGGACTGGCAGGCGCGGCGCCGGCGTGCCCAGCAGCCCGGCGAGGACGGGGCGGAGGAACATTTCAAAGGACACCAGGCAACTGACAGGGTTCCCCGGGAACCCCAGGAAGGGCCGGCCTTCGAAGGTGCCGATCCCCTGCGGGCCCCCCGGCTGCATGGCCACATGCAGGAACTCGACCGGCTGGTCGGCCATCGCCTGCCGCACCACCTCGTACGCGCCCTTGCTGACCCCGCCGGTGGTGACGATCAGGTCCGTGCCGGCGCCCTCGCCCCGCAGCAACTGCCGGAGCCTGTCCGGGTTGTCCGTGGCAATGCCGGCACGGCGGACGCGCAATCCTGCCTGCGTCATGGCAGCTTCCAGGAGAGTTCCGTTGGAGTCGTAGATCTTGCCGGGCGGGAGCTGCCGGCCTGGCTCCACCACCTCGTCGCCGGTGGTGACCAGCAGGATTGAAACGGCCTGGCGGACAGTCACGTCCGGGATGCCGAGCGCTGCCAGGAGACCCAGCTGGGCCGGACCGAGGAAGGTGCCGGAGGCCAGCGCTGTCCCGCCGGCGTCCACGTCGCTGCCTGCCGCCCGGACGAACGTGCCGGGCGCGGCTGGCGGCAGCCACACGGTGGCGTTTTCGCTGGGTGGCAGGAAGCGGTCCGGGGCCGCCCGTTCAATAGGGACGACGGCGTCCGCCCCCGCTGGGAGCATCGCCCCGGTCATGATGGGAGCGGCGCTCCCAGGCTGAAGTGCGGCGGGACGTGCGCCCGCTGGGACGGGAGGCATAACGCGCAACTCCGCTCCGCCGTCGGGCACGTCAGCGGAACGGATGGCGTAGCCGTCCATTTGGGAGTTGGCGAAGGGCGGCAGGCTGATGGGGGCGAGGAGGTCGTGGACCAGTCCCCTGCCCAGCGCTTCGTGCAGGGGCAGCCGTTCGGTCCGCTCCGGTGACTGCAGTGGCTGCAGCAAGTTCGCGACGGCGGCGGCATGCTCAGCGACGGACCGTGCCTGATGCTTTGGCTGGTGCCGCTCGTGCCGGTCTGGCTCCGCGGACGTTCCACGAGGGTGCGGGCTGGCCATGGTTCCGCCTTCAGTTTGAGCCGTCAGGGTGTCACGTCCACTCTAATGGTGTGGAACCCCGTGGCTCCGTCCGGAGCGACAGGCCTGACCTGCCCGTCCTGCACCTCGCCGGCGAGGTCTGTGGCGCGGACCTGGACTTCGTACTGCCCCTCCGTCATGTCTACGCCCAGTTTCCACTGGTACCACGTGTCCGGCGAGATGCCCTCGGCCAGTTCCGTCCTCTGCCACGGCCCGCGGTTCACCCGGAGCTCCACTGTCCCGATGCCCGTGTGCTGCGCCCACGCAACACCTGCAAACATCAGGGTTCCGGCCTTCACCGGGCGCCCGGTCCGCGGTACGTCGATCCTCGACGAGATCTTGATGGGACCACGTTCCGACCAGCCCCGGGGGGTCCAGTAGGCGGTGTCGTCCGCGAATTTGGTGATGTTGAGCTCCGTGACCCACTTGGTTGCCGAGACGTAGCCATAGAGCCCCGGCACGACCAGCCGCACTGGGAAGCCATGCTCCAGGGGCAGTGGTTCGCCGTTCATTCCGACGGCGAGCAGCGCGTCCCTGCCGTCCTGCAGCACCTCAAGCGGCGTGCCGGCAGTCCAGCCGTCCACGCTCCTGGACACCACCATGTCTGCGCCTGGCTTAGGCCCTGCCAGTTCCAGCAGCTCTTGGACGGGCCAGCCCAGCCAGAGGGCGTTCCCGATGAGGTCGCCGCCCACGGTATTGGACACGCAGGCAATGGTGATGTGGCGTTCGGTCAAGGGCTTGGCCAGGAGATCGGTAAAGGTCAGCTCCACTTCCCTCTCCACCATCCCGGTGACTTTCAGGACCCACGTGGCAGGATCGACGACCGGCACCGTGAGTGCGGTGTCGATGCGGTAGAAATCCCCGTTCGGGGTGACCAGCGGTTGCATGCCGGCGAAACCCGCCTCGGCGCCTGCAGGTATGGCCGCTGCGGGTGAGGCGGGAGCCGGCAGGGTTATCCGGCTCCGGGCTTCGGTGGCGACGGCGGCCGCACCCCGCCATATTGCCGCCACCGCGCCACCCATCACGGTGAAAACGGCTCCACCTGCCAGCGCCTGGAGAAACCGGCGGCGGGCAGGCGCAGCACCGTTGGCCGGTTCCGGCGGGAGCGTCCTCCAATTCCCGAGTCTCCCGACCAGGAGCCTGAGTAGAATGCCGGCAGCAGCAGCGGTCAGGGCCGCCAGCAGTACTGCGGCGGCATTGGCCTGGGCACGCGTCAGAACGGCTGCCAGGCCCACCAGGCCAAAGACGCCAACCAGGGCAACACCGGCGAAACGCCTGCGGTACTCCATGGTTCCTGCCACCGCGCCCAGGACAGCAATCACCAGGGCCATTCCGGCCAGGAGTGCCACCTTGTCCGCGGTACCGAACAGCGCCACGGCCCAGTCCTTGACCCCGGGAGGAACCGCGTCGATGACGGCACCGCCAACAGCAGTTACGGGTGACAATGCTGGACTGAAGAAGCCTGCCAGGAGCTCCCCCAGCACTGCGGCGCTGCCTACCGCCACCATGCCTGCGGCTGCCGCCAGCCTGGCAGGGGGCCGGGGCAAGGGCGGACCCGGTGCCGGCTGCTGCGTCCATGGCGTCTGCTCTACGGGCGTGACCACCGCTGCCTGGCCCGGCAGCGAAGGCGGCGCCGGCTCCGGCACCGGCGCCCCGCCGTCGTGCCCTGCCTGCCCTGCCTGCCCTGGTCCGGAGCTGCTCACACCTCCAGCATAGATTCGCGGAGTACCTCCGCTGCCGCTCCTGCACGCATCTGCTGTTGTCATTCGCACTGCAATGGGTGTGATGCGCACCCCAAGGTGGCGTAGCCTGAATTCATGAGTGTCCAGCTAGGCATGCCGCAGCCACGGGAGGAAGCAGCCGCATCCCTGCCGTCAGTTCCGGCAGCCCGCCCCGCCGGCGCGCCAGCCGGGCTCGCGGACCGGTACGGTCGGCGGGCCACAGACATGAGGCTGTCGCTGACGGACAAATGCAACCTGCGCTGCACATATTGCATGCCCGCGGAAGGCCTGGAATGGCTCGCGAAGCAGGCGGTGATGTCTGCGGAGGAAATTGTCCGCATCGTGCGCATCGGTGTGGAGCAGTTGGGAGTCCGCGAACTGCGGCTGACGGGCGGCGAACCCTTGGTGCGCCACGACCTGGTGGACATCATCGCTGCCCTTCGCCGCAACCACCCGGATCTGCCGATCTCCATGACCACCAACGCTGTAGGCCTGGCGAAGAAGGCGGCGGCGTTGAAAGCTGCGGGGCTGACCCGCATCAATGTGTCTCTGGACTCCCTGCACGAGGAAACGTTCACCCAGTTGACCCGCCGGCCGTTCCTGAACCAGGTGCTGGCCGGTGTGGACGCCGCCTGGGCCGCAGGCCTTGGCCCTGTCAAGCTCAACGCAGTCCTGATGCGCGGCATCAACGATGTCGAGGCGCCTTCGCTGCTTGCCTGGGCGCTCGGACGCGGCTACGAACTGCGTTTCATCGAGCAGATGCCGCTGGACGCGGACCACGGCTGGACACGGCGGAACATGATCACAGCTGCCGAAATCCGTGAACTGCTTTCCTCGGAGTTTGTGCTCAACCCCGACCCCCGGGCACGGGACGGCGCCCCGGCGGAGCGTTTTGAAGTACGACGGCGGGCGGCCGGCTCCGCGGAAGCGTCCGGCCCTGTGCTGGGCACCGTGGGGATTATTGCCTCGGTCACGGAGCCATTCTGTTCAGACTGCCGCAGGACCAGGATTACGGCCGAGGGCAAAATCATGAGCTGCCTCTTCTCCCGGGAAGAATTCGACCTGCTGGGGCTCCTGCGTTCAGGAGCCGGTGACGATGCCCTTGCCCGGCGGTGGCAGGATGCGATGTGGATCAAACCTAAGGCTCACGGAATGGACCACGTGGGACTGGACGCTCCGGACTTCGTCCAGCCGGACCGCAGCATGAGCGCCATCGGGGGCTGAATCTCTTGAACGTACGATACTTCGCTGCCGCGCGCGCAGCGGCAGGCCAGGACGAAGAAACCTTTGACCTGCGGCCGGGCGCCACCGTTGCGGATCTGCTTGGAGCTGTTTTGTCCGTGCAGCGTCCTGAGCCTCCTGCCGGCACTCCCCCGCTTCCCCGCATCCTGTCCCGGAGCAGCTTCCTGCTCAATGAGGTGGCGGTGCGTGACCACTCAGTTGTGTTAAAAGCAGGCGATGTTGTGGACGTGCTACCTCCCTTCGCCGGGGGGTAGGGCACAAAACCGTACTCGTGGGCGTCGCTCAGCGCGGTCCGGCTGCATGAGGTCTGAATGTCAGACCCCCTTGCCATGATGGGTTGATGGGCAGCGAAGCGGTGGAGAAGGCGTTTGCGGATATCAAGGCTGCCCTTGCTGTGCTCAATGCTGAGGTGGACGGGTGTGGTTCGGAGCCGTTTTCGGCTGCTGATCCGTTGGCCGGGCTGGCGGATGGGACCCTGGACATTCTCGCCGGAGCCAAGGAGGCGGAAGCCGGGTTCGCAGGCTTGAAAGCCCGTGCTGCCGTGAAGTACGCCGACATAGCTCAAGCCCTGGCGCCGGACATGCCGGCGCGGGCGCAGGAGATGGCTGTCGCCGCGGAGGTCGGGTGTGTGCTGGCTCTCGGGCCGCGGGCCGCAAGCGCGTTCCTGGCCGCGTCGCAGGCCCTGGACAAGACCCTGCCGCTGACCCTCTCGGCCCTGCAGGCCGGGACAATCTCCTGGCAGCATGCCCTGGCCATCGTGGACGAGGCAGCCACCCTCGACCCGGCCGGAGCCGCGGCCCTGGAGGCCCACTTCCTGAACCCGGACACACCCAGGCCGGGAACGGCGGCAACGATCGGGGAAATACCCGCACACCGGCTCCGGCACAAAGCCCGCACCTGGCGCGAACGCCACCACGCAGAGTCCATCGAGAAACACCACACCAAAGCCGCGGCAGACCGGCGCGTCGAATGCCGGCCGGACCAGGACGGCATGGCCTGGCTCTCCGCCTACCTCCCCGCCGACCAGGCACTGGCAGGCTGGAACCGGCTCACCGCCCTCGCCCGAGCCGCACAAGGACCCGACGAGCCCCGCACCCTCACCCAACTCCGGGCCGACCACTTCGCCGCAGCAATCCTCACCAGCGGCACCAATGGCGGTACCAGTCGCGGGAGTGGTAACAGTTCCGGCGTCCATGCAGGGACCAGCTCCGGCAACCGGGCGGGTAACGGCTACGGCGGCTACGGCGACGGGGCAGGAAGCGGCGACGGGGCGGGTAGTACCGACGGGACGGGCGCAGGAACGGATCCCACCCCGTCGTCGACGATCCGGGCGCAGGTGCTCGTCACCGTGCCGGTGTTCGCCCTCATGGGCTTAACCGATGAGCCCGCCATGCTGGACGGGTTTGGCCCGATCCCGCCGTCCATGGCCCGCCAGCTGGTCGCGGACGGCGCCGATTCGTTCCACCGCGTGCTGGTGGACCCGCGTGACGGGGCGCCACTGGAAATCGGCCGGACCAGCTACCGGGTCACCAAAGCCATGCGGAACTGGCTCCGGCTGCGGGACGGTAAATGCCCCTTCCCCGGCTGCAACAACCACTCCCTGGACAACGAAGCAGACCATCTCCTCGCCTGGCACAAAGGCGGGACCACCGGAATCAGCAACCTCGGGCAACCATGCCCGAGACATCATCGGCTCCGGCATACCAGCGGCTGGAGACCCACTCCGGCCACCAAGGACCAACCGCCTGGCTGGATCTCACCCACCGGGCGGCACTACAAAAGCGAACACCAGGACTGGGAACCACCCCACTTGCCGGGATTTGTCCTGCCGACCTTGCCGCGGTTGAAACCGGAGGAGCATCAGCACGGGCAGGTCCGCGGCGTGCTGCCCTATCCGCCGATGCCCGCTGCCCAAACCTGCCCTGCCGAAGACCTCCTGCACCTGGAATTTCCAGTCGAGGATCCTCCAGCCGAGGAACCCGAGGATGAGAACCTCGTGAACCCGGACGACCTGCCGGCGGATGACGGACTGTGGGAGGACTTCTATGCCCTGCCGGCCATACTTGCCCAGGACCAGAGCATGCGCCGAGACCCGGCACTTACCTAGATTTTCAGCTGGCAGGGCACCGCTCAAGGCAACCTGCGGTGCAGCGCCGCCACGCTGTTGCTGTCTCTTAGACCTGCGCAAAGTGCAGGCCCATAGTCAACGGGCCCCAGTCCAAAGAGCCCGCGGTGCGAAAGGCTTCAGGAGTACCCGCTATTCCTTGAACAGCCCCGCGAGGTCTTCCGCCGTGATGGCGCCGCCCGCAAGGGCATCCCCTTCCATGACGTCGGAAAACAGCTGGGACTTGCGGGCCTTGAGCGCCATAACTTTTTCCTCGATGGTGTCCTTGGCCACGAGCCGGTAGACCATCACGTTCCTGGCCTGCCCGATCCGGTGGGTCCGGTCCACGGCCTGCGCCTCCGACGCGGGGTTCCACCAGGGATCCAGCAGGAACACGTAGTCGGCCTCGGTGAGGTTCAACCCAAATCCGCCGGCCTTCAGTGAAATCAGGAACACCGGAGCGCTGCCGTTCTTGAACTCGTTGACCACGTCGGCACGGTTGCGCGTGCCGCCGTCGAGGTAGCAGTACTCAATCTTCTCCTCGTCCAGCCGCTCCCGGACCTTCCCCAGGAACCCGGTGAACTGGCTGAAGATCAGGGCGCGGTGGCCTTCCGCCACCAGGTCCTCCAGCTGCTCGAACAGCACGTCGAGCTTGCTGGACCGCACGGCCGTCAACGCAGGGTCCACGAGAGAGGCGTCCAAACTGAGCTGGCGCAGCAGGGTGAGGGACTGGAAGATGGTGAACCGGTTCTTGTTCACGTCCTCGATCAGGCCCAGGATCTTCTGCCGTTCGCGCTGCAGGTGCGTCTGGTAGACCTTCTGGTGCCGCGGGTTCAGCACCACTTCCAGGATTTGCTCCTGCTTGGGCGGCAGGTCCTTGATGACCTGGTCCTTGGTGCGGCGCATCATGAGGGGGCGGACCCGACGGCGGAGCTTGTCCAGCTGCCCCTTGTCGCCGTTCTTTTCCACCGGCTTTTGGTAGTACTCGGCAAACCTCTTCGGACTGGAAAACAGCCCCGGTGCCACGATCGACGTGAGCGCCCAGAACTCCATGAGGTTGTTCTCCAGCGGCGTGCCTGTGATGGCGAGCTTGAAAGCGGCCGGCAGCTTCCGGGCGCACTGGTAGGCCTTGGACTGGTGGTTCTTCACGAACTGCGCCTCGTCCAGCACCAGGCCGGACCAGGTGCGGGACGCGTAGGCCTCGTAGTCGATCCGGAACAGCGCATAGGACGTGATGACTATGTCGGCGCCGGCCAGTGCTTCGGCCGGGGCCTGGTTGCTTTTGGCGAAGGTTTCGCTGACGGCGTGGACTTTCAGACCGGGAGCAAAACGCGCCGCTTCCGCTGCCCAGTTGCCCACGACGCTGGTAGGGGCGACCACCAAAAAGGGGGCGACGGCGTCGGGCTGGCTGATAGCGGCGGTGGCGCCGGTGGGGCTGTCACCGGTGTCGCGGGCGACGGCGTCGGGCCGGCTTGGTGCAGCATCTGCCGCAGCCAGCGAGAGTTCTTTGGCCGCGCACATCAGGGCGAGGGCCTGTACGGTCTTGCCGAGGCCCATGTCATCGGCGAGGATCCCGCCCAGGCTGTGCCGGTAGAGGAAGGTCAGCCAGTTGAAGCCTTCCAGCTGGTACGGGCGAAGCTCCGCGTTGAGGGTGGCCGGAAGCGGCAGTCCGTCCACGCCGCCTTCCAGGAGGCCGCCCACAGCGGAGCGCCAGGCCGCCGCCTGCTCGTCCACGATTCCCAGCTGGGCCAGTTCGTCCCACAGCCCGGCCTGGAACCGGCTGATCTGCAGGGGTGCGTCCTTATTGTCCTGCAGCGAGCGGGCTTCCTCGATCAGTGCCCGCAGCTGGTGCAGCTCGGGAAGGTCCAGGGAGAAGTAGGCGCCGCTGGGCAGCAGCATCTTGGTCTGGCCGGACGCCAGCGCGGAGAACACCGCGGCGAAGGACACCGGCTGGCCCTCCAGGGAGATCTGGATGCCGAGGTCGAACCAGTCGCGCTGCTCGGTGGCCTTGGTGGAGATGGACACCACCGGCGCTTCCTCGGCCTCCCGGTAGTCGGCGATCTCGCCAACGGTGTCCACCTCGACGTCCCGGGCTTCGCGCAGCCGGGGCAGGACTTCCTCGGTGAAGGCCAGGGTATCCAGGCCCTTAAGTTCCGCGGACGCAGCGAGGCGGGGAGTGCCCCAGCCGCCGGTCGCCGATTCGCCCAGGGCAGGAACCACGTCCCAGGGCTGGCCGATGCCCTCCAGGATGCGGGCCTCGGCGGTGTCATCGCGGTAGCCGTGGTCGCCGGGGTGCCGCCACAGCGGCTGCGCGGTGACCAGGTTTCCGCTCTTGTAGTGCCACTCCCAATGCAGCCGGACCCTGTGGTCAGCCCCGTAATTCGCCAGCAGGGACAGGGTGGGGACAGCCAGGGCGGGGAGCTCCACGGACTCGTCGCGGGCAGTGACCCGGGCAGTCTGCTTCAGCTTGGGATAAAAGCCCGTCAGGAAACGGGACTCATCCCTGGCCGGGATGTGCAGGGTACTGCCGGCCGTCACAAACGTCAGCAGCTCCTCGCTCAGGCCGTTCTCCAGCGGTGCCAGCGTGATGACCCCGTCCGGGTCCGGGACGCCGGGCAAAGCCGCCTCCCCGGCGGTGAAAAAGATGCCATGCGCGGGGCGGCCGATGGTACCCACAGAAGCTGGATCAATGTCCACACCCTCCACGGCGATGGTGGGCGAAAGCTCCAACCCGCCGTCGGACGCCTGGTCCTTGCCCGGTGCAGCCGGTTCAGCCGAAGCAGCCGAATCCGCCGCGGAAGGCTCACTCACCGGCGAGCCGTAACGGCTCAGGTTAAGGCCGACGGCGGCAGGTGACTCGGCGAGCCGGACCGGCTCGGTGCCGCGTGAGTGCACCAGCGCAAGGCCGATTTTTCGGGCATCGGCCAGCAGGCTCCACAGGTTCTTACCGGAATAGGAATTCAGGCCGAGCCAGAGGCCGGAAGAGTTGAACGACCGCCCGGCCGCGGCTGAATGCGCGGCCAGGAACTCCTGCATCCACTCCACGTGCGCGGGGTTGCACTCGCGCCGGAAGTTCAGGTAATTCAGCGTGTTCCAGGAGACATCCCCGCGGATCCACTTGCCCTTGGCGCCCATGATGACGGGCCGGGCTTTGAGCTGGCGGACGCTCCGCTGCGGATCACGCCGGCCGGTGTAGGAAAAGTGCGGGGCCGGTTCTTCAACCTCGAACTGGAGCGCCAGCGGAACACCGGTGGTGGAGGGGGTGGTTCCGGGCTGGGAAATCAGCGGGCTGAGGGCTTGCTCCCAGTCGGACAGGGCGGCGCCGGAAGGGTTGCGGGAGAGCTGGGTGGCCGTGGACGGCGTGAGCAGCTGGACCCGGATGGCCGGGCTGTCCTCGGCGGCGAAGAGCAACGCCGCCACATGCTTGCAGTCCTTGCGGACCGGACAGCTGCACACGCCCACAGTGCAGCTCCATCCGCCGCCTTTGCGGACCAGCTTGGCGGTGGTGGAGTAGGGCACGTCCGCTCCACCGCGGACCTTGCCCAGCATGAGCCCGGTGGCGGCGTCGAACGAAATGCCCGAGACGCGGCTTCCCATGGCATACGCCAGCCCCGCCGCCAGGGAACGGTCGTTAATGGCGGGAGTCTGTATTGCCAGTGCCGCACTCTCGTCCGGTTGGGATGGCATGGGTGCGCGCTACTTTCAGCAGGCCGCGGCAGAGCCCCGGCCGGTGGTTGGTTATCTGATCCATCTTAGTTCGCCGGAGGGGGAGGGCGTGCCGCCGCTACTGGCAAACCCGCCCGCCCCGCAAACTTCGCCGGACGTTCACTTCCTCCTCGGCGGCGCGTCGCCCCTGCCCACGTAGCGTGAAATCGTTCCGTGCTCCATCCGCCACAAGCCGTGAGGATTGCCATGATCACCAGCCAACAGCCCGTCGTCCTGACAAGCAGCAGCATCGAATCCAGCGACGAGGACGTCGTAGAGGCCAACGTCAGCGTCGTCGATGCCATGCATACCGCCCTGCTCCGCAGCGGGGAGATGTCTGCCGTCGCCGTCCGCAGCTACTACGTGGACTTCTATCTCACCCAGGTGCTGGAGGGTGGCTTTGCCCAGTACGTATTCACCGCCGGCGACCGCTCGGAGACTGACACCCTGATCCGTGAAGGTATGGCCGGAATGGGCGCCAACGCCCACCTTGACCTCTTCAACCGGTCCGTGTCCGCGTTCGACGGCCTCTCCGAAGGGGACGAGGAGCACTATCTCGACGGCGGCCTGGACGGACCGGAAGACACCCCCGACGCCGTCCTCCGGATGGAGGAGCTCGACGGCGAGTTTGAGGAGCTGCTGGAGCGGGAAAACATTACGGCCCTGAATGCAGCATGGCTGCGCGGACAGCCTGAACTGTTGGTACTCGACGACGTGGAGCTGGGCGCCTACATCGAGCGGCTCACGGCACAAATCCCGGACCTGCCGGCCCGCCAGGCACAGGTTGCCGCGGAAGCCCTGGAGGACGCCCCGGACTTTGAAATCATCATCCGTGAACTGTGCAGCGTGGCCGGATACGAACTCATCAGGGTCACCATGGGTGACCCCAACTTCGTGCACGACGGCGAAAAGACCCTGGCGTGGCACTTCTCCACGGATCACGGCGACTTCCTGATGGTCGAGGAGGACGACGAAGCCTTCATGATTAACCCCGAAACCCGGGAAATCGTGGCCGCCGTGGAGTTCGAAGAGGCTGACGAGATGATCGATGCCTAGGACGGCCGGTGCCCGGCTGGCTCCGGCCGGCCTGGCTACGTCAGCTGTACCCGGCTGACCGCGACGGCGCCTTCAAGGACCAGGCGGAACGCGCCGCCGTCGCTGGGAGTTGCAGCACGGGACGGCCTAGCACCGGACGGCCCAGCACCGGCAGGCGCAGTGCCGGAGCCCATCCGGATCTCGAGCTCACCCCGGAAGCCGGGGGTTATCCTGGCGCTGCCCACGGTGTTCCAGGTGTCCGCAGGGCCGGGCACCTGGACCCGGACGTTGCCGGCGGCTCCCCTGGCAGGGCCGGCAACCATGTCCAGCAGAACCGCGTGCCCGCCGTCCGCGGGGACTGCGTTCCAGCCCCGGTAGAGGGTCCAGCCCAGGCGGGCGGCATCAGCAGGGGCGATGGCCGTGCCGGCCAGCGGGGTTTCCGGCACCAGTGCAAGATTGTGGCAGGAGTCGAAATTTTCGGCGCGGAACCACTGGCCTGTCCGGCGGCCCGGTCCCGGGGTTCCCGGCACCTCGAGCGGTACTGCCAAGGGAAGGTCCTCGGCTGAGGCCCCCACCAGCAGCTGGTAGGTGCCCGGTTCCACGAGCAGCCTTTCCTCCACCACGCTGTACGTTGCCAACCGGTCCAGGGAAACAGTAACCCTCGCCGTGGCGGTGCCGCCTGCCGGAACCTCCACCCGCTGGTGTCCCACCAGCAGGCGGCGGGGGAATTCGAACCGGTGGCCGGGAGCAGACGCGTACACCTGCACGAGCTCAGCCGCCGCACGGCTGCCGGTGTTGCGCAGTTCCACCGTCAGTTCTGCCGAATCCGCACGCAAGGCTCCTTCGCCGGGCAGTTCCCGCAGGACCACCGACTCGTACCGGACCTGGCCGTAGGTCAGGCCGTGACCCAGGGCAAACAGCGGTTCCGCCCGGCTGTACAGGTAGGTGGAGCGTGACGTGATGATGTCGTAGTCAAGGATGCCGGCCAGGTCCTCATCCCTGCGGAACCAGGTCTGCGGCAGGCGTCCGGTGGGCCCGGTGTCGCCGCTCAGGATGTCGGCGACACCATTGCCCAGCTCCTGGCCGCCATGGGAGGTCCACACTACGGCCGGTGTATCCGCTAGCGCTCCCAGGGCGTAAGGGTAGGAGGACACGATGACCAGTACAGTGCGCGGGTTGGCCTCGCGCACGATGCGGACCAGCTCCTGATCGGCCAGCGGGAGTTCCAGCGTGTTGCGATCCAGCGTTTCCCGGCCGCCCAGGTGGGGATCGTTTCCCACCACCACGACGGCGGTGTGGGCAGCAGCCGCTGCCTGCCGGGCTGCCTCGTGGCCGGACGTGAGTGTGCGGAGCACGAAGCGGTCTGCGGTGCGGGCGTCGGGGACAAGGGCGGCGCTCGCCGTTCCGGTTTCCACCCGGACCCACTTCCTGGTCCCTATGTGCTGCAGCGCTGCCGTCCCGTCGGAAGAATAGTCCAGCCGGAACGTTTCCTGGACCACCCAGCCGCCCACGCGGTCAGCGGCGGCGCGAAGGTACCCGTCCCCGCTGTCCGTTACGAACTTCCCGGTCAGTGCCGATTGGAGCGTCAGCTCGCCCTTGCCCCAGTCCTTGAGGACAAACCGTTCCGCCTCACCCGGAACTGTGGCCTGCGTGGTGAGGACGGCCGTCCCGTCACCGCCCAGGTAACCTCCGGTCCGGACACTCCGCAGCGACACGACGTCCGCACCTTCCTCAATGGTGACGCCGGCACCCTCGTCCCCTCCGTAGCGGCGGGTGAGGCCCTCCGCAATGCTCACCTCGTCCTGGAGTGTTCCGCTGTACCAGTCGCTCAAGACCCGCGAGCCGAGGGTGCCAATGACGGCGATGCTTCCCGGGCTGCTGCCCAGCGGGAGGAGGCCTCCTTCGGGGTCGTTGCGGAGCACCACCACCGACTTAGCGGCAGCTTCCCGTGCCAGGCCGACGTGTGCCGGCGCGCCGATGACATCGGTTCCGATGGAGGCATAGGGGTCGCGGTCCGGAGTGAACTCGCCTGTCCTGGCCCGGAGTGTCAGCAGCCGCAGGACCGCCCGGTCAACGTCGGCTTCATTGATGAGCTGCTGCTTCAGCGCCTCCTGAAGGTAGCCGATGGACGGTGCCGGGTTGTCGCCGTCGTCCGTGAAGCTGTCCACACCGGCGTGCAGGGCAGCCGCGTAGGCTGCCGGGCCGTCGTCGAAATATTTCTCCGCCCGGAAAAGGGAGCCGGGGGCGCCGGCGTCCGTCACGATTGTCAAGGAATCGCCGTTGCGCCACTGCCGCAATTCGGACTGCACAAGGTCGGAGACGTGGGCGGGCCGGCCGTTCACCAGGTTGTAGGAGAGCATTACGGCCCCGGCCACGCCTTCCTCGATAGGAGAGCGGTACGCCGGGAGCTCATATTCATGAAGGACCCGGGGGCTGAGGTTGCTGGAGGTGACGTTCCTGTCCAGCTCGTTGTTGTAGGCCAGGAAGTGTTTGAGGGTGGGAACCGTCAGCCAGGTGTGAGGGTCCCGGCCCTTCAGCCCCCGGCAGTAGGCGCCCGCCAGCTCCGCCGTCAGGTGCGGGTCCTCTGAGAAGCCTTCCTCGTTCCGCCCCCACAGCGGATGCCGGAGCGGGTTCACCACCGGCGCCCAGGCGTTCAGGCCCACGGAGGAGTCCCCTGCCTTCTTCCCCCGAAGCTCGCGGCCCGTGGCCTCGCCCAGCCGCTCGATCAGGTCGGCGTCCCAGGTGGCAGCCATGCCCACAGGTTGCGGAAAGACGGTCGCCGGGCCCAGCCAGGCAACACCGTGCGCAGCCTCCGCCCCCGTGTGGAAAGGTGCCAGCCCCAGTTCGGGTACGGCCGGCGCGTGCTGGTGGAGCATGGCCACCTTCTGCTCCAGTGACAGGGAGCGGAGGATCCGGCGCGCCAGGTCTGCGGGCTGTCCGCCGGTGGCAGGTTCGCTGGCGTCGGCGGCAGAATCACGCGCATCACCGGCAGTGTCAACGGAAGGCAAGGCAAGGGCATCGGCTTGGTGGCGCACGGCAGTCCAATCAGCGGTTATCGAATCGCTTATACAAATTCTGGCGACCCCCAGTGTTGCATCCGCAATTGTGAGACGCAACACGTTTTGCCCTTGCCGGATGATGCGCTGGTGTCATACCCTGATCCAAGTCGAATCGGTTCGATGAATCATTGAATCTTCTCCCATTGGCTCACACAAAGGAGTGCTGTCATGCTCGGTTCCCCGGTAGACCCGTCCCAGGGTCGCCCCCACAAATCCGCCCGCCGCCTGCTCAACGAGGCATCATCCGCCGGCGTCAACCGCCGCTCCTTCCTCGGCATCCTCAGCGGGGCAGTATTCCTCGCGGCCGCCCCGGCTGCACTGACGGCGTGCTCCAGCGGCCCCGCGCCCCAGGCAGCCACTTCCGGGAGCCTGGCGGAAACGGTGGCCAAACTGGTGCCCGCCTACAAGCCGCTGGAGCTGGTCAAGCCTGACATCCCTTCGGTGAAGGGCTCCACGCCGGGCTTCACTAGCATTCCCTCCTCGCTGGTCAAATCCGTGCCCACGCCCCCCGGAAGCGGCGGAACCTACACCGCCATGACCCCCGCCTGGTGGGCTGTCCCGCCTGCACTGCCTGAGAACAGCTACTACAAGGCGGTCAACGAAAAGCTGGGCGCCACCATCAACTTCCAGGTCAATGACGGCAACGCGTACGCGGACAAGGTCCAGACCGTCCTGGCCTCACCCAAGGACGTTCCGGACTGGATGGTCATTCCCGGCTGGAACCTGCCGCCCCGGTTCGGGCAGGCGGCAGCCGGCGTTTTCCAGGACCTCTCCGAATTCATTGCCGGAGACAAGGTCAACAAGTATCCCAACCTCGCCAACATTCCGACGGCGGCGTGGAAGATGGGCTGCTTCGAAGGGGGCCTCTACGGGCTGCCTTATCCCGGTGCCCTGATTTCCGACGCCATCTTCTACCGCGCAGACCTCTTCGAGGAACTCGGTGTAAAGCCGCCCAAAAACGCCGACGAATACCGCACCCTGGCCAAGGAACTCACGGACGCGTCCAAGAACCGCTGGGGGTCCGAAGACGTCTGGACCGGCGCGCAGATCATGCACGGCGTTGTCCCCAAGTGGAAGGAAGTGGACGGCAAGCTGCAGAACAAGGTTGAAACCGAGGAGTACCGGGCGGCCCTGGAGTGGACCGCCAAACTGTTCGCCGACGGCTCGGTCCACCCCGACGCCGTGGCCGGCAACTCCCAGCAGTCCAAGCAGCGCTTCGAATCCGGAGCCTCCCTGATGGCCTCTGACGGCATGGGCTCCTGGCACGAGGCGCTGGCACGGGTCCTTCCGTCCAACCCGAAGTTCAACATGCAGCCCATGGACTACTTCGCCCCCGATGGCGGCAAGCCCACGCTGTTCCGTGCACAGCCGGCAGCGATCTTCAGCTTCATCAAGAAGGCCGACCCCAAGAAGGTGGAGGAGATGCTGGCGCTGGCCAACTTCATGGCCGCCCCGTTCGGCACCGAGGAGAACGTGCTGATCAACAACGGCGTGGAAGGCGTGCACTTCACCCGCGATGCCCAGGGCATCCCGAAGGCCACTGCCAAGGGCACCGAGGAGGTCACCAGCACCTACGCGTTCCTGGTGAACGCCCCGATCGTGAACTCCATGGTCCAATACCCGGGTCTCGTCCAGTCCCAGTCCGAGTGGGAGGCGCGCCAGGCCCCGAACGTCGTTGAAGATGCCTTCTTCGGCATGCAGATCCAGGAGCCGGCCAAATTCGGTTCGCTGTCCAAGCCGTTTGACGACCTCGCCAAGGACATCATCCGGGGACGCAAGAGCATGAAGGACCTCGACGCCGAACTCGCCAGCTGGAAGAGCAAGGGCGGCGACGAACTTCGCGACTTCTACGCCGGTTTCCTGGCCTAGGGGATGGCACGGATGAGCACTGGAACAGAGCGCACTGCGGCGCCGCGGCAGGAAGTTGCCACGCCGCACAGCGGGACGCTGGCAGGACGTACGACGACGGACCGCGGCGCGGGTGCCGGCGGTGCGGCTGGCAAGGGCCCGGCGGCCGGCACAACCGCCCCCACGCTGAGGCCCAAGGCCAACCTCAAGGTGCGGTTCAACCGGGACCGGTCCCTGGTGTTCATGGCGCTCCCGGCCGTCATCCTGCTGGCCGTCTTCGCGTACCTTCCCATGCTGGGCAACGTGGTGGCCTTCCAGGATTACTCCCCGTACATCGGGATCCCGGACAGCCCCTGGGTGGGGATGGAGAACTTCACCCGGGTGCTGGCTGACCCCGACTTCTGGCTCGCCGTGAAGAACACCCTGGTGATCACGGCATTCCAGCTGGTGTTCTTCTTCCCCATTCCCATCGCCCTGGCCATGCTGCTCAACTCCCTGGTCAATCCACGGCTTCGGGCCGCCATCCAGGCCGTGGTGTACCTGCCGCACTTCTTCTCCTGGGTCCTGGTGGTCTCGGTCTTCCAGCAGATCTTCGGCGGCGCCGGGCTGCTGAACCAGTCACTGCGCGCCAACGGCTGGCAGGCCGTAGACGTCATGACCAACCCGGACACCTTCCTGTTCCTGCTCACCTCCCAGGCCGTCTGGAAGGACGCAGGCTGGGGCATCATCGTGTTCCTGGCAGCCCTCAGCGCCATCGATCCCGCGCAGTACGAAGCAGCGGCCGTGGACGGGGCAAACCGGTGGAAGCGGATGTGGCACGTCACGCTTCCCGGCCTCCGCAGCGTCATTGTGCTGCTGCTGATCCTGCGGCTGGGGGACTCCCTGACGGTCGGCTTCGAGCAGATGATCCTGCAGCGGGACGCCGTCGGGGCCGAGGCCTCGGAAGTCCTGGACACCTTCGTGTACTACACCGGCGTGCAGAACGGCGACTGGAGCTACGCTGCCGCCGCCGGCCTCATCAAGGGCCTGGTGAGCCTGGCCCTGATCCTGACTGCCAACAAAGTTGCCCACATCTTCGGTGAGAGCGGTGTCTACTCCAAATGAGCACACTAACCAACAAGGCGCCCGTCGCCACCGGCCCCGCCAGGCCGCCCCGGCAGCCGCGCATCAAACCGGAACGCCCCATCTGGGACGAAGAACCCGGAGCCGTGGCGAAGGCGGGCAAGATCGTGGTGCTCGCCGTCGTCGTCCTTGCCGTCCTGGGGCCGCTGTACACCATCGTGCTGACCAGCATCTCCTCGCAGGCGACCATCACGCAGGCCGGCGGGCTGGTCCTGGTCCCGGGCGAGATCTCCTTCGCCGCGTACCAGCAGATCCTCAGCGGGGGCGTGGTCACTAAAGCGGTGCTGGTCAGCGTGGGTGTCACCGCCACCGGTACCGCCATCAGCATGGTGGTGTCCATCCTCTGCGCCTACGGACTCTCCCGGCCGGGCTCCTTCGCCCACACGCCCATCCTGTTCACCCTGCTGATCACCATGTTCTTCAGTGCCGGCATCATCCCGGCGTACCTGCTGGTGTCCGGGCTGGGCCTGATCAACACCTACTGGGCCCTCATCCTGCCCAGCTGCATCTCGGTGTTCAACATCATCATCCTCCGCGGCTTCTTTATGGGCATCGACCGGGGGATCCTGGACAGCGCCAGGATCGATGGGGCCAGCGAATGGCGCACCCTGACCCAGATTGTGCTGCCGATGTCCAAGGCCGTCACGGCCGTCATCGCGCTGTTCTACGGGGTGGGCTACTGGAACGCGTTCTTCAACGCCATCCTCTACATCAACGACAGCTCCATGAACCCGCTGCAGGTGGTGCTCCGGTCCTACGTGCTCCAGGGCGTCTCGGTTCCCGGCCAGGTGGATGTTGGAACCGGCGCGGCGGCCGGTCCGGCGCTTCAGATGGCCGTCATCGTACTCGCCATGATCCCCATCCTGATCGTGTACCCCTTTGTGCAGAAGCACTTCACCAAGGGCGTGATGATCGGCGCGGTCAAGGGATGAGCTGCCTGGTTCCGGTCAGCCCGGAGGCCTTAGCGGACCGCCGCGGTGGTGGTCCCCACGCTGAGGGTCGGGGCGATGAGCCGCAGCTCGGCAGGCTTGGCAAGGCTCAGCCGGTCCATCACCATCTCCACGGCGGCGCGGCCGATGTCCATCGCCGGGATGGACACCGCCGTCCACGGCCGGACGGCGGCTGTGGCCACATCGGCCGGAGCGATGACCACCACCGAGATGTCCTCCGGGACGGACAGGCCATGCGCAGCAAGGTTCTCGCGCAGGATAGGCAGGAGTCCCTCGTTGTGCACCAGGAGGGCAGTGACGGCATCGGGTCCGGAAAAGACCTTGTCCAGCGCCCGGGCCAGGTCCTTGGAATTCGCCTCGCAGGCAACCGCGACATGGGTGATTCCACCTTCCCGGCATGCCTCCTCGAAGCCCCTCAGGGCACGGTCCGCATAGGTGGCGTGCCGTCGCAGGGAGGCGGGCGGGGAGCCGATGAAGGCGATGCCGCGGTGGCCCGATTCCGCCAGGTGCCGCACAGCGGTACGGGAAGCGCCGGCGAAGTCGAAGTCAACGCAGCTGAGGCCGCGGGGATCGTCAGGCATGCCAATAAGCACCGCGGGCTTGTCCAGCTTGGCCAGCACGGGGATCCGGGGATCCCGGGCCTCGATGTCCATCATCACCAGCCCGTCCACCATGGACTGAGACGTCACCCGCTCGATGCTTCCGGCGTCATCCTGGGTCAGGAGGAGGACGTCCTGGTTGAACGTCCGGGCCGTGGTGACCACTGCGGTGACGAACTGCATCACCACGCCCACGTTGACGTCCGCCCGCAAAGGCACCACCAGTCCCAGCACATTGGACCGGCTGGAGGCCAGGGCGCGGGCACTGGACCGGGGGCTGTACTTGAGCCGACGCATCGCTGCTTCGACGATTTCCCGGGTTTCTTTCGATATGGGGCGGTTCCCGCTCATCACGTAGGACACGGTACTTGTGGAAACCCCGGCCTCTTTGGCCACGTCACTAATGGTGGCCGCAGTTGAAGCCTTTCGATTACTCATATCCATCATTTAACCAAGGAATTCCATGCATTCTCGAAGCCACGGCCTGAACGCCGTGACAGAGCAGGCCGGGTTGCTCTTCGGCGCCGACTACAACCCTGAGCAATGGCCGGAGGAAAGCTGGGCCGAGGACATCCGCCTCATGCAGCAGGCGGGCATTAACCTGGTGACCCTTGGCGTGTTCAGCTGGGCGCGGCTGCAGCCCACCGAGGGCACCTGGGACTTCGGCTGGCTGGACAGGATCCTTGCCCTGCTGGAGGAAGGCAACATCAAGGTCTGCCTGGCCACGCCCACCGCATCGCCGCCCCCCTGGCTGGGGCACCGCTATCCCAGCACCCTGCCCACGGACGCAGCCGGGACAACGCTGTGGTACGGATCGCGCAACCAGTTCTCGCCGTCGTCGGCCGTGTACCGCAATGCCGCCCGGCAGGTTACCGCAGCGCTGGCGGAGCGCTACGGCAAACACCCGGCCGTGGTGATGTGGCACGTGGGCAACGAGCTGGGACAGATCAGCTACGACGACGAAACGGCCGGCGCGTTCCGCACCTGGCTGCTGCGCCGCTACGGCTCCCTCGAGAACCTGAACTCAGCCTGGGGGACCACCTTCTGGAGCCAGGGCTACAGCACCTGGGAGGAGATCCTGCCGCCGCGGACGGCGCCGTACCTGCACAACCCCACCCAGGTCCTGGACTTCAAGCGCTTCACCTCCGAGTCACTGCTCAAGCTCTTCACCGCGGAACGCGACATCATCCGCCGGCACTCCCCGGATGTCCCGGTCACCACCAACCTCATGGGGTTCTTCCGCGGCGCTGACTACTTCAGCTTCGCGGGGGAGACGGACCTGGTAGGCAACAACTGGTACATGGATCCGGCCCAGCCGCAGACCTGGGAACTTGGCGCCCTCACCCACGACCTGTGCCGGGGACTCGCCGGGGGCCAACCGTGGCTCCTGATGGAATCCGCTGCCTCCGCCGTGAACTGGCGGCCCCACAACAGTGCCAAGGAACCCGGGGCGCTGCGGGTGGACTCGCTGTCCGCCCTGGCCAGGGGCTCGGACGGCATCTGCTTCTTCCAGTTCCGCCAGTCCGCCTTTGGGGCTGAACGGTTCCACTCGGCCGTGGTGCCGCTGGCGGGGGAGGACACGCGTGTGTTCCGGGAAGTCGCGGACCTCGGCTCCCGGCTGCAGGACCTGCGGCTCCTCGCCGGTACCCCCGCACCGTCCCGGATTGCCATCCTGTTCGACTGGAACAGCTGGTGGGCGGCGGAGTCCCCGGACTGCCCCACGGACCGGCTCGGCGTCCTGGACCAGCTGCAGGCCTACTACCGGCCGCTGCTGCGGCGCGGACTTTCCGTCGAAGTGGTGCACCCCTCCGCTGCGCTGGACCGTTTCGACATGGTCCTCGTCCCCAGCCTCTTCCTCCTGAAGGAAGACCACGCCGGGGCGCTGACCGGATGGGTGCACCGCGGCGGGACGGCCGTCGTCGGACCCTTCACCGGGGTGGCGGACAGTAACGGCCACCTCCGCCAGGGGCGTTTCCCGTCGGTCCTGGCTGACCTGCTGGGCGTCAGCGGAGAGGAATGGCGCCCGCTGGCCGGCGCGGTGGGCCTCGATGGTGCAGAGCGGGGTCCGGGCGGCGCTTCCCCCGGGTTCCCGGCCGGCCTCGAAGCCTCCGTCTGGTCCGAGGACCTGCGCCTCCACGGTGCCGGCGCTTCTGCCGTGGCCACGTTTGCCGCCGGAGCCCTGGCCGGACAACCGGCAGTCGTGCGCAACAGCCACGGCCGCGGCACCGCCTGGTACGCAGGCTGCGATCTGCCCGGCCCCGCGCTGGACAGCATCATCGGGACCGCCCTGGCGGCAGCCCGCATCACCTCACCGGTGGCAGGAACGCTGCCCGACGACGTCGAACTCGCCACCCGCGCCGGCTACCACTTCCTGCTGAACCACAGCCCGGAACCACGCACCGTGGCGCTCACCGAGCAGTCCGTGGACGTGCTCACCGGAGAGGCCCACGGGCCCCACCTGACCCTGGAACCGTACGGCGCCCTGGTCCTCAAAGACAGCTCTGCCCCTCTTGAGAACGGAAACTGACACCCCATGAAATTCACCGACGGCTACTGGCTGTACCGCAAAGGCTTTTCGGCGCTGCACCCGCGCGACGTGTCGGACGTGGTGACGGACGAGCGAAGCCTCACCGTTTACGCGCCCACCAAGCGCATCAACTCCCGCGGGGACGCCCTCAACCTTCCCCAGCTGACGGTGACCTTCGACGCGCCCCTGCCGGACGTCATCGGCGTGACCATCGAGCACTTCCAGGGCGGGCTGGACAACGGACCGCACTTTGACGTGAACCGGGCAGGACCGGCACCGCAGTTCAGCCGCGACGAGGGCACGGCCAGCATCACCTCGGGCGGACTCACGGCACGGATCAGCACGGGCGGTGACTGGGGGGTGGACTTCCTCGGGAACGGGCGGCTGCTGACCACGTCCACTCCACGCAGCGTCGGCGTTATCACGGACGACGGCGGGCGGACCTTTGTGCACGAACAGCTCAGCCTGGGCGTGGGAACCAACGTGTACGGCCTGGGCGAACGCTTCGGCGCGTTCGTGAAGAACGGCCAGTCCGTGGACATCTGGAACGAGGACGGCGGCACCTCCAGCGACCTCGCCTACAAGAACGTGCCGTTCTTCATCACCAATGACGGATACGGGGTGTTCGTGAACCACCCGGAGAAGGTGTCCTTCGAGGTGGGTTCCGAGGTGGTGTCCCGGACCCAGTTCAGCGTGGAAGGCCAGAAGCTCCAGTACTTCATCATCCACGGGCCCACACCCAAGGACATCATCCGGCGGTACACCGAGCTGACCGGCCGGCCGTCCCGGATCCCGGCCTGGTCCTACGGGCTGTGGCTCTCCACCTCCTTCACCACGGACTACGATGAAAAGACTGTCAACTCCTTCATTGACGGCATGGAGGAGCGGAACCTGCCCCTGTCCGTCTTCCACTTCGACTGCCACTGGATGAGGTCCTTCCACTGGAGCGACTTCGTCTGGGACCCGGCAACGTTCCCGGACCCCGAGGGCATGCTGGCCCGGCTGCACGACCGCGGGCTGAAGGTGTGCGTCTGGATCAACCCGTACATTGCGCAGCGTTCGCACCTGTTCCGGGAAGGCGTGGAGCGCGGCTTCCTGGTCAAACGGGCGGACGGTTCCGTGTGGCAGTGGGACATGTGGCAGGCGGGCATGGGACTGGTGGACTTCACCAACCCCGACGCCGTGCTCTGGTACCAGGACAAGCTCCGCGGCCTGCTGGGCCAGGGCGTGGACTCCTTCAAGACCGATTTCGGCGAACGCATCCCCACCGATGTGGTGTGGCACGACGGTTCTGACCCCGACAGGATGCACAACTACTACGCGCAGCTGTACAACAGGACGGTTTTCGACCTGTTGTCCAAGGAACTGGGCGAAGGCGAAGCCGTGGTCTTCGCCCGCTCCGCCACGGCCGGCGGCCAGACAATGCCCGTGCACTGGGGCGGTGACTGCGAATCCACGTTCGCTGCGATGGCCGAATCACTGCGCGGCGGACTGTCCCTGGCCTCGTCAGGCTTCTCCTTCTGGAGCCACGACATCGGCGGCTTCGAGGGCACCCCCGAACCGGAGATCTTCAAGCGGTGGATCGCTTTCGGCCTGCTGTCCTCGCACTCGAGGCTGCACGGCTCCAACTCCTACCGTGTGCCCTGGCTGGTGGACGAGGAATCCGTGGATGTGCTCCGGCACTTCACCGAGCAGAAGATGCGGCTGATGCCCTACCTGCAGATCGCAGCTGAGCAGGCCTACTCGGAAGGCATTCCCCTGATGCGCCCGCTTTTTATGGAGTTCCCGGAGGACCCGGGCTGTGCACACCTTGACCGGCAGTACATGCTGGGGCCGGACCTGCTGGTGGCGCCCGTCATGGACCCGTCCGGAACAGTGTCCTTCTACCTGCCGGAGGGCACCTGGACGCACCTCCAGACGGGGGAGCAGCTGGCCGGCCCGCGCTGGCACCGCAAGGAGTATTCGGTGATGCAGGCTGCCACCTGGGTCCGTGAAGGCGCTGTGCTGCCCATCGGCACTGTGTCGGACCGGCCGGACTACAACTGGGCGCAGGAGATGCAGTTCCAGGCCTTCGCCGCGCCGGACGGAACGCGCCGCATTGAAGTGCCCTCGCCGGACGGTTCCAGCACGGCCTTCGAAGTGACCGTCAGCGGCGGCGACGTGTCCGCCGTCGTGGTTTGATGGAACGCACTACCGAGGCAAGGAGTGCCACAGCAATGAAGACCCTGGGCCGCACCGGCTTCCCGGTGACGGACGTGTGCGTCGGCACCAGCTCGCTGGGAAACCACCCCCGTCACGGCAGCGCGGCGGAGCGGACGGAGGCTGCAGTGGCCGCCGTCCGCGCCGCCCTGGCCGGTCCCTTCAACTTTCTGGACACCTCCAACGAATACGGGCACGACGGCGGGAGCGAACGGTGGATCGGGCAGGCGCTCCGGGAGGCGGGCGGGCTGCCGGAGGGCTTCGTTCTGTCCACGAAAGTGGATCCCGTTGTGGGGACGGCCGACTATTCCGGTGACCGTGTCCGGCGCAGCGTCGAGGAAAGCCTGGAACGGCTGGGGCTGGACACGCTGCCGCTGGTCCACCTTCACGATCCGGAAAAAATCAGCTTCGAGGAGGGAGTCGGGGCCGGCGGGCCGCTGGAAGCTCTTGTTGACCTGCGGGACCAGGGGATGATCGGGCACCTGGGTGTGGCCGGCGGACCCATCGGGCTGGAACTGAAGTACCTGGCCACGGAAGTCTTCGACGTCGTGATCAGCCACAACCGGTACACGCTGGTGGACCAGAGCGCGGAACCACTCATCGAGGATGCGCGACGGCGGGGCGTTGCCTTCATGAACGCCGCGCCTTTTGGCGGCGGCATGCTGGTGAAGGGCCCGGACGTGACCACCAACTACTGTTACCGGCCGGCCAGCGCCGAGGTGCTGGGCCGGGTGCGGAAGATGCAGGACCTCTGCAGCGAATACGCGGTGCCGCTTGCCGCCGCCGCCCTGCAGTTCTCCACGCGCGACCCCCGCATCACATCAACCATCGTTGGCATGGCGGAACCGGACCGTGTACCCGGGACTGCCCGCCTTGCCCGGTGGAGCATCCCGGAAGAATTCTGGGAACGTGTGCTGCCCCTGGCTGCGGGCGGGAATGCGGGCCTGGTTAACTGACGCCGGTATTGCCTAGCTGTTCTGCTCCAGCGCGGCCACCAGGATGTCCAGCAGTTCGTCGTCCACCTGCTCCATGGACGTCAGGCGGACCCTCCGGGTGAAGGGGTCGTCCGCGCGCGTCCTTACTGTTTCAATCCGGCCTTCCGCAGGGGCATCGAGCCGGAGGATCACGTCCACCGCCGTGTTGGTGGTCCGCGTGACCTGGGCGAACTTGCGCCGCGGGCTGTGGAGCGACACATAGCCCTTCCGCATCTGGATCTCCACGCCTTCGGCTGAAGATGCCCAGCCCAGGAGGGCGTCCGCGATGGGCCGCAGCCCCGGGTGGTTGGCGTACTGGCCGTCGATCAGCTCATCCGCGTCCCGCAGCATGAATTCCGGGTAGCCGAACATCTCCCAGGACACGGCGTACTGCGCGTACCCCGTCACCCCGAAGCCGTCACGCATCCAGGCGCGGAGCCCGCTGTCACTGGTGATGCCCGCGGCGCGGGCCTGCGCTGCCCAGTGGGCGGTGTCCTTGCCGGTCTTCCGCAGCAGCAGGGCCTTATTGCTGTCCACCATGCTTTGCCAGGTACCGGCCTTCTTCGTCGGGTGAGGGCTTTGCTCTTCGGGCTGCTGGGGCTGGTCGCTGGGCATGCATCGATCGTAATGCGGCCAGCCGGGCCGGGTCCGCTAAAAAAGATCTCCGGGCACCCGTAACCTTTCAGCCCACCCCTGCGATGTAGGAGGTGACGGGCCTGCCGCGCAGGCCCAATCCCCGATATGTTGTCCAGGTTTCTTGGAGTACTACATGTCGTTGTTCACCGTTCCCGCCACCAGCAACGTCGCCGCCGGAGTCCTGGCGGCAAAGCACCGGAAGTGCCGGCTGCGCCGCCGGTTCCACTGCCAGAAACGCTTCCGGCCGTTCCGCTCCCGTAGCCCTTCCTGCGCCCGGCCGGGAAAGCCTGGCGCTCAGGAGCCGGCTGCGCCCGTCCTGATCATTTCTCCGGACGGATCCGCGAGGTACCAGGCATCGTTGACCCCTTGGCCGAGGGTGTCGCCGGCCTTGGTGTCCTTGGCGAAGTAGTACAGCGGAAGGCCGTTCAGGGTGACCTGCTGCGCACCGTCCGGCGTCGTGATGGTGCCCACGGTTCCCGTGACCCCTTCAACCCGCGGCTCGTCAGCCGTGGTGGTGACCGGGGGCCACGCGGCAAGGCAGGCGTCCATGCAGGCGCTGGTGCCCGAGTCCTTTACGTCTTTGGTGAAGAAATAAACGCTCATGCCTTCGCCATCCACCACAATGGTGCCGGCGTCTGAGGACGCTGTCTTAAGGTCGACGGCGGCACCCATCGTTGAGGAGGACGTTGCGGAGGGCGGGGAAACGGAGGCGGCGGGGGCGGTTGCGGATGTGGGCGGCGCGCCTGTGGTGACTTCGGGGCTGTCTGTTGCCGGTGCCGTTCCGGTGCTGCCGCCGCAGGCAGTCAGCGCTGCGGCCAGGGCCAGGACTGCGAGGCCTGCGCCCAAATGGTGTTTCATGGGTTGCTCCTTGGCTGGGCCCGGCGTCGGATCACCGGACGCTAACCCCTACGACGTATGCGGGTGAAGAATGGTTCACACCAGGCCGCCTGCAGGTGAACTATTTTCCCCCGGACGGCGTCTTATGGTCGTCAGCAGCAACGCGGGACAGAGCCCCGGCGGGAGGGACGGCATGCCGCTCGATGAGGACGTGGTGGCGTCCATCTACCGCGACCACGGTGCCGCCCTGCGCCGTTTCGTGCTCAGCGCAACCCGCGATCCGCAGCTTGCGGAGGACGTCGTCCAGGAAACCGTCCTGCGCGTCTGGCAACAGACACCCGAGATTACCGGCAGTCTCCGCAGCTACCTGTACCGGACGGCGCGGAACATCATGATCGACAACTACCGAAGGGCACGGCGCCGGCCGGCGGAAGCCCTGGACGGCGGCCTTACGGAGCAGGCCGCTGTTCCGGAGAGGGTGGACGAGATGCTCAACCGGGTGCTGGTGGAGGAGGCCCTGCTGCGGCTGAGCAAGGAACACCGCGAGGTCCTGGTGGCACTGCACTACCGCCGGTTCACGGTAAACGAGGCGGCTGTCCAGCTCAACATTCCCAGCGGAACGGTCAAGTCGCGGGCTTATTACGCCGTGCGGGCCCTGCGGACAATCCTGGACGAGATGGGGGTGGAGCAGTGAACAGCGCTGAACAGCACCGCTTGCTGGGCGCGTACCTCCTGGGCGGACTGGACGCGGCGGACCTGGCATCCTTCGAGGCCCATCTCCAGGAGTGCGGACCGTGCCGGGATGAGCTTGCCGGCCTGGCGAAGATGCCGTTGATGCTGGACGCTCTTCCGGTGCCGGACGCTGTCGCCCTCACGGTGGTTCATGGGGTGGTGTCCGATCCGCTGCCCCGGTCCGTTCCCGCGCCGCTGCTGCGCGAACTGGCCGGCCGCCGTCGGGCATTACGACGGCGGTGGACGGCGCTCGCGGGGGCCGCGGCCGCCGCTTGCCTCGCCGCGGGCCTGGCCGCAGGGCCGCTGCTGGCCCGGTCTCCCCAGCCCGACGCCAGCTACTCGGTGCAGTCAGCCGGCGGGCTCCAGTTCAGCATCGACCTTGCCAGGAAAACGTGGGGAACCGAGCTGGCCGTGAATGGAAGCAGCCTGCCGCAGGACGGGACGTTGTCATTGTGGGTCAGGGACCGGGCCGGCGGGGTAGACCGTGCGTGCGCGTGGACCGCCACCCCCAGCGGCCGGGTCAAAGTCACCGGGGCAACGCCCATCCAGCTGGCGAGCATCTCGAGCGTGGAGCTGCGCGACGGCACCCAGCAGGCGGTGGCGGTAGTCACCGTGCCCTGATGGTTCTAGCGGTTCATTTTTCCGAGCTTCGCCCGCACCATCATGAAGACGCCATAACAAATGAGCCCGGCGCCTACCGCGGCCAGGAGATAGATGCCGAAAGGCTGGTCACGCAGCGCGCGCAGCCCGCCGTCGAGCCCGGTCGAGTCCTCGGGATGGGCCTGCAGGGTGGCGATGGCAATCAGCAGGCCCGTCAGGAGCAGTACCGTTCCTTTGGCCACGTACCCTGTCACGCCGAGGACCGTCACGGCCGTCCGGGCTGAGGAGGACGCCGGCATGACCAGATGCTTCTCAAACTTTTTCTTGACCCCGCGGATGCCGTACACCACCCCTGTCACGGCGATGGCGAATCCTGCCAGGACCAGCAGGGCTACGCCGCCGGGCGCCTTGATGAGGGAGACGGTCAGGTCGCTGGCGGTCTCTTGGTTGTCCCCGCCCGAGCCCGTCCCCGTGGCAAAGGACATCAGCGTCAACGCGAGCCCGGTGAAGACGAGCGCCTGTGCGCCTGCTTTGGCTTTCTTCCCGGCCTTTTCCTTCATGGGCAGGCGGTTGTAGTCGAAGATGGTGTCGCTGAGCTGCCACAACGCGAGCGCAGCACAAGCCGCGAAACTCGCCCACAGGAGGAACGGTCCGGCCGGCTGGCCCGCAAGCTCTGCCACCGCTCCGCTGAAGTCCGCATTGCCCGTTCCGGTGAAAGCCAACCGGATGGCTATCGCACCCACGAGCAGATGCAGGATCCCGCTTGCCGCGAAGCCCGCCCTGGCCAGCAGTTCCAGCGTCCGCGAGTTGGTGACGTTCTCCGCCGTGTCAACGGCCTGCTTAAGTTCTCTTTTGATGGCCGTTCCTCTGTGCAAGTGCTGTCCCGGAGTGCGCCGCTGCACACAAGGGCAATCGTGCCACGCCGGGGCCGTCCGGGACAGTGGCCGGGTGCCGCCAGCCACAGGGCCGGGTGCCGCGGCCCGGGGTCCGCGGCTCGAGCAGCCGCGGATGCGGGACTCAGACCACGCAGGCGATGGGGAGGAATCCCCATCGCCCGGTAACAGCTGCTGTGCAAGGATATGGACCAGCATTGGACACGCACCGCGAAAATCTCCCGGGGGAACAGCATGACTTTTTACGGCGCTGACGTCAGTCAGTTGCGGGCCCTGGCCAAGGCCGCGGACCAGGCAGCCTCCTTGCTGAGTACGCGGGCGGGTTCGCTGCACAGCGAGATCCGTTCGGCACCGTGGAAGGGCAGCGACGGGGAACGCTTCCGGCAGGAGTGGAGCGGAACCCACCGCCCCAGCCTGGAAAAGGTGGTGTCCAGCCTGCGGGAAAACTCGAAGCTCCTGTTGCAGCATGCGGAGGAACAGGAGAAATCCTCCTCGTCGTCCTCGGCCGGAAACAGCGGCAACAGTCCCTGGGCCCCGATCACGTCGCTGGCCGAGCAGGCCCGGGACTGGCTGAAGGAACAGGCCGCTGCCGCCGCCGCGAACGCAGAACACCGCCGGGAGCTGCAGGCGGACCTGGACCGCATGCTGGCGGCTGGGGCCGAAGAACAGGCTGCCTGGTGGGCCGGCCTTTCCGCAGCGGACCGGAAGTACCTGCTGGAGGGTGCCGACGCCGACGGACCGTTCGCCATGGACCTCATGCGTATGGATGGCGGGATCCCTGCGGCCGTGCAGGAGCAGGCGCGGCGCCACCTGCAGGAACTCGCCAAGGCGGACATCCCCGTCTACTCAGAGACCGGCACGGCTTCCATTGAAGCCCGGGTCGCATGGGTCCACGGCGGCGCCGAAGTGGGCACGGAAGTGGTGGAAAACGCTGACGGCTCTGCCACCATGAAGGTCTACGGCAACATGGGGCTGGGCGTCAACGACACTACCGGCGCTGCGGGTGTCACGCTCAACGGCGAAGTCTCGCGCCAATACACGTTCGGGAGTGTGGAGGAGGCCATGGCCGCCCGGGAACAGATGTACCGGGACCTGCCGCCGGACAGTGTGGGCGACATCAAGGACGTCGCCGGTAACCCGCCCGGGTACATTCTGGACACCATCAATGAAGCCGCGGATGACAACGGCTCCACGGGCCAGGTGGACAAAGCGAAGGGCACTCTTTCACTGGAAGCCGAGGGAGAGGCAGGCGCAGCCGCCGGCTCCGCGAAGCTGGACCTGGCGTACGAACGGAACCTGACGGACGGAACCGCGACGGCGAGCGGCGAGGTGTCTGCGCAGGGGAAGCTCAACCTGGACGGACGCGTGTTTGAAGCCTCGGGCAAGGGCGGTCTGCAGGTCACCATGGACAAGGACAGCAACATCGACTCCGTGTCAGTGTCCATGGATGGAACAGTCGCCCAAGGCGTCACCGCTGGTACGGACGTCAAAGCGGCGAAGATCGAATCTTCGGTCAGCGCGGGCACCCAGGGCACCGTCAGGATCGACGTCGACTACTCCCCGGAAAACAGGGCCGTCATCGACAGCTACCTGCGGAACATCGCCCTCGGTAACGAACACGGTGCAGCCCGTGACGCGGCAAAGCTGTACGAGGCCGGCTCCGCCACCGTCCAGGTCAACAGCGTGATCACCGCCTCCCATGAGGCAGGACTTGACGTGAGGGCCGGCGAGGTGGAGGTCAGTACGGAGAGCCAGGCCACCACCAACGTGTCCACGTACTATAAGGTGCCCAACGACACCAAGCTCGAGAGGCTGTGACCCATGTCAGTGCACATCGAATCCCCGCTAGGGTTTACAGCAGAATTTCCCGAGCACACCCAGGTTCTGGCGGAATCCACAGCCGGTCCCAACACTGAACAGTACGGACTGCTGGGGGACGTCCTGGTGACAGTTATCACGGACGATGTCTCCGTGCACGGCGCACCTCAGGCAAACGGGTGGGCGCATCTGATGTCGGAGTTCTACCTCAACGAGCGGAGCGGCACGCTCCTGACCGAGGGCGAACTGAACCTTCCGGGCAAAGCCGCGTACGCCGTAGTGGTGGGTTACAACGACGACGAAACGGGCCTGGCCAGGATTGCCGCCCCGGTAGGCGTATGGGAAAGCGGACGCTTTATCGGCGTGGTGGTCATCTGGCCGTACGCCGATCCTTCAGTGGAACCGAGGCTCGGCATGCTGAAGGAGATTGTGGCCGGCATCAGCCTCACCTGATCCTGACTGCAGCCTGCTTCCTGCGTTCGGCCGGGGCTCGGCGGCCCGCCCCTGGCGCTGCTTAACGCCGGCGGTAGCAGAGATCGAAGATCAGCCGCCCGGCTTCGTGGGCTTTCGCTTCAAAGCTGGTCCGGATTCTTCCTTCGAACCGGGGCGCCCAGCCTCCCGTTTCGTCGATACCTTCATTGGGCCCGGTGTGCGCTGTGCTGACAGGCGCCCGGCCCTCCCTCACCGGGGCGCCGCCCACCACGGACTCGACGCCGGACTGCCACACCTGTGTCAAGGGGCTTTCCAGGCCGCGCCGCTCGCCGGTGTGGAGGTTCTCGAAATCCTCGGAGCCGGCCAGGACGTCGCGGACGTGGACCGCGTAGTTGGACCAGTCGGTGGCTACCCGCCACAGCCCGCCGGGCTTCAGGGCACGCGCTGCAAGGTCCGCGAACTCGGGCTGGATGAGCCGGCGTTTATGGTGCCGCGACTTGTGCCACGGATCTGGAAAGAAGACCCACAGTTCGGTGACGGAACCCGGCGGGAGCATGGTGGCCAGAACCTCTGGTGCATTGGCCTCCACCACCCGGACATTGCGCAGTCCGCGGCTGTTGATCTTGATAATGGTGTTGGCAAGGCCCGGGGTGTAGACCTCAACCGCCAGGAAATCAGCGTCGGGGTTCTGCTCTGCGGCGTGGCACACCGCATCACCCAGGCCGGAGCCGATCTCCACGATCAGGGGAGCCTTGCGGCCGAACTCTGCTTCGGCGTCGAAGGTGTAATCCGGGTGCACGGAGGTGTTGGCAACGTGCCGCGGGACGTCAACAGCCCACCGTTCCGCGTGCTCCTCCCATGCCGCCTGCCGCCGGCCCTGCAGGCGCGTGCCGCGGCGGACAAAGCTCACCGGCCGTCCGCCATATGTGCCGAAGGAGGCCTGCGTCCCGGGCGTGACGGGCCTCGGGACATGCGGCTGCTGGGGGTTTTCCGGGGATTCGCTCATCCCTTCCAGAATACCGGCGGACGGAGATGGATGAAGAAAGCAGCGGCAGACAGCCGCGGACGTATGGAAGCGCTTCCGGCCCGGGGTGGGCGCTTCAGAAGTACCGCATTCCGTGCATGAAGCGCAGTGTGGCGAAGAATCCTACGATGCAAACAATGCTGGATATCCACAATGACTTCACCGCGATGCGCCCATTTTCGGACTCGGGCCCAAACCTCCTGATGGTGGACAGAGCCAGGGAGATGGAGATGACTCCCAGCGGCACGGGAAGGCTCCAGAAGATTAACGGGGCCAGCCAGGAGAACAAAGTGTGCTCGCCCGCATCAGCGGCCCCCATAATTCCGATCAGCGCGACAGGAAAGGTGAGATAGATGCTGGCCGGGGCAATCACGGCCAGCATCAGGCTGGAGGTGGCAGAACGAGTGATCCCGGCTGGAGGCGCTGAATCGGATATTGGAATGTTTGGCCCGGGTGGCTGGATGTTGCCCATGCGTCAAAGCTAGGTCCGGACCTGCGGTAGCGGGAGGGCGCTTGCTTCTATGTGGATAACCGGAGAAACAAGTCCTGCAAGAATGGGCGGGTGATGGAAGCGACGAACGCCGAGGCAAGGAAGCAGCGGGGCGGCGGACCCGCGGCGAAGGACAACCAAGGCACCCTGGTGGACGCCGAGGTCGATGAGGCGCCCGCACCCGGGCCAACCGTCGTTGGGAGCCGCCGGCAGCTCGTGTACCTGGGACTGTGCCTGGTCCTGATCGGGCTGAACCTGCGCACAGTCTTCTCCAGCTTCTCCGCCGTCCTTCCCGAGGTGACCTCACAGGCCGCCCTGCCCGGCTGGGCGGTGGTGGTACTGACCACCGTGCCCGTTACCCTGCTGGGTGTGTTCGCCCCGCTCGCTCCTGTACTGGCCCGGCGGTTCGGCGCCGAACGCGTACTCCTGGCTGCCATGGCAGTGCTCACCGCGGGGCTTCTGCTCCGCCCCGCTGCGGTGGGGCTGCCGGGAACCGGGCAAGGGGCCGGCCACCTGCCGGCGCTCCTGGCCGGGACTGCGGCCTGCGGCGCCGCGATCGCCCTCTGCAACGTGCTGCTCCCCGGACTGGTGAAACGGGATTTCCCGCACCGGCTGGGCCTGATGGGCGGGCTCTACACCACCGCCATCTGCGCCTCGGCGGCGCTCGGGGCGGGCTTCACATACCCGGTCTACAAGGCGACGGGTGAATGGACCCAGGCGCTGTGGTTCTGGGTGGTGCCTGCCGCCGTCGTCCTTCTGCTCTTCCTCCCGGTGGCCGTCCGCCAGCCCCGCATCCAGCATCACCCGGTCAAGGACGGCGTCAACGTCTGGCGCTCCCCGGTTGCCTGGCAGGTGACCATTTTCATGGTGCTGCAGGCCATGATGTCCTTCAGCGTCTTCGCGTGGCTGGCTCCTATCCTGCGGGAAAGGGGCGTGGACGGGGCAACAGCCGGGCTCATCGTCTCGATGTGCATCGTGCTGCAGATGCTCGGCTCGCTGTTCGCGCCGGCACTCGCAGCCAGGTTCCGCGACCAGCGCGCCATCAACACTGTGGTTGCCCTGATGACCGGAGCCGGCTTCGCCCTCAGTATCTTCGGTCCCCTGGAGCTCGTGTGGGTGTGGGCGGGCCTCCTTGGGCTTGGCCAGGGAAGCCTGACCGCCGTGGCCCTCACCATGATCATGCTCCGGACCCGCGACGGCCATACCGCGGCGCACCTCTCCGGCATGATGCAGGGCGTGGGGTACGGGCTGGGGTCCACCGGGACGCTGATGGTGGGCCAGCTGCACCAGGCCACCGGGTCATTCACTGCCGCAGGTGTCCTGTTCCTTGCCGTCGGGCTGCTGGCGGGCATCTTTGGATACCGTGCCGGCCGCGACCGGTACGTCAGCTGAAGGGCCCGCGTAACGTGCAGGACTCTGTTGTCCCAGCCACCCGTCCGGCGGCCGGCATCCTCCGCGGCCCGTACCTCTGGGTAACGGTGGGGACGTGCGCGCTGGTGTTCCTGGCCGCCTTCGAATCCCTTGCTGTCACCACCATCATGCCCCTCGTCAGCCGCGAACTGGACGGCGCCAACCTCTACGCGCTCGCCTTCGCCGGGCCCCTTGCAACCGGTGTGATCGGCATGGTTGCTGCCGGAAACTGGTCCGACCGGCGCGGCCCCGCCGTCCCGCTCTATGCCTCGGTGGCGCTGTTTGTGCTGGGCCTGCTGATCGCCGGAACCGCCGTGTCCATGTCGGTGCTGGTGGCAGGCCGCCTGGTGCAGGGCCTGGGCGGGGGAGCGTTGACCGTTTCGCTGTATGTGCTGGTGGCCCGCATCTATCCCGGCGCGCTGCACCCGAAGATTTTCGCGGCCTTCTCCGCGGCGTGGGTTATTCCGTCGCTGGTGGGACCGTTCGCAGCCGGAATCGTGGCCCAGGTCTTCAGCTGGCACTGGGTTTTCCTGGGCGTGGTGGGCCTGGTCGTCCCGGCGCTGCTGATGATCGCCCCCGTGCTGCGGGGGCTGGACAGTGAACCCTCCAGCCAGTCCTCGCCACCGTGGGCAGTCGGCCGGCTGGGGTGGGCGGGGCTGGCGGCTGCCGCGGTGCTCGGGCTCAACCTGTCGTCCGGGGTGCGTCTTCCCGGCGTTCCGGCCGCGTCCGGTGCCCTTGCCGTCGCCGCAGTCGCCGTGGCGCTGTTGGCCGTCCGGCCACTGGTTCCGCGCGGCACCCTCACCGCCCGGCGCGGGCTGCCCAGCGTGATCCTGACGCGCGGGCTCGCGTCGGCTGCGTTCTTTGGTGCCGAGGTTTACCTGCCGTACCTGCTGATTGAGCAGTACGCCTTTTCACCCACCTTTGCGGGCCTTACGCTGACTGGCGGTGCGCTGGCATGGGCGGCCGGGTCAGCGGTTCAGGGACGGCTCGGTACCAGGCTGTCCCACCGCGGCGCAGTGAGTATCGGGGCGGTGATGGTCTTCGCAGCGGTGGTCCTCGCCCTGGCCACCACGGCGCTCGGGTGGCCTGCCGCAGTGGCCATCGCGGGGTGGATCTCCGCCGGTGGCGGCATGGGGCTGCTGTACCCGCGGCTCAGCGTCATGACGTTGGCGTTGTCCTCCAAGGAGAGCGAGGGCTTCAACAGCTCCGCCATGTCCATTGCGGATTCCCTGGGCGGGGCGCTTGCGCTCGCCACCACGGGCATTGTGTTCACGGCCTTTACGACGACGGCGGGCTCCTTCGCCGGGGTCTTCGCCCTTGCCGCCGTGGTAGCCGTTGCGGCGGCCATCGTGGCACCTCGGGTCACCGTGAAAACTCCCTGAGTTTTCGCCCGGATAAGTAGGGTTGAAGCCCTCCGAAGTCTGCTTAGCGGAACAAAAACTGCCTGGCGCGGCCGGGGCTCAGGCCAGCCGGGTGGCCCGCAGCACGACGTCGGCGATCGTTGCATGCCGGCCGTCCGGGCCGGTGACCGGCCGCTCCCGGCTGGTCTGGACCTCCAGCTGCCAATCGGGCCCGTCCAGTCCCAGCTCCCGGACCAGCTCCGCGCCGGTGTAGAACATCTCCCTGTGGTGATGGTGCTCGCTGCCCCACGGCGGCAGCCGGTCCGGATGGTGGCCCACCACCAGCAACGTGCCGCCGGGATTGACCGCACCTGCAGCCGTGCGCAGCGGCTTCTGCCAGGCGAGCTCCTGCGAATGCAGGAACTGTGCTGTCACCAGGTCGAAGGTGTCTCCGGGCTCCCACTGCCCAAGGTCCGCCTGCTGCCAGGTAATACGGCTCCCGATGGCACCTTCCGCCGCATGGACGCTTTCCCGGGCCAGTGCCGCCTTTTCATGGGAGCGGGCCCGGTCCAGGGCCACCTCTGAGACGTCGACGGCGGTCACCGTCCAGCCCTGTTGGGCAAGCCAGATGGCATCCGCTCCTTCACCGCAACCCAGGTCCAGTGCCTTCCCGGCGCGGAGGCCGCCGGCCTCCCGGACCAGTTGCGGGTTAGGTTTGCCGCTCCACAGCTGCGGTTTGCTCCGGTAGCGCTCGTCCCAAGTGGCAGCGGCATCGGCCCCGCCGGCGTGAATTGCCACACCTTCGGCGAGCGTACCGCCCGGAAGGCCCGGACCGCCGTCGTGCTGTCTGTCCTGCGCTTCATGCTGGTGGGCCGCGTGTTCATTCATGCCTCAAGCCTGCCCCGCCCGGGCAGCCAGGGCAATGGCAGGGCACGGGGTGGAGAAGGGAAACTGCGGGGGATGCTAGACTGGGGGAACTTGATGTGCAGTGATGCCCACTTTTCTCCTGAGTTTTCTGGAGTCCCGGAACCGGGAAGTGGGTATTTTCATGTGAGAGGCACATCCTGCGTCGATGAACGCGTTCCATTTGGTCCCGGCCGGCTGCCCCTTATTTGCAGCGGCCCGGTTGATCACCTGACTTTTCTTCGGCGAACCCCTGGTCCAACCGGCATCGGGGGCCGATATCCGCCTGGATACCGCCTGAAAGACCGTATACATACATGACTACTTTTGCTGCCCTCGGTACTCCCAAGGCCCTTGCAGACACCCTTACCGCACAGGGAATTGTTGAGCCGTTCCCCATCCAGGTCAAGACCCTCCCGGACACGCTGTCCGGGCGTGACGTCCTGGGCCGCGGCCGGACCGGCTCCGGTAAGACCATCGCTTTCGCTATCCCGCTTGTAGCAAGACTCGCTGAGCGGGAAGCCAAGCACTTCCGCAAGCCAGGACGCCCCATGGGCCTGGTCCTTGCACCCACCCGTGAACTGGCCACCCAGATCAATGCCACCATCGAGCCGCTGGCCAAGGCCGCCGGCCTGAACACCACGGTGATCTACGGCGGCATCTCCCAGGCGCGCCAGGAAAAGGCGCTGCGTGCCGGCGTCGACATTGTCATCGCCTGCCCCGGCCGCCTGGAAGACCTGATCCGCCAGCGCATCCTCACCCTCGAGGCAGTGGAAATCACTGTCCTGGACGAGGCGGACCACATGGCTGACCTCGGGTTCCTCCCCGTGGTCAAGAAGCTCATGGACATGACGCCCAGCCAGGGCCAGCGGCTGCTCTTCTCGGCAACCCTGGACAACGGCGTGGACAAGATCGTCCAGCGCTACCTGTCCAACCCGCTGACCCACTCCGTGGACGACCCGCAGGCAGCGGTAACCACCATGGAGCACCACGTCCTGGTGGTCAATGACCAGACGGTCAAGAAGCAGCTGATTGTTGAGCTCGCCTCCGGCGCCGGCCGCCGCGTCCTGTTCATGCGGACCAAGCACCACGCCCGCAAGCTCGCCAAGACCCTGACCGACGCCGGCATCCCCGCCGTCGATCTCCACGGCAACCTCTCGCAGAACGCCCGTGACCGCAACCTCGCCGAGTTCTCCTCCGGCGACGTCCGCGTCCTGGTGGCCACCGACGTCGCAGCCCGCGGCGTCCATGTGGACGACGTCGAGCTGGTTATCCACGTGGACCCGCCCACCGAGCACAAGGCATACCTGCACCGTTCGGGCCGTACAGCACGTGCCGGTTCCGACGGCACCGTGGTGACGCTGACCCTCCCGGAGCAGCAGAGCGACGTGAAGAAGCTGATGAAGGCTGCCGGCGTGGAAGTGAACTTCGAGCGCGTCACCGCCAACTCCCCGCTGGTTGCCGAGCTCGTGGGCGACATGGCTGAGAAAATTGATCCCCGCACCCGCGCTGCGCTGCTGGCCAAGAAGGCAGCACAGCAGGGCGGCGGCACCTCCACGGGCGCCAACGCCGAGCGCAAGCGGGCACGCCGCCAGGCTGCACCCACTACCGGTGGCCGCGGCGGCCGTGGCGGTCGCGGCAAGGTTTCGGCCGAGCCCACCCGTACCGACATTCCCCGCGCTGAGCGCCGTGCCGTTGCTTTCGAGGGCCGGACCGAAGCCCGCGCAGCCTTCGACCGCGTGGCTGAGCAGAACGAGGACCGCGCTGTTGCCGCAGCGGCTGCGCGGCGTAACAACCGTGGCCGCGGCACCGCTTCCACGCACCGCAACGACGTCCCCGCGGCAGGTGGCCGTGCATCGGCTGGCCGCGGTTCGGACGGCCGTGCAGAGTCACGCGTAACCCGCAGTGACGCTCCGCGTGGCGGCACCGGCCGTCCGGCTTCGTCAGGCCGTCCGGCTTCGGGCGGCCAGCGCAGCGGACGCCCGGCAACAGGCCAGCGCGCAGCAGCAGGTGCAGGTGCTCGGACCGGTGGCAGCCGCTCCGCAGGTGCAGCTGCGGCCGGCGGCGGCAACAAGGCAGTCTGGTCCTCCAACACCGGTGGTACCTCCGGTGGCTCCTACGGTGCAGGCAACGGCGGCGGCTCCGGCCGTCCCGCCCGCAGCGGGCCCCGCCGTGCTTCGGCGCCGGCGTCCAACGAACGCCGCAGCCGCTAAGCGCCAGCAAAGTCCGAAGGGCCCAACCAGGAACGGTTGGGCCCTTCGCTTTTTAATCGGAATATCCGCTCGCGGTCACCAGCCGCGGGCGCGCCATTCCTCAAGATGCGGCCGCTCGACACCCAGGGTGGTTGGCTTGCCGTGGCCCGGGTGGACGACCGCGGAGTCCGGATAGCCCCCAAACAACCGTTCCGTGACGTCGTCCATCAGCTGGCTGAACCGCTGCGGATCGTTCTGGGTGTTGCCTACACCGCCGGGGAACAGTGAATCGCCGGAGAAGATGTGCGCCGGGCCTTCCGGGTCCTCATAAACGAAGGCGACAGAACCAGGTGTATGTCCGCGCAGGTGGACTGCCGTCAGCTCGAAGCCATCCACCGCTACGGTGTCCCCGTGCCCAAGCCGCCGGTCCACGGCAACAGGCAAGGCGTCGGCGTCGTCCGTTCCTGCGGCGGCAGGCGCACCTGTGGCGGCCACCAGCTCCTTCAGCGCCCGGACATGGTCCCAGTGCTGGTGAGTGGTGGCAACGAGGGCCAGCTTCGGCGCCGCGGCGGTGTCCCCGGCGGCATCGGCAAGCAGCCCATGAATGGCCTGAAGGTCGTCTGCAGCGTCGATCAGCACCTGCTGCCCGCTGGCCTTGGCGGTCAGCAGGTAGACGTTGTTGTCCATTTCGCTGACGGAAATCCGGCGGATGGTCAGGGCTGGAAGGTCGTGAATGAGTGATTCCATGCGACTGAGTCTATTCACGCCCCTCGGACACCCAGTTGGGATCCGCTGAGCGGGAGCCGACGACGGCGTCCGAGGCTTCGCCCAGGGCGTCCAGTTGCGCCGCGGTCAGGTGGAGGGCAAGCGCACCCAGGTTTTCGTCGATGCGGTGCGTCCTGCGCGTCCCCGGAATGGGCACGACAGGCATGCCCAGCCGGGTGCCCTGGGCAAGAAGCCAGGCCAGGGCGACCTGCGCGGGCGTGGCATTCAGCTCGTCCGCGACGGACTTCACCGTGTCCACTACAACCTGGTTGGCACTCGCCGCATCGGGGGCAAACCGGGGGATCCGGCGTCGGAAATCCTTCTCACCCAGGCTGGACGCGTCAACGGTGCCGGTGAGGAAACCCCGGCCCAGCGGCGAGTACGGCACAAAACCCACTCCCAGGGCGGCCGCGGCCGGAACCACGTTACGCTCCACGTCGCGGCTCCAGATGGACCACTCACTTTGGACTGCCGCAATGGGGTGGACAGCGGAAGCTTCCTCCAGTTCCTGGGCCGTCACCTCGGACAGCCCCAGATGCCTGACCTTGCCCTGCTGCACAAGTTCCGCCATGGCCTCCACGGTTTCCGCAATGGGAACGCGGAGGTCGCGGCGGTGCATGTAGTACAGGTCAATGTGGTCGGTTCCCAGCCGTCGCAGGCTGCGGTCCACGGCCTGCCGGATGTACGCGGCGTCACCGCGGATGTCCGTATAGCCGTCCGCCGGAGTGCCCACCAGCCCAAACTTGGTGGCCAATTGGATTTCATCCCGCCGCTCCTTCAACAGTTGCGCGATCAGTTCCTCGTTGCTGCCCCCGCCGTAGATGTCCGCCGTGTCGATGAAGCTGACGCCGGAATCGACCGCGTGATGCAGCGTCCGGAGTGCGTCCGACGGGTCCACCTCTCCGTACACGGGTGTCAGGGCCATTCCGCCGAAGCCGAGGGGGCTGACGTTGAAGCCGTCACCAAGCTGGACCAGTGGTGCCATGGGTTCTCCTGTTCGTTGAGGTTTCTGTGCCGGTGTTCAGTCCCAGGGGATGATGCGGTCCGCGGCCGGCCGGGTCGCCTCGATGAACACCGCGTTGGCCTCGTCCGGACCAAGGGCCCACGCTTTTGCCGCCGCCTGGTCCATCCCGAACGACACATGCCTCGCCACCAGCCGGTTCAGCCGCAGCTCCGGGGGCGTGTCGACAAACCAGACCTCGTCCAGCTGGGCCCGAATGTCTTTCCAGGGTTCCTGTTCGGCCAGCAGGTAGTTGCCCTCGGTGATGACCAGCGGCACGTCGGCCGGGACAGCGATGGAGGCAGCCACCGGTTCATCCAGGGTCCGCCGGAACTCCGGCGCATACACCACTGGCTCGTCCCGGCGCACCAGGCGCCGCAGCAGCGAAAGGTAACCGCCGGCGTCGAACGTGTCGATGGCTCCCTTCCGCTGCCGCAGCGGAGTGCCGTCGATGATGGTGTTGCCGAGGTGGAAGCCGTCCATGGGTACCACCACAGCTTGTCCGGGTTCGAACTGCTGCCGGATCCACTCGGCGAAAGTGGATTTGCCGGAGCCGGGCGCCCCTGCGATGCCCAGCACGGTCCGTGTTCCCGGAACGAGCATTGCCCGGAGGGCGGCCATCGCCTCATCGATCTCGGGGGAGTCCATGGCAAAAGCCTAGACTGCCCGCAGCTCAGCGGCGGGTTGAGCGGGCAGTTTCCGGCTCGTGGACGTCTGCCCCGTTGGGCAGTGCCTTCAGGCCCGCGGCGCAACCAACAATCCCGGCGATGAACAGCACCTTCAGCACACTGAACGTCTCGACGCCGGTGGCCATTGCCCAGGCGACTGTCAGGGCAGCGCCGATGCCCACCCATACGGCGTAAGCAGTGCCCAGCGGTATGGTGCGGATGGCCCAGCCGAGGCCCAGCATGCTGAGGGTTGCCGTGACCGCGAACACGACGGTGGGGCCGGGCCTGCTGAACCCGTCGGACATTCCCAGCGCGGTGGCCCACACGGCTTCGAGGACTGCTGAAACCAGGAGCACCAGCCAGGGGAGTGAACGCTGCAGCATTACGCCACCACCTTCAGGCCAACCACGCACACGGCAATGCCGGACAACAGCAGGAGGCGTGCCGCCGTCGGGCGTTCCACCTTGGTGACGATGGCGTAGGCGGAGGTCAGCACCACGCCCACGCCCACCCACACCGCGTAGGCGGTGCCGGTGGGAATGGACTGCATGGCGATGGCGAGGCCGCCCGTGCTGGCGGCCACGGAGACCAGGAAGAGGGCGGCGGGGGCGATGCGCCGCCGGCCGGAAGCCTGAAAGGCACGGTGCAGGGCTGCGGCCCAGACGGCTTCAAGGGCGCCGGAAAGAATGAGGATTAACCACGGCATGACAGATCCTTTGGCCAGTCTTGTCGCGTGCCGGGTACTGAACCGTCGTCCGGAGGCCCGTTTGCGGAACCTTGACTTCCAGCGTAACAACGCACGACGACGGCGGGCCAGCAATGGTGCCGAACCTCACCACCGCCAGCCCCGGGCAGGCTACAGGACGCCGCCGGCCGCCTCGGGCGCGGACGAATCGCGGCCGCCGTCGCCGATGGTCTCCCGGGCGATAAAGTTCTCGATGTCGAACAGGTTGTCCGCGCGCTCGGCGATGTTCAGCAGCGTGGTCATGGACGCCACTTCCTCCACCTGCTCCTTGAGGAACCACAGCATGAACTGCTCACCCAGGGCGTCGTTTTCGCCGCGGGCCGCCCGGAACAGGTCCTCGATGTTGCGGGTCACTTCCTTTTCCTGCTGCAGGGCCAGGGCCAGCGGCTCTGTGACGGAGGTGAAGTCGTTACGGACAGCCGGAACGCCGGGAATGATGAACGGGATATCCCGGTCCAGCATGTACTGCACCATCATCATCGCGTGGTTCCGCTCCTCCACCGACTGGCGGTAGAAGTAGCGCGCCAGCTGCGGGAGGTCCTGGTTGGCGAACCAGGTGGCCACGGCAATGTACTGCTGCGAGGCGGCAAACTCGTTGCCGATCTGGGTGGACAGGAGGGCATTGAACGTTGAAGTGGTCATAGCCCGAGTTTATGGACGGTGCAGTCGGCCCACCAGTGTGGGAAGGCTGTGCTTCCCAAGGCGAGCCTTTCCTGCCAGGAGCTCTTTGTGCACGTCAGTCCGGTCAGCCGGCCTGCTGCACCAGCATTTGCTCAACCCGCTCCGGCGCGTAGAGGCTCTCCTCCACCAGCCTGCACAGCCCAACAGCGGTGGCAGCGCGGCTGTCCGCCGGTACAACCTCAAGGTCCACCAAAGAGGGTTCGAAGGCGTCATCAAGGATCTGCCGGCGGCATGCCTGGAGGAAATCCGGGAGCACGCCCACCAGGCCGCCCACTGCGACCCGGCCGGGGTTGAGCGTCCCGATGATCGCTGCGAGCGCGCGTCCAAGCACTCGTCCCGCTTCCGCAACGGCAGGGCGCACGTCAGGATCGCTGTCATACGCGTCAACGAGCTGCCGAAGAGTCCGGTAGGCGGCAAACTGCGGAGCCGCAAGCAGGGCACGGCCTGACGCCATTGCCGCCAGGCACCCATCCCTCCCACAGCGGCACAGCCGGCCTGCGGCTTCCGGAACCCGCACATGGCCGATGTCACCGGCAGCACCGTGCGCTCCACGGACCAGGGCTCCCCGGACGATGATGCCTGAGCCGACGCCGGTACTGACCTTCACCGCCACAAGGGACTCAAAGGGATGACGTACCTCCCCGACTGCCATCGAACGGGCGTCGTTTTCGAGCAGGACCGGGCAGTCGAGGCTTGCCTCCATAACGTCCTGCAGGCGCTGCAGGTCCCAGTGGGCCAGGACGGTGCGCTCCAGCCCCAGCCGGTGGAGGGGGTCCACCGGGGCCGGCAGCCCCACTCCTGCTCCTACCGGCCGGCGCCCGTCCAGCAGCTGGCGGGACTGCTCCATGAGCCTGCTGACCACGTCCTCCTGGGGCTGGCCGATATCAATGGGCAACCGGCGTGAGGCCACAATGTCCCGGCTCAGGGACAAAAGGTGGACGCCGGCGTGGGTATGCCCGATCTCGATGCCGAGGACCAGTTTGTCCCGGTCATCGAAGCGAAGGGCGCGGGGCGGACGGCCGCGCTGGGACCGCAGCGGCGTGGCTTCGTAAACCAGGCCGGCGGCGAAAAGCGCATCCAGCCGCTCATAGAGGGTGGACCGCGCCATGCCGGTGATGTCAAGCAGGTCTGCCCGGCTGTAGCCCGCCGGGCTTGAGCGCAGGAGCTGGAGTATGTGGCCGGCGCTGGTGGCAGGCCCGACGGGAGGTTGGCCCGGGCCGCCGACGAGCGTCCTTTGTTGGCTCATCCGCCCGGCTCCTTCTGGTTTTTCGGGTGCATGCCCTGCTGCCCGATCATTGACGTGGTCTGTATCACACAATTATGATCGACCATCAGACAAAAATACTATCTGCCCTTGCAGCAGGAGGTTCCCATGTCGGATCTTGCCCATCATGACCTCAGCCGGCGGACCTTGCTCAAGGGGGGCCTGATGGCGCTGGCCACCGGCCCGCTGCTCGCAGCCTGCGGCGTGAATACCAGCGGAAGCGGGGGAGAGGGCTCCGTCAACTTCCTGTCCACCCAGTTCTCGCCCGTGGAGGAGCGGCAGAAATACGAGGCGACGCTGAAGAAGCATGCCGGAGACATCCAGGTGGCCTACAACCCTGTGGATACCGGCGTCTTCAATACCACCCTGAAATCCCAGCTTGGGGCCGGAAAAGTGGAAGTGGGCATCGCAGGGGGCCTGCACAGCGATCTCATCCCCTTCGCTTCCCAGCTTGAGGATCTCAGTTCCCTGACCAGGGATCTCTCGTCCGCGGGCTTCTCCGACGACCTGTTGGAGCTGGCGAAGCTTGGCACAGATGTTCCCCGGTACATTCCGTGGATCCAGGCAACCTACGTCGTAGCTGTGAATAAGAAGGCCCTTGACTGGCTCCCCTCGGGGGCTGACGTCAATAACCTCACCTACGAAAACTACCTCGCCTGGGCGCAGGCCGCGAGGGAGGCGAACGGACGCCCCGTCTTCGGTATTCCTGCCGGCCCGAAGGGCCTCCACCACCGCTTCTACCAGGGCTTCCTGCTCCCCAGCTTCACCGGCGGGCAGATCACCACGTTCCGGAATGCGGACGCCGTCACAGCCTGGACGTACATGCGGGACCTGTGGGCCAACATGAATCCGGCCTCTGCCAATTACGACTTCATGCAGGAACCGCTGGGCAACGGCGAGGTCCTGGTGGCCTGGGACCACGTTGCCCGCCTCATCAACGCCGTCCAGGACAAGCCGGATGACTGGCTGATGGTTCCGGCCCCGTCGGGTCCGAAGGGCAAGGGCTACCTGCTCGTCGTCGGTGGAATGGCCGTGCCGCAGGGGTCGGCGGAGAAAGACAAGGCATTCGAGCTGATCAAGGCCCTTTCAAAGCCCGAGGCGCAGATCGAGACGCTGAAGTCCAACGCCTTCTTTCCCGTGGTGGAGACGGAGATTGGTGGCGACCTGCCGGGCGGCATCGCCCTGGAGGCCAAAGCGGTCAAGGCGCAACAGGAGGCCCCGGACGCGGTACTGGCCCTGCCGCCGGTGGGCCTGGGGGACAAGGATCCGCAGGTGTCCCAGCTGTTCAAGAACTGCTTCCAGGAGATCTGCCTGAACAACGCTGACATCAAGGCAACGCTGGACCAGCAGGGGGCAGAGCTCGCCTCCATCATGGACACGCTGAACGTTCCCTGCTGGGCCCCGGATCCCGACGCCGACCAGTGCAGGGTTGCGTGATGGCAGCCCCCGACGCTCCGGCGGCCGCCAGGCCCCGGCCCCGGCCCGCCGCCCCGCGGGGCCGGCCGCCGCGGAAGAGCAGCACTTCGGCGGCAATGCTGCTGATTGCCCCGTCCATTGTCTTCATGACGCTCCTCTTCGGCTGGCCAATGGTGAGTGGCGTCCTCCAGGCGTTCGGCGGCCCCGAAGGATTGACGACGGCGAACTTCAGCCGGATGGCGCAGGATCCCTACTTCTGGTCCTCGGTGGGCAACACCCTGCTGCTGATCGTGGTGATGATTCCCATCCAGTTCGTCCTGGCGCTCGCCATGGCCCTGCTGATCCGGGCGAAACCGCGGGGATCGTCGGTGTACTTCTACATCTGGGCCATACCCCTGGCAGTCAGCGACCTTGCCGCCGGCCTGGTCTGGCTGACAGTCTTCACGGACCGCGGGTACCTGAACTCAGTGCTGGCATCTGTAGGCATGGAGCCGGTCTCCTGGCTCGCCTACGACAACTACGCGTCGATGTTCATGGCCGTGCTGATCGCGGAAGTCTGGCGTGCCACCTCACTCGTGTTCGTGATCGTCGTGGCCGGGCTGCAGTCCATTCCGAAGGACTACGAGGAAGCCGCCAGCGTCTTCGGAGCTGGATTTTGGGACCGGCTTTTCCACGTGACCCTTCCGCTGCTGCGTCCCAGCCTCCAGACGGCGCTGATCCTGCGGACCATCCTCGCCTTCCAGACCTTTGCCGTGGCATTGGCCCTCACCGGCCAGAACTTCCCGCTCGTGGTCGGCGAGACGTACCGCTGGTACACCGGCCTCCAGGACGCCAATGTCGCTTCGGCCCTGGCTCTGGTGGTCATGGCAGTTTCCATGGTCACGGCCATCGGATACCTCAAGCTCCTGAGAGACCAGTCGGAGGCCCCACGATGAGCCACGCCACCACCAACAAGACGACGTCTCCGGAATCCCGCCCACAGCCGGAGGTGGACCGCAGGCCGCTCGCCCGTCAGCGCCGCAACAGGATTCTGCTCCAGGTGGGCTGCGTCCTGATCACGCTGTTCATGGCCCTTCCGATCTACCTGATCGCCCTCTCGGCGACTTCCAGCAGGGCGGCCCTGCAGGAGTTCCCCCTGAGCTTTATCCCGAACAACTTCTCGCTGGAGACCATGGAGACGTTCCTGCAGTCCACAGGCATCCTGGGCGGGCTCATCAACTCCATCCAGGTGGGCATCTTCACCCTCCTGCTGTCCCTGATCATCGGGGTCCCGGCCGGGTACGCCGTCGCCCGCTTTGCCTTCCCCGGCAGGGACCCGTACCAGCTCTTCCTGCTCTTTACCCGTGCCCTCCCCATCGTGGTGCTGTCCGTTCCGCTGGCCCAGCTCTTCCTCCAGACGGGGCTGTACGACAGCATCCTCGCCGTCGTCCTGCTCCATACAGCGCTGGCGCTGCCCACCACCATCCTGATCACGTCCTCAGTGTTCCTGGGCGTGCCGCGCGATGTGGAGGAGGCTGCCCGGATCTTCGGCTGCAGCCCTGTGCAGGCCTTCCTCAAAGTGGTCATGCCCATGGCCATCCCCGGCATTGCCGCGGCGTCGATTTTCACTTTCGTGATGTCGTGGAACGAAGTCCTGGGCGCGTCCATCCTTACCCTGAACCAGCGGACCCTGCCGGCCCAGGTTCTCAGTTCACTCGCCGAATCACCCCTGGCCTACCGGTTCGCGGGCGGCTTCCTGCTGGTGGTCCCGGCACTGATCTTCATCTTCTTCATGCGCCGCTACCTCACAAACATGTGGGGCTCCACCATCCGCTGAGTGCTTTCCAGAGAGGCTGTTCAATGGCTGACATCTCGATCAAGGGCCTTCACAAGACCTACCCGGGCAGCACGGAGCTCGCCACGAACAACGTCTCCCTCGAGGTTGCCGAGGGTGAGTTCATGGTGCTTCTGGGGCCCTCAGGCTGCGGAAAGACCACCCTGCTGCGCATGGTGGCCGGGCTGGATTTTCCGGATGAGGGGAGCATTTCCATCGGAGGCAGGGATGTGACATACCTGCCTCCCCAGGACCGGAACCTCTCCATGGTGTTCCAGTCCTACGCTGTCTTCCCGCATAGGAAAGTCCGCACCAACATCGGGTTCGGCCTGGTGATGAAGAAGGTTCCCCGGGACGAGCTGGAGAAGAAAGTCGCCTGGGCGGCCGACCTGCTCCAGCTGACCCCCTACCTGGACCGGTATCCTGCCCAGCTTTCCGGCGGCCAGCGGCAGCGCGTCGCCGTCGCGCGGGCCATCGTCATGGACGCGGACGTGCTGCTCATGGACGAGCCGCTCTCCAACCTCGATGCCCTCCTGCGCCTCGACTTCCGGGCGGAGCTGAAGAAGATCGTCCAGCAGCTCGGCTCCACCACGCTCTACGTCACTCACGACCAGGTGGAGGCCATGAGCCTGTCGGACCGGGTGGCCGTGATGAAGAAGGGCCAGATCGCGCAGCTGGGCCACCCCATCACCGTGTATGAGGAGCCGGCGGACCGCTTCGTCGGAGGGTTCATCGGTTCCCCGCCCATGAACTTCCTGGAGGGCCGCGTCACCCAGCAGGGCGCCCTGGAAGTCGCCGGCCAAAGCACGGACGCGCCCGAATTCCTGGCCCGCTCCGCGGCACGTTCCGGCGGCCTGCCCGTGATGGTGGGAATCCGGGCGGAGAACATCTACATTGAGCAGCGCGGAGCGCCGGGGACCCTGGACGCCACCGTGGACGTGGTGGAACCGCTGGGCCATGCCACACTGCTGACCGTGGACCTCGGCGGACAGGTCATCAAGGTGCAGGTTGCCTCCACCGTGCGGGTTTCCCCGGCCGAAAAAGTCGGCCTGCGGTTCGACCAGGCTGCCATCCGGTTCTTTGATACGGAGACCCAGCTGGGGCTTACGGCATGAGCCAGGCGCCGGACGGGGACAGCTACCCCATCCAGGACCTCGAGGAGCTCGGCAGCCGGGCACGGGATGTGCTAGCGGCCAACGATCTTGGCACCATGGTGACGGCCGCCCCGAACCTGTATCCGCACATGTGGAGCTGGGACGCCGCCTTCGTCGCCACGGGGCTGTCCACCATAAGTATTGAGCGGGCACTCCAGGAGTTGGACTACCTGCTGGCGGCCCAGTGGAAAAGCGGAATGATCCCGCACATCGTGTTCTCCGACGTCCCCGGCTACTTCCCGGACGTGGACCGGTGGGGAACCCGCGGCGCTTCGCCCGAGGGAGTGCAGTCCAGCGGCATCTGCCAGCCGCCGGTGCACACCACAATGCTTCGCCGCATCGTGGAACGGGCGACGACGGCGGGCGGCGAGGATGCCAGGCTCGCCGATGAATTCGTCCGGCGGACGTTGCCGCGCTGGATCGACTGGCACGCGTGGCTGCGGAACAGCCGGGCCGAGGACGGTTCAGGCCTGCTCACGATCTACCACGGCTGGGAGTCCGGCATGGACAACTCCCCGCGGTTCGATGGCCCGTACTCAAGGGTCCAGCCAGGGGAGATGGAGCCGTTCGTCCGCACGGACACGCTGAAAATCACAGACCACAGCCAGCGGCCCAGCGACGAGGAATACAGCCGCTACCTGTGGCTGGTGCAGCAGATGGCTGACGTGGGATTCGACGACGAGCGCTTGCCGGGGGTGATGGACTTCCAGGTCAAGGACGTCTTCATGTCTGCAATCTTTGCCACAGCCAATGAGGACCTTGCTGTGCTGGCGGAGCAGTTCGGCCGGCCACAGGAAGCCCCCCGGCTGCGGCAGTGGGCCCAGGAATTCTGTGAGGGTGTTGACGCTACGGTGGATGAACGGACCGGACTCGCGCGGGACCGGGATGTGCTGACCGGGGAATGGATCGGACCACCCACCATGGCCGGCTTCGCACCCCTGATTTCCACCACGGACCAGGCCCTCCTGGAACGGCAGCTAGAGGTCTTCGAGGGGCCGGAGTGGACAGGCGACCCGCGGCTGGCCTTCCCGCTGCCCGCCTCCACCTCCACCACCTATGAAGGGTTGAAGCCGCGCCAGTATTGGCGGGGGCCGGTGTGGCCGGTGATGAACTGGTACCTGGCCCACTGCCTGCGCAGGCGCGGCGACGGGAAGCGCTACCATCAGCTGCGCGAGGCCTCCCTCGCCCAGCTGATGGAGGGCCACTTCGGTGAGTACTACGAACCCTTCACCGGTGAACCGCTGGGCAGCATGGACCAGTCATGGACGGCGGCCGTCGCGCTCGAATGGCTCGCCGATCCTGAGAACGGCTGACGGGTGGAGGCGCGGCCGCCGCCAGGCGCCCCCCGGCGCCTGGGCTCCGCGGACCACCTGCCGGTGCGCCTCCTCATCGCCGGTGCCGGCGCAAGGGGCGCCGCCTACGCCCGTCTCGCCGTCGCCACCGGGCAGGCCATCGTGGTGGGCGTTGCCGAGCCGCGGACTGTGCTGCGTGACCGCCTGGCGGCGGAGCTCGGAATTCCGGACGACGGGATTTTTGACGACTGGCAATCGATGCTTGCAACCCGCCTTGCCGCCGATGGGATTATCATCGCCACCCCTGACCGGGAGCATGCAGGTCCGTTCGCGGCAGCCGCAAACCACGGTTACCCGGTCCTCCTTGAGAAACCCGTCGCCGTCGACCCTGAGGGATGTGCCGAACTGGAACGCCTGAGCCGTGAAAGCGGCACCAGCACAACTGTCTGCCATGTGCTGCGCTACACTCCGCTGACGGCACTGCTCAAACAGCTCCTGGCCGGCGGAGCGGTAGGCCGGATCATTTCAGTCCAACACCTGGAACCTGTGGGATTCTGGCATTTCGCGCATTCCTATGTCCGCGGCAACTGGCGCAGGGAGGGCGACTCAAGCCCCTTCCTGCTGGCCAAGTGCACGCACGACGTCGACTGGCTGTCCTTCATCATTGGAAGCACGCCCGTCCGGGTATCGTCCTTCGGAAACCTGGCCCACTTCCGTCCGGAGGCGGCGCCCGAGGGCGCATCCCGGCGCTGCTCCGACTGTCCCGCGGAGCCCCGGTGCCCCTATTCGGCGTTGCGGATCTACGGCGCCGGCCGGCCGACGGGCGGCGGGAAGCCTGACGCGGCCCGGGCCTATTTCGCGGATGTCGTGGATCCCGGCGGGACTCCCGAGTCGCTCCTGCACGCCCTGGCCACGGGCCCGTACGGACGCTGCGTGTATTCCTCCGACAACGACGTGGTGGACCACCAGGTTGTGAACATTGAATACGAAGACGGCACAACAGCCGCTTTTACCGCCACGGCTTTCACTGCTGCAGGCCCGCGGCAGACGCGGATCTTCGGCAGCCACGGGGAGATATCCGTCGCAGCCGGAGCCGTGTCGGTCTATGACTTCCTCAGCGGGGCAACCACCGTCCACCGGGTTCCCGATGCGGTGCAGCAGGTCCGCGGTGAAAAGCACGACGGAGGCGATCGCGGCCTCGTTCAGGCATGGGTGGCAGCGCTGGCCACCGGGGACTGGTCAGGGGTGGTCTCAGGACTGGAAGAGTCCCTCATCAGTCACGCTGCCGTCTTCGCCGCGGAGGAAGCGCGCCGGAGCAGTACCGTTGTCCAGGTCAGGCCGGCCAGCCTCAGTCAGTGACCTCATCGATGGACACGACGGCCAGGAAGCCCCGGCCCAGAATTTCCGGGGAGTCCTCGTCCGAGCCTGCCACGGCGTCGTAGCGGTTCAGGACCTCCGGTTCATGTGCCCCGTCAGAGGCAGTGGCCTGGCCCTGCAGCAGGATGCCCAACTGGCCGGCAAACAGTGGATGCGCCCGCTTCTTCGAGATTTCGATGATGAACGTGAAGCCCTTGCAGCTCCCCGCCCGGGTGATCACGTTGAGGTTCCGGACATCCCCGGTGGGAAGGGAACAGGTGGTGGCGGCACCGCCCGGGAACCTGAAGGGACGGTACTTCTCCAGGGGCTGCTCGGCGCCGTCCACCGTGAGCAGCAGGAGCTCGCCGTCAACAACCGTCAGTACCCGTTCCATGCCGGGAAACGGCGAGAAGTCCCCGGCCTTGGTGACCTCGGCGATGCTGACCTGCCAGTCCCACCCGCCATCAGGGGCAGGGGCGGTGCCGGTATGGCCGGCGATCTGCCGTGTTATCCCGCCGCCGTTTCGCCAGGGCTGGGGTTTCAGGTCGGCAAAGCGGATGATCTCCATCTGCCAAGCCTAGTTGCCCGCATTGATGCCCCGTGTCGGCAGCCCGCATCCCTGCCTGCTACTCTCCTGCGGGGGGACAACGCGAAAACAGCCTGAAGGAGCCGGGAATGTTCGTCAAAGTGTGTGGTCTCAGTACGCCTGAATCCGTCCGTGAAGCGGTGGACGCCGGAGCTGACGCAGTGGGATTTGTCCTCACCGCCAGCCCCCGGGTGGTCTCGCCGCACCAAGTTTCTGGACTGCTGTCCGACGTGCCCACGGGTGTTTCGCCCATCGGCGTGTTCAGGGATGAGCCTGTTGCCGATGCCGTGGCCATCGCCCGCGCCGCCGGGCTCACCTGGATCCAGCTGCACGGCCCGCGCACACGCGAGGACGTTGCCACAGTGCACGACGCCGGCATGAAGCTGGTCAGGGCCGTCACCTTGGCTGCCACGTCCGAGGAGCTGGAGGACTGGGGCGAGGACCTCCTGCTCATCGACGCCGCCGTGCCGGGCTCCGGTGAGTCCTGGGATTACGCTTCGGTGGCGGAGCTGCCGGTCCTGCAGGGCCGAAGGTGGCTGCTGGCCGGCGGGCTGGACCCGGAGAACGTGGGGAACGCGTCGGCGTCTGCCCAGGCCTGGGGGGTTGATGTTTCCTCGGGCGTTGAGATGAGCCGCGGGGTCAAGGACCCGGCCAAGGTCCGAGCCTTTGTGCAGGCGGCAAAGGCTGAATCCAGCGTCTAGCTGGTCCTACACTAGCTCGCGCCCCCTTGTGACTCGCGGTTTCGTTTTCGACGCACCCGTTCGCCTGCGCGGCCCGTATTTCGCGTGCGCCAACGTATATGCGGGTCGAAAGTGAATGTGCGCGTCGCTCTGCGAAGGCCAGGGTTCAGGGGCAGCTCAGGGGAGACCCTTAGGTGCCGGCCGGAGAGTCCAAGGCACAATGGATGAATGAAGACACTGCTCAACATCATCTGGCTTGTATTTGGCGGGTTCTGGCTCGCGCTGGGCTATTTCGCGGCCGGTGTCATCTGCTGCCTGCTGATCATCACCATCCCCTGGGGCATCGCATCGTTCCGGATCGCCGCCTACACGCTCTGGCCGTTCGGCCGGACAGTGGTGGACAAGCCCGGCGGCACCGGCGTCTTTTCGCTGCTGGGCAACGTGATCTGGCTGCTGGTCGCAGGTATCTGGATCGCCATCGGGCACGTGGTCACCGCCTTTGCGATGGCAGTGACCATCATTGGCATCCCCCTGGCCATCGCCAACCTGAAGCTCATTCCGGTGTCCCTGATGCCGCTGGGCAAGCAGATCGTGCCCACCAGCCAGCCGTTCGTGACCACGTACCGGTAGCACGACCCTCCAACGCCACAGATCCGGTGGGACACAAAGTGCTCAGCGGGGCCTGAATACCCCGTCCGCCATGATGGCCACGGCGTCGCTGTCGTCCAGTTCCGCGGCGATATCGATGTCGGCCGCGTAGCCCCCGCCCACCAGCTCCCGGCCGCTCGAGCAGCCGAGGAGCATCTCACGCAGGCGGGGCTCCGCAGCCTCAAAGACAGCCATCGCCGCCACCGCTTCCGGCGAGTAGCCGTGCCTGCCGTCTTCCGGCTCGTAGCCGCCCTTGCCTGCAGCCACCAGGCCCGCGATGAATGCGCCGGCGCCAATCTGGTCTTCCACAGCGGGCCGGAGGGTCCCGTCAGGCCAGCGCTCACCGGCTGCAATCACAGCGATCACAGCATCGCCAGGGAGTGTGGCTGCGGCCCATTCTGCCGTGGCTGCCGCGTTCCGCAGGCATACCGCCGCCACCAGGGGAACGTCGCGGGCCAGTTCGTGGCAGAGCGCGGAACCGTTCGGGGACGGCAGGACCAGGCGGTCCAATGATTCGGCAGCCCGGATGCCGGCGGGGGAGAGGCTGAGCCCGCCTCCGTCCCGGGGACCGGCAAGCTGGGCACCGTGGCGGGCGGCAAAGTCCTCAGCGCCGGTGTCCTTCCACGGAAAAGGAAAGACGTGCGCGCCCCGGTCCAGGGCGACGCTGACGCAGGTGCTGAAGGACAGGACGTCCACCACCACGGCCAGGTCGGCTCCGGACGCTACTGTCCGGGCGCCTTCGAGGCCCCACTCCAGCCGGACGGCAGAGGGCAATTGCCTGTGCGCTGCACTCGCAGTCACCGTGTGGCGGGGGTTCGAGGGGGATGCATTCACGCCAGTTCACCGTTCAGGTTCCGGTGTGCGGCTTCCAGCCATAGTTCCTTCGCCCGTCCGCTGTGGAACAGCGGGTCCAGTTCCAGCAGCCGGCGGACGACGGCGGCCCGCCCGGCAGCGAAGTCAGCGTCACCGATGTGCGCATAATCCTGGCGGACGGCGGCAACGTACCGTGCGTACTCCTCCGGCTCCCCGCCCAAAACGGACAGGTCTGCATCGCAGAGGAGGGCGCCGTCGTCGTCCCCTTGCTCGGGCCGGTGGTCCGACGTCAGACGGACAAGCCGTCCCACCTCAAACGCCTCCGCCTCCGGCAGGCCGGCCGCCTGCAGGCGATCTTCGGCGAGGCGGGCGGACTCCTCCTCATCCTGGCCCGCCACCCCGCGGTAGACGGCGTCGTGGAACCATGCGGCCAGCAGGACCGTGCGCGGCGGGTCCGCGGGGTCGGTGAGCAAATCCAGGGATTCGAGGACTGACAGCAGGTGGGTGCAGCCGTGGTACCGCCGGTGCGGCTCGCTCCAGCGGTCCAGGAGGTCCAGGAAGAGGGCGTCGTGGCCGGGCATGACGGCGTTCCAGCGGTTCAGCAGCGGAACCTTCAATGATTTATTGCGCCGGCGGGCAGGGATGCGGAGGCCGCTGGCAATCAGCTTGCGGACCAGGATCCGGGCCTCTACGGGAACCGCTCCCGCCGCCACCAGGTCGTCGAAGCGGCGCTCCGGGACGTCGTAATGGTCGCCGTCGAACGCCCGCTCCGGGATGCCTGCCGCGGCCGCGAACACGTGCAGCTCCTCCAGCGACCCATCGGAGACAAGGTGGGAGAAGTGCGTCCCGTGCGCAGGCCACAGCGGCGGATCGATGAAAATGGCCATGGTGGAAGTCTAATTGGACGTGGTTGAGAGGCAGGCGCCCTGCCCCGCTGTTTTCACTCATTGACCGTGAATGCGGAAGAAAACCGCGCCGCCGTCCGCAGTTGCGGATTACACTGACGCTATGACGATTATCCGCGTTGCTGAGGCTGCCCGGCTCCTCGGTGTCAGCGACGATACCGTGCGGCGCTGGCTGGAGAACGGAAGTCTTTCCCCGGTGAGGGACGACGCCGGCAGGCTAGCCGTGGATGGCTTGGAGCTGGCCCGGCATGCCCAAAAACTCGCGCAGCTTCCGGACGATCCTCACCGCACGGGCAGTTCGGCCCGCAACCGCTTCGTGGGCCTGGTGACCGGCATTACCGCCGACCAAGTCATGGCCCAGGTGGAACTGCAGTGCGGTCCCTTTCGCGTGGTGTCGCTGATGAGCAGCGAGGCGGTGCGGGAGCTCGGGCTGGAACTGGGCTCCGTAGCCACCGCGGTGGTCAAGGCAACCACGGTGATCATCGAAACCCCCAAGGGCAAGGCGCTGTGACAAGGCCCCGGAAGCTGCCCGCCTTGCTGCTGGCGGCGGTCCTGACCGCTTCGCTGGCAGGGTGCGCCGGCAAAGGGACGGCGGCCAACGGCAGCAACGGGACCTTGGCGGTATTCGCTGCCGCATCCCTCAAGAGCAGCTTCACCGACATCGCGGAGCGCTTCGAAGCCCGGCACCCGGGCATCGCCGTCGCGCTCAGTTTCGCGGGGTCGGCAGACCTGGCGGCCCAGATCAGCCAGGGTGCTCCCGCGGATGTGTTCGCGTCCGCGGATGCCAGGAACATGGCGAAACTGCAGGACGCAGGCCTGCTGGACGGCGAAGCACGGAACTTTGCCACCAACACCCTGGCCATCGCGGTCCCGCCCGGCAATCCTGCCGGCATCAACTCCTTCGCTGACCTGGCCAACAGCGGAACGAGGCTGGTGGCCTGTGCCAGGCAGGTGCCCTGCGGGGCAGCGGCGGCTTCCGTGGCAGAGAAAACCGGGATCACGCTACGCCCTGTCAGCGAGGAGAACTCGGTAACCGACGTCCTGGGCAAGGTCATCTCGGGAGAAGCCGACGCAGGGCTCGTCTATGCCACGGACGTCCGGTCGGCTGGCGGCAGGGTGGACAGTGTCCCCTTCCCGGAGGCGGCCGGCGCCGTGAACGCGTACCCCGTCGCCGCGCTGGCGGGTGGCGGGAATATCGCTGCCGCTCGCGACTTCGTGGACTTCGTCAGCGGGCCCGAAGGCCAGGAAATCCTGGCAGCGGCCGGCTTTGGCCCGGGTGCCACGTGACCGGGCACCAGGCGTACACCGGCATCCCCCGCTGGCTATATGGACTCGCGGCCCTGGCTGCCCTGGTGGTGGTTCTTCCCCTGGCGGCCATGGCGGCACGGGTCAATTGGGCAAACTTCCTTCCGCTGGTCACGTCCGAGCCGGCCCTTGCGGCGCTGGGCCTGAGCCTTCGCACGTCGGTTGCCAGTGCTGGTCTCTGCGTCGTGCTGGGGGTTCCCCTGGCGGTGGTCCTGGCGCGTGGCCGGTTTCCGTTGTCGGGGCTCCTCCGCTCGCTGGTGCTGCTCCCGCTCGTCCTGCCGCCCGTGGTGGGCGGCATTGCCCTCCTGTACACATTCGGCCGGCAAGGCCTCCTGGGCGGAACCCTTGAGGTGCTGGGATTGCGGATCGCGTTTTCCACCACGGCCGTGATCCTGGCCCAGACCTTCGTGGCCCTGCCCTTCCTGGTGGTCAGCCTGGAAGGCGCCCTGCGGACCGGCGGCCAGCGCTACGAGGCAGTGGCGGCAACACTGGGAGCCTCGCCAGGCACCGTGTTCCGCCGTGTCACGGTGCCGCTGGTCCTGCCCGGGCTGGCCTCGGGAGCAGTCCTGTCGTTCGCCCGGAGCCTTGGCGAGTTCGGCGCCACGCTGACCTTCGCCGGCAGCCTGCAGGGGGTCACCCGGACGCTGCCGCTGGAAATCTACCTGCAGCGCGAGACTGACCCGGACGCCGCCGTCGCGCTTTCCCTGGTACTGGTGGCCGTGGCTGTTGCCGTGGTGGCGCTCGCCTACAGGCGCCCTGCACGCCCGGCAGGCAACAAGGCCACAACGCGGCCGACGGCGGCTGCCGGGCCGGGCGGTGGCGTCACGTGACGTTCTCGTTGCAGGCGGCCGTGGTAGAGCGCGGCTTCGACGTCGCGCTTTCGCTTGGCCCTACGGAAACTGTTGCCGTGATGGGACCCAACGGTGCCGGTAAGTCCACGCTGTTCTCCGTCATTGCCGGGCTGCTTCGCCCTGACAGCGGGCGGGCCGAGCTCAACGGCCGCACCCTTTTCCACCTGGCCGACGGGGAGCGCACGTGGACCGCTCCGCACCACCGGGGGACGGCACTGCTCGCACAGGAGCCGCTGCTCTTTCCGCACCTGAGCGTCCTGGACAATGTGGCCTTTGGGCCGCGCAGCACCGGGACCGTCCGGCACCTCGCCATCAGCCGGGCCATGCATTGGCTGGCGGAAGTGGAAGCAAGCGACCTGGCGGCACGGCGTCCTGAGGAGCTTTCCGGCGGGCAGGCGCAGCGTGTCGCCGTGGCCCGCGCGCTCGCAGCGGATCCCGGACTACTTCTCCTGGACGAGCCCATGGCGGCGCTGGATATCCACTCCGCGCCCCTGCTGCGGCGGCTGCTTAAGCGCGTGCTCACCGGGCGGCAGGCCATCATCATTACCCACGACGTGCTCGATGCGCTGATGCTTGCCGACAGGGTGGTCATTCTGGAAGGGGGCAGGATCGTGGAGGAAGGTCCTGCCCGGAAAGTGCTGGAACGGCCGCGCAGCGCCTTCGCAGCCGGACTGGCAGGCCTGAATTTCGTGCCCGGAACGTCAGCCGGGACAGGCATCCTGACCAGCGGAGGCCGGCACATTGCCGGACACAGTGAGGACCCCATCCCCGCCGGCCGGCCGGCGGCTGCCGCGTTCCCGCCGTCGGCCGTATCCGTTTTCCTCGATGATGCGCATGGCAGCCCCCGAAATTCCTTCACGGTGAGAATCACGGATCTGGAGCCGCACGGTGACCTTATCCGGGTGCGGGCGGGAGGCCTGGCTGCCGACGTTACCCCGGCTGCCTCGGCGGACCTGGGCCTGCTTCCCGGCCTAACAGTGCACTTTGTGGTCAAAGCGGCAGCCGTGTCGGTGTACGAGACCTGGCAGAACCTCAGTGACGGTGCCCGTACGCCAGAAGTGCCGGCCGAAACATAAAGGTGCAAAGCCAGCCAGTGCCGCCCGTCTGCGGGCCCCACTATATGCTGAGCATGCATTTCCCGGCATCGTGGCCCGGGGAGTTACTGATGGGGGCAGTGATGAGGGTATTCAGGCGTGTCGTTTTACCGGCGGCATGGTTGACGGTGTTCGCCGTGATAGCAGTCGCTTTGGTCAAGATGGCATTCGTGGACGGCATGGCACCCGAGCAGGCGGTTGTTGGGCCGGGGGCGCAGGTGGCCGTTCCGGTGGTGCAGGCGTCGCGGGCTACGGTGACCAACAAGGTCGAAATCCAGGCAACGGTGCAGAACGATCCGGCAGTCGGGGTGCGCAACACCGCCGCCGGGGTTGTGACCTACATTTTCCTGGAGCCCGGCGTGAAGGTGGCTTCAGGTGACCGGCTCTACCAGGTTCGGACGGAAGTCCAGCCTGCTCCGCAGGCAGCCGCGGCTTCCCAGCCGGTATCGCCGCCCGACGCCGAGGGTCCTGGAAGCCGGATTCTGCTCACGGCTCCACCTGCTCCCACCTACACTTACTCAGACGTGCTTGCCCCGGCCGCCGGCACTTTGCGGACCCTGGATGTGCTCCTTGACCAGCAGGTCAGCGTGGGGGCGGCCGCCGGCACGATTGACCCGGGGACCTTTACTGTCAGTGGTTCCGTGGACGCTGCCCAGCAGTACCGCCTCCTGGCAAAGCCGGGATCAGCCCAGATATCCCTGGTCGGCGGGCCTGCGCCCTTTACCTGTCCCGCGGTTGAGCTCAAGAGTACGGCCGGCGGCACCGGTGATGCCGCCGGAAGCGGCGGCATCACGGGAGGAGTAGGACGCTCTGTCCCCTCCATATCTGTCGGCCCGGCAGGGCCTGATGGTGCGCCCGCACCGGGCGGGACACCCACCGGGACCCTCAGCTGCGCTGTCCCAACCGACGTCGAAGTCTTTGCCGGACTCGGCGCCACCATGACAGTGACGGCCGGCGAGGCCGTTAACGTCGTCACCGTTCCCCTCACTGCGGTGGAGGGCAGCGTCAAGGAAGGCATTGTCTGGCTCGCCGGAGCTGACATGAACCCCGGCGCCGGCGGCGTCGTCATCGGCGGGCCGGCCGGACCAGCCCCCGCAGGCGGAACTCCTGCAGTGGGACCAGCCAGTGAGCCGGAGCAGCGGAAAGTCCAGCTGGGCCTCAATGACGGTGCCGTGGTGGAGGTGGTGTCAGGGCTGGCCGAGGGAGAGTCGGTACTTGAGTTCATCCCGGGTGCGCCCGCCCAGGTGCCCTCCGGACCGCAGTTCGGCGGGCCCGTCTTTCCGATGGGCGGCTGAGGGTGGAGGAACTCGTTGCCCTCAAGGGCGTGACCCGGACTGTACTGCTTCCTGATGACCAGGAACTCCCCATTCTTCGGGGCGTTGACCTGGCGGTCCACAGCGGCGACCATACGGCAGTGGTTGGCCGGTCCGGCTGCGGCAAGTCCACCCTGTTGAACCTGCTTGGGCTCCTGGACCTCCCCACCAGCGGCGAACTCAGCTTCCAGGGGCGCCCTGTACAGCAGCTCGGCGATGCTGCACGGGCCAGGTTGCGCGGTGAAGCGGTGGGATTTGTGTTCCAGCAGTTCAACCTGCTGCCCGGACGGTCCGCCCTGGACAACGTCATCACACCCCTGCTGTACGCCCGCGGTGCCCGGTTCTGGCGGCGCCGGGAGATTGCCATGGACATCCTTGACCGGGTGGGACTGGCTCACCGGGCCCAGATGCTGCCGAACATGCTTTCAGGTGGCGAACAGCAGCGAGTTGCGATAGCCCGCGCCCTGGTCCGCCGGCCCCGCCTGATCCTTGCCGACGAGCCGACGGGCGCACTCGACGTGGATACGGGGCAGGCCGTGATGGCGCTGCTGGACGAAGTTGCCACCGAATCCGGAGCGGCGCTCGTAACCATCACGCACGACGTAAATGTCGCAGCCCTTGCCCGGGCCTGCTACCGGCTTGAGGCGGGCGTCCTCTCGCCGGCCGAGGTACCGGCGGGAGCGGGCGCATGACGGGAATCATTTCCGCCCTGGTGGAGGCATGGCAGGAACTGCGGATTAACAAGACCCGCATCCTGCTGGCGCTCGTCGGCGTGGCTCTTTCCGTGGCAGCCCTGACATCGGTTGTGGGCCTGGGAAACCTGGCCCGTGAGGGTTTCAAGGCGTCGTCGGAACAAAACGGCGGGCGCGCCGCCACCCTTGGCATCGGCGTCTACGGACCGACGCAGCCGGACCAGCGGAAGCTCGATACCGCATACCAGGGCGTCATAGACCGCTACGGCATCACCTACTACTCCAAGTCCGGCCAGGCGCAGCATGGCTTCCAGTCCCCCCAGGGCGTGCAGCAGGTGAACCTCCAGCTCGTGGATCCCGGTTACGGAATGATTCACCGTTTGGACGTCCGGCAGGGCGGCTGGTTTGCGGCCGACGACGAAAACCGGCTGGCTCCCGCCCTGGTGGTATCAGAGAACTTCTACACCGCGGCGGGCAGGCCGAACCTCGTTTCTAATCCAAAGGTCCAGCTGGTTGGACAACAGAAAACCACCGCGGTGATCATCGGGGTGGTTCCGGACCCGCACCCGCAGGCACCGCCGTCGGCCTTTATGCTGACCGGGGCTGCGGACACTGCAGGCATTTCAGCAGGAGGATTCGGGCAGTTCAAATTGTGGGTAGGGGAAGGCCAGGCCGAACCGCTCAAAATGGCCATCACCTCGGACCTGCAGCGCCAGTTCCCGGGCATGCAGGTCCAGGTGGACCGGATGGACTACGCCAGCAACGGAGATCCCTTCGAATCTGTCCAGTTGGCCGTCGGCGGCATCGCCGGGCTTGTCCTCCTCCTGGGAGCGGTCGGAATGCTGAATATTTCGATGGTTACCGTGCGGTACCGTGTCCGGGAAATCGGCATCCGTCGCAGCTTTGGGGCAACCTCGCAGCGGATATTCCTCGGCGTCATGATGGAGTCCGTTGTGGCGACGGCAGTGGCCGGAATCGTTGGCGTCATGCTCTCGGTGGCAGTCGTAAAGAACCCGTGGGTCCAGTCCAATGTTGCACCAGGCCTTGCGGAGTACCCTGCGTTTCCGTTGGAAGCAGCGATGCTGGGCCTGGGCTCGGCGGTCCTCGTCGGTGCGCTGGCCGGAGCCATCCCGGCCTTGGTCGCCGTCCGCATCAAGGTGATTGACGCGATCCGCTTCTAGCCGGGCCTCCTGCAGGCCGGCGGAAGCGTCGCTGAGCCCGGCAAGCAGGCGGCGTCTCAGGCGTGCTCTCAGCAACCGGAAGCAGTAACCCCTCTAGTAGGGCCGGGCGCCTCTGGCGGCCAGCCACCCTGAACTGTTTCGCTGTAGGCAAACAACCAGTGGATACGCTGCAAAACCAAAGTTGAGCGGAGTAGACTCAACTTAAGTAAAACTGCCCCCGAAAGGAGCTCTCTTTGGACGTCAAATTCACCACCAAGAGCCAGGAGGCTCTTTCGGCTGCGGCCATGAATGCCTCCACGGCTGGAAACCCGCAGGTAGAGCCCGCTCACCTGCTCAAGGCGCTGATGGACCAGCGCGAAGGCGTCGCCGTGGCCCTGCTGCGCGCAACCGGCGCCGATCCTGACTCTGTCAGCGTCCAGGCGAGCAGTGCGATCAAGGCACTCCCGGCCACTTCCGGGGGATCCAGCCAGCAGGCGCAGCTCTCCCGCCCCGCCCTGCAGGCCATCCAGAACGCCAAGGAGGAAGCGGACCGCCTGGGTGACACGTTCGTCTCCACCGAGGTCCTCCTTCTGGGGGTCTCGGCCGGCAATGATGCTGCAGCCCGGTTGCTCCGCGACGCCGGAGCCTCCCATGAAGCACTGCTCGCCGCCCTGCCTGGAGTCCGCGGTGACGGAAAGGTCACCAGCCCCGACCCGGAGAACACGTTCCAATCCCTTGAGAAGTTCGGCACCGACCTTACGGCCATGGCCCGGTCGGGCAAGCTTGATCCCGTGATCGGACGCGACGCCGAAATCCGCAGGATTGTCCAGGTCCTGAGCCGCCGCACCAAGAACAATCCCGTAATCATCGGTGAGCCCGGCGTCGGCAAGACCGCTGTAGTGGAGGGCCTGGCGCAGCGCATCGTGGCCGGGGATGTGCCCGAAAGCCTGCGCGGCAAGACCCTCATTGCTTTGGACCTCGCGTCCATGGTGGCGGGTGCCAAGTACCGCGGCGAGTTTGAAGAGCGGCTGAAGGCTGTTTTGGAGGAAATCAAAAACTCCGAAGGCCAGATCGTCACCTTCATCGATGAAATCCACACAGTGGTGGGGGCCGGTGCCACCGGTGATTCCTCCATGGACGCGGGCAACATGCTCAAGCCCATGCTGGCCCGCGGCGAGCTGAGGTTGATCGGTGCCACCACCCTGGACGAGTACCGGGAGAACATCGAGAAGGACCCCGCCCTTGAGCGCCGCTTCCAGCAGGTGTACGTGGGTGAGCCCAGCGTGGAGGACACCATCGGCATCCTCCGCGGCCTGAAGGAACGCTACGAGGCGCACCACAAGGTCACCATCGCGGACGCTGCCCTGGTGGCCGCCGCCACGCTCTCAAACCGCTACATCTCCGGACGCCAGCTGCCGGACAAGGCCATCGACCTGGTGGATGAGGCCGCATCCCGGCTCCGCATGGAGATCGACTCCGCGCCGGAGGAGATCGACCAGCTCCAGCGCGTGGTGGACCGGCTCACCATGGAAGAGCTGGCTCTGGAAGGTGAAACGGACGCCGCCTCTGTGGAACGCCTCGCGGCTCTCCGTGCGGACAAGGCGGACAAGAGGGAGGAGCTGGATGCCCTCAACGCCCGCTGGGAAGCCGAAAAGGCAGGACTGAACCGGGTTGGCGACCTCAAAGCAAAGCTCGATGAGCTGCGAAGCGCTGCGGACAAGGCCCAGCGCGAGGGCGACCTGGAGACTGCGTCCCGCGTGCTTTACGGCGAGATCCCGGCCTTGGAGCGGGAGCTGAATGCCGCCGCGGAGGCCGAAGCCGCCGTCACGGACAAATCCTCGCAGATGGTGGCGGAACAGGTGACTGCTGACGACATCGCCGAGGTCATCTCGGCCTGGACCGGCATACCTGCAGGCCGCATGCTACAGGGTGAAAGCCAGAAGCTGCTCCACATGGAGGAGGAGCTGGGCAAGCGGCTCATCGGTCAGACCAAGGCTGTCACGGCAGTCTCGGACGCCGTCCGGCGCGCACGGGCGGGGATCAGCGATCCCAACCGGCCCACCGGGTCGTTCCTGTTCCTGGGCCCCACCGGCGTCGGCAAGACGGAGCTGGCCAAGGCCCTGGCGGACTTCCTGTTCGACGACGAGCGTGCCATGGTGCGGATCGACATGTCCGAGTACGGCGAGAAGCACTCCGTCGCCCGCCTCGTGGGTGCGCCCCCGGGCTACGTGGGCTACGAGGAGGGCGGCCAGCTGACTGAAGCGGTCCGCCGTCGTCCGTACTCTGTAGTGCTGCTGGACGAGGTGGAGAAGGCCCACCCCGAGGTGTTCGACATCCTCCTGCAGGTGCTCGATGACGGCCGGCTCACCGACGGCCAGGGCCGCACCGTGGATTTCCGCAACGTGATCCTGGTGCTGACCTCCAACCTGGGCAGCCAGTTCCTGGTGGACCAGACCCTGGACCCGGAGGCCAAGCGGAACGCCGTTATGGCCACCGTCAATGCATCCTTCAAGCCCGAGTTCCTGAACCGGCTGGACGAGGTTGTGCTGTTCGACGCCCTTACCGTTGAAGAGCTGGCACACATCGTGGAGCTGCACGTGGACGAACTGGGCCGCCGGCTGCACGAGCGCCGCCTCACCCTCGAGGTCACCGAGGGCGCCCGAGCCTGGCTGGCCTTGTCCGGATTCGATCCCGCCTACGGCGCGCGGCCGCTCCGCCGCCTGGTGCAGCGCGAGATCGGCGACCGCCTGGCGAAAGCCATCCTGGCCGGCGACATCAGCGACGGCGATACGGTGCTGGTGGATACGGCGGCGGACCTTGGAGAGCTCACCGCGGACGGAATTGATGCCCCAGCCGCCGGGGTGGGGCTCAGTAACGGTCTGTCCGTCCGCCGGAAGGACTAATGGCGATCAAGGGTGGATGCAGGGGTGCTGCCCTGGCGGTATGGCCGCTAGGGCAGCACGCTTGCGTTAATCACGTTGCCGCCGGCTGCGGTGACATAGCAGTCAGCTCTGCGGTCCCCTGATTCCCAACTGGTGGTACTGGGGAAGCTGCGCTCGAAGTTGAGGGCGAAGTTGTTGGCAGCCGGGCCCAGCTTCGCGGCCTGGCATGCTTCCAGCGCTTTTGCCTTCAGGGCTTCGGCGCCGGGATACGTTTCCGCCTCCGGGTACCGGAACAACGCTACGAGCTGGGCCGAGTGCGGCGTATCGCACGCCACCACGGTGGCTGCCAGCGCTTCGGGATCGAAATCCTTGAAGCAGTCTCCGAGTGCGTAGTCGGCGGGGGTGACGCCCTCGCGGGGCAGCGGCAGTGGTGTAGCGGGCGGTGTGACCGTGGTTTCCAGCACCCCCGGTGCGCTGCCCCTGGGACTGTCAGCGACTGGGTTCGAGTTCAGCCACAGGGCAAGCCACACCAGGGAACCGATGACGGCCAGAAGGACGACGACGAAGGCTGCTATCCACAGCATTCGGCGGTTTACCCTCCCGGATTGGGTGGATGTTCCCTGTTCCGGTTCCATGCGCGGGTGCAGGACCGGTTCGGCTGGCGGTGCAGGCATACGATGCTGTTCGGCGGGGGGCGGCGAGGCGGGCTTGGGCGGAACGTCCTGGTGGTTCACGTGGTGCGTCCTCCTGGTTCTCTCCGCCGGCCCTGCCTTTGGCTCTGTATTGGCAGATGTTTTTAGCGACTCTACCGAAGAAAAAAGCTGCAAACGCGCTGTTTGAAGCCCTGATGGTAACCCAAACCACGTCGAGGCGCCGAAGGTGGCAAGCGGGGGCAGTCGAAAGCATGTAATCTAGGTGTACGACAAATTGACCAAACATTCCGGGGCCTCACCTACGCCAAGGTGACCACCTCCGGTCCAAGTACAAAAGGGGGTCACGCCATGGGGCGCGGCCGTCAAAAGGCAAAAGCTACCAAGCAGGCTCGGGATATCAAGTACTACTCCCCGAACACTGACTACTCGGCACTTCAGCGTGAGCTGACGGGTCCAGGCAGTCGTGCCACGAGCCATTACGCGAATGAGCCGGTTGAACCCGACTATTCGGCTTATGTGGATAAGTACGCGGATGATTTGGAAGAAGACGACGACGAGGTAGACACCCGTCGGATCGGCTAGTTGTCGCGTGGGCTGTTGCCGAGACCGGACAGCCATGTGACGCCGCAGCACAGAAGGACGCCGCAAGTCCTGGTGGACTCCAGCCCTAGTGCAGCGCTTCTTTTTTGGCACCCGGATTAGTTCATTTCCGGGGCCGACTTCAGTTGAAAAGCCCGCTGCCCGCACCGGAAACGGTGCAGGCAGCGGGCTTTCTGCTGGACCAGTGACTTGTCGCGACTCGTCAGAGAAAATGGGAGCACCCCGCCCCGTTTGGGTCGGGGCACTCATTGTGTTGCTATGACTACTCGCAGTAACCGCCGCTCCTAGTTGTTGCTCAGTTCGACATCATTCCTTTGGCCCTGCTGGTCGCAAACAACCCTGGTGGTGTCATTCGCATCGACTTCTTGGGCGAGCAGGATGACAGGCCCAACCTTTACACCGCAGACCTGGGCGGCTACGTTCGCGGCGACCGCGACATTGACGTCTTCCAGGATCGTTACGTTTCCTACGCTGACATTTACCAGTCCGTCCTGGTCAACGTCACGAACTGCCTGTGATGGTGCCGCGACAGCTCCAATGATGAAAAGAGATCCGGCGGCTGCTGCCGTGATTTTGCGCATGATAGACATTGTTTCTCCCTGAAATCTGACCGTAGTACCCGAAGTACGTCTGACCAGCTAAACGCCCCAATATCGTATGGCGTGGCCGTGTGGGAACACGGACTTTGTGGTTTCTTTGCTCTCCGCCGGCGGCGGTAGGAAGCAGCCAAGTACCGGGCTGCTAGGGCGAACTTGCCCCTTTAAGGACTGCTGTCACTGGCCCTGGAGAAGAACCCCCATACCGACTCCGGTACTGCTCTTCCATACCTTCGAGCATAAAGGTAAGTATACTTAGGGTCAAGATATGGGAGTGGTTTATCTCACATAAATTCTTTTGGCAGGGTTCAGCGTGAGGCGCGGCGCGGTTCTTGAATTACGCCGTTCGAATCGTGCTTTCTTTCCAAGGCCAGAGCGCGGGGCGCACCAGCCAGCCCCACAGCCAACACCGACGCCAGCACCAGTGCGGACGCCGGTGCCAGGACCGCCCATGGTGCTCGTTCCACATAGCCGATGCCCTCGGCCAGGATCAGTCCCCACTCCGCTGACGGCTGCTGTGGTCCCAGTCCCAGGAATCCCAGGGCGGCGAGGGCAAGGGCAACTCCGGGCAACCGGAGCATCGCGTGCCGCAAAATTGGCCGCGCCACGGCCGGAAGGATGTAGCGGAGCATGATCCGCGCCTTGCCCACACCCAGCACGGGAAGGACCTGGACATAGGGTTGCGCCCTTGCTTCCTGGGCCAACGCGGCAGTATGGGCAGCCAGGGGTGCCCAGCTCACGGCAGCCACGGCAAGCGCCGCGCCATGCGCCGAGGGGCCCGCTAGCGCTGCAACCACAAGGCCCGCAAGGATGGGCGGTGCAGCGTTAGTGACCTCGAGCGGTCCTGTGGCTGCCAGCGGAAAGAGCCCGACGGCGATTCCGATGACCAGGCAGGCCAGCACCACCAGCAGCGCAGTTCCCAGCGTGCCCAGCGCTCCGTGCGCCACACGGGCCAGCAGGTCCCGGCCGCTGGCGTCTGCCCCAAAAGGCAGCGTGAACGTGGGTGCTGCCAGCCGGGCATGCGTGGATGTAAAAGGGTCGCGCAGCAACCCGGCGCCGATCATCAGCAGCAAGGCCAGGCCCGCGACAGCAGGCACGGCCAGGTGGCGGCGGTTCCCCGACCGCGGTGCCTCGGACAGCGGAAGCGTGCCGAAGCGCACCGCAGGCCCAAGCAGCACGAACCGCGCCGCCGTCGTCAGCGTTCCCACCAGCAGGGCAAGCCCCATCAGCACCAGCATGCCCGCCTGAAGGGTGGGGATGTCCTGGGCACTGGCTGCGCCCAGGAGCGCACGGCCGAGCCCCGGGATCGAGTACACCTTCTCAACGGCCACCGCTCCGCCCGTCAGCCCAATGAGGACCAGCCCCACCTGCGGCAGCACCGCCGGCAGTGCACGGCGGAGCACCGCAACGGTCAGCTGCGCGGACCCCGCATGGGCCATCCGCCAGGTGGCCACCCACTGCTCCGCGAACGCGGCGCGGACAGCGTCCGACAGCAGGAGTCCGATCAGTCCGCCCGCCGGGATGCCCAACGAAAGAGCCGGCAGGACCGCATACTCCACGCCTTTCCAGCCAAAGGGCGGGAACCAGCGAAGCCAGATGGCACCCACTACCAGCAGCATCGCTGCCAGGAGGAACTCCGGCAGGGAGGTCAGCGCGGCGGACAGGGCACCCGACGCCGGCCTTCGCCGCTGCCGCAGCCCGTCCACCACCGCGGGCGTGCACGTGAGAATGGCGATGAGGGCAGCGACGGCGGTGGCGAACCCCATCAGGGTCACTGAGACGCTCAGCGCGGCCGTGATCCCCGGACCTACGGGCGCATTGCTGATCCAGGAGGTGCCGAGGTCCCCGGTGAATACGCCCCCCATCCAGGACAGGAACATGGCCACGGGCCCCTGCTCCAGGCCGAGCTCTGCCCGGACTGCAGCCAGGGCTTCGGGCGTGGGCTCACGGTCCGAGTACCTGGCGCGCAGGATGGTGTACTCCGCTCCGCGCCCTGAGAGCCGCGGCATCATGCCAACCAGCAGCACCAGGGAAACCAGGGCAAGGATCCGCGAGGCAGTGACTTTCAGCAACACCGGACCGGTGGGCATCAGCCTGCAGCCCCTGTGGTCCCAGCTCCGCCGGTGACCGCTGTCCTGCCCGTAATCAGGGCCCGCTCGCGCGAATCCCGCTCCACCTCCCGGACGCTGCCGGACTCGCCTTGGATGACGCGTTCGTGAAGCAGCGGGATTGCCGCATCACGGGCCAGGATCAGGCTTTCTGCGGCGGCGATGGCAGCGCGGCGTTCCGGGCCGGCCGGAATCCCGGCAGCCTTGGCCAGTGCGGCATCAACGGCCGGATCGCAGAACTGGGAGATGTTGAAGGACCCGGCGCAGGAGAAGTCGCTGTAAAGGTAGGCCACCGGGTCCCCGGAATCCAGCACTGTGGCGCGGGAGAGGATGAAGGCGTCAAACTTTCCGGCCAGGGCGTCCGCCTCAATGTGCTGGTACTCCCTGACATCCTGCTCCACCGTGAAACCGGCAGCCTCCAGTTGCTGCTCCAGCTGGACGGCCACCTCCGGCAGTTCAGCGCGGTCAGTGAACGTACCGAGCCGGATGGGTGTGCCCTTTACCGCAGTTGCGGTGACCCGGGTGGCCAATGCTGCCGCATAGCTCGCACTGTCCCGTTCCCCGGCTGCCCAGGGAAGCGCCGGACCCAGCAGTCCGGCGGCCTTGTCTGCCCGGCCCTCATAAACACTGTCCACGATGGTGCCGGCATCGATCGCGCCCCGGGCGGCGGCCCGGACCGCCGGATCCGTGAACGGGCCGGAAGCAGTGTTCAGGTACAGGGTGTTGGTCCGCGGCATGGGTACTTCGTGCACCAGGGCTGGATCGATCTGGGCCACCTGGCCCACGGGGATCGCTTCGACGACGTCTGCATCCCCGGTCCGGATGGCAGCCGCCCTGGCAGTCCCGTCCGGAACGAACTCGACGTCCACCCCGTCGGCTTCGGCCCGCCCGCCCCAGTACCTGTCAAAACGGTCCAGCCGGGCCGAGGACGTCCCCTCTACAGAGACCAGCCGGTAGGGCCCGGTGCCGGCGTTGACCGGACTGACTGCGCCGTCCTTGTAGGCCGAGGCTGCGAGGATGGCCAGTTGGGGGCTGGAAAGCCGTTGGGGAAGGAGGGGATCGGGCGTTGCCGTGGTGACGATGACTGTGGTGTCACCCTCGGCCTGGGCGGTGAGGACCACGCCGTCCAGAATCCTGGGCTTGGGGCTGGCCCCTGCAGCGGCAGCCAGGGAAGCAACCACTTCCGCGGCTGTCAGGGCCGTTCCGTCATGGAACTCCACGCCGTCCCGAAGGGTAAAACGCCAGGCAGTCGGTCCGGTTTGCTGCCACGCGGTGGCGAGAGCCGGTTTTGCCTCGCCGAGATCGTCAAGTTCCACCAGCGTCTCCGCAGTTTTCCAGCGTGACAGTTTGAAGGCATCGTCACTCAGGGGCGAGAGCCCGGACCGTGGCGGCTGCAGCATGGCCACCTTGATCCGGGCTGAACCGGCGCCATTCTCTGTTGTTTGTTCGGCTCCGGCGGAGAAACAACCTGTCAGGCCGGCGGCCAGAATTACTGCTGACACGCCGGTGAGCGCATGGCTGAGGCGGGTTTTTGCCATGGGGAATTACCTGTTCCTTCAGTAGAGGTGAGGGTGCGGGCCGGCGCGGGTGCCGGGCCTAGTGTTTGGCGGGCAGGAGCCTGGAAAGTCCGACGGCGGGAATCACCGTGAGTGCCGCCATCAGCGCCCAGGGCCATACGGCGGCGGGTCCGGGCTGTGCGGCTCCTGAGTAGAGCGGTCCCAGGATGAAGTTGCCTAGCAGCACGGCGCAGCCGCCCATGCTTGCAAGGAGGCCGTAATAGATTCCGGTACGGCGGCCGCGGGCAAAGTCCAGGACCAGCGGCATGGCCACCGGGCCGATGCACATGTGGCCGAGGCACAACCCCACCACCAGCAGCAGCGGCGGCAGGAGCTGCGTTGCGCCGGTGGCTGGAAACTGGGCCAGCACTGCCATGGTGGCGAATGCCAGGCCCTTAAGGAGGAATCCGGCAGTGAGGGCCGGCCCCGGGCCGATCCTCGTTGTCAGCCGGGAGATGGGCCACTGCAGGGCTATGGTCAGGACGGAAGCGACGGCGAACAAGCCGGCCAGTGCTGCAGGCCCGGCACCGCTCCTGGTCAGTTCGATCGGGAGCCCGAAGTAGAGCTGGTTGTAGGCGAGAAGGTTGACGCTGTACAGGGCAGCGAACAGCACAAAGCGCTTCTCACGCAGCATCGCAGCGATACCCTCAGTCTGTGCAGTGGCCGGTTGCGGCGGAACGTCCGGCTTGGCCGGGGACCAGGCAAGATGTGGCACCTCACTTGGGATGTTGCACCACAGCACCCCTGCCATGACGATGAAGACCAATGCTCCGGCAAGTGCCGCCCAACTGAAGGAAAGGCCGAGCAGCAGCGCGCCGACCAGCGGCCCGGCCACGGCGCCCATCTCTCCACAAATGGCGAGCAGCGCAAAAAGCGCCGGTCCCTTTCGGCTGGCGCTCCGCCGTCGTTCTTCTGCCTTCCCCACGAGGGATTCCAGCGCGGGGGAGAACAGTGCTCCGCCCATGCCGGTGAGGACGGCGCCGAGGAGGAATAGAGGAAAGCTGGCGGCCATGGCCAAGGTGAGGTACCCGGAGACGCGGACCAGGCAGCCCACCAGCATGGCCCGCCGCGGCCCCCAGCGGTCCGTGATCAAACCGCCGACGAGGAACAGGCCCTGCTGGCTGAAGACGCGCGCACCGAGGACGACGCCGACGGCTGTGGCGGTCATGCCGAAGTCCTGGGTCATGACAAGGGCAAGGAACGGCACCACAGCGTAGAAGCCGACATTGAAGACGAGCTGGCTGGCCAGGAGCAGGCCCGGACCCGGGTGGGGCGGTGTGCCGGTTACCCGCTGTGGAGAACGGAGTCCTGTCACAGGGCACCCGCCGGGACATGGCTGGGGAGCTGCAGGCTGGCGGATGCCTGCACAAGTGCAATGGCGGCCGGGCTGGCGGGGTTTTCCAGCACCTGCCCGGTGGGCCCTTGTTCCACGATGCGGCCTGCAGACAGCACGGCAGTGGTGTGGCACATCCTGGCTGCCGTACCAAGGTCGTGGGTGACCAGGAGCAGGCCCAGGCCTTCTCCCTGCACCAGGCTGTCCAGCAGCGAGAGGACCGTGTCCCGCAACGGAAGGTCAAGTCCGCTGACCGGTTCGTCCGCCAACAGGAAGGTTGGCTGAACAACGAGGGCACGGGCAATGGCCACCCGCTGGTTCTGGCCGCCGGACAGCTCGCCGGGACGGCGCTCCGTCAAGCCTGCCGGCACTTCAACCCGGTCCAGGGCCTCGGCCACCAGGGCCTGGTGGTTCCCGTCCACCCGGAGCTGCCGCAGTGGTTCCTTCAACAGCTGGGAAACGGTCATGCGGGGGTCCAGGCTTCCGGCCGGGTTCTGGGGGATGTACTGCACGGATTGCCGGTACCAGCGCAGGGACCTGACGGGGCCGGACTGCACGTCCCGGCTGCCAAAGGTGACTGTGCCGCTTGTGGGCTTCTCGAGGGCCAGCAGGATCCGCACCAGGGTGGACTTTCCAGAGCCTGAGTTGCCGACGAGGGCCGTACTGGTGCCGGGGGAGAGGCTCAGGCTGATGTTGTGCAGCGTGTTTGTTGGCCCACTGTTGCGGAAGCGGTGGGCGGGGTAGGCGAAGGAGATGCCGTCTGCGGTGAGGGCGCCAGGATCCATCCCTGTGCTCCGGGTCCTGCCAAGGCCCTCAATGGCGCGGGTGCTCATGCTGCCGCCGCGAAGGGTTTATCGGCTGCGCCGGCGGCCTTTAACAGCCGCTGTGTGTAGGGGTGCTGCGGGTTCCGGAGCAGCTCCGCCATGGACGCCTCTTCGACAATCCGGCCGGACTCCATGACCAGGGCGCGTGTACACAGGGCGGCCGCTGCGGTGAGGTCGTGGGTGATGAAGAGGAGGCTGCGGCCTTCCGTCGCCCACGTGCGGAGGGTCGTGAGTACTTTGAGTTGCGTGACGGCGTCCAGGGCGGTGGTGGGTTCGTCCGCTATCAGGAGGGACCCGCGGGAGGCCAGGGCGAGGGCGATGCAGACACGTTGCAGCTGCCCGCCGGACAGCTCGCCGGTGTACCGCCGGAGAATCCGCGCCGGATCCTCAATGCCGGCCAGCGCCAGCACCCGGGCTGCTTCGGCCTGTGCCTCGGTACGGCGAAATCCTGACCTGCGCAAGGGAATGAGGAGCTGCTTGCCGACGGGGACCAGGGGGTTGAGGGAAGTTGCCGGGTCCTGGCGGATCAATCCGGCATGCCCTGGTTCTGAACCGGCCGGGAAGGTGATGGTGCCGCCGGCCGTGATCCCGTCCGGAACTGAGCCCGCGAGGGCACCGGCAGTGAGTGACTTTCCCGACCCTGAGGCCCCGAGCAGAGCGACGCGCTCGCCTTTTTCCATGGTGAAAGTGAGGGGATGCACCAGGGCACGGCCGTGGAGGGAGAGCTTGAGGTCTTTCACGGAGAGGGCGGGTGCAGGCATGGGGACATCGTTTCGCGGCAGGACTTCAAGGGGTCAAATCACATGCTATCAATAATCATTCGCATTAGGAAATTTCTCCCGTCCAGTGGCCCATACCGATAGATGGAAACAAAAAGCCGGCAGGTGCACAAGGCACCTGCCGGCAAAATCAGTGTGTTTTCTAGGCGTAGGCGTTGACCAGCCGTACTGCGCCGCCGTCCACGCCCTTGGCGCCCTGCACGTAGTCCGGACCGGACTTCAGGATTGCGTCCGAGTCCTCCGTGACGGTGCCCATCACCCAGGATGGCAGGCCCCGGTCGTTCAGCCGGGCAACTGCTGCGTCAGCGACGTCAGCGGAGACGATTGCCACCATGCCCACGCCAAGGTTCAGGGTGCGCTCCAGGTCCGCCAGCGGGACGTTGCCCAGCTCGGACACCAGCTTGAAGATGGCCGGCAGCTCCCAGGTTGCGCGGTCCACCGTGGCCACGAGGCCCCGGGGGAGTACGCGGGCCAGGTTGGCGGCCAGGCCCCCGCCGGTCACATGGCTGAATCCATGCACGGCAGCAGCCCCCGTGACGGGGAAGCTGCGGGCGAGATCCAGGCAATCTGCGGCGTACACGCGGGTGGGCTCCAAAAGCTCCTCGCCCAGGGTGCGGCCGAGCTCCGAGACCTGGCGGTCCAGCGCCCACCCTGCGTGGTTGATGACGCGGCGGACCAGGGAGTAGCCGTTGGAGTGGAGGCCTGAGGAGGCCATGCCGATCACGACGTCACCGGCACGGACCCGGTCCGGTCCCAGCAGGTGGTCTGCCTCGATGACGCCGGTGGCTGCGCCGGCGACGTCGTACTCGTGCTCGCCCAGCAGGCCGGGGTGTTCTGCGGTTTCGCCGCCCACCAGGGCAGTGCCGGCCACCGAGCATGCCGCTGCGATGCCGCGGACAATGTCGGCGATGCGCTCGGGCACCACCTTGCCGCAGGCAATGTAGTCGGTCATGAACAGCGGTTCGGCGCCCACCACAACAATGTCGTCCACCACCATGCCCACCAGGTCGAACCCGATGGTGTCGTGGATGTCCATGGCCTGCGCGATGGCCACCTTGGTGCCCACGCCGTCGGTTGACGTGGCCAGCAGCGGCTTCTTGTACGTGAGGAGTTTGGAGACGTCGTAGAGGCCGGCGAAGCCGCCCACCCCGCCGATCACCGAGGAGTTATGGGTGGCCTTGATGGCACCCTTCATCAGCTCGACGGCGCGGTCGCCGGCTTCAACATCGACGCCCGCGGACGCGTAGGTGATGCCGGCAGTGTTCCCGGAGGTGTTGCCGGAGGCGGGGGCAGCGGAAGTCATACGGACTCTTTCTTGTCAGCGTCGGGGGTGATGACTGCGTGATGAATCTCCGGCACGAGGTCGGCTTCGGTGAGCAGGTTTTCAAACTCGGAGTCCGGCCCGGGATCACAGCCGGTGGCGCCGGACTTTTCTGCCGGGTCTTCATGCGAGTCGACGGCCAGGGCTGCGGTAGAGCCGGGGAGGGCCGACGGCGAGGGCTTCAGTCCACCGAGGTCCTTGCGTTCCAGGAGGTTCTTGCCCAGTTTGTCCGAGCCCGGAAGCTCAATGGGGTACTGGCCCGTGAAGCAGGCGGTGCACAGCCTTTCACGCGGCTGCCGGGTGGCTCCGATCATGCCGTCTTCGGAGATGTAGGCCAGCGAGTCGGCGCCGATGGCCTGCGAAATCTCTTCGATAGTGGCACCGTTGGCGATCAGCTCCGCCCGGGAGGCGAAGTCGATGCCGTAGAAGCAGGGCCACTGCACGGGCGGGGAGGAGATCTTGACGTGGACAGCGGCCGCGCCGGCTTCCCGGAGCATCCGAACGATGGCGCGCTGGGTGTTGCCGCGGACGATCGAGTCATCGACGACGACCACGCGCTTGCCGCGGATGACCGACTCAAGGGCATTGAGCTTAAGCCGGATACCCAGCTGGCGCAGGGTTTGAGAGGGCTGGATGAAAGTACGGCCCACATAGGAGTTCTTGACGAAGCCGTGGGCAAAGGGGATGCCGGACTCTTCCGCGTAGCCCACGGCTGCAGGGGTGCCGGATTCCGGTACGGGGATGACGATGTCCGCCACCTGGGTGTTTTCGCGGGCCAGCTGGCGGCCCATCTCCACCCGGGACTCGTACACCGAGCGGCCGGCGATGGAGGCGTCCGGGCGCGCAAGGTAGACGTACTCGAAAACGCAACCGGCCGGCGTCGGCTCCGCAAACTTCTGCGAACGCACGCCCTGCTCGTCAATGGCGATGAATTCGCCGGGTTCAATTTCCCGGATGAAGCTCGCGCCAACGGTGGCGAGGGCGGACTGCTCGGAAGCGACAACCCAGCCGCGCTCCAGCCGGCCCAGTACGAGCGGGCGAATTCCGTAGGTGTCGCGGGCCGCGTAGAGGGTTCCTTCGTCCATGAAGACGAAGCAGAAGCCGCCCTTAATCTTGGGCAGGAGCTCGGTGGCGGTTTCCTCGAGGCTCTTCCCCGGCTCGCCTTCCAGGAGGGCTGTCACCAGGGCCGTGTCCGAGGTGTTGCCCTGCTTCATTTCGCCGGTGAGCTGGCCGCCGTTGCGCTCCTGGATCATGGCGTTGAGCTCAGCCGTGTTGGTCAGGTTGCCGTTATGCGCCAGGGCGACAGTGCCTGTGCTGGTGGCGCCCAGGGTGGGCTGGGCGTTGGCCCAGTGACTGGCTCCGGTGGTGGAGTAGCGGCAGTGTCCCACCGCCAGGTGCCCGGTCAGGGTGTTCAGCGTGGTCTCGTCGAAGACCTGGGAGACGAGTCCCATGTCCTTGTAGACGTTGATCCGCTTGCCGTCGCTGGTGGCAATACCAGCCGACTCCTGACCGCGGTGCTGCAATGCATACAGCCCGTAATAGGTAAGTTTTGCTACCTCTTCACCTGGTGCCCAGACGCCGAAGACGCCACAAGCGTCCTGCGGGCCTTTTTCGCCAGGGAGGAGATCATGGGAAAGTTTTCCATCGCCGCGTGCCACTGGTCGATTATCTCACGACATGGGGTAGGACTTTTCCGGCGGCCGGTTTATGGCCGGGCTATGGCTGGGAGTCTGTGTCCGGCTCGGAATCCGGCACGGCTTCCACCACGGCCCGCTGCTGCCGCTTGACGCTCCGCCGGTCGAGGACCAGCGCCAGCACGGCACCGAGGATTGCGCCCCCGCCGCCGAACATGACCAGGAAGAACCCGAAGACTGCCCCGGCATCGAAGCTGGGATTCGCAGGGACCGCGTAGGCGACTACAGCGGCTGCCGCGATGCCCACCAGTGCCCCGAGGATGAGGAACGGCACGTACTTGGGTGCACGGCGGACGGTCACTTCGCGGCGCTCGGCAGGGGGTTGTTCAGAAGGCATGCATTAACCCTACATTTCCGCTGTTGCCCCATCAGTTACGGCTGCCAAAACCCCCGGATGGGGACCGTAAGTGATAGGGCAACGGGGATGTCAGCTGCCGCGGTAGGTGGAGTACGCGAACGGGCTAAGGAGGAGCGGCACGTGGTAGTGCTCCGGGCCGGTCACCTCGAATACCAGGTCCACCTCGGGGAAGAACGTGGCCGTCTGGAGACCGGCGTAGTAGTCCCCGGTGGCGAAGTTGAGCTTGTAGTGTCCGGCCTCCAGCTGCTCCGGACCAAGGTCCTTGGCGCGGCCGTCAGCGTCAGTTGAGGAGTCGGCGACGTGGCGCCAGGTGCCGCCGTCGTTCTGGTAAAGCACGACGGCGACCCCCGCCGCTGGGCGTCCGGCGCCTGTGTCGAGGATGTGGGTGGTGATGTGGGAGACGCTCATTCGGCGATCAGTCCTTCCAGCCGCAGGACGGCGATTTCGCGCAGCTGCTGGGCCACGATGGTGTCTTCTTCGGCGGGGGAGTTGGCAAGCCGTTCGTTCAAGGCCCGCAGGATCTCAGGGGCGGTCCGGCCGGCGGCACGGATCAGGAAGACCCGGCCGAACTTTTCCTCGTAGTCCCGGTTGCCCCGGGCCAAAGCCTCCACGAGCGCACTGTCCGCAGGATCCACCCCGGCCTGCTCGGACCGGGACATGGACGCCTCGGTGGTGGCCGCCGTCGGGCGTTCCCCGATGCGCGGATGGTGGGCCATGGCGGACTCAACCTCAGCAGGCGTGAAAGGGCTTGCGGCCTGGGAGGCAAAGGCCAGGAGTGCGTCCTTGCTGCTGAACGGCCGGGCGGCGGCAACGGTATCAACCCAGCGTCTGACGTCGATGCAGGGTCTGAGGGTTTCGGCGGCCCGGGCGGGGTCCGCGCTGTTGAATTCGGCAAGCTTCATGCTGGCTGTTTCCTTGCGGCGATCTGCTGGCATCCATGGTGACGGCTATGCGGAGGCCGGACTTCCCGGCGCCCGGCAATGAAGCGACTCATCATTCCCAAGCTTCCGCATCATGGAACTGTTATTTCAGCATACGTAATATTCAAAGGCAGGCATGCGGTGGTGTCAAGAGACTACAACAGCCTGCAGGTCCAGCCGGTATCATCGCGGAAGAGCCGGTGAGCTCGGTACGTTGATGCTGGGGGAACGAAGAACATGGAAACGACGGCGCTGCAGACGCTGGCAGGTCAGGACGCCGTACGAGAGGCCGGGCTGCGGGACTACGGGCTGATGCCTGCCTCCGCCGACGAGTTGCCGGTCCTGGCGGACGCGTCGACGCGCAGCGCCCTGGACAATTTGGTGCAGCTCGCTGCCTCGCTGTGCGGGGTCCCCTTCAGCGTGGTTAACATCATCACTGCGGAACGGCAGTTGCAGATTGCCGCCTTTGGCATCGACCCCGGCATCTGCTCCCGCGAGGACTCGATGTGCGCCACGGTCTTCCTGAACCGCAGCACAACGGTGGTGGGCGACGCCTCAAGGGATTCCCGGTTCGCCGCCAACCCGTTTGTGACCGGTGAAATAGCTGACGTTCGCTTCTATGCTTCGGTGCCGCTGGAGACTTCTTCCGGGCTGGTCCTTGGCTCACTGTGCGTTTTCTCCGATATGTCCGGAAGTCCCAGCGCCGGGCAGCTTGAGATGCTGGAGATGCTGGCCCACCAGGTTGTGGAACTCCTCGAGCTGCAGCACCGGACCCTGCAACTCAGCGGCGCCATGGCTGAGCTGCAACGCAGCAACGCTTTGCTCTCCGAGTTCGCCGGCCGGGTCAGCCATGATCTCCGCGCTCCGCTGACCGCCATCCTGGGCTACGTGGAGCTGGCGGAGGATGATCCGGACATTCCCGCGGAGCACCCGTCCCTCGAGTACCTGGGGTACATCGGCAGCAGCGGGCGCCGCATGGCGGGAATGCTCGAGGACGTGCTGGATTACTCCAGGGCGGACGGAACCCTGAACCGGGAGCGGGTGTTCCTGCCAGCCGTGGCTGCGGAGGCGGCCAGGGACCTTGGCGTGGACCTGGGAGCCGGCAGCGGAATCTCCTGCGAGGGCGCGGAACTCTTTGCTGACCGCTCCCAGCTGCGGACCCTCGTGCAGAACCTCCTGGCCAACTCACTCAACTACCGGAGTGAATCCCGGCCCCTGTGCGTGGCCCTCAGCGCCGACACCGGACCTCTGGGAACCACCGTTCACGTGTCGGACAACGGCAAGGGCATGCTGCCATCGGAGCGGCAGCGAGCAGTGCAGCCGCTGGTCAGGCTGAACCGGCCCGGTGACGGCCCCGGGACAGGGCTGGGCTTGTCCACCTGCCAGCGCATCGCCCAGGCACACGGGGGAGAGCTGGCGATCACTGACACCCCGGGTGGCGGCGTCACCGTGTCAGTGCTGTTCCCCGCCGGGCCCTAGGACGCCGTCCTAACCCCAATAAGGGGTGCTTCGCCGCGCTCGCTCAGCCGTGCTCGGAGGTCCGGGTGAGGACCCAGGTGTTGGTGCCGTCCTGCCGCTCGAACGTGACGGTAGTAACCAGCGCCTCGATTAGCGCCAGTCCGCGGCCTGACTCGGCCTCTTCGTCCGGTGAGCCCGGGGTCATCGGTCCAAACGGCGGCTTGGCGTGATACGCGCTGACGCGGGCCTGCAGCAGCGCGGGCTGGACCTCGACGTCGACGCCGAGTTCCACGGGTTCCTGCCCCACGGGTTCGGCATGCTGGACGATGTTCGATGCCGACTCGATCACCGCCGTCGTAAACGTCATCTGGTCCATGTCGCCCACGAAAGGAACATCGAGCCAGAGGCTGTCCAGGTCATTGTGGACGGATTCGATGGCCTCGTCCGCAGCCGGTCCCCGGAAGGTGCGGGACGCGAGGACCTCAGTCATTGCTGAACGCCTCGTCGGCTGAAGTGTAGGACGTCAGGACCTTGTCCATGCTGGTCAGCTGCAGGACCATTTTCACCTGCGGCTGGACGGCTGCGATGCGCAGGTCACCGCCCGCCTGCCGTGCAGCCTTGAGGCAGCCGATGAGCGCCCCGAGGCCCGAGGAATCCATGAACGCCGTGTTCTCCAGGTTCACCACGATCCGGTTTGATCCGGCGGCAATAACGTCCGTAACAAACTCCCGCAGCTTCGGCGCGGAGACCATGTTCAGCCTCCCGTTCGCCTTCACCTCGGCGTACGACTCCTTGACCTCATGACTAAACTCCATCAGCATTCCTTTCTGTTGCTGCCGGACCGGTGGCCGGTTCATAACCTTTGTAAAGTACTGCCCGGACCAGGATGCTCATGACCACGAGGTCGAAAATGACCCAGGCCACGTTCACCAAAGTGCCCAGGGGTTCCGCCAGGCCGGTGGCCAGGCGGATGAGTCCGACGACGGCGGCCACGGCCAGCAGCGCGGACACCACGATCTGCGGCCGGATCAGGCTCCAGCTGGGTCCGCCGCTCTGGCGGGCCTTGGGGGTGACAGCGAACCCGAGTGGGCGGCCGAACCAGACGTTCCGGGCCGCCGTCGAGCACGCCTTGATCCAGGTGGGGAAGAGGGCCAGGCTGTACTGCTGCCCGCGCCAGGTGGGGATGCCGCGGCCTGCAACAGCGAACAGCAGCTGGTTGACCACCATGAACGGAATGAACCGGACAAAGAAGTCCCAGCTCAGGCTGGTGACCGGCAGGATGCCCAGCAGCAGGTAGATGATGGGGGCGGCGAAGTAGATGACCGCCGCGTAGCCGCTCAGGTAGGTCCACATGGTGGCGAAGTACATGAGCCGCTGCCCGAGCTTCAGGCCCTTCTGGACCAGCGGGTTCTCGCGGAGCAGCACCTGGATGGTGCCCTGCGCCCAGCGGAGGCGCTGGGTGAGCATGGTCTTCAGGTCCTCCGGTGCAAGGCCATAGGCCAGGACCTCGTGGTGGTAGACGCTCTCCCAGCCCATGGCATGCATCCGCATGGCCGTGGCCATGTCCTCGGTGACGGAGATGGTGGCCAGCGGCATCACTGGCTGCGCTTCATCGTTGCGTTCCACTGACAGGGCGTCCAGGACGGCCTGCACGGATTCAAGGGCGCCCAGGGGCGACCAGTCGCGGGCGGACATGCGCTGTACGGCGTCGTCCGCCACCACCGGAACTCCGGACTCGCCCACATGAGCCAGTTCCATGGCGGCGATCTCCTCGAGATCGGCCTGCAGGGCCTCGACGTCGGCCATCACCAGGGTCTGGACGGCGGCATCAACGCGGCGCCGGACACGGTACGTGATCTCGCCCAGTGGCTGCCCGGCGTCGAGTTCCTGCTGGGCCTCACGGGTAGCGGCTTCAACTTCGTCGAGCACCTGCGCCACCAGGGGCGTTTCCATGTCCGCGGACTTGCGGGCCTGCTTGATGGCGGACCGGGAGGCGGCAAGCGCCCGGCGGATGCTCTTTTCGGTTTCCTTGACATAGCCCACCAGGCCCAGCTGCATCAGCGCCTCGCGGCGCAGGATGGCATTGGAGCCGCAGAAGAATGCAGCGTTCCAGCCGTCCTTGCCTTGCTGGATGGGGCCGTAGAAGAGGGGCGCCTGGCTGCCCAGCGGATCGTCGGCGGGGACGTTGCTAAAGTACTGCGGTGTCTGGACCAGGGCCACCCGGCGGTTGTTGAAGTAGCCCAGGGTCTTTTCCAGGATGTCCGGCTCCGGGATCTGGTCCGCGTCCAGGATCAGGAGGAACTCACCGTCCGTCTGCATCAGCGCGTTGTTCAGGTTGCCGGCCTTCGCGTGCCGGGGCAGGTTGGAGGTCCAGTCCTCGCTCCGGGTTACATAGCCCAGCCCGTGCTCCTCGGCGAGTGCCTTCAGCTCGGGACGCGCGCCGTCGTCCAGGATCCAGGTGCTGTGCGGGTGCCGGATCTTCTGCGCCGCCAGCGCGGTGGTCATCACCATGTCCAGGTCTTCGTTGTAGGTGGTGATGAAGACGTCCACCGTGGTGTCCGCCGGTGGCGGCGGGGCGCCCTTGCGGATCTTCAGCTTCCATACGGTCATGCCGAAGAGCATGACGTCGATGAGGCTGTACGTTTCGGCGATTACCAGCGGCAGCGCGATCCACCAGGCGTCCCAGTTCAGCGAGGCTGCCCAGCGCCAGGCGATGTAGTTGACGCCGGTGATGACGGTCAGGACCACCACCAGGCGGGTCCAGAAGCGGGTCATGCGGCCACCTCCTGCGGAAGCCGGCGGACCACAACCACCGTTACGTCATCCTCCGCCGTCTCAGCAGGGGCCAGTGCCAGGATTGCAGTGCTCGCGGACTGTGCTGATTCCTGGTTGTGGGCGGCCTGGAGCACGGCGTCCGTGAAGTCCTCCACGGACTCGAAAACGTCCAGCACGCCGTCACTGACCACCACCAGGGAATCCCCGGGGGCCAGTTCCATGACTGACTGCGGCCACTCGCTCCCTGCCCACGCACCCACCGGGGGTCCGCCGGACGGGAGGCGGTGCACTGTGCCGGTGGACTGAACGTGCAGCGCAAGCCCATGGCCGGCGTCGACATAGGCGACAGTTCCGGAATCGGCATCCAGGCGGGCGTGGAACAGGGTGACAAAAGAGTTCGAGGAATCCAGGTCCTCGGCGATCGCCTTGCTGGCCGAGGCGAACGCCGTGTCCAGGTCGTGGCGCAAACCTGTGGAACGCATCACCGCGCGGACTGTTGCGGCGATGAGCGCGGCGCCCATGCCCTTGCCCATGGCGTCGGCGAAGGTCAGGTGGAGCCCCTCCGGCGTGCGGTACCAGTCGTAAAAGTCCCCGCCAACATTGCGTGAGGGCCGGAATACCCCGGCAACGTCGTAGCCCTGGACCTGGATGTCTTCCTGCGGCAGGAGGCTTTGCTGCACCTCGGTGGCTCGCTCCAGATCGCTTCGGGCGGCCGAATCAGCAGCGGGGGACGGCCGGCGACGGAAGAGGGCGTTGATCCTGGACTGTAGTTCGCGGGGGCTGAACGGCTTGCTGAGGTATTCGTCCGCGCCGTTATCCAGCCCGGTCAGTTTGTCCAGCTCATCGGCACGCGCGGTGAGCATCACAATGAAGGCATCCGAAAACTCGCGGAGCAGCTTGCAGACCTCGAGGCCGTCTAGGTCCGGCAGGTTCAGGTCAAGGGTGACGAGGTCCGGCTTAACCCGGCGGACTTCCTCCACACCGGGCAGGCCGGCTCCGGCCTGGGTGACGTCGAAGCCCTGCTTGACGAGGACGCGGACCAGCAGACCGCGGATGTCCGGGTCATCCTCGATGACAACGGCACGACGGGATTCGGTGGGAGAGACCATAGCTCTACTTCTACAGTATTAAGCCCCACTGAGCATGTCGCAGCGCTCCACGCAGGTCTTCTGGTGCCTTACCGCGAGTGGAGGAGGATCTTGCAGAAATCCTTCGGCCTGCTTGCCCGGACGTTGAGGTGCGCCGGGGACACTCGAGGCATGCAACAGCTTTCATCGGAGGAGGGCTAAGGACGACCCGCCGGAAGGCTGGACGGCTTGGAGAAGGTGCAGCTCATGGAAAACATCAAGATCACTGATCAGCCGGCGGCCGGAACCGCAGCCCAGGCGGCTGCCCGGGCCGCGTTGGACAAGGGCCGGGCGCTGCTGCGCGTCTACTTCCACAGACGAAAAGTCCGCGCTGCGGCGGCGGCGCTGGCAGAAGCTTTGGCCGAATCGCGGGAAGTGTGGAGCTGGCCGGGAGACCGGCTTCCGGTAGGCGCCGAGATGTCCCAGCAGGTGGAGCGGCTGACCCGCCGGCTCAAGCTGGAAACGGAGGCGCACGTCCGGCTGGAAGCGCTTTTCAGGACTGCGGGCGGTGGGCGTTCCGTACTGGCACTTTAAGTGCCACACTAATGAGCAATCGAGTGGCTGGGGGTTACTGGTCAGGAGATTGCCGTGGGTTGGTGGACAGGTTGGGCGTACCTCATCGCTGGACTTATGACAGTGGACGCGCTGCTCCTCGCTTTGTGGGCCATCGACGAGGACTGGCCCGGCAAATGGTGGAAGAAACCCTGACCTGTTCCTTACGGGCCGGCACTGGCACTTCGGGCACTGGCACTTAAAAGACTGTGGGCAGCCCCGAAGGGCCGCCCACAGACGTAGTTGCCGGCTTGGAGCTTAGAGGCCCAGCAGGCGGTTGAGCAGGTTCGCCAGTCCGCTGGTGCCGCTTCCGTCCAAGAGGCCGGCGACGGCGCACAGGAGGTTACCCACCAGGTTGCCCGCTCCGGGGACAGCAGTGATGTCCAGCTGGATCTGGTTGAGGTCGATGACGAGACCCAGGACGTTGAGGTTCAGCGGTCCGAGGTCAAGGTTGACCACATTGCAGGCAGCGTTGCTGCCCGCAAGGGTTTTCTCAACACCGCTGGTGACGGCGGTGGTTACCTCGGTTGCAGGGACATCCGTCACCGTACCGGTGGCCGAGGTCAGGGTGCCGGCAACCAGTCCTGTGGCGGTCAGAACGCCGTCCTGGACCTGGAAGCTGGTGGGCGTGAAGGTACCTGCGAAAGCAGATCCATCACTGGCGGTGCCGGTAACTGTCGACGCTACCTTCGTGGCGTCTGCCGTGCTCGCCGATGCTGCCGGGGCGGGTGCGGGCGGGGCAGCGGAGGCCGGGGCGCCCGCTCCGAAGATCATGGCTCCGGAAAGAGCTACTGCTGCCATAGGTGCAAGGACTCGTGTTCGCATCTCTGATGTTCCTTTCAGTGCCGGTGTACGGCGCTTGAACCCCCGGCGTCCCAGCCCCCATGCGGAACTGCCGGCGGAACTCTTGATTTGCTGGTTTAGAGGACGTGTTACAAACATCCCCAACGGCATTGCGTGATTGGCATCACCGTTACTGCGAACCTAATAGTAAGCATACTGATGAGTCAACTCCTCGACCGGATTTGACAAGTTGGTGTAACTGCGCAGGGGGAGTGCGAACGGCAAGAAAGGTGCGTCGCCACAACCCTGTGCTTGACGTTCATTGGGTCACTCGGCCATGACCCGGAATGTTTAGCCGAGGTGCCGCCGCATCAGCACCCGCGGGAAGCCGTTGAGCACTGAACCGGTGTCCGCAGCCCAGGTGAAACCCGCATCCTCAAAAAGTTTGCGCGTTCCAACGTACGCCATTGTCAGGTCCACTTTCCTGCCGGCGTTGTCCACCGGGTACCCCTCCACAGCGGGTGCTCCATGGGCCCTGGCCAGGTCCACCGCGCCGGCCAGCAGCTGGTGGGAGATGCCTTTGCCGCGGTGTCCCGGCCGTACCCTGATGCACCACACGGACCAGACGTCTACGTCATCCACGTGCGGAATTTTCCGGTTGCCGGCGAAACTCGTGTCAGCGCGGGGGTGGACCGCTGCCCACCCAACTACCTCGCCGCCGTCGTACGCCAAAACCCCCGGCGGCGGATCCTGTGCCACCAACTGCCTGACCAGCTCCCCGCGCTCGGTCCCACGCAGCGCCTGATTCTGCTTTGACGGAATCCGGTAGCTCAGGCACCAGCAGACGTTGGCATCCGGCCGCTTGGGCCCGAGCATGGTCGCGACATCCTCGAATGCAGTTGCAGGCCTGACCTCGATCGCCATGGGGCCATCCTGTCACCGGCCTTTGCAGCCTGCAACGATGGCAGGAGCCCCGCTACACTGATCCAACCAAGCAACAGCGGAAGACATGGCGGGCTCAATGAACGATAAGCTGCACCTCACTCCGGAAGACCAGTTCCCGGAGGAGCTGGACAAGGTAACGGACCACGAACTTCAGGTCTTGGACAGCCAGGTTCAACGCCAGCTCGACCACGAAGTGGTGGTCGACGGCGAAGTGAACCCTGAAACAGAATTCCGCCACTATGAACTGGACGAGGAGTTCCAGGACCGCGACAAGCGCTGACACAAATCCGCATATTTTGACCATGTCCATGCCTGCCGGTTCTCACTACACTGGGACGCATGACCGACCAGGAACCGGTCCCGCCGCGCGCCGCGGCGGCTTCCGACGGCGGTAAAAGACTTAGCGGGGATGCTGCTGTTGCGTCCGCGTCGCATGCGGATGCTGAGGCTCCCGTCCTCACCGATCCGGAGGCTGTGGACACGTCATTGCGGACTCCGGCGGAGCGGTCCCGCACTTTTGCCGGCATCCTGGTGAACACCGCGGCCGCGAACATCACCACCAGCTATCTCTGGTTTGCGCTGACGTTCTGGGTGTACCTGGAGACGCGCAACGTGATCGCCACAGGAGTGGTGGGCGGCGCCTACATGCTGCTGATCGCCCTCTCCAGCATTAGCTTCGGCACCTTCGTGGACCGCTACCGCAAGCTGGCCGTGATGCGCTTCGCCGCCGCCTTCACCCTGGTGATGTTCGTGCTGTCAGGGGCCATGTTCCTGCTGACGCCCACGTCCTGGCTGCTGGACCTGACCGGGCCGTGGTTCTGGGTCTTTACCCTGGTGATCCTGATCGGTGCGGTGGTGGAGAACCTCCGCAACATTGCCCTCTCCACCACGGTGACCATCCTGATTGAGCCGGACCGGCGCGCCAATGCCAACGGGCTGGTGGGCATGGTGCAGGGACTGATGTTCATTGTCACGTCCGTGCTCTCCGGGCTCTCGGTCGGGTTGCTCGGCATGGGGTGGACCATCGCTGTTGCCCTGGCGCTGACGGCGCTGGCCTTCGTGCACCTTCTCACCCTGCGCATGCCGGAGGAAGTCCGTGCGGCAGCCACGGATGCGCATGGCAGCTTCGACTTCCGCGGCTCGCTCGCCGCTGTACTGGCCATTTCCGGCCTCTTCGCGCTGATCCTGTTTTCCACCTTCAACAACTTCATCGGCGGCGTGTACATGGCGTTGATGGATCCCTACGGCCTGGAAATGTTTCCCGTGGAGCTCTGGGGGATCTTCTTTGCTGTCGGGTCCACGGGGTTCATTGTGGGCGGCGCGCTCATCGGCAAGTTCGGACTCGGATCCAACCCGCTGCGCACCATGCTCATTGCGGTGGTTGTAATGGGATTCCTCGGTGCCGTGTTCACCATCCGGGAGTGGGCATGGCTGTACATCGCCGGTATCTGGCTGTACCTGGTCCTGATCCCCTTCGTTGAAGCGGCGGAGCAAACCGTCATCCAGCAGGTAGTGCCCCTGCAGCGGCAGGGCCGGGTGTTCGGCTTCGCCATGGCCTTCGAGTCCGCGGCAGCGCCGGTCACTGCCTTCCTTATCGCACCGATCGCCCAGTTCTGGATCATTCCCTATGCCCGGTCCGCTGATGGCGCAGCCCGGCTGGCGCCGCTGCTGGGCGAGGGCACCTCCCGCGGCATCGCCCTGGTGTTCCTGGTGGCAGGCATCATCATGATCGCGGCCGCCCTGCTCGCCTTCCTCACCCCTGTCTACCGGCGGGTTTCCGAAGAGTATGCGGAGGCGGCAAAAGAGGCGAAAGCGGCGAAAGAGGCGAAGGCCGCGGCCGACGACCCTTAACGCCGAACGCTCCCGCAGTACTGAAGGGATCCAGTACTGCGGGAGCGTAGGGCGAAAAGCCGCAGGATCTGCGGGAGGGGCCAGGGGAAACCGGCGGCAGGTGAGGGAGCTCTAGAGTCCCAGGGCTTCCTTCAGGGCGGCGACGTGGCCGTCGGCCTTGACCTGGTACTGGGCCAGGGTGACGTTGCCGTCGGGATCCACTACCACCGTGGAGCGGACGATGCCCTCGGTGATCTCGCCATTGACCAGCTTCTCGCCCCAGGCGCCGTAGGTCAGGGCAACTGCGTGGTCGGGGTCGGAGAGCAGCGGGAAGGTCAGGGAGAAGTCGCCGGTGAAACCGGCCAGGGCCTCCGGGGCGTCGGGGGAGATGCCGATGACCTCGTAGCCCTTGCCCTGCAGGGAGGCCAGGTTGTCGCGGAAGTCGCAGGCCTCGGTGGTGCAGCCGGGGGTGGCGGCTTTGGGGTAGAAGTACACGATGACGTTTTTGCCACGGTAGTCGGCCAAGGCAGTCTCGCGGCCCTGGGCATCCTGAAGGGTGAAATCAGGGGCCTGGGTTCCGGGCTGAAGCTTGGTGGTCAGGGTCTGGCTCATGGCATTCCTTTGGAAGTCTTTGTCAGTTACTGGCAAAACATCAAGTGAAGCGGCTTCCCGCTCAGTCATACAACTCCGGCGTCATATGCAGTATTCCGCAGGCCCTCGGACTGTGGCGCAGGAACCGGGCACAAACCGGTACCCGCCGCCCCGGACAGTGGCCACGGCATGCCGGGCGTTTCCGAGTTTCCGCCGGATCCTGCCCACGTACACATCGATGGAGCGAGCCGAGGCGCCCGGGGTTTCAAACGAGTCCAGGAACCCCTGCAGTTCCTCCCTGCCCACGGTCCGGGACAGGTGGGTCACCAGGTAGCGGAGCACCTTGAATTCGACGCCGGTCAGTGGCACGGGCTGTCCGTCCAGCAACACGGTGTCGGCTGCGAGGTCCACCGCCATCCGGCTGACGGGCCCGGCCGACGGCGGCAGGCGGGTGCCGTCGTCGTCCCCGCTGTGTTCCTGGTGTGGACCGCCGGGGTTCTCCGCCGCGGAGGGAGGCTGAGAGGAGTCGTCTGCTGTGCCTCCCCCCGCATCGGCGGAGACCCCGGACGTGGGAGCTCCGGCGGCAGGCCAATGGACTTCCGCCTCCGGAGCAGTTTCGAGGGCCTTGGCCAGGACCAGTCGGGCGGCACGGGCGAGGAGTTCCGGGCTGGTGCCTTCTTCCGGCACGACCCACACTGCGAGGCCGCGGGCAGCCGCGCCGGTGACTGCTGGCCGGGGGTTCATTCCGGGACGCGCCCCCGTCCTCGGATGGTGGGCTTCCACTGCCATGGCGCGTCCTTAGACCCCGCCGCGGCGGATCAGCTTGCCCGTGGGCGTCTGGCCGTCCACGACCGCGCCGCGCAGGAATGTCTTGCGGACCACACCGGAGAGGGCTTTGCCGTCGTACGGGGTAATGGGGTTCTTGTGCTTGAGCTTGGACACGTCCACCACAAAGGCGTCATCCGGCGCGAAGACGGCGAAGTCGGCGTCGTAGCCCAGCGCCAGCTGTCCCTTCGTGGAGAGCCGTGCCAGCGCTGCCGGCTTCTCGCCCATCCAGGACACCACCTGCTCCAGGGGAATCCCGCGGTGCCGGGCCTCGGTCCAGATCAATGAAAGGCCCAGTTGCAGGGACGAGACGCCGCCCCAGGCCACGGCGAAGTCCCCGTTTTCCAGGTCCTTCAGGTCCAGGGTGGAGGGGGAGTGGTCCGAGACGATGCAGTCGATGGTGCCGTCCTGCAGGCCCTGCCACAGCAGCTCGCGGTTGGAGGCTTCGCGGATGGGCGGGCAGCACTTGTAGGCGGTGGCGCCGTCGGGGATTTCCTCGGCCATCAACGTCAGGTAGTGCGGGCACGTCTCCACGGTGAGCTTCACGCCGTCGCGCTTTGCACTGGCAATCATGGGCAGCGCGTCCGACGACGAGAGGTGCAGGATGTGCGCACGGGCACCGGTCCAGCGGGCCCGTTCGATGACCTCCGCGATGGCCTTGTTCTCCGCGCCGCGGGGGCGGGAGGCCAGGAAGGTCTGGTAGTGGTCGCCGCCGGGATGCGGGGCGCGGTCGATGGCATGGGAGTCTTCAGCGTGGACGATCATGAGGGAGTCGAAGGACTTCAGCTCGGCCATGTCCTCCTCCATCTCGTCCGCGTCCAGGTGCGGGAACTCGTCCACGCCGGAGTGCAGCAGGAAACACTTGAAACCGAAGACGCCTTCGTCGTGCAGGGCCCGCAGGTCACCCTTGTTGCCGGGGATTGCGCCGCCCCAGAATCCGACGTCAACGAACGCCTGGTCCTCGGCCACCTCGCGCTTCAGCTTGAGGTTTTCCACCGTGGTGGTGGGCGGGACGGAGTTCAGCGGCATGTCGATGATGGTGGTCACCCCGCCGGCAGCGGCTGCACGGGTGGCGGAGGCGAAGCCCTCCCACTCGGTGCGGCCGGGCTCGTTGACGTGGACGTGGGTGTCCACCAGGCCGGGGATCAGGGTTTCGTCGTCAGCCAGTTCAATGACCTCGGCGCCCGCCAGGTTGTTGCCCAGCGGCTCGAGTGCCACGATTTTTCCGCCGCGGACGCCCACCTCGCGCGGTGCCAGGCCTGCGGTGGTGAGGATGCGCTGGCCGCGGATGACCAGGTCAAAACGTTCTTCAGACACGGAGGTCCTCCTTGGTGGTGGCGGAACGGGACAGCGTGTTCGCCGCCAGCCTTCCGCTGATTTGTGTGCCCAGCTGCTCCAGAAGCTGCGCTGCCTCTGCTATGCACCTGTCTACATTGCTTTCAAGCTCGGTCAAAGCGTAAACATCCTCGAATCCGGCAGCAGTTGCCTGGCCCTGCGCCAGGGTGCTCCGGCCGCAGACGGCGATCACGGGAACACCCTGTGCGGCGGCTGCCCTCGCGACGCCCATCGGCGTCTTTCCGAGCAGGCTCTGCTCGTCCAGGCTGCCTTCGCCGGTGATCATCAGGTCGGCACCGGTCAGGCGTTCGGCCAGTCCGGTGAATTCGAGGACGACGTCGATGCCCGGGCGCCGGGTTGCGGCCAGGACAGCGATGGCGGCATAGCCAACGCCTCCTGCCGCTCCGGCGCCCGGTGCTTCCGCTGCCTTGATGGCGCGGTGACCGATTTCCCTGGCCAGGACTTCGACAAACCTGGCCAGGGCGGCGTCGAGCATGTCGACGTCCTGTTGTGCGGCACCCTTTTGCGGGCCGAAAACCGTTGCGGTGCCCTGGGCGCCCAGCAGGGGGTTGTCGACGTCGGATGCCAGCACAAAGCGTGTGTCCTTCAGCCGGGGTTCGAATCCGCTGAAGTCGATCCGGTCCAGGCGGGCCAAAGCGGCGCCGCCCGGCGGAAGTTCCTTGCCCTCACTGTCGAGGAATCTCGCGCCGAGGCCCTGCAGGACTCCGGCGCCGCCGTCGGTGTTGGCGCTGCCGCCCACACCCAGGATGATCCGGTTGCAGCTGGCGTCGAGGGCGGCAGTAATGAGCTGGCCGGTGCCCAGGCTGGTGGCGGTGGCGGCCGCCGTCGGGCCCGGACGTCCGTTGACCTGCGCTCCCGTGGGGAGCAGGGCCAAACCGGAAGCAGCCGCCATTTCGATGACGGCCTCATTGCCCCGGACGGCAAACTCGGCGGTCACCGGTTCGCCTGTTGGTCCGGCAACCACGGCGCTGCGGCGGGTGAAGCCCGAGCCGACGGCGGCATCGAGGGTGCCCTCACCGCCGTCGGCTACTGGAATCCGGACCACGTCAAGGTTGCCGCCCGCCCCCCGCTGCAGACCCTTTTCCAGGTGCTGGCAGACTTCGGGGGCGGACAGGGATCCTTTGAACTTGTCCGGGGCAATGACGATGCGCATGGTTAGCCCTGCAGTGCCAGGATGGCGGTGGGGGCGTCGGCAGCAGTCCCGGCCAGTTCCTCGAACTCGTTCACGGCGTTGATTTCCACGCCCATGGAGATGTTGGTGATCTTTTCCAGGATCACTTCCACCACCACGGGAACCTTGAACTCGCCCATCAGCGCCTTGGCCTTGTCGAAGGCTGCGGCGAGGTCGTTGGGGTCCTCCACGCGCACGGCCTTGCAGCCCAGGCCTTCGGCCACCTTCAGGTGGTCCACGCCGTAGCCGTTGGTCTCGGGGGAGTTGATGTTGTCGAACGCCAGGGACACGTTCTGCTCCATTTTGAAGCCGCGCTGGGACTGGCGGATCAGGCCCAGGTAGGAGTTGTTCACCACCACGTGGATGTAGGGGAGGTTGAACTGAGCGCCCACGGCCAGTTCCTCGATCATGAACTGGAAGTCGTAGTCGCCGGAGAGGGCAACCACGGTCTCGTCCGGCTTGCCGCGAACGACGCCGAGGGCAGCCGGGGCGGTCCAGCCCAGGGGACCTGCCTGGCCGGCGTTGATCCACTTGCGCGGGCCGAACACGTGCAGCATCTGCGCGCCGGCGATCTGGGACAGGCCGATGGTGGAGACATAGATGGTGTCGCGGCCGAAGGCCTTGTTCATCTCCTCGTACACGCGCTGGGGCTTGATGGGGATGTTCTCGAAGTGCGTCTTGCGGTGCAGGGACGCCTTCCGTTCCTGGCACTCGGCAACCCAGGCGCTGTAGTCCGGCAGGGACCCGGCCGCCTTGCGCTCACGGGCGAGCTCAACCAGCCCGGCCAGCGCCGCACCGGCGTCGGACGCGATGCCCAGGTCCGGTGAGAACACGCGGCCGATCTGCGTGGGCTCGATGTCGATGTGCACGAATTTCCGGCCGGCGGTGTAGGTCTCGAGGCCGCCGGTGTGGCGGTTGGCCCAGCGGTTGCCGATGCCGATCACGAAGTCGCTCTGCAGGTAGTTCTCGTTGCCGTAGCGGTGCGAGGTCTGCAGGCCCACCATGCCCGCCATGAGCTGGTGGTCGTCCGGGATGGTGCCCCAGCCCATCAGGGTGGGGATCACCGGAACGTTGAGGATCTCTGCCAGTTCCACGAGCTGGGCGGAAGCGCCGGCGTTGATGATGCCGCCGCCGGCCACGATCAGCGGGTGCTGTGCTGCAGTGAGCATGTCCAGGGCCTTTTCCAGCTGCTTGCGGGAGGCCTTGGGCTTTTCGACGGGGAGGGGCTCGTAGGTGTCGATGTCGAACTCGATCTCGGCCATCTGCACGTCGATGGGCAGGTCCAGCAGGACCGGGCCCGGACGGCCGGAGCGCATCAGCTGGAAGGCCTTCTGGAAGGCGCCGGGAACCTGGCCCGGTTCCAGGATGGTCATGGCCATCTTGGTGACGGGCTTCGCGATGGACTCGATGTCCACGGCCTGGAAGTCTTCCTTGTGCAGTTTGGCCACGGGGGCCTGGCCGGTGATGCAGAGCATCGGGATGGAATCGGCCCAGGCGGCGTAGAGGCCGGTGATCATGTCGGTGCCGGCGGGGCCGGAGGTGCCGATGCAGATGCCGATGTTGCCGTCCTTGGCGCGGCTGAAGCCGTCAGCCATGTGGCTGGCACCTTCAACGTGGCGGGCCAGCGTGTGGCGGATGCCGCCGTGGGCCCGCATTGCTGAATAGAAGGGGTTGATGGCGGCGCCTGGCAGGCCGAACGCCTCGATGGCGCCTTCCTTCTCCAGGATGGCAACCGCTGCATCAACGGTACGCATCTTGCTCATGGTGTGCTCCTTGAAGGCTGTGAAAGTCTGTTCTTGGGTGTGCTGAAGTACCCCCACGAACCGTCGTGGGGCACTTTGGGGGTGGCCGCCGTCGTAATTCACGACGGCGGCCGGCGTGTCTGTGTCGAAGTGCCCCGTTATGGAGGGGCTGGTTTAGCTGCTGCCGGCTGTTACTCTCGGCCGCTGAGCCGGAGGACCTGCTTGAAGAGTCCGGAGTGGTCCAGTGCGCCGTCGCCCTGGTTGACGGTGGCGGCGACAAGCTGTGCGACGACGGCGCCGAGGGGGACGGTGACGTTGGCTTCGCGGGCGGCGGAGGTGACGATGCCCAGGTCCTTGTGGTGGAGGGCGAGCCGGAAACCGGGGTCGAAGTTCCGGTCCAGCATCTTCTGGCCCTTCTGGTCCAGGACCTTGGAGCCGGCCAGGCCGCCGCCGAGGACCTTCAGTGCGGCGTCGGTGTCCACGCCGTAGGCCTCGAGGAAGGCGATGGCTTCGCCGAGGACCTCGATGTTGACGGCGACGATCAGCTGGTTGGCTGCCTTGACGGTCTGGCCGGAGCCTGAGGGGCCGACGTGGACGATGGTTTTGCCGACGGCGTTGAGGACGTCGGAGGCGGCGTCAAAGTCTTCCTTGTCGCCGCCCACCATGATGGAGAGGACGGCGTCGATGGCGCCCTGTTCGCCGCCGGACACCGGCGCGTCCAGGGGGCGGATGCCGGCTTCGCGGGCTTCGTCGGAAAGGCGCTTTGCGACGTCGGGGCGGATGCTGGAGGCGTCGATCCACAAGGTGCCCTTCTTCGCGTTGGCGAAGATGCCGTCCTTGCCGCTGACAACGCCCTCAACATCGGGGGAGTCCGGCACCATGGTGATGACCACGTCGGCATCCTTGACGGCGTCCGCGATGCTGGTGGCACCCTTGCCGCCTTCGGAGACGAGCTTGTCGATTTTGTCCTGGCTGCGGTTGAAGCCGGTGACGGTGTGGCCGGCCTTGACCAGGTTGATGGCCATGGGCAGGCCCATGATTCCGAGTCCGATAACTGCAATGTTGCTCATGGTGGTTCTCTTTCCTGAAGTCTGTTGTGGTTATTGCTTAGCGGGAAGCGTGATCGCGGATGGCCCAGCTGAAGGCGGTTTCCTGCGGTTCCTTGTATTCGAGGCCGATGTAGCCCTCGTAGCCGAGTTCGCGGCTGCGGGCGATCCACTCGCCCAGGGGGAGGGTGCCCGTGCCCGGGGCGCCGCGGCCGGGGTTGTCGGCAATCTGGATGTGGCCGAAGTCCTTGGCGTGGTTTTCGATGACGGCTTCGACGTCGTCGCCGTTGACTGCGAGGTGGTAGAAGTCGGCGAGGAGCTTGACGTTGGTAGCGCCGGATTCTGCCTTGACGCGGGCGATGACTTTGAAGGCGTCGTCGGCAGTGAGGAGGGGGTATTTGGGGGCGCCGCTGACCGGTTCGAGGAGGACGGTGCCGCCGATGCGGGCGACGCCCTCTGCAGCTGCGGCGAGGTTCTTAACCGCCAGCTCGTCCTGCTCTTCGGGGGTGAATTCGTCCTGCCGGTTGCCGTAGAGGGCGTTGAAGGCCTTGCAGCCAAGGCGCTCACCGATGCCGGCGACAACGTCGATGTTGTCCTTGAACTCGGAGCAGCGTCCCTTCCAGGAGACCAGACCGCGGTCGCCGCCAGGCATGTTGCCGGCGTTGAAGTTCAGGCCTGTGAGCTGGACGCCGGCATCGTTGATCGCGTTCTCGAATCCGGTGACCTGGGCGTCGGTGGGGACGGAGTTTTCGAAGGGCCACCAGAACTCGACAGCGTCAAAGCCTGCTGCCTTGGCTGCGGCGGGGCGCTCGAGCAGGGGCAGCTCCGTGAGGAGGATGGAGCAGTTCACTGTGTACGTCATCGTAGGTCCTTCCGAGGAGGGGCTTTGATCCATCTTCCCTGCTTCTTCGGGTTCAGCCGTTTCCGCTTTGTGGAATTTAGATTCTGCTTTATGAAAAGTGTAGGGAAGGGTGGGGGTAGGAGTCAAGGGGCACGGCTTGGGGGTCGGGCAGCACGTGATGCCCTATCGGTGCCTGCACACAGAAGAGCCAGGGGCGGTTACCCCTGGCTCTTCTGTGCTGTTTTGCTTGAGGGAAGTCCTGCTGTCAGTGGTCTTTCTTAAGTTCGAGGACCTTGCTCTCCTCCCACTTGGTCCAGTCGGACCAGTTTCCGTTGCCCTTCTGCACGCGGAAGGACACGACGTGGTAGACCTCTTCAGTGCCCCTGCGGTCCAGGTTGCGCACTTTGTCAACGCTGCCGATGATTCTGGTGTCGTCCTTGTCGTTGTTCTTGAATTCCTCCATGAAGCGGGAACGGCCGAGGAGGTCGTCTGTGCGCCGTGGGCCCTTCTCGTCTTCGTAGCGGAGTTGGCGGATATGCACAGTCCTCTTGCTGTCCGTCTTGTCGTCGCACGTGACCTTGATGCTGAAGTCGACCCACTTTCCGTGAAGTTTGTCTGGCTTCAGCGGGGTGACGGTACAGCCGTACCGTTCGTTTTTCCCGTCGTCAGCCTGGACGGGAGCGGCAATAGCCGCTGAACCCCCGAGCAGGCCCAGTGAAAGAAGCGGAACCAGGGCGATCCTTGCCCGGGTTGAACGGATTCCTGTTGATGGAGTGATGGACATTTGTGCTCCTGATAAGGATGCGATTCACACTTTTTTTGGGGTGGATTTCCCATTTTGGGCGGCACAACCAATGCGCGACTGACTACCGCGGTTGATTCGCGTGGCGGCCGCAGCCTGCCCGTCCTATATCGAATTGCGTGCCCTACTGATACGAGGCGCGACTCCGGATCCGTTGAACGTTGTGATCCGATAGTCCAATCCTCCACCCCGTGTTGGTACGGCGCCAGAGCAACATCTACCCTTCTTGGTTCCGCCTTTCGAGAGTGGCAGGTGCCCCTAGTGCGTCAGGTCCTTGCCCTTCGTCTCCGGAATGGTGAAGACGAACACGGCACTGATGGCCAGGAGCACCACCGCGTAAACATTGAACAGCTGGGGCATTCCCATACTGGTTCCCAGCCACTGCTGCAGGTAAGGTGCGGTGCCGCCGAAGAGTGCCACGCAGATGGAGTACGGCACGCCCACGCCCACGGTTCGGATCGACGTCGGGAAGAGCTCGGCATACACGGCCGGGACAATCGCGGCGCTTGCGGCGATGAAGATCAGCATCACCGACATGGCTACGGCAAGCTGCCACGCTGAGTCCTTCAGCAGCCAGGTCATCGGGAAGTGCATGAGGCCGGAACCGACCGCGCCGGACCACAGCACCTTCTTGCGGCCGATGCGGTCAGAAAGCTTCCCCCAGAAGGGGAGGGCGGCAATGAAGACGATGTTGGCGATGACAGCGGCCCACAGCGCTTCGCCGCGGTCGATCTTCAGGGTGGTGGTGGCGTAGCTCGGGGCCACAACTCCCCAGACGTAGTAAATGACGGTGAGGCCAACCGTGAGGCCGATGACCTGGAGTGCCTGTTTGCGGTGGCGGACAATCTGCGGCCAGATGGGCGCACGCTTCTGGGCCTGCGATTCGCCCTCGAAGGCGTCCGTCTCGTGCAGCTTGGAACGCATGATCAGTGCGTACAGTCCCATGGCCGCACCCAGGAGGAAGGGGATCCGCCAGCCCCAGGCGTTCATCGCCTCCGTGCTGAGCGTCATGTTGAGGACGGCGCCCAGCAAAGTGCCAAACAGGATGCCAACGGTTCCCGAGGTGTAAATCAGCGTGGCCCAGAATCCGCGGTGCTCCTTGGGGGCCATTTCGGACAGGTATGTCTGCGACGACGGCAGCTCGCCGCCGTGCGCCAAGCCCTGAATAAGCCGTGCCACCAGCAGCATCAGGGATGCCCAGGCGCCGACGCTTGCGAACGTGGGCGCGATGCCGATCATCAGGCTGCCCAGCGAGGCGAGTCCGACGGCGAGTGTCATGGACGTCTTGCGGCCCACCCTGTCGCCGATCCAGCCGAAGAGGAATCCTCCAAAAGGCCGTGCCACGAACCCGACGGCAAAGATCGCCAAGGTGGACAGGACGGCCGACGCGGGGTCCGCTTTGCTGAAGAGCTGGCTGGCGATAAATGGCGTGAAGGTGGCGTAGATTGCCCAGTCGTACCATTCAACGGCGTTGCCGATGCCTGTTCCGACGATGGTTTTGGCGGTGGACGGGCGTCCGGTCTGCTGCTTTGTGACTGCCATGGACATGATTACTTCCTCAGGATGTTGTGGTGAAAGAGGATGGCCGGAATGAAGAGGACGACGGCGGGTCAGGACGCCGTCGAAAGCGCTGCCAGCCGCGAGGTGGCGAGCTGGGCGTAAAGCGCGGCACCGTCAGCCAGCACGCCGTCGTCGAACGTTGCATAAGGGGAGTGGTTGAACGCCGAGGTGGCGGGATCACCGCCGGGGGCAACGGCGCTGAGCCCGACGAAAGTACCGGGCACCTCGGCCAGGACGCGGGAGAAATCCTCAGAGCCGCTCAGCGGCGTGGCCCAGCGGGAGAGACGGCGCTCGCCGAAGAGTTCCGAGATGACTTTTTCGGCCGTATGGGTTTCGTCCTCATTGGTGATGGTGAGGGGGTATTCCTCCTGGTAGTCCACCTGGACCTCCACCCCGTGCGCGGCGGCGATACCCTGCAGCAGGCGCGGGACGGCGTCCATCATCTTCAGCCGGGACACCTCGGAGAAGGTGCGCACCGTCGCTTCAATGCGGGCCGTCTCGGGAATGATGTTGCGCTTGGTGCCGGCGTGAAGCACACCCACCGAAAGCACCACAGGATCGAACATGTTGAACTGCCGTGTGACCATCACCTGCAGTGCGGTCACCATTTCCGCGGCAACCGTCACAGGATCCTTTGCGGCGTGCGGGGCAGAGCCATGCCCGCCGGCGCCGAGAATCGTCACCTCCAGCCCATCTGAAGCGCTCAGCATGACACCGGGCTTGGTGCAGAACGTGCCGTGCGGTTCCAGGGATGAGAACACATGCATTCCGTACGCTGCCTGGACCCGGGTTCCGGCGGCATCCAGCACACCTTCGCGGATCATGTAGCTTGCGCCGTCGAACCCTTCCTCGCCGGGCTGGAACATGAGGACGACGTCGCCCTGCAGCTGGTGCTGCTTCTCCGCGAGGAGCGTGGCGGCTCCGGCGAGCATCGAGGTGTGCAGGTCGTGGCCGCAGGCGTGCATGGTGCCGTCAGCCTCCGAGGAGAACTCCACGCCCGTCTTTTCCTGCACGGGAAGGGCGTCCATATCTGCGCGGAGGAGCACCGCGGGCCGCTGACCCTCGGCGCCCTCTGCATCGCCGGCTTTGCCTCCGCGAAGCACCGCGGTGACCGACGTGGTTTCCTTGCCCAGCGTGATCTCGAAGGGAAGTCCGTCCAGGGCCTGCAAAACCTTTTCCTGCGTCCGTGGAAGGTGCAGCCCGATTTCCGGGTGCCGGTGCAGCTCGTGGCGGAGGCGGACGAGATCCCCCTGCAGTTCCTTGGCATCTTCGCTTGCGGGCATTTTTGGCTCCTCATATCAGCTGTCCGGGTCTGTGGACTATTCTGAAGTGGCGCAATTCACAATCCCATGAAGCGCTGGAAATATTCATCACCTGCCGCTTCCGGGCAGAATTAGTGCAGCAGGAGTCGGCGAAGGCCATGGAGCTGAGTGAAGAAGACCTGGCCCTCATCCAGGTGTTGCAGTCGTCGCCACGGCTCGGCTGGGGTGATGCAGCCAAGGTGCTGGGCGTCCACGCCACCACCCTTGCTGCCCGGTGGGAGCGGTTGGCAGCCGGCGGAGCGGCCTGGACGACGGCACACCTGGTGGGGGATCCGCAGCAGATGCTGCTCGCGTTCGTTGCGGTGGACTGCGAGATGCACCGCCGCGACACCGTTATGGCCCAACTGGCGGCCGTCCCTGAGATCATCACCGTGGAGGAGGCGGCCAGCAACCGGGACCTGATGCTGACGGTCATCACGAGGTCCCTCGAGGAGTTCAGCGCGAACGTGGTGTCACGGCTGAAGACGATCGAAGGACTCACAAAGTACCAGACAGCACTATGTACGCGGTTGCACACCAGTGCCGATTCCTGGCGGCTGAACGTCCTGAGCCGGGCGCAACAGGCCACCCTGCGGACGTTGACGCAGGCAAGTCCTGATCCCAGGCGGGCGGCTCCGGCGGTGGGCCAACTTCCGCAGAGCCACCTCGATCTGCTTCCCTACCTCGCCCGGGACGGCCGGGCTACCGCTGCGGAGATCGCCCGCGACCTCGGCCGCCATCCGGCTACTGTGCAGCGCCAGCTGAACAGGGTGCTTGCCAGCGGTCTCCTGTCCTTCCGCTGTGAAATGGCGCAGCGGTATTCCTCATTCCCGGTGACATGCCAGTGGTTCGTCAATGTTCCGGCGGGCCAGCATGAAGCTGCTGCCGCGGACATCCGAACCATCAGCAATGTCCGGCTCAGTGCGTCCACAACCGGGCCCACTAATTTTGTGATCATTATGTGGCTGCACTCGTTGGCGGATGTGATGACAGCTGAACTCACGCTGCAGCAGAAGGTCCCCGGCATCGACCTGGTGGAAAGCGTGGTGATGCTGCGGACTGTCAAACGCGTGGGCTGGATGCTGAACGAAGACACGACGGCGAGTGGCGCCGTCGTGGTTCAGGCGGAAAGTTACGCGCAAAGCCTGCCCGCCGGGGACTGAGGTGCTGCAGACTGTCCCTATGACCTTTGCGAATGTGGGAAGCCTCGAAACAAAACCTGGCCAGCGCGACGCCGTCGTCTCAATCCTGGTCCGGCCCATGGCCGGACTGAAGGAGGCGGGCTGCCTGCTGTACGAGGTGGGCGTCAACGATGCTGCTCCGGACACGGTCTTTGTATGCGAACTGTGGGAGTCGCCGGAAGCGCACCGTGCGTCCCTTGAGCTGGATAGCGTGCAGTCCGCAATTGCCGAAGCCATCCCCCTGCTTTCCGGCGAGATGGGCGGGCACCAGTTCACGGTGCTGGGGTCTCCGCTTCATTAGTTCCGCCGGGACCCTGTGCCCCGCCTCTTTCAGGAAGTAAGCTTCCCGGCAATGACTCGACACGGAGCAAAGGGGTAAGGGAGAAACATGAAACCGCTGCCTGCACTGGAACTTGTTACCCGCCTGGAAGATGCCGAGTGGCTGGACCCTACGGCCAAGAAAGTCAGGAAAGTTGTCCGGCGGGTGATCCGGCCGAAGTGGGCGCGTGATGTCCTGCATGGCGTTCCGATCGGACACCCGGTGCACCCGTTGGCGGTGCAGGTGCCGTTGGGCGCCTGGATATCCGCTGCCGTCCTCGATGCTCTTCCAGGCAATGACAGGGCAGCCGCAGTCCTCATCGGTGTAGGGGCCGGCGCAGCAGTGCCGTCCGCTGTGGCGGGTTTTACCGACTGGACGCAGTTGCACCCGGAGCAGCAGCGGGTGGGGCTTGTCCATGCTGCTGCCAACGTCACGGCCACGAGCCTTTACGCAGCCTCGCTGGTGGCACGTGCCAGGGGCAGCCGGGGAAGCGGCAAGGTGCTGGCTTACCTTGGGCTGGCCGTTGTGGGCGCGGGAGGTTTCCTGGGCGGCCATCTCACCTACCGGCAGGCAGCAGGCGTAAACCACAGCGAGGAGATTCCGCACCGCTTCCCCGGCGGATGGCAGCCCCTGGCCCCGCTCGCGGATCTGCCCGAAGGAAAGCTCCACAAGATCGTTGTGGCCGAAATCCCGTTGCTTGTCTACCGGGAGGGGGAAGATATCCGCGTGCTCTCCGACGTCTGCAGCCACCTCTCGGGCCCGCTGCACGAAGGCAAGCTCAAGGCCGGGAAACTCCAGGACAGAGCCACTCAAAACGGCGGCCCTGCCGGAGGTGAGCCCTGCGTCGTCTGCCCCTGGCACGGAAGCACCTTTTCGTTGCGCACTGGAGAAGTGCAGGCCGGCCCCGCCACCGCCAGGCAGCCACTGTTCGAGACCCGCGTGAGCGCCGGCCTCGTCGAGGTGTGCTTGCCCGGCGCTGACTAAACGCCCGGTTGGGGATACGCGTAGCCTGAAGGAGCTGCGCCTTCAACCCCGCCAGTTTCGCGTCCGCCCAGGCAATCCCGGCCAGAACATCCAAAGCAGCGACGGCAGCCTCCACGGCCGCTTCCGCGTGCGCCACTCCCGGATTGCTTTCCATACCCCCATCATCCTTGCGGGGTCCGACATTTTAGGGTCGGGAATCAGCGAGTGGTGAGACCCACTCACCCCGCCGCAGCACGCCCGCAAGGTTCAGGTCCCGGTCAACGAGCACGACATCGGCAGGCATGCCGGCACGCAGGTCGCCTGCCTGCCCGGACAGGCCCAGGACGGACGCTGGGACTGCACTTGCCGCCGTCGTGGCCTCCTGGAGCGGGACACCTGCCGCCACCGTCGATCGCACCACGTCGAGAAGCGTCGCGGTGCCGCCGGCGATCGCGCCGGTGCTGTCCACGCGCGCAACACCGTGGTCAACGGTGACAGCCGATGTGCCCAACCGGTACTCGCCGTCGTGCAGGCCCGTCGCGGCCATTGAGTCCGTCACCAGGGCGATATTGTCTGCTCCCACCAGCTCGAACACCATCTTGACTGTCTCCGGGGCCAGGTGGACTCCGTCCGCGATCAGCTCCACCACGGCATTGCCGGCATGGGCCGCGCCGAGGCTGGCGGAGACGGGGCCCGGGTCGCGGTGATGCAGGGTGGGCATCGCGTTGAAGAGGTGCGTGACGGTGGGGCGGACCCTTCCCGTGTGATTCGCAGGTTGCGCAAGTCCCACCGAGGCCTGGTGCAGGAAGGCGGCTGCCGTGCGGTGGTCTGCGGCGGTATGGCCCAGTGACGGAATAACCCCCCGGACAGCGAGGACATCCACCAGTTCGGCAGCACCGGGAAGCTCGGCAGCCAGCGTCATGGAAACCAGGGAATGACCCGCAGCGTTGAGCAAGGTTGCCATCAGGCGAGCGTCCGGTTCGAGCAGCAACGCCGGATCATGGGCTCCGCATTGCCGGGGAGAGAGGAAGGGGCCCTCCAGATGGGACCCGGCAACCAATCCCTCATCCGCCAGCGTCCGCAGGACGGCGAGGCTGCGGACCAAGAGCCCAGGCGGCCGTGTCACCAGGCTCGCCAGCAGTGTGGTGGTTCCACGACTGTGCAGGTAGCGGGCCGCTGAGCGCGCACCGTCAGCGGAGCCCTCGCCGAAGTCGGTGCCCAACGCCCCGTGACAGTGCAGGTCCACCAGTCCGGGCAGGATGATGCGGCCAGGTTCTTCGCGCGCGGGGCTTGCTTCACCGCGGAATTCCGACGCCGGCCCGGCGTAGGTGATCCATCCGTCGTCGACCGCCAGGAGCCCATCCGCTATATCCATGGTGGCGGAGACGAGGCGGCCGCGAAGCACAAGGGCTTTGTCCACTGATACCCGTCTTCCGCTGATTGAATTCCTGTACGCCGGCTCGTTTGCCGGTACGCGTTTCGGATTATTCCACAGGCATTGAGGCTGCTTCGACCGGTTACCGGCGGGCGCAAAAGTTACCGTGACGATATTTCACACTCCGCTTAAAACCCCTTAGGCTGGAAACACTAAGCAAGCTTCCTATCTCAAAAGGGGTTGTATCTGATGCGAAAAGTACCTGCGCTTGGATTGATGACAGCAGCCATGATTGCACTGGCCGGCTGCACGGGTGGAGGCGGTGGAGCTGCCAGCCCCTCGGCCTCGGAAACAGCCACGGCCTCCGCCTCCGCAACAGCCGAAGCGAAGGTTTACAGCGAGGATGAGCTCCGTGACCTGATCTCCGGCATGACGGACGAGGACGGCAACGAGCTGAAGCTCTACTCCAAGGAGCAGGTGGACCAGGGCGGCAACATCGCCAACCTGCTCCTGAGCACCGCTACCGTGGACCCCGAAGACTGCAAGGACATCGCCACCGCGGGCCTGCTGGATACCGTGGAAAGCGGCGAGATCGCCGTGGCCCTCTCTGAGGGTGACCAGCCGCGCACCCTGTCCGCACAGTCAGGCAGCGAGGGGCCGGACGCTGTGGAGGTCCTGGACGAGATCAGCGGCAAGATGGACCAGTGCGCCACCTTCTCCGTGGAAGCGCTGGGCCAGACCTATGAAGTGACCAGCGAGGAAGTCCAGGCGGACACGAACGCAGAGCAGACCTTCGCCACCCTGAGCTCCCGCAGCGGCGAAAACCAGCAGAAGCTGATGCAGGTCTCCGCCGCTGAAGGCCGGCTGCTGGTGGTTGCCACCAAGAGCGGCGCCGATCTGGGTGACGCGGACCAGAAGGAGCTCGAGGACCTGATCAATGAGGTGCTGGAGAAGGCCGACGGCGGCAGCGGCACTTCCAGCCCGACGTCCACCAGCACGTCCGGTTCCACCAGCACGTCCTCGCCGAGCGGTTCAGCTTCACCTTCCGCCACGGAAACCGAGACGGAAGAAACGGAGACGGCCTCGCCGTCACCAACCCCATAGCGGCTAAGCCTGCAGCTCTGCAGGGCAACGGGCGGACCATTGGGTCCGCCCTTGGCTTCTTTATCTCCCGGCCCGGCGCCAAGTCAGCCGGGAACCGGCTGCCGTCCGTTAGTCTCTGGTGCGGCAAGCTCCTGCACCAGCCCGGCCAGGGTCTGTGCCAGCTCCGGGGCGGGGATCGAGGCGTCGATCTTCACGAAGGTGCCATATCCAGGCAGTTGCCTGTACCCGCGATCGAAGGCAGTCAAGTCCTCCACTGTCTCCACGTCGGCGCCGCGGGCCATGATGCGCCGGTATGCAACCTCAGGGTCCACCTCCAGATGCACAACGGCATCCGGAGCCGGCAGGACGCCAAGGAGCCACGGGAGCAGGCGCCCGCGCGGCAGCCCTTTGGTTGAGCGGAGCGCCAACTGGCAGTACAGGTGCCGGTCCATGACTACAAGGCCGGTAAACCGGCTGGCCCGGCCATGGTTCACCAGGACGTTCCACACGCGGAACGTCGTTTCGATGGCATCGGAAGCCCTGTCAGGCAGCCGGACTCCCAGCCTGGCGGCCAGAACCGACATGCTGCGCCTGCCCGCGTGGTTGTTCAGCAGCAGGGCGGCACCACCGTCGGCCTTGATGGCGGAGACCAGGGCGCGGGCGGCCGTAGACTTTCCGGAACCGTCGATTCCGGACAGGACAATGATCACGTGGCCTCCTTTCGCCATGGGTTTAACGCCGGGCGTGCCGGGAACATCCCGGCTGCCTGGTGATTCACAGGTTCGCGGCCCTTTCACAGGACTGGAGTGCCTGATGCCTGCTCCGGATCCACGGAAGGCCCAAGGCTACCGGTTCCTACGGCGCGATGAGCCCAGCCCGTAGGCTGGAGAGCGGTGCGGGAACATGTCCCGGCCGAACACCGCAGTTCCCCAGCGAAAGGCAGAACCATGACTGCTAGCAACGACGAGCCGCAGAACGCCGCCGACCTTCGCGGCCCGGGTGACCCGGACGAGGCCAAGGAGCCTACGCAGGCCCCGCAGAGCGGCCAGCATCCTGAACTGCCCGGTGCGGGCAACATCCGTGAGGAGCAGCAGGCCCACGCCGCAGGCACCGTTCCTGCGTCTTACTCGGGCAGCGGCGAGCCGCCCCGGGAGGACAAGCCCGAGGACGCGCTGCAGGAACCGGGAACGTGGGACGACGAGGTCTGACGCAGCAATGATCACCCGCGCGGACGTGGAGCAGGCGGCACAAAGGACTGCTGGCCTCACCCGGTTGACGCCTGTGCTGGAAGCTGACCCCTGTGCCTTGCCCGGCCCCGTCTGGTTCAAGTGCGAATTCATGCAGCACACGGGGACGTTCAAGGCACGTGGTGCACTCAACAGGGTTCTCGCCGCCAAGGAACGTGGTGAGCTGAAGCCGGACGTTGGCGTCGTCGTCGCCTCCGGAGGAAATGCCGGGCTGGCGAACGCGTACGCTGCCGCGCAGCTTGGCGTCCCCGCAACGGTGTTTGTGCCCGCAGCCGCTCCGGCGGTGAAAGTCCGCAAGCTGAAAGCCGTAGGGGCCACCGTGGTGCAGGGCGGCACCGAATACGCGGAGGCGTACCAGGCGGCCATCCGGTATGCCGGGGAAACCGGCGCGGTGTACTGCCACGCCTATGACCAGCCTGAAATCGCCGCCGGCGCCGGAACTGCAGGACTGGAGTTGCTGGACCAGGTAGGCGGGGTGGACACCGTACTCGTTGCCGTGGGCGGCGGCGGCCTGATGGCCGGAATCGCAGCGGCCGTGGAAGGCAGGGCAAGGGTGGTGGCCGTGGAACCGGAGACGGCACCAACGCTGAACGCTGCCCTGGCTGCCGGAGAGCCGGTCGACGTGCCGGTAGCGGGAATTGCGGCGGACTCGCTTGGCGCCCGCCGCATCGGCGACATTGGTTTTTCTGTTGCGGTCCGGGCCGGCGTCGAAAGCATCCTGGTGTGCGACCCGGACATCGTGGAGGCCCGTTTGAGGCTGTGGGAGGATTACCGCATCATCGTGGAACATGGTGCTGCGGCCGCCTACGCCGCACTCACATCAGGCGCCTACCTGCCGGGACTGGGCGAACGGACCGCCGTGATCCTCTGCGGAGCCAACACGGACCCGGCAACGCTGGCATGACCACAACGGCAGCTTGCTGAGGGGGCACCCAAATCCCGGCTCACCCCTTCGCGGGCCGGCAAGACACCCGAGGGTGCCGCATCATGGGGGGATTGCCGGCTCTGACTGGCCTTAGGTGCAGTACTGGCTGTACGTGTTGCCGGCTTCCTCGTAGTCTTGCTGCAGCTCGGCGAGCTTGTCCTCGTCAGGCGTCTCCTTTGCCTGCTCATCCGTGTACTCGATGATTGCCCCGAGGGCGCCCTTCAGGTCATCAGAAGCGACTGAGTGGATCGGCCGGATCTGGTTGGCCAGCCGGTTCATGCCGGTCTTGCCCGCGTTGTTGGCCGGATTCGATACAACGGACTGGATCCGCTCGCAGGTTTCCGCGGTGGTGAGCTGGTTCGAGGCGGTGCAGGCCGTTGCGGAGGCAACGAGTCCGGCGGCGATCAGGGCTGTGGCGAGTTTCTTCATCGGTCCCTCAGTAGTTGATTGAGGTTTCGATTGTAAGCAGAACGGGGGCGCCCATGCCGTGCCGGGCCTCCCACGGGCATCTGCGCCGCTGCTGTACAGTACAGCGGCGACGGATCTGGTGCACGACAGAAACTAACAATTTCTCCCATTGATAATCGTCAAGCCCTTGACCGGCCTTGTCAACCGCTGATACACCTTAAGGGCAGAAAACGCTTTCCTTCTCGAACGCCCCCAACACCCCTTCCTTTGAAGGGGATGAGAGGCCGGCGAGTGAAACGTTCCAACCTGTCGCGCGGCAGACTCAGCTGCCGCCGCATCAAAGGAGATGTTCTTTTGGCTTATCCCTCGAAATGTTCCCCGTCGTTCCGGCCTGGCCGCGCCTGGAAGGCAGCCCCTCGCGCCGCCGCGGCGTCACTTACTGCTGCAGCGCTAGTGTTTACCGGCATACCGCTGGCTCACGCCAATCCCGGCACTGCACCCGGCCAGTCCGGGAAGGCGGAGCTCAAGCGCCAGGTGGAAAACCTGGATCGTGCGCCTGTGGCGGTGCTGACGGACCAGGGCGTCACGCTGGGCTGGCGCATGCTGGGCCTGGACAAGGACAGCATTGGCTTTCACGTCATCCGCGACGGCGTCCAGCTCACCGAAGAGCCCATCCGCAACACCACCACCTATGTTGACCCGGCCGGAACCGCAACGTCCAGGTACGTCATCAAGACCGTGGGCAACGGCAACGGCCAGGACAAGCTCAGCGCCGAATTCACCCCGCTTGCGCAGAACTTCCTGTCCATCAAGCTGGACAAGCCGGCCGACGGCGTTAGCAAGGATGGAAAGCCGTACACCTACACCGCCAACGACGCCACCGTGGCTGACCTGGATGGCGACGGCAGTTACGAGATCATCCAGCTCTGGAACCCCTCCAACGCCCAGGACAACTCCAAATCCGGCTTCACCGGAAACGTCTATGTGGACGCCTACAAGATGGACGGCACCAAGCTGTGGCGTATCGACCTGGGCCACAACATCCGCGCAGGCGCCCACTACACCCAGATGCTTGCTTACGATTTTGACGGTGACGGCAAGGCTGAAGTGTCCATGAAGACGGCGGACGGCACCAAGGACGGGGCCGGAACCGTGATCGGCGACCCCGCCGCGGACTACCGCAATAGCGGCGGCTACGTGTTGTCCGGGCCGGAATTCCTTACGGTGTTCAACGGCGCCACCGGCACCATCATGGACACGGTGCCTTACGATCCGCCGCGCGGCAACGTCAGCTCCTGGGGTGACGGGTACGGCAACCGCGTGGACCGCTTCCTGGCCGGCGTGGCGTACCTGGACGGCGAGAAGCCGTCCATGATGTTCAGCCGCGGCTACTACACCCGCGCCGTCCTGGTCACCTATGACCTGGTGGACGGCAAGCTGGTGAAGCGCTGGACCTTTGACTCGGACGTTTCCGGGGCTGAGTACAAGGGCCAGGGCAACCACAACCTTTCGGTGGCGGACGTGGACCAGGACGGCAAGGACGAGTTCGTCTTTGGTTCCATGACCATCGACGACGACGGCAAGGCCCTGTACAACACCAAGCTGGGCCACGGCGACGCCATCCACACCAGCGATTTCGATCCGTCCCGTCCGGGCCTGGAAGTTTTCGCGGTGCACGAGAGCATGAGCCAGAGTGGCAACCGCGGTGCCACCTTCCGCGACGCCGCCACAGGCGAGGTCATCTGGAGTATCCCGGCATTGCGTGACACCGGCCGCGGTGCCGCGGGGGACATCGACCCCCGCTACGCCGGCGCTGAAGGCTGGGCTGTTGGCGGTGACGCTTCGTGGAATTCTCCGCGCGGCCAGCTGATGTCCGCCAAGGGCGAGCTGATCGCCGAGAAGATCCCGGCGGCCAACTTCCTGGCCTGGTGGGACGGGGACCTGCTGCGTGAGATTGTGGACCACGACTTCGATGCTGCGGCAGGCGTGGGCGTGCCCACCATTTCGAAGTGGAACTGGGAAACGGAGTCCAGCGACAGGCTGATGACCATCACCGGGGCCCGCACCAACAACCACACCAAGGGCAACCCGTCCTTGCAGGCGGACCTGCTGGGTGACTGGCGCGAGGAACTGGCCTTCCCGTCGTCGGACAGCACCGAACTGCGGATCTATACCAGCACCTCACCCACCGAGGTCCGGCTCCGCACCCTGATGCATGACACCGTCTACCGGACCGCCGTGGCCCGCGAAAATGTGGCCTACAACCAGCCGCCGCACCCGGGCTTCTTCCTCGGTGAAGGCATGGAAACCCCCGCTGCGCCGTCCGTGAAGTACGCCGGCACGGACAAGTAGCGCCGGCACAACGAAGCGCCGCCCACCTCCGGAAGGAGGTGGGCGGCGCTTTGCTGTGCCGTTAGAAACGTCCGACGGCGGGGCTCCCCTCAGCGGTCAGCTGGAGTACACCGCGCGACGGGTTGTCCCGTCAGTGCTGGCCCAGGTTTCCGCCGACGGGCGGCAGGCCGCCGTCGGTCCGGCGGTCACCGCCCTCACGCTCAGCGGCGCTCAGGTTCTCTCCCTCGAGCGTCTCGTCGGACTCGCCCGTCGTATCCACCAGGCCGTTCGTCTGGTCAAACGGGTGCCCGATCCTGTCGTCGCCCAGGTCCCCGAGGGAACCGGCGGATCCCGTACCGGCCGTCGTGCCTGCCGTGGCAGCACCCGCACCGGTGGTGCCCGTCGTCATACCCCCGGCCGTGGCGTCTGTGGTGGTGTCCGTCGTGATGGGCGTGACGGTGGCCGGCTCGCCTGGAGCCACGGGAGTCACGGTCTCGTCCGCGGCCGCAGTTTCGCCCTTGTTGCCGCCGGCCGCCATTGCCGCAGCTGCACCCGCCGCCGCGGCTACGCCCAGGCCTGCAGCCACCTTGCCGGAGACGCCGGCCTTGCCCGAGTCGCCACGCGATCCTGCTGCGTCCTCGACGCCGGGCGTGCCTGCGGGTGCTCCGGAGCTGACGCTGCCACGCCAGGCTCCGCTTGCATAGCCCTCGTCCTCAATGAATTCCTTGAACCGCTTCAGGTCTGCCTCGGCCTGGCGGTCCACCACGTTGAGCTTGTCGCCCACCTTCTCGATAATGCCTTCGGGCTCGTACTCAAGCGTCAGCTGCAGGGACGTCTGGCCGCCGCCGATGTCCTCGAACTCGATTGCGCCGGCGTTGGTGGCGCCTTCCGTTGCTGCCCATGCGACCTTCCGGTCGGGGATCTGCTCAAGGATCCGGGCTTCCCACTGCCGGCGGACGCCGCCGATCTCGGCCACCCATTCCAGCCTGTCATCGCTGAGCTGCGTAACGCTCTTGACGCCGCCCATGAAGTGCGGGAACTCCTCGAACTGGGTCCACTGGTTGTAAGCGGTGCTCACCGGTACGTTCACCAGAATGCGTTTTTCCACCTTCGTGCTCATAACGTCTCCTTCGCTGTGTAACCGGAAACTGATGAGTAGGAAAAATCATCAGCATGCTTACCAACATACCTTTTGAACGGTCCGGTTTCCAGAGCAGGCGCAACAGTGGCGGCATCTGGCCTGCGGCTTCAACCCCAGCACCCCCTAACCCGCCGCGGATGCGACGGGTGGGGGTACCGCCGTCGCGGGTCCGCACAACTACGGCAGGTGGTGGCCAATCAGCGCCAGGTTCTGGATGACGGCGAGCCCGAACTGTGATGCGTCGTTGGTGGAAACGGTAGGCGCCTCATCCACCGGCAGCAGCACGTGCGGCGGCTCGATCCGCCGCAGTGTGAAGGCCGACTCGTGGTTGAGGTGCTCGCCGCCTTCCGCAAAGCTGGCCCAGGCGCGGGCGGCCAGGTCCGGATCGTTCAGCCTGGCCGCGGCATAGGCTGTGAGCCGGCTGTGCGCCTGCGTGAGGTAGATGCCCTCGAGCGGCTGGCCCACTGCCTCCACCTGTTCCTCCTTGCCGGCCAGGAACAACCGGCAGTACTGAAGCCAGGCCCGTTCGAACTCCGGATCCCCGACCAGGTCCACCAGTTCGCTGCAGATTTCCACCAGGCCGAACACGGCGCTGAGGTGGGACACCTGGATCAGCTCACGGCCTGTGTCGAACCGGCCCTTGTCCAGGTCGTAGAGTGCCTCACCCGTCAGGAAGCCGTACTTGAGGGCGCCGATGTCCGCCATGGTGCCCAGGAGCCGGTCCCGCGAGCGGGGGTTGCCGGTCCGCTCCCAGTCGGTGAGCCAGGTGGCGGCCAGCGAACCCCAGTCCGTGCCGAGTCCCACGCCAAGGGCCTCCCGGTTCGGCCGGTAGGTGTCGGCGTCGGGGCGGACTTTGCGGACAGGATCGAGGCCCAGGAAGTTCTGGTCGCTGTCCACCAGCTCGGTCAGCAGGTCTCCTGTGCGCTCGTCGGCGGTGAGGTAGTAGTAAAAGCGGCGGTAGGCAGGAGTGCTGATGCGGAGCTGCTTGGCGCTGCAGCCCCAGTGCTGGACGTTGTGCCGCGAACCCAGTCCCTTCCATGGTCCCAAGTGGTAGACGTCCACTTCGCCGGTGTGCCGGGTCATGGCCTCGGCAAAGCGGAAAATGTCTGCCCGGCCGGAGCGCAGGTAGGAGTACCAGAGCCAGAGGTCGGGGGAGAGTTCGGAGTTGTCCCAGGCGTAGCCGCCCACGTCATAACGCCACACATGCCGGTCGTGGTCGTAGGTATGCATGACGTCGCCGTAGTTCCAGAAGCCGTACCAGCGCCGCTGCTCCACCTGGCCCGCATAGAAATCGAAGAGGAAGTCCAGGTGGTCCTCCAGCTCTGCGCGCGCGGGAGTGCTCCGGTCCACGGGGTCCCAGTTACCGAAAACGCCCACAGAGTGCAGGTATTCGGGGGTGGCCTGGAGCAGGGCGGGGGTTGAGGCCGAGGCAGCATCCGCAGCCAGGCTTTCCGTTGCAGGGGTGCTCTCGTAGGCGAAAAGAGTTAACTCATGTGTGCGGGCAATTCCCCGGGCGTTTCCGAATCCCGGCTCGTAGTCCTCATAGGTGACCTCGAGTCCTTCGAGCTGTTCCTCAAACGTGTCCTGGCCCAGGCCGTCGTGATAGAAGCGCAGGTCCATGGGTTGGGCTTCCGGGGAGTACAGCCATGCGGTGAGGGATGCCTCGTCCGTGGCGGCGTTGCGGATGTCCAGCTGGCCGGGGTGGGACTGCCAGAAGTCCTTGATGCCCACGCCGAAGCCGCCGAGGGTATCGGTGAGGGAGCAGAACCCGGCAGACCTGGTTCCGCCGGAAATGCCCACCCACGCATGGCCGGGTGCAGTGCGCTTGCGCAGTTCAAAACCGTCGGCAGTGAGCTGGCTCAGTGTGTAGTCATTCCATGCCGGGATGAGGTGCAGCCGTTCGGACACCTCAGGGTTCCATCCGGCCAGGGGTGGAGTAGGGCGCCCTTCCACTTGTGCCCGCCTGATTTCCTCGCCGGGGTCCCTTCGCAGGCCCGTCAGTCCGCGGACCCCCTCGGTAAGGAAACCGCCGTCAGCCCCGGCAATGCGGACGTGCCGGTTGTGCAGCTCCGCCCGCAGCGGCACGGTGAAGCGGACGCCGAGGCCCGCCAGGAAGTCACGGTCCGCGTCGCCGTCCCAAATGAAGGAATGCACCATGCGCACGCTGCGGGCGTTGGCGTGGAAGTAGAAGCGGACCACGAACGGGAGCCAGCTGTCGTGGCCGCTGTCCGGGGCATCCGGCCGGTGCTGTCCCTCCAGCCGCACCACGGCCCGGACGGGTCCGCTGTGTTCAAGCACGACGGCGGTGACCTCGCCCGTGAAGGCGTCCCGCTTTAGGCTTCCAGCGCCGCCGTCCTTGTCGTCGGCGATGCCGTCCTGCAGGAGGCTGACCAGGCGCGCATCCCTGGCCACCTCGGTCCCGCCACGGACAAGGCTGCTGAACAGGGTGGACCCGGTGCGGTTCAGGACCATGTGCAGGTTTCCGGTGTCCACGGTAAGGGTGTCCGCGGTTTCCGTCACGGTGAGACTGCCGCCGCCCGCCGCTGGTTCCCCGCCGGCCTGTGGTGGGGTGCCGCCGTCGGACCCTACGTGGTACGCCTCCGAAGGCGAGCTGGTGGCGGGAAGTGCAAGGCCGGCCCATTTCAGGGAACCGTCCGGCCAGGTGGCCAGCGGCCAGGCCTGGGACGCGACGAAGGCGCCGCCGGCGTCCGTCACTGAGAGGGAGCTGGCCGCGGCCACGGAGCCCCGCGCAAAGGGCATGCCCCACGTGGTTCCGCCGCTGATCTCCGAAGGTGCGCCGCCGTCGATCCACCTGATGAGGGTGTTGTCCGTCATGTGATCCAATTCCGCTGGTGTCCGGTACGCCTTTGGTGCCGCTTCTGCTGCGGGAAAGCGCTTTCTTGTTGCGGATTAAAACCTAGTGCTCACGACGGCAGGCATGCAAGGGGCGCCCGGGATCCGGAGGTGCGGAAGGGCCGCGATTGGTAGGAGCGTGGGGAACGCGGCGCCGTTACTGGTTCTTGTCCGCGCCCGGTCCATCAGGGTCGGCGCCCTCGGCCGGCTCCTGGGGGTGGACCCTGATGTCTGTCGGATCCGCGTCCGGATCTCCCTCAGCAGGGGATTCCGGGTGGACCCGATCGTCGTCCTTCGATGGATTGTCTGTCATGGCTGCTCCTGGGGACCCGGCGGGGACTGTGCTAACCATCATTGAGCTCTCCTTGGCGGAGGCTGTCAAGGCGCGGCAGCACCCTCTGGCCGGGCACGGGCTTCTGTGTTGGACTGGTGGATGCAGTGGGCACCACCTGCCGCTCAACCAACGGGCGGCATTATTTCCGGAACCTTGGCCCGCCGGCGCGGGCCGGCTATAGGAAGGAACACTCATGGCACCGTACAGAATCGGCTACTTCGTGGGGAGCCTCGCCAGCGGCTCAATCAACAGGGTCCTCGCCAACGCGTTGATCAAACTTGCTCCGGAGGACCTCGAGTTCTTCGAAATCCCCATCCGGGACCTTCCCCTCTACAGCTACGACTACGACGCCGACTTTCCGCCGGAGGGCCGCGCCCTCAAGGAGGCCATCGAGGCGGCCGACGGGATCCTGTTCGTCTCCCCGGAGTACAACCGGTCCATCCCGGGTGCGCTCAAGAATGCCATCGACTGGGGTTCCCGGCCCTGGGGATCGAACTCCTTCGCCCGCAAACCCACAGGGATTATCGGGGCCTCGCCCGGCAGCATCGGTACGGCGGTAATGCAGTCCTCCATGCGGAGCGTCCTGAGCTTCCTTGACGCCCCGCAGCTGAACGCCCCTGAGGCGTACATCCACTACGACGCCGCCGTCTTCGGCGAGGATGGCCAGGTGAAGGACGAGGGAACCGCCAAGTTCCTGCGCCATTACATGGACGAGTACTGCGCCTTCGTCCAGCGGGTCCTGGCCGCCAATGCGCCGGGCCATATCGGCGACCTTGAGCCTGATACTGCCAAGCTGACGCGTTAAGGCTCACGGATGCCTGCCGTCCCGTCACGGCGGGCATCCGGGCTTAGTCCAGCGGGAGTGTTACCGTCACGCTGCTGCCCTGACCGGGGGAGGAGCAGATGTCCAGGGTGCCGCCGGCGCCGTGGACGGCCTCCGACATGAGCCGAAGGCCATAACCGTGGTGGCGCCCGCAGGTGGCCAGCCGGCTGTCAAAGCCCTTGCCGTCGTCGGACACCACCAGGCGGATCCCGTGGTCCACCGCGGCAAGCTGGACGGTGAGATGGGACGCCTCCGAGTATTTGTAGGCGTTGCTGAGGGCCTCACGCGCCGATTGGTACAGCAGGGAAGCGCAGTCCGCAGGAATCTCGATGCCCCAGTGCGGGGTATCCCAGCTCACTGCCGTCCCCCGGTGGCGGAGGGGCGCCGTGAGCCGGTCGATGCAGCCCGCCAGCCCCAATGTGTGGAAGTCGAGCGGATGCTGATCGGTGATCACGCCTCCCACTGTTGTGACTTCTTCGTCAAACGCTGTCTTGTTGTCCATAACGTCCCGCTCCCCACAGGCTGGTTGATCCATGACTTCAGGGTGGCGCGGCAACGTCAAAGGGCAGCAAGGTTTACCGCAAGATCACATCAATACTTCGCGGGGCGGCTGCGTGGCTGCAGCGGAAAGGCCCCGGCCGTGCTTCTGCCGGGGCCTGGTGGCGCATCAGGCGCTGGTCAGCACCGGCGCGGTCAGCGCCCCGTCCCGCATGGTGGCCACGGCGTCCGTCAGGGGAACAAATTCCGTGTCGTGGGTGACCATCACCGTGGCCACGTTGAATTCGCAGGTGACCTGGCGGAGCAGCCGGATGATCGACGCGCTGCGGTCGTGGTCCAGTGCCGCCGTGGGTTCGTCCACCAGCAGCAGCCTGGGGTTGCCCATCAGGGCCCGCGCTATGTTGACGCGCTGCCTCTGGCCGCCGGAGAGCTGGTGCGGCAGTTTTGCCGCGCTCGCGGCCAGTCCGACGACGTCCAGGAGTTCGGCGGCTTTCTTCCGGGCGGCCTGCACGGGCTTTCCCCGGAGGTGGTCGCCGATGATGAGCTGTTCCTCGGCCGTCAGCGAGGGGAGCAGGTTGGGCTGCTGGAAAATGATGCCCACCTTGCTGCGCCGCAGGGCCGTGAGGGCCCTGGCCGGGAGGGCGCCGGTGTCAGTACCGTCGATGATGACCTGCCCCCGGGTAGGGCGGACCAGGGTGGCGGCTGCAGCGAGGAGGCTCGATTTTCCGGAGCCGGACGGCCCCACGAGGGAGACCAGTTGCCCGGCCCGGACCGAGAGGCTGACCCGGTCCAGCGCGGTGGTGGTTCCGCCCCCGTCCGGATATTCGAGGGTCACGTTGACCAGGGCCAGGGGAGCAGGGCCGCTGGTGTCAGGGCTCATGGTGGATGTGGTGTCCATGGGTGTTTCCTTCCTAGTTCCCGCCGAGGGCGAGCAGGGGATCGATTGTGGTGACGCGCCTGACGGCCAGCGCCGCTCCGGCCAGTCCCAGGGCAATGATTCCGACGACGGGAACCAGCGTGGTGGCCGGAGTGAGGAGGAACGGGGCCGCCTGGGCCGCGAGGAGTCCGGTGGCGACGCCGATCACTCCGCCGGCTCCAGCCCCCGCCACCAGGACGATCGCGGCCTGCGTCATGGCATCGCGCAGAATGTAGGAGCCCGGTGCTCCCAAGGCTTTCAGGACGGCGATGTCACGGGTCCGCTGAATGGTCCAGACAGTCAGGAAGGCCACAATGACCAGGGACGAGATGCCGTACAGGAAAGCCTGCATCAGCGTCAGCGAGCCGTTCTCGCTCTTGAAGGAGCCCAGCGCCTGGAAGGACCCGGTCCGCGAGGTGCTGACCGTGTTGGCCGCAGCGTTGGCGGCGGCCTCGTCGACGGCGGTCCCGTCCTGGTAGGTGACAGCAACCACCGTGGCCAGCTGTTCGCCGTCGGATAGATGCGCCAGCCTTGACCATTCCGGCAGCGCCGCCCACACCACACTGGTGTGGGCATACCATTGGTTCTCCACCACGGCGGCGACGGCGAGTTCCACGCCGCCGATAGTCAGCGCGTCACCCTGTTTCAGCGACAGGGCATCGGCCACCGACCTGCCCACCACCGCGGTGCCGGCCGAAACGTCAACAGGTGCCAGTCCGCTCCCCGGAGCAACGCCGAAAACGGCTACATTGGCGGTGCCCGCGCCGGCAGCCCCGCCGTGCGCGCGGGTCTGGGTGATTCCCAGCGGCTCGGCGTTGCGGACTCCGGGCTGGTTCTGCCAGCTGTCCAGCTGGCCGGCTGTCACCGAGCTTTCGGTGTAGGACGCTTTGGGAACGCTGGAGCCCGGGGCGCCGAACACCACGGCGTCCACCGGTGACGCGGAGGCGGCCCCCAGCTTTCCGATCGCCGACGTTGATTGTTCAGCCAGCCCGGCGGTTAGGCCGGACAGCATGACCAGGAGCAGGGTAATCAGGGCCACCACGCCGCCCATCATGGCGAACCGGCCCTTGGCGAAGCGGATGTCGCGGATTGCCAGAAACACGTTGGTCTTCTCTCAGTTGAAGTATGGGTTTGTTGCAGTTGATGAGCTCTCTATCCACTGTCCCGTCCGGCTGCCCGTCAGCCATCGAGCAGGCAGTTGAGATGCCGGCGCCGATAGGTGGAACCCGGAGTCAACCTTTTGATTGACCCCCCGCTACGCCGGCCCGCATAAGCTGGGAAAATGTCCGCCACGCCTGCCCGGGTTCCGCTGAACGCCCTTGAGACGGCGTCCTCAGCGGCGATCCTGCGTGTCCTGCGGGTGACGCTGCACACCGGCTTCGCCGCCCTCCTCGTGGTGGGTGTAGTCCGGCTGCTGGCGCCCGGTTCCCGCGGGTACTTCCCGGTGCTTTGGGCGGCCCTTGCCCTTGTCCTTGCGGCGGTCTACCTCACGGGGACCGTCCTGGAACACCGCCATGCCGCGGGCCATATCAGGTTCAACCCCCGCCGCTATGCCATCCAGTGGTTGGCAGCGGTGACAACCCTGTGGGTCCTTTTGCTGGTGGGGAGCGCCGATTTCGCCTGGCTGGCGTTCCCGTTGTTTTTCCTGCACCTGCACCTGCTGCCCAGGCGGGCCGCGCTGCTGACCATCACGCTGATGACGGCCGCGGTCATCGCTTCCCAGTGGTCCGCCAGCGGTGAGCCTGCCCCGCACGCGGCCGCCGTCGTCGGCCCGCTGTTTGGTGCCGCCTTCGCCGTCGTCACCGGCCTCGCCTACGTTGCCCTGTACCGGGAGGCAGAGAACCAGCGGCGGGCCGCGGACGAACTGCGCCGCACCCGGCAGGAACTGGCAGCATCCCAGCACGAGGCCGGGGTGCTGGCCGAGCGGGAACGGCTGGCCCGGGAAATCCACGACACCCTGGCCCAGGGCCTGTCCAGCATCGTGCTGCTGGGCCGGTCGGCCGAAAGCTCGCTGGCACACGGGGATCTTTCCACTGCTGCGTCACGGGTGGCACAGATGCAGCAAACGGCAGCCGAAAACCTGGCCGAAGCCCGGAGTTTCGTCCGCGGCCTGTCCTCCCCCCAACTGAACGACAGCACGTTGGCGGAGGCCTTGCGCCGGCTCTGCGCGAAGACCGAGTCCAGCGCGGCCGCCGGGGGAGTGGCGCTCCGCTGCCGGCTCGAGGTGGACGGGGAGCCGGCCGAACTCCCGCAGCCCCACCAGGTGGCACTGCTCCGCGCCACCCAGGCCAGCCTCGCCAACGTCCGCGAGCACGCCCGCGCCGGCACCGCGGTCATCACCCTCACGTTCCTGGGCTCAGAAGTCACCCTGGACATTTACGACGACGGCGTCGGCTTTGACCCGTCACTGGCCGTCCGGACACAGCACGACGGCGGCACGGACGGCAGCGGATTCGGCCTCCGCTCCCTGCAGGCAAGGGTTAAGGCACTCCACGGCTCCCTGGACGTGGAGTCCGCCCCGGGCGAAGGGGCGGTGGTGGCCATCCGGTTGCCGCTTGATGGTCCGGCAGGAGACGCCGGTGAATGATGTCCGCGTCCTGCTGGTCGACGACCATCCGGTGGTCCGTGCCGGCCTGAAGGCAATGCTCGCCGGGTTCGAGGGCATTTCCATTGCCGCGGAGGCGGCGGACGGGCAGGCGGCCCTGAAGGAGCTGGCGCGGCTGACCGTCCTCGGTGACGGCGTGGACGTTGTGCTGATGGACCTCCAGATGGGTGCGGGCATGGACGGGGTGGCGGCCACGGCGGAGATCCGGAAGCTGGCTGTGCCCCCGCCAGTCCTCATCCTGACCACCTATGACACTGACGCGGACATCCTCGCGGCTGTAGAGGCCGGAGCCAGCGGATACATGCTCAAGGACGCGCCCCCGGAACAGATCCGGCGGGCCGTGGTCGCGGCCGCGGCGGGGGAGACCGTACTGGCACCGCGGGCGGCGGCGCTGCTCATGAACCGCATTACCAATCCAGGCACCTCGCTCACTCCCCGGGAAGTCCAGCTGCTGGAACTCCTGGCCACCGGGCTTTCCAACCGGGCCATTGCACGGCAGACCTTCATTTCCGAGGCCACGGTCAAAACGCACCTGGTCCATATTTACGGCAAGCTCGGCGTGGACAACCGGACGGCCGCCATCGCCGCCGCCACGCAGCGCCGCATCATCCGCCCGCCGGGGCAGCCGGGCTGACGAGGGGAGGCCGGCGCCGTGACCCGAAACCCTGACGGTGCAAGGCAACGGGCAGGAAGACCCTACTTCCGCCGCTGCTCCGGGCCTAGACTGCGGGCCATGGATACTTCACCCCCGGGACCACAAACTGAAGTCCTCCCGGAAGAGGAGTGCTGGAAATACCTGCGCTCCTCCTACATCGGCAGGCTGGCGGTCATCAACGGCACGACGCCGGAAATCTTCCCCGTGAACTTTGTGCCGGCAGAAGGAGCCTTGTTTTTCCGGACCGCCGCCGGCACAAAGCTGTACTCCTTGCTGGCAGGGACGGTTGTAGCGCTGGAGGCCGACGGGATGAATGCTTACGGCACCGAGGTGTGGAGTGTGGTGGTCAAAGGCCTGCCTGAGCCGATGGCAGAGGACGCCGTGCCACTGGAGCTGTCCGATCCGGACCGCGAGCCCTGGGAAGCCGGCGTGAAGGAGCACCTGATCCGCATCACTCCCACCGACGTCAGCGGACGCAGGTTCCCCGTCCATTCGCGGACGCGGTGGTGGCCGCCGATGGACTTCTCCTCAGACTGGACCTAGCTGTACTCACTTGGCCCGTGCGGCGCCAGACAGGACGACGGCGGGATGCGGCGCAGTGCCGCATCCCGCCGTCGGGCCCTGCCAACTAAGGTTTGCCAACTAAAGTTTGCCAACTAAGGTTTGCCGGCTGAGAGGCCCTGGCGGGCAAGGTCCTCCGCAACCAGGCGGGCCAGTTCGGAGGCGCCGGCACGGTTGGGATGCAGCGTGTCACCGGGCATGAACAGGGCGAGGGTGGCTTCCGGGCCGATTCCGGTGAAGTAGGCCGAGGCCAGGACGTTGAGGTCCACCAGGTGCACGCCCTCTTCCTGTGCCAGGGCAACGGTGGAGTTGCGGTACCAGCGGTTCACCGAGGTGTGGACGCCGTCCACGAAATCAGTGGCGCGGCCCTGCGGCGTAACGAGCACGGGCGTAGCTCCGGTGGCTGCGACCTGGCGGACCATGTCCCGCATGATCTCCTTGAACTCCGCCTCGGTGGTGGCGTTCTTGGCCGCGGTGTCATTGATGCCCATTTCCAGCAGGAACAGGTCGCCGGGCTTGATGTACTGGAGGATGGCTTCGAGCTGGCCGTCGTTGCGGAAGCCACGGGCAATCTGCCCCCCGGTGGCCATGTTCCGGATGTCGAACGCTTCCGGGTCCACGTACTGCGGCAGCATCTGGCCCCAGCCGCCCTGGACACTGTTCTCCAGGGGGTAGTAGCTGGCCACGGTTGAATCCCCGCCCACCCAGATCGTGGGGTCCATGTCCGGGTGGCGTGACACCTTGTCGATTTCCAGTGAGCTCAGGGTGAAGGCGGTTCCCACCTTGCCTTCGGTAACCAGCAGGTTCAGCTGCCCGTCCGTCACCGGAATTTCGAAGGAGGCCGTGGCGCCGTTTCCGGTCAGGTTCATTTCCTGGAAAACTCCTTCGGCCGCGATGCTGGCCCGGGAGGTGTCACCCAGCGTGACGGAGACCTTGTACAGGCCCTCTTTGAGGTCCACGTTGAACGTGTTGCTGCTCTTGGTCCCGAACTGGAGGAAACGTACTGCATCACTTCCGGCTCCATTGCCCTTGGCGGCAACGTTTGCCATGTGCTCCGGGGTATTGAAGCCGTAACGTGTTTCAGGGCTGTAGGCATCGGTGGCGCTGACGCCGGTGTAGCCGTGTTCCACCGGGCCATTACCGAAGTCAAAGCGGTAATTGCTCGGTTCGGCGTTGGCAGCGGGGGCTGAGAGGGCAACGCCGGACGCGCTGAGCAGGGCGGCCGCGGCCAGGCCAGCGGCCAGCGACTTCCTTGCATGGCGGCCTGATCCGGCTGTGGCCGGGGTACCGGGCGGGTTGGCAGCGATGGTCATTGTCATCTCCTTTGATGAGGCTAAGGGCTTTGTTTGTATCGTTTCAGCAACTGCTTTACACAATTTGTAACAGCGCTTGCTGTGACTAGTCAAGACTTTTTGTGCGCTTTCTGTGCGCTTCTGCTTCTTCTTGTTGCCCTCTTCGCCGGTCAATCCGGCGGATTTCGTCCCCTGTGCGCCCAGGCGGACCTCAGGTCGGGCTTCCCCTGAGGTTGAGGTGCATGCGGCCCTCTTGATGGAAGCTTGCCGCTTTGTTGCCGCTTCTGTGCATACGATTTGAGTTCGCGTTGGAACACTCAAAGCCAATGGAACTTCAAATATTCACAGCGGGGAAATATGCGTGCGGCGGCGCGGTCAGCGGAGCTTTTGTGACTAATTTCCCGGCGGGGACAGCCCTGTGATCACAGTTATCATCCCGGCCCACAACGAGGCGGCCGGTATCCACGAGACCCTTGTTTCGCTGCAATCCCAGACAATTGTTCCCGACCGGATAATCGTGGTGGCGGACAATTGCACGGATAAAACTGAGGCTATTTCTCTGGCGGCGGGCGCCGAGGTGGTTTCCACGGTGGGTAACACCGATAAGAAGGCCGGGGCGCTCAACTTCGTCCTGGCGGAGCTGTTGCCGCATGCCGCGGCCGAGGACATGATCCTGGTGCAGGACGCGGATTCCCAGCTCTCCCCCGACTTCATCGACCGCGCAGTGGGGCACCTGACGGCTGATACCCGGCTTGGTGCCGTGGGCGGCGTGTTCCGCGGAGGCCACGGCGGTGGATTTGTTGGGCACCTGCAGCGGAATGAATACGCGCGCTATGCCCGGGACGTGAGGCGGCTGCAGGGACGATGCCTGGTGGTCACGGGTACGGCGGCACTGTTCCGGGTGCGGACGCTCCGTGATGTGGCAGCGGCGCGGCTGGACGGTACCCTGCCTCCCGGCAACGGCAGGGGCGGCGTCTATGACACCTCTGTCCTGACGGAGGACAACGAACTGTCCTTTGCCCTGCTGACGCTTAAATACCGGATCCGGTCACCGGCTGACTGCACGCTTGTCACGGAAGTGATGCCCACCTGGCGCGAGCTGTGGGCGCAGCGGCTCAGGTGGAAGCGCGGTGCAGTGGAGAACTGCGTCCAATACGGCTGGACGCGGGTCACTCAGCCCTATTGGGGCAGGCAGGCACTTTCGGTGGCGGGGGTCCTGGTGACTTTCGGCTACCTCAGCACGGTGGCGATTGCACTGGGCACGGGGGCAGGGCTGCATTTCCAGCCGTTCTGGCTTGCCGTGACCGGTGTCTTCGTGATCGAACGCGTGGTGACAGTGCGGCTGCGGGGCTGGAAGTACATGCTCGCGGCCGCCACCATGTACGAGCTGGTGATTGACCTCTTCCTGCAGTTGGTTCACGCGAAGGCGTATACAGACGCAGCCTTCAACAAAAAGAAAGCCTGGTAAAAACCATGTATAACAATCCAGCCGTTCCCGCTGCTGCCGGAGCCGGCTCCGGCACGCTTGCCATGACAGGCGCAGGAGAGGTGTTCTGGGTGGCACTCGCTGCCTTTGCCCTCCTGGCCCTCGGCCTCGCCATCAAGCGGATCATCCCGGTCCGGACGAACAAGCAGTAGGGCACAAGCTTGCCGTCAGCTGATAGCGGCAAGAGCGCAGGGAAGCCATCCACGGCTGCCCTGCGCTCAGGCGTTTCCCCTCGGGTGTTCCCCGCGGGCGGTTCTCCGCGGATGCGGGCAGGCGGCGTTCAGGTCACCACGCTGACCACATTTGAACAGCCGGCCGCGTCGCAGACTTTGTAGGCGGTGCTGCTCCCGCCCTTGACTTTGGTGACGTAGGTTCCTGTGTTTGCCACAGACTTCTGTACCCCGTTCACCCATAACGTGACGTTGGTACCCGTGGCGCCGGTCCACTTCAGGGTGGTGGTGCTGACGGACTTTGCCTTGGTGGTGGCAGCACTCAACGAGATTGCGGAGACAGGCCCGGTGGGTGCCGCAGTTGCTGCGGACACAAAGGAGAAATCCCTGATGACCACGCTTTCCGGCTTCACATGGGCCGGGTCCCCGCCACCCCCGCCGGTAACCCACAGGTTGAAGTGGATCCGCTCCCTGGCGGGAACCGGGACCGTGGCACCCTCCAGGACAGTGCGTTTCAGCAGGGCGCCGGTGTAGCCTTCGCCGGCAAAGGTTTCGAACGTGATCCTTCCCGGCTCCCACACCATCCGGTGGGTGGTGATGGAATCTGACGTGACGCCAAAGACAGTGGTGTTGTTGCCTTCGCCGGGCGGTTTCGTGGCATCGAACCAATAGCCGTGGCCCTGCGTGACCGGCCAGGACTCCCCGTAAGCGGCACCGCCGCCCCACGCAGAGGCCTCGCAGAGATCGATTTCCGTGTGTCCTGGTTCGGCCAGGGGGTCGTAGGTGAACAGGCAGCCCCACACCACCTCTTTTTGCAGGGCGGCCAGGTTCTTTTCCACGGTTGTGCTGTACGTTCCGTAGCCGAAGCCCTGCCGGGTGGACTGGAACTCGGCCCCCACCGGGGCTTCTCCAGTGGGGTTGGTCAGGTTCATGGTGATGTAACCGTTGGCATCGGGATTGCCAACGTTGGCGGCAGCGAAGGCTTTGTTGTATTGCGGGGCCCCGGCCCAAAAGCGTTTCTCCCAGTTGAGGCCTTTCCAGGTGAAGTTGCCGGCAGGCCCGGGATTGGGATCCAGCGGAGTGGTTTCCGCCGCCTGGGCGGGCGGTACGCACGCAAGCATTGCGACGGCGGCCGCTGCCAGCATTGCCAGCGGTTTCGTCCGGCGCTTGGGATGTGAGACAAAAAAGCGAAAACCAGCCATGTAACGCCCCTTTTCGGTTGCTCCCAGCGAGCAATTGCGCCCCTGTGGAGCACACAGCTTGATCTTGAGCCAAGAACTCTGCCGAGGCAATAGCTCAACGGACTTAATTTTTCCTGAGGCATATCTCAGGAAATACTCAATATTTGCTAAAGCTCAAGAAATGCTCAATTCGGACGAAGGTGATAAGTAACCTTTCAATCCCTTGCGTTAGGCTTTTCAACGTCCCACGGTGCGGAATAACAAAAGCAATCCATATTGCCCGTTCCTCCGAATGTTCCTTGCATGTGCTTGAGGAAAACCTGGGCGCAAAAGTGAAGAGAGCTTGGGGAATCACATGGTGGAGCGCGGTGTTGCTGTGGTGGTTGAGGATGACGATGACATCAGGTCAACCTTGGCGGAAGTGCTGCGGCAGTCAGGGTTTGCCGTCCATTCAACGGCTTCGGGCATCGAAGGTGTGGACGCAGTCCGCGAACACAACCCGGACATCGTCACCATGGACGTCGGGCTCCCTGATTTCGACGGCATTGAGGCGTCCCGGCGGATCCGGACTTTCAGCGATGCCTACCTCATCATTGTCAGCGGAAGGGTGGACGAAGCTGACACCCTGATGGGATTCGAGGCCGGCGCGGACGACTACCTCACCAAACCTTTCCGCCCCCGTGAACTTCGTGCCCGGATAGCGGCCATGCTCCGGCGCCCGCGGACCCTCAGGGAGGCTCCGGCTGAACGGGCGCAGCCCACCAGGCGGGGGCGGCCGGCACCTTCCGCCGAACAGTTGCGGACCGGCAGGCCTCCGGCCGGACCTGAGCAGGCAGAGGGTGAACCATCCGCAGGTGCAGCCCCCGGCTGCTGCGACTTCGCCCATCGGGGGCTTGCCCTTCACGAGGCCTCCCGGCAGGCGGTAATCAACGGGGAGCCGGTGGACCTGACCCGCACGCAGTTCGACATCCTGCTGGTCCTGATGGAAAACGGACGGACCGTCCAGACCAAGGCGGACCTGGTCCGGCGACTCCGCAACGAGCCGTACAACACCGGCTCCTTTGTCACCGCGGGCGAGGAGCGCGCCGTCGAGGTGCATGTGGGAAACCTGCGGAAACGCCTTGGCGACAGTTCCAATCATCCCCGCTGGGTGGAAACAGTGCGCGGCGTGGGCTACCGGATGACGCCGTAAGGCGCCACGCGAGGCGCGTCTCCGCCGTCGGGCGTAAATTCTTTGCCGTGATCCACGCCTTCCGGGCATAGGGCTGTTAGCGTGAAGGACCGGCCAATGAAGGAGGAGCGATGACTATCAACTCACCAGATTCACTGCCTGAGGACGACCCGCAGGAGGGTGCTGCAGCTGCCCAGGGAAAGGGCGACGGCGGTGTTCCCGGCCACGCGGATGGCGTGGGTATCGGAGCGGACGGCGAGGCGAACACCTTTGAGCCTGAGGAAGACCCGGACGCAACGGACGCGCCGGAAAGCGACTAGGGGGAAATCGCAGCCCGCCGGTTCCCTCAAAATTCACTCAAGATTTGCGGTCACCCCGCTAAATGGACTTTGACGCACGTTACCAGCGGGTAAGTTCTATCTGTTTCCACGTTATTCCCCAACACGGAAGCACAAGGAGCCCCCGCGCTGGAGCATGACTCGCGCGGGGGCTTCGCCATTCCTCCCCGCTGTTTTTACAAGGCACCCTGCCGACGGACCATCTCGTTGATCCAGGCGGGGGCGAAGGGTGAGGTGCAGCCCGGCGGAGTGGGGTAGTCCTTGAGTACCTGCAGGCGCTCGCCGATCTCCAGAGCACGGGAACGGTGTTCGGGATGCCCGATTCCGATTTGCGCCAGGCAGGTGTTCATAGCCCACTGCAGGCGGTCCGGTGCGTCCTTCATCTCAGCCTCAACGACGTCCAGCAGGCCCGCAAGGTCGAGTCCCTGGGGCGCCTTGACCACCCTGTCGCTGGTCAGGGCCCACCCCGCGCTCGCCACCAGAGGATCCGGGTCAGCCAGCCAGGCCACGCGCAGCTCTTCGGCATGCGGGCTCTTTTTCACCACGTAGTTCACCAGCCAGTCCTGCACCTTGGGTGCCAGGGCCTCCCGCAGCATGGCGTCCAGCTCGTCCCTGCTGAACGCCTTTGGCCGGCAGACCAGCAGGGCCAGCAGCCTGGCCGCAGTGTCACCGGTGGCCCAGAGCTGGTACGCGAGTTCCTGCTGCGTCTTCAGGCGCTTGGCGATGGCACGCAGCTTGCCGAGGTTCACGCCGTGATCGTCTCCGTGCCGCTCGTTGACCTCCCGCGCCCTTGTGTCCTCAAGCTGCGCCAGTTCGGCCATCAGCTCTTTCACGGTTGTCCCGGTCATGGTTGTTTCGGCCACCGCTGTCTCCTGTCCACTACGTGCGGACTTCAGCCTATGCCCGGAAGGGATTGCGGGGGAGGCGATGCGCAGAGGGGCAGGGAGAGGAGCCGCGTGACCAGGGCGCAACTTAGTCCCGCCGGGCCCAAAGCACAAGCAGCCGAAAGGCCCTAGTAGTCCGGAAAGCCCGTGCCTACGGTGGCAGCATGGCTGAAGACCGATTTGTCGCGGGGGTAGACGGAGCAGCATCCGATGCAATGTTGAAGGTGGGCAGGTTCTTCACCAAGTGGGACCAGACCGACGACGGCAGGGCTGTTTTTCGGGAAGGCGGCCGCAAGGGAGACATCTTCTACCGCGACCGGTGGAGCCACGACAAGGTGGTCCGTTCCACCCACGGCGTGAACTGCACAGGCTCCTGCTCATGGAAGGTGTACGTCAAGGACGGCATCATCACCTGGGAGTCGCAGCAGACAGACTACCCTTCGGTGGGCCCTGACAGCCCTGAATATGAACCCCGGGGCTGCCCGCGCGGGGCGGCCTTTTCCTGGTACACCTACTCGCCCACCCGGGTCCGTTTCCCGTACGCCCGCGGGGTCCTGGTGGAGATGTACCGGGAGGCCAAGGCCCGGCTGGGGGACCCGGTCCTGGCCTTCGCGGAGATTGCTGCCGATCCCGAACGCCGGCGCCGCTACCAGCAGGCGCGCGGCAAGGGCGGCCTGGTAAGGATCTCGTGGCAGGAAGCGATCGAGATCGCGGCCGCCGCCCACGTGAACACCATCAAGACCTACGGCCCGGACCGCTGCGCCGGCTTCTCGCCGATTCCCGCGATGTCCATGGTGTCGCACGCGGTGGGAACCCGCTTCATCCAGCTCATCGGCGGCGTGATGACCTCCTTCTACGACTGGTACGCGGACCTGCCCGTTGCCAGCCCGCAGGTGTTCGGCGACCAGACGGACGTCCCCGAATCCGGTGACTGGTGGGATGCCCGCTACCTGATGATGTGGGGCTCCAACGTCCCCGTCACCCGCACCCCGGACGCGCACTGGATGGCCGAGGTGCGGTACCGCGGCACCAAGGTGGTCACCGTCAGCCCGGACTTCGCGGACAACACCAAGTTCGCCGACGAATGGCTTCCCGCCCAGGCCGGAACTGATGCCGCGCTGGCCATGGCCATGGGGCACGTGATGCTCAAGGAATTCTTCGTGGACCGGCAGGTCCCGTTCTTCACTGACTACGTAAAGCAGTACACGGACCTGCCGTTCCTGGTCCGCCTGGAAAAGCGCGACGACGGCGCGCTCACGCCGTCGAAATTCCTCACCGCCAGGGACATCCCGGCGGAGTCCGGGGCTGAAGATGCAGCCTTCCGCACCGTCCTTTTCGACAAGAAGACCGGCCGTCCCGCCGTCCCCAACGGTTCCATGGGGTTCCGCTACTCCGGCAGCGGCAAGGGCAAGTGGAACCTGGACCTTGAGGGAATTGAGCCGGCACTGTCCCTGCAGGACGTTTCGGGGGAGAGCGCCGAGATCCTGCTGCCGTGCTTCGAACAGGCGGACGGCACCGGCAGCGTGCTCCGGCGGGGGGTTCCCGTGATCGAGGTGGAGGGCCGGTTGGTCACCACGGTGTTCGACCTGATGCTCGCCCAGTACGGCGTGGGCCGCGAAGGGCTCCCGGGTGAATGGGCCACCGGGTACGACGACGCGGCCACGCCCTACACCCCCGCGTGGCAGGAGGAGATCACCTCCGTTCCGGCCCAGGCGTGCATCCGGGTGGCGCGAGAATTCGCCCGGAACGCGGAGCAGTCCAAGGGCCGGTCCATGATCATCATGGGCGCCGGGATCTGCCAGTGGTTCCACGGGGACACCACGTACCGGGCCATCCTGGCGATGGTGATGCTGACCGGCTGCATGGGCAGGAACGGTGGCGGCTGGGCGCACTACGTGGGGCAGGAAAAAACCCGCCCTGTGACCGGATGGGTGTCGCTTGCCAACGCCCTGGACTGGTCCCGGCCGCCGCGGACCATGATCGGCACCGGGTACTGGTACATGCACACGGACCAGTGGCGCCAGGACGGCTACTCGGCCGACGCCCTGAAGTCCCCGCTCTCCACCGGAGCCATGGACGGCCTGCACACCGCGGATGCCATTGCGCAGTCGGCACGGCTTGGGTGGATGCCGTTCTACCCGCAGTTCGACCGCAACCCGCTGGACCTCGCGGATGAGGCGGAGGCCGCCGTCGCCGCCGGGACCGCGAAGGACACCCCCGGCTACATCGCGGACGCCCTCAAAAACCGTACCCTGAACCCTGCCGTCGAGGACGTGGACGCACCGGAGAACTGGCCGCGCACGCTGGTCCTGTGGCGTTCCAACCTCTTCGGCTCCTCGGCGAAGGGCAACGAGTACTTCCTGCGGAACCTGCTGGGCACCCACAACAACGTGATGGGCGAGGACCACGCCGAGGGGCTCAAACCCACGCACGTGAAATGGCACGAGAAGGCGCCGGAAGGGAAGCTGGACCTGCTGGTCTCCGCGGACTTCCGGATGACGTCCACCACGCTGCTCTCCGACGTCGTTTTCCCGGCCGCCACCTGGTACGAAAAACACGACCTGTCCTCCACGGACATGCACCCGTTTGTGCACGCGTTCACCCCGGCGATCGACCCGCCGTGGGAAACCAAGACCGACTTTGACACTTTCCACCTGCTGGCCCGCGAGTTCTCGAAGATGGCCAAGACCCACCTGGGCGTCCGGCGCGACCTGGTGAGCGTGCCGCTGCAGCACGACACCCCCGGCCAGCTGGCCCAGCCCGGCGGGATCGTGCGGGACTGGCGGGAAGCGGATATCCCCGCCGTCCCCGGGCAGAACATGCCCGTCTTCTCGGTGGTGGAGCGGGACTATACGACCATCGCGGACAAGCTCGCCGCCGTCGGACCCCTGGCGGACAAGCTCGGCTTCACCGTCAAGAACGTCACCTACAAACTCGACGGCGCACTCAACCGGCTCAGCCACTCCAACGGCGTGATGCTGGGCGGTGCCGCGGACGGCCGCCCGGCCATGGACACCGACGCGAAGATGGCGGAAGCCATCCTGGCCTTCTCTGGAACCACCAACGGTGAGCTGTCTGTGCAGGGCTTCAAGGACCTGGAAGTCCGGACCGGGCGGAAACTGGCGGACCTGTCCGAGGGTTCCGAGGAAAAGTTCATCACCTTCGCCCAGACCCAGGCGGCCCCGGTTCCGGTGATCACCTCGCCGGAGTGGTCGGGTTCGGAGACGGGCGGCCGCCGCTATGCCCCGTTCACCATCAACATTGAGCGGCTCAAGCCCTTCCACACCCTGACCGGCCGGATGCATTTCTTCCTGGACCATGACTGGATCACGGACATCGGCGAGGGGCTTCCGATTTACCGGCCGCCCCTGGACATGCACCGGCTGTTCGGCGAACCCAAACTCGGGCAGAACGGGCAGCTGGAGGTGGTGGTCCGGTACCTGACGCCGCACTCCAAGTGGTCCATCCACTCGGAATACCAGGACAACCTGCTCATGCTCTCGCTCTCCCGCGGCGGGCCCACGGTGTGGATGAGCCCGGCCGACGCCGATTCCATCCAGGTCAAGGACAACGACTGGGTGGAGTGCCTGAACATCAACGGCGTCCTGGTGGCCCGGGCCATCGTCAGCCACCGGATGCCGGCCGGTGTGGTGTACGTCCATCACGCCCAGGAACGCACCATTGATGTCCCGAAGTCTGAGGCCACCGGGCGGAGGGGCGGCATCCACAACTCGGTCACCAGGCTGCTGGTGAAACCCTCGCACCTGATCGGCGGCTACGCCCAGCTGGCGTACGCCTTCAACTACCTGGGCCCCACCGGAAACCAGCGCGACATGGTGGCCACAGTCCGCCGCCGCTCACAGGAGGTGCAGTACTGATGCGAGTCATGGCTCAGATGGGCATGGTGATGAACCTGGACAAGTGCATCGGTTGCCACACGTGTTCGGTCACCTGCAAGCAGGCCTGGACCAACCGTGCGGGCACCGAGTACGTCTGGTTCAACAACGTGGAGACCCGCCCCGGGCAGGGGTATCCCCGCCGGTACGAGGACCAGGACAAGTGGCGCGGCGGCTGGGACCTGAACAAGCGCGGCAAGCTGGTCCTCAAAGCCGGCGGCCGGGTGAAGAAGATGTTCGGGCTCTTCGCCAGCCCGGTCCAGCCCGAGCTCAAGGACTACTACGAGCCGTGGACCTACGACTACAAAACCCTGGTGGACGCGCCCCTGGGCGACGACTTCCCGGTGGCCCGGCCCAAGTCCCTGATCACCGGGGAGGACACCAAGGTCACCTGGTCCGCGAACTGGGATGACAACCTGGGCGGTTCCGCCGAGAACGGCCACCTGGACCCGCTGGTGGAGAAGGTCAGGCGGGAATCCGAGGACAAGATCAAGTTCGCCTACGAGCAGACCTTCATGTTCTACCTGCCGCGGATCTGCGAGCACTGCCTGAACCCGTCCTGTATGGCGTCCTGCCCCTCCGGCGCCATCTACAAGCGCGTGGAGGACGGGATTGTCCTGGTGGACCAGGACAAGTGCCGCGGCTGGCGGCAGTGCGTCACCGGCTGCCCGTACAAGAAGATCTATTTCAACCACAAGACCGGCAAGGCCGAGAAGTGCACGTTCTGCTACCCCCGCGTGGAGGTGGGGATCCCCACTGTGTGCTCGGAGACGTGCGTGGGCCGGCTGCGGTACCTGGGATTGTTCCTGTACGACGCCGATGCCGTCACCGCCGCTGCGTCCGTCACCGACCCGCAGGAACTCTACGACGCCCAGATGGACGTGCTGCTGGACCCCAACGATCCGGTGGTCCAGGCCGAAGCCCGGGCGCAGAACATTCCGGAGGACTGGATCGACGCCGCCGTGCGCTCGCCGGTCTATGCGCTCGCGAAGGTGTACAAGGTGGCCCTGCCGCTGCACCCCGAGTACCGGACCATGCCCATGGTCTGGTACGTCCCGCCGCTGTCCCCGGTAGTGGACCTGCTGCGGGACCAGGGGCACGACGGCGAGGACCACGGCAACCTGTTCGGCGCCATTGATGCGCTGCGTATCCCGGTGGAGTACCTGGCGGAGCTGTTCACGGCCGGGGACGCGGACCGCGTCACTGCCGTGCTGCGCAAGCTCGCGGCCATGCGTTCGTTCATGCGCGGCATCAGCCTGGGCAACGATCCGGACGAGTCCATCCCCGAGTCCGTGGGCATGGACGGGCAGACCATGTACGAGATGTACCGGTTGATGGCTATTGCCAAGTACGACGAACGGTACGTCATCCCCAAGGCGCACGTGGAGCAGGCCCACGACCTGGAGGAGATGGGTTGTTCACTGGATTTCGACGGCGGCCCGGGCATGCAGGATTCGTCACCCTTCGGTGAGGCGAGCGGCAGGCCCGTCCCGGTTGCCGTGGACACCTTCAACGCGCTCAAGGACCGGCAGACCACCGACGAGATAGCGGCTGGCACCAGCCTCAAAGGCCGGGTGAACCTGCTGAACTGGGACGGCCGGGGGGCGCCGCCCGGGCTCTTCCCGGACAAGGGGCCTGAACCGGACACCCTGGCGGCAGCGGAGGACCAGCCGTGAACCGCCGGGACCAGGTGGTGTACATGGCCGGTGCCTGGTGCCTGTCCTACCCGGACGAGGACCTCCTGGCCAAAGTGCCGCTCATGCGGGCCGCGCTCGCGGAGTTCCCGGGCGCCGTCGACAACTTCCAGGAGGTGCTGGACGCGCTGGAGGCCACGCCGCTGATGGAGGCCCAGGCGCATTACGTGCGCGAGTTCGACCTCAGCCGCCGGCATGCCCTGCACCTGAGCTACTGGACAGACGGGGACACCCGGCGCCGCGGCGAGGTCCTGGGCAGCTTCAAGAAGGCCTACCGGCAAAGCGACATCCTGGTGGACACCCAGGGGGAGCTGCCGGACTACCTGCCCATGGTGCTCGAGTACACGGCCCTGGTGGATTTCGACGCCGGGCGGGAGCTGCTGATCCAGTACCGCCCCAGCCTGGAAATGCTCCGGTTCAGGCTGCTCGGGGACAAGCTGCCGCACGCCCGGATCCTGCAGGCCATCTGCGCCACCCTGCCCGGGAAGTCGCCGGCGGATGAACAGGCCGTGATGCGGATGGCAGGCTACGGACCACCCACCGAAGCCGTGGGCCTTGACCCGTACGATCCGCGCCTGCTGCCCGTGAAGGGGGCCTGACATGCCGTTCGCAACGCCGCCCTTGGAAACTTCGCCCTTTGAAACCCTCCCCTTTGAAACACAGCCCAGTGCCGCCGTCGAACTTTCTGCCTTGGACATTGTGCTCTGGGGCGTCCTGCCCTACGTCATGGTGGTTGTCCTGGTGGGCGGGCTGATTTGGCGCTACAAGTATGACCAGTTCGGCTGGACCACCAGGTCCTCACAGCTCTACGAGTCCAAGCTGCTGCGGATCGCCTCGCCGCTGTTCCACTTCGGCCTGCTCGCCGTGATTGCCGGCCACTTCTTCGGCCTGGTCATTCCCATGTCCTGGACGGAAGCGGTGGGCATGAGCCAGGACTTCTACCACTTCAACGCCCTGTTCGTGGGCGGGATCGCGGGAATCGGGACCCTGGGCGGCATTGTCCTGCTGATTTACCGGCGCCGCACCACGGGGCCGGTGTTCATGGCGACCACGAAGAATGACAAGACCATGTACGTGGTGCTCACCGCGGCCATCGTGTTCGGCTTGTGGACCACCCTGGCCAGCGTGTTCGAGGGGGAGCACGGACACAACTACCGCGAAACCGTTGCTCCGTGGTTCCGTTCGCTCTTTATCTTCCAGCCGGACCTCACTGCGATGGCTGCCGCGCCGTTCTCCTTCCACCTGCACACCCTGGTGGGAATGGCTCTGTTCATCATCTGGCCCTTTACCCGGCTGGTCCACGCCTTCACCGCACCGATGCACTACCTGTTCCGCCCCTACATCGTTTACCGATCCCGGGACCGCGAAGGCGGCAGGACAGGCGGGCGTCCGGGCACCCGGGCCGGAAGCAGGTCCGGAACCAATGCCGCGGAGAACCCGAACGCCCCTGCAGCGCGGCGCGGCTGGTCCCCGGTGGGGACCCAGGACCGGGACACCCGGAACCGCTGAGGAGAGGAGAAGACGATGGCCGAATCTGCCGCGCCCACTAACCCCGCCCCGCCTGCGGAAACCTCCCATCCAGGCAAGGGACTGAACCTGGCCCTGGCCACCAGTGCATCGGTGATGGCGTTCTGGGCGTGGAACATCGTGGCACCGCTGGGTGCCCGCTACACACAGGAGATGGGGCTGAACTCCACGTCCACGGCCATTCTGGTGGCGATGCCAATCTTCGTCGGGTCGCTGGGCCGGATTGTGGTGGGGGCCATGACTGACCGGTTCGGCGGCCGGGTGATGTTCACGTTCGTCCTTCTCGGCAGCGTCCCGCCGGTGCTGCTGGTGGCCCTCGGCGGGTCCCTCGGTTCGTACGCCTTGGTGCTGGGCGCGGGCCTGCTGCTGGGCATCGCAGGCACCGTGTTCGCCGTCGGAATTCCCTTTGTCTCCGCCTGGTACGAGCCGTCGCGCAGGGGCTTCGCCACCGGTGTTTTTGGCGCCGGGATGGGCGGCACCGCGCTGGCGGCCTTCCTGACCCCGCGGCTGGTGAGCTGGATCGGGTACCTGCCCACCCACCTGCTGATTGCCGGGCTCCTTGTGGCCATGGGCGCCCTGATCTGGTTCAACCTGAAGGAGTCCCCGGACTGGCACGCGAACACGGCCCCGGTGATCCCCAAACTCAAGGACGCGGCCGGCCTGGCCGTCACCTGGAAGCTGTGCTTCCTTTATGCCCTGGTCTTTGGCGGGTTCGTTTCCTTCGCCACCTATCTGCCCACCTACCTCCGCGACATCTACCAGTTCGACCCCACGGCGGCAGGCACCCGCACCGCCGGCTTCGCCCTGGCAGCGGTCCTGTTCCGGCCTGTCGGGGGAGTACTGGCTGACCGAATCGGCTCCAAGCCGGTGGTGCTGGCGTCCCTGGCAGGCATCGCGGTCCTGGCCTTCATTGTCAATCTCCGCCCCGACGGGGAAATCCCGGCCGGCTTGACCTTCGTGGCCATGGCTGCGGCCCTGGGCCTGGGCACCGGAGGTGTGTTCGCCTGGGTCGGGAGACTGGCGCCACCGGACAAGGTGGGCAGCATCAGCGGCATTGTCAGCGCGGCCGGCGGAATGGGGGGATACTTCCCGCCCCTGGTTATGGGCGCCACGTACAACGCGGCGGACAACAGCTACTTCATCGGGCTCATGCTGCTGGTGGTCACGGCCGTCGTTGCCTTTGTGTTCACCATCGTGGCCATCCGGTCACCACAACAGCCTGCCCGGCAGGGCGCGTTGAAGGGGACATAACGTCCGGCAACGGGCGCTGGGGACCGCCGGGAACGGTTTCGTTATGGGCTGCAACGGTTTGGCTCCAATCGTTTGATTAAGGGATCCAGGCAGCCGGGACGGCTGCACAATTGAGGGATCACAACGGCCCTCAAGGAGGCGTACATGCGGCGGTCAGTGTGGCCCGGCGCGGTAACCCCGGCACTGCTTCTTTCACTCTTGCTGCTCACCGCCTGCGGTGAGCCGGCCTCGCCGCCGCAACCGTCGCCGTCGAGCGCTTCCGCTTCCGCTTCCGCCTCCGCCCGAGCGACCGCAACGCCAACAGCCGCCGAAACGACGACGGCGGCAGCGCCTCCGAGTGCGACAGCCAGCGCACCGGCGCAGCCTTCCTGGACCACCTACACCACCGCGGCCGGGGACCTGTCCTTCGACCTGCCCTCCACCTGGAACATCACGGACCCGGCGGGCGAGCTGGCTGAGGGCGGCGGCGCGTTCGCGGAGGTGACCAGCGAGGACGGGCGGTTGCTGGCGACGCTGCGAACCAACATGGCAACAGGTTCCACGTGCACGGAAAAGTACCCATATACCGTGTTGGAGTCCCAGGAGATGCCGCAGCTGGCGCAGTACGGCACGGTGCCGCGGTATACGTTCGAAACCCGCGGCAACGCCACCACCGCCGGCCCGCCGGACACTCCGGCTGCCGCCTACGGCATCACCACCGCGCCCCTCCCTGAAGGGGATACAGCCTGCTACATGTTCCATTTCTTCAACTGGCCGCCCAACGCGGCAACATTTGGTGCGTTTTACAACCCGGAGCTGAACCGGACGCCGGGTGACGCGTCGCTGCCGTACCTGGAGAAGGCGAAGCTGTACGCGGGGACGCAGGAGTACAAGGACATCAAGCGGATGATCACCTCGCTGCGGCCGGCGGGGTAGGGCACTCACACCGGGGGCGCCCGGTTTAGGCGTTGTCGATCCAGTAGCGGCGTTTGCCGTTGCGGGTGTCCTCGTAAAGGCCACCGTTCCTTTCGATGGTTGCCCGGGAGCCGGCGTTGTCCTCATCGCATGTCAGCAGGACCCGGGGGATTCCGAGCTCGCGGGCAATCGGGAGGGCATCAGCCAGTGCTTTCGCAGCATTCCCGCAGCGCCGTGCCGAGGGCCGGACGCTGTATCCGATATGCCCACCCTCATTGAGGAGGAATTCGGTCAGTTCGTGCCTGATGGCCAGCGAGCCGAGGAACGTGTCCCCCTCCACGATCCACAGGTAGGTGCAGGGCACATACCCGGGCTTCCGCGGGCTCTCCGGGAGGGCATCCCTCACGAGCCACTCGACGAAGCGGCAGAATTCCTGAGGCTCTTCCAGTGCATCCAGCGGCCAGTCCTCGGCCCCGGCACCGTCCTGCCGGGCGCCGTCGAATTCTGCCGCTGATTCCAGCCAAGAGAAGTGGAAACGAACGTCAGGAATGATCAGGTCTGCCATGTGAAGATGCTATTCGACGTGTCATCCCCGGCAGGTCAGGAGGCCAGCCGCGTGCCTGTCTTGTGGCGAGCGCGGGCAGGTTCAACTGAAGATTCAGCCCGGTTTATCTCTGCCCAGACATCATCGAGGGAAAGGCCCAGGACGTCCGCAATCGCTGCGATGGTGGGAAAGGCGGGAGTTGCGACGCGTCCCGACTCGATCTTCCGGAGGGTCTCCGGAGAGACGCGTGCCTCCAGTGCTGTATCGAGCATGGGCCGCTCACCCCTCGCCCGTCGCAGGAGGGCGCCGAGGCGCTGTCCGCGCTCGAGTTCCCCCGCTGTTAGCGGCAATCTAACCATGGTTCCAATACTAATACCGGGATAATATGGCCGGGATAGTTATTGGTTGCGTGAAGAAAGGCCCCAGCATTGATTGAGATCCTGAACCCCTCCGAGCTCGCACGGGCAAGGGAAGCCGGTGCCCTGGTTGCGGACATCCTGCAGGCTTTGAAGCGCCGGAGCACAGCGGGCACCAACCTTTTGGACATCGACCGGTGGGCCAAGTCCATGATCCTTGAGGCCGGGGCACAGTCCTGCTACGTCGACTACGCGCCGTCCTTTGGCCGCGGGCCGTTTGGGCACTACATCTGCACAGGTGTGAATGATGCCGTACTGCATGGAAGGCCGCACGACTACGCGCTTGAGGACGGCGACCTGCTTAGCCTCGACCTCGCCGTCCTCAAGAACGGGATCGCTGCCGACTCGGCCATCAGCTTCATTGTCGGGGACTCGAAGCCTGAGGAGAGCGTCGCCATGATTGAGGCGACCGAGCGGGCCCTGGCTGCCGGGATCGCCACGGCGCGCCCAGGCGCGCGCATCGGTGACATCTCCCATGCCATCGGGTCAGTGCTCGGTGAGGCGGGCTACCCGGTCAACACCCAGTTCGGCGGCCACGGGATCGGTTCCACCATGCACCAGGACCCGCACGTACCTAACAACGGGCGGCCAGGCCGCGGCTTCAAGCTGCGCCCGGGGCTGCTGCTGGCACTGGAGCCGTGGGTCATGGCGGACACCGCTGAGCTCATTACCGATACGGACGGGTGGACCCTGAAGAGCGCAACTGGCTGCCGGACCGCGCATAGCGAGCACACCATCGCCATCACCAGCGACGGCGCCGAGATCCTCACCTTGCCCACTGGCGCACAGCTGTGACTTACGGCTGCGCCAGGGCTTGCTGCCAGGCTCCCTTATGTCGCGGCACGTAGTCAGCGGCGCCGCTGACTACGTTCCCCGTGGCCGTTGACGTACACACCCACCGGGATCCCCTGATGAGGTTCCAGGGTGCGAGGTCGTTGTGGCACATCAGGTCGCTCGAAAAACGTTCCGGCCGTCGTCGTCCCTTCCCAGCGGGCGTGGAACGTCGACGCCGGACGTACGAAGCAGTCCCACATAGCTCTGCACGATTGACGAGTGTTCATCCCGGCACGCAAAGGCAGGAACGACGACGGCGGGCGCGGAATATCTCCCTCGCGCGGCGGCTTGTCGCTAGAGGAAGTGGCGCTCGACCGGGCGCGGATATATGCAGCTTGGCGTGAGAAGGAGAAGCATGACGATTGACGCAGGAACAACAGCGGGCACCGGGCATACAGCTCTTGTAGTGGGAGCAACCGGCATCGGCGGGTCCGCCCTCGTCGACACTTTGGCCGGTGAGGGGTGGACCGTGCTTGCCCTGTCACGGAACCCCGGCGCGGAACGTCCCGGGGTCCGGTGGCTCTCTGCGGACCTGACCTCGGCGGCATCGTTGACCGCCGTGCTCGGTCCGGAGAATCCTACGCATGTCTTTTTCACGGCATGGTCCCGGCAGGACACCGAGGAGGAAAACATCACCGTCAATGCGGGAATGCTGCGGGACCTCCTCGCAGCCCTCCGCGGCAAGGACGTAGCCCACGTTGCACTGATGACGGGCCTCAAGCACTACCTCGGACCCTTCGAGGCGTATGCAGCCGGGGAAATGCCGGACACCCCGTTCCATGAGGAGGAGCCGCGCTTACCCGTGCGGAACTTCTACTACGCCCAAGAGGACGAACTTTGGGCCGCAGCCGCGAAGCAGGGGTTCACCTGGTCGGTGCACCGCGCACACACGGTGATCGGGCACGCCGTCGGCAACGCCATGAACATGGGCCTCACGCTCGCCACCCAGGCCACACTCTGCAGGGAGAGCGGGGAGCCGTTCGTCTTTCCGGGCTCCGCAACACAGTGGAACGGACTGACCGACATGACGGATGCGGGCCTGCTCGCCGAGCACATGCTGTGGGCCTCCACCACCCCGGCGGCTGCGAACGAAGCCTTCAACATCGTCAACGGCGACGTGTTCCGCTGGCGCTGGATGTGGCCGAAGCTCGCGGCCTACTTCGGCGTGGAGTGGGAGGGGTTCGCAGTAAACCCCCGGCCGCTCGAGCAGTCAATGGCAGGCCGGGAGGCACAATGGCGTGACATCGCCGGACGACACAACCTCGCCGAGCCGGATTTGAACCGCCTGGCGTCCTGGTGGCACACCGACGGTGACCTGGGACGGAACATCGAGGTTGTCACCGACATGGGTAAGAGCCGGGATGCAGGGTTCACCGGCCACCGGCGGACGCTGGACGCCTTTATTGCGCTCTTTGACCGGTACCGGGCGGACAATCTCATTCCCTGAGCATGACGGCCGCTGCGGGCGAGGGCTGCCGGCCGTTGAACCTTCAGGCCCCTATAAGTTCACGGTTCTGCAGTTCCTGCCACAGCTCATCCGGGACCTTTGTGCCCATCCGCTCCGCACTTTGACGGATCTGCTCCGGTCTGCTGGCTCCGACGGTGACGTTAGCGACGGCTGGATGGCGGAAAGGGAACTGGATGGCGGCGGTGGGAAGCTCGACGTCGTACTCCTTGCAGATGCTTGCCAGCTGCCTCGCGCGGTCCAGGATTTCTTCGCTGGCCTGCGAGTAGTTGTAGTGCGCATCTGCCGGCAGGTCGGGCTTGGCGAGGATGCCTGAGTTGTAGACGCCCACGCTGACCACCCCCGTACCCAGCTCAAGACACCGGTCCAGCAGCCCCGCGCCGGGGCGGCCGTCCGAGCCCGGTTGTTCCAGCATGGTGAACCGGCCCGCCAGCATGAGGAAATTCAGCTCCGCTGCTTCGACGCATTCCATGGCGGCGCCGGCGGTGTTGGTGCCGACGCCGATGGCCTTTACCAGGCCTTCCGCCCTTACTTTTTCCAAAGCGGGCAGGGCAGACTTCACGGCATCCTCCATGCTGTACACGTCGGGATCGTGGAGGTAGGCGATGTCGATGTACTCGAGGCCCAGCCGTTCCAGGGACTGTTCGATGCTGCGCCGCACTCCTGCCTCGGACGGGTCCCATTCGCGGCGCAGGTCCGCCGGCACGTCAAAGCCCTCCGGATCCTTCGTGTCCCTGGTTGCAGGCGACGGGACCAGGACCCTGCCCACTTTCGTGGAAAGGACAAAATCTTCCCGCCGTTTGCCCGCGAGGGCGTCGCCGATACGCCGCTCGGACAGGCCCAGGCCGTAGTGCGGGGCAGTGTCGAAGTAGCGGATGCCGGCGGTCCAGGCCGCTTCGATGGTTGCGGCCGCCTGCTCGTCCGAGATGGCACGGTAGAGGTTGCCCACACCTGTACCTCCAAAGCCGAGATGTCCCATCCGGTCCCGCAACTGCCCGCTGTCCTGGTTCATAACCTTGTTCCCTCGTCTCCGTGTCCTCTGGCCCGCAATGGCAGGAGCCTAAATTGGGGAATCGGCGGTGTCAACGAAAGCCAGACCACGCCCCACGCCTATGGTTCTTGGTCATACGTGGAGACCAAACGGCTCCCGGCCGGCTGCACAACGCAGCCGGCCCGGACGCCTCATTCGGTACAGTGCGCTCAGCGCAGGTCGAAGCGGTCCAGCTCCATGACCTTCACCCAGGCCGCCACAAAGTCCTTGACGAACTTCTCCTTGCCGTCCTCGCTGGCGTAGACCTCGGACATCGCCCGGAGCTGGGAGTTGGAGCCGAAGACCAGGTCCACCGGGGTGGCGGTCCACTTCAGCTCGCCCGTGGCAACGTCCGTGATCTCGTAGGCGTTCTCCTCGTTCTCGGACGCCTTCCACTTGGTGCCGGGGGAGAGCAGGTTGACGAAGAAGTCGTTCGTCAGGACCTGGGGCCGGTCAGTGAGGACTCCGTGCTTGGAGCCGCCGATGTTGGTGCCCAGGGCGCGCATGCCGCCAACAAGCGCTGTCATCTCCGGCGCGGAGAGGTCCAGCAGGTACGCCTTGTCCAGCAGGAGGGTCTCCGGCTGGAGCTTCTCGCCAGGACGAACGTAGTTGCGGAACCCGTCCGCCCGCGGCTTCAGGTACTGGAACTGCTCGACGTCGGTCTGGTCCTGGGCGGCGTCGGTGCGTCCCGGGCGGAACGGCACAGTGACGGGGAACCCGGCGTCGCCCGCCGCCTTCTCCACCGCAGCGCAGCCACCGAGGACGATCAGGTCAGCCAGCGAAACCTTCTTACCCCCGCTCTGGGCAGCGTTGAACTGCTGCTGCACGCCCTCAATCGCCTGCAACGCCGTCGAAAGCTGCTCAGGCTCGTTGACCTCCCAGCCTCGCTGCGGCTCCAGCCGGATCCGCGCGCCGTTGGCGCCGCCGCGCCGGTCGGTCTTGCGGTAGGTGGAAGCGGAGGCCCAGGCCGTGGTTGCGAGCTGTGAGACGGACAGCCCCGAGTCCAGGAGCGACGCCTTGAGTGAGGCGATGTCCTGCTCATCGATCAGCTCGTGGTCCACTGCGGGAACGGGGTCCTGCCAGAGCTGCGCTTCCGGGACCCACGGCCCAAGCATGTGCGGGCCCACAGGACCCATGTCGCGGTGCAGCAGCTTGTACCAGGCCTTGGCGAAAGCGAGCTGGAACTCGTCCGGGTTCTCCAGGAAGCGCCGCCCGATCTCCTCATAGACCGGATCGAAGCGCAGCGACAAGTCGGTGGTCAGCATGGTGGGCCGGTGCTTCTTCTCCGGATCGTGCGCGTCCGGGATGATGGCCGGGGCATCCTTGGCAACCCACTGGTGCGCGCCGCCGGGGCTCTTGACCAGTTCCCACTCGTACTCGAACAGGATCTCCAGGAAGCGGTTGCTCCACTGGGTGGGCACGTCCGTCCAGGTGACCTCAAGGCCGGAGGTGATCGTGTCCGCACCCTTGCCGCTGCCGTACGTGCTGAGCCAGCCCAGCCCCTGCGCCTCAAGGTCGGCGCCCTCCGGCTCGGGGCCAACGTGCGCATCTGCCGGGCCCGCGCCGTGGGTCTTGCCGAACGTGTGCCCGCCGGCGATCAGCGCGAAGGTCTCTTCGTCGTTCATGGCCATCCGCTTGAAGGTTTCACGGATGAAGGCTGCGGCGAGCTTGGGATCGGGGTTGCCCATGGGTCCCTCGGGGTTGACGTAAATCAGGCCCATCTCTGTGGAGCCGACCTCCTCGGACATCTGGCCTTCGCCGATGTAGCGTTCGTCGCCGAGCCAGGTGTCCTACGGTCCCCAGAAAATCTCCTCGGGCTCCCACACGTCCTCGCGGCCAAAGGCAAAGCCGAACGTCTTGAAGCCCATGGACTCGAGGGAGACGTTGCCGGCCAAAACCAGCAGGTCCGCCCAGGAGAGCTTCTGGCCGTACTTCTGCTTGACCGGCCACAGCAGCCGGCGGGCCTTGTCCAGGTTGGCGTTGTCCGGCCAGCTGTTGAGCGGCGCGAACCGCTGGCTGCCGTCCCCTGCACCGCCGCGGCCATCGTGGACGCGGTAGGTACCGGCGGCGTGCCAGCTCAACCGGATCATCAGGCCGCCGTAGTGGCCGAAGTCCGCGGGCCACCAGTCCTGCGAGGTGGTGAGGACCTCGGTGATGTCCTGCTTCAGCGCCTCGACGTCGAGCTTCTGGAACTCTTCCCGATAGCTGAAGTCCGGGCCGAGCGGGTTGCCCTTGGGGTGGTTGGCGTGCAGCACCGAGAGGTCCAGCTGGTTGGGCCACCAGTCCGCGACAGTGCGCGGCCGGTGTCCTTTGGGCTCCGGCGAATCGATGGCCGGGTTTTCGCTCTCGCTGCCGTGCGAAGTGACGCTGCCGTGGTTCACGGGGCATCCGCCCTCAACCTTGGAATCCAGGCCTTGGGCACTTCCCGGCGTGGGGATTGGAGGGTGTTCCTGGGGGTCGGTCATGTGCTTCCTTCCATGTGGCCGAGGCCGTGGAGCGGACTCGGGCGGCCGGTTCAACCTTCCCATTTGACCATGGACCGGGTGCAGGGTGGAGGTCTTCTTTGTCCGGAAAATCTGCAGGAACCTGTCCGGGAAAACTGCAGGAACACCAGGAAGCGTATTGCGTCGAGTGCTTCCCCTGCCCGGTTTACCGAGGCGGCAAAACGACTGATCCTAATGTGGCGAGGGGACGGCCGTCCGCAGGGCCAGTGCAACGGCACCGAGCACCTCCGCACGCCCCTGCAATTCGCTAAACCCCGACATGAGACGAAAGGCTGTGCCCCGGATGCCCGGGGCACAGCCTTTTTTGGTAAATAGCTGCCTAGTGCGCTGCACCCAGCTCGATCAGCAGGACGCCGCCAATGATGAGGCCAAGCCCAAGCAACATGACGGGCGTAATGGTTTCCTTGAAGAAGACGCGGCTGGCCAGGGCGGTCAGGGCGACGCCGGCAGCAGCCCAGATGCCGTAGGCAACCCCGAGATTCATACCCTGCTCCAGGGTCAGGGTGAGGAGGGTGAACGCCAGGAAGTACCCGACGCCGACAGGTATGTACCAGCGCCGCTTTCCGGTGGAGGCAACACGCAGCAGCAGGGTGGCGGTCACCTCAGTGAGAATGGCCGCCGCCAGGAACAGCCACATCATGAGCTGACCAATTCCTTGGCGGGTTCTTTCGCTGGCTCGGAGTGTGACCCGAGTTCAACGCACAGCACGCCGCCGATGACCATGGCGACGCCGATCATCATCACCGGGGTCAGTGCCTCACCAAAGAGGATGGCGGCCAGCAGCACGGTGAGCGTCACTCCCAGTGCAGCCCAGATGCCGTAGGCGACTCCGAGGCCCAGGCCCTTGCGGAGGACTCCGGCGAGGAAAGCGAAGGATGCGGAATACCCGAGGACCACCACGATGAAGAAAGCAGGATCATCAAGGGCCGCTTTCAAGGAGAGGGATGCTGTCACCGCGCTCAGGATGGCGCCGGCGAGAAGAATCCACTTCATGTATTTAGTCCTTGATTTCCGTTGGGGCTTGGTCCCCTTGATGCAACGGCATGGGTGCCGCTGGTGTTCCCGGGCTTCCCGCGTTGGACCGGCGGGGAAGCCCGGGCGCTGGCTAGGCCTGGGGTGCCAGTTCCAGTCCAGCTACGGCGGAGCTGCCGAGGTCGCTGCCTTGCAGGGCCTGCTGCGCGGTCAGGGCATTGGTCCAGGCGTCGGTATTCGCTACTGCTGCCCAGTTCGAGTTCAGCAGGGCGAGCAGTGTGGTGTGTACGGTCTTCGCGTCTGCGGAACCTGCCTCGTTGGCGAGGTTGATGGCGCCGGTGGCGTCCGAGAGGACTTCGGTGGTGAAGCCGAGGAACTCTGCCTCCACGGCGGAGGCGAGGACGCAGTTGTTGGTCATGTAGCCCACCAAGGTGACCGTGTCGACGTCGTGCTTCCGCAGCCAGTCAGCAAGGTCCGTACCGGCGTAGACAGAGCCGTACTGCTTGACGATGGACTTCCATTCACCGGTTTTGCGGCGTTCGATTTCGGGGTGCAGCTCGAAGGCGGGTGTGCCGGGTGCAAAGACGGGTGCGCCTTCGCCCGCCGAGTGCTGGATGACGGCAATGGGAATGCCGGCGGACGTGGCGGCGTCAACTGCCTTGGCAATCGCGGGCAGGGACTCCTGGTGCGGCGGGTACTGGATTTCGAGCGGGCCGCTGAAGTACTGCTGCTGCACGTCGATAAGGATGAGGGCGCGGCGGGGGGTGCTCATAGTGTTGTTCTCCCTGGTGGTTCTCGTGGTGCCTTTTTGGCTACTCTTCCAGTCTTCCGGTTCAGGGCCCTGCCCAACAGTGGCACGAAGGCAGATGTACGATGGATTCGGGCCAATGTAGCGGAAGGGGTCACGATGAGGATCGCGGTCTACGCCTTCGACGGCGCGACAATGTTTCACCTTGCCGTCCCGCAGATGGTTTTTGACGAGGTGGCCCGCCAGGGGCTCGCGGACTGGAAGACAGCCCTTTTCTCTGACCAGGAGGGGGAGATCACAACCGCTGAAGGCTACCGGCTGGGTGAGGTCAAAGGGCCCGGGGCCGCGGAGGCGGCGGACGTTGTGGTGGTGCCGTCATGGTTCGACGACGGGCGCGTCTCCGGCGATGCCCTGCGGCAGGTGCTCCAAGGGGCGCACGGGCGCGGGGTGCCCATCCTGGGTTTGTGCCTGGGTGCGATTCCCGTTGCCGACGCCGGATTGCTGGCCGGGCGGCGGGCCGTGACGCACTGGCAGGCATTCGATTCGCTGGCTGCGCGGCACCCCGATGTCCCCCTGGACCAGTCCGTGCTCTACATCGACCACGGCGACGTGCTCACCTCGGCCGGTACCGCTTCCGCCCTGGACGCCTGCCTGCACCTCGTGCGCACCAAGCTCGGAGCGGAGGCCGCGAACCAGGTAGCCCGCAGCCTTGTCATCGCACCGCACCGGGAGGGCGGACAGGCGCAATACATTGAGCGGCCGGTCCCGGAGCGTTCCACGGACGATCCCATCTCCCGGCTGCTTGAGTGGGCCCTGGGCCACCTGGGTGAACCACTGACCATTGACCTGCTCGCGGCGCAGGCACACCTGAGCCGGCGCACTTTTGTCCGGTCCTTCCGGGCGGCAACAGGCACAACGCCGGCCGCCTGGATCCGTGCCCGGCGCCTGGACGCTGCCCGGCGGCTGCTGGAGACCACAGACCTGTCGATAGACCAGATCTCCACCGACTGCGGCTTTGGCAACGCCGTCACCCTCCGGCAGAACTTTGCCGCCGCGTTTGCCACGACTCCCACGGAGTACCGGCGGCGGTTTGATACGCGGGCTGGCTGAACGCCGGAGATGCCCCCGGCGCACAAGCGCCGGGGGCATCTCCTTTGCGTTGGTCAGCTAAGCCTGAAGCCAGGCAGTGGTCGCTCCTGGCAGGGAATCTGCCTCGAGCGGCGCACTGGAGACCAGTACCGTGCCGGCGGGAAGTTCGACGGCTTCCGTACCGAAGTTCGTGACGGAGGTCCAGCCGTTGGGGCGGCGGAAGGCCACCACGTCGGTCCGGCCGGTGTCCAGCCATTCCAGCGTTTCGGCAGTCTGCAGCTTAGACCGCAGGGCCAGCGCCTGGCGGTAGAGGGACAGGGTTGCGTCCTCCTGCGTTTCCTGCACCTCTACTGAGTGAGCGGAAAACCACTCCGGCTGCGGCAAGTGTGCGTCGCCCGTCCCGAAACCGAACGAGCTGCCCGAGGCTGTCCAGGGCAACGGGACACGACAGCCGTCACGGCCGATTTCCACGCCTTTGTTGCGGAAGAACGCCGGGTCCTGCCGTTCTGAGTCAGGAATTTCGCTGCCGACTTCCTGCAGGCCCAGTTCCTCACCCTGGTACAGGTACGCAGAGCCAGGGAGAGCGAACATCAGCAGGGACGCGGCGCGGGCGCGGCGGAGGCCGAGTTCGACGTCGACGTCCTCCTGCTTGCCTCCGGCGAGCAGCCATTGCTTGCCGGCCTCGCCGGCCATAATCCCGCCCTCGGCCGAAGGCCCGGACACGGGGAGCCCGTAGCGGGTTGCGTGCCGGACGACGTCGTGGTTGGAAAACACCCAGGTGGAGGAAGCGCCGGAAGCCTCGGCCTCGGCGAGGTTCTTGGTGATGATCTTCCGGAACTGGGCGCCGTCGAAGTCGGCTTGCAGCAGGTCGAAATTGAACGCCTGGCCCAGGCCTTCCGGGCTGGCGTAGCGGGCGCGGCGGTCCGAGTGGACCCAGGCCTCGGCGACGGCGGTGCGCGGCGGGTCGTATTCGTTGAAGACTTTGCGCCACTCGGCGTAGATCTCGTGGACTTCGTCCCGGTCCCAGTACGGATGCGCACCGGCAAGATAGAGCGCCTCGCCCTGGGCTTCGAGGTCTGCCTTGGTGGGCAGAGACTCTTCGAGGTTCTTGGTCAGGGCATGGGCGACGTCAATGCGGAAGCCGTCAACTCCCCGGTCGGACCAGAAACGCAGGGTCTTCAGGAAGTCGTCGCGGACCTCGGGGTTGTCCCAGTTAAAGTCGGGCTGTTCTTTGGCGAAGATGTGCATGTACCACTGCCCCGGGGTTCCGTCCGGTTCGGTAATCCGCTCCCAGGCCGGGCCGCCGAACACCGAGTCCCAGTCCGACGGCGGCAGTTCGCCGTTTTCGCCGAGTCCGTCACGGAAGATGTAGCGGTCGCGGGCCGGGGAACCCTTGGGCGAGGCGAGGGCTTCCTGGAACCACTCGTGCCGGTCCGAGGAGTGGTTGGGCACGATGTCCACGATCAGCTTGATGCCGGCGGCGTGCAGGGCGGAAGCCATTCGGTTGAAGTCTTCCAGCGTGCCGAGCCGCGGGTCCACGTTGCGGTAGTCGTCCACGTCATAGCCGCCGTCGGCCAGGGCTGAAGGGTAGAAAGGGCTCAGCCAGACCGCGTCGATTCCAAGCTCTTTCAGGTACGGGACCTTGGCGGTGATGCCGTTGATGTCGCCGATGCCGTCACCGTTGGAGTCAGAGAAGCTGCGGGGGTAGATCTGGTAGACCGAGGCCTGGCGCCACCAGGTGGGGTCGGCCATCTGCGGGTGCTCGGTGCTGGTTGCCTGGGTGGCGATGGAGGGCAAGACGGGTTCCTTTACTTTATTCTTTGGAGTCGGTTTCACGGGCGGGGTCACTTCACGGCGCCCTGGGTCAGGCCTGACATGACCCAGCGCTGGGTGAACAGGTAGACGACGATCGCGGGCGTCATGGCCATGAGGTAGGAGGCGAAGGCCACGTTGTAGCTGTTGCTGAACTGTGTCTGGAAGATCTTCTGCAGTACCGGGATTGTCTGCATTTCCGGGTCGGAGATGATGAGTGAGGGCATCATGAAGTCGTTCCAGGAGGCGATGAAGGCAAAGATGCCGACCGTGGCGCTCATGGGTCCCAGCAGGGGGAAGATGAGCCGCCAAAACACCTGCCACGTGCCGGCGCCGTCGATGCGCATGCTTTCCTCCAGCTCCAGCGGGATGGATCGCAGGAATGCGGTAAAGAGCATCGTGTTGAATGCCAGCGCAAACACGATGTGCAGGATCGCGACGCCGAGCGGGTTGTCCAGTCCCACGAGGCCGGTGAGCTGGATCTGCGGCAGCGCCACCACGGGGAACGGGATGAACATCGCCGCGAGCAGGTAGAAGAAGGACCAGCGGAAGAGGCGGCGGTCCCAGTTGCGGACGATCGCGTACGCTGCCAGTGCCGACACGATAATTTCCCCTGCCACGGCGGTCACGGACACGAACACGGAGATCGCGAAGCCGCGGGGAAAGTTTGTCAGCGTCCATGCCTGGATGAAACTGTCGAAGGTCAGGGGGCTGGGCAGCGAGAAGGCGTTGCCGTCAACCGCCTGGCCGGTGGTTTTGAACGCCATGCTGACGGTGACGTAGAGCGGGACGAGCACGCTGAGCGTGCAGACGAGCAGGACAATGGTGGCGGGCCAGTTGCTGCGCTCCTGGTGGCCACGGACCCGATGGTTCTTCCCTGCTGCCGCGGGTCCTGCCTGGATAGTGCCGGGTGCGCTGCTCATGCCGCGATCCCTCCTTTGCCACGTGTGAAGCGAAGCTGGATAAGTGCGATGACGATGCTGATGAGGAAGAAGATCACGGCGTTGGCCATCTGGTACGCGTAGTCTCCGCCTTCGAAGCCGCGGAAGATCGACATCGCTACGCTTCGTGTGGCGACACCGGGGCCGCCGTCGGTCAGGCCGACGATGATGTCGTAGGCATTGAGGTAGTTCTTGAAGCCAAGGACCATATTGATCACTGCGTACCCGGCCACGAGCGGCAGGGTGATGTGCCGCAGGTTGTGCCAGGGGGATGCTCCGTCGAGGGAGCTTGCCTCGTAGACCTCTGCGGGAACCGTGAGGAGCCCTGCAATGTAGATCAGCATTGCACTCGGAATGGACTGCCACGCGGTGACGACGACGATTGCCAGCCACGCCAGGTCGGGGTTGGCGAGGATGCTCGTCGCCAGCGGTTCGATTCCCATGCTTTGGCCCAGGAGCGGCAGCGAGTTCGAGAACAGGTACTGGAAGACGAACGCGATGACGATCCCCGAGATCACCATGGGGATCACGAATACCGTGCGCAGTGCGGCACGGAAACGGACGCGGGATGTGAGCCCCAGGGCCAGGAGGAAGGCCAGCGCGTTGACGACGATAACGGTCACGAGCGCAAAGGCGAGCGTAAAGCTGTACGCGCTGAGGACTCCTTCGTCCTGGAAGACAGCGATGAAGTTTCGAATGCCTATGAAGTCGAATTCGCCGAAGCCGACGGAGTTCGTGAAGCTGTAGACGAATCCGAGCACGGCGGGCAGCGTGACGGCGAGCGTGAAAATCGCCAGCGCGGGGAACAGGAAGAAGTAGTAGAGCGGATCGAGGCGGCTCTTGCGCGTTTTTGTCGTTGTGGCCGCTGCCGGGCTCGTCACCACCGCCCCAGTGGAAGGCTTAGTCATCGATGACATGAAGGGTCCTCGTTTCGTGCATTAGAACGGAAGTGTGATCACGCGCGGAAGGCCAGGCGGGCCCAGTCGGCGTCCATTCGGCGCAACGTGCTCTCGGCGTCGGCGCCACCGACGATTGACTGGAGGTAGTTGGCGGCGGGAATCGAGTTCGGGATGAACTGTGAGGCGCCCATATAAAAGCGGCCCTCGTCGTAGTACTTCTGCATCTCAACGATTCGGGGGTCTGTCACCGCCGGTGCGTCCTTGGCCGTGCCGAATCCCAGGAACTCGGCGTTGTAGGAGTTCTGGATCTCGGGCTGCATGAGGTACTGAAGGAAGTCGCGGGCACCTTCCCGGGCGTTGGCGAATTCGGGGATCCAGAGCGAAAGGTCGATGTTGACGCGGACCTTCAGATCGTTGGGGTCGCTGGTCATTGGCAGCGGGAAGGTGCCGAGATCCACATCTGTGCCGGCCTTTTCAATCTCTCCGAAGGCCCACGGCCCCTGAAGGTACATTGCCGCCTGCCCCTGGGCCATGGCGGTGTTGCCGTCGCCATAGCCGCGGCTGGATGCATCAGGGTTGATGTAAGTGGTCAGCTGCACCATGCGCTGCACGGGCTCGAGCATCGTTTTCTGGAAGGACACGTCGGAATCCGGTCCCACGTTCTCGCCGATCTCATGCATTGCCTTGTAGAAGTCGCGCACGTTGACCATGCCGCCCACCGTGTAATCGAACAGGCCCTGCGCGATGGTCCAGGGGTCACGGAAGGTGCCGTAGATCGGAGTGATGCCGGCTGCCTTGAGTACCTCACAAACCTTGATCAGTTCTTCCCAGGTTGTCGGGACGGCGAGCTCGTTCTGCTCGAAGATGCGGCGGTTATAGATGACCGAGGCGGCCATGACCGAGTAGGGGATGATGCTCGTGCGGCCCGGGTAGGTGGGGTACCAGTTGGTAAGGTCCAGGACGTCGTCGCGGATGGAAGCTGCTGCCGGGAGATCGGACAGGTCAGAGAGCGCCCCGCGCTCCATGAACCGGGCCATTTCAAGGTTGTAGTTGAGGCAGCCGAGATCCGGCGGGCTGCTGCGCACAAAGCTGGCGGAAAGATTTGTCGCCATATCGTGTAGAACGCGGACCCGGTCCTGGGACCCGGAAAATTGGGCCGCGAGATCGCGGAAGTAGGGCACCGCTTCCGGTTTGGACTGGTGGAACGTGACGGTGGGGCGCGTACCTCCCGGGGCACAACCAGCCAAGCCGAACGCGGTCAATGCGCCCCCGGCAGCAGCAAGGAAAGTGCGTCGGGAGACGTGCGTCCGTATGGACGTCAAAGGTGGCAACATCGGCTCCTAGGGGTCTCACAGAAGATTTATATGGATCTTATATTTAGGTCCTATACGAGGATGGGGGATGGAGGCGATATCGTCAAGGGATGAACGGGACCACGGCGAGATCAACGCAGCTGTTGCGGCAGATCAACTCTGATGCATTGCTGCGCTTCGGTCTTCAGGAGCAAGTGTTCACGGCTGGCGAGGCCATGGCCGTGACGGGGCTGACGCGCGCCACAGTGCTTGGCGTATGCGATGGCCTGGTCGATGCCGGCTGGCTGGAGGAAGTGGATGATGGCCGGGCCGGAGGCCACACGCCCAAGGGACGCCCGGCCCGCCGCTACCAGCTGCGCGAGGCGGCCGGTGTTGTTGTCGGGCTGGACGCGGGGGAAACCTACTTCACCGTCATAGTGGCGGATTTGCGCGGGCGTGAGCTGGGCACGCGCCGCCAGGGCATTGAGTCGCATGCGCTGGGACGCGAGGGCCGTGGTGCGAGCGCCCGGGAGCTGATCCGTCTGACCCTCCAGGACGTCGGCCGCGCCCCGGACGACGTCCTGCTCACGGTGGTCGGCGTCCCCGCGCCAATCGACGCGAACGGCATGTCGCCTGATGGAGAATTCTGGCACCTGATGAATTCCGGCTTTGCGTCGCACCTCCACGGCAGGGTCGTCGTCGAGAATGACGCCAACCTTGCCGCTGTGGCCGAACGCGCCCACGAGCCATCCGCCAACCAGGCAACGTTGTTGACGGGGGAGCGGTTCGGTGCGGGCCTGATTGTCGATGGACGCCTGCTGCGGGGTCCTCGAGGCGGCGCAGGTGAAATGCGGTTCCTCGATACGCTGACGGCCGGCAAGTTCGTGCCTGACGAAGGGGGTGCCGACGGGTTTGGAGCCCTTGCGCGGAAGTGGGCGCGTTCGCGCATTCATTCCTACGAGGGCGAAACCATGCTGCGGCAGATGCCCGAAGGGGAGATCAACGCGGAGGACGTGTTCCAGGCTGCCCGGGAAGGGGATCCGTTTGCAGAGGACATCATCGCCCGGCTCGGCGCCCGGCTGGCGCGGATCGCGGTGGTGCTCTCCAGCCTCCTGGACATTGAGCGCGTCGTCATCGCAGGCGGCATCTCACGGGCCATCGAACCCGTCCTCGAACACGCACGCAGCCTGCTGCCCACCGATACCGGCCTGCCGCTCCCGGAACTCGTTGCCAGCACGTTCGGAGCCCAGGTGGTGGTCAAGGGCGCCATCGAGTCCGCACTGACACAAATCAAGGCCGAACCGCACGCGTTCCTCCCGCGGGCCGCCCGGTCCTGACGCATCCACCTGTTTCAATGCGCACTATCTTCGTCAACTCTGCGCCGTTCAGGGGAACCGTCCGCGCCGGCGCCCACGTGCCGGGCCCGTAACTCCGTCAGCCGTTCCGAGATGCTTTCCGCAGTTCCACTGACAGCAAGTCCTCCGTGCTGGAACCTGGTTCTGCATGCACTGCGAACACGAGCGTCTGCGGGTCCTTGAGCCTGGCTTCCGCCGGGATGGCGTAATCGGTTAGGACGTTGCTGCCGTCTGTTGCGGTGCGCAATGCGTCGGTCAGGGGCGCGCCGTTCAGGGTAAGCCGCTGGCGGCGTCCAGGGGTCTGCCGGACAGCGACCCTGAGGCAGGCTGCTTCGGTGGCGGGATCCTTGAGGGTGTAGGAGAACCACCCTGTTGCGGCCCGCCAGTGCAGTCCGTCCTGTCCACCGGCCTTGGTGCCTTCGCCGGTGAGGAAGTGGTCAGCCTCCGGTTGCTGTTCGCCCCCAGTGACGGCGTCGATGACGGATTCCTTTTCTGCTGCGTCTGCATCCATGGCGGCGAGCCCGGCAGTGCGCAGGGCGGGAGCGGCGCCGGTGGGCCAGTAGACCGTGTAGCGCTCGTCGTGGATCCCTGCGAACGGTTCAAGCCGGACCTGAACGGGAGAACCCTCTTTTGTAGCCGTGAGTTCCGCGGCAAGCTGTTCACGATTGACCAGGACGACGGCGTCTGCCGGGTCGGGCGCGGAGACCACCGGGGTGTTTGCCAGGGCTATCTGGGGGCCGCTGGCGACGTGGCCCATCCTTTCACCGGCTGCATCGAAGCTTTCCAGCCCGGCCTTTCCTTCCCTGGCGGCGAGGACCACGGGTCCGTAGAGGAAAGAGACCCAGGGCGAGCCATCCGGAAGCGCTTCAGCCCGGACTTCGGCGCGGAGCCGGATGGAAACGGTGGTGGTGCCCTCCCAGATGCGCTGGATGGTGACGTGGTTTTCCTGTTCAACGGGCTGCGCAGGGAGGCCTTCACCGGTTTTGGATGCGCGGACTTCCATGTCCGTTGCCCATGCGGGGCGTCGAAGCCGCAAGGTGAACTCGGTGGGGGCGGCCGCGGTGACGGTCAATGTGGCGAGGTCCGAGTGCGGGAAATCCGTATCGAGGTGAACGTGTGTTCCGCGTTCGGTCCAGCCCAGTGTGGAGGGGATGTAGAGGTTGATTCCCAGGCTGTCACCGCTGTGGCTGTACACGAGTTCCCCGTAACCGGCGTGGTTCTCCATTCCGGAGCCCACGCAGCACCACATTGATTCGTGGACGGTGGAGTACACCCGGTAGTGGGACGGGCGCATCGGCGTGAAGTAGGCGAAGCCTCCCCGCTCCGGGTGCTGGGAGGAAAGGATGTGGTTAAACGTGGCCCGCTCGTAAAACTCCAGGGCTGCCGGATCGCCGGTCCGTTCGAAGCGAAGCTTTGCGAGCTTGAGCATGTTGTAGGTGTTGCAGGTTTCCGGCCCCTGGACGTCCAGGACCATGGGAGTGAAGTCCCGCGACGGGTGGAAATGTTCCCGGACGCTGTTGCCGCCGATTGAGACGGTTCGTTGCCGGGTGACAACGTCCCAGAAGTGATCAGACGCGTTGAGGCAACGGAAGTCGCCTGTGGCCTGCGCGTAGCGTTCATAGCCGACAACTTTGGGAATCTGCGTGTTCGCGTGGAGCCCGTCCAGCCGGTCGTCGCCGGCCGCCAGCGGGTCAAGGAGGGCGCGGTGCGAGAATCGTTCGGCCTCGCGCAGGTACTCTTTCCTGCCGGTCACCCGGGCAAGGGAGGTGAAGACGTCGTTCATGCCGCCAAACTCGGTGGTGAGTACCTCCTCGAGCGAGTCGTCATCGATGCGGCGCGATACGTCACACCACCAGTCCGCCAGGCGCAGGAGTACGGCGAGGGCGTTGTCAGAACCCGCATAGGTGTAAGCGTCCAGGAGGCCCGCGAAGGTTTTGTGCAGGTTGTAGAGCGGGACCCATCGCCCGTTGAGCGTGAAGAGATCCGCCTCGATGCGTCCTGCGGCCAGTTCTTCTCCGAGCCGCGCTCCGCGGGGGACGCCGCCCACGTACCCGTTTCCGGCCGCAGCCTGGCACCGGTCCAAAACCTGCACAACGTACTGCACCCGTTCGAGCAGCAGGACGTCTTCGGTGGCAGCGAACAGCCGCGCGCAGGCGCTCAAAAAGTGCCCGTTGATGTGCCCGCCCATGCCGTCGGATTCCCAGTTGCCGTAAGGTTCCGCTGCCGTCGCAAGTCCCGCTTCCTTGAGATAGGGCGCGCAGAGACGGTCGGCGTCGAGCTCAAGAACATAGCGAATATCAACGTCCTGCGCGCTCTTGAAGCGGCCTGGCAGCAGCCGGACCCTGTCCAGGGGAAAGGACGACGGCGGCGGCGCGGTCTCCAGGGAGACGCCGGTGGGGTGCATGGTTGTACTTTCTTGATGCGGTTTGCGGGGAAGGCGCGTGTTTCCCCGTGCTTCTGTAGTTGTGCCTGCAGGCGTTAGGTGGAGTCGCTCTTCAAGGTTCATGTTGGTGGTCAGCGCGGGCCGGCTGTTCAAGTGAAAGCCACCGGAGGGCCTCTGCGCCATTGGTGAAGAAGGCCGTCGGAGTGGCGGACTGCTGGGCAAATCCTGAGATTACCGTGCCCATCGGATGATCGCCGACGAGCGCAACTGTGGAGAATCCACGGTATGTATTCATGCCGGCCCTCGCTTCCGGGGCGAGGCCCGTGACACCGGTGATGTCAACGAGGAGCGGCAGTTGTTGGTTGCCGCTCAGGTCGGCTAGCACGCGGGCGGCCTGTACGGCGATTTCATACGTCACGAACGTCAGGGGTGCCCACTGCAGCCTCAATATTCCGTTGTCCTTTGATGCCGCAAACCGTTCCATGTGTTTCACAGTGCTTTCCTCGTTGCTATGTCGAAACGTCCGGTGGCGGAAACAATCCGCCACCGGACGTTCGTCTTACGCAGGGCTGCCTCTACTTTCGTCCGCAGCCCTGATCCCTATCAGTCGTCACAGCCGAGGGCTAGGCAGCACGCCGCTTCCTGAGAAGCAGCAGGCCAGCAAAGAGGAGGACCAGGGCGAACGGGAGCAGTGAAGCGTCAGCACCCGTCTTGGCCAGGACCCCTGAGCCCTGCGCCTGTGCATTGCCGGCTGAAGCAGCGGTCACGGCGTTGCCGGCCGTACGGTCAGCCGCGTTGGTTGTTTCTACGCTGGTTTGAGCGTTGGTGGTGCCGGTTACCGGGGCCACCACGCTGATGCCAGCTCCCGGGGCAACCGTTCCCGTTCCGCCGCCAGTACCCGTTCCGGGAGCTGCGCCGCCCGTGCCCGGGTTTACAGTTCCCATGCCACCGGTTCCGTCACCGGGCATTTCAGCCCCCGGCGTTTCGGCTCCGGGGGCTTCTGTATCGTTGCCCGAACCGCCGATACCTACGCCCAGATCAACGTCGACATCCACGCCCCCGGTGTTCCCCGGGGCGGTGGTGCCGGTGCCGTTGGTGCCGCCGAGTCCGAGTCCGAGGTCGATGTCTGCTACGACGTCGGTTGTGGGCAAGGTGGTGCCGGTGCCGTTGGTGCCGCCGAGTCCGAGTCCGAGGTCGATGTCGGCGATAACGGCAGCATCTGGGAGAGTGCCATTTGTGCCGGCCACGTTACCCAGGCCGAGGTTGACGTCCGCCGCAACGGCTGCGTCGACAAGGCTGCCGTTGGTTCCCGTCACATCACCTTGGCCGAGGATGACGTCGGCAGCGACGGCTGCGTCGACGAGGCTGCCGGTGTTCTCCGGGCCCGCGACATTGCCAAGATTGACCGCTGCGTCCGCGACGACGGTGGCGTCGGGGACATGCGTGCCGGCGCCGTTGGTGCCCGTCACGTTGCCCAGTCCGAGATCGACGTCAGCCGCCACCGCAGCAGCGACAAGGCTGCCGGTGTTTCCGGTGTTCACGACGTTGCCGAGATTAAGGGCGACATCGGCGGCGACCGCAGCGTCAGCAATGCTGCCGTTGTTGGTGCCGGTTTGGGTGAGGCCGCCCAGACCCAGGTTTACGTCCGCGGCAACTGCGAGGCCGGTTTGGGTGGCATCTGGTGCGGTAGTGGCGTCTGCTGCGTTGGCCGCAGTGCAGCTAAGGGCAAGCAGCCCGCCGGCAAAGAGGGTGCCGAGCAGCCCTCTGCGAAGGTTGGAACTCATGATTGGTTTCTCCTGAAGTAGTTGAGGTTGGGTGCTGGATCAGCAACCCGTTTGCCGTGTCCTGCCACAGAAAGGCAGAAGGCGCTCAACTAGTCAGGGGAGGAACCGGGGTCATAGGACACCGGTGAAGGAGCATGCTCCGAATACTCGCCCAGCGGGCTATCGCCTGCAAGGGGGAATGGAAGATCAAAGACGTCGAGCCACGCTGCTGGACCCGAACCCGCCCCGGATACCGTGCTGCCGCCGTTGCCCGAGGCAGGGGGAGCAGGAGCATGTGCAGGGTAGGGCGACCCGCCGGAGGGGCTAGTCTGCTCGTCCGCTATCGCTATCGGGCTGCCGCCGGATGTGGGGTAGGACGCGAGGTATGAAGCTTTGGGCGTTACGGGAGCGGTGACAATGTTGGCCGGGGCCGGCGCGGTCACTGACCCGCCGGGAACCTCGACCGCCTCCGTTGCCCCGGCAGCATTTTCCGCCGGGGTTGGAGCTGCTCCACCATCACTGACACCCGTATTCCCGGGAACAGCTCCCACATCGGATGTCGCCGGAAGCTGCGGAAGCCCCGGGATCCCGCCGGGCAGGGGTGAATCCCCGCTCACCAGTTCGGTGATGGGTTGAACCACCGGCTCCAGGACGGGGACAACTTCCGTCAGCGGTGTTGCCACCGCTCCTACTGCTCCGGCCACTACATTGTCGGCAACAGCCGCTACGGGCGCAGTGACGGCAGAAACAGTATTTGCCGGCACTACGTGGTGCACCGCAGGTACTGACGCAATGAGATTGTCGACGCCGCCGGCTAAAGGTTGCACTGCGGGCTGCAGTAAGCCGTTAGGGGATGCTGGCGTATCATCCGAAGCATCGGCTTGCGACAGGACCGGCAGTGCTTCGGCCACCGACGATACCGAGGATGTGACAGCGCCAAGCAGCGATGGAGACTCAGGGAGCGTGTCAGCACTGGCTGCAGTCGACGAGACGGTGAGCCACGTAAGGGCGGCTGCTCCTGCCAAGAGGGTCGGCCGCAGCGAACGCCACAGAGAACCAGCTCCAGCCATGCGCACCACCCCCCGGTAATGTCTGCGTCAGATGACCGTCCGGATTATGAAGACGGCGCAAAGACAGTCTACTTATTGTCTTGGCGATGTAAAGGAAACTATTGTTCTTTACTGCCTTGTCATATTTCGGCTAACCCTTGTCCGCCGTCGTCGGACTCAACGTCCCGGAGCATCCCCGGAAACGATCCGGCACGCTCTCATGGAACTTACGGGAACGGAGAGCTTAGCCGCTGCCGCCGGAAAACTTGGTACACGGTTCCGTGAAAGGCCGGGGGTCACGGTGGCCGCAGATCGACTCCTTGCCACCCTGAACGGTGTCAGCAAAGCGGCCTAAGCAATATTCCGGACCGTACGTCCAGCCCCGGTCATCCTGCGGGAGTCTTGTCCTGTTTGCGGGCATAGGCGCGGGTAGCGCGTTGGCGGGCGCCGCACCGTTCGGAGCACCACTGCCGCCTTAAATGGGTCCGAAGCAGGAACCGGTCGCATGGCGTGGATGCACACTGCGTGATGCGGTGCGCATCCGGGCCGGTCAACAATGAAGCCGCGTCCTCGGTGATGGCCGCCATCGCATGATCGACGAGTTGTGTCACTGGATGGTTGGAAACCCGGGCCAGCCCCTCGCCGGGGTGGTAGCTCAGGAGCGCCGCGCTGGGCACCGCTGTCAGGGCACCGTTGATGGCGTCCAGGGACGCAGGATCGGGGGCGACGCCCAAGGTATGCGACTCCAGCAACTGCCGGAGATGCCCTCTAACGTTGGTTAGCTTCAGTTGGCAATATTCCAGCAATCCGGTCCCTTCGGGTACGAGTTCCTGGGCCACCAGCCATGCCGTGGCATTTTCCGGGCTGTCGAGTTCATCGATCCCGTGGCCGCCGGGAAGGGTAACGATGCTGTTGGCCAGCGCCAGGCAGGGATGCTCGCTGGTTCCGGGGGCGGGAGGCAGTGGGACCTTCATGCTTATCACGGTATCACTTGCAGTTTGCCGTGATAGCGGCGTAAGGTAACTATCACGCCAAAGTTTGTCTTTTCCCGTGATTTGAGAGGTTTTTTCATGAGCAGTCCGCACTCTTCCGGCACCGCCCCGTTCGTCCTGTCGGTACTCGACAACGCCATCACCGGGGTTGGCTACTCAGCTCAGGAAACCTTCGACGAGATCATCGCCCTTGCAAAGCTGGCTGACCGTCGCGGCTTCCAGCGGTTCTGGATGTCGGAACACCATGCAATGCCGGGCGCCTCCATACCCGCCCCGCATCTCATGGTGGCCCGGCTTACCGGCGAGACCGAGCGCATCAGGCTCGGAGCGGGCGGCATCATGTTGCCCAACCACGTGCCCCTGGTCATCGCCGAACAGATCGGCATGCTCGACGCGCTGGCCCCTGGCCGGATTGATCTGGGGCTTGGGCGGGCTCCCGGCACGGACGGGGCAACTGCTTCGGCCCTGCGCCGCCACCATGCCGCGAACGACGAGTTTCCCGAACAAATCACGGAACTGCTGGGTTTCCTAAATAGCGACTTCCCGCAGGGCCATCCTTACAGTCACGTGCACGCGGTGCCGGGCCCCTGGCAGGCCGAGCAGAACCGGGTCCCGCAGCCGGAGACAAGCGCTGATATCTGGATTCTGGGATCATCGATCTACTCCGCGCAGGTTGCCGCCAGCTTTGGCCGGCCCTATGCCTTTGCCCTGCAGTTCGGCAGTGCCGATGTGCTCAATGCCCTGCGGATTTATCGCGAGAACTTCCGCCCGTCGCGCTATCTTGACGAACCGTACAGCCTGGTGAGCGTAGGGGCGATTGCAGACGAGGATCCCGCAGAGGCCCGTCGTCAGTCGTCTTCCACCGCTATGGCAATGTTGCGGATGTTCCAGCGCAAGCCCTTTTCACTGCTTCCTCCCGAGGAAGTGGAAGCCTTCCAGGGCACGTACCAGGAGCGGCAGATCATTGAGGAATACACCGACCGGGCGCTTCACGGAACGGCCGCCGAGGTAGCTTCCGGCTTGGAGGAGCTTCACTACCAGACGGGCGTCGATGAGGTGATGCTGGTTGTCCAGGGATATACGCGCCGCGCCCAGGCACGCACGGTGGAACTGATAGCGGATCACTATGGCATGCCCGCCGGGACCAGGCGCCATGAGGCCGACCTCGCGTTGAACGGCGGGCTGTGAAGTAAGAGGCGGTCCTGTCTGCAAGCACCTACTACTACCACCGGGCTGCAGCCATGAAAGAGGACAGATACACCACGCGCAAAATCCGGATCGAACTGGCAACACGGCACAGCAACCACATGTCCCGTGCGATGCCGGAAGCAAATGCAGTTACCTGCTGTTCAGTCGATACAGTGAGCATTCACGCCCCGGATGCTCTCCCTTCGTGACCGTGAAGCTTGGGAAACGGAATTTGTGCTTACCAAAAAGAAAGGCCTTGCCATGCGTGCTGAGGAATTGGCTTTGCCTGGGCTGAGAAGTGTCTGAGTCAGCTCCCAGGCGGGCAACGGTGAGGCGGGCACCGGTTGTCGATGCCTTGCTGCTTGCCGTTGCTGTGGCGTGGGGCTCAACTTACTGGGTCGCCAAGGAACTGGTCAGCCAGGACACCGTACTGGCGGTTCTTGGCGTCAGAATGACACTGACCGCCGCCGCACTCGGCCTGATTCTCGTCTTGATGCGCAAGCGGCTACAGAAGGCGGAGGCAGCGATCGGCTGTCTTCTTGGCCTGCTGCTGTCGACCGTTTTTACCTTTGAAACCTTCGGCATTGCCGCAACCAGTGCCACCAATGCCGGGCTCATTATCAGCCTCACCATCGTAATGACCCCAGTACTGGAAACCGTCGTCGGAAAGCGGAAGCTCAACCGCCTGTTTTACCTGGCCGCGCTGATCGCGGTTGTTGGGGTCTACTTCCTCGCCACGGGCGGTGCCGCGGCCTCCTTCGGATTTGGAGATCTGCTGATCCTGATGGCCGCAGCGGCGCGGGCGGTCCACGTGACAGGGATGCACAGGCTCTCGGCAGGACGCAGCGTTGATTCTCTTAACCTGACCTTCGTGCAAATGGCGACTTGTGCGCTGGTGTTCCTGATCATGTCCAGTCTCTGGGGCAGGCCGGTCTCGTCTTATGCCGCGGGCATGAATTGGTCTGCAGCGCTCCAGATGGCATACCTCGTGATCGTGTGCACCGTTTTCCCGTTCTTTATTCAGATGTGGGCGGTTCGCAAGACTTCCCCGACCAGAGTGAGTCTCCTGCTAGGAACCGAGCCGGTCTGGGCGGCAGTCATCGGCGTTACGCTAGCCGGCGACGTTTTGGGTCCCATTGGAATCTTCGGCGTTGTGCTGGTCCTGGCTGGCACCATGTGGGGGCAGCGCCTGGAACTTAAGGCTCCGCTTGGCGCCCCGGCTGCCACCCATGAACCTGAGGAGATCCGGGCTCCGACTGCATAGTGGATATAGCCCTTAACGGGACAATGGAGCAAAGCAGCCCGACCGGACTTACCGGAGAGGCTGCTTTTCTTCTCCTGGCGGCGCACCTCCTGTAAAGGCACTACCCCCGGCCGTTCCATCTTCATGCCGCAGCGTCCCTTGCTGCCTGTGCCGAGGAGGAAACAGCACCTGACGCTGGATCCAGCTGGCGGGCTATCGTTGGGTGGTTTCCTTTTGGGGGCCGGCGTTGATGACCAGAGCGGTGATCAATGCGGAGAGCGCCAGGAGCACGGCTGCGATGAAAAGCGCTGTGGCATAGCCGCTGGTCAACGCCGCACTGGCCGCCGCGGTTGCTGCGCCGTCCCCTGAACCGCGGGACACGTAGAGCGCCGTTAATGCTCCGGGGAAGCTGGATTCTGTGATGCTTACCGAGATGGTGGAGAGCACCGCAATGCCGAGGGCCACACCGATCTGCTGGGCAGAGTTCAGCAGCGCTGACGCGATGCCGGAGTCCTGGGCTTCAACCCTGTTTACCGCGGTGAGGGTCAGCGGAATGAAACTAAGGGCGAAGCCAAAGGCCAAAGCGAAGGTGCCCGGCAGCAGCGCGAGATAGGTCGTGCCGCTGTTGACGGTGGAAAACCAGAACATCGCGGCGCTCGCAATCAGCATCCCGGTTGTGGAGATGATGCGGGGGGCGAAGCGGACGACGAGTTTGGACGCCACACCAGCGCCCAGCACGATTCCGATGCCGAACGGAAGCCAGGCGAGGCCGGTCTGGATCGGGTTGTAGCCGAGGATGTGCTGCATGAACAGGGTGAGCAGGTAGAAGGCGCCCATCGGGCCGAAGGACACCAGGAGCATCGCTACATAGGAGCCGGAGCGGTTCCGGTCCCGGAACAGACGCAGCGGCAGGAGGGGGTCCTTGCTGCGGGACTGCAGCCCGATGAAGACAGGTATCAGGACAGCTGCCAGGGCGAAGGAGGCCACAGTGAGGGCATCGGTCCAGCCGTGTTCACCGCCGCGGATGATAGCAAAGACGACGGCGGTGAGGCCTCCGGTTCCCGTCAGCGCACCGGCAAGGTCCAGCCGTCCGCGATGCCGCTGGGCGTCAACAAGGATGCGGCTTCCCGCCAGCAGGGCCAGCCCGATGGGCACGTTGATGAAGAATACCCACCTCCAGCCAAGCGTGCCGGTGAGGACTCCGCCCAGCAGTAGACCGACGGTGATGCCCAGCCCTGACATGGCTCCGTAGATGGCAAGGGCTTTGTTGCGGGCTTCGCCGGCAGGGAACGTTGTGGCGATCAGTGCCAGCGCGTTGGGTGCAACCAGGGCCGCGCCGATGCCTTGAAGGGCGCGTCCCGCGATCAGCGCCGGACCGGTCGGCGCCAAGCCTGCCGCCAGTGAGGCAATGGTGAACAGCAGGATGCCGAGCTGGAGAATCCGACGGCGGCCCATCAGGTCCCCGATCCGCCCGCCAAAGATCAACAGCCCGCCGAAGGCGAGGATGTAGGCGTTGATCACCCACGGCAGCGTTGCGGCCGGGATGCCAAGTTCGTTCTGGATGGTCGGCAGGGCGATGTTGGCAATGGAATCATCCAGCACCAGCATCAGCTGGGCGGTCGCAATAACGAGAAGAGCGATGCCCAGGCGGCGTCCCGCAGATTGCCCTAACCCTGTGGCCTCGTGAGCGGCGACTGCCTTTGACATCAGTTCTCCTTGACTCTCGCCCAAAAGGGGCAGCTGATACCCCTATGGGGTATGTATCTCAAGAACTTTTATACCCCCATGGGGTATACCTGTCAAAACGCGCTTGCCCTACACGGCATCATTCCGGGACAGTCAGCCGCTGACCCGCTGCCGGAATTGCCGCGGAGTTTCCCCGGCGTCGTTCAGGAAGTGCCTGTTGAAGTTGGACAGGTTGGAGAAGCCCACCTCGTAGCAGATGTCGGAGATTGGTTTGTTGCTGCGTTCCAGCAGGCGCCGTGCGTGGGCCAGTCGCAGCTTACGGACCAGGTCGCTGAAGTTCTGCCCGGTAGCGCGTTTGAAGTACTTCGAGAAGGAGGCTTCCTGCATGCCTACCAGGGCCGCCGCCTCGGACATTTTCACGCTGCCGGCATGGTTGCTGAAAACATACTCCAAAACGAGGTCGACGACGGCGGCCGCCTGGCCGTCCAGCTGCGGCCGGAACCATTCCTCAGCCAGGTAACGCCGGTCCTCTTCAGGGGCGCGGACCAGGATGCCGAACAGCGTAAATAGGTGCTGGAGGCGCACCAGTCCGGTGCTGGCGCCCATGGCCTCGATCGCTGCTGCCGCCGCCTCAGCCGACCAGCCCAGGAACTCGATGCCCCGCTGGGACTGCTCCAGCAGCGGCTTCACCTCGACCATCTCGGGGACAAGGGCGGCAGTTTGCTCCACCCATTTCCCGTCGAACTGGATCACGGCGTCCCGGTTCTCCAGGACCTCACCCGGCTCAAGGTCACTGACCCAGTCGTGCGGAAGTCCGGAACCCACCAGGGCAACGTGGCCGGCCTCGAAGGTGCCGATATGGTCACCGACAATGAACTTTCCGGTGCCCTTGCGGATGAGGTGGATCTCGTACTCGGGATGGTAGTTCCAGCGTGCCACGGGACTGGGATAGCTGTGCTGGTGCCACCGGACAGAGTGGTTGGGGTCAGGCGGGATGACCTCCCGGTTGGCCCGCATCCCCAGCAGGCGTTCGGCAAGCCTGGCGGTGGCTCCGTCAGCAGTATCCGAGGCAGTCATCATGGCGCTCCAGTGGTTGGGCCGATTTATGAACTTTGGACAGAGGGGCAGCGTTCTGGTCCCAGAGTAGCGCCTGCCCGGCACTGCCGGTCAGGAAAATAAGTATCAGAAAGTGGCAACCAGGACGCTAGTTGTGACCTATACCTCGCGCCTAATCTTGAAGAACACCAGCGAGGGGCACCGGGACATTCCGGTCACATCCCCCGCCCCGGTCCAGCACCCCGACATGGCAGTCGAGGTGTGGCGACTGTGCATCCCCCAAGAGAACAAAGGAGTCCTTAATGCGCCCAAAAATGCGTGCTGCGACCCTGGCCGCCGGCGCTTTATGTATCGCGCTGAGTGCCTCGGCCTGTGCAGGAGCCGGCGGCGGCAACTCCGCCGGAGACCCTAACAGCATCAGCGTCCTGATGGTCAACAACCCCCAGATGGAGGACCTGCAGCGGCTCACCGCAGAGAACTTCACCAAGGAAACCGGGATCAGGGTCAACTACACGATCCTTCCCGAGAACGACGTCCGCGCCAAGATCAGCCAGGAGTTTTCCAGCCAGGCCGGCCAGTACGACGTCGCCTCGCTCTCCAACTACGAAATCCCCTTCTACTCGGCCAACGGCTGGCTCGCACCCCTGGACGACGTGGCCAAAGATCCTGACTTTGACCAGGACGACATCCTGCCCGCCTACACAGCGTCCCTCACCGGCGAGGACGGCAAGCTCTACGGCGAACCCTTCTACGGCGAGTCCTCCTTCCTGATGTACCGCAAGGACATCCTGGAAGCCAAAGGCCTGACCATGCCGGCGAAGCCCACCTGGGACGAGGTGGCCGAGATTGCAGCCCAGGCCGACGGCGCGGAACCGGGGATGAAGGGCATCTGCCTCCGCGGCCAGCCAGGCTGGGGCCAGGTCTTCGCACCGCTGACCACCGTGGTGAACACCTTCGGCGGAACCTGGTTCGACAAGGACTGGAACGCCCAGGTCAACTCCCCGGAATTCACCGAAGCGGTTAAGTTCTACACCAAGCTGGTCCGCGAGCATGGTGAAGCAGGCGCCGCTCAGGCAGGCTTTACCGAGTGCCTGAACAACATGGGCCAGAGCAAAGTTGCCATGTGGTACGACGCAACGTCTGCGGCTGGCGCACTGGAAGCCGAGGACTCCCCGGTCAAGGGGAAGATCGGCTACGCCCAGGCACCGGTGAAGGAGACAGCCTCTTCCGGCTGGTTGTGGACCTGGTCCTGGGCCATGCAGGCGGCGTCCAAGAAGCAGGACGCCGCCGAGAAGTTCATTGCCTGGGCCAGCTCCAAGGACTATGAGGAACTGGTTGCCTCCGAGCTCGGCTGGGCCAAGGTCCCGTCCGGAAAACGCATCTCCACCTACGAGAACCCCGAATTCCAGAAGGCCGCCCCGTTCTTCGAAGCCGAACGCTTCGCCATCGAGAACGCCGACCCGAAGAACCCCGGCGCACAGGAGCGCCCCGCCGTCGGCATCCAATTCGTGGGCATCCCCGAATTCGCCGCCCTAGGCACCAACGTCTCCCAGGGCGTCAGCTCCGCCATCGCCGGCCAGGGCAACGTGGCCGACGCGCTGGCCAAGGGCCAGGAAGCCGCCCAAAAGGTCGGCGACAAGTACAAGCAGCCTTAACCGAACCGCAGGAGAACATCATGACTACCGCAACGGCGCGCATCTCCCGCCCGGGACACAATGCAGCCACCCCTTCACGAGAAGCGAAGTCGCGCGAACGCGCCCTGGCCTGGGCGCGGCGGGCACCGCTGCTTCCCGCCCTGATCTTCCTCATCCTGGTCACGCAGCTCCCGTTCGTGGCAACGCTGGTCATCTCGTTCATGAACTGGAACAGCCTTAGCCCGGACAAGACCGCCTTTGCCGGCCTGGAGAACTACGCCACCGTCCTCACGGATCCTGACCTGCGCCAGGCCATCTTCACCACCATCCTCCTTACCGTCTCCGTTGTGCTGATCAGCCTGCTCATCGGGCTGGGGCTGGCCCTGCTGCTGGACAAGAAGTTCATCGGCCGCGGACTGGCCCGGACCCTGCTGATCGCACCGTTCCTGGTGGTTCCCGTGGCAGCAGCCCTGATCTGGAAGCACGCCCTGCTCAACCCCACCTACGGGCTGATCAACGGCGTCCTCACCTGGGTATGGTCCCTGTTCAGCAGCGCTGCTGCACCTCAGCTGGACCTGCTCTCGCAGGCACCCATGATGGCTGTGATCCTCTCCCTGGTGTGGCAGTGGACGCCGTTCATGATGCTTATCCTGTTGGCCGGCCTGCAGTCCCGGCCCATGGACACCGTGGAAGCTGCCCAGATGGACGGCGCCACCCCCTTGGGGATCTTCCGCCACCTGACGCTGCCGCACCTGCGCCAGTACCTGGAACTGGGCGGGCTGCTCGGCGCCATCTACATCGTGCAGAACTTCGACGCCGTCTTCACCCTCACCGCAGGCGGCCTCGGCACCGCCAACCTGCCCTACGCGATTTACCAGACGTTTTACTTCGCCAACGAATACGGCCTGGCATCCGCTGCCGGCGTCGTCGTAGTCATCGGCACCATCATCGTGGCTACGTTCGCACTCCGCACCGTCTTTTCACTCTTCAAGAAGGAGGCAGCACGATGAGCATCCTCACCCCCGCTGCACCGCAAAGCACACCTCCGGGCCCCACCGCGCTGAACACCCCGGGCCGCCTGCCGCGACGCCGCGGCAAGGCACGCATGGACCCCACCCGCAACAACACCGCCGCCGGCATCGCGGCTTGGCTGCTCGCGCTGCTCTTCGCAGTCCCCGTGCTGTGGATGATCCTTACCTCATTCCACTCCGAGACGGACGCCGCAACCAACCCGCCGTCCCTGGCCGCGAACCTCACCCTGGACGCGTACCGGGAGTTCTTCGGCGAAACATCCGGCGTCAGCCCGTGGCCGTCGCTGATCAACTCCGCCACCGCCTCGATCCTGTCCACGATTCTGGTGCTGCTCCTGGCCTTCCCGGCCGCGTATGCGCTGTCCATCCGGCCGGTGAAGAAGTGGACCGACGTCATGTTCTTCTTCCTCTCCACCAAAATGATGCCGGTGGTCGCGGCCATCCTGCCGCTCTACCTCTTCGCCCGGACTGTGGGCGCCCTGGACAACATCTGGTTCCTGATCCTGATGTACACGTCCATGAACCTGCCCATCGCCGTCTGGATGATGCGCTCCTTCCTCGCCGAGGTTCCGGAGGAAATGCTCGAAGCAGCCCAGATCGACGGCGCCAATCTGCTGCTCATCCTCCGCAAAATCATCGCCCCGGTAGCCATGCCCGGCATCGCCGCCACCGCCCTGATCTGCTTCATCTTCAGCTGGAACGAACTGCTCCTGGCCCGCGTCCTCACCGGGGTGGTCGCCGGCACGGCGCCGGTGTTCCTCACGGGCTTCGTCTCCGGCCAGGGACTCTTCCTCGCCCAGGTCTGCGCCGCCGCCGTCGTGATCTCCCTGCCGGTGCTGTTCGCAGGCTTCGCCGCCCAGGACAAACTCGTCCAGGGCCTCTCCCTCGGCGCCGTGAAATAAGCGCAGTCAAGTAAACCGGCCCCATATCTCCAAAGGAACAACTTCGATGACAACAACAACCACCCAGTCACCCGCCACGGGCTACACGCTGCCCGCCACGATGCGCGCCAACATCCTCAGGAGCCAGGGCGACATGGCCATGGAAACCCTGCCCCTCCCGCGGCTGGATGCCGACCAGGTCCTGGTGCAGGTGGCCGCCGTCGGCGTCTGCGGCAGCGATGTGCACTACTACGAGCACGGCCGGATCGGCCCGTACGTGGTGGACCACCCGCTCATCCTCGGCCACGAACTCTCCGGCCGGATCGCCGCCGTCGGAAGCGCCGTGGACCCTGCCCGCATCGGCCGGCGCGTCGCCGTCGAACCCCAGCGCCCCTGCCGCACGTGCAAGCAATGCAAAGCCGGCCGCTACAACCTCTGCCCGGACATCGAGTTCTATGCCACCCCGCCGATCGACGGCGCCTTCGCCGAATACGTGACTATCCAAAGCGACTTCGCCTACGACATCCCGGACAGCGTCAGTGACGAAGCGGCAGCCCTGATCGAACCGCTGTCCGTTGGCCTCTGGGCGTGCGAACGTGCTGACATCAAGCCCGGCAGCCGGGTCCTGATCGCCGGCGCCGGCCCCATTGGCATCATCGCCGCCCAGGCTGCCCGCGCCTTCGGTGCCACCGAAATCTACATCTCGGACATCGCCGAGGACCGCCTCGCCTTCGCCCTCCAGCACGGCGCCACGCACGCGCTGAACGCCAGGACCGACAGTGTGGAAGGGCTCGACGTCGACGCGTTCATAGACGCGTCCGGCGCACCGCAGGCGGTCCGTTCCGGGATCAAGGCCGTTGCCCCGGCCGGCAGGGTGATCCTGGTCGGGCTTGGCGCGGACGATGTTGAGCTGCCGGTTTCCTTCCTCCAAAACCGCGAGATCTGGCTGTCCGGAGTGTTCCGCTACACCAACACCTGGCCGCTCGCCATCCAGCTCATCGCCGACGCGAAGGTGGACCTGGACATCCTGGTCACCGGGAAGTTCACCCTCGCGGAGTCCGAGGATGCCCTCAAGGCGGGCAAGCAGCCGGGCCAGCTTAAATCCGTGGTTTACCCGGGCCGCTGACCATGATCACAGTCATTGGTGAATCCCTCGTTGACATCATCAGGGACGCCGGCCATGCCGCTCCCGCCCGGGTACACCCGGGCGGGAGCCCCCTTAACGTCGCGGTAGGGACAACGCGGCTGGGCCTTGCGAGCAACCTGGTGACGCACTATGCCGACGATCCGTACGGCCTCATGATCGGGGAACACGTCCGATCCAACGGGGTCACCGTCATCAGGAACGCCTGCGGAGTTACATCGACGGCCACGGCAACGCTGGGGACCGACGGCGCTGCCACCTATGTTTTCGACATCGGCTGGGACCTCAGCGGAGCAACGCTCCCGGCATTGGCCGCCGTCGAGACGTCCGTCCACGTGCACACGGGATCAATTGCGGCTGTGCTCGGACCGGGGGACCAGGCTGTCCTGGGTCTCCTTGAGGCGGCGGGGGAGCGGGCAACCATCAGCTATGACCCCAACTTCCGCCCGGCTATCTGCCCTGATATCAACCCCGTCCGTGAACAGGCGGAGCGTTTCGTGGCGGCCAGCGACATCGTGAAGGCCAGTGATGAGGACCTGGCCTGGCTCTACCCACACCGTACCCCTGAGGAAAGCCTCGACGCCTGGCTGGAACTCGGGCCATCCCTGGCAGCCCTGACCCGAGGAGCGGCCGGTCCGGTTCTCCTCACGCGGCAGGCGCGCGTGGAGCTGCCGGCGGAGTCCGTGACGGTGGCTGACACCGTGGGTGCCGGCGACTCCTTCATGGCCGCACTCATCGCCGGCCTTGGCCAGCTTGACGCGCTCGGGGCAGCAGGAAGGCACCGCCTGCAGACGCTGGGGCCGGAACAGCTTTCTGCCCTGGCTGCCTATGCGAACCGGGCCGCCGCGATCACCTGTTCGCGGACTGGGGCGAACCCGCCGTATACCGCCGAGCTTGCGCCGCTAGCAGCCGCGGTGACTTGAACACCGTCTTCTTAGCCGCCCGAACTCCCAGCCCCTGGAAGTAACTTTTCCCGCAGGAAGCGCATAATCCAAAGGCCATGCCGCGAATATATGCGGGTTTCCACACTATGCCGGGCACGGCATTGTCGGCGTTTGTCGGCGGGAATAGGTTGTCCTCAGGTCTCAGAGTTCGATTTCCGGATGTTCAGCGCACGAGTTGGCGCCGACTGAGATTTGTTTTCCTCAACGGTTAAAGGACTAAAGATGCCTAAAGCTAAAACCCCGGTCATAGTCGCCCAATCCTTGGCCCTGACGGTGGCCGTCTTCATCAGCTTGATTGCTGCTGTCAGCCCTGCCCACGCCGCTGACAATTACGGTTACGAGAGCATCAGCTACTCAGGGGTGGCTAACCCCCCGACCGCCGATAAGCCCCAGAGCAAGCTGTGGTGGAACGACGGCTCATGGTGGGCGGACATGTGGACCACAGGAACAGGATGGCAGATCCACAGACTGGACAGGGCCACTAAAACCTGGGTGAGCACCGGGTTGACGAACGACAGTCGCGGCACCACCTCGGCGGACACCCTATGGGACGGAAATAAGCTGTACATCGCCTCCCACGTGGTGACAGTGTCAGCAGAAGGCGGCATGCAGACTTCGCTGCCTAACGAGCCCGCTAAGTTGTACAGGTATAGCTATGCTGCGGGGAAGTACACGCTTGACGCAGGTTTTCCAACAAACATCAACAACAGCAGCAGCGAGTCCCTGACGATCGACAAGGACTCCACAGGAGCCATTTGGGCGACGTGGACGCAGGTGTCCTGGAATTCGACTTCAAATTACACCAGCAGCGTGTACGTGAACTCCCTGGAGCCGAACGAGACCACTTGGGGCAGTCCCTTCGTCCTGCCAGTAGCGGATCCAAACCCCACTCCAGACGATATTTCTGCCATCATCGCTTTTGCCGGCAAGAAGATCGGTGTGATGTGGAGTGATCAATCGGCGGGAGCGGTTTACTGGGCCACTCGCACCGACGGAACCTCCCGGACGGCTGCTTCGTCGTGGAAGGTGCAGGCCGCCATCCAGGGCAGAGGCCAGGCCGACGATCATTTGAACATCAAAGCACTCCTGGCTGATTCGGCAGGAAGGGTCTTCGCGGCAACAAAGACCAGCCTCGATAACACCACGCTGGACAAGACCCTGCCGCAGTTGCAGTTGCTGGTTTTCAAACCCGGAACGGGTGCATTCACGAAATCGACCATAGCAACTGTTGCTGACTGCGTTTCCAGGCCACAGATATTGCTGGATACCGCCACCAACAAGGTGAGGGCGTTCTATACGGCTCCGTCCACCTCGGCATCAGGCTGCGCGTATTCGGGTGTGCCCGGAAGCATCTATGAGAAAACCGCTTCCATGGATGATCCTGTCTTCGAGACCGGCCGTGGCACCCCGGTTATTCAGGATGGGGCATCCGCCGGCATGAACAACGTCACCACCACCAAACAAAGCGTCAACGCCACCACGGGCGTCGTCGTCCTGGCCAGCAACAAAGAAACCAACCGCTACTGGTATTCGGACCGGTCGCTTGGAACGGCGCCATCAGATGTCACGCCGCCTACCGTGACGGCTACGTCGCCGGCTGCTGATGCCAAAGATATTGCGGTGAACGCGAATGTGACGGGGACGTTCTCGGAGGCCATGGATGCCTCAACGGTTACCTCGGGGACGTTCACGTTGACGGTGGGAACGACGCCGGTGCCGGCAGCTGTGACGTACACGGGCAACGTTGCGACGGTGAACCCCAGCGCAGACCTGGCGGCGGGTACGACGTATACGGCGACAATCAGGAGCGGCCCTGATGGGGTGAAGGATGCTGCCGGTAACGCGTTGGCGTCGGACAGGACGTGGAACTTCACCACGGCTTCCGGGGGTGGTGTCAGGGAATATAACGGTGACGGCAAGGCTGACCTTATTGCCCGTGACTCCAGCGGGACGTTGTGGACCTACCCGGGCTTGGGTAACGGTCTGTTCGGTTCGCGGATCAATGTCGGTGGGGGCTGGAATGTTATGACCGCCATCAGTGCCGCCGGAGACCTCACCGGTGACGGCAAGGCTGATCTCTCGGCCCGTGATTCCAGCGGGACGTTGTGGACCTACCCGGGCTTGGGTAACGGTCTGTTTGGTTCACGGATCAATGTGGGTGGGGGTTGGAACGTCATGACCGCCATCAGTGCCGCCGGAGATCTGACCGGTGACGGCAAGGCTGATCTCTCAGCCCGTGACTCCAGCGGGACGTTGTGGACCTACCCGGGCTTGGGTAACGGCCTGTTCGGTTCGCGGATCAATGTCGGTGGGGGTTGGAATGTTATGACCGCCATCAGTGCCGCCGGAGATCTGACCGGTGACGGCAAGGCTGATCTCTCAGCCCGTGATTCCAGCGGGACGTTGTGGACCTACCCGGGCTTGGGTAACGGTCTGTTCGGTTCGCGGATCAATGTCGGTGGGGGCTGGAACGTTATGACCGCCATCAGCTGATGTAGGGGCCCCGACGGCGGAGTGACCAGGACGGCACTGGCCCGCCCGAAGGGCCCATTCAGTACCCACAATTACAGATCCGGATCGTCGAGGACGACTTCCCGGCGCCGAGTTGGCCGCTACCCCAGCGCCAGCTCGGCGCCGTCGTCGTGGAACCTGATTCATGCCAGGCGGAGAACACTCGCTTTCCGCCGGGCATGACTGAGGAACCACCAGCAGCCTGCTCTGACGCCCAGAGCCAAACTCCCAGCCCGCGGACGTAAACTGACCTTCGCATCACGTCCCGTGAGCCTTCGGACCAATGCCTTGGACCAGGAGCCGCCCATGCTCTGGAAGCTGCTTGTTGAATACCTGCGCCCGCACCGCAAGCTGCTGGCCGCCGTCGTGGTTTTCCAGCTGGCGCAGTCCATCGCGTCCCTGTACCTGCCCACCCTGAACGCGGACATCATCGACGAAGGCGTGGCCAAGGGAAACGTCGGGTACATCCTCAGCCTGGGCGGGGTGATGCTCGGGATCACCCTGCTGCAGATCGTGTGCGCGGTGATCGCGGTGTACTTCGCGGCGAAGGGGGCCATGGGCGTGGGCCGGGACCTCCGGGACGCCATCTTCACAAGGGTGGGTGACTTCTCCGAGCAGGAGGTCACCAAATTCGGCGCACCCAGCCTGATCACAAGATCCACCAACGACGTCCAGCAGGTCCAGCAGCTGGTGCTGATGTCCGCCACCATGCTGGTTACCGCGCCCATGCTCAGCATCGGCGGCGTGATCATGGCGGTGCGGCAGGACGCGCAGCTGTCCTGGCTGATCGCCGTCGCGGTCCCGGTGCTGCTGATCGCCGTCGGCCTGATCACCGTCCGGATGGTGCCGCTGTTCCGGAAGATGCAGAAGCGGATCGACACCGTGAACCGGGTCCTCCGCGAGCAGCTCACCGGCATCCGCGTGGTGCGCGCCTTCGTCCGCGAGGACATCGAGACCGAACGCTTCGCCCGCGCCAACGAGGACGTCACGGACACCGCCCTGCGCGCCGGCCGGCTGATGGCGCTCGCGTTCCCCGTGGTGATGCTGGTCCTGAACGTTTCGTCCGTGGCCGTGATCTGGTTCGGCTCGTTCCGTATCCAGGACGGTTCCATGCAGGTGGGCACGCTCATCGCGTTCCTGAGCTACCTGCTGCAGATCCTGATGTCCGTCATGATGGCCACGTTCATGGCCGTGATGATCCCGCGCGCCGCGGTGTCCGGTGACCGGATCGGGGAGGTGCTGCGCACGGAGTCGAGCGTCCGGCCGCCGCTTCACCCCATCAGTACGACGGCGGGACAGGACGGCCGCCGCGGTGAGCTGGAAATGCGCGACGTCGGATTCGCCTACCCGGGTGCCGACCAGCCCGTCCTCACCGGGATCAGCTTCACCGCCAGGGCAGGACAAACGACGGCGATCATCGGCAGCACCGGCGCCGGCAAAACCACCCTGGTGAACCTCATGCCCCGGCTCTTCGACGCCACGGAAGGCTCGGTCCGGATGAACGGCGCGGACGTCCGCGAGCTGCACCCGGACCTGCTCTGGGGGCACATCGGCCTGGTCCCGCAGCGGCCCTACCTGTTCAGCGGCACCGTCCGCAGCAACCTGCAGTACGGCAAGCCGGACGCCACCGAGGACGAGCTCTGGAGCGCCCTGGAGATCGCCCAGGCCCGCGACTTCGTGGAGCGGATGGAGGAGGGCCTGGACGCACCCATTAGCCAGGGCGGCACCAACATCTCCGGCGGGCAGCGGCAGCGGCTGGCCATCGCCCGGGCCCTGGTGAAACGGCCCGAGCTGTACATCTTCGACGACTCGTTCTCCTCCCTGGACACCGGCACCGACGCCCGGCTCCGGCAGGCCCTCAAGCGCAGCACCGCCGGCGCCACGCTGGTGATCATCGCCCAGCGGGTCTCCAGCATCATGGACGCGGACCAGATTTTAGTGCTCGACGACGGCAGGATCGTGGGGCGCGGAACGCACGGTGAGCTGCTGGAGACGTCCGAGACGTACCGCGAGATTGTCTCCTCCCAGCTGGCGGCGGAGGAGACGGTATGAGCGCGCCTCACCGCCCGCCGTCGTCCGCTTCTTCCGGAAGCGGCGCTCCCGGAACCACCGCCGGAACCGCACCCGGAGCCAAAACGGCAAGCGCCGACGTCGTCCGCATCCCCCGTCCGGCGGGCGGTCCGGGGCGCGGCGGGCCGTTCGCGGGGATGAACGTCCCGGCGGAGAAGGCGATGAACTTCTGGCCGTCGGCCAAGCGGCTGATGGGGACGCTGCGGCCGGAACGGGCGTGGCTGCTGCTGGTGTTCGCGACGGCGGTGGCCGGGGTGGCGCTGTCCGTGATCGGGCCGCGGCTGCTGGGGGAGGGCACCAACCTGATCTTCGCCGGCGTGGTGTCGCGGGAGCTGCAGGCCGGGGTGAGCAAGGAGCAGGTGATTGCGCAGCTGCGGGCGTCCGGGGAGGGGCAGCGCGCGGACATGCTCAGTGCCATGGACCTGGTGCCGGGGCAGGGGATCGACTTCGCGGCGCTGGGCAGTGTGCTGACGTGGGCGCTGGTGCTGTATGTGCTGTCGTCGGCGTTTATGTGGGTGCAGGCGTACGTGCTGAACGGGGTGGTGCAGCGGACGGTGTTCGGGCTGCGGGAGCGGATCGAGGCGAAGATCAACCGGCTGCCGCTGCGGTATTTCGATTCGATCCAGCGCGGCGAGCTGCTCAGCCGGGTGACGAACGATGTGGACAACATTTCGCAGAGCCTGCAGCAGACCATCAGCCAGGCGGTCACGTCGGTGCTGACCGTGGTGGGCGTGCTGGTGATGATGGTGATCCTTTCGCCCACGCTGGCGCTGATCGCGCTGGTGACCATTCCGCTGACGCTGGGGCTGACGGCGCTGATCGCCAAGCGCTCGCAGAAGCTGTTTGTGGCGCAGTGGAAGCACACGGGGGAGCTGAACGGGCAGATCGAGGAGACGTACACCGGGCATGCGCTGGTGAAGGTGTTCGGCCGGCAGCAGGAGGTGGGGGAGCGGTTCCGGCAGAAGAACGCGGAGCTATACTCGGCCAGTTTTGGCGCCCAGTTCATTTCGGGGCTGATCATGCCGGCCATAACGTTCATCGGGAACCTGGTGTATGTGGGGATCGCCGTGGTGGGCGGGCTGCAGGTGGCGTCCGGGGCGATGCAGCTGGGCGACGTGCAGGCGTTCATCCAGTACTCGCGGCAGTTCACCATGCCGCTGGCGCAGCTGGGGTCCATGGCGAACGTGCTGCAGTCCGGCGTGGCGTCCGCTGAGCGGGTGTTCTCTTTGCTGGATGAGGAGGAGGAGTCTGTTGAGCCTGCTCCTTCTGCCGGGCCGGTTTTTGGGCGGGGACGGCTGGTGTTCTCGGACGTCTCGTTTTCGTATTCGCCGGAGCAGCCTTTGATCTCTTCTTTGTCTTTGGTGGCGGAGCCGGGGCAGACGGTGGCGATTGTGGGGCCTACCGGGGCGGGCAAGACGACGCTGGTGAACCTAATGATGCGGTTCTACGAGATTGATGCGGGGCGGATAACGCTCGACGGCGTGGACGTCACCTCGGTGCCGCGGCGCGAGCTGCGCTCGCGGATGGGGATGGTCCTGCAGGATACGTGGCTGTTTGCCGGGTCGATACGGGACAACATTGCGTATGGGCGGCCCGGGGCTACTGACGCTGAAATTCTGGAGGCCGCGCGGGCGACGTATGTGGACCGGTTCGTGCGGTCGCTGCCGGACGGGTACGACACGCTTCTGGAGGATGAGGGCTCGAACGTGTCCGCGGGGGAGAAGCAGCTGCTGACGATTGCCCGGGCGTTCCTGGCGCGGCCGTCTGTCTTGATTCTGGACGAGGCGACGTCTTCGGTGGACACCCGGACCGAGGTGCTGGTGCAGAAGGCGATGAGAGCGCTGCGGTCCGACCGGACCTCCTTTGTGATCGCGCACCGCCTGTCCACGATCCGCGACGCCGACCTCATCCTGGTGATGGAGGCCGGCCAGATCGTGGAGCAGGGGACGCATGCTTCGCTGCTGGCAGCGGGTGGAGCTTATGCGCGGTTGTATGAGGCGCAGTTCGCGGCTCCTGTTGCGGAAGTCTAGAAAGTTCGCGCCACAGCTGTTAGAGCCCAAAGTGAGCACTTGCCCTGCAACCGCCCAAACCAACTGGGTCTCGATTAAATCGCAATATCAGCTATGCCACGGGCGCTTCCCGTTTTTCCACCTCACATGAGGTAGTATTTCGTGAAGTAGCATTTCCGCTAGACGACGACCGTCAGGAGACCCAGTGACAGCAGTTGCGATTCATCAGGAGGCGAGCAATCGTCTTGCCTCTTTGGGCTTGGAGGCCCAGAGCCTGCAAAGGACTGTGCTACGAGCGGATGCTGAAGCGCGGCTGATCAGCGACCTGGAGCCACCAAACGCGGAAGGCGTCACGCGGTACAACAAAACAAACCGGTACATCCGTGAGGAGCTAATGCCGAGTGGCTGGTTTCCTGACAATACTCAAGGGTATTGTCGGACCGTTCATCCAGGTCGGGAATGGGCAATCGTCGCCAGCTCCGGTGATAGTGATACCGGTCTCTGGACGCCAAACCGCTCGCCATCGACAAAGTATCGCAAGGGCGAGACCACGGAAAAGGCCGTAACACAGAACTTTTTTCAAACCTCATTCGACCTTGGACAGGCCTTCCAACTCGAAGCACCTATCGATGACGATGGGCAGGTGGTGTGGTATTTGCTCTACAACGTGACCGAAGACAAGATCTTCGTCGAGTTGTCGCTCCCTGATCGGATTGAAGGCGGACGTATAACCCACTGGGCAGAGCGGATAATTATCGATCCAATAGATCGAGCTTCATCCGTTTCCCTGCCTATCGGCGAGAGCCCGGACGACGGGGCCGGCGACTACACAGTAGACGTCGCCATGCTCTGACACTCTTAGAAAGCACTGCACTGATGTTCAACCCGTCAAGACTGACTGCTGCCCGGAAGCGTCATGGCTGGACGCTCACAAAACTGGCCGAAGAAACCGGTATAAGTACCAAGAGTCTGTCTACCTACGAAAATGGCCACCAGGAGCCCACAGACCAAATCGTCGGCCTGCTGGCACAGAAACTCGGCTTGGCGCCCGCCTTTCTGCTCTCCGAGGAGATGGAGGAGATTCCGATTCAAGCGGTCAGCTTTCGAGCGCTCAGTAAGATGACCGCCAGAACCCGCGACCGTGGCCTAGCTTCGGGACGCATTGCCATCCTGATCAATGATTGGATCGAAAGCCGCTTTCGACTGCCAAAATCTGATCTGCCCACGCTTAGCAGCCGAAGCCCGGAAGGGGCGGCGGAAGAGCTTCGCGTTCGTTGGGGCCTCGGTATAGGCCCGGTGGGAAACCTTGTGCATCTGCTCGAATCGCACGGCGTTCGGGTCTACACCTTGGCTCACAATAATCAGGACCTAGATGCGTTCTGCCTCAACTGGCACGGTACGCCATTCGTTTTCTTGGGTTGTGGAAAATCCCCAGAAAGAAGTCGGTTTGATGCTGCGCACGAACTCGGACACCTTATTCTGCACGGCGAAGAGAAAGAGCCACAAGGCGCGTCGGCGGAACTAGAAGCCAACAGATTCGCCGCAGCGTTCTTAATGCCATCATCGGGTGTATTTGCACAGAACCTTCGAAACGCCACCGCGGACAGAATCCTGGCAGCAAAAAAGCGCTGGGGAGTTGCAGCGATGGCGTTGGCTCATCGGGCTAATGAACTTGGCCTTATGACGGAATGGTGCTATCGCGCCGCCTGCGTGGATCTATCCAGGATGGGCTATAGACGAGGCGAGCCAGGTGGCCTCGCTGTTCACGAATCGTCCCAATTGCTAACTAAGGTTCTACAACAACTTCGTGGCAGTGGATCCGGAATTTATGAGATAGCTCAGGATCTTGGTCTCGCAGTTGACGAAGTGCAGTCTTATCTCTTCGGTCTTACGCCCACCCTTCTGGACGGTGGTGGCCGTTCCAGCAGCACCGAACGTCCAAGGCTGACGTTAGTTCAGTAGCTGAAGAGGTCCCGAGACGGTCGAGAAGTTTGCTGGGGCGATCCGGAAGAGAGTCGCTCTTAACACATGAGTATAAATGGCCACCACGGGCAGGTCCTCTCTAATTGAGACTTAGATGACCTCCTGTCATCGGTAGACTCGAAAGCGGGTCAGCGCGTAATAGGACTACCGTTTCTTGCCCTCTTAGCGGCGGTAAGAGGTCGCTTCTTGTGGACGAAGGGCCAGCGGGTGCTTCCAGCTGGTGAGCAGATAATAGGGAGGGTGCACTTGTATAAGTGACGAGCAGTGAACGATGCTCCGGTTCGATGGGATGAACCAAAAGCACGTCATTTCTTTTCGATCTTGGACAGGGCGAGGGTAAAACCAGCACGCTCAACGATGCGTCGACGCTGGACAAGATTCACCTTGCTGAAGAAAAAAAGCACATCGGCAAGGTTGCCTGATTTGTCTGTGGCAATCGCCAAAACCATGCGAGGCCGTGCTGGCAGCGATGCGGATCCGAAATGAGCGACATATTTCTGGTTTACATGGGTTGCATAGCCAGCAGCGTCCTCAGTGTACAGTTCAGCAGAAACTGCAGCTTGGCTAAAGAGATGTGACAGGGTGGCAGAGGATTCCATCCGTTTGACACAGAGAAAATCACCCTTATGGGTGATCAGGTCAGCAATCTCAACCTTTTGGTGAGGACCGCCAATCGGGAAGTTCTTTTTGTCCAGCAATAACCACTGGTGCTTCTTTGCAGTATCTTCGTTATAGGTACCCTCAGTGAGTTCCTTGCCGTCCTCATCCTTACCCCAGTCAGGCAGGGCCAAGTCGTTTGTGATGTCGGGCAAACTACGAACCTGATCATTCACTTTTTTTACATAATCTTTATCTATGCGGAACCACTGGCCGAGGCAGAAGACGTACGTCTGTTTCTCGTGAACTACTTCGTAAACAAAGTAGTCGCGAAGCTTTCGCGCGGTTCGGATCGGATCACCGCCAGCATTGTAAGGGGTTATCTTCAGATCCTCTAGAGGTTCGGTTTTAGTTGAGCTCGCAATTTGGTCCAGGATGTCTGCAAGAGTGAGATCCTCTAAATTGTCGCGTCGTTTTCGGTCGCCGGATATCCGGTAATAGTCGGGTTCCTCGCCAAATATGTCATCAGGCGATGCTACGCCGATCCTCTGACCTGCTGGCTTCGCGATAGCTTCATGGAGAAGCTTGATCAAGGGAGGGACGGCCGGGTCGCTCTTCTTGAGTGGAACAAAGTTATCCAGATACGGAAAGCTCGCTTTATAGGCATCGGACTCGTATGCCTTCAATAACCACGACAGGACCTTCGGAATCTCCTTCAAGTCACTTTTGGTGGTAAGAGCGACAGCTTGAGAACCGCCCAGGCTTTTGACTGCAGACGTGCTGTCGCCGACCTTCCCACGAACGAAACGGATCATTTCGCGCTCGACGTCAAGGTCAAGATCGGCGATGCTGGCTTGGTTCGATGTTTGACTCCGTTGTTGCCTGCTGTTTTCATTCAACGTCCGAACTTGCATAGCCGCAAGCTTGTTTGGATCCACAGCATTGACTGAAGTACGTAGCCCGAACTCCGGTTCCAATAGTTCTGCATTGAGAATTGAGTGGCCATGTCCAAAGGACACAGCAAAGAATCGAGAATCCACTTCAAAAAGAAATACCAGGCTGTTCGACACGTTAACAAAGGCTGACGTGTCAACGAGTTCCCCTGCGACCGCAGCCCATGAAGGAGGCTTCTTTCGCCCGGGCACCGACCACGCTTGGAAGGGAACGCTCAGCTTCACCTTGGGCTTTAGTGCAACCGGGCCAAGCATCCCGTTGGGAACGGGTTTCAGTAATTGAGCAAAATCAGTAACTTCCTTGCGGTAGAGATATGCAGATATTTTCAAGAAAGTTCCTTAATTAGCTAAATGCCTGAAGATCACGCAAAGAGAAGAAGGCGCTGTCATAGGTAACTCTTGACGCTCGCGCGCAGAGCTTCAGTATGCTCGTAGATTTCCTCGAGAGAGCTAATGGGAACTCGGGTCTCTTCCTTGTTGTCGTCGAAGATCCCGATGTACTTCTGAGTCCGATTGAAGTGCAGGCGTGCGATGGGCTTGCGGTTGTTATCGTCCAGCAGCACTGCGAAGTAAGATTTGGCATCCCGTTGAACTACTCGCGCTGGCTTCACCTCGCTGCAAACAATGGCCCGCACAATTTGGTAACCCTCGATCTCTTCCAGCGTCGTCTCGAGCCCATCAGCTTCGGCCAGGTCCGCTTCGGCTACTGGAGCGCTGGTGACGCTAGCCGCCACTGCGGCTTCCTCGTTCTGGGGGAAGCCCGGGTTGCCGAGGGCCTTTTTCAAGCGCTCGTTCACCTGATCATTCAAGAACTGCTTTGATGCTTTGGTAACCAGGGCAGTGAATTGTTCCCGCACCTTCTGGGTGTACGGGCCGGAATACACGCGTCCAGTGAGGAACTTGACCCATTCGTCTTCAGGCTCCTTGAACTGCGCGGCTAGAGTCCGCTTCAGCTCGCCGATGTACTTCAGCTCGCCAGCCGCACTGATGATCGAGTCGAGATCGAAAACATCCTTGGACAGCTTCTGAAGTTCGGGGATTAGCATTTGGTCGATGTCATTCAAATCGAGCACGAGGAACGGCTTCGCATCCATGCGGTTAGGCGCGTCAAGGTCCGTAAAGAATTGGTAGACCTCCCCGTTGGTAAGGATCGCAATCCGAGCATTGGTTACGGCGAAGTACCGGAAAAGCTGCGACGCGTGCTCGATTTTGACCGGTTCGCTGGACTTCTTACACTCGATCAGGATCTGGACTTCGCCGTCCTTGACGATCGCATAGTCGATTTTCTCGCCCTTTTTGAGCCCCACGTCTGCGATGAATTCCGGAACGACTTCCATGGGATTGAATACGTCGTAGCCAAGAATCGTCGAAATGAACGGCATCACGAACGCGTTTTTCGTCGCCTCTTCTGTCTGGATAACACCGCGCTGTTGGCGCACCTTTGCTGCCAACGCTGAAAGCTTCTCTGCGAACTCCATTTGTCCCCCTACAAGACCGTCGATGTTGCACAACGAAGTGCAGCAAAGATCCAAGCTGATGAAGCAACAAACTACATGCGATTGTCCTGAATGACACTCATCTGGTTGCAGCTATGACTCCATGTCGAAAAGAGGGCATAACAACCTCTCTGGCTTGTGCAACGGCTACAACGTTCCAAACTGAAGCTCCCAAGCTGGCGCCCGTCGTCGTCACCAACCGCTGACCCAAGCGCCTGCGAACGGCGACTAGCAAGCCCAACCACCACCCCACGCCGTAGTACACGGACACACAGCGCAACGTTTCAGCCCCCACACGTAACCTGTTTAGATGCCTCGTTTTGCACTTGATATTGAGTCCGTGCCCCGTCCTGACCGTTCGCAGGAGTTGCTGGATGCCGTGAACCACCGGGTCGTCATTGCCGATGGCGCGATGGGCACCATGCTGCAGGGCCGGGATCTGTCGCTCGAAACAGACTTCCAGGGCCTGGAAGGCTGCAACGAGATCCTCAACGACACCCGCCCGGATGTCCTCGCAGACATCCACGATGCGTACTTCGCCACGGGCATCGACGCGGTCGAAACCAACACTTTCGGCGCCAACTGGTCCAACCTCTCCGATTACGGCATCGACGACCGAATCGAGGAGCTCGCCCGCAAGGGTGCCCAGATCGCCCGGGAACGCGCAGAAGCGGCAGAAAAAACAGACGGACGCGTGCGCTGGGTCCTCGGCTCCATGGGCCCGGGCACCAAGCTCCCCAGCCTCGGCCACACCAGCTACGACTACCTCAAACAGACCTTCGCCCTGCAGGCCGAGGGCCTCATCGACGGGGGAGCGGACGCCTTCCTCATCGAAACCAGCCAGGACCTCCTGCAGACCAAAGCCGCGGTCAACGGCTGCAAGCAGGCCATCGTCACCCGCGGCATCCGGCTCCCCATCTTCGTCGAGGTGACGGTCGAAACCACCGGAACCATGCTCATGGGCTCAGAAATCGGCGCCGCGCTCACCGCGCTCGAACCGCTCGGCGTCGACGCCATCGGCCTGAACTGCGCCACCGGGCCGGACGAGATGAGCGAGCACCTGCGCCACCTCTCCAAGCAGTCCTCCGTCGCCATCGCCTGCATGCCCAACGCCGGCCTGCCGGTCCTCGGCCCCAACGGCGCGCACTACCCGCTCTCGCCCACCGAACTCGCCACCGCCCACGAGCAGTTCGTCCGCGAGTTCGGCCTGGGCCTGGTGGGCGGCTGCTGCGGTACGACGCCGGAGCACATGGCCGCCGTCGTCGAACGTCTTGCCCCCTTCCGCACCGCAGCCCCCGTCACCACGGAGACGAAAGCCAACAACGGCCCCGCCCGCACCCCCACCGAGCGGGAAGCAGGCATCGCCTCCCTCTACCACCACGTGCCGTTCGACCAGGATTCCGCCTACCTCGCCATCGGTGAGCGCACCAACGCCAACGGTTCGAAGGCGTTCCGCCAGGCGATGCTCGAGGAGCGCTGGGACGACTGCGTGGACATCGCCCGCGAGCAGGTCCGCGTCGGCGCGCACCTGCTGGACGTCTGCATCGACTACGTGGGGCGCGACGGCGTGGCGGACATCAAGGAGATCGTCTCGCGTTTCGCGTCGGCCTCCACCCTCCCGCTCGTCATCGACTCCACCGAACCGCCCGTCCTGCAGGCCGGGCTTGAACTCATCGGCGGCCGCCCGGTGGTCAACTCGGTCAACTACGAGGACGGCGACGGCCCCAGCAGCCGGTTCGCGCGCATCATGCCGCTCGTGAAGGAACACGGTACAGCCGTGATCGCCCTGACTATTAACGAAGAGGGCCAGGCACGCACCACCGAGGGCAAGGTGGCCATCGCCTCCCGCCTGGTCGACGCCCTGGTAGGCGAATGGGGGATGCGCGTCGAGGACATCATCGTCGACGCCCTGACCTTCCCCATCGCCACCGGCCAGGAAGAAACCCGCCGGGACGGTATCGAAACCATCGAGGCCATCCGCCAGATCACCGCGAAGTACCCCGGCATCAACACCACGCTCGGCGTCTCCAACGTGTCCTTCGGCCTAAACCCCGCGGCGCGCGTCGTCCTGAACTCGGTGTTCCTGCACGAGGCCGCGCAGGCGGGTCTGACCAGCGGCATCATCGACGCCGCCAAGATCGTGCCGCTGGCCTCCCTGCCGGAAGAGCAGCGCAAGGTGGCGCTGGACCTCGTCTGGGACCGCCGCGAATACGACGCCGAGGGCAATACCACCTACGACCCCCTCGCTGTCATGCTCGACATGTTCGCCGGCGTCGACACCGCAGCGCTCAAGGACCAGCGCGCCGCCGAACTCGCGGCCCTGCCCACCGGCCAGCGCCTGGAACGGCGCATCATCGACGGCGAAGGCAAGGGCCTCGAAGAGGACCTCGACCTTGCCCGCAGCGAGGGCCTGACCCCGCTCGGCATCATCAACGACCACCTGCTTGAGGGCATGAAGGTGGTGGGTGAGCGCTTCGGCGCCGGCGAAATGCAGCTGCCGTTCGTGCTGCAGTCCGCCGAGGTGATGAAGAACGCCGTCGCGCTGCTCGAGCCGCACATGGAAAAGTCCGATTCCTCGGGCAAGGGCACCATGGTGATCGCCACCGTGCGCGGCGACGTGCACGACATCGGCAAGAACCTGGTGGACATCATCCTCACCAACAACGGCTACAACGTCATCAACATCGGCATCAAGCAGGGCATCGCTGAGATCATGGCCGCGGCCGAGGAGCACAACGCCGACGTGATCGGCATGTCCGGGCTGCTGGTGAAATCCACCGTGGTGATGAAGGAGAACCTCGCCGAGCTGCAGTCCCGCGGCCTGGCGAAGAAGTGGCCCATCATCCTTGGCGGCGCAGCCCTGACCCGCGCCTATGTGGAGCAGGACCTGGCGGAGCAGTTTGACGGCGTGGTCCGGTACGCCAAGGACGCCTTCGAGGGCCTCGCCCTGATGGAACCGCTGGTGAAGGTGGCCCGCGGCGCGTCCCCGGACGACGTCGGCCTGCCGCCTTTGAAGAAGCGCATCCACAAGGGCGGCGCGAAGTTCACGGTGACCGAGCCGGAAGCGATGCCCGGCCGGTCCGACGTCGTCACCGACAACCCCCTGCCCGCCCCGCCATTCTGGGGCACCCGCATCGTGCGCGGCGTGGCACTCCACGACTACGCCGCCTTGCTCGACGAGCGCGCCACCTTCATGGGGCAGTGGGGGCTCAAGCCCGGCCGCGGCGACGACGGCGCCTCCTATGAGGAGCTCGTTGAACGCGAGGGCCGGCCGCGCCTGCGCTACTGGCTGGACCGCATCCTCGCCGAGGGAATGCTTGACGCGTCCGTCGCCTACGGCTACTTCCCCGTGGTCTCCGAGGGGGAACAAGTGGTGGTGCTGCACCACGGGGAGGACCACGACGGCGTCCTCGGCACCGCGGGTTTGCTCGCCCCCGACGGTGGTTCAGGCGGTCCGATCGGCACCGACCGCTTGCGCTTCGACTTCCCGCGGCAGCGCCGCGACCGGCACCTGTGCCTGGCCGACTTTGTGAAGTCCCGCGAATCGGGCCAGATCGACGTGCTGCCGGTCCAGCTGGTGACCGCCGGCTCGAAGATCGAGGAGTTCACCTCCAAGATGTTCGCCGCCAACCAGTACCGCGACTACTACGAGCTCAACGGCCTGGTCATGCAGCTCACCGAGGCGCTGGCGGAGTTCTGGCACGCGCGGATCCGCAAGGAGCTGGGTTTCGCGGCCGAGGAGCCCAAGGACACGGCAGGGTACTTCAAGCTCGATTACCGCGGCGCCCGGTTCTCGCTCGGCTACCCCGCGTGCCCGGACATGGAGGACCGCCGCAAGGTGACGGAGCTGCTTAAGCCCGAGCGGATGGGCGTGATCCTGAACGATGAGCTGATGCTGCACCCCGAGCAGTCCACCGACGCGTTCGTGTTCCACCACCCGGAGGCGAAGTACTTCAAGGTTTGAGTTGGGGTAGCCCGTGTACTGAGCGGACGCCCCCTGGGCTGGGCGCTCCTCCCAAGGCGTTGAAGACAAGCATGGTCGCCGCGCCGTGTAACCAAAAACAGGTGCCGACCCATTCGCTAAGGCTTGTGCCCCCCGGCCCCGGGCGTTAGTTCCAGCCCTTCATATAGGCTGCGGATGAGGTCGGCCGCTCCGGTTTGGATTGCGGGCGGGTCGTTTCTGGACCAGGCCAGGTAAACGGGGACTGGCGGTGCATCTCGGACGAGCCGGTAGGCCAGACCGGCCCTTCGGTATTGGTGGGCGGTGGATTCGGCGGTTATGCCGCGGGCTTTGCCGCTGCCGATGACCGTTAGCCAATCGTCCACGTCGTCGGTGATTACCGTCTGAACGGGTTGCTTTTCTTCGGGCCAGAGGTCCAGGCGGGTGCTTCCGGTCCGTGGATCAATGGCCAAAGTGGCATCGCTGACTTGGGCTAGCGTGACGGTTCGTTTGGCTGCCAGGGGGTCAGCGATTGCCATTGCGCAGTAGCGCTTCTCGTATCCAGTGAGGACGAAGCCGAGGGTTCCTGGTTCCGGGGTGCGGCGCAGGATTGCAAGATCGGTTGTTCCTTCGGCCAGCCCCGCCGTCGGGGTGTTTGTCCTGATGAGCAGCAGGTCTTTGTCGGGGAAGGCGGCGGACCAGCGGCGCTGCAATTCAGGGGTGTGTCTGCCTAAGGCAGACCACGCATACCCGATCCTTACGGTGCTCTTGGAGGAGGACGCTTCCCGCTGAAGATCCTCCAGCGCGGAGAGGGCATGTCGAGCGCGACCTATCACGCGCTTTCCCGCGGGAGTGAGTTCCACACTACGGGTGGTCCGCACCAGCAACCGGACTCCTAATGCCCGTTCAAGAGCAGCGACGTTCCGGGAAACAGCGGCCTGGGAAATACCCAGCTCAATGGCTGCGTCGGTGAACGTCCCAGCCTCTGTAACCCTGAGGAAAGATCTCAGGTGCCGTATCTCGAAGTCCATGCCACCAGTCTATTCATGCAGGATCTGCATTAGTCGGCGCACTTATGCATTATGGGGGAGTGCGGCCGTTGCGGAGAATCCAGTCATGGATAAAGCAGGGAAAGGGCGTCAGGGGCGGGCAACCGCCACGCTCGTAGCAAGTGCCCTCTCAAACCAATTGGGTGCGGCCAGTGGCTCGATGGCCTTTCCCGCAGTGGGCCCCGTCGGTGTTGTTGCAGTTCGTCAACTTGTTGCTGCCGCGGTACTCCTGCCGCTGGTCCGGCCAAGAGTCCGGGATTTCACGCTTTCCCAATGGTGGCCGATACTTCTGCTCGCGCTTGTCTTCGGAACGATGAACCTTTCGCTCTACGCCGCCATCGAGCAAATCGGTCTGGGACTGGCCGTGACGCTGGAATTCCTTGGGCCTCTGGCAGTTGCCTTGGCCACAACCAGAAGTAAAGGCAGCATGTTCTGTGCTGCCATTGCTGGTGCGGGGGTTGTTGCCATCACACAGCCCGAGGCTTCCACAGACTACGCCGGAATCGGTCTTGCACTCATCGCGGCATCGAGCTGGGCCGCGTACATTCTGCTGAACAGAACGGTAGGTAACCGGATACCCGGTGTCCAGGGAACCGCCACCGCAACAGGAGTGTCAGCCGCACTGTTCCTCCCCATCGGGCTCACCATCTTCATTACCCAAAGACCCGACGCCGCAACGGTGCTTTGCGCCGTCGCCGCCGGACTCCTGGCATCCGTCGTACCCTATATTGCGGACCTGATAGCGCTGCGCAGCGTCCCCGCCCACATCTTTGGCGTACTCATGAGCATCAATCCTGTGTTCGCTGCGGCCATCGGAGCCATCGCACTCAATGAGGAACTGGGCGCGGTGGAATGGGCCGGGATAATCCTCATTGTCGGCGCTAACGCCTTCGCGCTGCGCCTTCGGCGCTGGAGCGGGAGCCGGGACCAGGCGGACAAGCAGCACCTGCAGGCTGGGCTGTAGTCCGGGCATCATTGGCATGACGCTCATGATCATCTCTGCAGCGAAGGTTGCTGCACAGATGCCTATCTGTGTAGTCCCGGCCTTAGAACTGATGCCAGATGGCCGGGGCAGCCACTGTCAGCGGACGCCGAGGTCGCTGTCGACATACGAACCCGGGCGGTTCTGGGTGCGATGCTGGCAACCGCAGCCATGATCCAGCTGCAGCCGAACGGTCACGGGACTCGATGCTTCCAGCTGGATGTCACCCTGCTCCTTCCCGTTGCTGCTGAGACGGAGAATTGATTCTTGGTCGTTGCGATTCATGTGCTTACCTTTGCTGATGCGGGGGGGAGTGGATGCGGGCCGGTGGCACGGGCCAGGAAGGCCCGTGCCACCAGGGCGGGTTGCTACTTAGTTGGAGTTCGCCGCCTTGACGTATCCGTTCGGGTTCAGCACGAATTTCGTTGCCGAGCCGGCGTCGAATTCGGCGTAGCCGCTCGGTGCGTCCTCAAGCGGGATCGCTTTGGCGTTTACGGCCTTGGCGATCTGGACCTTGTCGTGCAGGATCGCCATCATAAGCTGCCGGTTATACGACATGACAGGGCACTGGCCGGTGGTGAAGGACAGGGACTTCGCCCAGCCCGTGCCCAAGGACAGCGACAGCGAGCCGTGCTTGGCGGCGTCGTCGATTCCACCGGGGTCACCCGTGACATACAGGCCGGGAATGCCGAGGGCCCCGCCTGCAGCGGTGATGTCCATAAGGGAGTTCAGCACGGTGGCCGGAGCCTCATGGGAGGCGTCCTTGCCGTGCCCCCGGGCTTCGAACCCTACGGCGTCCACGCCGCAATCCACTTCGGGGACGCCCAGGATTTGCTCGATATGGTCCTTCGGATCACCGTTGGAGACGTTCACCGTTTCGCAGCCGAAGGAGCGTGCCTGAGCCAGCCGGTCTTCGTTCATGTCACCGACAATCACGACGGCGGCACCGAGCAGCTGCGCGCCCACGGCGGCTGCGAGGCCCACCGGGCCGGCACCGGCAATGTACACGGTGGATCCAACGCCCACTCCGGCAGTGACGGCACCGTGGAAGCCGGTGGGGAAGATATCGGAAAGCATGGTCAGGTCCATGATCTTTTCCAGGGCCTGGTCGCGGTCCGGGAACTTGAGCAGGTTCCAGTCAGCGTAGGGGACCAGCACGTATTCCGCCTGGCCACCCACCCAGCCGCCCATATCCACATAGCCGTAGGCGCTGCCCGGGCGGTCAGGGTTGACGTTCAGGCAGATGCCGGTCTTGCGCTCCTTGCAGTTCCGGCAACGGCCGCAGGAGATATTGAAAGGTACAGAGACAATATCTCCCACCTTGATGAACTCCACGTCCGGTCCGACTTCCACCACTTCGCCGGTGATTTCGTGGCCGAGGACCAGGTCCTTGGGAGCCGTGGTCCGGCCCCGTACCATGTGCTGGTCCGAGCCGCAGATGTTGGTGGTCACTGTACGCAGGATCGCACCGTGGGGTACTTTTCGGCCCACATTAGCCGGATTAACGCCAGGCCCATCCTTGAGTTCCAACGTCGGATAGTCGGTGTTGATGATTTCGACGACACCGGGTTCTTTGTAGGCGACGGCTCTGTTTCCTGACATGGACACTCCTTTTGGTAGGGGCATGTGGTGCCAGGCCTTCCGTGCGGATGGCCTGGCACTGGTCCGGCAAAGTTGCAGGCGTTGCCCCGTAGCCCGTGAAGGATGCTTCGATGAGGATACCTCCCCAGGTTTCAGCCACCGAAGCACCCTTCACGGACACGGGACACCTCCCTTGTAAAGACGAGACTAGGGTCACGGTAGCTGCAACAAAAGCGCAAGATTTTATAGATAACCATGCAAAATAAGTGCACGAAGAGAGAGCAGTGATCTAGCAACAGGTGTGCGCGGGAAAAGCTGAAGGGACTGGGCCCGGTGTATTACCGAACCCAGTCCCTTCAGCTCCAGCTCGCAGGTGAGCCGGTCACACCGTGGGGTGTGTTATTTCTTTTGGGGGAGGAACATTGCCTTTTCCAGCGGGGTCACGGTGAGTGATTTGAGCTGGGCAGTACCGCCTTCGGCGAAGAGGGCCATCTTGTCGGCTCCCGGGTTGGGGAATACCTGGTCGGTGATGGTCCTCAGTCCGTTCTGGGCGAACACCTCTACGGAGGAGTGGTCAAGGTAGATACGCATGGTGACGTTGCCGTTCTTGTCCAGCGTGACGGGGGCGTCCTCGATGGATGCGAAGGCCGGGTGGAATGTGGTGTTGCCGGAGTTTGTGCGGTCAACGAACATCTTCCCGGTCGTGGCGTCATAGCCGATGATCGTAGCCGACTGTCCATCGCCGAGCACGGTCATGCCGGATTTTGTTGCGGTACCGGGGGCGAACGTGATGTCCACCTGCTGCACCTGGCCTGCCGACTGTGCAGGCAGCGGGTGCCTGCCTGCGGAAATCGGGCCGCCCTTCTTGTCGTTATAGGTGACTTTCCCTCCCAGCTTTTCCACTTGCTTTACGGCGCTTTGGCTGAGGCGGGGGCCGTCAGGGGTTTGGGTGAGTTTCACTTCGCGGGGAAGGGCCATGGCGCTGCGCCAGGGGTTGGTTGGGGTGTTGTTGGCGTAGTCCCAGTTACTCATCCAACCCAGCATGATCCGCTTGTCGTCGGGCATGTTGGCGAAGGATACGGTGGCGTAGTAGTCCCGTCCGTAATCCAGCCAGTCATAGGACTCCAGGCGGGACGCCGCGGGTGTGGGGCTTGCTGTGAATTCGTCCGCGAGTATGTGCCCCCAGCCGAACCTGTTGTTGTCGACAACCTTGATTTGTGCCTGCTGGCCAATGAATTCCTTGACGTCCCATGATGTCCAGTCCAGGGATTCACTGTCGTTGCCGGTGGCCGTACGGACCACTTGTCCGTTGACTACCAGGTTCACCGTTTCCTCATCGGACCTGGGAACAGCTGCGGAGTCGGTGAGCATGACGTGGTCAAGCGTCAGGTGTCCCCACCCGCCGGTAGCTTCGTCAACGACCCGCAGCTGGGCGTTTTGCCCGGCAAATTCGGAGACGTCCCAGCCTTTCCAGTTCAGCAACCCGCCGTTGTCGCCGGCCAGGGAGCGGACCACGTTGCCATTGATGAGCAGCTGGACGGCCAGGGTCTGCCCGGAGTCGGTGGAGCGGTTGCCGCCTCCCACCAGCATGCTCATGAAATTCTTCGTGATGGGGAACTCTGGGGACGTCAGGGTACCTTGGCGGTCATCACCGGGCACGGTCCCGGTTTCGAACGTATTGATCCGTTTGGCGCCAAGGTAATAGTCCCCTCCGCTGGTGGCTGGCTGGAAATTGGGGGTCAGGTCTCCTGTGCCGGTCCAGGCGGCATCGGCCAGCGTCGTTCCCTCGGGAACCTCAAAGCCTTCAAACTTGAGCTCTCCCTCGGGCGGGTTATTGTCCAGTTTGTCGGAGACATGGGGGTGCTTGCCTCCGCCCACGAGGAAGTTCAGATAGTCGTCTGTCACGGTGAATGTGGGTGACTGCATGGAACCGAGGGGCCAGTCCCCATCATTGAAAGAGTTGATCAGTCCGCTGCCGCCGAATCCGGTCACGGGGCTCTGACCAGGCAGGGAACCGGTCGCAGGGGCGTCACCGAAGGGGCCATTCTTCCAGTTGCCCGGTTCGTTGTTCACCGTCCAGCCGTTGTAGGTTCCGTCGTTGAATCCGGCGAGGACTGTTCCGGCCGGCGGGGCACTGGCCGGCTCGGTGGTTTCGGAGGTGAACGTGGTGCCGTCGAAGTTGCCCACGAAGTACTGGACGGCAGAACCGCCAGCGACGCCGCCGGGGTTGATGCTGACTATCATGACCCATTTGACGTTGTTCGGGTCACCGTCAACAGCCAATGGGAACAGGTCGGGGCATTCCCACTGCCCGCCGGTGGCGTTGGCGGGCCCGAAATCGCTCAGTGCGGTCCAATCCTTAAGGTTGTCGGACTTGTAGAGGACAACCTTGTGCTCCTGCGATTCCACCGCGGTCATGACCCAGTAGCCTCCGCCGGCCGGGTTGTCGTACCAAAAGACCTTCGGGTCGCGGAAGTTGGCTGAGTTCCGGTTCAGGACTGGGTTGCCGTCGTACTTGGTCCATGTCTGGCCGTCGTCCAGGCTGTAGGCCAGTGACTGGGCCTGCAGGCCGCGGTACGGGGACGCTTCTTTATAAGCACTTGTGTAAATCGCGATCAGGGGCGGGTTTTCCGCGGTTCCGAGTCCGGATGTGTTGTTTTTGTCCACGACCACGCTGCCGGAGAAGACATCTTCCTGGGCATCGGTGGAGATGGCCAAAGGCTGCTCTTCCCAATGGACGAGGTCCTTGGACGTGGCGTGGCCCCAGGACATGTTCCCCCAGGTGTTCCCGGAGGGGTTGTGCTGGTAGTACATGTGGTACACGCCCTTGTGGAATACGAGCCCGTTGGGGTCGTTCATCCAGTTCTTTTCCGGCGTGTAGTGGATAGCCGGCCGGTGCTGCTCATCCCCGAGTTCGGCGGCGGAAGCGGGCATGGCGCCGGCCAGTGCTGCGGCGAGCGAAAGGCTGGCCAGTGTCAGTGCAGAGACGCTGCGCGTGCTCCGCATAGTGGATTGTTTCATGTCGCTTGTGTCGCCCTTCGTTGCGCGTGTCTAGCAAATAGACAACGTTGTCAGTCAATGCGTTGGACTCTAAAAGATGTCTATCGGACAAGTCAACGGTCATTTTGAGGCCGATTTTCTTGAGTCTGGTTGCGGCATGAATGCTTGGGAACGACGATTGGCCCCCGTCCGCAGGACGGGGGCTGAGACGTACGACTGGGGGCCCAGAGGGAAAACCCTGGGTGGCACCTACCCTATGACGGCCGTTTTTGCTGGGCTATACGACCGGGTTGAGCCAGGTCAGCTCCGAGCCGTCACCCTCAATGTGACGGGCCAATTCCTTGTTGAACCTGGCTCCGTAATCGGCGTTGATGTGCTCCTGGAACGCGGCTTCATCCCGGTAGACCTCGAAGACGAAGTATTCCCGGGGATTCTCTTCGCGGGTGTAGGGGAGAAACAGTTCGTTGCCTGGTTCCTTCCGGACGTGCTGGGTCAATTCGGCCATCATTTCGGCAACGCGGGCCTCACTGCCGGCTTTGACGGTGAACTCGGCATACAAGGTTTTGGTCATGATCTCTCTTCGGGTTGGTTTTACAGAGGCGAAGTTCTTTTGGGAAGGGGGCTATGCCGGCGGGCGGATTTCGCCGGAGCCTCTTTGGATCAGCTCGGAGGGGACAATGTAGGTCCGCGCCGGTTGATCGTCGCCATCCATTCTGGCTAGAAGCCGTTCGGCCGACATCACGCCGATCCGCTCCGGGTGTTGAGCGACGACAGTAACCCCGGGGTCCATCATGTCGGCAAGTGTAAAGTCGTCAAAACCGACAAGGGCCACACGCTTGTGCACGCCAAGCTCCTTCAGGGCGCGCATCGTTCCGAAGGTGACGAGGTTCTGGCTGGAGAAGATTGCCGTCGGAGGATCCTCGGAAGTCAACAGTTCAAGGGCTGCCCGCCTCGCTGCTTCCTCATCGTGAAGATTCTCGACAACGGGCAGCGTAGAGGTGGGAAGTCCTGCCCTGCCGACCTCCTCAAGGAAGCCCCGCCGTCGCTCCCGTGCCGTCTGAATGTCAGTGCGGTCACCCAGGTAGGCCAATTTGGTGTGTCCGTGCGCCAGCAGATGTGCGGCCGCCCCTGCCGCGCCCACTGCGTTGTCGGTAACCACAGCATCAGCCTCAACCCCTACCGGCTCCCGGTCAATAAAGACCATTGGCAGGTTCCTGGAGTGCTCCGGGATCATGTAGGCCTGGTTTTTAGCGATCGGCGTCAGGACAAGGCCGTCCACCCGCCTGCCCAGGAAAGCTGCGATGATGGCCTGCTCCCGCTTGGGGTCGTCATCGAGGCTGGCGGCGAAAACGGCTATTCCCCTGGCGCCAAGGGCATCCTCCATGGCGCGGTGTATTTCGCCGCTGAACGGGTTGGAAACACTGGGCAGCAAGAGGCCAACCGAGAGGGTCCTTCTGCCCGCTCGACGGAGGCTGCCCGCTGTGACGTCCAGCTGATAGTTGAGCTGCGCGATGGCATCGAGCACTTTTTGCCGAGTGACTTCGGAGACCCCGGCCTCGTCATTGATCACCCGTGAAACGGTTTTGATTCCAACACCCGCGAGTGCCGCCACGTGACGCATCGTGGGCCGGGTCGGGGACAGGGGTGGCTGGTAACGATCAGACATCGTTGTCAAGAAAGTAGCTCCTTATCGTTCTTTTCCTATTGACTCTAGCGTGTGATCCTGCTTACCTCGGTTATGACATCGTTGTCGAGGCCATGGAGGCCTCAAACACCAGGAGATTCAATGTTGAGTTCCAAGTCCCACCTTTCAAAGGCCACCCGCATCTTTGCCGCCGGCGCGGCCCTGACCTTAGGAACGCTCAGCCTTTCCGCTTGTGGAGGAAGTTCCACTGCGCCGGGTGCCAGCGAAGGCACGTCAGACGAGAAAGTCGGCGTTTCCTTGATCGTCAAGACCACGACGAACCCCTTCTTTGTTTCGATGCAGGACGGCGCCAAGAAAGCCGCAGAGGCTGGCGGTGTTGATTTGAAGCTGGCGGCCGGTAAGGCTGACGGCGACGAGGACACGCAGATCCAGGCCATCGAGAACGCCATTTCCAAGGGCGACAAGGGCATCCTGATCACGCCCAACGGCCCCTCGGTGGTCGACGCTCTTCAGAAGGCGAAGGAAGCCGGCCTGTTCGTCATCGCTTTGGATACCCCGCCGGACCCCGCCGACGCCGCCGACATCACTTTCGCCACCGACAACTTCGCCGCCGGCGAGCTGATCGGCAAATGGACCGCTGCTCAGCTGGACGGCAAGAAGGCCACGATCGCCCTCGTCGACCTCTTCGACGACAAGATTGTTTCCGTTGACTACAACCGGGACCAGGGCTTCCTTACCGGCCTAGGCATCGACACTGCGGACAAGAAGAAGAATGGCGATGAGGCCAAAACCGGAAAGTACACCGGCGGCAAGGGCGGCGACTACGAAATCGTCGGTAACCAGGCCTCCCAGGGCAACGAGGACGGCGGCCGGACGGCCATGGAAACCCTCTTGTCGAGCAACCCCGACATCAACGTGATCTACACGATCAATGAACCTGCGGCGGCGGGAGCATTCGAAGCCTTGAAGTCAGCCGGCAAGGACAAAGACGTGCTGGTCGTTTCGATCGACGGCGGCTGCACCGGCGTGAACAACGTCAAGTCCGGCGTCATCGGCGCCACTGCCCAGCAGTACCCGGTCAAGATGGCCGAACTCGGCGTGAAGGCAATCGTGGACCTCGCTAAGACCGGTGAAAAGCCGGCCAACTCACCGGGCCTGGACTTCTACAACACCGGTGTCGAACTCGTCACTGACAAGCCGGCCGACGGCATCAAGAGCATCACCACCACCGAAGCTTCCGAGATCTGCTGGGGCAAGTAAAACCCCTGCCATGTGCCCGGGGAGGCCGCACCGCTGTGGCCTCCCCGGAGCACAACCCCCGCGTTAGCTAAACGCCAGCAACCCTCACCAAAGATCAGGACCAACCGTGACCCAGCAACAGACCGCCGGCCCGCCCAGCGCCGGGCATGCCGACCTGGCGGAGGAATTCCTTGACCGCCAGACACCGCTCAGCCGCATCCGCAACATCCTCCACCGTTATCCCGCCGTCAGCCCCGCCCTTGTACTCCTCATCGCGGTGGTCGTGTTCGGCCTCCTCAATGACAGGTTCCTGCGGGTCGAAAACCTCTCGCTGATTACCCAGCAGGTCTCCGTCGTCGGCACCCTGGCCATCGCCCAGACACTCATCATCCTCACGGCCGGCATTGACCTGTCCGTCGGCGCCGTCATGATCCTCTCCTCCATGGTCGTGGCCCAGCTCGCCGTCAACAACGGGCTGCCCGCTCCTGTTGCCCTGCTCGCAGGCCTGGTCGTCGGACTCGCGACAGGAGCCCTGAACGGATTCCTGGTCACCCGGTTCCGGCTCCCACCCTTCATCGTTACCCTTGGCACGCTGAACATCTTCATCGCCCTGACACTGCTCTACTCCAACGGGGCGACCGTGCGCGGCTCCGCTATGCCGGACCTGCTGACCTGGACCGGCAGCACCTTCCCCGTAGGGCCGGTGCGCATCTCCACAGGCGTCGTGGTGATGCTCCTGCTCTACGTGGCCATCGCATTCATCTTGGGCAAAACCGCCTGGGGCCGGCACGTCTACGCCGTGGGCGATGACAAGGAAGCCGCCCGCCTGGCTGGCATCGCGGTGAACAAAGTCCTCATGAGCGTCTACCTCGCCGCCGGCGCCGTCCTGGCCATCGGCGCCTGGATCCAGATCGGCCGCACCAACGCAGCCAGCCCCAACGCCGGCGTGGACCTGAACCTGGACTCCATCACCGCCGTCGTCATCGGCGGAACCAGCCTCTTCGGCGGCCGCGGCTCCGTCTGGGGCACCCTCCTCGGCGCCCTGATCGTCGGCGTCTTCCGCAACGGACTCTCCCTCGCAGGCCTGGACGTTCTGTACCAGACCCTCGCGGTAGGCGTCCTGATCATCCTCGCTGTGTCCATCGACCAGTGGATCCGAAAGGTCAAGTCATGACCATGACAGAATCAGCAGCCGCCGGCACCGCAACGCGCGAGCCCATCCTGAAGGCCAGGAACCTCGTCAAGACCTTCGGCCGCGTCGTCGGCCTGGACGGCGTCAGCCTCGACCTGTACCCGGGCGAAGTCCTGGCAGTCATCGGCGACAACGGCGCAGGCAAATCAACCCTGATCAAATGCCTCACCGGAGCAGAAATCCCCGATTCCGGCGAACTCTTTGTCTCAGGCCAACCGGTGCATTTCAAACGGCCGCAGGACGCCCGCGCCCACGGCATCGAGACGGTCTACCAGAACCTTGCGGTGTCACCGGCACTCGACGTGGCCTCAAACCTGTTCCTCGGGCGGGAAGAACGGCTCCCGGGTCCGTTGGGCAAACTCTTCCGCGTCCTGGACACGAAGGGAATGCGCCGCAAAGCCAAGGACGAGCTCACACGGCTCGGCATCTCCACGCTCCAGGACGTCACCGTCCCGGTGGAGAACCTCTCAGGCGGCCAGCGCCAGGCCGTTGCCGTTGCCCGTGCCGCTGCATTCGGCTCCAAAGTTGTGGTGCTGGATGAGCCCACAGCTGCCCTCGGTGTCCGCGAATCCAACCAGGTCCTGCAGCTGGTCCGGGACCTCCGGGACCGCGGCCTGCCAGTCATCCTGATCAGCCACAACATGCCCCACGTCTTCGATGTGGCAGACAGGATCCACATCCAGCGCCTCGGCAAATGCGCGGCCACGATCACACCGCAAACCCACAACATGACCGAAGCAGTTGCGATCATGACCGGCGCAGCCACCGCCTAGCCAACTGCTGCCCATACATCAGTCCGCGCACCGGGTTACCGGTGCGCGGACTGACGTCGCTTGAACAACCCTCACACCATCAGCTCCCCACGAGAGACAGACCATGGATTACCTCACAACAGCCCGGCCCGACGCTCACCCGACGCTTGACGTCACTGTCGTAGGCGAAGCCCTGACCGACGTGGTCACCACCTCACACGGCCAGGTGGAACACCCGGGCGGCTCTCCGGCCAATGTCGCCTACGGTCTCGGCCGCCTCGGCGTCACCACAGGTCTGCTCACAGCCATCGCCCCGGACGTCCGGGGAACAGCCATCGAAAACCATCTCCGCAGCGCAGGCGTCGTACTTCTGCCCGGCTCAAAATCCCTCACCCGGACGCCGTCGGCAACAGCAACCCTCGCACCTGACGGCTCCGCCACGTACGAGTTCGATATTTCCTGGGACCTGGCCACCACGCCGCCCGCGTACTTCCCTAAAATCCTGCACACGGGATCCATCGCCACTTTCCTTAGCCCAGGCGCCGCGGCCGTAAAAGCCCTGCTCGAACAGGCCCACCGTCACTGCATGATCACGTACGACCCCAACATCAGGCCGGCCCTGCTGGGCAGCCACGCGGAAGCGAAAGCCATTTTCGAGGAGCTCGTGGCCCTGACCGACGTGGTCAAACTCAGCGATGAGGACGCGCGGTGGCTGTACCCCCGGAAGAGCCTGGGCGAAACCGCGGCACACATCCTCGGCCTGGGCACCCGGCTGACTGTCATCACCAAGGGCGCCGAAGGTTCACAATTCGCGTCCGCCGACGCCAACATCAACATCCCTGCAGTGAAAACGACAGTCGCAGACACCATCGGCGCCGGGGACTCGTACATGTCAGCCCTGATCCTGGGCTTCCTCACTCGAGGAACCGAAGGCTTCGCCCCGGCCGTCCTGGAGCAGGTTGGACACACCGCAGCTGCAGCCGCGGCCATTACCGTGCGGCGCCCGGGAGCGAACCCACCCACCCTTGAGGAACTACACGCAGCCGTCGAAGCACATGACTCTGCTCAATACTCAAATGCCTGACGCACATCATTCCTCGACACCAGAACCCTGATGCTGCACACGCAATTCTTCGCGGCAGAAACACGGCGCGTACGCTCGTCGTGGGGCCTTAGCGCTTTTGCCTGAAGGCCTTGGTCTTGCGCAGACCGCGCCACGGCTTTGATGGAAGGGACACCATGGAACTGCACCACCTCCTGAAGGCACTGAACGCCGGAGAAACCATCACCGGGGACTCGCCACTGCATGCGGTTATGCACAGGGTCAGCCAGGATGCCCTGCGCATCACGGGTGAGCTCAATGGTGGGTACCAGGAACCTGCACTGGTGAGGGAGCTCCTGGCTCAGCTGACCGGCAATCCAGTAGACGAATCCGTAACGGTTTTTCCGCCGTTCTACTCCGACTTCGGGAAGAACATCACCCTCGGCAAGCGCATCTTCATCAATTCCGGCTGCAAGTTCCAGGACCAGGGCGGGGTGGTCATCGGGGATGACTGCCTGATCGGCCATAACACCGTGATCGCCACACTCAACCACGATCTGGCGCCGAAACGTCGCGCAGATATGCACCCTGCCCCTGTTGTCATCGGCCGCAATGTCTGGATCGGATCAAACGCCACAATTCTGCCCGGTGTGACGATTGGTGATGACGCAGTGGTGGCTGCTGCATCCGTGGTCACGAAGGACGTACCGGCACGGTCCATCGTTGTGGGCTCGCCTGCACGGGTGGTGCGCTCGCTGTCGGACTGAACTGTGCCGGGATCAGTGGGCTGCTTCCCAGGTCGGTGGAAAGCGTGCACCGGGCCCCTTGGGCGCCATCAGTTGTTCTCGACTCAGCCGACTACAACGGTCAACTCCACTGGGACAGCGCGGCGGACCGCATCGTCAACGGGGGAGTGTTCATCTGCCCATTCAACAATGTCGCGGAGAATGCTCTTTTCGGTGTCGTGGGCTGCTATGCGGACCACTGTGCGCAGAGCGAGTGGACCTGCAGGAGTGTCCTTAACGATACCCAGCAGACCGCGGTCGGCAGATTCACTGTCAACATCGACTTCGAGCAGGCTGAGGCTCACTCCCTTTTCCGCGGCACGCATGGCGATCGCAGCGGTGTCCTCAGACCTTGAGTTCAAGCCAATCCCCGGACTGATCGGACGGCACTTGTGCGGCGTGGCTCCCAGAGCTTCCGCCTGAGCTGGAGACCGGCTTCACCCGCCGGAACGCGGCGAGGACGGCCCGGCCCACCACAACGATTCCGATGATCGTGGTGACGGCACGCAGGGTGTCCCAGCCCGCCGTCGACGTCACCAGCGAGTACAGCAGGAAGCTGCTGAGGTTCGTGGCCAGCGGCGCACCCGGCTGGTAGGAGATGCCGGTGCCGGCACCCACCGCGAAGGGCCAGAACCACAGGTTGGTCAGCAGGCCGAACAGGTAGGACGCCACGGCGCCGTAGCCGCACAGCATCCACAGTTCCGCCCGCCCGCGCACCCGGCGGGGGAGCAGCCCGGCGCCCGCGCCCACCCACGCACACGCGAAGATCTGGAACGGCGTCCACGGCCCGATCCCGCCCCACAGAACGCTGGACACGGCGATGGTTGCGACGCCGAGCAGCAGGCCGAAACGGGGACCGAACGCCCGTCCGGCCAGGATCAGCAGGATAAAGACAGCTTCCACGCCCCCGACGCCGGTGCTCGCCACCCGGACCGCGGAACCTACGGCGGCCAGGACACCGAGAAACGCCACGGTGTGTGCCGAACGGACGGAACCATCGAGGGACACGACGACGGCGACGGCGGCTATGGGTGCGATCGCCAGGGCAGCGTAGGGGAGGGCTGCGGCGGCATCCTGCGGGAAGGCCGCGGCGAGCAGCGGCCAACAGAACGCACCCAGGGCCAGGACGTTCGCCGCAGCGAGGACGCCGAGTTCGACGCCGCGTGGCATCCTGATGCGGCGGGGCTCCTTAGCGCTGTGCACGCTAGTTCGTTCGTGGGTGAACCGAGCTGCCGGGACTCTGGACACTGTGGCCGGCTGGACTGTAGCGGCAACAGCCGGTGCGGTCTCGCTCTTGGTTGAGGGCGCGACGCCGTCGCGCATCGGGAGGATCCGGGCCCGGAGGCCGTGGGCAAAGTCGTGGTCGTGGGTGGCGACGAGGACTGCAGCGCCCGCGTCAGCCGCCGCCCGCAGCGCCGCCGAAACTGCTATGCGTGCCGCAGGATCGAGTCCTCTCGTGGGCTCGTCGATCAGGAGGGCCTGGGGGTTGTCCATGGTCTGCAGCGCGATGGCGAGGATCCTGCGCTCGCCGGCGGAGAGGTCCCGCGGATGCTCTTGGCCAATGGGGATAGTGACGTCGCCGCGCAGCCGGGCGAGGTGTGCAGCTGCGAAGCCGGGCGCAAGCTGGCGGCCGTCCTTTTCGCGGGCAAGGCGCCGTTCAGCTGCCCGGAGTTCGCCTGCCACCGTATCCCTGGTGAAGAGGTCGTCCGAGGCGTCCGGCACCAGGGCAACGCGGCCGCCGTCGAGCGTTATCTCACCACTGGTACCGTTACCGGGCTTGCCCTCACCCAGGGCGAGCGCCACCAGGAAGGACGACTTCCCCGCCCCGTTCGGCCCCACCAACGCCACCACTTCGCCGCGGTGCAGGGTCACGGATGCGTCGCGTACCAGGGGATTGCCCTTGCGGTGCACGGTGAGGTTGGTCGCCGTGAGTACGGGCGCCGCGTCAGACTGCCGTTCAGGTGCTGGGGTGGTGTGGACGGGGACGGAAGGCGACGGAGCGGTGGGAGGTACCAGGGCGCCGTCGTCGATGGTCCACCACGAGTCGGCAACCGATAGCAACGCCTCGGCCCGGTGCTCGGCCACGATGACGCAGACGCCGGCGTCCCGAGCGAGGGCGTGGAGCACGGCGATGACGTGCCCGCGGGCTGTAGTGTCGAGGTCGGCCAGAGGCTCATCCACCAGGAGCAGGGCCGGCTGTTCCACCACTGCGGCGGCGATGGCCACGAGTGTTGCCTCGCCCGCCGAGAGCGTGCTGACATTCCGGTCCAGCAGCGCCGTCACTCCGACACGTTCGGCGGCCTCCAGCACCCGGGCCTTGGCGGCAGTAGATGCAACGCCGCGTAGTTCAAGGGCCAGGGAGATTTCGTCCCGGACCTTGGTGGTGGCGAAGGCGGCGCGGGGGTTCTGCAAGACGACGCCGACGCTGCGGGCAGTGTCGCGCGGCGGCGTGGCGGCCCGGTCCGTTCCGGCGACGCGCACCGTCCCGGAAACTTGGCCCCCGTCGACGTGGGAGAGCAGGCCGGCGATGCCCCTCAGGATGGTGGACTTGCCGGAGCCCGTCGGCCCGGTAATGACCGTGATGGACCCGCCCGGCGGCGCAAAATCGTCCACCCGGACCTGCGCGTCCCCAATGCGGAACCCGCCGTCCCGCACCAGAAGCGGGCCGTCGTCGTCGTTCCTGAAACGGTGCTCCGTCCGGCTCCCAAAGCCGCGCAGTTCGAGGGCCGCGGCAACCCGGCCGGCGTGCTCAAGGGTGCGTTCGAGGATGGGCACCAGGGCGCGGGGTCCAAACTTTTCGCCCCGCAACCGGAACGCCAGGCGCACGGAGGTCACGGCGTCGGCAAGCGCGGGGAGCGCCGCCCAGGCCACCACCAGCATCCGGCCGACGCCCTGCAGGGGGCCGCGGCGGGCCAGGTGCACGAAGCCGCGGGCCACGTCCACCCAGGCGTTGAGCAGCCCGAAGCCGAGGAACATCCCGGCAATTGGCAGGGCGGACAGGACTGCCGCCCACAGCCCGGGACCAGTGACCGGGCCCAGGAGGACCACATGCGAGTACGGGGCAGGCAGCCGCATCGCCGGCAGGTCGAGCAGGACGGGGTCGCCAATGCCCGCCCCGTTGAAAAGGACGCGGTAGATGACCCGCGCCGCGACGAAGACGACGGCGAGGGCCGCCGCTGCACGTAACGGCGCGGGTCGGAAGGTCATGCCGCGGGGGCGGCCGGTTCGCCGTCGACCGTGAAGAGCAGTTCCAGGCTCTCGCCGGGGCTCACCTTGAGGGTGGCCAGGCCTTCCTGGGCGTAGGCCCAGTCACCGGCGGCCGGCTTGGTCCAGAGGGACCAGTAGGCAAAGGCAGCGGGCATGCCCTTGCATTCTTCCCGGTACGTGCCGGCCTTATGCGTGATGTCCAAGTCAGCAGCGGGCACGCCGTTGACCCGGCATACGAGTTCGGTGGGGTACTGCTCGGTGCCCTCAGTCTTGATGTTGGCCTCTTTGAGCACATCCGCAGCGACAGTGGGCTCATCCACGTCCACGCACACGGAGGTGTCGGCTGCAGCCTCCTTCAGGGCGCCCGAATCAACGATGACCTTGACGCCGTCGCACGGCCCGTCGGAGGTGCTGGGTGCGGCGCTCGATGAAGCCGCAGCCGTGGAAGTAGCCGCTGCCGTGGAAGCCGGCTCGGAGGCAGCAGGCTGGGTAGCCGGCGCGGAACATGCTGCAAGGGAAAACAGGAGACCGGCGGCGGCGAGGGAGCTCGCGGCGGCGGTGCGCATCTTAGTCAAAGTCACCTGTTAAGGGTAGGGCGTTGCCTGCCAGGATCCGGAGGCCGTGGCGTTGTATGACGTGAGGCTTCAACGGAACCCGCCTGACAAGCCGGCTCTTCAACGTTAACGTCAAGGCATGCACTCAGCGACGCAAAGACTGGCCCCGGCTGATGAGGCGAACCTGGTGCTCGACCACGCCGGCCAGGTCAACGTGTTCCTCGTCGCCAGCCTGCTTGAGCCGGGTGGTTTCCTGGCTCCGGACGGCACGCCGGACATGGCAAGGCTCAGGGCGGTCCTCCGTGAGCGGATCGGGGAGTTGCCGGCGCTCCGCAAAAGGGCAGCCCAGGTGGGCCGCCGGTACCACTGGGTCGAATCCCAGCCCGACTTGGAGCACCACGTCCGCCTGGTGGAGCCCGTGGACGGTCTTGCGGGACTTCAGGACAGATGCGCCGAGCTCATGGGGCAGCCGCTGGCCGGGGACCGTCCCATGTGGGAGATCCTGGTTGTCCCGGGTGCCACGGTGGGAGGGCTCGGCATCGTGCTGCGAATCCATCACGCCGTGGCCGACGGAGTGACGGCGGCAGTCATTGTGCAGCGGCTCTTCGATCCCGGCGAAGCGGGGGAGGGTGCCGGGAATGAGCCGCCTGCGTTTGCGCCAGCGGAGGCTCCCCGGCGCCATCCGAGGATTGATGTGCGCCGCACCCTGCGCCGCCTCGGGACAGGTTTGCGCCGTATCCGCAAGACCTTGTGGGGCCATGGCGTGGGCCGCACGGCGCTGCTCGGTGAACGCAGCGCGCACCACGGCGTCGCTTTCCTGCGTACAGACATCGGCACCCTCGAATCGGCGCTACGTCCGAAGGGTGCCACGGTAAACGATGGACTTCTCGCTGCATCCGCGGCCGGCTTCCGGGCAGCCCTGGTGGCGGCTGGTGAACCGGTTCCGGCGTGGCTGCCGGTGTCGGAGCCGGTGGCGCTGCGGCGCCGCGGGACTGCGGGGAACCAGGTGGGGGTCATGCTTGTGCGGCTGCCCCTCGGCGAGCCCGACCCTGATGAGCGTTTGCGGCTCATCGCCGGGCAGACGTTTGCGGAGAAGCCGCAGGCAAGGGAGCAAGGCACCCTGGAGTTCATGCGCGGCCCCGTCGGCGCGCGGATCATGGACCACCTCGCCCGGCGGCAGCATCTGGTGGGCGGGTTTATCACGAATGTGCCGGGTCCGGGAGGAACCTTTCGGCTCGCCGGGGCCCCGGTCGTGGCGCTCTGGCCGGTTGCGGTGCTCGCCGGCAACGTGCGGCTCGGCGCCGCGGCAGTCTCCTACGCGGGGAACCTGTGCTGCGGCATCCACTTCGACGCCCCCAACGTCCCGGGTGACATGTTTGCGCAGGCCATGGGGGAGGAACTGTCACGCCTGGGCGGGTAAGAGTTCCCTGGCCCATGCCAAGGCAAAGCGGACGACGGCGGGAGGGCCCGCCGTCGTCCGCTTTGTTCCTTCGGGGGTCCTTAGGAGGGGTCGCCTTCGACGAGCAGGGCGACGATGAGCAGAGAATGTCAGACCCCCCTGCGATGCTGTGGTTATGGAAACCAGCGCGGTAACAGATGCGGGAGGTAGAACCGTACTGGCGACTGCCGTTGCGTCGGTGGCCGGGATGGTTGATGAGCTCGCGGGCGTTGTTGCGGGGCAGCCGGACGCCCTGGATGGGCCTACGCGTGTTTCCGACGATGATGCTGATCCGCTGCAGGAATTTTCCGAGGTTTGCCTGGACGGGTTAGGGGTGGTGGCGCGCCTCGAGGCCGCGACGGCGGCGCTGAAGGTGCGGCTGGTGGCTGCCTACACGGAGGCGGCAGACGCAATTGAAGGCCCGCCGGCCAGCGCTTACGAGGCGACGGCGCAGGAGATGAGCCGGGTGGCAGAAGTCGCGTGCGTGCTCACCATCGGAGAACGCGCCGCGTCTGCTTTGCTTGGAGAAGCCCACGCGTTGACCACCTCGCTGCCGGCGGCATTCGATGCGCTGCAGGCAGGCAACATCGGCTGGCTGCACGCCCGCATCATGGTCGACGAAGCCGCAGGGCTCACTCCCGCTGCTGTCTCCGCCCTGGAGGCTCACTTCTTTGGCCCGGACGCAGCGAACCTGGCCCGCGGCGCCGCGCCAGGAGATCTGGTGCCCGGCCGGTTCCGGCGGAAGGTCCGGGTTTGGCGGGAGCGCCACCACCCCGAGTCCCTTGAGGAACGCCACACGAAGGGCGTGGCAGACCGGCGAATGGAGTTCAGCCCGGACCGGGATGGGATGGCCTGGCTATCGCTCTACCTTCCCGGAGACATCGCCTTGGCCATCAGGAACAGGTCGACGGCGCTCGCCCGCGGACTGCAAGGCCCGGACGAACCACGCACCCTTAGCCAGTTGCGCGCCGACGTTACCGCCGGGCTGCTGCTGGGCAGTGCCAACCAGGACTTAGGAGACGTGCCTTCTCCCAAGGCTGAGGTGCTCGTGACCGTTCCGGTCTTCTCCCTCCTCGGCCTCACTGATGAACCAGCCGAGGTCGATGGGCTGGGGCCGGTACCGCCATCGGTGGCACGCAGGCTTGTTGCGGACGGTGCCAGTTCGTTGTACCGCGTCCTGGTCAACCCGAGGGATGGGGCGCCGCTGGAAATTGGCCGTACCAGCTACCGGCTCCCCGAAGCTTTGAAGCGCTGGCTCAAGATGCGGGACGGCAGATGCACTTTCCCGGGCTGCAGCAACCACAGCCTGGACAATGAAGCCGATCATCTCACCGCGTGGCAGCACGGCGGGGCCACCGGGATCAGCAACCTTGGACAGGCATGCCCAAAACATCACAGCCTCAAACACCGGTCGGGTTGGACACCGACGCAGGCAACAAAGAACGAGCCACCTGGCTGGATGTCACCGACTGGCCGCCAGTATCCGGCCGAGCACCCGGACCGGGAGCCGCCACTCATTCCACCGGATTGCCTGCCGGTCCCCGTCACCCCACCACGACAGGTCACTAGCCCGTTCGAACAGGCCATCCTGACGCGCCTCGCTGCCTGACGACCTGCGCCCTGATGGCTCGCGATCCAGCTGCCTGGCGCGCCTCGCCGCCTGACAGCCGGCTGCCCGACGGCCGAGCGCCTGGTGCTCCGGGCTGTCTCTGCGGTGTTTGTGGAGCGGCCTTGTTCAGAGATCCAGCTCCATGAAGACGCTGTGGGGATCCAGAACGTAGTCCGCGAACGGCGGGCACTCGGTAAAGCCGTGCCGGGCGTAGAGGCGCCGCGCAGGGGCGAAGTAGTCCTCGGTGCCAGTCTCAAGGTAGACGCGCTCGAGGTTCCTGGTGCGGGCGTCATCGAGAATGTGCCGGAGCATCAGAGTGGCTACGCCCCGTTTCCGTGCACTTGCGGTGGTGCGCATGGACTTGATTTCGCCCTGTGTGGCGGACCCGGAGGATACATCCAGGAGCTTGAGTGCACCGCATCCCAGCAGATCCCCGTCCTCACGGGCGGTCCAGAACGTCATTGACGGCGCGGAAAGAGCAGAGTGGTCCAGGGCGTGGACGCTTACAGCAGGGGAGGTAGCGAACATGTCTGCCAAGTGTTCACTGAGGAGCTTATGGACGTCACCGCGCGCGGGGTCGTCCCGGTCAATGGAAATCATCGGCTCCAATGTACCGCCTGGCGCCAGCATCGCACTGGCGCCAGCATCGCCAGAGAGCAAATCTTTACGTCAGTCCTCGATGGTGACGCCGCGCCAGAAGGCGATCCGGTCCTCGATCTGGGCGGCACGCGGCTTGGGCTCGGGGTAGAACCAGGCCGCGTCCACGTTCTGCTTCCCGTCCACCTCCAGCGTGTGGTAGCTGGCTGTGCCCTTCCACGGGCAGAAGGAGTCCAGGTCGCTGTCCCGGAGGTAGCCGGCGTTGACGGCGTCGCGGGGGAAGTAGTGGTTCCCTTCCACCACCACGGTGTCCGTGGATTCGGCAATGACTTTTCCGTTCCAGATAGCCCTGACCATGTGATTCCTTTCGTGGCTGCTGCAGGCGCCGAGGGACGACGCGTGTAGGTATGCCAACGGAAGGGACTGCTGACTTGTTCCCCGGCAAAGGCAAGCGGACGACGGCGGGACGTCCCCGCCGTCGTCCGCTTCCACTTGTATCCCTACGCCCCAGGAAAGGTGCATTACCCCCGTGAAGCCTGCGGCTGTGCGGCGAGGGAGGGCAGCGCGGTTCCAGTGACCGGCTGGAGGGCGGTCACCGTGGCGTAGCCTGCCGCCAGCAGTGCCGCGTCACTGTCCGGATCGGGCGTTTCCGTGGTGTCCGCGATAGCCAGCCGCACATGCTGCTGGCCACGTTCGGCGAGGGTGGTCTGGACAATGCCGAACCTGGTCAGCGTGGCGCTGCGATACTCCGGCAGTTCGGGACCGGCGCTGTTGGGAACATTGAGGTTCAGCACGCTTCCCGCTTCCTGGTCCATCAGGAACGGCAGCAGGCCGGTGGCCAGCCGCGCAGCTGTGTCCCAATGGATCTTCTCGGGATTGAGGCCCGTATCCAGGGACACCGCCATGCCGCGTCCGTCATTGACGCCTGCCGTGAGCGCCGCTCCCACCGTTCCCGAGTGCAGAATCGCCCGGCCCACATTGGCGCCGCGGTTGACTCCGGACAGGACGATGTCCGGCGGGGGACCAAAGGCGCCATGCGTGGCGATCATGGTGATGAACGCAGGCGCTCCGTGCACGGCGAAGGCTTCAACGCCGTCCAGGCCCTCGAGCTGGCGCTCTTCAATCGAAATCCTGCCGTCCTCTTCTACCGCGGTGATCGAGGAACTGCTGCCGCTGGCCTCGGAGGCGGGGGCTGCGACAACTACGCTCAGCCCCGCCTCAAGGGCTGCGGCTGCCAAGGCATGCAGGCCGGGGGAGCCGATGCCGTCGTCGTTGGTAATAAGGACACGGGTGGGCTGGTTCATGATTTCCTGACCTTTCGTGCCAGCTCATCGGGGCTCATCTGCTCGGCCGGTTCGTCCTCACTGGTGTCATCCAGCGGGACGATCTGTACCAGCTTGGCCACTTCGCGGATGGCCGATCCCTCGCCGGAGCCCAGGCCGTGCCGGGTCACATTGTGGGCACCTGCCGCGGTACCAAGAACCACCGCGTCGTGGAGGTTCCCGCCATCTGCCAGTACGGCTGCCACTCCTGCGGTGAGGGAATCACCGGCGCCGCTTGTTTCCACGGTTTCGAACTGCGGGACGTGGATTTCGCTGACCTCACCGTCGCTGAGGAGCAGGGAAGGCAGCTTGGCGCGGGTAATGATGACCACTGACGCGCCTTCAGCCGCGAGGGCGTGCATCGCTTCGATCAGCTGCCCTGTTTCCGAAGCTCCTGCGCGGCCGCTGTCCACGACTTCAGAGTCCGACATTTTCACCACTGACGGCTTGCCGGCCAGAATGCCGTTCAGCCGTTCGCCGGCAAGGTCGGCAATGACCGTGCATCCGGCTGTGCGGAGGTCGGCTGTCAGCCTCCGGTACATGTCCGGCGGGACCGAGTCCTCGCGCCCGGTGCCGCTGAGGATCACGGTGCCGGCTTCCATCCCCGCCTGCAGGGTGGCTCCGTACAGTTCGTCCAGCTCGTGCCGCGTCAGCCGGTGTCCGGGGGATTCCGCCACCACATCGCGTTCACCGCTGCGGCGGTCATGGATGTAGGCCCCGCTGTTGCCTTCGCCGGAAACCGGCAGGACCCTAACCCCTTCATCATCGATCAGGTGCTTCAGGATGCGTCCGGTTTCGCCGGAGAAGACCCCGCACATGGTCACCTCGGCGCCGAGGGCCTTCAGCATGCGGGCCTGCCAGACGCCCTGCCCGCCGGCGTGAATGTGGATGTCAGCGGTGTCCTGGACGTCCTCCACCGTGACTGTCAGGACGGGGGACGGGGCGAAAATCACTACGGAACCCATGTGTCACCTGCCCTCCGCGGCTCTGCACCAGGAAACGTGGCCATGGTTACCTCTTCCCACCGGAGTCCTCCGGCCGTCGTCGATCGGATGGGTCGCTTAACATGGTAAGCATACTTAGCACCTTGGTGGCCAGCCGCTGCTGGGCCGAGGGGCACCTAAGGCAAACGTACGACGGCGGGAGGCATCGCCGTCGTCCACGCCCTCCACTGCCTCCCCGGCCATGGGGGCTCTGGCAGAACCAGTCTCAGCAGGGACTCCCGTTGACCCTTGCACCGTGGTCTGCTCGAAAAGACGACGAAGTCCAATCAAGATATGCAACGGACGATCACGAGGATGAATACGATGACAACGGACCACAACGAAAACCACACCATCACGAAGGAATTCCGGGTGGAGGGTGTATCGCGCCGGAACATCATCAAGCTGACGGGTGCCGGCGCGGCAGCCCTTGGGCTCTCCAGCGCGGCGGGGCTCGCAGGAGCCGGACCGGCTTTCGCAGCCCCGGCTGCTTCACGCAATAACCTGGAATCGGGCGACACCTCCAACGGGGCTGACAACTTCTACACCAGCGACCAGGTCACGGTGAAGAAGATCTCCTTTAAGAACAAGTACGGGATGAAGGTCGTTGGCAACCTGTTCGTCCCCAACAACCTGAACCGCGGCACCACCCACCCGGCGCTGGTGGTGGGCCATCCCATGGGCGCCGTGAAGGAACAGAGCGCCAACCTCTACGCCACCAAGATGGCCGAACAGGGTTACGTCACCCTTTCCTTTGACCTTTCGTTCTGGGGCGAGAGCGCCGGCAAGCCCGGAAACTCGGTCTCACCCGACATTTACGCCGAAGACTTCAGCGCCGCCGCCGACTACCTGCGCGCCCAAGCCTTCGTTGACAGGGAACGAGTCGGGGCCATCGGGATCTGCGGCAGCGGCAGCTTTGTGATCAGCGCAGCCAAGATTGATCCCCGGATCAAGGCTATCGCCACGGTGAGCATGTACGACATGGGCGCCGCCAACCGCGACGGGCTCAACAAGTCCGTAACCCTGGAACAGCGCAAGGCCTTCATTGCGCAGGCAGCTGCCCAGCGCGACGTCGAGTTCGCTGGCGGCGCCATCGAGTACACCGGCGGCACGCCGGAAGAACTCACGGTAGGCTCCACGGAGGTGGACCGGGAGTTCTACGACTTCTACCGGACCGCCCGCGGCTACCACCCGAACACCACCACGCGCCCCGCCCTGGCCACTAACACCATGTTCATGAACTTCCACCCCTTCAACGATCTCGAGCTGATCTCGCCTCGGCCGCTGCTGTTCATCGCCGGTGACCAGGCCCACTCGAGGGAGTTCAGCGAAGAGGCCTACCGGCTCGCCACCGGGCCCAAGGAACTCTTCTGGGTTCCCGGAGCCGGGCACGTTGACCTCTACGACCGTGTGGGCCTGATCCCCTTCGACAAGCTCACCGACTTCTTCCGCACACAGCTCTAGGAAGGAAGGGGCACGCGGGATAGAGGTACTGAAAGGGACTCCCTCCGCCGCGGGACTTGGCCTAGCGTGAATGGCATGGACAACCGATCGGAAGTACGCGAATTCCTTGTCTCGCGGCGCGGCCAGGTCGCCCCGGAGCAGGTTGGACTGCCAGCCGGGACAAACCGGCGGGTCAAGGGTTTGCGTCGTAGCGAAGTGGCCACCCTCGCCGGGCTGAGTGTGGAGTATTACACGCGCCTGGAACGCGGCGTCATCAGCGGCGCCTCTGGCCAGGTGCTGGAGAGCATCGCCAGGGCCTTGTGCCTGGACGACGCCGAGCGGGCGCACCTGTTCAACCTCGCCCAGGCCGCCAGTCCGGTTGCGCGGCCGCCCCGGCGGCGGACCTCGAAATCCTACGTGCCCCACCAGAGCCTGCAGTGGGCGCTGGACGCGATCACTGCAGGCCCCGCGTTCGTCCGCAACGGCCGGATGGACCTGCTGGCCGTCAATCCCTTGGCCCGCGCGTTCTACAGGGACTGCTACGACATGCCCGGCCAGCCTCCGAACATCGCCCGCTTCACGTTTCTGGATGAACGTGCCCCCGAGTTCTACCCGGACTGGGATGCCTTCGCGGAGGTGACCGTGTCCATCCTGCGGACGGAAGCTGGCCGGGATCCGCACAACAAGGAACTCCACGACCTGATCGGTGAGTTGAGTACCCGCAGCGAGGAGTTCCGCCGCCGCTGGGGTGCGCACAACGTCCGCCACCACGGCACCGGTTTCAAGACTTTTAACCACCCCATTGTTGGCGGTATGACCCTTGCTTTCGAGGGGTTGGAGATGGCCGCCGAACCCGGACTGACTCTCACGATCTACACCGCAGAGCCGGGGTCGCCGTCGGCTGAGCGCATGCAGCTGCTCGCATCATGGGCGGCCAGTGAATACGGGAAGGCCGTCCAAAGTGCGTCCGAAAGGACATCCACAGACAGCTGACGGTCCCACGCAGCTACTCAAGAACTGGCCGTCCTGGGGGTCCCTCCCGGTACCCCTCACAGCAGGGGCTCCTCCTCTTCTGTGTCGTCTGCTTTGCTGGAATGGTCCAGTTTTTCTTGAAAGGGGAACATCTCCCATGCGCCTGAAGATGCCGGCCCTGATTGCGATCATCGCGCTCGCGTTGCCCCTTGCCGGATGCAGCAGCTCCTCGAACGGCCCCGCCACCACCGGGCCTCAGTCCTCCCCTCTGGAGACACCGACGGCGGCCGCTGGGTCTTCGCAGACGTCGCCGGACCCGTCCCAGGCGGCTGAGGCGGACAGCACTCCGGTCATCATCGAGATCGATGAGGAGTCCGTGACAGCCACCCTTTCCAGCAACGCGACGGCACGCTCCCTGGTCCGCCAGCTTCCCCTGACGCTCTCCTTCAGGGACTACGGCGGCCAGGAAAAGATCGCCGAGCTGCCGGAGGCGCTTTCGCTCGACGGCGTGCCTGCTGGCGACAGTGCAGAACCACTGACCATCGGCTACTACGCGCCCGACCAGGCCCTCGTTCTCTACTACGAGAGCGTCGGATACGCCCGCGGAATTGTGCGGATCGGATCGTTCGACAACCTCGGGGCGATCCGCGACCGGACAGACAGTTTTACCGCCAGGCTGGCTCACGCAAACTAAGCGGGTTGACCGCCTGCTCCAAAAATTCTTCGCAAAAGAACGGACCCGATGTGACTCGAGCAACCCTTGAGGATGGCGGGCACGAAGCGCCCGTCGACACCCTGGAACACCAAGACAACACCCTTGAAGAACCGAAGGGCCCGGTCCCGGCACGCAACTTTTCCGTCCCCGCCGGGCCCTTTCCGTGGGCCGCCCTGCTGGTCATGGCCCTGACGGGGTTCCTCCTGATTGCCACCGAGACCATGCCCGCGGGCCTGCTGCCGCACATCGCCTCGGGACTGGGTGTCAGCGAGGGCACTGCGGGCCAGTTTGTCAGCGCCTACGCCCTGGGAACAGTCATTGCGGCCATGCCCGCAATCGCCCTGACACGGGGCATGCGCCGGAAGCCCGTCTTCCTTGTCGGGATCATCGGCTTCCTGGCCGCGAACCTCATCGCCGGATTCTCCACGGACATCGTCTTCTCACTGGCAGCGCGGCTTTTGGCCGGTGCCTTCTCCGGCCTGCTGTGGGGGATGATTGCCGGGTATGCCCGCCGCATCACCGCCCCGGAACATGCGGGCCGCGCCTTGTCCGTCGCCTCCCTTGGAACGCCCGTCGGCCTGGCGGTCGGGACTCCCTTCGGCTCCTGGCTGGGCACCACCTTCGACTGGCGCTGGTCCTTCGGGGTGCTCTCACTCCTTACGGTGGTCACACTGCTGCTGGCGGTCTTCCTGGTCCCGGACGCTCCGGGCCAACGGGCAGGGACACGCGTACCCCTTGCACGGGTCTTCGCCATTCCGGGCGTCGCGGTTGTCCTCGGCGTCATCGTCACCTGGATGCTGGGACACAACATCATGTACACCTACATCGGCACTGACATCCGCGAGGCAAGCCTTGATCTCCCGGTGGACATCGCACTCGTCACGTTCGGCGGTGCCGCCATTGCAGGGATCGGCATCACTGGTGCCGTGATCGACAAGGGCCTTCGACGCCTGGTCCTGCTCAGCCTCGGGAGCTTCGTTCTGGCCGGCCTCATCTTCATCGTGGGCCACTCGTCCTTAGTGGCAGTCCTCGCAGTGATCGTCCTGTGGGGCATCGCCTTCGGGGGCGCGGCAGCCCAGCTGCAAACGGCCATCAGTGCGGCAAGCGGGGAAAACGCGGACGTCGCCAACTCAATGCTTGGCGTTGCCTTCAACCTTGCCATCTTCGCCGCGGGTGTAACGGGGGCGCTGGTGATCAGCACCTTCAACGGGATGGTCCTGCCCGCCGCCCCGGCGGGACTTGCCGCCGTCGCGCTCGTTATCGCCGTTACCGGACGCCGGACAGCATTCCCCAGCTAGCCACAGCGGCTGCAACCTGCCGCCGTGCTGCCAAACGTCCTGGAGCAACGAGGAGGATCCCATGAACACCGCGACGACCGCATCCTCGGCGTGGAGCTGACCCGGCAGCAGACCAGGGGTGACGGCGCCGGGTGAACCGCGCCTCCTGCCGATGTCCCTCCCCGTTCACCAGACAGCAACCCGCCGGCTCCGACCCGTTCTCCTGCAGCCAGCAGTCTTTTCACGCCCCCTTTCGCCCGGCACACCAGACAGCCGGGCGGACATCCCAGCAGTACGTAGGAGTACTCCGTGTTCGTGAAAAGCACCCTCGCCGCCGTCGCTGTCCTCGCCTCCCTGGCAGGAACCGCAGCAGCTGCACCCGCCCAAGCCGAGGCAGCCAAGCCGGCTCCCGTCGTCGTCGGCCAACCGCTGGCCCAGGCACATGCCCACAATGACTACGAACATGGCCGCCCCCTGTTCGACGCCCTGGAGCACGGCTTCACCAGCGTCGAAGCCGACGTCTGGCTGGTGGACGGCGAACTGCTGGTGGCGCACGACCGGGAGGACGTCCGGCCCGGGGTCACGCTCGAAAGCCTCTACCTGGACCCGCTCCAGGACCTCGTCCGCAGCCAGCCCGGGCACAGCGTCTACCCGCACTGGGACGGCAGCCTGCAGCTCCTGATCGACATCAAGAGCGAAGGCGAGGCCACCTACGCTGCCATTGAGCAGGAACTGGCCGAACACCGCGACATCATGAGCCGCTACACCAACGGCAACGTCAAGACCGGACCGGTCACCGCTGTCATCAGCGGCAACCGCCCGCTCGCCACCATGCAGGCCCAGGACAAGCGGTTCAGCTTCTACGACGGCCGCTCCGCCGACCTCACCAGCGGCAAGCCCGCGGACCTGATGCCGCTGGTCAGCGACAACTGGACCAGGCTCTTCACCTGGCAGGGCGTCGGCCCCATGCCCGCGGCCGAGCGCGCCAGGCTCCACGCATATGTTGCCGAGGCCCACGCCAACGGCTACCGCGTCCGCTTCTGGGCCACCCCGGATGTTCCCGGCTCAGCCCGCGACGCCCTCTGGAATGAACTCTTCGACGCCGGCGTGGACCACATCAACACCGACGACCTCGCCGGCCTGCAGCAGTTCCTCAACGCCCGCACGGCCTAAGCCGCCTCCTCAGCCGCTCCTAGCAGAAACAGGACCATCCCCATGCCTTCAAAGACCATCAAAACGACGACGGCGGCAGCCGTCATGGCGCTCGGCCTCCTGGCGTCCCAGCCCGCCTTCGCCGCTGAAGACACCACCGACAGGCAGGCCTTCACCTTCGGCGTCATCGGTGACATCCCTTACGGTGACGCGGAAATTGCCAAGTTTCCCGCCCGCATCCAGGACATCAACGCTGACACCACGCTCGACTTTGTAGCACACGTGGGCGACATCAAGAACGGCTCCTCAGTCTGCTCCGACGAGTACTTCGACGCCATCCGCACCGAGTTCGACACTTTCACCCATCCGCTGGTCTTCACCCCGGGAGATAACGAGTGGGTGGACTGCCACCGCACCAACAACGGCGCCTACAACCCGCTGGAACGGCTGGACAGGCTGCGGGAGGTCTTCTTCGACGAACCCGGCAAGACCCTGGGCGCCACCATGCCAGTCAAGACGCAGGAGAACCTTGGGTTGCCCGAGAACGTCCGCTTCACCCAGAACCGGGTGGCCTTCTCCGTGCTGAACATCCAGGGCAGCAACAACTCGCTGCAACCGTGGACCGGCCTTGGCGAGACCTCGGCCACCCCGGAGCAGTTGGCCGAGGTGGAATACCGGACGGACGCCGCCCTGGCCCAGATCCGTGAGACATTCGCCGACGCTGAGCGCCGCAATGACCGCACGGTTGTCCTGATGCTCCAGGCCGACATGTTCGACCCCTCGCTGCTCACCGCTGCCACCGCCAACCCGGAGATCATGTCCGGCTTCCGGGAGATCGTTGCAGCCATCGTGGCGGAAACCAACAGCTTCGATGCGCCGGTGTACCTCATCAACGGCGACAGCCATGTTTTCGCCGAGAACCAGCCGCTGGCCGAGGGGTCGCCGTGGCTGGAGATCTACGGCCAGCCGGCCGCTGACAACCTGCAGCGCATCACGGTGGACGGCTCGGCTAACGCCACAAACTACGTCCGGTTCTCGGTGGCCGGCAACAGCGCCGACGGCGGAGAGGTCCTGAGCTGGGAGAAGGTCCCCTTCAGCTCCTAGGCACTTAACGGAAGCGGACGACGGCGGGAGGTCCCGCCGTCGTCCGCTCTTTTTCTTTTGCGGCTGTCGATGAAATTGGCGCCGGGAATTACCGGCGGGGACCGTGGCTGGCAACTGGATGTTGCAGGGCCGTCTCCCGGAGCAGCTGCAGCCGCAAGGTGCGCGCTGTCTCCATGTGCTGACGCGCGATTTTCGCGGCGGCATCGCTGTCCTGCTGTTCGATGGCGTGTACGAGTGCTTCATGCTCGTCCAGCGATTCGGCCCAACGGTTTCCGGTCGAGAGCGTGGACCGGGGTGCGTGGATCAGGTGGGTGGACAAACGGTCCAGCAGGTCCCGGAGGACAGGGTTGTGGGTGCAGTCCCACATGGCAGCGTGAAAGTCCAGGTTGGTGGTGATCCTGGTGTGGTCATCCGGTTCCTGCAGTTGCCTGTCCCGCTGGAGCAACGCTTCAAGCCGCATCAGGTCCGGGAACTGTCGTGCGCGTGCTGCCTGGCGCGCGGCCTCCTCTTCCAGGAGGATGCGCATGTCATAAATCTGGATGACCTGCTGGGGGTCCACCTGGGGTACTTGAAGGCCCCGGGCAGCGCGCTCCAGGAGCCGTTCCTGTTGAAGGCGGGACAGCGCCTCCCGGACGGGTGTCCGGGAGACGCCGAAGCGCTGGGCAAGCGAAGTCTCTCGAATGGCAGTGCCAGGCTGGTGCACTCCGGACAGGATTTCGCTGCGCAGGCTCTGGAAGATGCTTTCTCCGTCAACGCGGGGGGCTGCTGTATCCGTCACTGGCTGGTCCTTGAAACATTGGAGTGGTAATTGCCGGGCGCTGGTTCCGAAAGGAACTTTACGCCAGAACGCCGGCCCGCCGCCCAAACACGCATCCGGCCGCAAGTCCGGTACCGCCCGGATAGTTGGTGCTGAACAGTCCGCCCAGCATTTCACCAGCCACAAAGAGGCCTTCGATGTGCTTGCCCTCGGCGTTGAGGACACGGCCGTGGGTGTCGGATTTAATACCGCCGAATGTGAAGGTGATGCCGCAGGTAACGCCGTAGGCATAGAAGGGTCCGGTTTCGATGGGGGCAGCCCAGTTGCTCTTGACCGGCTCAGTTGCCGCTGCACGCCCGTCCTTGATCGTGGGGTCAAACGGTACGGAACGGTCGATCGAGTTGTTGAAGTCTGTAACGGTCTTGGCCAGGCTCTCGGGGTCAATCCCGATTTTTGCAGCCAGGTCTTCAATGGTGTCCGCTACTTCTACGGAGATACCGGGCATGTCGTATTCCTCGCCGCGCAGCATCGGGCGAAGGCTCGCATCGAAGATCTGGTAGGCCACCGACCCGGGCTGCTTCAGAATTTCCTTGCCGTACTTGGCGTAGGTGTAGTTCCTGAAGTCAGCGCCCTCATCCAGGAAGCGCTTGCCCTCCCTGTTGACAATGATGCCCAGCGGGTAACTCTGCCGGGTCAGCCTGTTGGTGAGTTCACGGTTGCTTTCGTTCGTGGCAGTGAAGGCGTCCCACTGCACGCTGTGGCAGGTGCTCCAGTCCCCGCCCTTCGTGGCGCCGATCTCCAGCGCTGCAGCGATCATGTCGCCGGTGTTGTACGGCGTTCCGCGGACTTTGGCATTTTCCCAGCCTTCGCCAAGATGCTCCCGCCGCCACTGGGGATCGGATTCAAAGCCGCCGGCAGTGAGGATCACGGATTCTGCGGTCAGGCGCAGCTCACCTTCAGCTGTTTTAACGACGACTCCGCCAATGCGCCCGTTCTCGACAATGAGGCTCTGCGCTGCGTGGCCGTAGCGAATATCAACGCCCAGCCCGGTGGCTACGCGGGTGTGGTCCTCGATCAGGCCTTCACCGCCGGCGACGTTACCCACGTGAAGGCCGCCCCAGAAGAGGAAGGACCCATCCGGGCGTTCATAGGCCTGCCGCTCGTACATCAGCCGGTATTTCAGACCCAGGCTGTTAAGCCACCGCAGGGTGGACTGGCTTTCAGCGATGAGGACCTCCGTCAAGGCGGGGTCGTTCCGGCCTTCAGTGACCTTTTCCAGGTCCGAGGCGTATTCTTCTGCGCTGTAAGGGGGAACAACGGTGCGGGCGTGACGCTCGTCCGCTTCCACCAATCCCTCCAGATCATCCAGGCCGTTGTGCACGATCCTGGTGGCGCCGGCCGTATAGAAGCTGTTTCCGCCGGCCATATCCTGCTCGCCCTTTTCCAGCAGTACGACGCGCCGTCCGCGCTCCGCCGCTGCGTGGGCCGCAGTGAAACCGGCGTTGCCGCCGCCCACCACAATCACGTCGATGCTGTCCACACTGTGGGGTCCGGCTCCGTTACCGATAGACATGTGCAGTCCTTTCATCAGGTTGTGTATGTGACTGTATACAACTGTATCCGTGCTAGCAAGGGGCAGTTCTGGACGCAAAACTTGCCGGTGACTGTCATCACATGTATAACTGTATTTCATTGTATACACTCGTATTCTTGCTGGTGTCGTCCCGTCAGGATCGGTGACACGACTGATCCGCAGCACAGCAGAGTCACTTTCGCACCGCCCAACAACGTCGTTACGGAACGAGAACTATGAAAATCCCCTTACGCAATGCCATGTTTGGCCTGGTTGTTGCCGTGGTGGCCGCCCTTGCGTTCATCAATGCAGGCAGTGCCGGCGGAACGAGCACGGCGCGCAACAAGCTCACTTTGATCGCTCCCGCCGCCCCTGGTGGTGGCTGGGACGGTTTTGCCCGTGAAGGACAGCAGTCGCTCAAAAGCGGCGGCGTGGTCAACAACGTCCAGGTGGTCAACGTCCCGGGAGCGGGCGGAACGATTGGCCTGAGCCAGTTCGTGCAGACGCCGGGGCGCGAAGATGCGCTCCTCGTGACCGGCGGAGTGATGGTGGGGGCCATCGAGCTCGGCGACAACCCGGAGTCCATGGCGGACGTTGTCCCCATTGCCCGAATGGCGGACGACTACGCAGCCCTGGTGGTTCCTGCCGATTCCAGGTTCCAGACGCTGAATGACTTCTTGGAAACCTGGAAAAAGGATCCGGGAGGAACCTCGATCGGCGGCGGCTCCCTGGGCTCCATCGACCATCTCCTCAGCGCCATGGTGGCCAAGACCGCGGGCATCGACCCCAAGGACGTGAACTACATCGCCTACTCCGGAGGCGGCGAAGCCCTGACCTCACTTCTGTCTCACACCACCTCCGCCGGCATGTCCGGCTATAACGAGGTCCGGGACCAAATCGAAGCCGGGACCCTGCGTGCCCTGGCCATCTCATCGGACGAACGGCTCGAGGGCGTGGATGTTCCCACGTTCAAGGAACAGGGAGTTGACGCGTCCATGTCCAACTGGCGTGGTTTTGTAGCGGCGCCCGGAACCACGGAAGAAACGAAGGCAGCATTCATCGAGATCGTTACCGAGATGCGCAGCTCCGATCACTGGCAGGGAGCCCTAAAGCGCAACAGCTGGACGGACACCTTCTCAACCGGACAGGAGTTCGAAGAGTTCATCACTGACGAAGTTGCAACGGCCCAAGAAATCGTAAAGGACCTCGGCCTATGAGCATCACCCAGCACCAGCCAGAAGCAGGATCCGTCAAGAAAAGTCAGGGCAAACCCAAGCCCCGCTTCGGAGCGGGCCGCAGCGAATTTGTTGTCGTCGCCGTGCTCTACGCCCTGGCCGTCTTCCTCACCATCGGCACTGTCACCATGAAAGTGCAAGGCAAGTCGGCGCCCGGCCCGCAGTTCTTCCCCATCCTGGTGTGCGTCGTCCTTTACCTGGTAGCCACCCTGCTGGCCATCCAGATCCTCAGGTCACCGAAAGTACCCGACCATTCCATCCACCCCGGACACGGGCAGTTCTCCGCGGACATGCTGCACGACCTGGGGCATCTGGGAAAGGAAGAAGACGCGGCGTTTGAGGAAGGACTATCCGCAACACCCGGCAAAACCTGGAAGACCTACACGGACTGGCGGACGGTAGGCCTGATGCTGGGTGGCCTCGTGGCCTTTGTTCTGATCCTGAATCCGCTGGGCTGGATCATCAGCGCCGCCACGCTGTTCTGGGTGGTCGCCTGCGCCCTCGGCAGCCGCCGCCCAATTTTCGATGCCGGTGTGGGCCTGCTCTTTTCCTCAATAACTCAACTGGCCTTCGGCGCCGGACTGGGCCTCAGCCTGCCCTCCGGCTTCATAGGAGGGATCCTCTGATGGAACAACTCGAACTGCTCATGGGCGGCTTTGCCAGCGCCCTGACCCCCATCAACCTCCTGTGGGTGCTGATCGGCGCCATCCTGGGGACCGCCGTCGGCGTCCTTCCCGGACTTGGTTCAGCAATGGCCGTCGCGCTGCTGCTGCCCGTCACCTTTTCACTGGAACCCACAGCGGCGTTCATCATGTTTGCCGGCATCTACTTCGGCGGACTCTTCGGTGACTCCACCTCCGGAATCCTGCTTAACACCCCGGGCAACTCCTCTGCCATGGCTTCCACCTTCGAAGGCCACCGCATGGCCAAAAGCGGACAGGCCGCCAAGGCCCTGGCCACCTGCGCGATCGGAGCCTTCATTGGCGGCCTGATAGCCACCACCCTTGTGGTGTTCTTCGCTCCGACCCTCGTCAAGATGGCCACGGTCTTCGGCCCGGCCGAATACTTCGCCCTGGCAGTCTTTGCGTTTCTGGCCATCTCCGCCGTCGTCTCCGAATCCGTGATCCGCGGTCTCGCAGCCCTGGGCATCGGCCTCGCCCTGGCCCTCGTCGGCATCGACGGCCCCAGCGGGACTTCCCGGTTCACCCTGGGCATGCCCCAGCTCTTCGACGGCATCTCCGTCATCGTCATCACCGTCGGTCTCCTGGCACTCGGCGAGGTCTTCCACATCGCCTCCCGCATCCACCGCGACCCCGCCGCAACCCAGATCGACGCCAAGGGCCGGGCCCGCTTGAACCTGGCCGACTTCAGGAAAGCCCTGCCGGCCTGGCTGCGGGGCACCGCATTCGGCGCCCCGTTTGGCCTGATACCTGCCGGCGGCGCAGAAGTACCCACCTTCCTGGCCTACGGCACTGAAAAGCAGTTAGCTAAGCGGCGAAGCGACCCGGAATTCGGCACCACCGGCTCCATCCGCGGTCTTGCCGCACCGGAAGCGGCAGCCAACGCCACCGCCGGAACGGCGATGGGCGCCCTCCTGGCCCTGGGACTGCCCACGTCAGCCACCGCAGCGATCATGCTGGCCGCATTCCAGCAATACGGAATGCAACCAGGACCCCTGCTCTTCGAACGAAGCGGCGACCTGGTCTGGGCCCTGCTGGCCTCACTCTTCATAGGCTTGGTCATCCTGGTGATGATCAACATGCCGTTCGCTTCCGTCTGGGCCAAACTGCTGAGCATCCCCAAGCACTACCTTTACGCCGGCATCACCGTCTTCTCCATGCTCGGCGTCTACGCAGTAAGCTCCGCAATCCTGGACTTGTGGCTCCTCATCGCCATCGGCCTTGTCGGATTCATGATGCGCCGCTACAACATTCCCCTGGCACCGGTACTGATCGCAGTGATCCTCGGCCCCATGGCAGAAACCGAACTGCGACGCGCCCTGGCGGTATCCGAAGGGAACCTAGGCATCCTGGTGGGCAGCCCCATCACTGTCACCCTCTATATTGTCCTCGCCGCGGCCCTCGTCCTCAGCGCAGTCCAGCACCTCCGGCATCGGCGGGCCAACCGCCGGGCGGTGTTGGTTTCATAGCGGCTGGCTCCGTACGGCCGCTGCAATCGGCCCCGCAGCAAAGTCGATGGTCACGTCAATTTCGATGGTCTGGACACCGGCATCCACCGGATTTATCGTGCAAGGGTGGCGGCTGCCTGACCGGCAGGATGCCGTGTTGCCGGTCCGCCATTGCGGCCGTCCGTCATAAGGAGGAAGCAGATGGAACACGTTGAAGAGACCGTCGATGTCGCTGTCCCGGTCCGGACCGCGTACAACCAGTGGACCCAGTTCGAATCCTTTCCGCAATTCATGTCCGGTGTGGAGTCGGTAACCCAGATGACGGAAACCACCAATCACTGGGTGACAAAGGTGGGTGGCGTCCAGCGGGAATTCGATACTGAGATCGTCGATCAGGAGCCTGACGACCGCATCGCCTGGCGCAGCACCGACGGCAAGTCCCATGCCGGCATCATCAGGTTCACGCCGCTGGATGCCAACCACACGAAGGTCAAGGTGCACTTCGAATGGGCGCCGGAAACCGTCACTGAAAAGGCAGGCGCGGCCCTGAACATCGACGAGATGCAGGTCAAGGCCGACATGCGGAAGTTTAAAAACTTCATTGAATCGCGCGGGTCCGAAACCGGCGGATGGCGCGGTGAAGTCACGGACAGCGGCCCCACCGGGCAGTTCTAGAACCGCCCATGGGATCAGCTAAGGACTCATCGCCTCACAAACAGGCAGCGGACGACGGCGGGCGCCTCCCGCCGTCGTCCGCGCGCAGAGCGGATGCACCACTCGGTGGACGAAGCACCGGTTAGGATGCACCGGCACCCACAGCACGCTGAAGCCGATTGTGGACCGGCAGGTCAGCCCGCTGTCATATCCGCGGGACGCACTCGCCGGTCCCCAACAAGGCCAGGCCGGCGCGGTCGCCGGCATTGAAGTCCAGCTGCCCGCTGTTCGCTTCGTACATGAGCTGTGTGGGGTCGTTGACGTGGTCCAGCCCGACCACATGCGCCAGCTCATGCATGATGATGGCCCGGACCAATGCCGGCCCGTCCGGCCAGGCAAGCGTTTCCGCGAGGTCCGGTGCGTCAAGAAGGACCTGGCCGCTGACGTATACATAGGGCTCGCCTAGCATCTGGATGGACGAACTGCCGCCGGTTCCCGCAACACTTCCCTCGAGCTCCGGCGCTGCCTCCGGCGTGGACCACGAGATAAGGATCGGCGCCCACTTCTTGCCGTACCGGTCAGGCTGGTACGCCTCCCGTTCTTGTGACGGTGCTTCGTCCGTTGGCCCGTCGTAGACAAACTGCAGCCCGGTCGCGGCAGAAACCGCGGCCACGGATTCCCTGACGAGCTGGTCCGTACCCGGCGGCGCCAATTCCGGGCGGACCACGTAATGGACCGGGCGGCATGGGTCATAGGCCACAAATGGTTGGCCCGGGTCAGGCGACTCCTGCAGGACGAACGCGGCGGAACCGGTCATGGCAGGCGGGACGCCGAGCGGAGACGAAGCAGCTTCAAACCCCGGGGGAGGCACGTCTGATTCGGGCAGGTGGGGCAGCGCCGCGGACAGGACGAACCGGTCGAAGAGGGTCGGACTGAAGTAGAGCACCACGACGAGTGCAAGGCCCAAGACCGTGGCTGACCGGGCCCTCCATTTTCGAGTGCCTCCCGGCTTGATCCGGCGATAGCCGCGTCGCTTCTTCGGACGTGGTGCAGGGACTGTACGCCAGGGTTCGGGATCCTGCAGCTTGCCAAGAGCTTCGTCAATTGCCCACTGCGGGATGCGCCCGCTCGGCGAACGCCGGACGCCCGAGATGTCACGCCCTCTGGCAGGCGTGCCTGAGAAATCCTTCGTGCCGAAATCCGGTACCACCGGCGCCCCCTTGTGCCCCCAAACCCATCCTTTAAGACAGGTTCGCTCAGCATAATGGCTGCTTCCAACCCCCGCCACAGGCGGCAGCACTCAGCGGCGGACGGACTCACTCCGCCCCAACCAGACGGTCCGACATTCAGGCCGCATGAAAGCCGAACGGAAGCGGACGACGGCGGGAGGCTACCGCCGTCGTCCGCTAACCCTGTTGTGCCCTCACAGCATCTCGCCCGGCGTCGTAGCCCTCTCCAGGAAGTCTTCGGTAAACCGCTTCACGCCGTCCCACTCGGTGTAGACGTAGTCCTGCGAGGTGTCGGTGTCCAGGGAGCCCTTGGTACTGGCGATCCTTTTCATCACGAGACGCTTGATGAACCCATACTGCGTGTAGGCAAGGGCCCCGCTGAAGAGCCCCACCTGGGCCGGCCGCCATCCCGTCTCTTCCTCGAACTTCGTCACATAGCCCTCGGCGCTCTCACTGTCCCCGTGGGCTGAGAGGCTGACGGAGAAGAATGCAGACGGCACGCTCTCCAGGACGGCTTTGTTCTTCTGCACGAACTCCAGGACGTAGTCCTCGTGCTTGCCCTGATGGACGGACCCGCCGACGATCACGGCGTCGTACCAGTCGGGTATGAAGTTCCCGGCGTGCTTGATGTCCGCAGTCTGCGCCTTGTGCCCGTGTGCGTGGACAACGTCCGAAATGAACTCGGCGATCCGGGCGGCCTGGCCCTCAGTGGTTCCGTAGGGAATGTAGATCACGGCCATGATGGGTCCTTGCGTTGTCGGTAGCCGGCACACGCCAGTCTGCCAAGCCTCGGCACCAGGCCGTAGGGCCGAACGTCCCGGAGCGGGGCGTGTTCTGAATCAAGGGGTCCGCAGGGAGTCCCGCCTTTTTCTTGAGACGGCCCGAATGAAGCACAAATGCATGGGGATCTGTAAATTCCGCTTTTACGGCAGTGGAAATCCACTAATGACTGAAAAAGACCTGCCATGCCCTTTTCGGTCACAACAGGAAAACCGGCCCTTACTGTTTTGGTCAAGCTGTGCATCCGCCCAAGTGGTCGCATCAAGACCTGCATTCTGCGGTTTTTGCGGACTGGACTAAAAAATAAAAGTAGGTATGGTATCGGGTAACGCAAAGCATAGAAAGGCGTGATTCCGATGTCCGGAAAATCCCCCAAAAGCGGAGCCGCAAAAAAGGCCGGTAAGACAATTCTCGAGAAGCGGGCCGATAAAAGGGCCAAGAACGAGAACAGCGAACTGAATTTCGCAAAGCCGCGCAAGAACCAGCGCTAACCAGCCAGCGGGCGGCCGGGAGCGGGACTCCTAGCCCGGCCGGCCGCCCGCGCCCTCCCCGCTGCCAAGCAAGCCCTCGTTTTTCAGCCACAAGGACATGACCAATGAACACCTCCTTCAACGCCCTGGTGGTCCCGGCCCGCCTCGCCTATCCCGTGCACATCAAACCGCTGGACCTCGACGACACAGCCCTCCAGCGAGTGGCCGCAGGGGACATCGGGTACATCGCCAGCAGCGGCTGGCGTGCGTACCTCGACAACGACGGAAGCCGGGCCTTTCCCAACCTGCGGGCGGAAGTCCTCATCCGGGAAGCCGGCGTCGAACTGGAGCAAACCGTCCACGGAACGGCCATGTTCCTCGGCTTCGTGGATCCCGGCGAAGAGACCGACACCCCGAGCCACCTCATCAGGCTCGCCGAGCAACTGTTCGACATGCCGCTGGCTGCCTAGCCAGATTCACAGCAAAACGGACGACGGCGGGAGGCCCCGCCGTCGTCCGTCCCGCCTTCCGGCTACACGCGCTGGGTGGTGAAAGAGGTCAAGGCCGTCAGTTTCGCCTCACCCACGGGCTCTTCGGGCAGCAGGGGAATCAATGCGATCCTGTCCGTCATGGCCCGCACCTTGGTGATCTGGTCCGCCTCGTATGACGCGCGGGCCCGGAGGAACGGCGAGGCCGGGCGGGCAGCAGCGATTGAGTTGTTGATGACCCAGGCCCACGGCCGGATACCGGCCCGCTCAAGGTCATTCTTGAGTTCCGCCGCCTCCAGCACGGGTGTGGTCTCGGCCAGGGTGACCAGGATGACCTTGGTTCCTACCGGGTCCTGAAGGCGCATCAGCGGAGTCACGAACCCCATTGAGTTCCCCACCTGCCGGGAAATCTCACGGTGGTACGAACCCGTGGCATCCAGGAGCAGCAGGGTATGGCCGGTGGGTGCGGTGTCCATCACCACGAAGTGGCGCCGGGATTCCTGGACCACCCGGGAGAACTGCCGGAACACGGCCACCTCGTCCGTGCAGGGGGACATCAGGTCCTCCGCCAGGGCCGCCCGGCCTTCGTTGTCCATGCTCCTGCCCTTGGTGTCCATCACGTGGGCGCGGTATTCCTGGATGGCCGCGGCCGGGTCAATGCGGGAGACTGTCAGGCCGGCGACGGACCCGTGGAGCGTCTCCGACAGGTGGGCTGCCGGGTCGGTGGTGGTGAGGTGGACCGCATGCCCCCTCTTGGCCAGGGCAACCGCGATGGCGGCAGCCACCGTCGTTTTTCCCACGCCGCCCTTGCCCATGCACATCACCAGCCCGTGGCCGTTGGCCTCGATCCCGTCCACCAGGGCCGCGAGCGGGGCGTCCCCGACGTCAACGCCCGACGCCAGGGCCCCGGCAGCCTCGGCCCCGGACGTTGGAATAAAGAGGGATTCGAGGGCCGGGATCCCCACCATGTTGCCAGGCTTCAGTTCCAGGATGTCGCGGGGGAGCCCGGCAACAGCTGCGGGAATGGCGGCGAGGGCTGCTCCCTCCCGGGCGCGCAGGGCCTTGGCCAGTTCCTCCCCGCCGGCTGCTTCCGGCAGGACCCCGTTGACCACGAGGTACCCGCCGCCGATTCCGATCTGGTTAAGTTCGAGGCAGGTCCGTTCAACCTCCTTCAGGGACGACGGTTGCGCGCGGGTCACCAGGACAAGCCGGGTGCGCTGCGGGTCAGCAAGGTGCCTGGACGGCCCGGGCGTAGACCTCTTTGTGCTTGTCCAGCCCGGACAGGGGGCCCAGGCAGGACGGTTCCCCCGCGCCGGTGGCGAGGAAATCGGTCCACGAGCCGGGCAGTTGCAGCAACCGGATGGTGTGGCCGGTCGGGGCGGTATCAAAGATGATGTGGTTGTACTCGGCGTAGGAAGTATCGTCGCCGAGCAGGCTAGTGAATTCGTCGAAAGAGGCCACCTCCGTGGTGCAGGAACCTGAAAGGCTTTCGGCGATACCTGCCAGTTCCGTCTCCGGCAGGACTCCACGGACGGGAGCGAGGATCCGTTCCCGGTAGGCTTCGGCTGCCTGTTCCGGGTCTATTTCCAGGGCAAAAAGACCCGGCACATCCTGCACAGCGGTGACGGTATTTCCAATGGTCAGGCCGAACACCTGGCCGAGGTTGGAGGCCGGGTCCGTGCTGACCAGCAGCACCTTCCTGCCGGCACGCGCAAGGGAGAGCGCCGAAGCGCACGCAACGGACGTCTTGCCCACGCCGCCCTTGCCGGTAAAGAACAGGAACCGTGGCGGGTTTTCGAGGAACTTCACGCCAGCCAGTCTTCCAACCGGCCGGGGATGGGCCCAGAGCCAAACGTCCCGGAGCTGACGCAAGCGGACGACGGCGGGAGGTCACGCCGTCGTCCGCTTCCCCCTTTAGCTGCGCTCAGGTGGTGAGGTTCGGGGACACCCTGCGAGTTGGCCTGGATCAATCCGCCTGCCGATCCGTGCGGGAAACCCGGGTACTTCGGCCGTAGCGGTGACCGCCGAATGCGCGCATCATGGTGCCATGAACGCGGAAACACCCCGTACCGGTGAACTGAGTCTTCCCCAGGCATTCCTTCTCCTGGCCACCAATGACAAGGACGGCAAACCTGAAGTTCCGGTGTTCGCCCTCCGGACCACCGTGGCAGGGGCAATACTGGCCGAACTGGACCTGCTCGGCGCCATCGAGCTCCAGGGAAAGCACGTCAGGGCTACCGGGGCTACGCCTGAAACGGACCTCCAGCACGAACTGGACGTCATCCGCGGCAAGTCGCGGCCGCACAGTCCCCGGCGGTGGGTCTCCATGCTGGAGGGCCGCGCCGAAACCCAGCGCATGTACGAGGGCATGGTGTCGGCGGGCCTCGTGGAACATGTGGGAGAAAAGCACCTGGGCCGGTTCCGGCCCGTGCGGTATCCGGAGAAGGACCACGCGCCGGAGGCCGCGCTGCTGGAAAAGATCGAAACGGCACTCAGGGGTTCTCCTGCGAAACTCCAGCCGCCGTCTACGGACACCGATGCCGGAACGCCAGAACCCAAGGCACCCGATACCGCAAAACCCGACCCACAGAAGCCCGAGGACAGGACTATCGCCCTGATCGCGCTGCTGCAAGCGGCTGGGCTGCTCGGCAAGCTCTTCCCGACGGCGGACAGGGTGCGGGCAAGTGAACTGGCCAAGGACTACTGGCCGTCCCGCGCGGTGGAGGATGAGCTCCGCATGATCAGGCTGGCGGAGGAGGAAGCCGCCACCCTGTGAGGCTGACCGTTAGCTCTCGATAGTCACGCCGCGCCAGAACGCGATCCGGTCCTCGATCTGCCTGGCGCGTGCCTTGGGCTCCGGGTAGAACCATGCCGTGCCGAGCCGGCTCGTTCCCGCAGCGTGGCACCTGCCCGGGGTCCTGCGGCGGGGCTACCGCGGGCTTTTGTCTACAACGCAGAAACGGTTTCCGTCCGGGTCTGCAAGCACAACGAAATCCGGGTCTTCCGGATACAGGTCCCAGTTGACACGCTGGGCGCCCAGGGAGACCAGCCGTTCCACCTCTGCGGCTTGGTGGTCCGCGTACAAGTCCAAGTGGATGCGCGGGTGGTCCTGGACAGGAGTCCGGCTGAGCATAAGGGCCAAGTGAGCCCCCGAGCCCGACGCCGGGACCAGCGTCACCCAGGTGTCGTCACCTGGCTCGCGCGGGACATAGCCGAGGGCGGCGTGCCAAAAGGCGGTTGCGCGGGCGACGTCATTGACGCCGAGGACGGTGCTGCCGATGGTCAACATCCGCCCAGCCTAGCCACGGCGGTGCAAGGCGCTCAACCAATTCCCACAGTGCAATGATCCTTAATTTTGCATTCCGCGGCCGGGCCCGGTAAGGTGTGAGGCGTGTCACCCACCAGTGGCACGTGCTTATGATCTGCGGCGGGAGAGTCCTGCCGGTACGTTCTGCAGGCGCCGTAGGAGCAAATCCTCCCCAGGAATCTCTCAGGCCCACGTACCGCCGCGGCAAGGCAACTCTGGAAAGCAGTCCGGGCAACCGGGCTCACCGACGGTGCAAGTGGCGTCCCGCTGAACAGCAGGGCAATGCAAAACTCTCAGGTCCAATACAGAGTGGGGAGGAACCCGAATCAAAGTGGCACCTTACGCCACCTGAATTATGGAGTTCCCCTCATGACGGTTCAGTCGTCCCCCACCACCTTCGCAGACCGCCATATCGGCGCGCGCCGCCAGTCCGACATCGACACCATGCTCAAGGCAGTCGGCTACGACAGCCTCGATGGCCTCGTTGACAGCGCCGTCCCGGATTCAATCCGCCAGGACAAGCCGCTCGCCCTCGAGAGCGCGCTCAGCGAAGTCCAGGTCCTCACCGAACTCCGCAAGCTCGCCGGCAAAAACAAGATGGCCGTGCAAATGATCGGCCAGGGCTACTACGACACTGTGACGCCGCCGGTGATCCGCCGCAACATCCTCGAAGCCCCCGCCTGGTACACCGCCTACACCCCGTACCAGCCCGAGATCTCCCAGGGCCGGCTTGAGGCACTCCTGAACTTCCAGACTATGGTCCAGGATCTCACCGCCCTCCCGGTGGCCAACGCATCCCTCCTCGATGAAGCCACCGCCGTCGCCGAAGCTGTGCTCCTGATGCGCCGGGCCAACAAGAACAAGACGGCGAAGGACGGCAAGACCGTCCTCGACGCAGACCTCCTCCCGCAGACCATCGCCATCGTGCTGGGCCGCGCCGAGGCCCTCGGCTTCGAGGTGGAGGTCGCCGACCTCACCAATGGCCTGCCCGACGGCGACATCAACGGCGTCGTCCTCCAGCAGCCCGGCGTCTCCGGCCGCGTCTGGGACCAGTCCGCCGTGATCGCTGACGCCAAGGAACGGGGCGCGCTGGTCACCGTGGCCGCGGACCTGCTGGCCCTGACCCTCATCACCCCGCCGGGCGAGCAGGGCGCGGATATCGCCGTCGGCTCCACCCAGCGCTTTGGCGTGCCGTTGTTCTTTGGGGGACCGCACGCCGCCTACATGGCCGTCCGCGACGGCATGGAGCGCACCCTCCCGGGTCGAATTGTGGGTGTTTCCAAGGACAATGCCGGCGTCCCTGCCTACCGCCTGGCGCTCCAGACCCGCGAGCAGCACATCCGCCGCGAGAAGGCCACGTCCAACATCTGCACCGCGCAGGCCCTGCTGGCTATCGTCTCCTCCTTCTACGCCGTCTACCACGGCCCTGACGGACTGAAGGCGATCGCCGAAACCGTCCACGGCAACGCCCGCGCCCTGGCCGCCACGCTGAAGGCCGCAGGCCGCGAACTGGTGTCCGACGCGTTCTTCGACACCCTCACCGTCCGCGTCCCGGGCAAGGCCGCCAAGGTGATCACCGCCGCCGAAGCCCGCGGCATCAACCTGCGCCTCATCGACGCGGACACCGTTGGCGTGTCAGTTGATGAAACCACGACGCCGGAGGTCCTCGCCGCAGTGGCGGTCGCCTTTGGCGCCGGTCCCGTTGTGGACGCTGCCGGGTTTGAGCTGCCGGAGTCCGTGCTGCGCACCTCAACGTACCTGCAGCACCCGGTGTTCAACACGCACCGCTCGGAAACCCAGCTGTTGCGCTACATCCGCCGCCTCTCCGACCGTGACCTGGCGCTGGACCGCACCATGATCCCGCTGGGTTCCTGCACTATGAAGCTGAACGCCACCGCCGAAATGGAAGCCATCTCCTGGCCGGAATTCGCCTCGATCCACCCGTTCGCTCCGGACTCGCAGACCGCGGGGTGGCGGGAACTCATCTCCGGCCTTGAAGCCGACCTTGCCGAGATCACCGGCTACGACCAGGTGTCCATCCAGCCCAACGCCGGCTCCCAGGGCGAGCTCGCGGGCCTGCTGGCGATCCGCGGCTACCACCACTCCCGTGGCGACCAGCAGCGCAACGTCTGCCTGATCCCCGCTTCGGCGCATGGCACCAATGCCGCGTCCGCAGTCCTGGCCGGCATGAAGGTTGTTGTCGTGGCCACGGCCGCCGACGGCACCATCGACCACGCCGACCTTGCGGGCAAGATCCAGATCCACAAGGATGTCCTCTCGGCCATCATGATCACCTACCCGTCCACCCATGGTGTGTATGACGCCGACGTCCGCGAGGTCTGCGACGCCGTCCACGCTGCCGGCGGCCAGGTGTACGTCGACGGAGCGAACCTCAATGCCCTCGTCGGTCTGGCGCAGCCGGGCAAGTTCGGCGGCGATGTATCCCACCTGAACCTGCACAAGACCTTCTGCATCCCGCACGGCGGCGGAGGCCCCGGCGTCGGACCCGTTGCCGCAAAGGCGCACCTGGCACCATTCATGCCGGGCGACGCCAACAAAGCTGCCCACGAAGCCGGCCACGGCGTCGCTATCTCCGCGTCCCGTTTCGGCTCCGCCGGCGTGCTTCCCATTTCCTGGGCCTACGTGAAGCTGATGGGCGGCCAGGGCCTGACCGAGGCCACCAAGTCCGCGCTGCTGGCTGCAAACTACGTGGCCGCCCGCCTGGACGAGCACTTCCCCGTCCTCTACACCGGCGAAACCGGGCTGGTGGCGCACGAGTGCATCCTGGACCTCCGGGAACTCACCGCCAAAACCGGCGTCACCGCCGAGGACGTGGCCAAGCGCCTCATCGACTTCGGCTTCCACGCCCCCACGCTGTCCTTCCCGGTGGCAGGCACGCTCATGGTGGAGCCCACCGAGTCCGAGGACCTCGCCGAGATCGACCGCTTCATCGACGCCATGATCACCATCCGCAAGGAAATCGACCAGGTGGCCAACGGTGACTTCACCGTGGAGAAATCCCCGCTGCGCAACGCACCCCACACAGCGGCCGCCGTCGTCTCTTCTGCCTGGGACCGGACGTACCCGCGCGAGCAGGCCGCCTTCCCCGTCGCCTCCCTTCGGCAGGACAAGTACTTCCCGCCCGTGGGCCGCATCGACGGTGCCGCAGGGGACCGCAACCTGGTCTGCTCCTGCCCTCCGCTTTCCGAATTTGAGAACTAAGGATTCCGTGATGACTGAGAACTACACCGCGCTCTACGAGCAGCACAAGATCGCCGGCGCCTCCTTCACCGACTTCGGCGGCTGGCAGATGCCCCTGAAGTACAGCTCCGAACTGGCCGAGCACCACGCCGTCCGCAACGCCGCCGGCCTGTTCGACCTCTCCCACATGGGGGAAGTCTGGGTCACCGGCCCGGACGCTGGCGCCTTTTTGGACTACGCACTGGCTGGGAAGCTGTCCGCCGTGGCCGTAGGCAAGGCCAAGTACTCGCTGATCTGCCAGGAAGACGGCGGGATCATCGATGACCTCATCTCCTACCGCCGTGCCGAAGACAAGTACCTGGTGGTCCCCAACGCCGGCAACGCTGCGGTAGTTGCCGCCGCACTCGCCGAGCGGGCTGCGGGCTTCCATGTTGTTGTTGACGACGTCTCCGCCGAGACCTCCCTCATCGCGGTGCAGGGACCGAACGCCGAGGCCATCCTGCTTCAGCTGGTCCCCGCCGAGCAGCACCCGCTGGTGACCGAGCTGAAGTACTACGCCGCGGTTGAGGCGGAGATCAACGGGCAGGAGCTGCTGCTGGCGCGCACCGGGTACACCGGCGAGGACGGCTTCGAAATCTACATCCCCAATGAGGATGCCGCCGGGCTGTGGGATGCCCTGCTCGAGGCCGGCGCCGGCCACGGGCTCATCCCCGCCGGCCTGGCCTGCCGCGACTCGCTCCGCCTCGAAGCCGGCATGCCGTTGTACGGCAACGAGCTTTCCCGCGAGGGCAACCCCTACGCCGCAGGACTGGGTCCCGTGGTCTCGCTCAAGAAGGAGTCGGACTTCGTGGGCAAGGCCGTGCTGGCCGAGCTCAAGGAACTTGGTGCCGGCTCCACCTCCGGCCGCAAGCTCGTGGGCCTCAAAGGCCTGGGCCGCCGCGCCGGACGCAGCCACTATCCGGTCCTCAAGGACGGCAACGTCGTCGGCGAGGTGACCTCCGGCCAGCCAAGCCCCACCCTGGGTTACCCGATCGCCCTGGCCTATGTCGACGTCGAACATTCAGCGCCCGGCACCGCCCTGGACATCGACCTGCGCGGCAAGCCCGAGCCCTTCCAAGTAGTAGAGCTCCCGTTCTACAAGCGCCAGAAGTAGTTTCGGGGGTCGGCTTCGGACCGGCAGACCGGACTTTTCACGCGTGCTGCTCCTTCGTCGCTTTGACGCACGCTTTCGAAAAGCCCGGCTCCGCCGGCCCTCGAGGCTCGCTCACCTTTCGCGCGTCTTAAACTAACGCTCTCTCACCTGATGCGCCGTTTGACCAAACGCTCTCTCACTTTTCACACACGAACCTAAGGAAACACACCATGGCAAAAGTTGTTGCTGAACTGAAGTACTCCGCCGAGCACGAATGGGTTGCTGCTGACGGATCCGGCCCCGCCAACATCGGCATCTCGGCCGTGGCTGCCGAAGCCCTGGGCGACATCGTCTACGTGGACCTGCCCGAGGTCGGCTCCACCGTAACTGCGGGGGAGACCTGCGGCGAGGTGGAATCCACCAAATCGGTCTCCGACCTCTACGCCCCCGTCACCGGCGAGGTAACCGAAATCAACGACGACGTGGTCTCCGACCCCGCCCTGATCAACAACGATCCCTACGGCGCCGGCTGGCTCTTCAAGGTGGCCGTCACCGAAGAAGGCCCCCTGATGTCCGCTGAAGAGTACGCCTCAGCCAACGGCGGTGAGCTGTGAGCGCCCCGGCTGACGTGACCGCCTTCCAGCAGGTAGTCTCGCCGTCATTGGACGCGGATCTCCGGGCGCTGGACCCGGAGATCGCCGCAAAGATTGACGACGAACTCACCCGCCAGCGCGACGGCCTGGAGATGATCGCCTCCGAGAACCACACCGCCGTCGCCGTGATGCAGGCACAGGGCTCGGTGCTGACCAACAAGTACGCCGAGGGCTACCCGGGCAAGCGCTACTACGGCGGCTGCGAGCACGTGGACGTCGTCGAGCAGCTCGCCATTGACCGGATCAAGGCACTGTTCGGCGCGGAGTTCGCCAACGTGCAGCCACACTCCGGCGCACAGGCGAACGCCTCGGTGATGCACGCGCTGATCAAGCCCGGCGATACCATCATGGGACTCAACCTGGCCCACGGCGGCCACCTCACGCACGGCATGAAGATCAACTTCTCCGGCAAGCTCTACAACGTGGTGCCGTACGGCGTCCGCGAGGACACCCACACCGTGGACATGGCCGAGGTGGAGCGCCTGGCGCAGGAAACCAAGCCCGCTTTGATCGTGGCCGGCTGGTCCGCCTACGCCCGGCAGTTGGACTTCGCGGAGTTCCGCCGGATCGCCGACTCCGTGGGCGCCTACCTCATGGTGGACATGGCACACTTCGCCGGGCTCGTGGCCGCCGGGCTGCACCCGTCGCCGGTGCCGCACGCGCACGTCACCACGTCCACCACGCACAAGACCCTCGCCGGTCCGCGCGGCGGCATCATCCTGAGCAACGACGCCGACATCGCCAAGAAGATCAACTCGGCTGTGTTTCCCGGCCAGCAGGGCGGCCCGCTGGAGCACGTGATTGCGGGCAAGGCCGTGGCCTTCAAGATCGCCGCGTCCGCCGAGTTCAAGGAGCGCCAGGAGCGCGTCCTCGCCGGTGCCCGGATCCTGGCCGAACGCCTGGTCCAGCCGGACGTCACCGCCAAGGGCATCAGCGTAATCTCCGGCGGCACCGACGTGCACCTGGTCCTGGTGGACCTGCGCAACTGCGAGCTCAACGGCCAGCAGGCCGAGGACCGGCTCGCGGCCATCGACATCACCGTCAACCGCAACGCCGTACCGTTCGACCCCCGCCCGCCCATGGTCACCTCCGGCCTGCGGATCGGCACGCCTGCGCTGGCAACCCGCGGCTTCGGTGAGGCAGCCTTCCGCGAGGTTGCGGACATCATCGCCGAGGCTTTGACGGCCGACGCCGATGCGGACCTATCAGGGCTGCGTCACCGCGTCGAGACCCTGGCTGCGGCGCATCCGCTCTACCCGGGCGTCGCAAACCTGTCCTGAGCAGTGGTCACCCTTGCCCGGTGGGCCCGGCATCCTCCGCGTGCTCGGTCGCGAAGACGCCCGCTGAGCGGACGTGTCGCTCCCTTAGACGCACGCTTCCGGATACCGGTCCCACAGGGGCGCGGTCAAGGCACCTTAGGCACGGACACGAGTTCGCTGCCAGCACGGGCAGGAGCGGACAACGTGTGTGTTGTTTCCTTCCGCACATGCCGGGTCGCGGAGGTTGTCTCCTGCTTGCCCTGTCGCATTGGTGACGGAACCCTGGGTGGCTGGGGGATTCCGGAAGCGTGCGTCAGAGGCGAGGAACGAGCCAGCACGCGGAGGAATTCCGCAGCCACCCAACCAAGCCAGCCACGCCCCTCATCACAGTTATCAGTAAGGAATTGCCATGGCAGTCGGCGTTTTTGATCTTTTTTCGATCGGGATTGGTCCTTCGTCTTCTCATACTGTGGGGCCGATGCGGGCTGCTGCTGTTTTTGCTGAGGAGTTGAAGGGCTCCGGTGTGTTGGCGAAGGTGGCGTCGTTGCGGGTGGACCTGTACGGGTCCCTGGCCGCGACGGGCCATGGCCATGGCACGATGACTGCGGTCCTGCTGGGGTTGGAGGGGTTTCATCCGGAGTTGATCCTGCCCGATGAGGTGGAGGAACGCCTGGCGGCGATCGCGGAGACGGGCCTGCTGCAGCTGGCCGGTTCGGTGGCGTTGCCGTATGGGGTGAAGGACATGGTGCTGCGGCCGTTGACGGTCCTGCCGCGGCACACCAACGGCATGACGTTCACGGTCTCCGACGCCGGCGGCCGGGTTCTGCACACGGCGACGTTCTTCTCGGTGGGCGGCGGGTTCATTGTCCGCGAGGGCGAGGAAGACGCAGCCCAGCAGGAGCTGGAGGAGTCCAAGAAGGAACTTCCCTTGCCGTTCCGGACGGCCGCGGAGTTGCTGGAGCACTGCCGGGAGACCGGCCTCGGTATCAGCGACGTGATGCGGGTCAACGAGGAGGACAGCCGCACCCCGGAGGAGATCCGCGAAGGCCTGCTGCATATCTACTCCGTCATGGAGGGCTGCGTGGCCACGTCCCTGAAGCGTGAGGGTGTGCTGCCGGGCGGGTTGAAGGTCCGGCGTCGGGCGCCGGACTGGTATGACCGGTTGCGGAAGGAATCCGCGCGGCCTGCCGGTGACAGCCAGGACGGGGACACCGGGGATGCTGAGTTCCATGATCCGAAGTATTGGCAGGAGTGGGTTAACTTGATCGCCCTGGCGGTGAATGAGGAGAACGCCTCCGGTGGGCGGGTGGTGACTGCGCCGACGAACGGGGCGGCGGGGATCATCCCTGCGGTGTTGTATTACGCGCTGCATTTCGCGCCGGGCATGGACAAAGCCACCCAGGAGGACCGGGATGACGTCGTCGTCAGGTTTTTGCTGGCCGCGGCCGCTGTCGGGGTGCTGTACAAGGAGCAGGCGTCGATTTCGGGGGCCGAGGTGGGTTGCCAGGGTGAGGTGGGGTCGGCGTCCTCGATGGCCGCGGCCGGCCTGGCCGAGGTGATGGGCGGGACCCCGGCGCAGGTGGAGAACGCCGCGGAGATCGCGATGGAGCACAACCTGGGCCTGACCTGTGACCCGATCGGGGGACTGGTGCAGGTGCCCTGCATCGAGCGGAACGCGATTGCTGCGGCGAAGGCGATCAACGCTGCGAAGATGGCGCTCTGGGGCGACGGGTCCCACCGGGTCTCCCTCGATGAGGTCATCGTGACCATGCGGGAGACCGGCAAGGATATGAGCTCCAAATACAAGGAAACGGCCATGGGCGGCCTCGCCGTCAACGTCGTCGAATGCTAAAGGAAGTACAGAAATGACATTGGCACCTGAAGGCCGGAAGCTTTTGCGCGTTGAACAGCGCAACTCTGCTGTTCCGGTGGAGCGTAAGCCGGAGTGGATCAAGGCCAAGGTCCAGATGGGCCCGGAGTTCGTCCAGCTCAAGAACCTGGTGAAGAAAGAGGGCCTGCACACGGTGTGTGAGGAGGCCGGCTGCCCCAACATTTTTGAGTGCTGGGAGGACAAGGAAGCCACCTTCCTGATCGGCGGGTCCGAATGCACGCGGCGGTGTGATTTCTGCCAGATCGATACCGGCAAACCCTCCCCGGTCGACAGGTTCGAGCCGACCAAGGTGGCCCGGTCCGTGCAGGCGATGCAGCTGCGCTACGCCACCGTCACCGGCGTGGCCCGGGACGACCTCGAGGACGAGGGCGTATGGCTGTACGCCGAGACAGTCCGGAAAATCCACGAACTGAACCCCGGCACCGGCGTTGAGCTGCTGATCCCGGACTTCTCCGGCAAACCCGAGAACATCGCCGCGATCTGCGACTCCAAGCCTGAGGTGTTCGCGCACAACGTCGAGACCGTGCCCAGGATTTTCAAGCGGATCCGGCCGGCGTTCCGGTATGAGCGGTCCCTGGATGTGATCACGCAGGGCCGGAACTTGGGCATGGTGACCAAGTCCAACCTGATCCTGGGCATGGGCGAAACCCGCGAGGAAATCTCCGAAGCACTCCGGGACCTGCACGAGGCCGGCTGCGACCTGATCACCATCACCCAGTACCTGCGACCGTCCGAGCGGCACCTGCCGGTGGACCGCTGGGTCAAGCCGCAGGAATTCGTGGACCTCCAGGACGAGGCCACCGAGATCGGCTTCCTCGGCGTGATGTCCGGCCCGCTGGTCCGCTCCTCCTACCGCGCCGGCCGGCTCTGGGCCACCGCGATGCGGAAGAAGGGCTGGGAGATCCCCGCAGAACTCGCCCACATCGAGTCCTCCGGCACCACCCGCCAGGAAGCCAGCTCACTGCTCGCCGCCTCGGCCTGATGGCGTATCAAGTCCAAAGCTGATATCCCACAACACTGATGACCAGACAGGACCAATGATGTTCCCCATCAGAATTGAGATCATCCCTTCCGAGGGAATTGTTGAGCAGGTCCGGGCCCTGGTGCCCGCGACCACAACCCTCAGCGTCACGTGCCTGCCCCACCATGGCATCGAACGCACCATGCGTACGGCCGTGGAGCTCAGCGACGCCGGCTACACCGTGATCCCGCACCTGGCCGCCCGGAGCATCCGCAGCCGCGCCGAACTCACCGGGATCATTCGCGGCTGTGATGCGGCAGGGATCCGCGAGGTGTTCGTGATCGGCGGAGATCGGAAACAGCCGGCCGGCGAGTACGAATCAGCCCTGCCGGTCCTCGAGGACATCGCCCAGTACACCAGCGGCCTGATGCGGGCCGGGGTGGCAGGCTACCCGGAAGGCCACCCGGCCGTCAGCCCGCTCGACCTGCTGGACAGCCTGCTGGCCAAGCAGCACCTGGCTTCCCACGTGGTCACCCAGATGTGCTTCTCTGCCGAAAGGATCCACGATTACGCCGCGCTCCTGCGCCGCGAAGGCGTCCACCTGCCCGTGTGGGCGGGCGTGGCCGGGTCCGTCCCGCGGGCCAAACTGGTGGCACTTGCCACGCAGATCGGCGTCGGAAGTTCCCTGAAATTCCTCAGCCGCAAAGGGCCGCTGGCACGCAAACTCCTCAGCGGAGACCGTTACTCCCCGGACGCCTTGGTGGCCGGGCTCGAAAGCCAGCCGGACAGTATCGCCGGCATCCATCTTTACAGCTTCAACAGCCTGGACGCGGTCCGCAGCGCAGCGGCCGCTTCTTCCCCTTCCGCCCTCCAGACAGCATTGATTCGAGGAGCAGCACGTGACAACTAACCCTGTACTTTCCCAGGAGCCGCATCTCGAGCGGCAGCTGACCAACAGGCACATCCAGCTGATCGCCATTGGCGGCGCCATCGGCACCGGCCTGTTCATGGGCTCGGGCAAAACCATCTCGGCGGCCGGACCGTCCGTCATTTTCGTCTACATGATCATCGGCTTCATGCTGTTCTTCGTCATGCGGGCCATGGGCGAACTGCTGCTGAGCAACCTGAACTACAAATCCTTCAGCGACTTCGCAGCGGACCTTTTGGGCCCCTGGGCGGGCTTTTTCACCGGCTGGACCTACTGGTTCTGCTGGGTGATCACGGGCATTGCAGACGTGATCGCGATTGCCGGCTACTCCAAGGAGCTTTGGCCGGGCCTCCCGCTGTGGATTCCGGGTTTGTCCACCGTGGCCATCCTCCTGCTCCTGAACCTGGTGACTGTGAAGGCGTTCGGCGAGACCGAGTTCTGGTTTGCCCTGATCAAGATCATTGCCATCGCGGCGCTGATCATCGTGGGTATGTTCATGATCTTCACGGGCTTCGAGTCCGACGCCGGCCCTGCCACCTTCACGAACCTGTGGAGCCACGGCGGCATGTTCCCGAACGAGTTCATGGGTTTTGTGGCCGGCTTCCAGATTGCGGTGTTCGCGTTTGTGGGCATCGAACTGGTGGGCACCACCGCTGCCGAAGCCAAGGACCCGGAAAAGAACCTGCCCCGGGCCATCAACTCAATTCCCATCCGCGTGCTGCTCTTCTACGTGGGTGCACTGATCATCCTCATGTCCGTCACCCCCTGGACCCAGTTCCAAGCCGGCCACAGCCCGTTCATCGCCATGTTCTCCCTGGCCGGCCTCGGCGCGGCAGCAACTGTGGTGAACCTGGTGGTGCTCAGCTCAGCAATGTCATCGGCCAACTCCGGCATCTACTCCACCTCCCGCATGGTCTACGGGCTTGCGCAGGAGGGGGACGCGCCGTCGGTCTTCCGCAACCTGTCCACCCGCAAGGTGCCGCAGAACGCCCTGTTCCTGTCCTGCGTCCTGCTGCTCTCCGGCGTCATCCTGATGTACGCGGGCCAGGACATCGGCAAGGCCTTTGAGATGGTCACCACCGTGTCCGCCGTCTGCTTTGTGTTTGTCTGGTCCATCATCCTGGCCAGCTACCTGGCCTTCCGGCGCCGCCGCTCACACCTGCACGAATCATCCAAGTACCGGATGCCCGGCGGCGTGCCCATGGTGTGGGTGGTGTTCGCGTTCTTCGCCTTCGTCCTGTGGGCGCTGACCACGCAACCGGACACCCTTCTGGCCCTGTTGGTCACGCCGGTGTGGTTCCTGGTGCTCGGCGCCGCATGGCTGGTGCTCCGCCGTCGCCCTGCCCACCTGGCCCGCTACGCGGCCTTCAAGTCCGAGCTCGCGCAGGACCTGGACACTGAGGCAGCGGCCGTCGGCCGGGATTTTGACGGAGTGAAGAAATGAGCACGTCACTGGAGACGCCCGTCCCAAGCCCTGCCGCAGGTGCCGTTGCATCGGAACCCAGCACCGCCGTCGAGCATGTCCTGACTGTCGACTGCGTGGAGTCTCCCGGGATTGTCCACGCAGTCTCGGAGTTCCTGCTGGAGCAGGGCTGCGACATCATCGACATCAAGCAGTACGGCGACAAGGCGCAGGGCCACTTCTTCATGCGGGTGCACTTTGCCTCAGGGCAGGAGCTGCAGGCTACCGAAGACCTGCGCCGCAGCTTCACATCTGTTGGGGAAAAGTGGCAGATGAACTGGCAGCTGGAACCGCACGGCCGGAAACGCCGGGTGCTGGTGATGGTGTCCAAGATGGGGCACTGCCTCAACGACCTGCTGTTCCGGGCACGCACCGGGGACATCCCGGTGGAGATTGTCGCCGTCGTCTCCAACCACCGCGACCAGGAGGGCCTGGTCCAGTGGCACGGCATCCCGTTCTTCCACGTGCCGGTCCCGAAGGACACCAAGGCCGACGCCGAGGCCCGGCTGCTGCAACTTGTGGACGCGTTCGACGTGGAACTTGTGGTCCTGGCCCGGTACATGCAGGTGCTCAGCGATGAGCTGTCGGCCAGGCTCAGCGGCCGGACCATCAACATCCACCACTCGTTCCTGCCGAGCTTCAAGGGCGCGAAGCCGTACCACCAGGCGTACGAGCGCGGCGTGAAGACGGTCGGTGCTACCGCGCACTACGTCAACGCGGAGCTGGATGAGGGGCCGATCATCTCGCAGCAGGTCATCGAGGTGGACCACACCTATACGGCCGATGACCTGGTGGCCGTGGGCCGGGACGCCGAGTGTGTGGCGCTGCGGAACGCCGTCCGCTGGCACTGCGAGGGCAGGATCCTGCTGCTGGGCAACCGGACCGTCGTCCTGCGTTAGGCAGGCGGCTTCACGAACGGGAGCGAACGACGGCGGGACGCACCCGTCGTCGTCCGTTTTCCTTCAGTAGCGGCGGCCAGGTTGTTGACCCTTCACCAGCAATTGGCCACGATGAAGTATGACTGACTCAGCCGGTACCGCAGATGCCCCCTTCGACGACGACACCACCGACGAGGTTGACGGCGTGGAAACTGCCGAAAGCATCGCCGAAGAGGTGCGTGACGAGATCCGCCTTGGCCACGTCCAGGACGACGTGAGCCACGTGCTGGAGGAACGTTTCGATGAGGCGGGCATCAGCCTGCGGCCCGAAGCCGTGGACGACCTCGCCGAGGAAATCGAAAAGGACGTCTCAACCTGAAATTAGCGGACCGTGCGGGCCGGAAACGGCGGATAACAACCTGGATTAGTGCGCTGGCCGTGTTGGGCGCATGGCTTTCCCAAGTCATACCGGTGATCCAGGTGGCCCGCACTTCCGGAGTATTGAGTCCCGGCGGGTGGCGAAGCGGCTAAGGCCAGTCCGCAAGCCTGAACTGGACGGGCTGCCGCAACCCGAGCAGGAGGTCGCCGGTCCACTCGGCGACGGTACGCTGCCGGCCTTCCAGCGGGTCCGGGACGGACGGCTGCTGGACGTCCTCGTTGGCAGTTTGCGTACTGTCGTTTGAGCTTTTCACATATCCCCCTTGGCGAGCCTGTGAAGCAACCCTAGGCAGGCGCAGGCGGCAGCGGAAGAGGGTTTATCTACCGACGGGATAAACTTCGCAAATCTTGAGGAAATGACGCAGAAAGCAAGCGGGCGACGGCGGGAGGTCCCGCCGTCGCCCGCTTGCTCGGCGATTAGTCCTCGTAGGTGTTGGCGATGTAGACATCGCAGGGGGCGTTGTGCGCCACACTGTTGGCCACGCTGCCCAGGAGCCGGCCGATGCCGCGCATCCTGCGGTTGCCCACAACGATCAACCGGGCGTCGAGGCGCATGGCTTCCTTGATCAGGGCGTCGGCCGGCTTGCCGCGGGCAGCGAAGTGGCTGATCTCCATGCCGGGCTTCGCGTCCGCCAGAGACTTGGCGACGTTTTCGGCGGCGTCCGAGTTCCAGACCTTCACCTCGTCCGAACCGACCCCGAAGGTCTCGGAGCGGTCCACGTCAAAGGCGGTAACAATGTGAAGCGAAGCTCCCAGCGATTCCGCGAGGCCCAGCGCCATTTCCGCAGCTTTCCTTGCCGACGGGCTGCCGTCCACCCCTACAACAACTACTCCACTCATTCTTTGCTCCTTCACTTTTGGTCCGTGGTTTCAGCGTCCACTGGCCAGTCTAAAGAACTTCACCCTGAAGACCCCTGAAGACCCCACGTCATCCTCCTGATCGCTCAATGCTGCGGGAGCTGGAAACGGTCCCCACCAGCGGAATGACGTCCAGCCGCGCTCCCGGCCCCACAATCACCAGGACGTGCGGGGCCGTGACACCGTCCAGGGCGGCTGCCACCTGGCGGGCTGCTTCCGCGGTGAAGGTGCCGGCGGAGGGAGAAGCTTCCCCCGCGGAACCAGCGCGTGGCACCGGAAGTGCCGGGCCGCCGTCGTCCGCCCTCAGCCAGAGGGTGACCCTGGCACCGCCGGTGGCTTCTGCAACGCCCCGCGCCAGGGCGTCGCCGTCCGTGTGGTTCCCGACGACCAGGGTGACCTGATCGAGGGTCCGCCTGGCAGGCTCGGCGGCCGCAAGAAGGGTGCGGTCGTGCCGCCAGAGGGCAAAGTGGTAGCCGGCCACAAGGCCGGCGGCTACCAGGAGCCCGAACGGTGCGCGGATGCGGTCAAGGAGGCTGCCGCCGGTAACGTCCCCGAGCAGGAACTCGAACACCCGGTAACCGATGACCAGGAGCGTTATGAGGGCAACCACGGCGCTGACGCCGAAGAAGGCGATGAGGTAAACGCGCCGTCCCGGCGGAATTGTCCCCGCGGTCTGCGGCTGGTCCCTGGGGTTCCACGCCAGCCACCACACCGGCCCGCCCACCAGGAGTGAACTGATGCCGCCAAGGAGCAGGGTCCGTGTGGCTCCTCCTGCCAGTGGCGATACGGCGGCAGCAAGCAGCGCGTTCACAACAACGCCCACACCCGAGGCGGCTGCCGCAAGGGCAACCGCAGAGGCGACCAGGGCGCTTGCCCGCGTGGTGCTGGGGGAGCGCCGGATGGACGCCGTGCGGTGGTACCGCCACACCAGTGCCCCCACAAGTGCCGCAGCAAGCGCCGGAGCCAGCGGCTCGAGGAGCTCGTTCATGGGGTTGTCGCGGTCGAACGCCAGGCGCAGCAGCACAAACAGCACCACGCCGGCCCCGCCAAGGGCAGCTATGCCGGCGGCGAAAACCCCGACGATGACCATGATGCTGTCCACGAGACTGGTCTGGAAGCGGCGCCCGCCTTCCTTGAACCAGTGCCACCACCAGACAAAGGTTCCGCCGGCCGCCCACACCAGTGAACGGAGGACGGAATACCACCACGGTTCAACAGTCACCGTCAGCGGAAAGCCGCGGATTGCGACGTCAAGCAGGCCGCTCAGTGCAGCGGTTCCGGCACCGGCGCCGAGCAGCAGGCCAAAGACTGACCCGACGACGGCACGCACGTCGTCCAGGTGGGCAGTGGGCTTCCCGGGGTGCTTCCACATCCACCGGTGCCACAGCCAAATGGCAGCCCATACAACGCCGTTGGCAAGCGCGGGCGCCCAATCACCGTCGCGCCGGCCGATAAGTGACGCCGCCATGCCCAGCAGTGAGGTGGTAAAAATGATGAGGGAAACGCCGTACATGGCGGTGATGTACAGCCCCCAGCCCGCAGAGGTGCGCTCCTCCACGTCGTCGAGCCTTCGCCACACAAACCACCACAGAACCAGCGCGAGCGGTCCGCCGATCAGGGTGAACGCCAGGGACAGGGCGAGGCCGCCCACATCCCTGGATGCCAGGACAGAACCTGACGTGAGCAGCCGCTCCAGCAGTCCGCTGAGGCCGCTGGCCGCGATCACCACCAGGGCAAACAACAGGGCGTACTGGATCAGCCGGCGCAGGGTGACCTGAGCAGGCCCCGCCGAGGGGATTCGTGCCGGCGCGCTCACGGTTTCACCGGCGTTCCGCTGCACGCCATCAGCGTGTAGGGTGCCTGGCTGATCTTCCAGTTCCCGTCTTCCTTCACCAGCGAGAAGGCGTCCTCCATTTCATACTCGGATGGGCCAAAAGGTCCCTCCTGGGACGAATTGACGATCGAGACCCGCACAGTGGCGGACTGGTCCCGCTCCGACGTCGATACCAGGACTACCCGCGCGGGCCGGGGCTCACCCGGAAAGGCGCCGCGGCAGATGGTCCTGGCAGATTCCGTGAGGTACGTGTCGGCAGTGGCAACGTCGCCGTCGATCACCGCAGAGCTGTACCGCTGGACAACTCCCGCCGGGCTGGCCTCATCCAGTGGAGCCGGATCCCCGCGGGAGAACACCACGGCCAGGGCCACCACCACTAGCAATCCGATGACGCCAAGCAGCACGAGGAGGATACGGTCCGGTTTTCGCGCTGCGTCGGTCATGGCGCCAGTATGCACGCCCGGACGCAACTTCCGCAGGTGTCTTTAGGCCCTGGGTGCAGTAATCAGCGGCGCCCGGGTTCAGCAGGCATAAGGCCACTGACTGTCGATGTCTGTGCCGGCAAGGGCCGGGAAGTGGCGGCTGATGCTGCAGAAAGAGCACGTGCTGGTGTACCCGGCCGCCTTTGCCCATTCGTGGGATTCCTGCAACCGGTAGTCATACCCGAAACCGAGCTTTTGGAGTTGGTTGAGTGCCTGGCTCGCTGCCTCCCATGAACTCCAGCGGCCGATGACGCCACCCTTGTCCTTGAAGATCACGTTGCACCCGCCGTCACCGAACTCAGCCATCGCGTGCATGCGGCTTGGTGGTTCTTTACCGCCGTGCACTGCCTTGTACTCATCCATCGTTGCCATGTTTCTCATCTCCTGGCCGGACGCATCATGGCCCGGTCCGCACTTCTACGTTTTGCCTGCAAAGGCGTTCCGGCCTCGCAACCTGAGGACCCGGACGGCGCCTCTCCAAGGGTGGCAAAGAACCCTCAGGCGCCTATAGGGCTGAAAGTCCCAGGTTGTGGCCGTGCGCAGCCCGCTGGCGGCGGTAGCCATCACAAAGAAGCGGACGACGGCGGGAGGTTCCGCCGGGTGCCACCCTCCAGCTCACTGCCCCTGCCGCAGGTGGTCCTGCAGGACATAGATGGTCCGTTGGGCGCATTGTTTGATGCGCCGCAGGTGGTCCGCCGCAAGTTGCGGCAGGACAACTGCAGGGTCCTCGGCCCTGGCGTCCCCGCGCAGTGCCTGTTCGAGGTCCGAAGCGAGGGCCGCCAGCCTTTCGGCCCCCACCATCTGGCTGGAGGTCTTGAGGCTCAGGACGGCATCCATGGCACCCGCCTGGTCTCCGGTGGTCAAGGCAAGGCGCACTCTTTGCAGCCGTAGGGGCATTTGCGCGATGAAGGCCTCAACGAAGACTTTCCAGACGCTGTCGTCGTCATCCAGTTCATCGCGCAACCGTTCCAGCACTGCAGGGTCCAAAAGGGGCGGGGCGTAGCCGTCCTGCTGCGTCATGACGGTGCCTCCATGCAGCCATGACCCCTCTCGCAGCCGGAATACCCGCGGTGTTGTCCGCGGGCTTTCGTAGGACGCTACGGGGACCGGAGGTGGAGGGCACGAGTGGTGGGTACTCGATTTTAGGGCGGCAGTGCTCGTGCTAGGCGTCCGGCGTGAAGATGTCCTCGATGGTGCAGCCGAAGAGCGAGGCAAGGCGGAAGGCCAGGGGGAGGGAAGGGTCGAAGCGGCCCTTTTCGATGGAAATGACGGTTTGCCGTGAGACTCCCAGTGCGTCCGCCAGTTTTTGCTGCGACCAGCCATGTTCCTTGCGCAGTTCAGGAAGCAGATTTTCCATCCGCTAACCCCGCCTCCGGTTCACTGTGTACCGCACTCCCATGGACAGCATCCCGGCAACAAGCACGGCCAGCAGCGCGACTGGTCCGTCGATGTCCAGCGGCGTCAGGAAGAGCACTGCTGTTCCCAGGCCCGCAAGGGTCAGCAGGTCATGGAAGGCCCCGGCCGCAGACGCGTCGTACCACCGTGACTCTACGGACTCCTCGGGGCGGGCCGCTGCCCCCTTCAGGGAATCCCTGTCCACCAGGAAGGCCCAGGCGAGGGCAGTGAGCGGCAGCATCATGAGTGCTGCCACCACGCCGGCGCCCAGCAGTGGCCGCTGCGGAGAAAAGCCCGCCAGCGTGGCAGCCGCGGCCGCCAGGACGGCGAGGAGGCCCCCAGCGGGAATGGCGGGCACCATCGCAGGCACTGTGCGGGCGCCGAACCGTACCCGCCCCCAGCTGGTCCGTGCCGGGTTCCCCTTGGTGTGTCCGTTGTTCTCCGTCATGTCAGTCCCCCAGTTGTTGTTGGCGATCAATGGAACGAGTGTAAAGGAAGCTTTACTGTAAAGTAAACTTGTCCAGGACCGATGCCCGGTTAGGGTGATGGGATGGCGAGTGTGGGGGCAGTGCTGGAGGCCAGGGAACTGCAGGTGGGCTACGACGGGGCGCCAGTGTGCGGCGGCGTTACCGTTGCCGTGGAACCGGGGGAGGTCCTGGCCGTTGTCGGCATCAACGGCGCCGGTAAGTCCACCGTGGTGCGGACGCTGGCGGGCCGGCAGCTGCCGCTGGCTGGAGACGTACTCATTCACGGGCTTCCCGTGACGCCCGACGCTGTGGGGTTCCGGCGGCAGGTGGCGGCCGTCTTCGACGAGGATGTCTTCTTCCCTGCCCTCACCGTGCGCGAGCACCTTTTGCTTGTGGCGCGGGGCCACGGGGTGCATTCGCCGGAGCAGTCAGCCGACGCCGAACTGGAGTTCTTCGGACTCCTGGACCGGGCGGACGCTGTGCCGGACTCCCTGTCCTCGGGGCAGCGGCGGCGCCTTCTCCTGGCGGCGGGGCTCATCCGGCCCTCGTCACTGCTGATCCTGGATGAGCCCGAGCAGCGGCTTGATCCTGTGATGCGGGACGCCCTGGGCCGGCGGATCCGTGGCCATGCCGAACGCGGCGCGGCCGTTGTCCTGGTGACGCACGATCCCCGGCTCCTTGTGCAGACGGCAACCGGCTGCCTGGTGATAGGCGACGCTGTGGAACTGGTGACCCCTACGCAAGGAGCTGCGGTCATTGCGGGATCCTGAGACAACAACACCCCCGGTGGCAACCAGCCCCGGCTCCGCCGGCGACCCGGACCTGGCCCGCGAAGTTGTGGCTTTTACGCGGCAGGCCACCCGCCGCTACAACCGGGCCCGTTCCAGCTTCCCGGACGTGCTGGCCAATCTCTACTCTGCTGCCCTGGCCCTGGGATGCGCAGCTGCGATCGCAGTGTCTTTTGTTTTTGCGCTGCGTGATGGGATCGCCGGCAGCATGGTCCACAGCAGTCTGGTGGACAGCCGGTGGCACGTGCTGCCCGCGGCCACTCTATGGTTCCTGCTCACCTATGCGGGCCTGGCCGCAATTGCCATCGTGGCGCGAAAACTGGGACCAGTCACAGCAGGACCTGCGGAGGCCGCCTGGTGGCTGCCGCTGCCGCTGGACCGGCGCCCCCTGGTGCTCCCCTCCTTCCTTCGCCGGACCCTGGCAACAGGGCTGGCCGCCGCCGTCGCGTACCTGCCGTTCAGCGTCCTCACCGCCCTGGACCGGCATGCTGCGGCCCACCTTATGGCGGCGGTGACCTTCGGGGCAGTTGCCGTCACCGCCGTCGCCGGAGCCGCCGTCCTGCAGCTGACACCGCAGAACCCGCCACAGTACCCGGCGCTGATGCTGGCCGCCCTTGTGCCGGGGGCGGTCCTGCCGTTCCTGGCCGGAGCGCGGTGGCCGCTGGCCCTTGCGCTGGCGGGCGCTGCAGCTGCGCTCGCGTACGCTGCACCCCGTGCCGGTTTGGTTCCGCGGGCGGAGCTTGTGCGCGGCGGCGCAGTCTCGGGACACGTCCATGCCTCGGTGTTCTTCCTCGAGGCCAATGAACTTCACCGTGCGCTGGCGGTGGCACCGCGGAGCCCCCGGCAACGCCGCCGGGGTGCACGGTTCTTTGCCAGGCCGGTCAGCGGAGCGTTCACCGCCCTTGTCCGCGCCGACATCGTTGCCTTCTTCCGGCTTGGGCCGCCGGTTGCCGGACCGCTGCTGTTCCTTGCCATCTGTGGTGGCGTGGTCCTGATCGACCCCGCCCTGCCTGCCCTGGTGCAGATAGCAGTGCTGGTCATTGCAGGCTGTGCCACGGCGTCCGGGACCGGAACGGTTATCCGGAGGACAGCCCTGATTCCGGAGCTCGATGCCCTGGTGCCCCTGCCGCCTTGGCAGGCGCGGCTAAGCCGGCTCGCGATGCCAACCCTGGCGATGGGCTGCTGGATGGGTGTGCTGACCGCTGGCCTCGCTGCCTTGGGGCCGGCCGGTCCGCTGCTTGTCCCCCTGGGAGTGCTGGCTGGCGCCGGCATGGCTGCCGGTACCCTCCGGGCGGCAACCCGGCCTGCCCCGGACTGGACCAGGCCGCCCGTCGAAACCCCGTTCGGGCCGGTGCCCCGGGACCAGGTTTCCGCACTGCTGCGCGGCACGGACATGACCATCCTGGCGATGATGCCGGTAATGCTCGCACTGTACCTGGGCTTTGTGCACCCGCTGCTGATACCCGCGCAGTTGGCTCTGAGCGCCGGATCGATCCTCTACGAGGTCAGGTTTGGCGGCCGGCCCGCCTAAAGCGGTGGCACGGTGCTGCGGACGACGGCGGGAGGTGCCCTCCGTCGTCGTCCTTTAGCCCTCAGGTACCCTGTTGAGATGGCGCAAGAACTTGCGGACTTGAACGCGGAGGTCATCCTGCTTGCCGGAGCGGGACGGGCCATCCTGCTGCAGCTTGCCGATCCCGGCGTGGGCCGCGGCGTTGCCGAGCACAGCACTTTTACGGACCGTCCCATCAACAGGCTCAAGGGCACCCTGACCTACGTGTATGCCGTCACGTACGGGACCGAGGAGCAGGTCAAAGAGGTCCGCCGCAGGGTAAACCGCGCCCACGTTCCCGTCCGCCGCCGTGCCGATGAAGAAACTCCGGGCTACAACGCCTACGATCCCGAGCTGCAGCTGTGGGTGACCGCAACGCTCTATGACACCGCGCTCACCATCATCGAGAAAATCTACGGGCCGCTCGACGACGAATCCGCCGAGGCCATGTACCGGGACTACGCGAGGCTGGGCACAGCCCTGCAGCTTCCGGCGGATATGTGGCCCAAGGACCGTGCCGCGTTCAGCCGCTACTATGACGCACGCATGGCCAACCTGCGGGCGGGTGACGCCGCCGTACGCGTCGGCCGGGGCCTTTTGTACCCCGAGCATGCTGCGCCCTGGTACCGCGCCATGATGCCCTTCGGCAGGTTCCTCACCGCCGGCCTCCTTCCCGGCCCGCTGCGTAATGACTTCGGCCTGCCGTGGAGCGTGCACCACGAGCGCCGGTTCCACCGCACCATGAAAATCCTCGCTGTGACCTACCCGAAACTGCCGCAGGGCATCCGGCACTGGTTCAAGAACTACTGCCTCGCTGAGTTGGACACATCCTCCCGCCAGCCGGTCCAGGCGTAGCCGGCCGGATCTGGGCGTTCAGGCCGACTCCCGGACCACCAGCTCCGTGGGAATGGTGATGGCGGCGGGCCGTTTGCCGTTGATGACATCAAGGAGCAGGCGGACCATTTCCTCGCTGATCCGCTCGAAGGGCTGGCGGACAGTTGTCAGTGCGGGCGTTGCCGCGGAGGAGGCGCTGATGTCATCGAAGCCGACGACGGCGACGTCTTCCGGTGTCCGTCGTCCCGCCTCGTGCAGCACGTCCAGGGCGCCCAGGGCCATGAGGTCGTTGGCGGCGAAGACAGCATCGAGGTCAGGAGCCCTGCCGAGGAGTTCCCTCATGCCCTTGGCTCCGCTTTCCCTGCTGTAGTCACCGTGGGCGATGAGCGCCTCAGTGAGGTCTTCGCCCTGGTCGTCGCGGTAGGCCTCCAGCCGCCGGATGCCGCCGGAGGTGTCCTGGGGGCCGGTGATGGTGGCGATCCGTTGGCGGCCGGAATCCCGCAGGTAGCGCAGGAGGTCGCGGGCTCCCTCATAGTCATCCGCCGCCACGTAGCCCATCTTCTTTTCGAACCCCAGCGGAATTCCACAGGAGATTGCGGGAATGCCGGCGGAGATGATGTTGGAGATGATGCCCTTGCGGGTTGCATGGGAGGAGACCAGCAGCACGCCGTCCACGTGGCCTCCGGTCAAGAATTCAGTGGCACGGCGCTGCTCGTCGTCGGTGCCCGCCAGGATAAGGACCAGCGGGATGTCGTGGACTGCCAGCGCGTCTGCCGCTCCGCGCAGCAGGACCGCAAAGTTGGGGTCCTCGAACAGGCGGTCATGTGTTTCGGTCAGCAGGAAAGCTACCGAATTCGCCCTGTTGGTGGCCAGGTTCCGCGCATGCGGGTTGACCCGGTAGCCCGTTTTTTTGATGGCGGCGTTCACGGCTTCCAGGGCGGACGGGCTGACCCAGTGACCGCCGTTCAGCACCCTGGAGACCGTTCCGCGTGATACCCCGGCTTCTTTGGCCACGTCGTCGATCTTGGGCCTCGGCCGGGAGGTGGGTTGAGTCATGGTTCACAGCCTATCTAGGACTACGCCTTGACAGCGCCGGCGGCGAGATCTACCCGCCAGTAGCGCTGCAGCAGCAGGAACATGATGACCAGGGGGACGATCGACAGCAGGGCGCCGGCCAGGACCAGGGTGTACAGGGCAGGTGCTGAGGCGCCCTGGTTGAGCAGCCCGTTCAGGCCAACGGTGATCGGGAACAGGTGGTCGTCGCCGAGCATGATGTACGGCAGCATGAAGTTGTTCCAAATGGCCACGAACTGGAAGAGGAAGATGGTCACCAGGCCTGGCAGCATCATGGGGGCCGCAATCCGGTTGAAGATGTACAGTTCCTTGGCACCTTCGGTGCGGGCTGCTTCGATGACGTCTCCCGGGACCGATGCGGCCGCGTAAATCCGGGCGAGGTAGATGCCGTAGGGGCTGATAATCTGCGGCAGGAGCACGGACCAGTAGGTATTGGTCAGGCCGGCCTGGGCGAGCATCAGGTACTGCGGGATGGCCAGGATGACGCCCGGGACAAGCACGCCCATGAGCAGGACCTTGAAGATCCCGGACTTGCCGGGGAAATCGAACTTCGCCAGGACGTAGCCGGAGAGCGCCGAAACCCAGGTGGACATTACCGCCCCCACTCCGGCGTACAGGGCTGTGTTGGCCATCCAGCGCCAGAACAGCCCGTCACGGTACTCGGTGAGGGCCGCGATGTTGTCCCACAGGTGGGTACTGGGCGCCAGCGTGAAGGTGGAAAACAGCTCATTGCCGTCCTTGCTCGCCGCGGCCACTACCCAGATCACGGGGAAGAGACAGTACAGGGCGCCAAGGATCAGGATGCCGGTGGAAAGGTAGCTCGGCTTCTCATGTGCGGAAACTGCGCCGGTTGAACTGCGCGGGGACTTTGCGGCGGCAGTCCGGGCGGGGGCGAGGGTGGTCACGGTCAGTTCTCCTGTCCGAAGGCCCGCTTCTGCACAACGCGCAGGAACAGGAAGGAAATGATGAAGGTGGCGGCGGCGATCACGATGCTGGTGGCGGCAGCCGAGTAGACGTCGTTGCGCGTGAAGGCGTCGCGGTAGACCAGCATCAGCGGTGACCAGCTGGTGGACAGGCTGTTGGCGAGGGGGCGCAGGGTGGTGGGTTCGGCGAAGACCTGCAGCGTGGCAATCATTGAGAACAGGGCTGTCATCACCAGCGAGGGGGCGATGATGGGGATCTTGATCCGCAACGCTGTCTGGATTTCAGAGCAGCCGTCCAGCTTCGCTGCCTCGTAGATCTCGCTGGGCACGGCCTTCAGCGACGTGTACATCACGATCATGTTGAAGCCCACGCCGCCCCAGAGGGCGATGTTGCAGATGGCGAAGGTCACGAGGTTCGGGTCCAGCAGCGAGGGAAGCGCGACGCCGAACTGCCGGGCAAGGAAGTGGAAAGGGCTGACGCCGGGCAGGTACAGGAAGCCCCAGAGGAGTGAGCTGATGACCGCGGGCACGGCGTAGGGAAGGAAGATCGCGGTGCGGGAGAAGCTGCCGGCCCTGGTCCGCCGGGAGTCCAGCAGGAGTGCGAACAGCAGGGCGAAACCGAGCATCAGCGGAATCAGGATGAGGCCGTACAGCAGCACGCGGAGCACACTGCCCAGGAACTCCGGGTCCGTCAGGGCATTGACGTAGTTTTCGAAGCCGGCGAACACCTGGCTCTGGGATCCCTTGCCGAGGCCCAGGCCGCTGACCTTTTTCTTCTGGAAGCTCAGCACCAGCGTGTAGACAATGGGTGCGGCCATGAACACGAGGAAAAGGATGATGCCCGGCGCCAGCATGGCATAGGGGATGAGCACCCGGGATTTGAAGTTCTTTGCCCGCCTGGGGGTTCCGGCTGCGGTATCTGCCGCCGGACCGGGCTTGGTCGCGGTCATTGCCACGGGTGCACTTCCTTGTGTGGATTCCAGCTGTGTGGATTCGAGCTTGGGTGAATTCGAAGGTGGTGCCGGTTCCGGGAGGGTGCCTCAGGGGAGCCCCTCCCGGAACCGGAGTCTGTACTGCCGGGCTGGTGCCGGGAGCTACTTGACGGTGAAGCCGCTCTGCTTCAGGTCATCAACGGTGACCTGCTGCATGGATTCCACGGCGCTGGCGAAGGCGCTCTTCTGCTTTGCCTGGGCTGCCTTGGCGAACTCGTCATTGTAGGCGTTGAAGGCAACGTTGACATTGGGACCGTAGGTGAAGGAACCGACGTTCTGTGCCGCGTCACCCACCACGTCATAGAAGTCGGGCTGGTTGGCGAAGAACTCCGGGGCCTCCGTGAGGGCCGACTTGGCGCCTTCATTGTCGGCCGGGTAGATGCCGGTCTCCTTGACCAGGGCCTTCACTGCTTCGGGGTCCGTGTTCAGCCAGGTGGCGAATTTCGCTGCGGCGTCGGCGTTCTTGGACTGGGTGGTTACCGCGGTGGAGGAACCACCCCAGTTGCCGGTGGAGGGCTTGGAGGCATCCCACTGCGGCATGGGTGCCACCTTCCACTGCCCGGCCGTGGCGCCGGCGTTGCCCGAGAGCACGCCCGGGCCCCAGGCGGCGCTCAGCCAGCCCACCTGCTTGCCGGTGTTCAGCGCAGTGTTCCATTCCGGCGTGTACATCGGCTTGTTGTCGATGGTGCCCTCTTCCACCAGGCCGCCCCAGTACTCCGCAACCTTTTGGGTGGGATCTTCGGCGATGTTCACACTCCAGGCGTCGCCGTCGACACCCCACCAGGAGGCACCTGCCTGCTGGGCCATGCCGGTGAACCAGCCGGCGTCGTTGGAGGAGAAGGTGCCGAGGTAAGCCTCGGGATCAGCGGCATGCACTGCCTTCGCGGCCTGGGCGTATTCTTCCCAGGTGGTGGGAACGGAAAGCCCGAGCTTCTCGAAGATGTCCGCGCGGTAGTAGAACACCATGGGGCCGGTGTCCTGGGGAACAGCGTAGAGGGCGTCGCCGCCGAGCGTCACGGAGTCCCAGACGCCATCGGGGAAGTGGCTCTCGGTCTCATTGGCCTCGGTCCCGGACAGGTCGGCCAGGGCGTCGGCGGCCACCATGGTGGGGATCTTCTGGTATTCGGCCTGGATCAGGTCGGGGGCGCCGCTGCCGGCCTTGACGGCGGTCAGCAGCTTGGTGACGGCCGGATCGCCGCCGTCCTGCTTGTTGACCGTGACATGGATGTTGGGGTTCTTCTCGTTCCAGACCTCCACCACCTTGTCCAGGTTGGGGGCCCAGGCCCAATAGGTCAGTTCCACCTTCTGGTCCGGATCACCTGCTGACCCGCTGGAACCAGTACCCGAAGTACCGGAGCATCCTGCGGTAAGCATCGCGGCCGCGGCGAGCATGGCCACAGCGCCTGCACGAAATGTCTTGCGCATTTCGTCCTCCTTGTCGAAAAGCTATGTCGAAAAGCTGAATTGGTCTGCTGAATCATCACCGCGCATCCGGACCAAGGCCGCATGACTGTGAGCGGTTCCAGTAATTCATAATGCTGTGAGCTATGTCAATAGAGGATTACTCATGGTGTACGCCCTAATCGCTGTGATAGAACTGGGACCGCACACAGTACTAAGGAGAATCCCCCATGACAGACGTCCTTCACCGCGCGGTGCCGCAGACCGCTGCAGCGCCGGAGCGCTCACCTGCGCCCTGGGTCCAGCGGCCGGCCGGCCTTTGCTATGGCGGGGACTACAACCCTGAGCAGTGGCCGCGCGAGGTGTGGGTGGAGGACATCGCGTTGATGAAGGAAGCCGGCATCAACCTGGTCAGCATTGGCATCTTCTCCTGGGTGCTGCTGGAGCCGCGCGAAGGCGAGTATGACTTCGAATGGCTGGACCACCTGATGGATCTCCTGCACGAGGCCGGCATCAGCGTGGATCTGGGCACGCCCACGGCCGCGCCTCCGGCATGGTTCTGGAAAAAGTACCCGCACGCCCGCCCGGTCACGCGGGAGGGCGTCACGCTGGGCAACGGCTCACGGGGCATGGCCAGCCCCAGCTCGCCCGAGTACCGCCGAGCCGCAGCCAACATCACGGAGCAGCTGGCCCGCCGCTACGCCTCACACCCCGCGCTGGTCCTGTGGCACGTGCACAACGAATACGGCGCACCGGTCAGCGACTCCTACGATGACTGCTCCGTGACGGCGTTCCGGGACTGGCTCCGAGCCCGCTACGGGACGCTGGAAAAATTGAACAGCGCCTGGGGCACCCTCTTCTGGGGCCAGAAGTATGGCGAATGGGACGAAATCGACGCGCCCAGGCTCTCCGCCAGCGTGAGCAACCAGTCCCAGCGCCTGGACTTCCGCCGCTTCACCTCGGACGCGCTGCTTGAGTGCTACCTCAACGAGCGGGACGTGATCCGCCGGTACACGCCGGACATTCCCGTCACCACCAACTTCATGGCCACCAACTGCCTCGCGGCCGACTACTGGAAGTGGAGCAAGGAGGTGGACATCGTTGCCAACGACCACTACCTCGTGGCCCAGCGGACGGACAACCACGTCCTGCTCGCCATGGACGCCGATCTCACCCGCTCGCTGGCAGGGAACAAGCCCTGGATGCTGATGGAACACTCAACCGGTGCAGTGAACTGGCAGGGCCGGAACATCGCCAAGCGCCCTGGCGAGCTGGCCCGCAACAGCCTCTCCCACCTGGCCCGCGGCGCGGACGCCGTGATGTTCTTCCAGTTCCGGGCGTCCAGGTTCGGTGCCGAGAAGTTCCACTCCGCCATGCTTCCGCACGCCGGTACCGGCACGCGGATCTGGCGTGAAGTGCTGGACCTGGGCGATGACCTGAAGAAGCTCGCCGCCGCCAAGGGGTCCACGGTGACGTCCCGCGTCGCCATCCTTTGGGACGTGGAGTCCTTCTGGGCGCAGGACCTGGAATGGCGGCCCAGCAGCGATCTTGACCACCGTGAACGTATCGAGGCGTACTACACAGCCCTCTGGCAGGCCGGCATCAGCACTGACTTCGCACACCCGGAAGCGGACCTTTCCGGCTACGATCTGGTAGTCGCCCCGGCCCTCTACCTGGTGGGCGACAAGGCTGCTGCCAACCTCAAGAACTACGTGCGGGATGGCGGCAACCTGCTGGTGTCCTACTTTTCCGGCGTCGTGGATGCCAATGACACGGTTCCGGCCGGTGCCTCGCCGGGAGCACTGCGCGAGGTGCTGGGCCTGGAAATCCATGAGTTCCTGCCGCTCCGCGAGGACGAGACCGTTGCCCTCAGCAGCGGTGCCGCGGGCAGCGTCTGGACGGAGGAAATCCATCCCGGTACGGCAGCGGTCATCAGCCATTACGTGGATGGACCGGCGGCATCACGGCCTGCCGTCACCCGCAATGACTTCGGTGAGGGATCCGCCTGGTATGTCTCCACCAGGATCGACGGTGGGGACCTCGCCGCCGTGGTGCTTGACGCCGTCGAAAGCGCCGGGATTGAGGCGGCGCCGCGGCCACCGGCCGGGCTGGAAGTTGCGTCCCGGAACAACGGGCCGGACACCTTCACCTTCCTGATCAACCACGCAGATTCCGACGCCGAATACCCGGCCGCCGGACGCGACCTCCTCAGCGGCGAACCTGTCAGCGGGACGGCCATGGTCCCGGCAGGGACTGTCCGCGTCATCCACTCCAGCACGGCGGAGGTTTAGGGCATGCCAACAGCCACAGAAGAATACGTCGACGTCAGGGTCACCAGCGCCGGCGAGATGGAGGACCGGCTGAATTCCGCGGTCCAGGAACTTCAGGTGATCGCAACCCGCACCCGGACACACGGAATCCTGGTCACGCGCCTCAATCCGGGCCACTTCCGCGTTTCCCTCAGTGACCGGGTGCCGTTCGGCCTGACCCGGGAACTAACCAGCTAAGCACACCCCCGCCCATGGGCCGATGGCCTGTGGGTGGGGGAAGGCTTTGACGTGACGGTCGGCACTGCCTATACTCGTTATGAAACGATTCAAAAACAGACGCGGCGCGACGGATATGCGCAGCCGGAAGAGTGCCAGCGTCCCTGATCCACCAGACAATCCGGAATTGACTTTCCGGTTCCTTGCCAATGACGAGAAGGATGTCAGCGACATGAGCATCACCACCACCGGAAACGGCCGGCCGGCCCTCAACGCCGGCATCAAAGGCAGGGATCCCAGGAAGGCCGCCATGAGCGGCTGGATTGGCGGCGCGCTGGAGTACTACGACTTCGCGCTGTACGGCCTGGCGGCGACGCTGATCTTTCCGGCTCTCTTCTTCCCCTCCGAGAACCCCACCGTTGCGATCATCGCCTCGTTGGCCACCTATGCCGTAGGTTACGTTTCCCGTCCCGTCGGAGCCATTGTCCTGGGCGCATACGGTGACAGGCACGGGCGCAAGAACGTCCTGGTCCTGGCGATGCTGCTGATGGGCTTCGCGACGTTCGCCGTCGGGCTCCTGCCCACGTACGGACAGGTCGGTATCCTCGCCCCCATCCTGCTGGTGGTCCTCCGCCTGATCCAGGGGTTTGCGGTGGCAGGCGAACTGGGCGGCGCCAGCGCCATGATCGTTGAGCACTCACCTGACGCCCGGCGCGGCTTCTTCGCAAGCTTCAGCCTTCAAGGCACGCAGGTGGGATCCATCCTGGCCACCGGCGTCCTGCTGCCGCTGGCGGCACTGCTCCCGGAAGACCAGTTCCAGGCCTGGGGCTGGCGCATTCCCTTCCTGCTCAGCGCCTTCGTAATCCTTGCCGGCTACATCATCCGGCGGCGGGTCCAGGAGCCCCCGGCCTACCTGGCGCAGTCGGAAGCCGGCACAGTGAAGCGGCGGTTCCCGCTTGTTGACCTGCTGCGCACGCACCCGCGCGTCATGATCCTGTGCGTCATCATGACGTTCACCAATGTGGTGGGCATGGCGACCCTCATCTTCGGCGTCTCCTATGCGACCCAGGAGGGCTACGGTATTGGCTTCTCCAGCAGCCAGTTCCTCTGGGTAACCCTTGTGGCCAACCTCGCCGCAGTAGCGACGATCCCGTTCTTCGGTGCCCTGTCCGACCGGATCGGGCGGCGGGTGCTGATGGTGGCCGGCGGAATTGGGGGCGGCCTGATGTCGGGGGCCTACCTGTGGGCCATCGACCAGAAAAGCCTGTTCCTGGTCTTTGTCTGTGTCGTGATTGTCCAGGGCGTCTTCTTCCAAATGTGGAACGCAACTTTTGCCACGTTCTTCCAGGAGCAGTTCCCCACGCGGATCCGTGTCACCGGCTTCGCAGTGTCGCAGAACGTCGGCCTCATGATCGCGTCGTTCTTCCCGAGCATCTTCACGGCGGTGGCTCCTCCCGGGTCCGCAAACGTTCCGGTGGTCATCGGGCTCATCACCTTCGGGATTTGCCTCGTGGCAGCGGCTGCCACCTTCCTGTCCTCTGACACGAAGGGCAAATCGCTCGAGGACCTCGACGTACAGAAGCACTGACAAGCCACGCCAAAAGCCGCGCCTGCCGTAATGGGCAGACGCGGCTTTTTGCGTGCAGGGGTCAGCGTTTGAGGCCGGGATCCGGAGCGAATTCCTGCAGTGCCGGAAGGGCACGGCCGTCAAAGCCGAACATTGCCTGGTTTTCCCATGCGTTGCCGGTGGTGGGGTCTGCGGGATCCCACCCGTTGCCCGGAACCGCTGTCCACGCCGGCTCCCAGGAGACAACGCCGAGACCACGTCCACCGGGTGCAGAAGCCACGACGTCCTGGACTGCACGAAAGTTGGCTGCCTGTCCTTCGGGGGTGGCCGGGTAGCCGGGGATGAGCTGGCCTTCCCGGGCTATGACGTTCTCCCACGGATCAACCGCGTTGTCAGCGAGCGTGAACGGGTAGGAGTTTTCCACCACGATCACGTTTCGGTCATAGCGGGCGGACAGGGTGGTGATGGCGTTCTGCAGGTCAGCCATGGACCCGTGCCAGTAGCCGTAGTAGGACAGCCCGATCGTGTCGAACTGCACGCCCCTCTTGGTGACCTCGTCGTACCACCAGGTCAGTCCGCCGATTCCGTTGTTGATGTTGGTCAGATGCAGGATGACATCCGTCTGGGCGTTGACGTCCTTGGTGGCCCGCGCCCCGGCCGAGAGGAACAATGCCAGGTTGTCCCACTGTGCTCCCTTGACGTCGTCCTGGGGGTTGACGTCCCACGTCTGGCCAAGGGGCCACAGCATGCCCGGATTGATCTCGTTGCCCACCTGCACCGAGTCCGCCGTCGCACCGGCGTTCTCCAATGCAGTCAGCACCTCAGTGGTGTGCGCATACACGGCGTCCGCCACGGCCTGGGGGCTGAGGCCCACCCAGGCCGCGGGCATGCCCTGGGCGCCGGGGTCGGTCCAGCGGTCACTGTAGTGGAAGTCAACGAGGACCTTCATGCCGGCGGCCTTGGCGCGCTTGGCCGTGGCCACCACTTCGTCCGTGGTGTTGTAGCCGTCGGCGGGGTTGACCCACACCTTGAGCCTTACGAGGTTGGCTCCGGCATCCGCGAAGGCCTGCACGGCGTCCACGGGGCGGCCGTTCGCGTCGAAGTAGGCCGCGCCCATGTCCTCGTTCTTGGCGAGGTTGGAAAGGTCGGCACCGCGGATGGCGCGCTGTACAGATCCGGGCGTCAGCGTGACGTCATCCACCACTGCCCAGTCGCCGGCCTTGCCGCGGGTTTCGATGACAATCTCGCACCCGGTCTTCGTCACGTAAGCGTCGGCGGAGATCTGAAGCCATGCGCCGTCCTGCGCTGTGGACGGAAGGACCGTCCCGCCGTCGACACCGCAGTTCCTCAGCCCGATCCGGGAAGCACCAAGTGTCCCCTCAGCCTTGACCCGTGCGGACACCGTCCACCAGCCCTCGGCGAGGGTGCCGGTTTTCTGGCGCAGGTTCACGGTGCCGTCGGCAACAAGGCGCTGGCTCAGCTGCGGATTGCCGGACTCTGCCACGTTGGTGGACAGCGGGTCGCCCGTGGCCTTCCATCCCGCCAGGCCCTGGGAAAAGTCTCCGTTGACGACGGCGGCACCGCCTTGGGTACGGGGAGTCTCCGCGACGGCGGGGGTGACTCCTGCGGGCAGCGATACGACAGCGAGGAGCGAGGCCGCTACCACTGCCGATGGGCGGTTCCGGTTCCTTGCGCGGTGGATCTTCGGGTGGTGTTGTTTCATGTCGTCCTCCATGACGGTATGAAGTGGAAGCTGGTCCGCAGCCAAGGCGAGCCCGACGAACCGTGTGCGCTCCCAGTTCTAGCACAAGCAGCAGCGCCTGCACAGAGAGGTTCATTCGACTGAGTTAGAGGAGTTTTGGGTGACTGAGCTGTAATCGCTCCCAGTAGTTTCGCGCTATTCCGCAGTCGCGGTGAGCCACCGGTGAAGGGAGTCGTTGAACTGCGCGGGCCGGGCAAGGGGCAGGCCGTGCCGGGCCCCGTGGTGGATGTGCAGCGTGCTGTTCGGGAATTCCGTGTGGACGGACTCCATGTCGCGCAGAAGCCGTGCGTCCTCCCGGTCTCCGGCCATCAGGAGGACCGGCCTGGAAGAAGCGCGTACCGTGGCCGGAACAGTGAACGAGAAGTTTGCGCGGATCAGGTTCCTGACTGTTCTGGCAGATATGGACCGTGACAGTGCGTAGTAGTCCTCGAAGAGTGCCGGGGGAACGGACAGTTCGGCAGCCTGTGCCTTGGCGAAGCGACGGTTCCTGGATAACGGGGCGGCTCCGGCCGCCACCAGGCCAAGGGCACCAGCTCCACGCCACGGCTGCAGGAGGGAGCTCACCACCACAAGACGGTCCACAAGATTCGGGTAGGACGCTGCCAGTTGAACGGCTGTCTGCCCGCCGAGAGAAAAGCCGATGACAGTGACGGGCCGGGGCTGCTCCGCCCGCCCAACCTGGCGGGCCACGTCTTCTGCTGCCTCCAGGTGGGTGGAGAAAACGCTCCGGGCATGGGTGTCATGGCCGGGAAGGACAGGAGTGAGGACAGTAAAATCCGGGGAGAAACAGTCAACCTGGTGCCCCCACATCCAGGGACCTGCCCCGCCGCCGTGAATAAAAACGAGGGTGGAACGTTCCCCCTTGGGCTCCGGACTCATGCAACCAGTCTTCCAGAAGTGCCGCGCCCACCCGCGGCCCCCAAGGCCACCGGCATTCGGTACATCGGGATGATACTGAAGCGCGGAGGCAACTCATTCAGAAACCACGGGGAAGGACATCCGGTTTATGGAAAACGCCGGGCAGCACCACAAGGAGCGGTTGGGCAGTAATGGCTGGACCGACGTCCTGCGTATCGGGAATACAGTGCGCAGGCCTGTCCGGCCGTTCACTGCGACAGTGCACGCGTTTCTCACGCACCTGCACGAGCAGGGATTCGAAGGGGCACCGGTACCCCTCGGTTATGACGCGGAAGGCCGCGAAGTCCTCACGTACATCCCCGGTGAGGTGCCGGTGGAGCCCCTGCCGGAATCCGCCGCGGCTGACCACCACCTGACGGACCTGGCCCGGCTGGTCAGGCGCCTGCATGACGCTGCCGAAGGATGGGTTCCTCCGCCGGACGCCGTGTTCGGGACGCTCCCGGGGACCCCGCCTCCGGGGGTTGAACCCCTGTTTCTGGAACCGGAGCTCGTCTCACACCAGGATTACTGCCCGGGGAACGTGGTGTTCCAGGAAGGCAGGCCGGCGGCGCTGATCGACTTCGACCTGGCCAGGCCCACCACCCGGGTCGCAGACGTTGCCAATGCGCTTTACTGGTGGGCGCCGCTGCTGGATCCGCGGGACCGCAGTCCGGCGTTCCGCAGCATGGACGTCCCGCACCGCGTGAGGTTGTTTGCCGATGCCTATGGAATGAGTGCCGGGCAAAGAAGCCAGGTGGTTGATGCCGCGATCCGCCGTCAACGGAATTCGGCGCTGACCATGAAGGCTGCAGCCGAGGCTGACCCGGTCTTCCGCCGGTGGTGGGACCAGGGGCTCAAGGACAGGCTCCCCAGGGCCGGGACATGGCTGGCTGAGAATGCCGGCGCACTGAGGAAAGCCCTCCTATAAACCGGGTACCTGGACGGAACACGAACATACCGGCTGGCCTTAAGCTGCGGTGCCCAGCCGTGGGTCGCCCAGCCTCGACGAGATGGCGGAGCCCAGCAGCAGCACCCGGAAAGTCCGCTCGGTGGCTTCGCGCAGCAGCGTTGCCCCCTCCGCCACGGCAGTGTCCAGGTCCATGGGAATGGGGATGATCCCGGCGATTGCGTCGATGCCTGCGGCATGGACATCGCTCGAATCCTTGCCAATGGAGCCTGCAAGAGCCAGCACTGGAACACCCGCCGCCTGGGCCCGCCGGGCCACCTCTGCCGGTACCTTGCCGCGGGGAGTCTGGAGATCGATGGCACCCTCGGCCGGGCCATGTAGTCGCCCACGATGACTTCATGGTGCGCTTCGGCCGCCCGCGCCCCGCCGTGGTGCACTTGATGGCCGATGTACCCCTCCCGGCCAAGGATCAAGGTAAGCTTGCTTACTAATTTCAGGTTGATGCAAGGAAGGCCGGAAGCCATGGTTGCAGGCAAGAATCCGCCCCCCTCGGGTGCGGCTAGGGCGGGTGTGGCCAAACCGGCTGCCACCGGGGCCAGTGTGACGGGCGTGCCGGGCGAAGTCCACCAGGACCGCTATGTCGGCGGGCAGGACCTCACCCGGTGGGACACTACGCCCGGCCGGCTCCTGGCCTCCCTCGCCCGGCGTGCCAGCGCCCTCATCGGTTCCCACGGCGTGCTGCTCCTCACGCTTGCTGTCGGGGCCGTCCTGGCAGTTTCCCTTGCCGCGGTTTTCGCGGAGGTTTACGAATCCGTTGTCGAAGCCGACGGTGTGGCCGGGCTCGACCATCCCGTCCTGGATGGCGCGAAGACCTTCAGGTCCCCTGGCCTGGACGTCCTCATCACTGCCTACACGGATGTTGGCGGAACTGTCGGCATGCCCGTGCTGGCCCTGGTCGTGATGGGTGCGCTCGCGTTGAAACGGCGTTCCTGGACGCCTGTCATCCTGATGCTCGTTGCCGGTCTCGGCTCCCTGCTGATGACCGTCGCCGGCAAGGAACTGGTGGGCAGGACCAGGCCGGACCTGGCAGATGCCGTGCCGCCGTACGAATATTCCGCCTCATTCCCCAGCGGGCACTCACTGAACTCAGCAGTGATCGCCGGAATTGTGGCGTACCTGGTCATCCTCCGCCTGAAATCTGCCCGTGCCCGGATATTGACGATCGTGGCGGCGGCAGTCTTTGCCGCCACGATGGGGCTAAGCCGCGTCTACCTGGGACACCATTGGCTTACCGATGTACTCGGTGCCTGGGCGCTGGGAGCCGCCTGGCTGGCGTTGGTCATTACCGCGCACAGGCTCTACCTCACCACCAGGGTTCATCCGCCTGTGCAGGCCTAGCGGCACTCGAAGACAACCATGGTGACCCGCTGATAGGGGAGTGCCCTTGTCTCTGCGCACCCTGCCGCCGCGAAGGCCGAAAAATCGTTCGGTGCACCCTTACCGTCGCCGACGAACCAGACTTCCCCCAGTCCTGCGAGCTGCTCGGCGGTGACTGCCCTGTTCTCGCCCCACAGCGTCCCTGAATCTCCGGGGCTTTCCTGGAGGGAGAGGTCCTTCACGCCGTCGAAGTCCTCCGGATAGGCGAGGGCCATGTCGCGAAGGTGCGGGTGCAGATAGACGATGGCTGCCGGCTTTCCTGGGGCGTCGTCCACGAGATCCGCGAGCTGCCGCTCCGTGTCCGGCGGTTCGTTGATGACGCTCTTGAGGGTGAGCTGGGGAACGAGGCTGGCCAAGGCCAGCGCAGCAACGACAACGTACTTCACCCACGTTCGGCCAGCCGGCAGGTGGCTTATGCCGAGGCCCACCAGGAGGGCGAAGGCCGGTGCAGTGAACGTGAGGTAGCGGGCGACGTATACCGGCTGCGCTGCAACGCTCACCAGCAGCAGCCCGGCCATTGGTACGGCCACACTCGCCAGTCCCAAAACTGCCAGGGGCCGCAGGGCTGGATTACGGGTTGCAGCCCGCAAACCCCACACCACGAGGCTGATTTCCAGGACGCCGAGCAGCACCACAAAGCCAAGGACCCATTGCGGAGGAAGGTTTTCCGTCGGCCTGTCATCACCGTAGAAGAACTGCTTGACGGCGGCCGTCATCAGGTTCTGGGCAAGGGACCGGTCCTGGATCCAGTCCACCTGGGCCTTCTGGCCCAGGGCGTACAACAGGAAGGGCAGGACCACAGCCCCCACTGCCGCGCTGGCGGCCAGCGTGGCGATGGGCCGGCGCTTGAGGAAAAGCGCCGCGGCGGCGTGGGAGGCCACGGCCAGGGCAAAGAACATGAACATCCAGATGCCCAGCACCGCGCACACCCCGTACAACAGCCAGTCACCCACCCTGTTTGACTGCCAGGCCCGGATCAGCAGGAGGGTCAGGGCAACCGCGAACAGGGCAGTGAAGGCGGACTGCCGTGCCTCCGTTCCTGCCCAGACCATCCGGGGAAGCAGTGCCAGGACAAACCCGGCAGCCAGGCCAATACGGGCCGAGCCAAGCTTCCGTCCGATGACGACCGTTCCGGCGCATGCCAGGGCCACCGCGACCGCTGAGGGCAGCCTCATGGCCAGTTCCGAAAACCCGAAAACCGACGTCCAATAGTGCATCAGGAAGTAATAGAGCCCGTGGACGGCGTCCACCGACTGCAGGAGCATCAGCAGCTGTCCGGGTGACCTGCCGGCTGCGGAAATAGTGGCCACTTCGTCGTCCCAGAAGGATGGGACCCAGGAACCGATGAAAGCGGCGCAAAAGGCCAGCAGGCCGATCGCCGTTGGTGCTGCCCATGGCCGGCCATGGCCGGACGGCGGGTTTACCCCTTTGCTCCCTTGCAGGTGTCGGGGGGCGTGGGACATGGCGGACGGGACAGCAGGCATCCCATCATGGTATTCGAGGAATGGAAGCTGCGGACTTTCCGCCGTTTAAGCAATGGAGGCGTAGCGGAAGAAAATAGCGCTGCTGATGGCGCCATCAGAAGCACAAACGAGGCAATCCGGCGCCATGATCTGCAAACTTGTTTATGTGATTTCAACACCCGGCATCGCCCATGGGCGATGCTGGAAGGAGCCACGCCCTGAGCACCACCGTGATTGATTGGAGAAGCGCATGCGCCACTGGACCCTTACCGCGGCTGCCCTTGGCACAGGGATCCTCCTGGCCGCTTGCGCGGCGCCGCCACCTGCGCCATCCACGGCACCGTCCACGGCGGCAATGTCCTCGGCACCTGCCTCCTCTGGGGCGGCTGCTTCACCCCCGGCTACTTCACCCCCGGCTACTTCACCCCCGGTTCCTTCAGCCCCGGCCACCGTCACCGGAACGACCCGGCCGGTTGCCACCGGTTTAGCGGCCCCATGGTCGGTGGTGTTCCGCGACGGAATCCCGCTGGTCAGCGAACGGAACAGCGGACGCATTCTCGAACTCGCACCGGACGGCTCCTCGCGGTCTGTCGGGACCGTCGAAGGGGTGGCTGCCCGCGGTGAAGCAGGCCTCCTCGGCCTCGCGGTGGGCAAAGAAGGGGACCTCTATGTCTATTCGACGGCGTCGGACGGCAACCGGGTCCAACGTTTCACTGTGACCGGCGCGCCCGGGTCCTTGTCCCTCGGTGAGCCGGACACCCTGCTTGACGGCATCCCGGCAGGAAGCACGCACGACGGCGGCCGGATCGCCTTCGGTCCTGACGGGATGCTGTACGTGACCTCGGGCGATGCGCAGCGGCGGGACAGTGCCCAGGACCGGAACTCGCTGTCCGGCAAGATTCTGCGGATGACTCCCGACGGCGGCGTGCCCGCCGACAATCCCTTCCCCGGTTCCCTCACGTACAGCTACGGACACCGGAACCCGCAGGGGCTGGCATGGGCGGATGACGGGACCCTGTTCGCCACCGAATTCGGACAAAACACGTGGGACGAGCTGAACGTCATCACACCGGGCGCCAACTACGGGTGGCCCACGGTGGAAGGGATTGCAAACCGGGAAGGCTTTGTTGATCCCCTGCAGCAATGGCAGCCGGGCGCCGCAAGTCCCAGCGGCATGGCTTATGCTGGCGGCACCCTGTTCATCGCCAATCTTCGGGGCCAGGTCTTGAGGTCTGTTGCCGTCTCTGACCCCACTGCCTTTACGGACCACTACAGCCGGGAGTACGGCCGTATCCGTGACGTGGCGCTCGCTCCGGACGGGCAGCTGTGGTTTATGACCAACAACACCGACGGCCGGGGTGATCCAAGGCCCGGGGATGACCAAATCCTCGCAGTTCCGTTGTCGGAAGGTTGACGCCAGGCAGTGTCAGTGCTTCCCCCGAGCGGCCAGGGACTGCCGGTGCTAGCTTTTGGCGTGGGCCAGGGCTGCTTCGACGATGTTCTCCGTCACTGCCCAGGATGCGAGAAGTTTGAGCGCCTGGTCAGTGGGGCTGCCCGGTGTGGCGGGGTAAACCGTGAGGGTACGGCCGGGATCTTCTTCCAGTCCCAGGACCTGGTAGTTCAGCTCGAGGACTCCCACCACGGGGTGCTTGAAGAACTTTGTTCCGGCGTAGTGCCTGCGGACGTTGTGGGCTGCCCACCGGGTACGGAATTCGTCACTGCGCTTGGAGAGTTCACCGACCAGTTCCGTGATGCCCTTGTCATGGGGGCTGCGCCCTGATTCGCGGCGCAGGATGGCGACGTTGACGTTGGCTGCCCGGTCCCAGTCGGGGTAAAAGTCGTGCGAGCGGGAGTCCAGGAAGATGAACCGTGAATGGTTCGCCGGCCGTGCATTGCCGCGGTACATGTCCGAGTACAGCGCATAGCCCAGGGTGTTGGCAGCCAGGATGTCCAGCCGGTTGTTCCCAATAAAAGCCGGCGCCCCGGTGATGGTGTCCAGCAGGTACTGCAACTCCGGCCGTACGCCCGAGGGAGTGTGCCCCGCAACGCTCGCAGCCCGCTTGCGTCCAGACATGTTGGCGGCCTGCGCGAGGTCGTACAAGTGGTCGTGTTCAGCGCGGTCCAGTTCCAGCGCCTGTGCGATGGCGTCCAGCACGCTGTCCGATACGCCGGCCAGGTTCCCGCGCTCCAGTCGGGTGTAGTAATCCACGCTGACCCCTGCCAGGCGGGCCACTTCCTCGCGGCGGAGCCCAGGCACCCGGCGGCGTCCGCCGTAAGGCTCAACGCCTGCCTGCTCAGGGGTGATGCGTCCGCGGCGGGTGGAGAGGAACTGCCGTACCTCGGCTCTGTTGTCCATAAGGACACGTTACGGCCTATCCCTGAACCGGAAGGTAGGACTCCCAAGACCAGTTACAGCAGGGCCCCGCTGGCCAGGCCATTTCAGCGTTCGTTGGCACAGCTGCCCTGTAGCATTTTATTAGCCCCCCCAACAAACACCTCAGGAGACCCATGACTACCGTCAAGGCCTATGCATCCCCGTCCTCCACCGAGGACCTCATTCCCACCACCATCGAACGCCGCGCCGTCGGCCCCAACGACGTCCTGATCGAGATCAGGTTTGCCGGCATCTGCCACTCAGACATCCACACCGTCCGCGGTGACTGGGGCCCGCAGCAGTACCCGCTGGTTCCCGGGCACGAGATCGCCGGCATCGTTACTGAGGTGGGTTCGGCCGTAACGAAGCATGCCGTGGGTGACCGCGTAGGCGTCGGCTGCATGGTCAACTCCTGCGGCGAGTGCGCCAACTGCCTTCAAGGCGAAGAGCAGTACTGCCTCAAGGGCAACACCGGCACGTACGGCGCCGTGGACCGCGACGGGACCATCACCCAGGGCGGCTACTCCACCCACGTTGTGGTCACCGAGGACTTCGTGGTGCGGATCCCCGAAGGCATCGATCTTGACGTCGCCGCGCCGCTGCTGTGCGCCGGCATCACCACCTTCTCCCCGCTGCGGCACTGGGGTGCCGGACCCGGCAAGAACGTTGCCGTCGTCGGCCTCGGCGGACTGGGCCACATGGCCGTCAAGCTTGCCCACGCCATGGGTGCCGAGGTCACGGTACTGTCCCAGTCGCTGAAGAAGCAGGAAGACGGCCTGAAGCTGGGTGCGGACCACTACTACGCCACCAGCGACGAAAACACCTTCCAGGAACTGGCCGGCACGTTCGACCTGATCATCAACACCGTCAGCGCCTCGATCGACATCAGCTCCTACCTGCAGCTGCTCAAGCTCGACGGTGCGCTCGTGAACGTGGGCGCGCCGGCCGAACCGCTCCCCGTCAATGCGTTTGCCCTGATTGGCGGACGCCGGTCCTTCGCGGGATCGATGATCGGCGGCATCCGCGAGACGCAGGAAATGCTGGACTTCTGTGCCGAGCACGGACTGGGCGCCGAAATCGAGGTCATCCCCGCCGAGAAGATCAACGAGGCCTACGAGCGCGTCCTGGCGTCGGACGTCCGCTACCGCTTCGTCATCGATACCGCCACGCTCTAGCACCAGCGCGCGTCCGGCTAACAAGACGCGTTCGACGGCGGCCGGTCCCGAACAGGGGCCGGCCGCCGTCGTGCCCGGGGTACTTTTCCGCCATCCGCACCAGCCGGTGTGACGAATTACCGGCATGAACTACTACACCCCGGCGGCGCAGGACCGGGCCAGGGACGCCGCATCTGAGGCCATTGAAAGAGTGCTCAGCGGAATCTCCGAACCGCTGAGCCGGCATGCGTTGAATGCCCGCTGGAAACAGGCGTGCGAAGCCATGGACAGGTACCTCGAAGCGCAGGACACGGGCGAGGAGTAGGTTCCCGCCTTATGGCTTGAGGGCAGCAAGGATGCTTGCTGCCGGCCCTTCCATGGTGCGTGCGAATCCGGTTCCGGCCCACAGGTTCAACCACTCCGGATCCCCGGCAGCGGCGGCAGCCGCGCGGAGGGGAGTGGTGAGGTGGTGGATCTCCGGATATCCGCAGGGCGCCTCGCCGTCGTGCCGCCGCATGAATTCGTTGGCGAGGCCGCGCGCGTTCCGCCCCGAGAAGGCGCGCGTGACCGACGTGGTGCTGAAACGCCCGGAAGAAAGGGCCAGCCGGTGGGCGGCCTTGGTGCCGGCTTCGTCCGCCCGCAGGAATGCCGTTCCGGCCTGGACGGCGGCAGCACCATGGGAAAGTGCTGCCCGGGTATCCTCCCCGGTGGTGATCCCGCCGGCTGCTATCAGCGGCACCTGGAGACCGGCGAGTTCTTCAAGCAGGCCGTGCAGGGACTGATCGTCCGGCTGGGCTGCAGGGTCGAATGTTCCCCGGTGCCCTCCAGCTTCAGGTCCCTGCACGCACAGGGCGTCCACGCCTGACTCCAGTGCCCGGACCGCTTCAGCCCGGGACGTGACGGTGCCGATTACATACACACCCCGCTGCTGCAAGGCGGTTATGACTGTGCGGTCCGGGAGATCGAAGGTGAAGGAAACGGCCTCGGGCGCCTGCTCCAGCAGGACCTCGATCTTGTTGTCCCAGTCGTCGTCGTCATGGCGTGGGTGTCCCAGCGTAATGCCGAAGCGCTCACCGTCCGGCGCCAGGGACAGGGCGTACTGCTCCAACTCCTCCGCGCCAATGACTGAGGGTTGCGGCACGAACACGTTCACGCCAAGGGGGGCGTTGGTGAGCTTCCGGGCAGCTTCGATTTCCGCTTTGACAGCTGACGCCGTCTTGTAGCCGGCGGCCAGGAAGCCCAGTCCTCCCTGGGAGCTGACCGCCGCAGCCAGTTCCGGCGTGGACGGTCCGCCGGCCATCGGGGCCTGGATCACCGGCACCGCAAGGGCGGCGATGGTGAACCGGGCAGCGCTGCTGTCCTGTTTGTCCAAGGTGGTGGTCGCTTTCGTTGCAGGGGGCTTAGTACAGGAAAATGTCGATCCATTCGCGGTTGTGCGCATGGATGAGGACCAGGAACAGCACGAAGTCGAACAGCAGGTGGACGCTGACAATGTAGGACAGCGACCTGGTCACCGTGAACAACCGGGCCTGCAGCAGCGCAAACGGGAAGATAAAGAAGGGCGCCCACGAGTGGAAGCCCAGTTCCCAGAGGAACGATGTGAACAGGACCGCCTGCAGCAGGTTGGCCTGCCAGTCGGGCACGTGCCGGCGCAGCAGGGTGAACGCCGTGCAGATGAAGAAGAGTTCGTCCCAGATGCCCAAGACGTTGGTGCCAAGGAACAGCCGGGCGATCCCGTCCGGGTCGCTCACCGCAGGCCAGTTGGTGTAGACGCCGGTACGGATCATGTACACAGGCATAAGCGCGTACCCGATCACCAGGACTGCAGGCAGGTACCACTTCTCGGCCCGCGTCCATGGTTGACCGGTCCTGATGGGAAAGCGGATCGCGTGGTCCCTGGTGACGAACCTCGAGACCGAATAGGGAATGCCGACGGCGAGGACCATGGCGGTTCCCATCACGGACATATGTTCGGTGCTGATGTCCGTGGTGATGGGGACCAGGCTCATGGCAGACAGGCCCACGCCGATCAGTGCCAGGTCAACCAGGAGCCGGCGGCTGATGAACGCGGCCACAGCCAGCGCGGCTGCCAGCAGCAGGAACCCGGAGAGGCGGTCCTGCCATGCGAAGAGCAGGAAGCCCGACGCCGAGACAAGGGCAGCCGGGACCACGGAAAGCGGGTTCGTGGCGGGTTTCGCCGGGCCTGCGGGGAGGGCGTCGGCCTGGGCCCGTGGTTGCTGCCTCATGGTTAACAACACTAAGTGCTGGCGGCGTTAACGGAAGCGGACGACGGCGGGCTGCCCCGCCGTCGTCCGCTTCCGGCTGTGCCGCTTAGGCGGAGGCCAGCGCCTGGCCTTCGCCGCGAAGGCTCAGGGTGAAGGTGTTAGGCCCGCTGCACGTGACGGCGACACGGCAGGTGGTGGTGTTGTGCCGGGCGGAAAGGTCGCTGACCGCTGAGTCGAGGGTGTGGTGCAGGGTGGACCGGTCCCAGATTTTCAGGGTCACGGAGTTACTGGCATCGAACGTCATTATTCAACTTCCATTTCTTGCGGTGGACGGCCCGGAGTCTTCATTGCCCGGACCGTGTCCTCGTCTATGAGGACGGACTGCAGGTGGGAAAGCGCATTCCCGTGATTTCAATAGTGCAGGTTGCCAGTACGGTTTGGCAACCGGATTCAGCTGGATGTGATCAAGCACACCGGCATGCAGGAAGCGCTGCGCCCCGGATGGATCTTCCTGCCGCTGCCTTCAATAGTGCCCAGCTGGAAGGGCGGGTCTCAAGAATGTTTCGGGTGAGCCTCGTCACGCCTGCCGGCGGATGGGGTGCCTCTTGGGGGAAGCCGCGCCTACTCGTCGAAGAAAGTGTTGATCTGCTTTTCGCCGGAGATGGATGCAATTACGGAAGCTGCCACCTCCCGGAGCTTGACGTTCCGCGTGCTGGAGGCCTTGGTGAGGATGCTGAATGCGGTATCCCGGCTGCATCTGTTTTCGGCCATGATGGCGCCAATGGCCATGTCTATGACGGTGCGGGACTCCAGGGCACTGGAGAGGTCATTCCGCGCTTCACTCAACTGCGTGATGCGAAGGACCAGCCGCAGTGACGCTGACGCCTGGCTTGCAAACCCTTCCACCGTGGAGATGTCGTCAGCCGAAAATCCGTGGGTGCGGCCGGAATAGAGGTTCAGGACTGCTTCCGCCTCGCCGGCCAAATCCAGCGGCACCGCAAGGATTGAGGCTACGCCGTTCGCCTTGGCAGCCTTCGCGTACGGCCACCGTTGCTCGCCGGTCAGATCCGAAACCAGCAGCGGCCTTTTGATGCGCAGGGCAGTGAGGCAAGGGCCGTCCCCAAAGCCGTTCTGCAGCTCGTCCAGGGCTTTAGCCTGGGCATCGCTGCTGGCCACAGCCTCGGGCCGCTTGTGGCGGAGCACCGTAACTCCGGCGTGGACAGGATATCCAGGGGTGGACAGCCGGGAAGATGCGATGACCGCCAGCTCCGTGAGAAAGTCGACGATGTCCTGGCTGTCCAGGACCAGGTTCTGCAGTGTCGTTTCCGCGCCGTGGAACTCCTGCCGGCCCGTGTCCAGGCTGCCAGGGCTCTCTTCGTAGGACGTCATGGGGCATCACCTTCTGCCATTTCCGTCATCGCTGCGGAGATGAGTTCCACCTGCGCGGCGGGAATGTCAAGCGCGTCATGGAGGAAGGCATCCAAGGACATCTCATCGATGTCACCGCCAATGCCGTAGTAGTACATCCACAGCTTCTCGAGTGGCAGCTGCGCCTCACGGAACCTCTGGGCGGCGCCCTTGCTGTGGTGGGCAGAGCCGTCCGGCTGCCCGGAGCCACCGGCCTCGTAAGGAAACATCCTAGGCTCCGTCCGCCTGGTGTGCCGGGAGCCGGACTCCCCGGACAATGTCACTGGCGATCTCGCTGATTCTGCGGTTACTGGACGTTGCAGCCAGCCGGAGGATTTCCAGCGCGCCGTTCCGCCCGCCCCGGTGCTGGAGCATAATCAGCGACACGGCTGCGTCCACAACGGCCCGTGACTTGAGCGCAGCCCTGAGGTGCTGCGGATACACCTCCGCCCCATGCAGGCGCAGGGCGATCCGGAGAACCCTGGACATGGAGGCAGCGTGCTGTTCCAGGAGCTCCACTGTTTCCTCGTTGAAAGCACCTGCGGTGTGTGCGTAGCAGTTGAGACTGGCCCGCACTGGCAGGTCTACGGCGATGGGGACCGCAAGCGCCGACCGTACACCTTCCCGGACTGCGGCTTTCAGGTAGTCGCTCCATCGTTCGTCGCTGGTCAGGTCCGGGACTCGCACAAGCTGCTGTTGCCGCACGGCAGTGAGGCATGGCCCGTCGTTGAACGCGTACTGTGTTTCATCCAGCCGCCGGCCCTCCTCGCTGCTGCTGGCAACTGTGGCCGGGCCGCCGTCGCGTTCCATCGTGATGGTGCAGGAAAAGGGTCTTCCCGGGCCCAGAAGTGAGGCCGAGATAGTGGCCAGGCCCAGGAGGAATTCGGGGAAGCCGGGGCTGTCAAGCAGCAAGTCCTGCATCCGGTCAGAAGTGGTGAGCGTACTTTCCTTGGCCATCAGGCCTCGATCCCTAGGCGTGCCAGAAACATTGCTGCTGGCGTGCGGTCTGCCGCTCTCTACGCGGCTGGCCCGGCTATTCAACCCCTGGATCTGTTGCTATCCGGAAATCTCCTACTATCGAGACTACGCCCATGCCGGGACTATTGATATGGCACGCTCTTTGATATAGGGGCCGCGTCAGCTACTCGCCCGGCTCCGGTTGGCGTCCGCCGCCGTCCTCGCGGCCCGCTGATTCCGCGTCACCCTGGTCAGCATCCTCAAAATCATCGGAGTAAGGTGCCCGCGGCCGCGGGAGATCGTCAATCAGTTCGTTGGCTGCCAGGGCAAGCAGGTCGCGCTGGACCGGCGGCAGGGACAGGAGCCCCTGCAGGTAGGCTTCCACCTCATATTCTCCGGCGTCTCCGGAGAGGCCGAAGTACTTCAACCACAACTCGGATACTGAGATGTCCACCGCCTTGATAGCTGCACGGAGCCTGCGCCGTTGTTCCGGCTCATTGGCATCGAAACCCATGGCCGTCCTAAATTCCGGAGGCCGGCGTCCCGGCGAGGACACGTTCACACACTTGGTGCAATGCTGCATGTTCTTCACGGGCCTGCTTGATCAGCAGCTGCAGGGCATCTTCATGGGAGAGAGCCCGCCGCTCCATCAGGACGCCGCAGGCGCGGTTCACCATGTCCCGGGTATACAGGGATGCCTGCAGCCCCTCGCTCATCCTGAGCGGAGCCTCGCTGGCCTGGATATGCGAGAGCAGGGTGGCTGCCGGGGCGGCGAAGAGCTGGAGCAGGGCGGCGCTGCCCTCGTCATAAACGTTGGGCGCAGCTGCGTACAACTTCAAGGCGCCGATGGATTGCCCGCCAGCCATCAGGGGCGCGCTGACCACAGACAGGATGGGCAGTCCGGCAACTCCTTTGCGCCACTCCGGCCACCGGGACTCGGAGGCGAGGTCAGGGACCAACACGGGTTCCTCAGCGGCCCAGGCTGTGAGGCAAGGGCCTTCCCCGCGTTCGTACTGGACGGCGTCCGCCTGGCGCACGATCATGTCCGTGTAGCCGCTGCTGGTGCGGCGCCCCCGCGCGTCAAGGAGGGAAACCCCGGCTCCAATGGTGCCGGGCACCGACTCCTTAGCGGCCTGGGCCAGGAGCCGGACGGCTGTGGTGACCTTTTCCTCCGTCAGCAGCAGTCCCTGAATACGAGCAATGACAGTGCTGAGCTCGTCAAGGGGAAGTTGCGCCATAGTCTCAGCATAAAGCCAAGGATCTTTTCCTGAAGCCGCGTTACTAACGGTGTGGCCTCTCCCTCAGCAGGATTGCGACTGTCCTTGGTGGTACCCAAGCTGGATGTAGGCCGGGATGTGGACATCGGCATCATCATGGCCCAGAACCGCTGCGGTCAGGAGGATGCCATGAGTAGTGCGCACTACATAAATATCCGCTGACAGGGGCGCCTTCCCGTCCAAACCGCACTCCCGCTGCGGTTTGGACACGCGGGACAGTAGGATTGGCCCATGTCGAGTGCACCGGGCAACGAACCTCTAGAACAACTCCAGACCATCCTGGTGGGTGCGGAAAACGCTGTTGAGTTCCTCACCGGCCTCGCCGGACTTGCAGCAGCCGCCGTCTCTGAAGCAGCCGACGATGAGATCCAATGTGCAGTTACCCTGAAGCTCAGGCGGCGGCCCACCACCGTGGCCGGCAGCAGCCAGCGCGCGGTGGAACTGGATGAGCTGGAGCAGGCTGTGGGCGACGGCCCGTGCCTCAGGGCACTGCGGGAGATGTCCCCAGTGATTATCGATGACGTCTCTGCGGATTCCCGGTGGCCGGAGCTCACCCGGAGGTTCGCAGAGGCCAACGTCCGCAGCTCGCTGGGGGTCCCGCTGGAAATCAACAGTGAAGCAAGTGCGGCCCTGAACTTTTTCGCGTCGAAACCGGGCGTCTTCTCAGCGAACGTCTATGACAAAGCCGTAGGCTTTGCAGCCGCGGCCCACAACACGCTCCACCTCTCGGTCCGCATCAAGACAGCGCAAAGCCGGGCGGAGGATCTGGAAGCCGCCATGCAAAGCCGGACAGCCATCAACCTTGCCTGCGGCGTCATCATGGCACAAAACAGGTGTTCCCAGTCAGAAGCGATGGAGATCCTCACAAAGGTATCCAGCAACCGCAACCGGAAACTGCGCGACGTTGCTGCCGAACTGATCGAGCAGCTGTCCGGAAGCGGTATCCGCACCCACTTCGACGGCTAGGGCCGTGCAGGCTCCGGAGGCCTGACCCCCGGCGGTAGTTCAGCCGGCGTTGAGGACTGTTACGGTGCAGCCGGCACCGGACCCGCGGATGTCCCAGCAGTTGCCCCGGCCAAGGACCTCAAAAGACCCGTCGCCTGCTGCGGACAGAACCAGTGCCGTATTTTCGTCAACCGCCACGGCCCGGTCAGCAAGGCCCGCCGCCACGGCTCCCACCGCCCGGCTGAGCGTGCCGGCCTGAGCTGCGTGCACGTCCACCGCGAACCCGGCCAGGCCCAGCCCGGCGCGGATCTCCAGTTCCGCCAGGCCCTCGGAGCATTCCTCCCCGCAGACCTCTATTCCCTTGCTCAGGTAACCCCCAAGGAGTGCCCTCGCCGGCGCGATCATTGCCCCGGCCGAAAAGCCCAGGTACGGCGTACCCGCTGCGGCTGCGCGAGAAATGGCGGCCGCAGAACCGGCGAGGCCTTCCCAGTACGCCGGCGTCAGTCCGCCGCCCACTACCACTCCATCAACGCCGTCGAACACGGAAGGGTCAGCCGGTGCACCGGCATGGAGCAGGACCGGCACCGTCTCCAGTGGCAGGCGGGCCAGAAGCGGCTCCGTGTACGCCGGCAGGAGGCCCTCGGGGTTCCCGCCCCGATCATGGACCACTATGGCAACCCGCGCAGGGCGCTGGTGGACGGTCCGCTGCTGGACCTCCCCGGCAAAGCGGTCAAACAGCTCCGGGAAGGCTGCAGCGTCCGGCCCTGCGCCGGCCAAAAAGATGCTCATGGCCTTCAAGATACCGGTGCCGGGAGTGCCTGCGGGAGGCCGGATCTGTGTGCTGACGAAAACCATTGACACGAATGCAACGCAGGACTATCGTACAACCAAATGGTTGTAGATCAGCTGAGTGACACCGAACTTGACCGCCTGTTCCAGGCGCTCGCCGATTCCACCCGCCGCGATATTGTGCGGCGGGTGACGGTGGAGGAGTACTCGGTATCCGGCCTGGCTGGCCTTTACGCCATGAGTTTCGCCGCAGTACAAAAGCACGTGGCGGTGTTGGAGCGCGCAGCCCTGGTGACCAAGGAAAAGCGCGGAAGGGAGCAGATTGTGCGGGGTAATCATGACGGCCTGCAAAAAGCCCGCCTGCTGCTCGATGAGTACGAGGCGATCTGGCGGCAGCGCGTCGACCGGATCGCCGACATTCTGGCTGAAGGATAAGGAAGGGTTCTGCAATGTCGGTTACTGATACAACCAAGAATCTCGAGGCGCTCAGCTTCACCCTGACCGCGGAGTTCGGCGCCGGCGTCGAGCGCGTCTGGCAGCTCTGGGAAGACCCGCGCCAGCTGGAGCGCTGGTGGGGGCCGCCCACCTGGCCCGCCACCTTCGAGCGGTTCGACTTCGAGCCCGGCGGAAAGGCCAGCTATTACATGACCGGTCCCGAGGGTGAAAAGGCGGGTGGCTGGTGGCGTTTCACTGCCATCCAGGCCCCGAACCGCCTGGAGTTCGACGACGGTTTCGCGGACGATAATGGCGACCCCGTGGAGGCGATGGGCACCACGCACGCCACAGTCACGCTCGAAGACGCAGGCGGACGAACAAGGATGGTCATTGTCTCCACCTTCGAATCTGAAGAGCAGATGGAGCAGATGGTCCAGATGGGTATGGAGGAAGGCATGAAGGAGGCTGTCGGCCAGATCGACGCCATCCTCGCCGAACACGCCAACGCCTGAGCGGCTTACTGCGGCACAACCACAAGGAAGGCGTACGACGGCGGCACGTCCCGCCGTCGTACGCCTTCGTTGCTGCGTGGAGAAGTGGTCACAGCCGCTCTGCCCAGCCGGCAGAGGCTTATGCCTCCGGGTGCTCCTGCCATCCCGTCCAGGGAATCAGCCGGACTGAGTCCAGGGCAATGAGATCCCCGGCCGTGGCTTCCCTCCGGAGCCGGGCCTCGAGTGGCAGCCCGATCTTTGCGTCCGGGGAAAGCGGGAGGATCTGCAGGATGACCTCGGAACCGCGCCGGATGCCCGCGTCGGAAACCTCCAGCAGCCAGGGGGATCCGTCCCAGAACCGGTCGGCCACCGGTCTTCCATCCACCAAGAGCTGGGCAACGTCTCCGGCCCAGCGGATGTCAAGCTCCACGTGGTCAGTGGCAAAAGCCGCGGCAGGGATTTCCAGCGAGTATGTCTGCGCAAGTTCGTCAATGGCGTTCGGTTGCGGGGCTGCGGCCCGGTTTGCCCTGGAGCCGAATGACGCGGGCACCGGGGCCGCAGGGCGCACCAGTTCCGCCCGGAGGTCCCGCTCCTGGCTGTGCCCGTCGCCTGCCGCGCCTGTCACCAGGACAGGCAGCGCGGTGAAGGACCGTGACGCCGGGCGGTAGCACCGGACCTCCTGCTGCTTGCGGAAGCGTCCGGCGATGCGTCCTTGGCCATCAACCCATACCGGTTCCTGGGAGATAACCAGCTCGCGGCCGCGGCGTGTGTCCAGCACCCACGCGTTGTTGCCCATGTCCGCGGGCAGGACCAGCACATCCAGTGCCGCGTCTCCTGCCTGGGCTGTCAAGACGATGGGCTCATCCGTGGGGATCCGGAAGGATTCGTCGGTGCCGGCAGGCAGGTCTGCGTGCCCGGGCCGGAAGACCTTTGTGCCGGGCGCAAAGCGGAGTTCCACCGGGATGCCGTTTTCGGCGGTGAGTACCAGGGTGGGACGCGATCCTGGAATTTCCCGGGCTGGCGCAAGGAGGGACAGCGGAGAGGCCGTGGCCCATTCCAGCGTCACCCCGCACGCCTCCAGGTTCACCGGCCAGTGGGCTATGGTGCCGGCCGGAATGTCGACGGGGACGGCAGGGAAGGTGACCGGTCCGGCGTCGAGCACGACCTCAAACTGCGCTCCTTCATAGGTGCCGAGCGGGACATGCGGCTGATGCCAGGTAATGAAGACGAAGCCTGCATTCCCATTGCTGCGGAGTGCCCAGCGCAGGGTTGATGTGTCCTCGATCCCGGCGGGCATGACTTGGGGGAGTGTGGAGGGCATCTCCGCGGTCCGGTCACCAAAAGCAGCCAGGAATGCGTGCTGCTTCCGCAATGCCGCAAAGCTGAAAGCTGGGCGGCCCGAGGTCCCGATCGGGGCATGGAAGTCGTAGTCGAACCGGGGCAGGTCATTGGGGTAGCCGGTGGCCTGCGACTCCTGCAGCCCGTCGTCGGGATTGCTGCCGCCGGCGAACATGTAGTAACCCTGCCAGGATGAGCCGTTGCCGATCTTGTTGTGGGCCACTGCCGCCACATCCAGTCCGCGCGGCCAGGGCCGGCGCTGGTAGGCGGTGGCCATGCCGCCGGCCAGTTCGCAGGTGGCGGGCGGAAACAGGGCCGACGGCGTTCGCGGCGCAGCTGCCCCTGGGCTGTTTCCGAGGTGCTCACGGATATCAGCGCCAATGCCGGGGTCATCCCAGACGTGGCTGAAGAAATAGTGTTCACGGAACGTGGGGTCCCAGGGAGCGTCCGCGTCCACCCAGAAACCGTCTCCGTAACCGCCGAAGAGTGGCAGGACCTCACCCTCGGGCAGGTCGGCGCCGCCCCACGCCGTCGCAGTCCAGATAGGGGCCGAAAGGCCTGCGTTTCGTGCCAGCCCTTTAAGTTCGGTGATGTGCCCGGGCTGGTCATACAGCTCGTTTTCAAGCTGGATGCCGATGATATTGCTGCCGGGGCCTCCCAGTCCGGCCAGTTCTTCACCCAGGTGGCCGAACCAGCCCCTGACCAGTTCCAGGTAGGCAGGATCGTTGGTTCGGTGCTTCACCGGGGCTGACTGAACCCAGTCCGGGAAACCGCCGTTGCGCACCTCGCCGTGGCACCAGGGGCCGATGCGCAGCACCACATCCAGCCCGATGTCCGAGCAGAGCCGGACGAAGGCGGCGACATCCAGGTTCCCCTCGAAACTCGCTGTGCTTTCCCTTGGTTCGTGATGGATCCAGAAGATATAGGACGCCACCACGGTGATTCCGCCCGCCTTCATCAGCCGGAGCCGCTCTTCCCACCTTGTGCGGGGGACGCGGCTGAAATGGAGCTCTCCGGAAACGGGAAGGGCCGGTTTCCCGCCGATTTCCAGGTACCGATTGGTGAGCCGGTACCTGTTATGCCGGTCCACCGAGTTGCTCATGGCAGGAATGGTGGCGGGCGAATCCCAGGGCTGGTGGGTCACGCGGAGGAGGGCGGCGGGGCTTGGCGGGTGCGTGGGCATAGGAGCGAGTATAGGTCAGGAAGCGCTTTCTGCCGTTTGTCCGCGGCAGGCGTTGAACCTGGCGGAGTGCTTTTGAATACTGGAAGGGAGGCCGGGTTGAATATGAGGTGGTGGCGGTTATGAGCAGCAGCGGCGGAGGGGACTTCCGGAAGCGTGTGGAGCGTGCCGCCGAGCTTCGTTCCTATCGGGGAGCGGGCATCAGCGCCGAGGAGGAAGCGGCGCTCGATGCCCTTGATGAGAAGGAGCGCGAGAAGCGCAAAAAGGTAAGTGACGCTGCCCGGGCGGAATACCTGGTCCGCGATGCCATGGCGCAGGGCAAGTTCGACAACCTCAAGTACGCGGGCAAGCCAATTCCAGGGCTGGGGGAGTCCTACGATCCCGACTGGTGGGTCAAGGGCCTCCTGCAGCGGGAAAACATCAGCGGCCTCGGACCGCCCGCAATCCTGCTCCGCAAGGAGGACGCCGAGCTCGATGGCAAGCTGGATGCCCAGTACACGGAGCAACAGGTGCGGGACGTCCTGGAGGACTTTAACCGGCGCGTCATTGACGCCCGGCGCCAGCTCCAGGGCGGGCCGCCGGTGATTACCAAAATTCGTGACGTCGAAGAGGAGGTGGGGCGCTGGCGTCAACGCCGTGCCGCACGGACTGCCGAGGCGCCGGAAGAACCGGAACCGCAGCGTTCCTGGTGGCAGCGGCTGTGGAAAGGTACCACTTAACGCGCTGGACGGGCGCTGCCGTTTCGGGTTTTCCACATAGCGGTTTTCTCTCGCTTTATTGTCAGTGGTCTTTGGCAGAGTTGGGTTATGGCAGCAACTGGGGTTTGGGAAGCAGGGCAGACGGATCGTCGCGCTGTGCGTTCTTTGGGCCTGGCTTCCGTGCCAACTGCCGGGTTGCCTTCCATTGCGGATGCCTCCAGGACTTTGGCGTCGGTTCCTGTCGCGGATGACGGTCCGGGGATGATCGACCAGTTGCGGGCGCTTGAGGATCTGAAGTCGCTGGCCTCTGCCCGGCAGGCCGAAATCGCTGTTGCTTTTGAACTCTCCCGGCGGCGGGAGCAGGCCGCGGCAGGTGGTCGGGCGGATGAGCTCGGCGCCGGGGTTGGTGCTGAGATCGCGTTGGCGCGGCGGGAGTCCCCGGCCCGGGGCGGCCGGCTCCTGGGGCTGGCAAAAGCGCTGGCTACCGAGATGCCCCACACCCTGGCCGCTTTGCAGTCCGGGCAGCTGAATGAATGGCGGGCCACCCTTATTGTGAAGGAAACAACGTGCCTGTCCGCCGAGGACCGCTGCGCCGTGGATGAGGAAATCGCCGCGGACACCGGCACCCTTGCCGGCGCCGGGGACCGTGCCGTCATTGCCGCCGTTCGCGCGGCAGCGTACCGGCGGGACCCGGGCTCGGTCGCGAAACGGGCCGGCCACGCCATCAGTGATCGGACCGTGACTCTCCGGCCGGCACCGGACACCATGACCCGCCTGACCGCCCTGCTGCCCGTGGCGCAGGGTGTCGCTGTCTTCGCGGCCCTGACGCGGAACGCCGACACCCGGCGGGCCTCCGGTGATGAGCGCGGCAAGGGCCAGATCATGGCCGATGAACTGGTGCAGCGCGTGACCGGCACCCCTGGCGGGATCAGCGGCATCGAAATTCAGCTCGTCATGACCGACCGCACCCTCTTCCAGGGCGACAGCGAACCAGCCCGCCTGGCCGGCTACGGCATCGTCCCCGCCGAGTGGGCCAGGAAAGCAGTCCTGAGTCAGGAACCTGAAACCGGAGAGCTGACAACGTGGCTCCGCCGGCTCTACACCGCCCCCGCCACCGGGGAACTGCTGGCCATGGACTCCAAAGCCCGGCTCTTCCCTCCCGGGCTCCGCCGCTTCCTTCAAACACGGGACGACACCTGCCGCACCCCCTACTGCGACGCGCCTATCCGCCACCACGACCACATCATCCCCCGGCACCAGCACGGACCCACAAGCAGTACCAACGGCCAGGGCCTTTGCGAAGCCTGCAACCACACCAAAGAAACACCCGGCTGGACGACCCGCACAGTGCCCGGACCACGACACACCGTGCAGCTCCGGACCCCCACCGGCCACACCTACCACTCCACCGCACCACCACCGCCAGGCACAGCCATTGCACTGCTTCCGCACCGAGCGCTGCACCCGTCGGCGGAGCACAGGCATCCGGCGGAGCACGCTGTCCAGGTCCCGGGCCGCGCCATACCGTCCTTCTGGGTTGACCGACCACCATCACGCCACACGCCCCATGCCTGACAGGACCGGCGGTACAAGATCACGCTTCGAGCCAGGTGATACTGGCCAGATGATTCGGCCAGCGGAACCAGGGGACCTGCAACGTATCCGGGATATTGAAGTGGCAGCCGGGCAACTCTTTCGATCGTTCGGCATGGACTCAGTTGCCGACGATCCCCCAATGACCGAGGAGGAACTGGCTGCCTACCAGCGTGCGGGCCGTGCCTGGGTTGCCACTGGACCCTCCGGGGCAGCAATTGCATACATCCTGGTGGATGTCCTTGGAGTGTGGGCACACATCGAGCAGGTCACCGTCGATCCGGACCAGGGCCGGCGTGGCATCGGCAGCACACTTATAGCCCACGTGGAACGATGGGCCGCCGGAAGAAAGCTCCGGGGACTCTCGCTGACCACTTTCTCGGGCGTTCCATGGAACGCTCCCTACTACGAACGCTTGGGCTTCACCCACTTACCGGACACCGAGTGGAGCAGCGGGCAGAGAGCGGTGGTACGCAGGGAAAAGCAACACGGGTTGGATACCTGGCCGCGCACTGTCATGGTCAGGGAAATCAAGCCTTACGACCCCGACAATCCGGGCTAAGCGCAGGTAGATCCATAGCTTCAACGTTAAACAGCTCCGCCCCGGAAGGAACCAAAGGTTCCCGCCGGGGCGGAGCCGGTCACCCGCCGTCGGACGGTGTGGGTGGAGGAGGCATCCACTCCAGGCCGTCCTGAGCCGTGATGGCGGTGTGAGAACTAGCTGCTGATAGCGGACGACATCTCGGCGTGGGCTTTCTTGCCCGCCTCATCCGTGGATAACCGTTCGAAGAGAACCTCGGAGGTGTACCGCTTGATGATTTCCTGGATCGCGCCGGCGCCCTTCGGCGGCGGAGCCGGAGCCTCGCCCAACTCCTCCTTGATCTGGTCAATGAACTTGACCACCTTCACGTCAGCCGGGGTGAGCTTGGACTCGATGGCCGCGCGGACTTCCGAGTTCGGGTAGACGCCGCGGTCTGCCAGGAGCGCTTCGCCCGCCTTGACGTTGTTGGCCAGGAAGTCGATGAACTTGGCGGTTTCCTCAGGGTGCTTGGTGCGGGACGAAGCGGACCAGAACTGTGAGGCCTTGTACCAAAGCCCGGCATCCTCGGCTGAACCGGTCTTGGTGGGGAACCGCATGATCTTCAGGTCGCCACCGGAGGCCTTTTCCAGGGCAGGTGCCTGGTTGGACCACCAGAACGCCATGGCGTTCTTGCCCGTTGCCAGCCCGCTCTGGTCCAGCGGCGCGGCCTCTGCCTCAATAACCTCGGAAGCGGACGGCACTGCCTTCTTCGCGCTGAGGTCCTTCAGGAACGCCCACCATTCGGCGATGTCTTCCGGCTCGAATCCAAGCTTGCCGTCCGAAGTGTAGAGGGACTTGTCGTTCTGCCGGAGCCAAACACCCAAGGAAGCTTCGTCCGTACCGTATGCAGCAGCACCGTAGGTGCCACCGGGCGACTTCTCGGTGATCTCGGCTGCAATGCGGCCGAAGTCCTCCCAGGTCCAAGTGGAGTCATCGGGGATCGGAACGCCGGCGGCCTCAAAGACAGCAGGGTTGGCCAGGATCGTGGCGGCGTTGATGCCGGCGGCGATGCCCGTCAAACCGTCCTCGCTCTTGCCTGCGTTGAGTGCAGCCTCGTCGAGCTTGGAGGTATCGATCTCATACTTGGAAAGATCCAGGAGGGCGCCACGGCTGGAGTATTCCGTGATGTACTTTTCGTCCATCTGAATGATGTCCGGTGCGTCGTTGGCGGCAACCTGGGTGGCCAGCTTGTCCCAGTACCCGCTCCAGTCGCCGAACTCGGGCTTGATCTTGATGTTCGGGTTCTCTGCTTCGAACTGCTTGATGGCTTCCTGGGTCAGCTGGGCGCGCTTGTCGCCGCCCCACCAGGAGAACCGGAGCTCGACGGGGCCATCAGCATTTTGCGGGGTGGACCCTCCGCCGCAGGCACTAAGGGCCATGACGACGGCGGCAGCGGCTGCAACGACGCCCGTCTTACGGATGCGGCGGGTTGCGCCATGGGAACGTGACGGTTGCCTGGCAGCAGACGCAGGGCGGGGAAAAAGCTGCACTGGTAACTCCGATCTTCTTTGATCTTGATGCTGGGGAATACTGCGGATCACTGAGGGGATAAAAGCTAAACACGAAAGCGCTTTCTGGAGCTAATACTACAAGTGGCAAACTTGTAATACAAGACTTGAGGGAACATCCTCCGGCCTCTTTTCTTCCTTCGGGCGCCCAGCCGCGGGCCCCACGGCCGAACGGCCCGTCGCAACGACGGGCCGTTCGGGGAGTTGCTCTCCAGAACGCCGCAATACCGCGCCGCCTGGAGGACCTGACTTTACTTGATGCCGGTGGTCGCGATGCCCTTGATGAGGAACCGCTGGCCGAAGAGGAACACCAGGAATACCGGCAGGAGGGACACGATGGACATCGCGAACAGGGATCCCCAGCTGGTTGCGGACTGTGAGTCGACGAAGGCCCGGAGTGCTACCGGAACGGTGAACATGTCCGGATCCGTGAGGTAGATGAGGGCCCCGAAGAAGTCATTCCAGGTCCAGATGAACGTGAAGATGGTGGTGGTGGCCAGTGCCGGCACCATCAGCGGCAGGATGACCCGCAGGAAGATGCGCGGATGACCGGCGCCGTCGATCCTCGCAGCCTCATCCAGCTCACGCGGAATGCCGCGGATGAACTGCACCATAAGGAAGACGAAGAACGCTTCGGTAGCCAGCAGCTTGGGCACGATCAGCGGCCAGAAGGTGTTCACCCAGCCGATCTGCGAGAACAGGATGTACTGCGGAACGATCACCACGTGGAACGGCAGCATGATGGTCAGGAGCATGATGCCGAACAGCAGCTTCTTGGCAGTGAACTGCAGCCGGGCGAAGGCGTAGGCAGCCATCGAGCATGAGATCAGGTTGCCAAGGATGGATCCGATGACCACGATCGCCGAGTTGATCATGTAGTGGCCAAAGGGGTGCGTCAGGGCCGACCAGCCGGAGGTGTAGTTGCTCATCTCCAGGCTGTTGAGCCAGAGTCCCGGTTCGCGGAAGATCAGCTCGTTGGGACGCAGCGATGAAACAACCATCCAGAGCAGCGGGTAGATCATCAGGCCGCCGGCCAGGATCAGGATGCCGTGCTTCATCAGGGATTTTCCGCGCTGCGCCCGGCTAAAGGCCAGGGTTCCGCGGGACTCGCGGGGCTTGCGGTGGTTCGTAGGCTTGCCGGCGCCTCCGGACTTCTTGTCCGGGGTGGGCAGCGTCTCCAGCTTAGTCGTCATAGAAAACCCAATACTTAGAAGCGATGAAGTTGATGGCGGTGAAGACGCCGATGATCACCAGCAGGACCCATGCCATGGCTGACGCGTAACCCATGTCGAACTGGCCAAAGCCCTTTTGGTAGAGGTACAGCGTGAAGAACATCGTGGAGTCCGACGGTCCGCCGTTGCCGCCCGAAACGATGAACGCCTGGGTGAAGGACTGGAACGATCCGATGATCTGGAGCACCAGGTTGAAGAAGATGATCGGGCTCAGCATCGGCAGGGTGATCCGCCAGAACTGCTGGAGGGTGGTGGCGCCGTCAACCCTGGCAGCCTCGTAGTACATGTGCGGTATCTGGCGGAGGCCGGCCAGGAAGATGATCATCGGGGCGCCGAACGTCCAGACGTGCAGCAGGATGATGGAGCCAAGCGCTGTGCTGGGGTCCGAAATCCACCCCGGTCCCTGAATGCCGAACATTGCCAGGACCTGGTTCACGAGGCCTGTGGTGCCAAAAATCTGCTTCCACAGGATGGCGACGGCCACCGAACCGCCCAGGAGGGACGGCAGGTAGAACACTGAGCGGTAGAAAGGCAGGCCGCGGAGGCCCTTGTCCAGGACCAGCGCGATCAGCAGCGCCACGGCGAGCTGGAGCGGCACACCGACGAACACGTACGTGAAGGTCACGCCAAGCGAGTTGTGCAGCCGGGCGTCACTGAGCATGCGGGTGAAGTTGTCCAGCCCTACCCATTCCGGCGGCTGGAGCAGGTTGTAGTCCGTAAAGGACAGATACAACGACATGATCATGGGACCGATGGTGATGGCTACAAGGCCCACCAGCCACGGCAGCAGGAAGATATACGCTGCCTTGTTGTCCCGGCCGTTGGCCTTCTTCTCTGCGGCGGTGGCTTTGCCCTTGCGCCGGGTTATGGAGCTGAGTTCGCTGATGGCGCTCACTGTTGCCGTCCCGTTCCTGTCATCAGGCCCGCTGCTGCCGGCATTCCTGCCGGCCGCAACGCCCTGGGTATGTGCTTAGCGGCCATGTGGTCTCCTTTGGTCATCGTGGCCTCCACGTTCCTGGTATCGCCTCGGCGATAGGTGCTGCTCCCGTTCCTGGAGGGTCTCCCGGGGCAGAGTCCCGGCGGACTTTCCTGCCGCGGGAGGTGCGGATTGAAAAGCGGCTCGGTACCAAAGTAAACGGTTTCTTGACTCCTGTATAGCCCTTTGTTAGTTTTTGAGAAAACGCTTTCTGTTATGCACGTCACTACGAATAAGATCACATCACCTAAGGGGCAGGACAATGCGGTTACGTCTCACGAAGTCAGTCATGGGGGTTGCGGGAGCAACGGCAGCCCTCGCCATGGTCCTTACGGGCTGCGGCGGCAATTCCGAAGCCGGAAAAGTCGGCACCGCCGAGGATCCCGTCACCATTCGTTTTGCCTGGTGGGGCAACGATTCCCGGGCCAAAACAACCCTCGACGTCATCAAGGATTTCGAGGCCGCGAACCCGGGCATCAAGGTGCAGGGCGAGAACACGGAGTTCAGTTCCTACTGGGACAAGATGGCCACCCAGATCGCCGGCGGGACCACTCCGGACGTCTTCGCCATGAGTGGCGCCTACCCCAGCGAATACGCGAGCCGGGGCGTCCTGCTGGACCTGGACAAAGTCAAGGAGGAGATCGACACCTCCAAGTTCGCCGAAGGCACCGTGGACCTCGGCAAGATCGACGGCAAGCAGTACACCATCACTGCCGGCGTGAACTCGATGTCCATGGTGGTCGACCCGAAAGTCTTCGAGGCTGCCGGCGTAGAGCTGCCCGACGACGAAACGTGGACCTGGGACGACTACACGGAGATCGCCGCCGAAATCACAGAGAAGTCCCCGGCAGGCACGTTCGGCACCACCCCCATGTCCAACGACTCCTTCCTGGCTGTGTGGGCCCGCCAGAACGGCGAGGATCTGTACACCGATGACGGCAAGAAGCTGGCCATCAGCGAGGGCACGGCAGCCAAGTGGTTCGAGCTGAACAAGAAGCTCATGGAGACCGGCGGCGCACCCTCCGCTTCACAGACCGTGGAGGACGGTTCTGCCCAGCCCGAAATGACCCTGATGGGCCAGGGCAAACAGGGCATGAAGATCTCCTGGAGCAACCAGATGAACTCCTACTCGGGTTCTCCGCTGGTCATGATGAAGCTGCCCGGCGAGAGCAAGCAGCCTGGTGCGTGGCTGCGGTCCTCCATGGAGTACGCAATCTCGTCCAAGTCCGCGCACCCCAAGGAAGCGGCTCTCTTCATCAACTACCTGGTGAACAACGTGGACGCTGCCAACAAGATCAAGAGCGACCGCGGCATGCCGGCCAACACCGAACTCAAAGCTGCCATCACTCCCCTCCTGAAGGAATCGCAGCAGAAGGAAGCCGAATACCTGGACCGCATCGCCGAGATGGACATCGAACCGCCGCTGCCGTTCCCTGCAGGTTCCTCCGCCACCATGGAGGTCCTGAACCGGTTCAACACGGATGTGCTGTTCGGCAAGATCTCCCCGCAGGACGCTGCCAAGGGCTTCATCCAGGAAGTCAACTCGAACCTGGGCTGATCCCACCCGCATCACAACATCTCAACCAGGAGGCAGGCCAGTGACCGTAAGCAGCGAGCCAGCCAGGCCCAGCGCGATCGCCGGATACGGGGATTGGCCTGCCTACATCCAGCACCACCCCCGGTACCAGGCCGCCACCCCGGCTGCCCAGGAACTCGCGGACGCCCTGGGCGTTCCGGGAGCGCCACCGCAGCCGGAGGTGGCGGTCCACTGGGAAAAGACGCACGACGGCGTCACCACCTCCCAGGTCAGCTGGCAGTTGGGCTTCGGTCCCCGCACTACTGGCTGGCTGATCCGGCCGGCCGGCAGTTCCGGGCCGCTGCCCGGCGTCCTGGCGCTGCACTGCCACGGCGGAAACAAATTCGGCGGGGCGGACCGACTGGTGGAACTGCCCGCGCCCGCGCAGCATCCTTCGGCGGAGCAGGCTACAGCTGGGCACTACGACGGCCGCGCCCTTGCCACCGAGGTGGCCCGGCGTGGTTTCGCCGTCCTGGCGCACGACACCTTCGCGTGGGGCAGCCGCCGCTTTGATCTTTCCGCCCCGCCGTGGCGGACAGCTTCGGCACTTGAGGCGAGGCTGGCACAGTGGCGGGAGGACGGCGTCGTCCCTTCCGAAGCCGAGATCTACAACGCTGCCGCAGGATTCCACGAGGAAACCGTGGCCAAGGCAGCGGGCCTGCTGGGCACAAGCCTCGCCGGCATGGTGGCCCACGACGACCTCGCCGCCCTGGAGGTCCTGGCCGGTTTGCCGGACGTGGACCAGGACAGGCTGGGCTGCATAGGTTTCTCCGGTGGCGGCGGCCGTTCCGTCGCCCTCGCCGCCCTGAATCCCCGCATCAAAACCTATGTGGTCACGTGCATGATGACCACCTTCCAGTCTCTTCTGCCTGCCTACCTGGACGCCCACTCATGGCTGCTGCAAACGCCGGGACTCTGGAGGCTGGGCGACTGGCCCGAACTCACGGCCAGGTCCGGTGCCGACAGCCTCCTGGTGCAGTACGCCCTGGCAGACCAGCTTTTTCCCGAAGACGGCATGCGCGACGCGCACCGCATCCTGGAGTCATTGCACGGCCAGGAAAGCTACACCGGGAGCTTTTGGCCGGGCGGCCACGTTTTCACTGCCGGCATGCAACAGGAAGCGCTCGATTTCCTGGCCGGGTCACTCAACGCCAATGATCCCCAAACCCTCCCTACTCCCAGCTACCAAGGACCCTCCCGATGATTAATCAGTCCGCCACCGCGGAATCCGCAATCCACACCGGAGGAGGGGCCGCACCGGCTACCGTCCCGCGCATCGCCCTGGTGGGTGTCCACGGCTTCGGCGAACGGCACCTTGCCAACCTCGCCAGGCTCCAGCAGGCAGGCGTCCTGGAACTGGTTGCCGTGGCGGACCCGAACCCGCCCGCGCCGGGACGCCTGGCCCCATCGGTAGCTGTGTTTGACGACCTGGCCCAACTGCTGGCAGCGGACCCGGGCATCGACGTCGTGATCCTCGCCACCCCCATCCAAACGCACGCTCCCCTGGCCCTTGCGGCGCTTTCGGCAGGGAAGGACGTGTACGTGGAAAAGCCGCCGGTCGCATCGCTTGCCCGGTTCCAGGAGGTACTGGCAGCCGCGGAAGCTGCGGGAGGGCTGGTCCAGGTGGGTTTCCAAAGCCTGGGATCCCATGCGCTCCCGGCCATCCGGGAACTCGTGGAATCCGGCAGCGTTGGCGAGGTCCTGGGACTGAGCGCCAAGGGGCAGTGGGTGCGGAACAAGGCTTACTTCAAGCGATCGCGCTGGGCCGGAAAGCGGAGCCTGGACGGCATCGATGTGGTGGACGGCGTGGCGACCAACGCACTGGCCCATGCCGTGGCCACTGGGCTCCACCTCGCCGGCGCGCACACCCTCGCGGACGTTGAATCAGTTGAAACGGACCTGTACCGCGCCCACGGGACCGAGAGCGACGACACCTCCATCATCCGCATCCTTACCAGCGGCGGCCGCACACTGCTGTGCGCGCTGACGCTGTGTGCGCCCGAGCAGCAGCGTCCCTCCGTCACGGTGCACGGCACCCGTGGCGAGATCACCCTCTTCTACACCGAGGACGAGGTGGTCATCACCACGCCCGACGGCGAACGCCGCGAAAAATTCGGCCGGACGGACCTGCTGGAAAACCTCTTGGCGGCACGCAGCGCCGGCACGCCGCTGCTGTGCGCACTCCCGGACACCGGCGCCTTCACCACCGTGCTCGAGGCGATCCGGACAGCCCCTGCACCGCAACCCATCAACGCTGACTATGTCACGTGGGCGGGCGAAGGCGACGAGGCCCACCCCGTGGTGCATGGCATTGCCGCGGCCATGGAACGCGCCGTCAAGGCCCAGGCCACCTTCGCCGAGCTCGGACTGCCGTGGGCCCGGGAACTCCCGCCGGTCCGGACGCTTACCTTGGACGGCAATCCCGTTGCGGCGTACCAGGACGGCAGCCGGATCCGTGCCGTCTCTTCACCGCGGCCCTACCTGCACCCAATCCGCACCCTGGCCGGCACCGTGGTCACGGACCACCAGCCGCTGGACCATGTCTGGCACCTCGGCGCCGGCGTGGCCCTGCAGGATGTGGACGGCGTCAATTTCTGGGGCGGCCGCACCTACACCCGTGAAGCGGGCCAGTACGTTTGGCGTCCCGACCACGGCAGCATCGCAGTCAAAGACACACAGGTCGAAGAGATGGCTACGCAGACGGGGGGCGCCGCATGCCGTCTGCAGGAAACCCTGGCCTGGAACGGGCCCGATGGTACGCCGGTGCTTCATGAAGACCGCACCTGGACCTGGTCCGGCGTCAACGCCTCCGTTTGGCAGCTGACGCTTGCCTTTGCCCTCTCTCCCGCCGGCGGCCAGGCTGTCAGCCTGGGCAGCCCCGGCTCCAACGGCCGGTTTGAAGGCGGCTACGGCGGTTTCTTCTGGCGGCTGCCGGCATGTGGGGAAGCCACGGTGTGGACACCGGCGGGTGCCGGCGAGCCGGAGGTGCACGGCTCCGTGGCGCCGTGGCTGGCATGGGCAGGAACGTTCGACGGCGGCGCGGCAACCCTCGTGTTCGTGGCTGCAGAAGGTTCCACCGATCCGTGGTTCGTCCGGGTGGACGGATACCCCGGGGTGGGCCAGTCCCTTGCCTGGGAGAGTCCGGTCATTGCCGAACCGGGGAATCCCGTACAGCGCAGCGTCACCGTCCTCGTGGCCGACGGCGTCCTGGGCACAACCGACATCGAAGCACTCATCAACCAGCAGGGGAACCGTTCATGACCCAGACAACAGCCGACACCTCGTTACTCCTGGGCAGGACCGCTCCTGCCTCTGCCGGGGACCGGGCCATCAAACGCCAACGGGTGCTGGATATCCTGGACGCCAAAGGCCAGGAGTCGCTGCTGCTGACCAGCAACACAGCCCTGACGTGGTACCTGGACGGCAGCCGGGTCCACATCAGCCTGGCCGGCGATCCCATCGCGGCCGTCCTGGTTGACCGCGGCGGTGACCACCTGGTCACGTTCAACAACGAGGCAGGCCGGATCGCTGCCGAGGAACTGCCGGATGGCGTCACCCTTCATTCCGTGCCTTGGTACGGCAACCTGCACCAGGCCGCTGCCGCCGTCGGCATTGCCGGAAGCGCTGCACCGGCAGCCGAGGCGGACGTCGCCGCCGAGCTGCGCGCTGCCCGCCAGCAGCTGCTGCCGGCCGAGACTGCCCGCTACGCCCGCCTCAACGCGGACGTGGCCGGCATCATGACGGACGTGCTGTCCACAGCCCGGCCGGAGACCACCGAGTTCGAGCTGGTGGCTGCGCTGGCAGCCCGGGTGGTCGCAGCCGGCGCGGAGCCGCTGGTCCTGCTGTGCAACGGCAGCAGCCGGAGCGACTTCCGGCACCCGCTGGCCACCCACTCGCCGCTGGGCCGCCGCGCCATGGCAGTGGTCTGCGCACGCAGGGACGGGATGGTCGCCAACATCACCCGCTGGGTAAGGTTCGACGCCGGCACTCCACAGGAGCGCGACGCCGAGGCACGCATCGCAGCGGTGGAGGCGGACATCTTCGACGCCACGGTCCCAGGTGCCCGGCTGGACCGGATCTTCACCGAGATCCAGGCCGCCTACACGCGGCACGGTTTCGGAGCCGACCAGTGGGAGCAGCACCACCAGGGCGGGCCTGCCGGTTACGCCGGACGGGACCCCCGCGTCACCTCCGCCGCGACGGACACTGTTGTCCCGAACCAGGCCTTCACCTGGAATCCGTCCGGACCCGGCGTCAAGATCGAGGACACCGTCCAGCTCACCGAGTCCGGCGTGCAGGTCCTCACCGTGGACCCGCGCTGGCCCTCCACGACCGTCAACGGGCTCGAGCGGCCGGCCACCCTGCAGCTCTAGCCGCAGCACAAAAGAACCCCGGGACCGAACACGGTCCCGGGGTTCTTTTGTGCTGCTGAGGACTACGGAAGCTGCAGTTCCCCGTCAACCCTGCGCGGAATGCCCAGCGGGTTGCTGTCGTGCAGTGCCGGGTGCAGGACCGTTTCGGGCGCATCCTGGTAGGCAACCGGACGCTGGAAGCGGCGTACCGCCGTCGCGCCTACCGAGGTAAAGAGCGAGGTGGTGGCCGGGTAGGGGCCGCCGTGCTGCTGGGCCCAGTTGACGGCCACACCGGTGGGCCACCCGTCAAAGAGGACGCGGCCTGCGAGCTCGGACAGCTGGTCCACCAGGCCCGAAACATCCTCGCCCGGCTGGGCGTGCACCGTGGCGGTCAGGCTGCCAGGTACCTTGGCGAGGACTGCGGACAGCTCCTCCTGGTCCGTGTATTCGATCAGCATGGTGGTGGGGCCGAAGCATTCCTCGAGCAGTTCCTCGGGGCGTTCCAGGGCCTTGGCTGCTGAGGTGCTGAAGACCACCGGGGCGGCCCCATCGGCCACGGCGTCCTGGTCCACGCTGCCGCTGACCACATCAACGCCGTCCACCGACGCAAAGCTGCGCAGGCCGTCCGGGTAGGCCTCTGCAATCCGGCTGGTGAGCATGCCGAGCGCGGGCTTGTCCTTGCTGGCCTCGGCCACTTTCGCGGCAAAGTCGGTGCCTGCCGGAATGAAGACCAGCCCCGGCTTGGTGCAGAACTGGCCGGCGCCCAGGGTGAAGGATCCCGCCAGGCCTTCGGCAAGCTGGCCGGACCGCTCCGCCAGCGCGGCACCGGTGACGACGACGGGGTTCAGGCTGCCGAGTTCGCCGTAGAACGGGATGGGATCCGGACGGGACGTGGCCAGGTCGAAGAGGGCACGGCCGCCGGGGATGGAACCGGTGAAGCCCACGGCCTTGATGGCCGGGTCCTGGACCAGCGCCGTTCCCACCTCGCGGCCGGACACCAGCGCGAAAATTCCTTCCGGCGCACCGGCGGCCCGCAGTGCCTCCGCCATGATTTCAGCCGTCCGTTCGGAGAGGCGCAGGTGGCCCGAGTGGGCTTTCACGATCACGGAGCATCCTACGGCGAGTGCAGAGGCAGTATCGCCGCCGGCCACGGAGAACGCGAACGGGAAGTTGGACGCGGAGAACACCGCCACCGGTCCAATCGGCCGCAGGATGCGGCGGAGGTCCGGCTTGGGCGGCGTGGAGTTCGGGTCCGCGTGGTCGATCACGGCCTCAAGGTATGAGCCCTCGGTGATCACCTTGGCGAACAGGCGCAGCTGCCCGGTTGTCCGGGCCACTTCGCCGGTCAGGCGGGCGGCGCCAAGGCTCGTCTCGGAATCGGCAATTTCCACCAGCTCGGCGGCGTTGGCGTCCAGTGCGTCGGCCACGGCGGTGAGCCAGGCGGCGCGCTCCACATCGGAGGCAGCCGCGGAAATTTTGGCTGCCTCCGTAGCGGCGGCCGTCAGCTCGGACAGGGAAAGGGTTGCAGTAGTCACTTGAGGTACCTGTTCTGTGTGTCTGGATTCATCGAGTCTGCGTTGTTCTGCTTCAGCCTGCGTCGTGGAAGCGGAAGCCGAGCCCTGGCTGGTCCGTGAGCGTCACCCGGCTGCTGCTGAACCGGACCGGCGACGGGCCGGCCAGGATCCCCAGCTGCTCAAAGGATGCCTCCTCCACGTCCTCCACCAGGGTGGGCTCCGCGAGTGTGAGCGCCAGCTGGCCGGACAATTCGGGGAGCAGGTGCGGCATCACCTTGATGCTGTTGGTCCGGGCAAGTTCCACGATGCGCCGGAAAGGTGTGATGCCTCCCACCCGGATGATGTTCGGCTGGATGATGTCCACTGCCTCCGCCTCTATGAAATCGCGGAAGCGGTAGATGGTGTGCAGGTTTTCACCGAGGGCGATCGGCACGGGCGAGTGCTTCCGGAGCCTGCGGTACGCCCACAGGTCGTCCGCGCGGATGGGTTCTTCGAGCCACTCCAGTCCGAACCCGGCCAGGACATCCAGGGCTTTGAGCGTGGTGGGCAGGTCCCAGCGCTGGTTGGCGTCAATCATCAGCTTCCGGTCCGGCCCCAGGACGGACCGGACCGCGGCGACGCGCTCGGCGTCCTCGCGGATGTCCGGCTTGCCCACCTTGATCTTTACTGCGTTATGGCCGGCTGCGACCCACCGCTCAGTCTGCGCCACGAGCTCTTCGAGGCTGTAGTGCAGGTTTACCCCCGAGCCGTACACCTCCGCGGACTCCTGGCGCTGGCCCAAAAATCCCGTGACGGAAGTGTTGGCCCGGGAGGCCTGGCGATCCCACAGCGCCAGGTCCACGCCGGCCATCGCAATGGTGGTCAGTCCTCCGCCGCCGGCCTCGTGCAGCCGCTTCCACAGCGCATCCCAGACAACTTCCGGGTTGGCCGGCAGCCCGGTGATGAACGGGGCAATGTCATGGTCCAGCAAGGCTTTGACCGCCTGCGGGCCAATGGTGGGCGTCCACGAAAAACCGTGCCCCGCGCCGCCGTCGTCCGTGTGGATCTCCGTAACGATCACATGGTTTTCAGGGGCTTCCGCACCCCAGCTGCGCCGCAGCGGAACCGTGATGAGCCTGGTGCTGAGGCCTGTGATGCGCGGTTCGGTGCGGACGGCAACAGCCGCGGGGGCACTCATCAGCGGCCAGCCAGCTCGTAGCCCTTGGCGAGGATGGCCTTCAGCTGCACCAGCTGCTCCTCGGAGGGGTCCACCAGCGGCGGGCGCACGGGGCCGACGGGCAGTCCGCCCAGGCGCAGGCCCGCCTTGATGAGCGACACGCCAAACCCGGGGGTCTGGTCGCGGAGGCGGACCAGGGGCGCGTAGAAGCCTTCGAGCAGGGCGTTGCGGCGGTCCTCGTCGCCGGCAACGTAGGCGTCGTAGTAGGCCTTGGCGATCTCCGGGGCCATGGCGAAGGCGGCCGAGGAGTAGAGCGGGATGCCGAGGCCGCGGTAGGCGCCCTGGGTCAGTTCTGCCGTCAGCAGGCCATTGAACAGGGCGAAGTCCTCACGGCCGGTGGCACGTACGGCGGACACGATTTCCTGTGCCAGGCCAACGTCCCCCAGGCCATCCTTGAAGCCGACCACCTTGGGGTTTTCAGCCAGGCGGGCCATGGAGGCGGCCGTGAACTTGGCGTTGCCGCGGTGATAGACGATCACCGGAAGGCTGCTGGCATTGGCCACAGCCTCGATGTAGGCCACGAGCCCGTCGGTGGGGCCGGTGACCAGGTACGGCGGCAGCACCAGGAGGGCGTCCGCACCGGCTTCTTCTGCAACACGGGCGGCGGCAATGGCATGGCCCAGCGGACCGCCGGCACCGGCAACAACCGGAACCTTTCCTGCCACGACCTCGACGGCGGCCGTCACCACCGTGCGGACCTCCTCGATGCTGAGGGCGTGGAATTCACCGGTGCCGCAGGCCGGGAAAACGCCGCCCGGCCCGAACGGGAGCCGTGAGCTGATGTGCTCTTTGAGCAGCTCCACGTCTACGGCACCTTCGGCTGTGAACGGGGTGACGGGAAAGAACAGTACGCCGTCGAATTTCATGGTGTCTCCTTGGCTCCGCTGCCGGCCGTAACCAGCGCGGAGTTCTCGTCGTTGAGGGTGGTGTGGGACTTCAGTTCAGTGCGCCAGCTGCGCGTGGGCTGCCAGCCCAGGAGTTCCTGTGCTTTGGCGATGGAGAAGGCCGGGCTGGTGCCGGTGAGCCCTGCGCTGAGGGTTTCGCTTCCGGGCAGGAATTTTGGCATGAGCTCGGCAAGGGGCGCGGTGGCCAGCGCATCGCCGGCTCCCACGAAGAAGGTTTCGCCGTTGGGGATGGATGGCATTTTCTCCAGCAGCAGGTCCAGGAAGTCCGCCACGTCCCGGGCATCCACGTAGTTGAACAGCGCGGGCGCGGACAGGGCAGGATCGGCCAGCCGTTCAGCGAGGGTGTGGCCCTGCTGCGTCGGCGCTCCCTCCCATTCCTCCGGCGAGATGACGAAGCACGGACGGAACGCCGCGTACCGGATTTTCTCGCCCTGGGCGGCAGCGAACGTCTGCACGGTCTGCTCGGCGATCAGTTTGGACAGTGCGTAGGCGTTCCACGGCCGCGGGGGTGTCCGCTCATCGAGCGGGAATGACGGCGGCAGCCAGCCGGCGGGAGATCCGTAGCCAAGCACCGTGGGACTGCTGGCAGTGACGATCTTCTGCACGCCAACTTCCGTTGCCGCGCTGATGACGGCAAAGGCGAGCCGCGTGTTCGTGGCGAAAATGACGTCCTCGGGCGCGCTGAACGGTACCGCTATCGCCGCAAGGTGGATGACGGCGTCGGGCGCGGTTTCCCGGAGGAGGCGCAACGCCTCACCCGGGGCCAGGAGGTCTGCTGTTTCCTGCACGACACCGGCGGGCAGGAGGTCGGCGGGAACGGCATCACGGTCCACCGAGATCACGTGATGGCCCTTCTCGGCCAGCCCTGCCACAACACTGCGGCCCAGGCGGCCGGAGCCGCCTGTGACAAAGATCCTGCTCATGTTATTCCTTCGGTTGTTAGGTCCTGGGCAGGATTCAGTTGCCGCGGCGGAGGTCGACGCCGAGGTCCAGGTCCTCGACGCGTACGGGCAGGGAGGATTCAAGGGAGCGGTTGCCGGCGATGCCGACGGAGACGGATCGCAGCCCGTCCAGGTAGCCCGAGGGGCGTCCCAGCGGATCTTCACCCGGGCCGTTGAAGAGGTCCGAGAGCAGGAGCTCGTCGCCGCCGCCATGGCCGCCTTCACCGTTGACGATCGGCACCTCGTACGCGGCTTCCCAGTGGCGCTGGACCACCAGGCGTTCACCGTTGCGGCGGATGGCGTCGTCCTCTTCGATGGGCGTGGCGCTCGGATCCACCACGGTCTTCTTGTCCGTGCTGCTGGTGACGGCAGCGCGTTCCACGACCTCCAGCTCCGCCCGGCCTTCCGTGCCGTTGACTGCTACCCGGTAGCCCTCCCAGGGGCTGTGGGCGTTCAGCGAGTAGCTCAGGCGCGGCCCGCCCTGGTACTCCACCACCAGTGCGAGGTTGTCCTCGATGGTGATGCCGCCGGTGAAGACGTCCTGGTCGCGGCGATAGCCGTCGTAGTGCTCGTTGTCCAGGAAGAGGGCCTTGAGCCGCTCATCTTCGCGCAGGTCCAGGGTGAAGGGGTCCTTCTCGGCAGTGGCCGGCGCATTGGCGTCGGGCGTGCCGCGCTCGGGGCGGGGGCCAAGGCCGCGTTCGGCGGCGTTCTTGTCGCCGTAGAACTTCAGTCCGCCGGAGGCGAAGACCCGCTCGGGGACGTCGTCGATCCACCAGTTGACCAGGTCGAAGTGGTGGGATGCCTTGTGGATCAGCAGGCCGCCGGAGTTCTTCTTTTCGCGGTGCCAGCGGCGGAAGTAGTCTGCGCCGTGAACGGTGTCAAGGACCCAGCTGAAGTCGATGGAGGTGACCTTGCCGATCACGCCGCTCTGGATGATCTCCTTCAGGGCGCTGTTGCGGGGCGAGTAGCGGTAGTTGAAGGTCACCACCACGTTGCGGCCGGTTTCGTGGACGGCTTTGGTGATGCGGCGGCACCCCTCCGCATCGATGGTGAGGGGCTTTTCGACGACGACGTCGGCGCCGGCGCGGAGTGCTTCCACGATGTAGTCCGCGTGGGTGTAGTCGGGGGTGGTCACCACGACGCGGTCAATGCTGTTGGCCTGGATGAAAGAGGTCAGGTCAGCTGGATCAAAAGCTGCGACCGGCCCGGGCGCCCCCAGTTCCTGGATGAGCTTCTGGTAGAACTCCACGCGGCCGGGGTTCACGTCCGAGAAGGCCACCAGCTCTGCGCTGTCTGAGTGCTTGCCGAAGATGGCACGGATGTACATCTCGGAACGTCCGCCGGTGCCGATCAGGGCAATGCGGGCTTTGCCGCCGTGGCTGGCGGCTGCAACGGCGGCGGGAGCAGTCCCGGTGCTGTCCGCGGCCGCGGACTGTGCCTCTGAGGCAGAAGTCGACTCGGCTGTGTTGACCATGAGGGGTACCTTTCGAAGACTCAAAATCCGGCCGGACGGGCCGCTGTTCGTTCAAGCTGCAGTTCTTTTCAACCTGGGTCCGAGAAAGCGTTTTCTCAGACCGCTATATGAGTTGTATCAACCCGGGCGCTCATCCGTCAACCATTGACAGGTCAACAAGAAAGCGTTTTCTGCTCGGGGCTGCCGTCCAGCAGGGAAAGAACGGGAAAATCGTGCGGGAAAACCGGGAAAAGAAGAGAAATCGCTTTCCCGTCCCGTTATATGCTTTCACTCACTACATGCTTTGACTAGTACGCCGCAACACAGCCGGTCCGGACCCTGCCCAAGCAAGGGGAACGGCGCCGGCAGCCACTGCACGCGGCGCGAAGGAAGGGACCACGCATGGTCAGGAAATCGGCATCCGGCAGAATCGGCATCGCAGATGTTGCCGTGAAGGCAGGGGTCTCCCACGCGACGGTTTCGCGCGTCATGAACGGCAACTTTACGGTTGACCCCGAGATTGCGGCGAGGGTCCGGGCAGCTGCGGCAGAGCTGAAATACCAGCCGAACCCTGTGGGTCGAAGCCTTGCCCTGGGCAAGACAGACACCATTGGCATCGTGGTTCCGGACCTGGCCAACCCCACCTTCCAGGCCATTCTGCGCGGGTTGAGCCGGGCCGCAGCCCAGGACGGCTACCGCGTGCTGATCGCCGATTCATTTGAGGTGTCCAGCGAAGAGTCCATCCTCGCCGGCGAGGCACGCCGGCGCTGCGACGGCCTGGTCCTTTGCGCACCCCGTATGAGCGACGCCGAACTGGAAGAGATAGCGCCGTCCCTCCGGCCGCTGGTCCTGATCAACCGCACAACCGCCGCGGCCGGAGTGCCAAGCCTTGTTGTCGATTACGGGCAGGGCGTCCAGGACATCGCCGAACATTTGGTGGACCTGGGACACAGCCGCCTTGCGTTCCTGGCCGGTCCTCCCCGCAGCGCTTCCAACAACCTCCGGCTCCAGGGCCTGGAGGCGTTCAAGGCGGCCCATCCCCAGGTTCAAGTGACCATGCTTGAAGGCGGCTCCGACTTCAACACCGGGCACGAGGCTGTGGACGCTGTGCTGGAGAGCGGTGCCACGGGAATCCTCGCCTTTAACGACCTGGTGGCCATGGGCCTGATGAGCGGCCTGCATGAACGCGGCCTCGACGTCCCCGGCGACATCTCGGTGACAGGCTTCGACGACATCCCTTTCGCGAAATACACGACGCCGGCGCTCACCACGGCTGCGGTTCCCATCACCGAGCTGGGCGAGCAGGCCTGGCATCAACTGCGGGCCCTTATCCGTAACGAAGAGAGCGACGCTCCCGGGAGCCGCTACCAGCCGAGGCTTGAAGTGCGTGCCAGCACGGGTCCGGCAAAGGCCGCCCGGACCGCAGTCCACGGCTGACCTTCACGCGGGGCCGAGGCCCGCTTCCTGGTAGTAGCCCTCGATGTGGGCAGCAACGAGCTTCGCCGCACCTTCGCCGTCGTCATTCCTGATGGCGGCGAGGATCTCACGGTGCTCCGCCTTCAGCCGCGAGGCTGTTGCCTCCCAATCCGGAAGGTTGGAGGTGAGCTGCGATGCGTACCGCTGGATGGATTCGCGCAACGAGCCCATCATGGCACTGACCACGGCGTTGCCTGCGGCGTCGGCCAGTGCCAGGTGGAAGCGGACATCCAGCGCCAGGAAGTCGTCTACGGCCAGCCCGTCAACGGCCATCTCCGCCAGCAGGGCTCCGGCCGCATCGAGTTCCGGCGCGTCCGGCCTGGCTTTCGACGCCGCCCAGGACTCCAGGAGCACACGGGTTTCCACGATGTCCGCCACGGGCAGATGCTGGGTGGCAACATGCAGCCGCAGGGCTGAGCCCAGGGCCGCCGTCGGATCCGAAATGACGACGGTCCCCGCTTCAGGGCCTGAGCCAACGCCGGCCCGGACGACGCCCATGGCCTCCAGGATCCTGATTGCCTCACGCACCGATGTCCGTGAGACCTTCAGCTGCTCCGCAAGCGTGCGTTCGGCCGGAAGGCGGCCGCCGACCGTCAGCCGGCCCTCGGAAAGCTCGTTCTCGATCCACGACAAAACAAGCTGGTGCGTTCGCATAGGAAAATGGTACTTGATGTGGTCCGACCACATGGCTTACAGTGTGGTTAGACCACAGGCGGTCCCGGAAGCGGACCTGCCGGCCAAATGGAGGACGCCATGACCCACACCATCCAGCCCAATAATCCGGAGACGACGCCTGCGCCGGATACCGCCGACATCCAGCCGGCCGCAGCCCCGACGCTGTCCTCCCCCGGAGCCGCCGCCTCCGGCGTTCCGGCAGCACTGAAGCGCCGCATCCCCAAATATTCGGACCTGGCTCCCCTGATGCAGTTCAAGAAGCCGGAGTTCAGCAAGGAAGCCCGGCTCAAACGTGCCAGCACCATCTGGGAGCTCCGGGACATCGCCAAGCGGCGCACCCCGCAGGCACCCTTTGATTACACCGATGGCGCCGCCGAGGAAGAAATTACCCTTCGCCGGGCCCGCCAGGCATTCCTGGACATCGAATTCCGCCCCGGCATCCTCCGCAACGTGTCCGCCATCGACCTGAGCACGGAGATCCTGGGCAAGCCGTCCCGGCTCCCGGTGGGCATCGCACCCACCGGATTCACCCGGATGATGCAGTCCGAGGGCGAGTACGCCGGGTCGCAGGCAGCGGAAGCCGCCGGCATCCCCTACACGCTGTCCACCATGGGTACCGCTTCCATCGAGGACGTCGCCGCGGCGGCACCCAACGGCCGCAACTGGTTCCAGCTCTACCTCTGGACAGACCGGGACCGCTCCCTGGAACTCATCGACCGCGCAGCGAAGGCCGGCAACGACACGCTGATGGTCACCGTGGACACCGCCGTGGCAGGCGCCCGCCTCCGTGACGTCCGTAACGGCATGACCATCCCGCCGGCACTGACCATCAAGACCGTCCTTGATGCCTCCTACCGCCCCGCCTGGTGGTTCAACTTCCTCACCCACGAGCCGCTCACGTTCGCCTCGCTGTCACGCTACACGGGCACCGTGGCCGACCTGATCAACTCCATGTTCGATCCCACCCTGACGTTCGAGGACCTGGACTGGCTGCGCGAAACCTGGAAGGGCAAGCTGGTGGTCAAGGGCATCCAGACAGTGGAGGACGCCCGGCGCGTCGTCGATCACGGAGCCGACGGCGTGATCCTCTCCAACCACGGCGGCCGCCAGCTGGACCGGGCGCCCATCCCGTTCCACCTGCTCCCCGAGGTCAAGCAGGCCTTCACCGCTGACGGCACCGACGCAGCCATCATTCTGGACACAGGCATCATGAGCGGTGCGGACATCGTGGCTGCCCTGGCCCTAGGCGCAGACTTCACCCTGATTGGCCGCGCTTACCTGTACGGCCTGATGGCCGGCGGCCGCGCCGGCGTTGACCGCACCATCCAGATCCTCGAAAAGGACATGGCCCGCACCATGGCCCTGCTGGGCGTCAGCAGCATCTCCGAGCTGACCCCGGACCACGTGCGCCTGCTCAACAAGTAGGTCGCCGCACACGTAAGCAGCCTCCATGCCGGTCATGGAGGCTGCTTACGTGCTTAAGGGCTACTTCTTGCGTCCAAACTTCGGCAGGTTGGGGAGGCTGGCCAGGAGGTCCGCGGCCTTGGTGGCGGCCCGGCCCACCGTCCTGCCGATCTGCTGGGGCACGGTGTCGTCGCTCAGTGGCGCTGCAGTTCCGCCGGGCAGTACGACGGCGGGGCTCAGCTCGGCGCCGTCCGGCACCAGCACACCGGCGGACACGGCATCCGCCGCAACGGCACCGGCAGTGGCTGCCTCCTTGTGGGGGGTCGCGGGCTTGCGTGGGCTTGATGAAGGCTGCCGCGCCTCGTCGGTTTCTGCGGCAGCGGCGTGGGCACGGGCGGCCGGAGCGGGCTGTGCTGCCGCGGGGGCGGCCGCCCCCACGTCGAGGGTTTCAAGCCAGCTGGCGATGCCTTCGAGGGGTTTGCGGTTCAGTGCGTAGTAGCGCTTCTGGCCCTGTGCCCGCATGCTCACCAGCTGGGCTTCGCGAAGGACTTTGAGGTGCTTGGAAATGGTGGGCTGGCTTGCAGCCAATTCCTCCACCAGCTCGCCCACGGCCTTGTCCCCTGAACGGAGGGAGAGCAGGATGTCCCGCCGGGTCGATTCCGCTATGACGGCAAATACGTCGTCTGTCACCATGCCTCCCACCCTAGCGACATATACGTCGAAAGGCATCAACTATTTCGGCGGTGCGGGGGTTTGGGAAGGCGGCAGCAGCACGGGCCTTCAGTCGAACCAGGGGTCCAGTCCGTGAAGCGGAAAGACAGCCTTGCGGGTGGCCATGACCGTGCGGTCCACGGCGTCGTTGGGGTCGAACCCGACCTCCCAGGACCGCCACCACAGCTCCACGTCGTCACTCATCATCACCGGTGCCGCGGAGCCGAATTTCTCCTCGACATACATCCGCCAGTCCTGCGGGACCGGGGTACGCAGGGGAACAGGCCTGCCGGCCGCGATGCCGATCAGGTGGCTCCAGGACCGCGGGACCACCTGGAGGACGTTGTACCCTCCGCCTCCGGTGGCGATCCACCGGTTGTCGCAGTGCCGGGCGGCAAGATATCCGACGGCGGAGGCGGCCTCCCGCTGCCCGTCAACACTGAGGTTGAGGTGGGTCAGCGGATCCGCGCGGTGGGAGTCGCACCCGTGCTGGCTGACGATCACTTCCGGCTGGAAAGCCGCCACCAGCTGCGGCACCACCGCGTGGAACGCGCGCAGCCAGCCGGCATCGCCCGTCCCTGAGGGCAGGGCCACGTTGACCGCTGTCCCCTCTGCCTGCGGCCCGCCGATTTCGTTGGCGAACCCCGTGCCCGGGAAAAGCGTCATGCCGCTCTCATGCAGCGAAACCGTGAGTACGCGGGGGTCATCCCAGAAGATACTTTCCGTCCCGTCGCCGTGATGCGCGTCGACGTCGATGTACGCCACCCTGCGGATGCCGCCGTCGAGCAGTTTCTGCACAGCCAGTGCGGCGTCGTTGTAAATGCAGAATCCGCTGGCCCGTTCCCGGGCTGCGTGGTGCATGCCGCCGCCAAAATTAATGGCACGCAAGGCTGAGCCGTCCAGGATCCTTGACGCGGACAGCAACGAAGCACCCGCAAGGCGGGCAGCGGCCTCGTGCATGCCTGCAAAGGCAGGATCATCCTCGGTGCCCAGGCCACGCGCTTCATCAGGCTGGCCGGGATTCTCGCTGACCCTCCTGACTGCCGCAACAAACTCCGGGGAATGCACGGACTCAAGGGCCGCGTCGTCCGCGACCTCCGGTGCCTCCACCGCAACGTGGTCCAGGTCGAACAGGCCCAGGCTGTCCGCCAACCGGGCCGTCAGGTCCATCCGCTCCGGTGCCATGGGATGGCCGGGTCCGAAGTTGTACGCGGTCATGTCAGAACTCCACGCCACCACCGTTGGGGGCGCGGGCTGGCTGAGACCCGGGAGGTATGTCATCAATCACAGGCTACCTGAGCCGGACGCCCCTCCTGCCCGGTCATTACGCATGCATTAGTGGTTTACTACTCAAGGAAGCAGTTTCAACCGAGGAAAAGCCACACATGACGCAAAGCCAGTCGAGGCCCCGGACCCCGGCCAACTGGCATCCCGCAACCCAGGAGCGGGAAGGCCTCTGGATACTGACGCGTCTTCGCGACTTCGTCGACGACATTGCGAACACCTCGCCGGCCCGGCTGGCACTCAGCGCGTTCGCCGGGGTCTGTCTGGTGTTCACGCTCCTGCTGTCCCTGCCCATCTCCTCTGCCACCGGTACTGTCACGCCACCCCACCAGGCTCTGTTCACAGCCGTTTCGGCCGTGTGCGTGACAGGGCTGACAGTCGTTTCGACGGCGGTCCACTGGTCCTTCTTTGGCCAACTGGTAATCCTGACGGGCATCTTCATCGGCGGACTCGGGACCCTGACCCTGGCATCCCTCCTGGCGCTGATGGTGAGCAAGCGACTCGGGGTGCGCGGCAAGATCATTGCAGCGGAATCAATGAACAACGCAGGGCGCCTCGGCGAGGTGGGTACCCTGCTGCGGATCGTCATCACAACCTCAGTGGTCATCGAAGGGATCCTCGCGCTGGCCCTGATCCCCCGGTTCCTCACGCTGGGTGAGCCGTTCTGGCAGTCCGTCTGGCACGGCATCTTCTATGCCATCTCATCCTTCAACAATGCAGGCTTCACCCCGCATTCGGACGGCATCGTGCCCTACGAAACCGATCTGTGGATCCTCATTCCCCTCATGCTGGGTGTCTTCCTGGGCAGCCTCGGTTTTCCCGTGGTGATGGTCCTCCAGCAAAACGGGCTGAACTACAAAAAGTGGAACCTGCACACCAAGCTCACCATCCAGGTCTCCTTCATCCTCCTGTTCTCCGGCACGTTCCTGTGGGGGCTGATGGAGTGGGAGAACTCGCGGACCATTGGCTCCATGGACTTTGGTGACAAGATTACGCACTCGCTCTTTGCCTCCGTCATGATGCGGTCCGGCGGCTTCAACCTGGTGGACCAGAACCAGATGGAATCCACCACCATGCTGTTGACGGACGCCCTGATGTTCGCCGGTGGCGGTTCAGCCTCGACGGCGGGCGGCATCAAAGTGACCACCATCGCCGTGATGTTCCTGGCGATCATCGCCGAAGCGCGCGGCGACGCCGACGTCAAGGTCTATGGCAGGACCATCCCGGAGGGCACTATGCGGGTGGCCATCTCAGTGATTGTCGCCGGCGCCACCCTGGTTTCGGTCTCAGCGTTCCTCCTGCTGCATATCAGTGGTGCCTCCCTGGACCGGGTGCTGTTCGAAACCATTTCAGCCTTCGCCACCTGCGGACTCAGCACAAACCTCAGCGCCGAGGTCCCGCCGTCGGGCGTTTACGTTCTGACGGCACTGATGTTTGCTGGCCGTGTAGGCACTGTAACCCTCGCCGCTGCACTGGCACTGCGCCAGCGCAGCCAGTTGTACCACTATCCCGAAGAGAGGCCCATCATTGGCTAGTTCCCCAGACGCCCCCCGGCGTCCCGCGCACAACGCTCCGGTGCTGGTGATCGGGCTGGGCCGCTTCGGATCCTCCACGGCGGAACAGCTGGTCAAGCAGGGCAGGGAGGTCCTTGCGATCGAACGCGACCGGACCCTGGTGCAGAAGTGGGCGCCGCTGCTGACCCACGTGGTGGAGGCCGACGCCACGAACATCGACGCGCTCCGCCAGCTGGGCGCGCAGGAGTTCAGCTCCGCCGTCGTAGGCGTGGGCACGTCCATCGAGTCCTCGGTGCTGATCACCGTCAACCTGGTGGACCTGGGCATCGAGCACCTGTGGGTCAAGGCCATCACGCCCTCGCATGGCAAGATCCTCACCCGCATCGGCGCCAACCATGTGATCTACCCGGAAGCCGACGCCGGCGTCCGCGCCGCGCACCTGGTCTCCGGCCGGATGCTGGACTTCATCGAGTTCGACGACGACTTCGCCATTGTGAAGATGTATCCGCCGCGGGAAACAGTGGGTTTCACGCTGGACGAGTCCAAGGTCCGCTCAAAGTACGGTGTGACGATCGTCGGGGTGAAGTCCCCCGGTGAAGACTTCACGTACGCCCGGCCGGAGACCAAGGTGTCCTCCCGGGACATGCTGATCGTGTCCGGCCATGTGGACCTGCTGGAACGGTTCGCCGCCCGGCCCTGACGGCGGCGTCCGCCCACGCTAGCCGAGCTGCTTGGTGATCTCCGCTGCCCGGTCCGCGGCGGCCCGGGCGCCGGCCGCGATGATGGCCGGCAGGCCGCGCTCATCGAAGGTGGCGATGGCGCGTTCTGTGGTGCCGTTCGGGCTTGTCACCGCCTTGCGCAGTGCGGTTGGATCGGCGCCGGGCTCAGCGAGCATGAAACCCGCTCCTGCCACGGTCTCCCGGGCCAGGAGAAGGGAGAGGTCAGGGTCCAGGCCCAGTTCCCGGCCGGCTGCTGCCATGGCCTCCGCCAGGTAGAAGGCGTAGGCGGGGCCTGAGCCGCTGATCGCCGAGAGCGCGTCTACCTGCTCCTCGGGAACCTCCACCACGGTTCCCGCGCTGCGCAGGACGCCTTTGACCTTCTGAAGCTGCTCCGGGGTGCAGTTGGTGCCGGGTGAGACTGACACGACGCCGCGGCCCAGCTTCGCCGGCGTATTGGGCATGGAGCGGATGACCGGCTGTCCGGCCGGCAGTGCCGCTTCAAGCTGGGCAATGGACACGGCCGCGGCCACGCTGACCACCACCGTGCCGGGCGAGAGGGAGCTACTGATCTCCCGGGCAAGGTCCGTGATGCCAACCGGTTTGACGCCAAGGATCACCACGCCGGATCCCTTGGTTGCCTGTTTATTGTTGTCCGGCTCCTCCTCACCGGCGATTGCGGTGATGCCGTGGTGCCGTTCGGCCAGTTCCGCAGCGCGCTCTGCACGGCGGACAGTTGCCACGACATCCGCCGGATCCGTCCCGGCTTCCAGCAGGCCACTCAGAATTGCTTCGTTCATGGATCCACAGCCAAGGAATGCGATTCGGTTGCTCATGGCTCCATCATTACAGCTTGTCCCGGCCGCCGCAGAAATCGATGACCCGGGTGAACCTGGAAAGTCCCGGGAACTGCCGAAATCGCCTTCCCAGCTGGCTCACATGTTTGGTGCAGGTACCTCACAACTTGGAGCCCTAACGTAGTGAGTACCTCATTGAGGGTGCGAGTGATGCGGCAGGGATGGGGATCCCTGCCAGGGCACCGGCAGGCGGCACCGGGTTTTCCCCCATTTTCCTGGTGCCGGCGCCGGTGCTTCCGCTTTTAAGCCTCCCGGCGGGCGTTGCGGCGGTGCGCTAAACCGCGGCTTCGACAGCCTGCCGCGGCGCCACGTGGGGTGCCAGTTCCAGCGGCCCGGAAAACACCAACTGGTCCAGCCGGCGCAGAATGAGACCTTCACGCAGGGCCCAGGGGCAGATCCGAAGCTTTTTGAATTTGAACAGTTCCAGGGCGGCCTCCGCGACGAGGGCTCCGGCCAGCAGCTGGTGGGCGCGCGCCTCGGAGACGCCGGGCAGGTGAAGCCGGTCCTCGGCCTTCATCGCCGAAATGCGCTGGGCCCAGATCCCCAGGTCGGAAGCATGCAGTTCCCGCTTAATGTAGGGGCCTTCCGCGCTGGGGGCAGCGCCGGCGATCCGGGCCAGGGAGCGGAAAGTCTTTGACGTTCCGGCGACCACGTTGGCCCGGCCCAGTCCGTCGAATTCCCGGACGGCAGGCTTGAGGGTGGCGCGGATGTACCGCCGCAGCTCCTTAACGCTCTTAGCCGAGGGCGGGTCTTCGGCGAGCCAGTCCCGCGTGAGCCGGCTGGCACCCAGCGGTACGGAGGTGGCCACTTCCGGGAGCTCGTCCTGGCCGAAGGCCATCTCGAAGGAGCCGCCGCCGATGTCGAGGTTCAGGATCGGCCCGGCACCCCAACCGTGCCAGCGCCGGACGGCGAAGAACGTCATGGATGCTTCTTCGCTGCCGGTGAGCTCCTGCAGTGTGACGGTGGTTTCGTGCTTGACCCGGGCCAAAACCTCGGGACCGTTGGTGGCCTCGCGGATCGCCGATGTACAGAAGGCCAGGAGGTCCTCTGCCTTGTGCCTGGCAGCGAATTCCCAGGCTTCGAGGACGAACTCGGTGAGCTCGTGCTGGCCTGCGTCGTTGATGCTGCCGTCCGGCTCCAGGTACTGGACCAGGGACAGCGGCCGTTTGTGCGACGCGAAGGGAACCGGGCGCGCGCCGGGGTGGGCATCCACCAGGAGGAGATGGACAGTATTGGACCCGATATCGAGGACGCCTAGCCGCATGCTGCCATTATTCCTCGTCAGCCCGCTTGAAGTCGCGTTTGATGTTGGCGACGCCCTCCGGGTTGATCTCGAAACCATAGGCTGCGCCCGGGTTGATGACCATTCCGAGCTCATCACCGATGTTGGCGATGATGGCTGCGCCCTGGGTTCCCAGCACGTTGGGTGCTGCCTCCAGGTACTGCTGGTCCACACGGCTCGGGTGCGAGAAGACGGCCAGGACGGGGTCGCCGTCGGCATTTCCCAGGACCAGCGGCTCCACTTGGGAGTCCTCGCCCTCGATGCCGTCCGAGCTGATGATGTAGACCTCGCTGTTCAGGAAGGACAGGATGACGTCCACGGGACTGGCATCGGGCTTTCCGCCCTGGGCCAGCTTTTCCTCGAGGTCGTTGAGTGGAGTGGTGTCATCAATTCCGGGCTGTTCAGTCATCCTTCTACCCGATCACGATCCGGTGCCTCATGCAAACATACGTGCTGCATGAGGGCCGCATCCGCTACTTCTTCGCGGTGGCCTTCTTCTTGGCCGGAGCCTTCCGGGCGGTGGTGGTGCGCTTGACCGGGCCCTTGGCGCGCTTCTCGGCGAGCAGCTCAACAGCCTGTTCGCGGGTCAGTTCCTCCAGGGCGGTGGCACGCGGAACGGTGATGTTGGTAATCCCGTCCGTGATGTAGGGGCCGAAGCGGCCTTCCTTCACCACGATGTTCTTCTCGGATACCGGGTCCGGACCAAACTCCGCCAGCGGCGGGACTGCGGCACGGGCACCACGCTGTTTGGGCTGGGAGTAGATCTCCAGCGCCTGCTCCAGCGTGATGGTGAAGATTTCCTCCTCGGAGCCAATGGACCGGGAGTCCGTTCCTTTTTTCAGGTACGGGCCAAACCGGCCGTTTTGCACGGTGATGAGGTTGCCTTCGGCGTCCTCACCGAGCACGCGGGGCAGGCTCATCAGCTGCAGCGCCTCGTCGAGGGTGACTGACTCAACAGTCATCGATTTGAAGAGCGAGCCCGTACGCGGCTTGGCCTTGACCGGCTTTTTGGGCGGTTTGGGCTTGCCGTTCTTGTAGTACTCCACCGGCTGGTTGGCGATTTGTTCCTCGGTCATCTCAGGGATGATCTCGGTGACATAGGCGCCGTAGCGGCCGTTCTTGGCGACGACGGTGTGCCCGGTGTGCGGATCCGCGCCCAGGACGCGTTCCTCCGGCGCCGCCGTTTCCATGAGCTCAACGGCCTTGGCGGCCGTCAGTTCATCCGGTGCCAGGTCCTCCGGCACGTTGGCGCGCGCCGATTCCACGATCTCGCCGGTTTTTGGGTCGACGGTGGCGGCGGAGCTTTCCAGGTACGGACCGAACTTGCCCACCCGAAGCGTGATCTCATCGGTGATGGGGATGGAGTTGATTTCGCGGGCGTCGATCTCGCCCAGGTTGTTGACGATGCTCAACAGGCCCGGATCCGAGTCTTCCCCGAAGTAGAAGTGCCGGAGCCACGAGGCACCAACGGCCTGGCCGTTGGCGATCTTGTCCAGGTCGCCTTCCATGTCCGCGGTGAACTCGTAATCCACGTAGTCGCTGAAGTGCTGCTCCAGCAGGCGGATCACCGAGAAGGCGATCCAGCTCGGAACCAGGGCTGAGCCCTGTTTCCGGACGTAGCCGCGGTCCTGGATGGTGGAAATGGTGGAGGCATATGTGGACGGGCGTCCGATGCCCTTCTTTTCCAGCTCTGCCGTCAGCGAGGCTTCGGTGTAGCGCGGCGGCGGCGAGGTTTCGTGGCCCACTGCAACGATTTCGGATCCCTTGAGGGCGTCCCCCTTGGCCACGTTGGGCAGCCGGCGGGCTTCGTCGGAGTCATCGTCTCCGCGGGTTTCGTCCTTGCCTTCCTCGTAGGCGGCGAGGAAACCGGGGAACGTGATCACTGTGCCGGAGGCCGAGAACTCGGCGTCGCGCCCGTCAGCAGCGACAGCACCGAGCCGGATGGTCGCCGTCGAACCCTTGGCGTCAGCCATCTGGGACGCCACGGTGCGCTTCCAAATAAGCTCGTAAAGGCGGAACTCGTCGCCGGAGAGCTGCTTGGCCACCTGCGCCGGGGTGCGGAACGAGTCGCCGGCGGGGCGGATGGCCTCGTGGGCTTCCTGGGCATTGGCTGCCTTGCCGGTGTACACGCGGGGCGACTGCGGGATGTACTCGGGACCGTACAGCTCGGAGGCCTGGCGGCGGGCCGCGGTGACGGCCTCGTCGCTCAGCGCGGAGGAGTCCGTACGCATGTAGGTGATGTAGCCGTTTTCGTACAGCCGCTGGGCCACCTGCATGGTGCTCTTGGAGGAGAACCGCAGCTTGCGGCCCGCCTCCTGCTGCAGGGTGGACGTGGTGAAGGGGGCAGCCGGACGCCGGGTGTACGGCTTGGTGTCTACAGAGCGGACGCGGAACTCGGCGCTCTGCAGCCCAGCCGCCAGGGACGTAGCCAGTTCCTGGTTCAGGTGCGCGACGTTCTTCGACGTCAGGACGCCGTCGTCGTTGAAGTCCCGGCCGCTGGCCACCTTGGCGCCGTCCACGGCGGCAAGCTTGGCCTTGAAGGATCCGGCGTCGGCGCCGAACTGGCCGGTGAGGTCCCAGTACGAGGCCGCCTTGAACGCCATCCGCTCGCGCTCGCGGTCCACCACCATGCGGGTTACCACGGACTGCACCCGGCCGGCGGACAGGCCGCGGGCCACCTTGCGCCACAGCACGGGGGAAATTTCGTAGCCGTACAGCCGGTCCAGGACGCGCCGCGTTTCCTGGGCATCCACCAGCGCCGTGTCCACATCGCGCAGGTTGCCCATGGCGCGCTGGATGGCTTCCTTGGTGATTTCGCCGAAGGTCATCCGGTACACCGGGACCTTGGGCTTGAGCACTTCCAGCAGGTGCCACGCGATGGCCTCGCCCTCGCGGTCCCCATCGGTTGCGAGGTAAAGTTCGTCGGCGTCCTTGAGCGCGGCCTTGAGCTCGGTCACCTTTTTCTTTTTGTCCGCGGACACCACGTAGTAGGGCTTGAAGTCGTTTTCAATGTCGACGGCGAACTTGCCCACCGACGTTTTCTTCAGCTCTGCGGGGAGTTCGGACGGCTGCGGCAGGTCGCGGATGTGACCAATTGAGGCCTCGACGATGAAGCCTTCGCCAAGGTACTTGGCGATGGTCTTGCTCTTGGCCGGAGACTCCACAATCACGAGTTTCTTGCCGGTTTTGGCCTTGCTTGGCACGGTGCTCCTACAGAAAAAGGTTGCTCGGGCAGATGCGCCCATACTGGCCTAGTTCACCATATTTTGGCGAAATGTGCGCATCCATGTGGAAAAGAAGGGGGTTGCACGGAAGAGGTTCCGCGCCTTATCCGGCAGCAGGGATCAGGAAGCCGTCACGGACCAGATTGGCCACGTCGGTGAGCAGCCCGCCCCGGAAGGAACCGGCGTCGAACCCGTCCTCCCCTGCCATTCCGCCGCCCAGCAGGGCCTCCAGCGCACCCGCAATCTGGCCGGCGGTCAGGTCTCCGTCGCAGGCTGAAACGAAGCCCGCGAGTTCTGTGCTCAGCAGGTTGGTCCGGCGCAGGCCCGCACCCTGGCGCAGCAGGATCACGCCCGGGTGCTCAGCACCCGGCCGCTGGTGGCGTTCCTCGGTGACGTCCTCCGCCACGAGCAGGTGCGCATCCTCCAGGCTGTGGGCGGCCAGCCAGTCCATACGTTCGACGGCGGCGCCCAGGTGGGGGCCGACGGGCTGTTCAATGGGGTACCCAATTTCCTCGAACCGGCTGACCGTCTCCTGCCCGGGACGTTGCGGCCGGCGGAGCCAGACCATCCCGAATCCGATGCCTTCCACGTTCCGGGACTCAAAGTCAGCGAGGTATGCGGCGTAGGCCTGCCTGTAGTGCTGCCGGTCCCGGCCCTCGGAGGCATCCTGCAGCCACGTTTCCGCGTACTGCTCCGGCCCTACCTGCTCACGCTGGATGAACCAGGCATCAGTTCCCGGCCGTACCCAGGCGCTCGGACGCTCCTGCCATTGAGCGCCGGCGGCCACTTCCCAGTTTCCGAGCATCTGCGCGGTGCCACCCGGGGCCAGGACGCCCGGCAAGCCGGCAACCAGGGAGGCCACGATGTCGTCGCCCGGAAGGCCGCCGTCGCGATAGGTGAACTGGCCGGAGACGTCCTCGCCGGCGCTCCGCGGCGTGATCACGAACGGCGGGTTGGAGACCACCAGGCCAAACTCCTCGCCGGCCACCGGGTCCAGGAGCGATCCACGCCGCAGGCTGACCCGGTCCTCGAGCCGGTCCGGGTCAACAGAGAGCGCCTCAGCATTAAGCAGGATGTTGAAGCGCGTAAAGGCCAGGGCGCGTGCCGAGATGTCAGTTGCCGTGACGTGTTCGCAATGGTGCAGCAGGTGGAAGGTCTGGATCCCGCATCCCGTCCCCAGGTCAAGGGCGCGTTCGGTGTGACGGCGGATGGTGGTCTGTACCAGGGTGGTGGAAGCCTGGCCGATACCGAGCACGTGATCGTGCCGCAATACGCCCTCCTGCTGGTGCGCCGCGAGGTCGCTGGCCACCCAGAGTTCCGCCCCGCCGCTGCCGTCCTCGTTGGCGTCCCAGCCGTACGGCCGGAAATCCGACTTAGCTGCCAGCAGCCCTGATCCGGGAACGGACTCCACCAGCCTCAACTCGAGGAGCCCATCGGCACCAAGGCCCGGAAGGGCGGCGTCGAGCGTTTCCTTCGGCTGCGGTTCTGCAAGGAGCCACAGGCGGACGACGGCGGCGAGCGCCGCGTTCGCTTCGTTCCGCCGCACAGCCCGGTCGGCTGCCAGCAGGGCGGGGATGATCTGGTCCCGGCTCAGTGCAGCGGAGGCGGCTGGGCCCAGGAGGCGGGCGACGCCGTCGGGCGTGTAGTCCAGCCGGCGCACATCAGCGGCCAGCGCGGCCATCAGTTCCGGAAGGTCGCTGCGGGGTGTGTCCAGGGTGTTCCCTGCGGTGAACTCGTATGGGGATTTAGGCACCGCCCAAGTTTAGTCCGGGCCGGCGTCCGGGCCCGCCCCCTGCCTCCACCGGGTAGCGTGGAGGCATGCCTTTCCGCACTTCCCTCCTTCCGCGCGCCCCGTTCCGGCCGGCAGGGCGCTTCCGCCTGCTGCCCCGGTCCGGTGCTGCCGCGGGGATGGCGGCACTTGCCCTGGGCCTTGCCGGTTGCTCCCCCGTCGTCTCCATTGAGAACGCAGACGTGCCGCAGTGGCAGGCCACCGCCCTGCCTTCGGCGCCAGGAGCAGTCAATCAGGATGCCGGCAAAATCCTCAACCGGGACCGGATCATCAGGGAGGCCGCGGATGTGCCGGCGGGCCACTACGTCCTCACCGCAACATGCGACGGCGGCGGCAAGGCCTTCTTCGCCGTATCCCTGGACGGGGAGATGCTGGCCGACGCCGGAGCCGCCTGCAATGGCAGCCGGGAGACAACCAAAATCACCTTGCCTGCCGCCGGCACCGTGGAGATCAGCGCGTCCAGCGTGGACTCACCCCTCATCTATGCCTACCGGCTGGCATCCGGAGAATAACCGCTTGCCAGGCTCTGGCCGGACGGTGCCTGCAGGCATACAGTCTGACTATGCCCCGCGTGCGGAAAGTCTCCGCGCACTATAACCGCCGGACGGTGCCAGTGCGGATGGCTACACTGCGGGCGGCGCCGGTGCACACCGCACCGACGCGGGGCGCCGCCGTCGCCGTTGCTGTGCTGGCCGCCGGGACGATGCTGGGCGGCTGCGAATATACGTACGACGACGGCGGAAACCTGGCAGGGCCGGTCGAGGCGACTCCCCTTCCCGGGCCGGTATTCACCCGGGACCCCCTGCAGAGGGACCCCGTCAGCGAGGCCGACCTTGGTGCCTGGGCAGCCCGCACCCTGCCCGACACCGGTCACCCGGTGGCCGGTTCCGGGGCTGGCCTGGTGGCAGCAGGGGAGGTCCGGACCGAAACCACGCCCGTGCTGGGAAGCGGAACCTACGCGCTGGCCCTGGCGTGCCGGAGCCAGCGGCGCGTGACCTTCACCGTCCGCAGCGAATCACTCACGCTCGTGGATCTGGGGCTCCGGTGCGGGATCAACCGGGAGAACGTCATCTACCTCTCGTCGGAAACAGCCCTCAGCATCAAAGTGGAGGCAAGCACCGCCGCGAATTACGCCTACCGGCTCCGGCTCCTGTAGTGACCGTCAGTCAGGCCGCGCAGCCCTCGGGGCACCGCAGGGTTTCCGGGCTGGATGCGCATCCGGCGCAGTACAGGGTCAGGGTACGGCAGCTGGGGTTGGAACAGTTCTCGAACTTGCTCGTGGGCGCTGCACAACGGGTGCACTTGCCGATGGTCCTGGCTTCGTCGCTGAACTCGAGGTGCATGCGCTTGTCGAACACGTACAGCGAGCCCTCCCAGAGTCCCTGGTCCTTGAAGGTTTCGCCGTACCGGACTATGCCGCCGTCAAGCTGGTAGACCTCTTTGAAACCCCGGTTCACCATGAGGCTGGACAGCACCTCGCAACGGATGCCCCCGGTGCAGTAGGTCACCACTGGCTTGTCCTTAAGTTCGTCGTACTTTCCGGACTCAAGCTCCTTGATGAAGTCATGGGTAGTGGCGACGTCCGGGACGACAGCATCTTTGAACCGGCCGATCTGGGCTTCAAAAGCGTTCCGGCCATCGAAGAAGACCACATCCTCCCCGGCCTGTTTCCTGGCGTCAACAAGCTGGTGCAGTTCCTCAGGCTTCAGGTGTTTGCCGCCGCCCACAACGCCGTTGGCATCAACCTTCAGTTCACCGGGGGCACCGAAGGAGACGATTTCGTCGCGGACCTTGACGCTGAGCCGTGGAAAATCCTCCGCACCGCCATCGGACCATTTCACGTCGATGCCGCGGAAACCCGGATACTCACGCGTGGTTTTGACGTACTGCTTAGCAGCGCCGATCTCACCGCCCACGGTGGCGTTAATGCCGTCCTTGGAGATCAGGATGCGGCCCGTCAACCCGAGCTTCTCGCAGAGCGCACGCTGCCAGAGCCGTACCGCCTCGGGGTCGGCGATCGGGGTAAAGCCGTAGAAAAGCACAATTCGGTTCAAAGACACGTATTTAAGGGTACCGCCACGGTCAGGCGCTTTTTTGGCTCCGCCGGAGCTTGCGCCTCATCACAATTGCATAAGCTCTCTGCCACCCCCTGTTGCTTGTGTTCGGGCTGGAATAGTGTTCTTGCCATGAGTCCGGAAACCATGATTGAAGACATCACTGGCCTTCTTGAAGTGTGGGTGGCGGGTTGGGCGGGGTGTCGCGGCTACAGGACATCCACTGAGGGCCGCTTCCCTGCTGCGCTCCGGGCCGACACCAGCGGCGAGTGGGAATTCTTCGCCTCCGAGCCCACCGACGAGGAGTTCGCCGCCCTGGCCGACAAGACCGCGAGTGCCCCGGCGAGGGTCCTTACCATCCTGACCAACGACATCGCCCGGTACAGCTCTTTGGCGGTGAGGCATGGACTGAACGTGACCTCTGACTCGCAGGCCATGATGATCGTGGATATGGAAACCCAGGATGCTGAGGATCCCTGGCTGTCCGACGACGATCTCACTTTTTCGACGTGGGAGCAGAACGGCGTCCACTACGCCGAGGTCCGGTCCGGTGACACGCTGGCGGCAAGCGGACGGGTTTTTGTGGTGGGAGAAACCGCGGTGTTTGACAGGATCATCACCGAACCTGCTTTCCAGCGCCGAGGCCTGGGGAGTTTTATCATGCGGGCCCTCGCCGCCCAAGCCTTCGGGCACGATGTGCAGGAAGGCCTTCTGCTGGCATCGGCTGATGGCCAGAAACTGTATTCCCACCTGGGCTGGACCACCGTCTCCCAGGTGCTGATGCTGTCCGCTTCCCATGACGGCTCGGACCTTTCCCTCAGCTAAGCGTCCCGTTACCCCGATGGCGAACCGGGGCCTGCAAAACCCCGCCGGGTGAAACAATGTTGGGGTGAACCCCCATGACTCCCTGATTCCCTTGCTGGGTCGCGGCCCGGACCCGGAACAGCTCCGTCATGTCCGCACCATCCCGGCGCGCGAAGCAGAGCATGAGGCATGGCCGTTATGGGTGCACGGGGACGTGGTTGCCGCTTACGGGGCGCTGGGCATCCAGGAGCCCTACCGCCACCAGGTGGAAGCAGCGAGCATCGCCCACGGCGGCGAACACGTTGTGGTGGCTACCGGAACGGCGTCGGGCAAGTCCTTGGCCTACCAACTGCCGGCCCTGGACGCCATCCATCGCTCCGAACTGCGGGTCCTGGCCGAGCCCGGGAAAATCCACGACGACGGTGCCGTGACGCTCTACCTCTCCCCCACCAAAGCCCTTGCCGCAGACCAGCTCAATGCCATCCGCGCCCTGAAGCTGCCCACCGTCCGTGCGGAAACCTACGACGGCGACACCGACCCTGCGTCCCGCCGCTGGATCAGGGACCATGCCAACTTCATCCTGGCCAACCCGGACATGCTGCACTTCGGGATCCTTCCCAACCATGCCTGGTGGGCCGGGTTCTTCCGCCGCCTGCGCTACGTGATCATCGACGAAGCCCACAGCTATCGCGGCGTGTTCGGCTCCCACGTGGCCAACCTGATGCGCCGGCTGCGCAGGATCTGCGCCTACTACGGCGCCGGTACCGCCTATCCGGAGCCGGTCTTCATTGCGGCGTCCGCCACCTCCTCCGAGCCTGACGCCTCCTTCGCCCGGCTGATCGGCGCGCCGGTCAAAGCCGTGTCCCGCGACGGCTCCCCGCACGGTGCCACGACGGTAGCGTTCTGGGAACCTGCACTGACCGAGGTGCGGGGTGAGAACGGTGCAAAAGAACGGCGGACGGCTGTTGCCGAAACCGCTGACCTGCTGGCGAACCTGGTGTCAGCCCGGATCCGGACCATCGCGTTCATCAAATCCCGGCGGGGCGCGGAAACCATCTCTTCGATCACCAAACGCCTCCTGGATGAAGTGGACCCCAGCCTGCCGCAGCGAGTGGCCGCGTACCGTTCCGGGTACCTGCCGGAGGAACGCCGGGCAGTGGAAAGAGCCCTGCGCTCCGGTCAGCTCCTGGGCGTCTCAAGTACCTCAGCCCTGGAACTGGGAATCGACATCTCCGGGCTGGACGCCGTCCTGGTAGCGGGCTGGCCCGGCACGCGCGCTTCCCTGTTCCAGCAGATCGGACGGGCTGGAAGGGCAGGCCAGGATGCCATCGCGGCCTTCGTTGCCAGCGACGATCCCCTGGACACCTTCCTGGTCAACCATCCCGAGGCGATCTTTGACGTATCAGTGGAAGCAACAGTCTTCGATCCCTCCAACCCGTACGTTCTGGGGCCGCACCTGTGTGCCGCTGCTGCGGAACTCCCTCTTGGGCCGGGCGAACTCGACCTGTTCGGCGCCACGGCCGAAGCACTCCTGGACCGCCTGGTTTCCCAGGGCTACCTCCGCCGGCGGCCCGCGGGCTGGTTCTGGACCCATTCGCAGAGCGCTGCGGCCATGGTGAACCTCCGGGCGGACGGCGGCGGGCCGGTCAGCATCGTGGACGCCGAGACCGGTTCCCTCCTTGGCACGATGGACTCCCCCCAGACCCACTACCAGGCCCACACAGGTGCTGTTTACATCCACCAGGGAGACAGCTACGTGGTGGATGACCTGAACGAAGACGACCATTGCGTCATGGTCCGCCGGGCCAACCCTGATTACTACACCACCGCCAGGGACGTCACCCAGATTGAGGTGCTGGAGACCCAGCGGACGGTGCAGTGGGGTGATGTTTCGGTTCACTTCGGGGACGTCAAAGTCACTACCCAGGTGGTCTCCTTTCAGCGCAAGGCCCTGATCTCCAACGAGATCCTCGGGGAGGAACCGCTGGAGCTGGGAGCCCGCGAGCTCTTTACCAAGGCCGTCTGGTTTGTGGTGGACAACCGCTCCCTCAGCACTGCGGGACTTATTGAAGCCCAGTTCCCCGGCGCCCTGCACGCTGCTGAGCACGCAGCCATCGGGTTGCTGCCGCTGGTTGCGTCGAGCGACCGGTGGGACATCGGCGGGGTGTCCACCGCCCTGCATGCGGATACCGGCGTGCCCACCATTTTTGTCTATGACGGGCATCCCGGTGGTGCGGGTTTTGCCGAGCGCGGTTTCGACAAGGCGAAGGTCTGGCTGACAGCTACCCGCGACGCCATCAAGGCCTGCGAGTGCGACTCCGGGTGCCCCTCCTGCGTCCAGTCACCCAAGTGCGGCAACAAAAACAACCCGCTGGACAAGGCCGCGGCGGTGACCCTCCTCGATGTCCTGCTCCAAAACGCCACCGAAGCCGGCACCCTGAGCCTGGAAGCGCAGCGCTGACCGGGGCAACTATGGTGGAGGACCTGCGCGGGCACGTCCGGTTGCGGCGCCTAAAACGGTCCGCTCGTCGAGTTCCGTCCTCACCTCCATGCTTTGCCCTGTTCCCTCGATACAGCTCACGACTGTGGCCCCGTGACGGGCAGCCACCTCCGCTGCTGCGGTGCAGGGTTCCCCGTCCGTAACTCCTCGCAGGGCGTCTGCTGCGGCCAGCGCTGCAAGGTCAGCAGCAGTTGCCGCCCTGCCGGCCAGGACGGCTGACTGCGCCAGCAACAGCAGCAGGGCCAGGGCCATCATCACCACCAGGGCCAGGCCGGCCGCCAGGACAGTCCCCGAACCGCGTTCCCGGTTGCCTGCGGCATGACCGCGCGGGATTGCATCAGCACCCCTTGGCGGGTCCCCGGCGGCGCCCGTCCGTTCCTCCCGATGACTGGAACAGCTCATCCCGCAGTCTCGCTCCGGGTAGAGGCCCGCGCGGTCAGGAGCCAGGGAATGGACAAACCGAGGGGGCCGCCCACCCGGTCGGTGACGGTGACGGTGATCCACCCGCCCTCAGCAGATACTGCCGCAGCCGCTGAACCTCCCGACATGGTCTGCACGATTCTTTCCACAGCGGCGGTATCGTCGCCGCGTGCAAGTGCGCGGGCGCCGGCACGTGCTCCCTCCTCCAGGCGCAGCTGCGTGATCCCGGCAGAGGCACCCGTCAGCAGCATGGCCAGCAACAGCAGGACCGCAGGCAGCGTAACGGCAAATTCAGCCGTTACGGCACCGCGCGAATCCCCTGCCCTGGGTCCTCCGGAGGTGATGCAAGGCCATCCCCCAGCCCCGTCGGCACGAGCGGTGGCGAGTGGACTTACAGCACGGAGCACGGCCGGCGCACTGGTCATGGCAGGGCCAGCGCGGTGCGGATCAGGTTGAGGAGGAAGCCACGGACCTCCTCGCTGCGGAGGATGAAGACCAGCAATCCTGCAAAGCCCACGGCAGCGAGCGTGGCGATGGCGTACTCCGCCGTTGCCATTCCAGCTTCGGTCCCCATGAGCCGGACACGTGCTTTGAGGGTGAGTGGTGAGCCGGCGCCCGGGTAAAGTTCCACGACGTTGGCGGGCAGGGCCGTGTTTCCACCGGTGCTGCCGCTGTGGTGGCCTGTGCTGCGGTGCTCCCTGAAATCTGAGCGTGCAGCGGTGGCGGCTGCAGCCCCGCCAGCATAGTGGCGGCGGTAATGAGAGGACATGTGGTGTTTCCTTCCTTTGGGCCGGTGGTGTTACCGGCTGTCTCGACTCTTCCGGGGCTTGCCTGAAGCGGTAAGCCCCGGGGGTTCCTAAGTGGAAAAGCTCATCGGTTCTCCCCTGTGGAGGAGAAGAAGCTGGAGTGCACTAGGAGCCGGAGGGCACCAAGGCAAGCAGCACTGGAACGACGCCCAGGCAGATGAAGGCGGGGAGGGAACAGAGGCCGAGCGGAACCACCAGCTTCACGCCCAATGATGCCGCGCGTTTTTCTGCCGCACGGAACCGCTCCCGACGGATCCTGGCGGCCTGTGCATAAAGAATCGCTGATGAGGGGGCACCGGTGAGTGCCGCGAACCCCAGGGCGTCACGAAGTTCCAGGACCTCCGGCAGGCGGACCGCGCTGCTGCGCCATGCCGTGTCCCAGTCGGCCCCGATGGCGAGGGCCGCCACGACCGGTTTGAGAGCATTGCTGTACCTACCGGATGCAGAGGCTGCGACCAGTTCAAGTGAGCGGCCTATGCCCGACCCGGCGTCCAGCATGGCAGCCACAAGTTCCAGCATCATGGCGGTGTCCCATAGCCCATCGGGTCCCCGTGCAGGTGGACGGCCCTGGTGGCCTGCGGAGGCCTCTGAGTCGCGGCCCGCAGTGGTGGAGAGCGAGGAGAGCAGCCTCTTCCTTGGCCTGCCCCGGCCGGCCCCGGCCAGGGCGGCTGCTGCGGCCAGCACAACGAAGAGGGCGAGAGTTGGCAGGGAGAGCGTGGTCATGGCACTCCAGCACCCGCCGCCACAGCCACCAGCTTTGCCGACCACACCCTTCCGGCCACCGTCAGGCCGGTTCCGGCTGCGAGCGCCGCCAGTCCCCAGGGCGTCCCCAGGAGGATGGCCAGGGGGTCAACGCCGAGCGCAATTCCCAGGCCAAGCCCCATCAGCGGCAACCAGGTGAGGAGGCTGACAGTGGCCTTGGGTCCAGCCAAGGCAGTCTCCCGGGCCGCGTCCGCATCATCCTCCACTTCAAGCTGCGCGGCGAACCTTGAGAGCACGTCCGCCAGCGGACAGCCGCTTGCCTCGGCAATGTCAAAGCAGGCGGCAAGCTCCGACCAGATGCGGGCTTGCCTGTCCGGGCGGGGAAAGGCGGACGGCAATGCCCGTCGGATGGCCTCCGAAACAGGAGTGCCACGGGCCGCCGCAGCGCGCGCCGAAGCCAGCATGGCGTTGGATCCCTCGCACAGACCCTCCGTCCGGGAAGCGGAGGAACCGTAAACCTCCCAGATCTCCTCCCAAAGCCGGGCCGGGCTGCGGCCACCCTTGAGCAGTGCCGCCAACTGCTGCACGACGAGATTCAGCGGGAGGGCAGACCGCGCCCGCCCCGCTCCTCTTCCGGCGCCACGCCGTTTCCTTGCGAACATGCCCCGTGCCTGTGCACGGACGGCCGGGGTGAAGCGGGTACCCGCGGCACGGCGCAACCGGGCAGGAGTACCAAGTGGCGGGCGGACAAGCAGCACCGCGGCCAGTCCCAGGACCATGGCAAGGAGAAGGATCATCCGGGCTCCCCCGGTCCCAGTCCCAACCGTTCCGCCAGTGCCGGCCAGCCCGGACCGGCGGTTACCGCACCGTTAACACTCTCCAAAGCCGGCAGGACGGTGAGCCCGCGCGGCCCGTCCACCATGGTTCCCACGCACGCCACTTCCCGGCCCCGGGCTGCCCTGTCCACATGGATGACGACGTCCAGGGCGCTCGCGGCCTGAAGCCTGACGCCATCAGGGTCAAGTCCTGCGAGCGCACCGAGTGCTGTAAGCCGGGCCGGCACAGCAGTGGCAGTATTCGCATGGATGGTTCCGCCTCCACCGCTGTGGCCGGTGTTCATGGCTGTGAGCAGCTCGCGGACTTCGGCACCGCGGCATTCACCCACCACCAGCCTGTCCGGCCGCATGCGCAGGGCCTGCCGCACCAGGTTCCCCAGGTCCACTTCACCGCCGCCCTCCAGGTTTCCATGGCGGGATTCCAGGGACACGATATGCGGATGCACAGGATTCAGTTCCGACGCGTCCTCGATCAGGACCAACCGCTCCGCTGGGGAGCACAGGCCGAGCAGGGTGGAGAGCAAAGTGGTCTTTCCGGACCCGGTAGCGCCGCTGATTAAGAAGCTCAGCCGGTGCTCCACCACCCGCTCGAGGACAGTCTGGAGTCCGGTGCCGAACATACCGCCTTCCCGGAGCTCATCCATGGTGAAGACGCGTTCACGGCGGATTCGGATACTGAGCAATGAACCGGCCGTGGACACGGGCGGCAGCACGGCATGGACGCGGTACCCGCCGGCCAGCCGTACGTCCACGCAGGGCGAACCGTCATCGAGGCGCCTGCCCCCTGCTGCCACCAGCCTGCAGGCCAGCGCCCGTAGCTGGACTTCATTCTCAAAGGCCACCGGGACCCGCTCGATCCCCCGGCCCCTGTCCACCCACACGGAGTCCGGGGCATTGACAAAGATGTCTGTAACTGCCGGGTCACGTGTAAGGCCCTGCAACGGCCCCAGGCCATTCAGCTCCGCGCTGATCCGTTCGACGGCGGCAAGTGAACCTGCAGTGCCTAACAGTTTCCCTGTGGCCTGCACTGCCGCCGCGACCCGCGAGGGTGTCACTGCCGCCGCATCGGCCATCATGGACTCGCGCACCGACTCGAGAAGCCCTGCATCCACTGCCTGGCGGGCCCCCGCGCGGCGTTCGCGCCTGCGCCAGTCACTGGGTCCGGGTCCGCCAGGGACGGCGTGCTGGTTCATTGCAGTTCCCCCGCGGGGAGGTCGTCGCCAAGGAAATCGAGGACGGAAGCAGCGAAATGCCGGACGCTCCTGCGTTTACCCAGATCAAGCAGGCGGCCCGCTTCCACGGCCGCGGCCAGTCCGCGCAACTCCGGCACCCGCCCCTGCACCGGAAGTCCGATGGCGTCGGCGAGGAGGGTGGCGTCCAGCGCGGCACCAGGCCTGCCGCGGACCAGGAGGGCTGCCTCCACCGGTGGAAACTCCTGGAGCAGCCGCACCGCAGCGACAGCAGCCTTCAGTTGTGCCGGCACCACCACGGTGATGCGGTCGCAGTCCCAGGCGAATGTATGGATGGGGTCCGTCCCCCGGCCAATGTCCACCACAACCAGCTCATACCCCCTGCGGGCAGCGTCGAGGACCCCGGCAGTGGTAGCGGCGGCAACCGGCACGGGCTGCTCACGGCTGGCGGGCCAGGACAGGAATGAGAACCCGCCCGCGACAGGCAGGGAGTCGGCCAGCTGGACGGGATCGATGCTGCCCCTGGCCTCGGAAAGGTCCGGCCAGCGCAATCCGGCTTGTTCTTCGGCGGCAAGGGCCAGTTCCAATCCGCCGCCCCACGGATCACCGTCCACCAGCAGCACCCGGGCTCCGAGCCCGGCCGCCGCCTGCGCAATCCACGCTGCTGCCGTGGTGGCTCCAGCTCCGCCGCACCCTCCGGTCACACCGAGGATAAGACCCCCCGGACCCGGCGAACGGGACCGGCTGAGGTGATCGGCGAGCCACGCGGCAGCGTCGGGAAGCACCGCTACCCGTTCTGCTCCAAGAACAGCCGCAAGATGCCAAAGGCTGTCGCCTTCGCCGTCAAGACCCACCAGGACCGCCGGTGCCCGCCGGCGTGGAGGCAGCTCACGGATGTCGCTTCCCACTAAAACCGCTGCCGCTCCATCCCAGTGCCTGCCTCCCTCCGCGGCATTGGCAGCAATGCGAAGCTGGGCTCCCGCTGCGGCAACGATCCGCTCTACCTCACCCCGGAGAACCGCGGAGGATGTCACCAGCAGGACCTCGTCCCCGCCCTCCGGCAGCCACGCGTCCCCATCAGCTGCCGCAGCGCCGGCTGTGCGGGAGCGTCCTGGCGCGCCTGTCCCTGCTGCCCTGCCATGGGTACCGGAACGGCCCGGTTCAGGGTGGGAGGGACTCAACTGATGCCTGCTCATGAAGCCACTCTCCACTCCGGCAGGAAGACCGGTAAGGGCTGCAGGGCCGTATGTGGAAAAGCACGTCCCACCCCCACGCATGCCGCGACGACCCCGTGCGATTGCAGTGACGGACACAAGGCAGAATGGGACCATGTACCTGCTGCTCGCCGCCCACCCCCAGGGCGTGGTCCTGCAGGAACTCACCCAGGCGGGACAGCCCCGGCCATCCGCGCCGGAACCCAGGCTGGTCAGCACAGGTGACCTGCCCGGCGTCGTACAGGAGCTGGAACACCGCCGGCCGGACGGGCAGCCGCCCCGGTGGATCTGGCACCGCACGCAGGACTGGTACCCGGCCCTGCTGGCAGCCGGCATCGAACTGGAACGGTGCTACGACCTGAACCTGTGCGGCAACATTTTGGCTTTTTCCCGGTTCACCGCGGATACGGACTATGCGATGAATGCCGGGCGGACACCGGTCGAGGACCCGCTGCTGCCGCCCAGGGTGCTGCAGCCGCCGCCTCCCCCCGCGGACCAGGGTGCACTGTTCGAGGATCCCGCCGCCGGGCCGGAAAGCCGCCACACAGCGGAAGAGCTGCGCGCGGAATACGCCGCCCAGCAGGTGGCACTGGCTGCCGTCAGCCAGGAGGAGAACCAGCGGAACCGGCTCCAGCTCCTCCTGGCCGCAGAATCCGCCGCTGCCATGATTGCCGCCGAAATGCAGCACGCCGGTGTCCCGTGGCGCAAAGACCTGCATGAGGAGATTCTCGCCGGCCACCTCGGTCCCCGCCCGCCCATGGGGCACCGGCCGGCCAAGCTTGAGGCCCTGAACCAGGAGCTGCGGGGGCTCCTGAATTCATCCACGCTCAATCCGGATTCCCCCCAGGACCTGATGCGGGCCCTGCACCGCAACGGGATCGAGGTCAAGAGCACCCGCAAGTGGGAGCTCAGCGAGTCCAGCCACCCGGCCATCGAACCGCTGCTGGCCTATAAGCGGTTGTCCCGCCTTCACGCCGCCAACGGATGGGCATGGCTGGACGCCTGGGTGGACAACGGCAGGTTCCGCCCCGAGTACGTGGTGGGCGGAGTGGTTTCCGGCCGCTGGGCATCACGAGGCGGCGGTGCGCTCCAGATTCCGCGCCAGATTCGCGGCGCAGTCCACGCCGACCCCGGCTGCAAGCTCATCGTTGCGGATGCGTCCCAGCTGGAACCGCGGGTCCTGGTGGCCCTGGCCCGCGATCCAGCCATGGCCGAGGCTGCCCGGGACCAGGACCTTTATGCCGGTGTCGCTGCCAGGGGATTCGGCGGGGACCGTGCGAAAGCGAAAATGGCATTGCTGGGCGCCATGTACGGTGCCACCTCCGGCGAGGCCGGCCGCCTTATGCCGCAACTCGCGAAGACGTATCCGAGGGCCGTGGACTTCGTGGAGCAGGCCGCCCGCACCGGCGAAGCCGGCGGAACAGTGACCACGCGGCTTGGCCGGAGCAGCCCCCCGCCCTCTGAACGATGGTTCCAAAGCCAGCGGTCCGCCACTGCCGAGGAGCAGCGCCGGGCGGAGTCGATTGCCCGCTCGCGGGGACGCTTTACCCGCAATTTCGTTGTCCAGGGTTCGGCCGCGGACTGGGCGGCATGCTGGCTGGCGGAATTACGACGGCGGCTGCGCACCCTGCGGACAGACGGCCAGGTTAACGCTGAACTCGTTTTCTTCCTGCACGATGAGGTGATGGTCCACGCTCCTTCAGAGGCGGTGGAAGCATGCATTGCCGCCATCGAAGACGCCGCCAGGGCTGCCAAGGAGCTCCTGTTCGGGCCCATCCCCGTGGAATTTCCCGTCAGTGTTGCGGTGGTTGACTCGTACGACAACGCCAAATAGTTCCCCGGCCGGGGCGCCTGCCCGCTGTGACCCCGGAAGTAACCTACCCGGGAGTAGTTCGCCAGGCTGCGTGACGCGGGCTACAGTCGACGGAATGACTGAGGCAGATCGGTCAAAGGCTGATGCAAAGACGCATACCAGGGGAGGTCCCGGCTTATGGCGGGCAGGTTCGAAATTCATCGAGTAGGCGACGAGTCGTACAAGTTGCGGCTCACAGATGCAGAGGGCAACACCGTTGCCGTATCACCCAAGTTCAAGTCCCTCAACACATTGCTTGAGGGGATCAAGGCAGTCCGGGAGAACGCAGCCACCGCAATTGTGGTGGATCTCCGGCAGCAGCAGGCCTGAAAACTAGACGCCCATCGGGTGAAGGCGGCTCCGGTCCCACGGGACCGCCCACCCAAGCTGCTCGAACAGTCCGTTCAGGACAATCCCGGTAAACCCCCAGACCACCACGCCGTTCACGGTGAAGGCGGGGCTGTCGAAGGTGTGTCCGGCCCGGCGGACCGTTGCCATGACGCGGTTGTCCGGGTCCAGCAGGTCCCGGACCGGAACCCGGAAGACCTGAGCTGACTCGGCGTAGTCCACTACCCGGACGGGCGACGGCGAATGCCACCAGCCCAGCACGGGGGTCACCAGGAAGTTGCTGTGGGCCAGGCCAAGCTCCTGCAGGGTGCCCAGGACTTCCACACCGCTTGAATTGAGGCCGGTTTCCTCTTCGGCCTCACGCAATGCTGCCTGAACAGGCGTTTCCCGGGCGTCAATGGCGCCGCCCGGAAACGCCATCTGCCCCGGGTGGGAGCCCAGGGTATGGGCGCGCTCCAGGAGGAGGACGTCAAGATCAGCCGGTGCCAGCGGCTTGCCGGAAGCGGCCGGAACGTCATCAAGGACGCCAAAGAGCATCAGGACGGCCGCACGCCTGGCCTGTTCGGCATCCACGGTGAGGGCCGCCCAGAGCGGATCGGGTGCGGCAGCTGTTCCCGATTCAGCCTGGCGGGCAAGGTTGAGCAGGTCTTCGCGCGCGCTCACGTTGTCCTCTTTTGGGATTCCATCCGGATTTCGGCGGCCCGGTGGGTCTCGGCGAGAAGCTGCTCCAGCAAGGCTTCGCTGCCCGGCGCGAGCTCGTATTTAAGCAGTTTCGCAGCCTTGGCAGGGTCCGTTTCGCCCAACCCGAAGCTGGGGCACCAGGTGGCTACCGGGCAGGCCCCGCATGCCGGCTTGCGGGCATGGCATACCCGCCTGCCATGGAAGATCACCCGGTGGGACACCATGGTCCAGTCCTTCCGGTCGAACAGTTCAGCCACATCCTGTTCAATCTGGACCGGGTCATCGGACCTGGTCCAGCCAAAGCGGTTGGCGAGCCGGGCGAAGTGGGTGTCCACCGAGATACCGGGAATCCCGAAGCCATTGCCCAGCACCACGTTGGCCGTCTTGCGCCCGACGCCGGGCAGCGTGACCAGGTCCTCCAGCCGCCCCGGCACTTCACCGTTGTATTCGTCCACCAGCCGGGTGCACAGGGCGATGACGTTCCTGGACTTGGCCCGGAAGAACCCGGTGGGCTTGAGAATCGTCTCCAGGTCATCAGGATCCGCCTCTGCGAGGGAACGCGCGTCCGAATAGCGGGCAAACAGTACTCGGGTGACCTGGTTCACGGTGACGTCGGTGGTCTGGGCCGAAAGGACCGTGGCCACGAGCAGTTCGAACGGATTGCGGAAATCAAGTTCCGCGTGGGCGTAGGGGTACTTCCCGGCCAGGGCACGGTTGATCCGGCGTGCCCGCCGTTTCAGTGCCAGCACTGATTCGGCGGAGACGACGGGCATTCCTGCAGACTGGCCGGCTGAGGCCTGCGCTCCGCCGGCCTTCCGAGCCCTGGCCCCGGCCATGGGGGTCAGCCGCGCTCGATGTTGCTGAGGTCCCGCAGGACGCCCAGCCGCCCGTCAGTGTGCTGAACCAGGAACTCATGGCCCCGGTCCTCGAGGGCCAGGACCCAGCCGCCCGGTTCGACGACGAACGCAGGAGCCCCGGTCCGGGGGTCGTAGGCGGTACGGTGCTGCGCGACGGCGAACCAGAAGGCCTCATGGATGGGCTGTTCCTCTGATTCTTCAGGGCGGCTTGAAGGATCAACCGTGGCGCCGATGGGCTCCTCAGTACGGATCTGCTGATGTACCGCGGTGGCCGCCGGCGGCTCCCAGCCGATTTGCCCGCCCTGGCCGGAGGACGCGGCACCGTGGCCGGACGTGGCGCCCGGCTGCTCGCCGCCGTCGCCATGGGAAGCGGAAACGGGGGAACTGCCGCTGCCGGCAGCCGGGATGTCGCCCCGCTGGGTTTCCTCGGCGGCAGGCGTCGAGGACGGGCGGACGACGTCGGCTGCCTGGGTTGCAGGACCAGGGTCGCCTGCGGGCGTCCAGTCGGAGACCTCAGGGGCGGTCGATACCGGCGCAGCTGCAGTGGGAACGGCTGCCGTAGCGGGGGCATGGCCTGCAGGGGTTTGTCCGGCGGGACTGGACTGCGCGGGCGAACCCGGCTGGCCGGCTGGAGCGTGGTGTCCCTCAGACCCCGGCTGGACCGCCGAGGATCCTGCGCCGGCGCCGCCGAACAACCCTCCCCCGGACAGAACCTTCGCACCCAACTTCGACTCTTTGGAGCGGGGCGCCGTCTCAGTTTTTACTTCCTTGGGGGCACGTGGCTTGCGAACCGGAACAACGGGTTCGCGGGCCACCACGTGGGCAGGAACTTCGGCCCGGCCCTGGAAATCGCCGGAAACATACGGCAGGAAGCGTCCCAGGACAGTCACCGCAAAGAGAATCAGCGAGCCGACGAGCCCCACCATGAGGCTGGGCACGTAGGCGGCTGCCACGGAGAGGAAAAAGAAGGCCACCGCAAAGGAGGCAACCACGGACGCGAACTGGTCAATGGACAGGGACCCGATCCGGATCTTCGTGGCCGGGGCCAGCCTGCGCGCCGCGAAGAGTGCACTCACAACCAGGGGCAGGACGATGCCCAGCCCCAGGAAGAAAAGGTTGTTGAGGTTCCACAGGTTGTACCGCGCGCCAAAGACCGGCAGCAGGGAGGCAACGAAAAGTACCAGGGTGCCTCCGAACACGGCCACATCCCGGATGGTGAACGGACCCAGCACTGCCTCATTGGCCTTCGGAGCGTTGCCCCCCGTGGGAGCTTTGCCCGAGGAGGCCTGGAAACCTGGCCCATCAAGGGTTCCGGTGCTGCTGCCGGCCCCTGCGGTGTCGGGGCCGGTTTTCTGGCCGAAGCTTTGCTGGTTCATTCTGCTCTCCTTAGCGTGGCGGCACCGGGCCCTGTATGGTCCCGACATCGTGCCGTCTTAACAGCGGTTCCGGCTTGGCCAAAGCCCTTGTGATGCCTGGCCGAAGCGGTCCGAAGTGAAGTCACAATTCCATCTCAGCCTAGTCAACACCCGGTCTGATCACTAGCTGGGCAGGCAGCGCCGGGACGTGGCCAGGGCCTCCCGCAGACCATTCACCGCTTAATAAATGCCGTTCACGGGCTGCTCTGTGACACCGCACACATCTGCCGCGGCCAAGCATTAGTCTTGATTTCGGAACAGCTCTTTGCGGAATGTCCGTGACCAGCCGGTGTGCCCGACGTCGACCAGGCGGCGGAGCCGGCGGGCGGCGGGGATCCCGCCCAGCAAAGATCGATGAATGATGAGGTTCACATGTCCCAGGACACTACAAGCGCCGTAGCAGCCGCTTCCGGAAGCGCAGGGCAGCAGGCGCCCCACGGCGGTGCAGGGCAGGGCGATGCCTTCGAAAACCTGCTTCATGAGACGCGCGCCTTTCCGCCCACGCCCGAGTTCGTTGCTGACGCCGTCGTCACCGCCGGGGAGTATGCGGAAGCCGACGCCGACCGCCCCGCATTCTGGGCAAAGAAGGCCCGTGAGCTGCTGACCTGGAGCAAGGATTTTGACCAGGCGCTGGACTGGTCCAACCCGCCGTTCGCCAAGTGGTTCGTGGGCGGTGAGGTCAACGCAGCCTATAACGCCCTGGACCGCCATGTGGAGAACGGGCTGGGCGACCGGGTGGCCATCCATTTCGAGGGTGAGCCCGGGGACACCAGCACTTATACATACGCCCAGCTGACGGAGGAAGTGAAGAAGGCGGCCAACGCCTTCGAATCCCTTGGAGTTGCCAAGGGCGACAGGGTTGCGGTGTACCTGCCGATGATCCCCGAGGCCGTCATCACCCTGCTGGCCTGCGCCCGGATCGGAGCCGTGCACTCGGTGGTGTTTGGCGGCTTCTCCGCCGACGCGCTGCGTTCCCGGATCGATGACGCCGAGGCCAAGCTGGTAGTCACCGCGGACGGCACGTACCGGCGCGGCAAGCCGAGCGCCCTGAAGCCCGCCGTCGATGACGCCTTGGCCAAGGAGGGCCACACCGTACAGAACGTCGTGGTGGTCAAGCGCAACGGACAGGACGTGGACTGGCACGAAGGCCGCGACCACTGGTGGGCAGACACCGTCGAGGCCGCCTCGTCCGAGCACACCGCCGTGGGCCACGATTCCGAGCACCCGCTGTTCATCCTTTACACCTCCGGCACCACCGGCAAGCCCAAGGGCATCCTCCACACCACCGGCGGATACCTCACCCAGACTGCCTACACCCACCGGGCAGTGTTCGACCTGCACCCTGAGACAGACGTCTACTGGTGCACGGCCGACGTCGGATGGGTCACCGGCCACTCCTACGTCGCCTATGCGCCGCTCATCAACGGCGCCACCCAGGTGATGTATGAGGGCACGCCGGACTCCCCGCACCAGGGCCGCTGGTGGGAAATCGTGGAGAAGTACAAGGTCTCCATCCTTTACACCGCGCCCACCGCGATCCGGACGTTCATGAAGTGGGGCCGGGAGATTCCGGACAAGTACGACCTGACCTCCCTGCGCGTGCTGGGCTCCGTGGGCGAGCCCATCAACCCCGAAGCCTGGATGTGGTACCGGAAGGTCATCGGCGGGGACAAGACCCCGATCGTCGATACCTGGTGGCAAACAGAGACCGGCGCGCAAATGATCGCGCCGCTGCCCGGCGTGACCGCCACCAAGCCGGGCTCCGCCCAGGTCCCGCTGCCCGGCATCGCCGTGGACGTCGTCGACGAGATGGGCGAATCCGTGCCCAACGGACACGGCGGTTTCCTGGTGATCCGGGAACCCTGGCCCGCCATGCTCCGCGGCATCTGGGGAGACCCGGAACGCTTTAAGGACACCTACTGGTCCCGCTTCGAAACCATGTATTTCGCCGGGGACGGTGCCAAGAAGGACGAGGACGGAGATGTTTGGCTCCTGGGCCGCGTGGATGACGTCATGAACGTCTCGGGGCACCGGCTCTCGACCACCGAGATCGAGTCCGCCCTGGTCTCCCACCCCGCCGTTGCGGAGGCCGCCGTCGTTGGTGCTGCGGACGAAACCACCGGGCAGGCCGTCGTCGCGTTCGTCATCCTCCGCGGCGACGCAGTGGACTCCGGAGACGACATCGTCCAGGAACTCCGGAATCACGTGGGCAAGGAAATCGGCCCCATCGCCAAGCCGAAGGCAATCCTGGTGGTCCCGGAACTGCCCAAGACGCGCTCCGGCAAGATCATGCGCCGCCTGCTGAAGGACGTCGCCGAAGGCCGCGATCCGGGTGACGCCACCACCCTCTCGGATCCGACCATCATGCAGCAGATCGCGGCTTCCCTGCGTAAATGAGGGAACATCGGGCGACCGCCGGCAGGACGGGTGTCGCTCCTGATCGGGACCAACACACAAGCTGATGCGTGGGGGTTATCCGGAAGCGTGCGTCAAAGCGAGGAACGAGCAGCACGCGGAGGATGACTCCCACGCGCCAGCGTGGCGAAAGCCTAGACTGGGAGCAGCCCTGCCCCCTGCCCAAAGGATTCCGCCCAGATGCTTCCCGTTGCCCGCCATCAGGCCATTCTGGACGCCGTACAGCGGGAGCGGGTGGTCCGGGTCTCGGATTTGGCCCAACAGCTTGGCGTGTCCCTCATGACTGTGCGCCGCGACATTGAAGTACTGGAGGAAGGCGGCCGCCTGGAGCGCATCCACGGCGGCGCGAAAATTCCGGGCGACACGAGCACGCACGAGCCGGGCTTTGACCTCAAGTCCACGCAGCTGACGGCGGAGAAGCGCGCCATCGCGGTGGAGGCGGCATCGTTGGTCCAGGAAGGCATGGCCGTGGGCCTTAGCGCCGGAACCACCACCTGGGCGCTGGCCAAGGAACTGGTCAACGGCCCGCAGATCACTGTCGTCACCAATTCGGTCCGCATCGCCGACCTCTTCCACCATGCTGCGTCCGCAGGCTCCGCCCGGTACAGCTCCACAGTGATCCTGATTGGCGGCGAGCGAACTCCGTCTGATGCCCTTGTGGGTCCCATCGCCACCGGCGCGCTAAAGCAGCTGCATCTGGACGTGCTGTTTCTGGGCGTCCATGGGATGGATGCCCATGCCGGTTTCACCACGCCCAACCTGCTCGAAGCCGAGACAGACCGGGCCTTTGTGGCGGCCGCGCGGAAGACAGTGGTGCTGGCTGACCACACGAAGTGGGGCATGCTGGGCATGAGTTCCATTGCGTCCCTGGACGACGTGGACGAAGTTATCACCGATTCCGGGCTCGGCCCCGAAGCGCAGCGGCAAATCAGGGACAACACGACTCTCCGGGTAGTGCCTGTCCAGGTTGCTCCCTAGGCGGAGCCGCGCCACATAATGGCAGTCTCCAGCACCCGCGGCTGGCTGGGCTGGCCCTTCAGCTGCGCCAAAACGAGTTCGGCGGCCGTGCTCCCCAGAAGATCCGCGGGCTGCCTCACCGTAGAGAGCTGGGGCCTGCAGCGCAGCGCCCAGCTGCTGTCGTCGAAGCCCACGATGCCTACGTCTTCGGGCACCCTCCGGCCGGCTTCCTGGAGCGCCGTCATTGCTCCGGCGGCTACAGCGTCGGAGGCGGCGAAGACGCCATCGATACCGGGGGCGCGGCGGAGCAGTTCCTGCATCCCTTCCAGTCCCGCGGCATAGGTATACAGCGGGTATTCCACCACCATTTGGGGGTCGAATCTCTCCCCCATCGCCGCGCGGAAGCCGGCAAGGCGGTCCTGGCCGGAGTCCCGGTCCAGCGCACTTGCGATCATGCCCACGCGTTGCCGCCCGGTGTCCAGGAGCCTGCTGGTGATGCTGCGTGCTGCCTCCACATTATCGATGGCGGCGTACGGCAGGTCCGGGTTGCCGTCGGGGTGGCCCACAAAAGCCGCGGGCAGCCCGATGTCAGCCACGGCAGCTGCGATGGGGTCCGAGGCCCGCGCGGAGATGATGACTGCGCCGTCAACGAGGCCGCCTCGCAGGTAATCGGCAACCCGGCGGCTGTCCCTGTCGGAATCAATAATGAGCGATACCAGTTGGTAATCCGCCTTTGAGAGCACCTCATTGGCCCCCAGCAGGATCGAGCCGATGTTGGGGTCCTCGAAGAGCAGCGAGTGGGGTTCGTGAATGATCAGGCCGATCGCCTTGGACTCCTGAGTGACGAGGTTCCGGGCGGCACTGTTGCGGACATAGCCCACCCGGGCAATGGCTTCTTCCACTGCCTGCCGGGCCTCCTCGGAGACATATTTTTCCCCGTTGACCACCCTTGAAACGGTTCCCCGGGACAGGCCGGCAGCGTCCGCCACATCGTTGATGGTGGCGCGGCGGGCACGGGTGCGTGTCAGGGACATATCTGTACTGTAGCGGAGCCAACGGGCAGGTCCGGCTCTGCAATCGCGTTGACAGTCTCTGACGACGAGGATAGTCTGTGAACGTTCCCAGATGATGTGCATCACTTTTTATGCGTCATTCTGGGAACGTTCACAGAACCATCAAGACAACAGCGTCCAACGCCACGGTGTACTGCCCCGGCTTGCACGTCTGCTGCACGTCGAAGGAGCAGGGTTGAGCCCCAGCAGAACGCCGGTCAAGGAACTGTCCGGAAACGGAAAGCTCGTCTACGGCTGCGATTACAACCCCGAACAGTGGGACAGCGGCACCTGGCAGGAGGACGTCCGCCTGATGAAGCAGGCCGGCGTCAACCTTGTCGCTATCAACATCTTCGGCTGGGCTGAACTTGAGGGCTCCCCGGGAGAGTACTCGTTTGACCGCCTGGACGAGATTTTGGACCTGCTGCACGCCAACAACATCGGGGTGAACCTCGGTACCGGCACGTCATCCACCCCTGCCTGGCTCACCACCCTGTACCCGGAAATCCTTCCCCAGTCCGCGTCCGGTACCCGCGCCTGGCCGGGCGGCCGCCAGGCCTGGTGCCCCAGCTCCCCCCAGTACAGGGAACACGCCCTTCGGCTGGTGGACGAGATGGTCCGGCGCTACGGCGCCCACCCCGCCGTCCGGTTATGGCATGTCTCCAATGAGCTCGGCTGCCACAACGCCCTGTGCTACTGCGATGTCTCCGCAGCCGCCTTCCGTGGCTGGCTGGTCGCGCGGTACGGCACCCTCGATTCACTTAACCAGGCCTGGGGCACCACGTTCTGGTCGCAGCGCTACTCCGCCTGGGAGCAGATCCTTCCGCCGAGGACCACCATCTCCACGAACAACCCCACCCAGGTGCTCGACTTCCACCGCTTCAGCTCGGATGAACTGCTCGGCTACTACCAGGCCGAGGCGGACGTACTCCGTCAGCAGAGCACCGTTCCGGTCACCACCAACTTCATGGTGACCGCCCACATCCGCAATCTCGACTACTGGTCCTGGGCACCGCATATGGATGTGATCGCAAATGACCACTACCTCGACCACCGGCTTGATGCCCCCACCACCGAGCTGGCTTTCGCCGCGGACGCCACCCGGGGGCTGGCGCAGGGCCTGCCCTGGCTGCTGATGGAACATTCAACCTCGGCTGTGAACTGGCAGCCCCGCAACATTGCCAAGCGACCCGGCGAAATGCTCCGCAACTCCCTGGCCCACGTTGCCCGCGGAGCGGACGGACTCTGCTTCTTCCAGTGGCGGGCTTCTGTCCAGGGCAGCGAAAAATTCCACTCGGCAATGCTTCCCCATGCAGGAACGGATTCGCGCATTTGGCGGGAGGTCCTGGAACTCGGCGGCATCCTGGAAACACTCGCCGAAGTTGCCGGCACCACAGTGCAGGCCGAGGCCGCCCTGGTCTTCAGCTGGGAGGCCTGGTGGGCCCACGACCAGGAATCCCACCCGTCTTCTGATGTGCGGTACCTCGATCAGGTTCACGCCATGTACGCCGCCCTCTGGCAGGCCGGGATCACCGTGGACATCGTTGCCCCGGGGGCCGATCTTTCCGGCTACAAGCTGGCCGTCGTCCCCGGCCTGTACCTCGTCCGGGAAAGCGAGTCCGCTGTCCTGGCCAATTACGTCACAAAGGGGGGCACCGCCGTCGTCACGTATTTCAGCGGCATCGTTGATGAGAACGAAAAGGTGCTCACCGGCGGCTATCCCGGCGCATTCCGAAGCGTGCTCGGTATCCGTTCTGAAGAGTTTTACCCCCTGCCGCCGGGACAAAGCCTCACCCTTGATAATGGTTCCACCGCTTCACTCTGGACGGAGGCGATGCGCCTTGAAGGCGCGGAAGCAATGGCAACCTTTACAGAGGGCCACCTGGCCGGGACTGCCGCCGTCACCCGCAACCGTCATGGTGCCGGCGACGCCTGGTATGTCGGCACGGTCCTTGACCCGGCCGGGCTGCGGGAAGTCGTCACCGAGGCAGCCCGCGCGTCAGGGATCACTGTCCTGGCTTCCCCGCACGGCCTTGAAGTCGTGGTCCGCTCCGGGGCGGACAGCAACTACGTCTTCCTCATTAACCACTCTGATGAAGAGCACAAGTACGCGGCCCACGGCCACGAACTGATCGTGGGTGAGGACGTCTCCCACGCCGTCGTCATTCCTGCGGGCGCCGTGCGCGTCGTCCGCACTCCAAACCCTGTACCCCACACCACTGGCCTCAGCACCGGGCCAAAAGGATGATGAAAGTGACTAGATCAACCACCGCTCCGGCCCCGGCCCTGGGGGCGCCGAAGACCCGGAAAGCCAAAACCACTGGCGCCCAGCGCCGCGCCGTGTTCCTGTTCGTTGCGCCGTTCGGCGTCCTGTTCCTTGCCTTCTACGCTGTACCGATCATTTTCGCGGTGGTGCAGTCCCTGCTCACGGTAGAGCGCAAAGGGACCTTCGGCCCTCCCCGCCAGGTCTTCGGCGGCTTCGTCCAATACCAGCAGGTGTTCCAGAACACCGAGTTCTGGGAGTCGGTGGGACGGGTGCTCCTCTTCGGAGCGGTCCAGGTACCGGTGATGCTTGGCCTGGCCCTGCTGTTTGCCCTCCTGCTCGACTCGCCCCTGCTCAGGGGCAAGAAGTTCTTCCGGCTCGCATTCTTTGCTCCCTACGCCGTCCCCGGTGTCATCGCGGCCATCATGTGGGGCTTTCTCTACTCGCCATCGCTGTCCCCCTTTGATGCCGTCACGTCCGAGGTGAACTTCCTGTCGGCTGAGCTTGTGCTGTGGGCCATCGCAAACATCGTCACCTGGGTGTACGTCGGCTACAACATGCTGATCATCTATTCGTCCCTGCTGGCCATCCCCACGGAAATTTACGAGGCAGCCCGGCTGGACGGAGCCAGCAACCTCCAGATCGCCTGGCGGATCAAGATTCCGCTGGTGGTTCCGGCCATCATCCTTACGGGAGTGTTCTCCATCATCGGCACTCTCCAGCTGCTCGCGGAACCCCAGACCCTGAGAAGCTTCAGCTCCGCCATCAGCAGCACCTTCACCCCGAACCTCGCGGTGTACACAACAGCATCCGTCCCCAACTACAACCTGGCTGCAGCATTCTCGGTGGTGCTGGCGCTGGCAACGTTTGTTCTTTCCTTCGTCTTCCTGAAGGCAACCCAGAGGAAGGTCTCCCAGTGAGTGCAGCAACGGCCACGGCAGCAAAAAGCGCGTCCGCCCCCGGAGCGGCCAACCCCCGCGGACCACGTCACAGCATCATGTCCCGCAGCGCCGCGATGCTCATCATGGGCGTCTTTACGCTCTACTTCCTCACCCCCATCTGGTGGCTGCTGGTCTCGTCCACCAAGACCGGCGGGCAAATCACCGGCACCGCACCGCTGTGGTTCACCTTGGAATCCGTTCCCACGTTCCTGGCCAACCTTGGCAATCTCTTCACCTACAGTGACGGCGTCTTCGGCCGCTGGCTTTTGAACAGCGCGCTCTACGCCGGGCTGGGTGCCCTCCTGGGCACTGTCATCGCGGCCATGTGCGGATACGCGCTGGCAAAGTACGAATTCCGCGGCCGGGAAGCCATCTTCAATATCGTGCTCAGCGGCGTGCTGGTCCCCGCAACAGCACTGGCGCTTCCACTGTTCCTGATCTTCAGCGAAGTGAAACTGACCAACACGTTGTGGGCAGTCTTCCTCCCGAGCCTGGTCAGCCCCTTCGGCGTCTACCTTGCCCGGATCTATGCCGCCGCAAGCGTCCCCACCGAGCTCCTGGAGGCTGCCCGCCTCGACGGGTCCTCGGAAGTCCGGACGTTCTTCACGGTGTCCACACGCCTCATGGCGCCGGCTCTGGTGACCATCTTCCTGTTCCAGTTCGTGGCCATTTGGAACAACTTCTTCCTGCCCCTGATCATGCTCCGCGACCAGGTGCTGTTCCCCGTCACGCTCGGACTGTACGCCTGGAACAGCCAGATCAGCCAGATTCCCGAGCTCCGCGTCCTGGTGATCGTCGGGGCGCTGGTTTCAATCCTCCCGCTGATCGGAACCTTCCTTGCACTCCAACGATTCTGGAGCAGCGGACTGGGCGCCGGAAGCGTCAAATAACTCCCCCACCAAACCGTTCCGCGGCTCCCGCCCCGGTACAGCACCCCACTGATAGGAATAGAAATGCGCGCGCATTACGGAAAAGCCACCGCAGCCTTTGCCATTGTTTCAGCGCTGGCCCTTGCCGGCTGTTCAGGCGGCGGAGGCGCTTCAGAGACTGAAGCTTCTGCAACCTCCTGCGAACCGGCGTCAGGCCCGGTCGAGCTGACCTTCACCACTTGGGTTCCAGGCATGGACAAGGTGGTTGACCTCTGGAACAAGGAAAACGAGAACATCAAGGTCAAGGTACAGACGGGCCCCAACGGAAACTCCGGCACGTACCAGAACTTCTTCAACCAGCTGCAGGCCGGCAACGCTCCGGACGTCGGCCAGATCGAATACGACGCCCTGCCCAACTTCCGCGTCCAGGACGGCCTCGAGAACATCGCCGCCTGCGAAGGAGTGGCCGATGCACAGGACAAGTTCGTTGACTGGACCTGGGGCCAGGTCACGTTCGGTGAGGAGGGTGCCGTCTACGCAGTCCCCCAGGACAGCGGACCGATGGCAATGTTCTACCGTGCGGACCTGTTCAAGGAGGCCGGCATTGAGGTGCCCACCACCTGGGACGAATATGCTGCCGCCGCCGAGCAGATCAAGGCCCGGGGCTCATACATCACCAATTTCCCGCGCAGTGACGTCAACTGGTTCGCAGGCAACGTGTGGCAGGCCGGCGGGCAGTGGTTCTCGAGTGCCAATGACCAGTGGGAGGTGAACCTGACGGGCGACGAGTCTGCGAAGGTCGCGAACTACTGGCAGGACCTGCTGGGCAAGGGCCAGGTATCAACCCTGCCGTCCTTCTCCGACGAGTGGAACGCTTCCTTCAACACCGGTCAGCAGTGGACCTGGGTTTCAGCGGTCTGGGGTGCTTCCACCCTGGCCAGCGGCGCTCCCGACACCGCCGGCAAATGGGCCGTGGCCCCCATGCCGCAGTGGGAAGACGGCGGAAAGGCAGCCGGTAACTGGGGCGGATCCTCCACCGCCGTACTCAAGGGCTCCAAGCACCCCTACGAGGCATCGAAGTTTGCCCTGTGGCTGAACACGGACCCCGAAGCACTGGCCCTGGCCAATGAACTGGGCGGGCTCTACCCCGCAGCGAAATCGGCCACCGACCTTGATGCGTTCGCCGGCGGCGTTGACTACTTTGGCGGCCAGAAGATCTACGAAGTCTTCGCTGAGGCCTCCTCCAACGTGGACCCCAACTTCACCTGGGGCCCGACCATGACCCAGACCTACACCGACGTCTCCGATGGGTTCGGCAAGGCCGCGGGCGGCAACGGCACCCTTCTGGACGCGCTGGAGAACGGCGAAAAGAAGACCATCGATTCACTTAAATCCCAGTCAATCCCTGTCAAGGAATAGCTGCCGCAACTATCGTCAGAGCATGACGTCCTGACCAGTCAGGCCACTGCCTCCGCCGCAACGGTGGAGGCAGTGGCCTCCTGCTTGACCTGACCATGAACGCCCTGTGACTATCCAAGGAGTTTCCATCTATGGATCCCCTGCATCTCCGTTCCGCCGGCACCAGCCTGCTGATCAGCTTCGACAGCGGCGAGGCGGAGGTGGTCCATTGGGGTGCCGACCTGGGCGGCACGTTGCCGGACCTGGCCATCCTCACCGAACCGGTTCCCCACTCCTCCATCGGCGCCCGCGTACCCGCCGGACTCCTCCCCCAGGCGTCATCTGCCTGGCGCGGACGGCCCGCCCTGCGCGGCTCCCGCATTGCCGGCGGCGTTTCCGGGCTTGATTTCTCTGCCCGCCTCCGCGTCCTGGCAGCACGCGTTGAGGGCACCACGGCATTGATCGAGCAAGCCGATCCGGACGCCGGACTCTCCGTCCAGTCCGCCCTGACGCTTCACGACGGCGGCCTGCTGGAACTGCGGCATACCGTTACCAATGACGGCACCACCCCCTTCCAAGTCGACGAACTGGCAACCGTCCTCCCGGTGGCGCCGGACGCCGTCGAACTTCTGGACCTGACCGGCCGCTGGTGCCGCGAACGGCACCCGCAGCGCCGCCCCATCCAGCAGGGCACCTGGGTCAGGACCGGCCGGCACGGCCGTACCGGACATGACTCTTCCCTCCTCTTCGCCGCGGGCACCGCCGGATTCGGCAACCGGCACGGCAAAGTCTGGGCTACGCACCTGGCCTGGAGCGGCAACCACGAGCAGTTCGCGGACACCATCGGTGACGGCAGGACCATGATTGGCGGCTCTGAGCTGCTGGGCCCCGCCGAAGTCATCCTCGAGCCCGGCGGCAGTTACACCACACCCGGCCTGTTCGCCGCCTACTCGGACCGGGGCCTGGACGGCATCAGCGAAGCGTTCTACAGCTGGTTCCGGTCCCGCCCCCACCACGTACTCCCCGCCGCGTCCACCGGCCTGCCCGCGGGCAAGCCGCGCCCGGTGGTGCTGAACACCTGGGAAGCGGTCTACTTTGACCACAACCTGGAGACCCTGATCGAACTGGCCAAGTCCGCCGCCGACCTGGGCGTGGAGCGCTTCGTGCTCGACGACGGCTGGTTCCGCGGACGCCGCGGCGACAACGCCGGGCTCGGTGACTGGTACGTGGACGAGTCCCTGTGGCCCAACGGCCTGGCACCGCTTATCGAAGCAGTATCGTCCCGTGGCATGGAGTTCGGGCTGTGGGTGGAGCCAGAGATGGTCAACCTGGACTCAGACATCGCAAGGGCGCATCCGGACTGGATCGTTGGCCCGGCAGCACGCTCCCACAAGGACGGCGGCCGGCTGCCGCTGGAGTGGCGCAACCAGCACGTCATCGACCTGGTTAACCCTGAGGCGTGGAAATATATCTACGACCGCATTGATGCCCTCCTCGGGGGGAACAACATCAGCTACCTCAAATGGGACCAGAACCGGGACCTCCTGGAACACGGGCACGCCGGCAGTTCCTCGGTCCACCAGCAGACCCTCGCCGCCTATCGCCTGTTCGACGAGCTCCGCAAGGCCCATCCCGGCGTCGAAATTGAAAGCTGCTCCTCCGGAGGCGCCCGCGTGGACCTGGGAATCCTGGAGCGGACAGACCGGATCTGGGCCTCCGACTGCAACGACGCCCTGGAGCGGCAGACCATCCAGCGCTGGACCGGACTGGTGGTTCCGCCGGAGCTGATGGGCAGCCACATCGGCCCCACCACCTCGCACACCACTGCACGCACCCATGACCTGTCCTTCCGGGCCATCACGGCCCTCTTCGGGCACTTCGGCATGGAGTGGGACGTCCGGAAGGTCACCGGTGCCGGGCGGGAGGAGCTCAAACGGTTCATCGCCCTGTTCAAGGAACACCGGGACCTTCTGCACGGCGGCCGGATGGTCCGTGCCGATGTTCCGGACGAGTCGCTGATGCTGCACGGCACGGTAGCCGCAGTGCCACCCGAGGCAGGAACGACGGCGGCGCTGTTTGCCGTGGTGAGCCTGCGCACCGGCTACGCTGAGCAGCCCGGCAGGCTCGCCATCCCCGGCCTTGAAGCGGACAGGACCTACCGGATGGAAGCGATTGCGCCGGCCACCGGTGACCCGGGCTACGCCCATACCTTCAGCCAGGCCCAGCCCCCGGCCTGGCTGGACGGCGGGGCAGTGGCGAGCGGCCGCTTCCTTGCCGAAGTGGGCGTGCCCATGCCCATCCTCAACCCCGAGCACGCACTGCTGCTGAAGTTCACGGCCCTCTAGCAGTTTGCCCGCACTGCCGGCCTTTGGCTGCCGCGCGCTCTTCGCTGTAAGAATGCGCGGCAGTCCGTCCCAGGCGATAGATTTACTCGCATGACCGAACCCTCTTCATCCGCCAGCCGCGGCATCATCCTGGTAATCAACGGGCCCAACCTGAACCTGCTGGGCACCCGGGAACCGGAAAAGTACGGCACGTCCACCCTGGCTGACGTCGAGGAACTTGCCGCCCGGACCGCAGAAGCCCACGGCTTCGTGGCCGAGTGTGTCCAGTCAAACCACGAGGGCGTCCTGCTGGACACGATCCACGCGGCCCGGAGCAACGCCAAGGGCATCGTCATCAATGCAGGCGCGTTCACGCACACTTCCGTTGCGCTGCGCGATGCCCTCGCTGCCGTCCAGGTTGCCGCCGTCGAGGTCCACATCACCAATGTGCACCAGCGGGAGGAGTTCCGGCACCACTCCTACCTCTCGCCGGTATGCTCTGCGGTTATTGTGGGCGCAGGTGTTTTCGGGTACCGGCTGGCCATCGATTACCTCGCCGAAGTCCTCTAGCAGTCCTGCCTACTTCTGGATGCACTGCCCGGAGGACACGGGGGCAGACAGGGCTGATGCCTGCGCTGCCACGGGCGTCAGGTCATCCATGGTGATGGCGAAACCCATTGCGGTATCCGCCGTCGCCTTGGCGAAAATCACTCCTGCCACCTGCCCCTCCATGGTCAAAAGCGGGCCGCCCGAGTTTCCCGGCTGCACATCCCCGGCCAGCCGGTAGATCTCCTCCGGCGATGCGTTGTTGCCGTAGATATCCGGCACCAGCACAGTGGTGATGTCCTGCACCGTAGCGGGCTTCGACTGGAAGGGCCCGCCATGGGGGTAGCCCGCGAAAGCGGCAGGGCTGCCACCCGGAAGGTCCTGGCTCAACGCCAGCGGGGCGGCGGAAAGGTCCTCCACGGCCAGTACCGCCAGGTCATGTTTTGTGTCGAAATACACCACCTGTCCCGGCATCGCTCCCCCATCCGGCATCTCCACCACCGGCTGCGACACGCCCGCCACCACATGCGCGTTGGTGACCACCCGTTCCCGGGACACCACAAACCCTGTGCCCGTCTGGTTTTGGCCGCATTGATAGGCAGTCCCGGCAATCCTGAGCACTGACTCGGCGGCCCGGTTCAAGGCAGGGGTGTTCGTGCTGGCGTTGGGTGCCGGCACAGTGGGGCCGGCTTCCAGCCCCTCCAACAGCGTGGGTATGCCGTTGCCGATCACCGTGGAGCGCAGCTGCGCCATGGTTGCCTTGACGGGGTCCGGTGTCAGCCCGTCAATGAAGCGGATGACTTTGGACTCGGCCAGCCTCTGGGACACGAACGGCACACCGAGTGAGCTGACGCTGAAGGCCAGCATGGACATCACCAGTGCGGAGACCACCACGTTCACAGCGCCGCCAACAAGGCGGTCCACCGCGCGCAGGGGCCGGATCCGGACGGCGCCGCGGATGTGCCGTCCCACCATCGTCCCCAGGCCGTGCCCCAGGACCACCAGCACGACGGCGGCCGCGACAATAGCGGTCAGCCTCCAGCCGGTGTCCTCCACATAGCCGCTCACCAGGGGAACCGCGAAAAAGGCTGCCACCGCGCCGGCAGCAAACCCTGCAATGCCGCCCACTGTCACCAGGAAACCGTTGCGCAGGCCGTACACCAGATAGGACAGCAGCGCCAGGATCAGGATCAGGTCCAGGACAGTCAAGCCGACCACAAAGGCTCCTTATAAACAGTTGAACTTTCATTCTAGTGGTGCATACTGGCAATATTCTGGACGGCTCCCGAGGGCTGACGGGCTTCCCACCGCAGCCTGCCGAACCGGCTTTTCGGCGTCCCGTAACGCGTCCCGTGGCGCCCTTGCGGCCCTCCATCAGGGCGTTTCGCCTGCCAAGTTCGTCACAGAACCTTGAAAATTCTGAAACAATGGCACAAGCGCCACAGCCGACACTTTTATTCAGGAGATTTCATGGACATCGAGGTACTGCGCCGAGCACCCCTTTTCGCCACGCTCGACGACGACGCATTCCGTCTGCTGACGGACGAGCTGACCGAGGTGGACCTGTCCCGCGGCGCTTCGGTGTTCCGTGAGGGCGACCAGGGAGACCAGCTGTACTTCATCGTCTCCGGCAAGGTGAAGCTGGGCCGCACCTCTCCTGACGGCCGCGAATCCCTGCTGGCCATCCTGGGCCCCGGCGAGCTGTTCGGTGAGATGGCCCTCTTCGATCCCAGCCCGCGCACCGCAACCGCAACCGCGGTATCGGAGACCCGGCTGGCCGGCCTCAAGAACGAGAGCCTGAACACCCTGCTCCGCACGCGTCCCGAGGTCTCTGCGCAACTCCTGCAGGCACTGGCACGCCGGCTCCGCCGCACCAACGATTCACTCTCCGACCTTGTCTTCTCCGACGTTCCCGGCCGGGTGGCCAAGGCCCTCCTCGACCTCGCCGACCGCTTCGGCCGCCCCGCAACGGACGGTGTCCTGGTAGCGCATGAACTCACCCAGGAAGAGCTCGCGCAGCTGGTTGGCGCTTCCCGCGAAACCGTCAACAAAGCCCTCGCCGAATTCGTCCAGCGCGGCTGGCTGCGTCTCGAAGCCCGCGCCGTCGTCATCCTGGACATGCAGCGCCTCCGCCAGCGCTCCCGCTAAACGCACAAGACAAAGGCCGCCCCCCGGGGCGGCCTTTTGCCTTTAACCCGGAAACGCCCCATCACATCCTGTGAGCCTTCCACAGAACCCTCTGTCAGACGGAGGAACGGAAAGTGATGGAGCGTCCGTTTAGAACCCGCCGGAAAGTGATGGAGCGTCGGCTGGGCGGGCACGGTAGAGCGGGTCAACCACAGCTTTTAGCAGGCGAACAGCGGTAAAATTGGCATACGAGGTGCATGGCGATGTCAGTGGCGATGGTTGTCCTGTTGATCCTGCTGGGCCTGGCGGCCTTGGCTGCCATAACCGGGACAGTGGTCCTGGTACTCCGTGACGGCCGTGGCGAGATACCGCCGGAGCCCCCGGTGCAGCCGTGGACCGCAGGCACCCTTCCGAGCCGCCCTTACGCCACGCTCCGCAGGATCTAGCGTTCGCGCTGCGGGTCGTCGGCCGTAGTCTTCGCGGCCTCCACCTCGAGCATGAGCTTGCCGTCTTCTTCAACCAGGACCGGCTGGTACACGTGGGCCTTGCGCTTATAGCTGAGGTACGCGATGCAGCCGTTGGCGGCGGCCATCTTTTCCAGCATGATCTCGGAGCCGGGGACCAGGAGCTCCCCCAGGGTGCGGCCCACCGTGTTCTCCTGGCCCACTTCGTCACCCAGTGCGGTGGTGTGCCGCCCGGCGATGACGTCGGCAGCATTGACCCAGCGGCCCCACACACCCTTCTCCTCCAGCAGGGTGGGATGCTGGTTCAGAGGAACAGTGGCGGCAAAATAGCGGGTGTCGAACCGGCGGTGCGCAAAGTCTGGGCTCCTCCAGTTGACCAGGGACTTGAGCAGGTCAGTCCGGACGGACAGTCCCCGCTTGGCGAGGATCTCCGGGAAGGTCCTTTCCTGCTCGGCGACGGCAACGCGGGCGCGCATCCACTCCGGGGTTGAGGTTCCTTCGACGGTGCCGGCCATATCAGGACCGGCGAGCAGCAGGCCGGTTTCCTCGAAGAGCTCACGGATGGCGCCCAGCACGTGGCGCCGCGCCAGCCCGACGTCGGACGTTCCCATCTGCTCAGCCCAATGCTGCGGTGAGGGGCCCAGCCAGCCGACGGGATCGTCGTCGGCCGTGTCCAGCGAGCCGCCGGGAAAGGCCAGGACGCCAAGCGGCGAGGATCCCGGCCGGTAGGCAAGCCAGGTTTCGAGGCCGGTTGGGGAATCCCGCAGCAGCACCACCGAGGATGCAAGGCGCGCTGCCCGCGGGGTTCTTTCGCCGTGTTCGAGCCAGCTCTGGGCCGCCCCTTCAAGGTCCTGGGGAAGTGCGAAGAGCCGTCGGGCGAGTTGTGGCAAGGGAAACCGACCGGTCCTAGCTGAATTCCGCTATCAGTTCGACCTCGACCGGAGAGTCGAGGGGCAGCACGGAGACGCCGACGGCGGAGCGTGCGTGCTGGCCGGCGTCGCCGAGGACACGTCCCAGCAGTTCGGACGCACCGTTGATGACACCGGGCTGCCCGGTGAAGGAGGGGTCGGATGAGACAAATCCCACAACTTTGACAATGCGGGTGATGCGGTCAAGGTCGCCGATGACGCTTTTGACGGCTGCAAGGGCGTTGACGGCACAAACGGCCGCGTAGCGCTGGGCGTCTTCCGGCGAGACGGTTGGCTCATCGGCGAAGCCTTCGGTCCCCGCGGACACCTTCCCTGTCGCCGGGAGTTTGCCGTTAATGAAGGGCAGCTGACCGGACGTGTACACGTGGCTGCCGGAGATCACGGCAGGTACGTATGCGGCCACCGGCGCGGCCACTTCCGGAAGGGTGAGCCCGAGATCTGCAAGGCGTTGCTCCACAGCGGAAACGGGGGCCGCGGCCGCGCCGGACTGGGCCTCTGCGGACATGCTCATGCTACTGCTTCTCCCTCTTGAGGTAGGCAACCAGGCCGTTTCCGTCCGGCCCGGGCACCACCTGAACCAGCTCCCAGCCGTCGTCTCCCCACTGGTCGAGAATCTGCTTTGTGGCGTGAATAATGAGCGGAATCGTCGCGTACTCCCATTTGGTCATGAGAGAAAGACTAGTCCTTGCCGGTAAAGTGGAAAACATGGCGACTCGTACGAACCCATTATTCGACACTGCCACCACCCTCGGAAAGATCCTAGTCTTCCTTGGCGTGAGTGCAATTTGCGGTGTCCTGGTAGCAGGGCTGCTGGTCCCCGCGGCAGCCGTCTCAGGCAGCGCAGCCAGCGGTTCGATCGAGTTCTTTGACACCCTCCCTGCCGAGCTCAAGGTAGACCCGCCCAACCAGACCACCAGGATCCTGGCTGCGGACGGCAGCGAGATCGCCAGCGTCTACACGGAGAACCGGACCAAGGTTGCCCTGGACCAGATTTCGCCCTTCATGAAGGAAGCCGTCATCGCGGTCGAGGACAGCCGCTTCTATGAGCACGGCGGTGTGGACACCACGGGCATCCTCCGTGCCCTGGTGAGCACCGCACGCGGCAACAGGCAGGGCGCTTCCACCGTTACCCAGCAGTATGTGAACAACGTCCTGAACTCCAACCTCGCCGCCGAGGGCCGGGACGAAGACATCAAATTGAATGGCGTCAACAAGGGCGTGGGTGACAAGCTCCGGGAGATGAAGCTCGCCATTGCCCTGGAGAAGGAATTCAGCAAGGAGCAGATCCTTGAGGGTTACCTGAACATCGTGTTCTTCAACCGTGACGCGTATGGCGTCGAGGCTGCCTCCAGGTTCTTCTTCAGCACCTCCGCCAAGGATCTCACGCTTCCGCAGGCCGCACTGCTGGCGGGATTGGTCAACAGCCCCTCTGCGTTCGATCCCATCAGCAACCCGGAGAGCTCCAAGCAGCGCCGGGACCTGGTGCTGACCCTGATGCGGGACCAGGGCAAAATCACTCAGGTTGATTACGAAGCTGCCGTCGCCACCCCCGTGGAGACCAAGGTCACCCCGGCGCGCCAGGGTTGCGCCTACGCATCCACCGCTCCGTACTTCTGTGACTACGTGCTGCACCTGCTGGAGAACAATCCTGCATACGGTGCGGACCTTGATGAGCGCAAGCGCCTCATCTACGGCGGCGGCCTGACCATCACCACCACCCTTGACCCGGCTGCCCAGGTCGCCGCCCAGGAGCAGGTCAACGCCTCCGCCGGGGCCAACCCGGACAAATGGGGCGCCGCCATGGTTTCCGTGCAGCCCAACTCCGGCAAAATCATCTCGATGGCCCAGAACACCTTATTCCTCCCCGCTGAAGGCGCCTTCGACTCCCAGGTGAACTTCAATGTGGACAAGCTGGACAAGGACGGCAACGACCTCAACGGCCTGGGCGGCGCGCAGCCCGGCTCCACCATGAAGCCGTTTACGTTCGCCCAGTGGCTTAACGAGGGCAAGGCCATGAACACTGTGGTGAATTCTGCCCAGCGCATCTATCCCCTGAGCTTTCCGTGGCGCCACACGTGCGGGAAGGTGACCGGCGGCTACAGCACGGCGCAAAAGAACCAGGGCCTGGGCACAGCTGATGACCTGCAGAATGCTGAGCCCCAGTGGTACCGGCCCTTGTCAGTTCTTGAAGGCCTCTACAACTCCATCAACACCGTCACCTTCGCTTCTGCCGCGCAGGTGGACTTCTGCGGCATTCAGAAAATAGTTGACGCCGTCGGCCTCCACAGCGGCCTGCCCTCCCTGGACGGCAGCGAGCCCAACCCGAAGATCGACATGTCCACTCTCAGCAACCTGCTGGGTTCCACCCAGACGTCGCCACTGACCATGGCCAGCGCCTTCGCGACGTTCGCCAATGACGGCAAGTACTGCGAGGCCATCGCCATCACAGCGGTGACTGACCAGACCGGTGCCACCCTGCCGGCACAGTCCAGCAATTGCCGCGACGCCATCAAGCCCGAGGTTGCCCGCGGCGTGAACTACGCCCTCCAGGAAGTCCTGAACCGCGGCTCCGGTGCACTGATCCAGCCCCGGATTTCCACCCGGACCGACTTCCCCATCGGTGCGAAGACCGGTACGTCCAACAACAACGAGTCCACCTGGGTTGTTGGCCACACCACCGGCCTGGCCACCGCCGCCTGGTTCGGTGACCCCTTGGGTGCCCAGGACCGTCCCGGCCAGAACATCACCGTCAACGGGAAGTTCTACAAGGGAATTGACGGTTACATGATCGCCGGTCCGATGTTCTCGAACTTCATGTCGCAGATCGCACCCGCCTACGGCACCGAGCCGTTCCCTGCCCCGCCCAGCAGCATGCTGAACGGCGGCGGCGGCAACACCCGCACCCCTGCAACGACGGCCCCGCGCGCACCCCAGGCACCGCAAGCCCCGCAGGCGCCTGCCCCGTCGGCCCCGGCCGCTCCGGCCGCCCCTCAGCCGGCCCCGGAACCGAGCAGCAACGGCAATGGGAACGGCAACAGCAACGGCAACGGGAACGGCTAGCCTGATGACATCCACCAGCACGTTGGCCAGCCGCGCCCGAACCATCGGACGCGGCTTTGCCGTCACCGCCGGAGCCGGAACCGCCGCCGGAATGGCTGCCTTCGGATATGGCCTGTGGGAAAAGGACCAGTTTGTCCTCCGCGAGGAATCCCTGGCTATCCTGCCTCCGGGACATGACCCGTTCCGCATCCTTCACCTGAGCGATATCCACTTTGTTTCCAGCCAGAAGAAGAAGGCGGCCTGGCTGCAGTCGCTGGCTGATCTCAGCCCCGACCTGGTGGTCAACACAGGCGACAACCTCAGCCAGGCCAAAGCGGTGGACCCCCTCCTGGCCGCCCTGCGCCCGCTGATGGAGTTCCCCGGGGTCTTTGTCCCGGGATCCAACGACTACTTCGCGCCGAGCCTGAAGAATCCCGCGTTGTACCTGCTCGGGCCGTCCAAGGTGAAGCCCAAGCCCAAGTTGCTTGACTGGCCGCGGCTGCGGTCCGGTTTCGGGATGGGTGGCTGGGTGGACCTGACCAACCGCCACCAGTCCCTGGTCCTGAAGGGCATCCGCTTTGACTTCTCGGGTGTGGACGATCCCCACTTGAAACGTGAAAGGTATGCCGGCTGGCCCCGCGGCACCGTGAACCAGGACGCTGCAGACCACCTCAAGGTGGCTGTTATCCATGCGCCCTACCAGCGGGTGCTCGACCATTTCACAGAGGACGGGGCGGACCTGCTGCTTGCAGGCCACACACACGGCGGGCAGCTCTGCATTCCGGGGTACGGCGCACTGGTGGCCAACTGCGACCTTCCCACCTGGCGCGCCAAGGGCCTTAACGACTGGACGAGCGACGGACGGACGACGCCGGTCAACGTTTCGGGCGGCATCGGCACCTCGCGTTTCGCCCCGGTGAGGATTGCCTGCAAGCCCGAGGCCGTGCTGCTCACCCTGACGTCGCCAAACTGACTGCAGCCCCGCGGTTCATTGCAGATCGCAATAACTGGGCAAGCTCTCTCCCGCGCCTGAATCCCTGTGAATCGGATCACGCCATGGCATAGGGTAGTTGCTACGGGAAACTACATTCGTTTTAGAGCTTGAGAAGCGGGCATGGCCAAGCAAACTTCATTTTTTCGATCGATCAGTCGTCTCTATCCTCATGTCCGGCCCATCATTCCACGGCTCCTGCTGGGACTGCTGTGCGCGCTGCTGGCCAGCGTTGTTGCCTTGGCCATCCCCCAGGTCCTGCGGGTACTGATCAATGAGTCCCTTAAACCCGGCGGCGCTACGGAAGCCATCTGGATGTCGGCAGGGGTCATCCTGGTCCTGGGCATTGCCGAGGCCGGGCTGGTAGCACTCCGCCGGCAGTTCGTCATCAACCCTGCCACCACAGTGGAAACCCGGATGCGCGTTTCCCTCTACGGCCACCTGCAGGACCTGACGGTTTCCTTCCATGACCGCTGGGGCTCCGGCCAACTCCTGTCCCGGGCCATGACGGACCTGAACTTCCTGCGCCGCTGGATGGCGTTCGGGGCCATCATGCTGGTGGTCACCACCCTCACCGTGATCATCGGCATTGCCGTGATGTTCGCGATGAGCTGGCAGCTTGCCCTGATATTCCTGGCCGCAGCCGTGCCCATCATGGCCTACAGCTTCCGGTTCCGCACCCGCTTCAGCAAGGTGGCCCGCCGCAGCCAGGACCAGGCGGGCGACCTGGCCACCACGGTAGAGGAATCGGTGCACGGAATCCGTGTCCTCAAGGCCTTCGGCCGCAGCCGTGAAGCGCTGGAGAATTTCGAAGAGCAAGCCGAAGAGCTGCGCCAAACGGAGATTGACAAGGCGCGCCACCAGGCCATGTTCACCATGGTGGTCACGCTGCTGCCGGAACTCGCCCTCGGCGCGGGCCTGGTGGCCGGCATCATGCTGTGCGCCAGCGGCCAACTGAGCATCGGCGCGCTGGTGGCGTTTTTTGCCACCGCAGCCGTTATTGCGTCGCCTGTCGAATTCTCCGGAATGCTGCTGGCCATGGCACTTACTGCCAAGACCGCCGTCGACCGCCACTACGAAGTGATGGATTCCGCCAACACCATCACCAGTCCCCCGGAACCGCGCCGGCCCCACCAGCTGGCGGGAGCCCTCCGCTTCGACAACGCCACCTTCGCCTTTGAGGACGCTCCGGACAAGCCGATCCTGAAGGACATCAACCTGGACGTCCGGCCCGGTGAAACCATGGCTCTGGTGGGGATCACCGGCAGCGGCAAGAGCGCATTGATCCAGCTGGTGCCCCGGCTGTACGACGTCACCGACGGTGCCATCAGTATTGACGGGGTGGACCTGCGGGACTTCGACGTGGAAGAGCTCCGACGCATCGTGGCCGTGGCCTTCGAGGACACCACCCTGTTCTCCAACTCCGTCCGCGACAACGTCCTGCTCGGCGCCCCGGTCCGCAACGAGGCCGTCCTGGAGGAAGCCCTGGACGTGGCCCAGGCGCACTTCGCGTACTCCCTGCCCGAGGGCCTGGATACCCTGATCGGGGAGGAAGGCCTTAGCCTGTCCGGCGGGCAACGCCAGCGGATCGCGCTGGCACGCGCAATTGCTGCCCGCCCCCGGGTGCTGGTGCTGGATGACCCCCTGTCCGCACTGGATGTCCACACCGAGGAACTCGTGGAGACGCGGCTCCGGGCCGTCCTGAAGGACACCACAACCCTGATCGTGGCCCACAGGCCCTCCACCGTGGCCCTCGCGGACCGGGTGGCGCTGCTTGAGGAAGGCAGGATCGCGGCGGTGGGAACTCACACCGAGCTGCTGGCCGGCAACGACCACTACCGGTACGTCATCGCCAGCCTGGACCAGGAACCCCGGGACCTGGACTCAGAGCTGTCGGATCTCAAGGTAGAAGCCGACATCCAGAAAGCGGAGGTCACGCGATGAGCACCGCATCCTTCGGCACCGCCAATGAGGACAACGCCCACCTCAGCAAGAGTGACAGCAGGGCGGTACGACGGCGGTCGCTGGCACTGCTGCGGTCGCTGATCCGGCCGGTGCGGCTCCGGTTCTGGCTGACCATCGCCATGGTGGTCCTCTCGCAGGCGGCACGCGTGGCCGGCCCTGTGCTGATTGCCTTCGGCATCGACCGCGCGCTGCCTGCCCTTCAGGCGGGAGATAACGGGCCCTTGGTGTTCACCGGGGTTGCCTACCTGCTGGCGGCCATCGCGACGGCGGGGCTCACGGCTTTGTACGTCACCTCCACCGCAAGGCTGAGCCAGGCAATGCTGCTGGATTTGCGGCTCCGGGTCTTCCGCCACACCCAACGGCTGAGCCTGGAGTTCCACGAAAAGTACACCTCGGGCCGCATCATTGCCCGCCAGACCTCGGACCTTGAGGCCCTCCGCGAGCTCCTGGACTCCGGCGTGAGCTCCCTGGCATCGGGCATGCTGTTCATGATTTTCACCGGCATCACAGTGTTTGCCCTGGACTGGCGGAGCGGACTGCTGGTGCTGGCAGCCGGCGTGCCCATGTACTTCCTGGCCCGCTGGTACCAGAAGCACTCGCAGATCGCTTTCCGCGAGTCCCGTGTTGTCTCCGCCCGGCTGATTGTCCACTTTGTGGAAACCATGACCGGCATCCGCGCCGTGAAGGCCTTCCGCAAGGAGCGCGAAAACGCGGACCGTTACGGAGAGCTCGCGGAAGACTACCGGCGGGTCACGGTCCGCTCCATCAACCTCAACGGCGTCTTCCAGCCGGGCCTGGTCCTGATCGGCAACGTCTGCGTGGCCGTGGTCCTCCTCTTCGGCGGGTTCCGGGTCCTCGGCGGCGACCTGGAAGTGGGCGTGCTGCTGGCGCTCATCCTCTCCACCAAGAGGTTCTTCCAGCCCGTGGACCAGATGGCCATGTTCTACAACTCCTTCCAGAGTGCCCAGGCGGCCCTCGAGAAGGTGTCCGGACTCCTGGAGGAGGTACCCACCGTCCGGCCGCCCAGGAACCCCGTCGCGCTGAAGAGCGCCAAGGGCACGGTCGACTTCAATGACGTGGAGTTCCGCTACGGTGACGGTCCGGTCATCGTCCCCACCCTGAACCTGCACATTCCCGCGGGCCAAACTGTTGCACTGGTGGGGCAGACCGGGGCCGGGAAGTCCACGCTGGCCAAGCTGATCGCCCGTTTCTACGACGTCTCCTCCGGTTCCCTCACGCTGGACGGCGTCGATCTCCGCAACCTGAGCACCACGGACCTGCGCCGGAACATCGTCATGGTCACCCAGGAGGCATTCCTGTTCAGCGGCTCGGTGGCGGACAACATCGCCCTGGGCCGTCCGGAAGCGTCCCGCCCGGAAATCGAGGAAGCGGGCAAAGCGGTCGGCGCCCACGAGTTCATCATGGAACTTCCGGAAGGGTACGACACCGATGTCAACAAGCGTGGCGGACGTGTCTCGTCCGGGCAGCGGCAGCTCATCAGCTTCGCCCGGGCCTTCCTGGCGCGGCCGGCCGTGCTGATCCTGGACGAGGCCACCTCCTCCCTGGACATCCCCTCCGAACGGCTGGTGCAGCAGGGCCTGGCCCGGCTCCTGGCAGGCACGGAGGCCGCCCGCAGGACCGCCCTGATCATCGCCCACCGCCTGTCCACCGTGGAGACCGCTGACAGGGTGCTGGTGGTGCACGACGGCAGGATCGTGGAGGACGGCAGCCCCGCAGACCTCATCGGCGGCGGCGGGCGCTTCGCGGACCTGCATGGAGCCTGGAAGGACTCACTGGTTTAGCCCGCAGGTCCGGGCGGGGATTTCGCATCAGGCCCCGGCATCGGCTATCCTTGTAAAGTTGCTTTTGCAGCGGATCGGGATGTAGCGCAGCTTGGTAGCGCGCTTCGTTCGGGACGAAGAGGTCGCAGGTTCAAATCCTGTCATCCCGACCATAACGAAAAGAGGGTCTCCACGCGGAGGCCCTCTTTTGTGTTTCCCGCAGCAGGTTGGCGCAGCCCCGCAGATGCCAAATCGTTATACGCCACAGTGCGCAGTTTAAAAGGAATGACCCCGGAGGTTGCGCTCCGGGGTCACTCCTCGCCTCCAAATGCTGAGGAAGCTGTTTACATCGGGTCAGGCCAGTTGCCAATGTAGGTGGTGTACGTGGTGTCCGCACCCTTGTCCTTGGTCTTCTTGGACATGGGGTCGGGCCAGTTACCTATGGCTACCGAAGTACCGGTGGATTCCGCGAGGGAACCGGCAGACAGGACAGCTGGAGCCGCAGCAGAAAAGGCAAGTGCGCCTGCCAGTGCGGCCGCGGTTGCGATCTTCTTCAACATATATAGGTTCCTCAATACGAGTCGGATTCGTTACAAAGCCAGCACTGTCCTTGTTGACATACATTGTAAAATGTTTTCCACAGGGACTGTCAAGCATTTTGTACGAAGACCGTCCGGAAAAGGAGGAAAACCCGTGGGCAACGGATTCGGGGAGAAGCTCCGTGCGGAGCGTCTCGAACGGGGGCTGACACAGGCAGAACTGGGAAAAGACCTGTATTCCCCCAGCTATATTTCGCTACTTGAGACCGGCCGCAGGGAACCCACTGCGGAGGTCATCGAGGAACTGGCGCGCAGGCTGGAACTGGCACCGAAGGCACTCGAGGCCTGGAGCCAGCCCATTACAGTCAGCGACGCCGAATACGTCCTTGCCGGACTCTACGCCCGCCAGGCGTGGGACCTAAGGGACTACCAACTGGCCGCCAGCCATGCTGCAACAGCCGCTCAGATTGCCTTGGACGGCAAGAACACGAGTGCCTGGTGGAACATGACCTATATGCAGGCCGAGTGCCTGATGAAGCAGGGCAACCTGAAGGAGTGCCAGCGCATCATCCAGCACCTGCTGGAACATCCCATGGCGACGGAGTCTGTCGGCCTCGGGGTCAGGGCCCGCCAAATGCTTGCGGCTGTGTGCCACGGACAGGGCCAGCTAAGCGTTGCGGTGGAACACGCGATGGAAGCTGTACGGCTTTCTGCACAGCTGCCCAAGAACTCCACGATCATCATTGGCGCCCACCGGGCCCTGATCGGGGCGTTGGCCGAAAGCGGCAGACTGGACGAAGCCTGGAAGTACTGCCAGGCCATGGTTGACCATGTTGACGAGCTGTCAATGTCCCAGCTTGCCGGGGAAGTGGCCTGGGTAGTCGGAAATGTTGCCTTTATGCGTCACGACTACACAGAGGGGGTCAAGCACCATGAACGTGCAGCCCGGTTGCTCTCCCCCGCCAATGACATCGAGCTGTGGGCCCGGTTTAACAAAGCCTCGGCGGCCGTTCGACTTTCGTCAGGAATTGTTGAGCCGGAAACACTGTCGTCGATCGAGCGGGCGGAGCTGGCATTCTCCATCGTCGGCGGAACCAAGAGTGATGAGCTCGAAGTCGCCTTCATCCGTGCCCGGTGGCTGTACCTGACCGGTGACATTGTTGCCGCCGTCGAAAAGCTCCGTGAAATTCATGCGGAGCGCACCAGCCTGGCGAAGCACACCGCCGGTGAAGTATCGCTGCTGCTGGGCAAGTCGCTCAAGGCTGCAGGTGAATCCGAGGAAGCCCTGGTGCACCTCGAGGAAGCCCAAAAGGCCTTCAGCGCAGCAGGAGCAGCTGACCGCGTCCAGCAGGCAATGGACGCCGTCCTGGAAATAAAGCTGGCCCAAAAGCGCGCCGCGGCCGCTTCAAAAGCCAGCTAGAGCAGTACACCATCCGCCGGGAGCGCTGGGGCTCCGTCAGGCGAAGGATTTCCCCGTAATTTTCTCGTAGGCCTCGACGTAGCGGCTGCGGGTACGGTCCACAACCTCGTTGGGCAGCGCCGGTGGCGGCGTATCCGAGGTTCTGTCCCAGCCTGATTCAGCAGACGTCAGCCAGTCCCGAACATACTGTTTGTCGTAGGACGGCTGCGCACGGCCCGGCTGGTACGTGGCGGCATCCCAGAAGCGCGAGGAATCCGGCGTCAGCACCTCATCCCCCAGGGTGATTGCACCCGCAACGGGGTCGTAGCCAAATTCGACCTTGGTGTCGGCCAGGATAATGCCCCGTTCGCGGGCAATTCCTTCGGCAGTGGCGTAGATCCTCAGCGTGAGGTCGCTCAGTCGTGCGGCAATGTCGTCACCAACCATCGCCACCACGGCGTCGTAGGTGATGTTCTCGTCATGCTCGCCCACCTCAGCCTTGGCCGACGGCGTGAAGATGGCGTGGTCCAGCCGCGATCCGTCCACCAGTCCCTCCGGCAGCGGGATGCTGCACACTGTTCCCGAGGCCCGGTATTCTTGCAGGCCGGAACCCGTGAGGTAGCCGCGGGCAATGCACTCCACCGGGAACATGTCCAGCTTCTTGCAGATCATGGCCCGGCCTTCCACCTCTGCGGGGACGCCGTCTTCCACCGTGGAGCCCAGGACATGGTGTTCCACCTCCAGCTGGTCGAACCACCACAGGCTCAGCTGGGTCAGGATCCGGCCCTTGTCCGGGATCTCGCTGGACAGGACATGGTCAAAGGCACTGATCCGGTCACTGGCCACCACCAGCACGCAGTCCTGGCCCACTCGCTGCAGGATGGCCTCGTCAGCCGGCTCGTAGAGGTCCCTTACTTTGCCGGAGTAGACGTGCGTCCAGCCGGGCAGGTCCAGGGTCTTGGTGCTGAAGCCGCGGGATGCGGGAACGTTGCTCATGCTAGGCCTTCGTCTTGGTCCCGTGGAGGGATGCGCTGGCAGTGGAGGGGACCTTGATTTCCCCGCGGGCGGCTTTGCCGCCAATGTCGGTGCGGAACTGGGAGCCTTCGAGCTGGACCAGCTCCACGCCGTCGTACGCTTTTTCCCGCGCGTCCACCAGGTCGGTGCCGAGCGCGACGACGGCGAGCACGCGCCCGCCGGCAGAAACCACTTTGCCTTCCTCGTCGAAGGCGGTGCCGGCGTGGATGACGTGGACGCCCTCGAGTTCCTCCACCTTCTTGAGCCCGCGGATGCGGTCCCCGGTCCGGGGAGCGTCAGGGTAGTTTTCGGATGCGACGACGACGGCGACGGCAGTTTCCTTCGCCCACCGCAACTCTTCCGCCTTGTCCAGTTCGCCCTTGGCCGCTGCCAGCAGGAGGGCACCGAGCGGGGTCTTGAGCCGTGCCAGCACGGCCTGGGTTTCGGGATCGCCGAAGCGGACATTGAATTCGATGACGCGGGTGCCGCGTGACGTGAGGGCCAGCCCCACGAACAGTACGCCCACAAACGGCGTGCCTCGCCTGGCCATCTCGTTGACGGTGGGTTGGGCGACGCGTTCAATGACTTCCTGGACGAGGCCTGGCGGTGCCCATTCCAGCGGCGTGTAAGCACCCATGCCGCCGGTGTTGGGACCTTCATCATTGTCATAAATGCGTTTGAAGTCCTGGGCCGGTGAAAGCGCTACGGTGTTGCGGCCGTCGCAGAGGACAAAGAGTGAAACCTCCGGACCGTCCAGGAACTCCTCGATCACCACGGAGCCGCCCGCATCGAAACAGGACCGGGCGTGGGCCAGGGCTTCCGCGCGGTCCTTGGTGACCACCACGCCCTTGCCGGCCGCGAGGCCGTCATCCTTGACCACGTAGGGTGCGCCGAAGGTATCCAGGGCTGACTCGGCTTCCTCAGTGCTGGCAGCCACCATGGCCATGGCCGTAGGGACCCCGGCCTCCGCCATGATTTCCTTGGCAAATGCCTTGGAAGCCTCAAGCTGGGCGGCGGCTTTGCCGGGGCCAAAGACGGGGATGCCGGCTTCGCGGACGGCGTCGGCCACGCCTGCTGCCAGCGGCGCCTCGGGGCCAACCACCACCAGGTCAACGGTGAGCTTGGCGGCCAGGGCGGCGACTGCGTCGGGATCGTTGGCATTGATCTTGTGGGTGGGGACCAGTTTGCTGATGCCGGCGTTGCCGGGAGCTGCGTGGACCTCGGACACGTTGGGGTCGGCGAGCAGGGAGCGGACAATGGCGTGTTCGCGGCCTCCGGGGCCGATGACGAGTACCTTCACAGTCTCCAAGGGTACTTTGTGCACCCTGCCCGCTCCTAAGCTGTGTCGGAGGCGGGACGTGCCGGCGTCCTGCAACAATCCGGGACTGCGCCCGCTCCGAATCCCCATCATGAAGAAGCTGAGGAACTTGATCCAGGGACCTACTGCAATGGCGGCGCTGGCAGGCGTAGTAGCGGCCGCCGTCGTCCTTGCCGTGGCCGAACTGCTCGGGGCCTTCTTCACCGCCCGCGCCACACCGTTGATTGCGCTGGGATCGACCTTCATCGACTTCACGCCGTCGTGGCTGAAGGACTTCGCCATCGCCACGTTCGGCACTAATGACAAGGTGGCGCTCTTCGTAGGCATGGGCGTGACCATTGCCGTGCTGGCGTGCGTCATGGGCGTCGTGGCCTACCGCAAATGGGCACTGGGTGTCCTGGGCGTCCTGTTCATGGGCGCCGTGATCGTGGCCAGCGTGGTGACCCGCGCCGGCGTCGGCGCCATCGATGCCGTCCCTTCCGTGGTGGGGACCTTCGCAGGCCTGCTGGCCCTGCGGTTCCTGATCAACAGGTTGCAGGGCCTTAAGGCGTGGCCGGAAGCACCGGCCGGTGACCCGGCCCGCCCCGCCACCAGCCGCCGCCGCTTTTTCGCCGCAGCCGGAATCACCGCTGCCGCCGCCGGCTTGGCCGCAACCGGTGGCCGCCTGCTGGGCGCCGCCCGCAGCAATATCCTCCAGGCCCGGGATGCCCTCCAACTGCCATCCCCGGCCAAGGCTGCGCCCGCTGTTCCCGCCGGTGTCCAGTCTCCGGTGCCGGGAGTGGCGCCGTGGGTGACACCCAACGACGATTTTTACCGCATCGACACCGCCCTCAGCGTGCCGGAGATCGATGTTGCGGACTGGGAGCTCCGCGTCCACGGAATGGTTGAGGAGGAAGTCCGGCTCACCTTCCAGGACCTGCTCGACGCCGACCTGATCGAGTCCCACGTGACGCTCACCTGTGTGTCCAACCCCGTGGGCGGAAACCTTGCCGGCAATGCCAAGTGGCTGGGCCTGCCCCTGCGCGAGGTGCTGAAGCGGGCAAAGCCAAAGGACGGCGCAGACATGGTGCTGTCCACCTCCGTTGACGGCTTCAGCGCCTCAACACCCCTTGAAGTGCTGCAGGATGACCGGGATGCAATGCTGGCGATCGGCATGAATGACGAGCCGCTCCCCCTGGAGCACGGCTACCCGGTGCGGATGGTGGTTCCGGGCCTGTACGGATTCGTCTCCGCCACCAAGTGGGTGGTGGATCTTGAGGTGACCCGGTTCGCTGACAGCACGGCGTACTGGACTGACCGAGGCTGGTCCGAGCGCGGGCCCATCAAGACGATGGCCCGCGTGGACGTTCCCAAGTCCTTCGCGAAGGTTCCCGCAGGGAAGGTTGCCGTGGGCGGGACCGCCTGGGCCCAGACGCGCGGCATCACGAAAGTGGAGATCCAGGTGGACAACGAGGACTGGGTTGAGGCTGAACTTTCCACCGAGGCGTCACTGGTCACCTGGCGGCAGTGGTCCTACCAGTGGGACGCTGCTCCCGGTCCGCACTACATCAAGGTCCGGGCCACAGACGGCTCGGGAGAGGTGCAAACGGACCAGCGCGCGGATCCCGTTCCTGACGGCGCATCCGGATGGCAGTCCGTGATGGTCACCGTGGAATAACACGGCTTTAGGAGGGGCGGCGCCTAGACTGGCAGCATGCCCCACAACCCCCATGCCACCTTTACCGTGGACTCCGCCGTGGAACTGGCCGTTGTTGAACGCAGTGGTTTTGTTGAATCCAGGCACATCGGGTCGGCCGTCCTCCTGGCAGCGGACGGGTCGGTGGTTACCGAGCTGGGCGACATCAACACCCCCGTCCTCGCCAGGTCGGCCCTGAAGCCGTTCCAGGCCCTGGCGTCCATGCAGTCCGGCGTCCCGCTCCGGGGAGCCCAAGTGGCCATTGCCTGCGGAAGCCACACCGGTTCCCTGGACCACATGGATGTGGTGGCCGGGATGCTCAAGGCTGCGGGAGTCCGTGAAGACCAGCTCCAGTGTCCGGAGGCCTGGCCCCAGGACGAGACCGCCCGCAACTGGCTGGTCCGTTCGGAACGGGGGAAGTCCAGGCTGGCGTTCAATTGCTCGGGCAAGCATGCAGCCTTCCTCTGGGCCTGCACGGAGAACGGCTGGGACACCCACAGCTACCTTGAACCCAACCACCCGCTCCAGCAGCGCGTGCGTACGGTCATCGAGGAATACACGGGCGAGAAGATTGCCCATCTTGGGATTGATGGATGCGGTGCGCCCGTAGCCGCGGTGTCCCTCAAGGGACTTGCCCGGGGGTATTCACACCTTGCCAAGGCACCGGGCGACCAGAGCTTCAGCGCGCGTGCCGCCACCATCGCCACTTCCATGCTGGACTACCCTTGGGCTGTCCAGGGCATCGGCGAGGCCAACACCCTGGTCATGGATGAGCTGGAGATTATCGCCAAGATCGGGGCGGAAGGCGTGCTGGCCATGGCCACCGCCCAGGGTGTCTCCGTGGCCGTGAAGATCCTGGACGGGAACGTACGTGCCACCTCCCTGGTGGCCTTGACCCTCCTGGCAGCAGCCGGTGCGGTGGACATCCCCGGGGTTGCCAGCGTTTTGGAGCGGGTGGTTGACCCTGTGCTCGGCGGCGGACGCCCCGTGGGACAGATCCGGCTCGGTCCTGCGGTCTCGGCGCTTTTGGACTAGTCCTGCGGAGCGGTTGGCTCAGACGTGCTGGTCGACGATGATCGGGTTGCCGTCGGGGTCAACAACAATGAAGCTGGCCGGGCCCGTGCTTCCTTCCTCCGCTTCGGCGAGGAAGGGGACGCCCTGGCTCTTGAGTTCCTGCTGGATGCCACGGACATCCGTGAAGGACTGCAGCGGCTGGGCGCTCTGGTCCCAGCCGGGATTGAATGTCAGGGCGTTCCGCTCAAGCATTCCCTGGAAGAGCCCCACCACAGCCCCGCCGTTTTTCAGGATCAGCCAGTTCTGCGCGATGTCACCGGCGAAACGCGTGAACCCGAGCTTTTCATAAAAAGCCGCAGATACCGCAATGTCCTTGACGTTGAGGCTGACAGAAAAAGCGCCGAGTTGCACGGTAGCTCCCTTGGTGTGGGCGGGGTGCTACCGATAGTACTCCCGTGCCCGATTCCTTCCCGGCCAATGTCCGCGGTACTCTGATGGCCTTTGCCGCTGCATCCCTACGAAAGAGGCCCGGACCATGGCTGTAGCCCGTCGCCGCATCGACCCGCAGGAAGGCGCCGCAGCGGTGGAAGCCTGGCGGAAAGCTGCCGGGCCGCCGTCGGCCGATCCTGTTCCCCGGCCAATTCTGGCCACTGCCGTTCGTTACTCTCTCGAGGAAGTAACGGCGCGGGCACCGGGGAATTCGGTGGAGGTGCGGGTGCCGCCGTTCGGCGTGACGCAGTGCGTGGAAGGTCCCCGGCATACACGCGGGACGCCGCCCAACGTCATTGAGTGCGACGCCGCCACCTGGCTTGCGATGGTGACCGGAGAGCTGAGCTGGGCAGAGGCTGTTGCCGCCCACCGCGTTGCAGCGTCCGGCCTCCGGGCGGACCTCTCGGCCCTGCTCCCGCTTTAAGCCTGGCAAAAACGCCCGGCGGGGTCAGCCGCGGCCGATGAAGGGCATGCCCGCCGCGGTAATGACCACCGAGCCGACACTGGCCGTCGGCGGCATGGTGGCCATCATCAGGACGGCGCGGGCGGCATCCTCCACAGGAAAAGTTGGTTCCACGCGTCGGCTGCCGTCAGCCTGGAGGGCGCCCTCGCCAACGCCGATGGTGTCCATGATGTCTGTGGCCGTGTTGCCGATGTCGATCTGCCCGCAGGTGATTCCGAAGGCCCGCCCGTCCAGCTCAATGCTTTTCGTCAGGCCGGTCATCGCATGCTTGGTGACCGTATAAGCCACCGTCCGGGGCCGGGGCGAGTGGGCGGAGATTGAGCCGTTGTTAATGATCCGCCCGCCCTGCGGTTCCTGCGCCTTCATGGCACGGACAGCGGCCGCGGCGCACAGCATGGAACCTGTCAGGTTTACCGCAATGGTGGCGTCCCAGTCCGCCAGGGAGATTTCGTCCACGCCGGCAGCCGGACCGAACACCCCGGCGTTGTTGAACAGGACATCCACCCGGCCCCAGCGCTGCCGTGCGGCCTCGAAAAGGCGTTCGACGTCGTCGGGCCGGGTGACATCGCACGTCACCACCAGCGCTTCGGGGTGGTTGTCCCCCGTCTCCTTCAGCTGCACTTCCCTTCGGCCCGCCAGCACGACGCGGTAGCCCTCGGCAAGCATCTGCCGGGTCACCTCCCGCCCGATGCCGGAACCTGCTCCGGTTACGACGGCGACGCGCGGGGCGGAAGAGGGGTTGTTCACGCTGTTCTCCTGGGGAGGTGGGGGGCTAAAGCGGTGCCGGGACACCGGTACTGTTCAGCGGCCAGCCTATGACGGTCTTGGGCCGCGGCGCAGCGTAGGTGCGTACCTTGGAAGTGGACAGGCGCATGCGCACCAGGGATTCGGCAATGGCCACGGCGGAGGCGACACCGTCCACTACGGGCACGCCCGCACGCTGGCGGATCTGCTCGTCGAGGCCCGCCATGCCGCCACAGCCGAGGACGATGACCTCGGCCTTGTCCTGCGTGACCGCCAGCATTGCCTGATTGATGATGGCTTCCACCGCGCGCTCCGGTTCCTCCTCAAGTTCCAGGACAGCCATGCCGCTGGCCCGGACGGAGGCGCACCGGGCATCTAGGCCGGCGAGCTTGAGCCGGTCCTCGATCAGCGGCACGGTCCGGTCCAAAGTGGTGACCACGGAGTACTTGTGGCCCAGGAACATGGCGGTGCTGGCGGCGGCCTCGGTGATGTCCACCACCGGAACGTCCAGGAGCTCCTGCAGGCCTTCACGTCCATGCTCGCCGTACCCTGCCTGCACGACGGCGTCGAACGGCTCCGGGTAGGACGTGACGGCGTCCATCACGGCGATTGCCGCCAGGTAGCTTTCGAAGTTCCCTTCACAGGAATCAGCGCCGAACCGGGGCGTTATTCCGACGATCTCCGTCCCGGGGGCCGCGATGCTGCGTGCCGAAGCAGCGATGGAGTCCGTCATGGACCGGGTGGTGTTCACATTGGCTACGAGAATGCGCATCAGGGGCTCCTTAGTGGGTGCTGGCGACGGCAATGGTCTCGCCGTCACGGTCTTCGAGCCGCTGGTGGCGGTCTGCGATGAAGAAATACACCACGGCTGCGATGCCGGCGGCGAAGAACCAGGCGAACGGTGCCGCTGCGGCCAGTGCCGGGACGAAGGCGATAAGGAGCGCCAATACGGCGGCCGGCACCATGGCGATGATGGCCCTGGGGTTGACGCCGTTCTTGTAGTAATAGGTTCCGGCAAGGGATGCGGTATACAACTCAGGGACGTTGACCCTGCCGCGCCGGATCAGCCAGTAGTCAGCCATCACCACACCGAACAGCGGGCCGAGCAGGGCACCGAGGCCACCCAGGAAGTACACGATCACCAAGGGGTTGTTGTAGAGGTTCCAGGGCAGGATGACCAGGCCGATGACGGCACTGACGATGGCTGCCTTGCGGAAGTTCAGGTGCTTGGGAAACAGGTTGGTCAAGGCGTAGACCGGTGCTACGAAGTTGGCCATCAGGTTCACCGCGATGGTCAGGATCAGCAGGGCAAGGCAGGCCAGCACCAGGAACAGGGTGTTGGGGATGGTCTGGACGATGTCTGAGGGGCTTTCGATGATGGTGCCGTTGATCTTGAACTGCCCGCCTGCCATGACGACGACGATGGCTCCGAAGACGAGCATGTTGATGGGGATGCCCCAGAAGTTTCCGCGTACCACGGCCTTCTTTGAGACGGCGGAACGGGTGAAGTCGCAGAAGTTCAGGACGAAGGTGCCATAGATGGAGACCCACAGTGAGCCGCCGGCGAAGATGGTGAGCCACATCTGCGGCCCCTCGAGGGCATTGTCCGAGGACCAGGCGATGGCGCCGCCGGCCTCGATGAAGATCCAGACAGCAATGGCAGCCATGGTGACGAGGATGATCGGGCCTGCGAAGGCCTCGTACTTGCGGATCATCTCCATGCCGAAGCTCACGATGACCAGCTGCACGATCCACAGGATGACGAAGGCGATCCAGCCGAGCGTGGACAGCCCGAGAAGGGAGTCCTTGTCCAGCTCCGCAAGGGTTGGGAACATTGCCACAAGCATCACGCGGAAGACCACGGAGGCGAGGTAGGTCTGGATGCCGAACCAGGCGACGGCGACGGCGCCACGGAGCAGGCTGGCGATCTGGGCGCCACGGATGCCGAAGCTGATCCGGCTCATGACGGGGAAGGGAACGCCGGTCTTGACGCCCATGAATCCGGACAGGTTCAGGAGCCCAAAGAGCAGCGCTGCTCCGATGCCCAGGGCCAGCAGGATCTGCCAGCCGCCGAGTCCCAGGGCGAACAGTCCGATAGCGAACGCATAGTTGCCGAGGCTGTGCACGTCGTTGGCCCAGAGGGTGAAGATACTGTAGCCGGACCACTTGCGTCCGGCACGCTTGGTAGGGGCAAGGTCCATGTTGTAAAGGGTGGGACTGATGGCTTGGCCTGATGCTGCGCTGGCTGATTCACAAAGAGCTTCGACGCTTGTGGCGGAGTGGGCTGAAGGGTCTGACGGCGCTGTCAGGTCAGGAGCCTTTTCGACGCCGACCGGTGGAGGGGTCTGCATAGGGATCTCCGGTTTCTGGATGAATATTTCGGTGGTGGATTCCGGGCCTTATTGGGCCACATGCAATTCCACATTGCGAAAAGTAGTTACTGAATAGTGGAATAAGAGTATGACCTGGATCACCCGTGGTCAAGGAGCATCGCGGGCTGAAGCAGTCACAAACGGTCGGCAGGCCCTACACGATCCCGATACTGGCGTCAGCGGGTCTTGTGGTTGACCCGCTTGCCAGAGCTGGCTAATCTCGTCTGGCAAGAATGTTTTCTCGTTATGCGAAAACATGAGCCGAGCATTCAAAGACGAAAAGAGGCTGCCGTGGCTGCAGGAGAAGATACCTCCCATATCCTCAGCGGGTTGACTAACCAGCTGCCTGATCGTGATCCGGAAGAGACTGTCGAGTGGGTTGAGTCCCTGGATTCGTTGATCAGGGAACAGGGCACTGAGCGTGCCCGATTCATCATGCGGAGCCTGCTGCAGCGTGCGGGCGCGCAGAGCGTCGGGGTGCCGATGGTGACCACTACCGATTACGTGAACACGATCCCGGTGGACCAGGAAGCACAGTTCCCGGGCAACGAGGAGTACGAGCGCCGCTACCGTGCCTACATGCGGTGGAACGCCGCGGTGCTGGTCCACCGGGCCCAGCGCGCTGAGATCGCGGTGGGCGGGCACATCTCCACCTACGCCGGGGCTGCGACCCTGTACGAGGTCGGGTTCAACCACTTCTTCCGCGGCAAGGACCACCCCGGCGGCGGGGACCAGGTCTTCTTCCAGGGCCACGCCTCCCCCGGCATGTACGCCAGGGCGTTTATGGAAGGCCGGCTTTCCGAGGAGGACCTGGACGGGTTCCGGCAGGAAAAGTCCAAGCAGGGCCACGCCCTGTCCTCCTACCCGCACCCGCGCCTGATGCCCCAGTTCTGGGAATTCCCCACCGTGTCCATGGGCATCGGGCCGATGAACGCGATCTACCAGGCCCAGTCCAACCGGTACCTGCACAACCGCGGCCTGAAAGACACCTCCGACCAGCAGGTCTGGGCGTTCCTCGGCGACGGCGAAATGGACGAGCCCGAGTCCCGCGGCCTGCTCCAGCTCGCCGCGAACGAGAACCTGGACAACCTGAACTTCGTGATCAACTGCAACCTCCAGCGCCTGGACGGAGGTGTCTTT
>NZ_PJMB01000023.1 GCF_002892835.1 Arthrobacter sp. AFG7.2 | reverse complement strand
ACTTGTTCGCACCCGACCACGCCGCATGCACACACCCGCCCAACTGCACCGGAGCAGCCGGCACACCCTCGCCGTCGAACGCCACCGTTTTTGCAGTAGAGCCGTTCAGGGGCTGCTTCAGCAACGCCTTCTGCGTCGCGATCGCCACAAAGTCACTGGCCGGACCGCCCTGCTGCAGCTTGGCCTCGCGTGCGTTGTCCAGCTGCAGCCGCTTCCCGCCCGGCAGCAACAACTTCCCGGCCGCCGCATCCAGCACCACCGGCTTGTCTCCCACCACCGTGATCTGCAGGTCCCCCGACCCCTTCAACTCACCCCACGTCTCGGACTCCGAGGACACCACTTCACCGTTGGCGTCAACACCGGTCACCGTCACCACGCCCGACTCCGGGTCCGCCGAATAAATCCGGTCATCCTCCCCGACAGCCGAAACAGTCCCCTCCGACCCCACCAGCACCGGCTCCGACGCTTCATCAAAACCATTCACCGTAGACGGCGACACCGCCCACACCTTCCCCGACGCCGCGTCCGTCACCGAGATCACCTCGGACCCGAAACTCACATCCGCAGCACCGGGCAACTGCTTATCCCCGCCCAACCGCATATTCGCCGGCGACACCTGATTCAACGTCGAACCA